>CAZUAR010000082.1:0-1104 GCA_964617845.1 uncultured Kofleriaceae bacterium | reverse complement strand
TCGTCTCCCAGGCGGCGCTCGACGCCGGCTTGCGCGCAACGCTGGGGGTCGAGAAAGACCTGGTGGCAGTGTCGGGCACACGCACGATCGGCAAGCGCGACATGGTGCACAATGGCGCAACGCCCGCGATCACCGTCGATCCCGAGACCTACGAAGTGACCGCCGACGGTGAGCTCCTGACCTGCGAGCCGGCCGAAGTGCTGCCGATGGCGCAGCGGTATTTTTTGTTCTGATGCGCGGAGCGGCAGGGCGCCGTCGTCATGCGCGGGCTTGACCCGCGCATCCAGGCGGCTCAGCCGCATCCGCGACGGCCCAGTGTGGACCGCCCGGGTCAAGCCCGGCGGTGACGAGTGGTGTGATACCTGGAGCGAATCCCGGTTTGATAGAATCGGGCTTCGCACTATTTCTCTCTGTGTTGTCGCATTTTCTGACGGCGAACCGGAGTCCACTTCGCCTGAAAATGCTCCAGGAGCATGTACCGGACGGATGAGGCGAGCGAGCGAAGTAAAAAAGGCCGGCGAGTGGAACGCGGCGCAAGCATGCGATGCGGTTTTACTCGATGCCGATGAGCGCCATCGCCGCCGCATCGTGCTGACCGGCGAGAAGGGCACGCGTTTCCTGCTCGATCTGCCGGAAGCTGTGAGCCTGCAGAATGGCGACGGCCTCGTGCTCGATGACGGAACGATCGTGCGTGTCGTCGGCAAGCCGGAGCCGCTGATCGAGATCGCGGCAGCCGATGCGACCGCGCTCGCGCGGCTCGCGTGGCATCTCGGCAACCGGCATACAGAGGTGCAAATCGCCGGAGATAGACTACGCATCCGCCGCGATCACGTGCTGGAGGAGATGTTGCAAAATCTTGGCGCGACGTTCGTCGCCGTTGATGCGGCGTTCGAACCCGAGCGCGGCGCTTATGGTCATGCGCATGGCTCGCATGCGCATGGTCACGCACACGCCGATCATCATCACGAGCACGACCACGCGCATGGCCATGATCATTCGCACCGCCATGGCCGCGACCATGAGCATGGTTAAGGACACCGACGGATATAGCGCTGCTTCACCTCTCCCCGCGAGCGGGGAGAGGTCGACATCCGAGCCAGAGCG
>CAZUAR010000081.1:0-1255 GCA_964617845.1 uncultured Kofleriaceae bacterium | reverse complement strand
GGCATGGCCTTCTCCATAGAACCAGGCGCTTCTGGCATTACTCCAGCTAACTACCATAACCTGGAGTTAGTCCCTAACACCAACAGCACTACCTTTACCTTAGGCTCCGGCACCTTCAATGTTTCTGGTAATCTCACCATTGGTAATGGTACTAACACCGGCGTGGTTATTAACGCCGACACCAATGACCCGATCCTTAACATTGACGGAGACCTGATTATTTCTGCTAATTCTACCTTCACCGCATCCAGCTCTTCTTCCTTCCACTTGGCAGGGGACTTTACTAACAACGGCACCTTTACTAACTCTTCTGGTAGCATCATCTTTGACGATTCTGGTCAGACCTCGGTGATCTCTGGTAATAATACTTTTAACAACTTTACTGTCGCCACCGCTGGCAAGAACATCCAGTTTACCTCTGGCTCCACCACGACCATTAATGGTCTGCTTACAGTCACAGGCTCAAATGGCAACAACGTAGTGTTTACTTCCACTACAGGCTCAAGTTCTTGGACTATTAACCACCAAGGCACAGAGAACATTACTTACTTAACAGTTTCCTGGGGTGCTTGCCATGCTTCTTCAACAGCCATAGATATGACTGGCACCGGCAATACCAATGGTGGTAATAACGGTACTTGCTGGACCTTCCCAGTCAGTGGCATTACCATCTCCGGAGTTGTCTACCAAAGTGATGGCACTACTCCAGACGGCACTGGCTACACTTTAAATATCTCTACTAACGGCGGTATTGGCACAACCACCACCTCTAACGGCAGTGGTGTGTTTAGCTTCGCTGACTTCAATGAGCCAACAGCAGGGGATGTTGTAACCATTTGGCTTGATTCTAGTGAAGCTAGTTTAGTACTCAAGTACGGCTCTTCTTGTACCGGTAACCCAAACTGTACCGGCCTGTCACTGGTACAAGGACAAGTCCGACTACAGTCATTTAACGGCACTAGCTTCACCAATGATGACTTAGACTCTTGTGACAATGACGATGGCGGCTTTGGCTGTAACACTACCTCCATCGGCTTTAACAGTGATGGCACTAATCTCACCGTAGATACTGACCGAACCTTAGTTATTGCTTCTGGCACCACCTTTGCGCCAGGAGGTAGCAGCAACGTTAGCACTGGTGGTTTAAGCATTCTTGGTACCTATACAGCTTCCTCTGGCATTCTGACCATTGGTGGCAACTTCACCAACGCCGGCACCTTTACAGCTGGCAGTGGTACTGTGGTGTTTAATGATG
>CAZUAR010000080.1:0-1263 GCA_964617845.1 uncultured Kofleriaceae bacterium | reverse complement strand
AGAGAAGATGAGCAAAGAGAAATTCGACCGGAGCAAGCCGCACGTGAACATTGGTACGATCGGTCACGTGGACCACGGCAAGACGACATTGACGGCAGCGATCACGAAGGTGATGTCGAAGCACAATCCGAAGATGATCGTGCGGGCGTTCGATTCGATCGACAACGCGCCTGAAGAGAAGGCACGCGGTATCACGATCGCAACGGCACACGTTGAGTATGAGACGGCGAACCGCCACTATGCGCACGTTGACTGCCCGGGCCACGCCGACTATGTCAAGAACATGATCACGGGAGCGGCGCAGATGGACGGAGCGATCCTTGTGGTCGCGGCGACCGACGGCCCGATGCCGCAGACGCGCGAGCACATCCTGCTCGGCCGCCAGGTGGGCGTTCCGTCGATGGTCGTTTTCATGAACAAAGTGGACATGGTCGATGACGAGGAACTGCTGGAACTGGTCGAGATGGAAGTTCGCGAGCTTCTCTCGAGCTATGAGTTCCCGGGCGACGACATTCCGGTCGTACGCGGATCGGCCCTCAAGGCACTCGAAGGCGACCCGGCATGGGAGCCGAAGATCGATGAGCTGATGCAGGCTGTGGATGACTACATCCCGACCCCTGCCCGCGAGACGGACAAGCCGTTCCTGATGCCGGTCGAAGACATCTTCACCATCCAGGGCCGCGGAACGGTCGCAACGGGACGTATCGAGCGTGGAGTGATCAACGTCAACGAACCGGTCGAGATCGTCGGTATCAAAGAAACCCGCAACTCGGTCGTGACCGGCGTCGAGATGTTCAAGAAGCTGCTTGATTCGGGAATGGCAGGCGACAACGTCGGGCTTCTGCTCCGCGGTGTCGAGCGTAAGGAGATCGAGCGCGGGCAGGTCATCGCCAAGCCGGGCACGATCACCCCGCACACGAAGTTCAAGGCCGAGGCATACGTCCTGACGAAAGAAGAGGGCGGCCGCCACACGCCGTTCTTCACCGGCTACCGGCCGCAGTTCTACTTCCGTACAACGGACGTTACGGGAGTCGCGAACCTGCCGGCAGGCGTCGAAATGGTGATGCCGGGCGACAATATCCAGATGGAGATCGAACTGATCGCCCCGATCGCGATGGAAAAAGGACTCCGCTTCGCTATCCGCGAAGGCGGCCGCACCGTCGGTGCCGGTACCGTCTCGGAGATCGTTGAATAAGAAAGCAGTAAGCAGTGAGCAGTGAGCAGCAACAAACTGCTCACTGCTAACAGCTCACCGCTCGCTGA
>CAZUAR010000079.1:0-1374 GCA_964617845.1 uncultured Kofleriaceae bacterium | reverse complement strand
CGGTATTATGGCGCAAACGCCACAAGCGGCCCTTCAGGCCATCTCCTAAATCACAGGTGCAATTGTGATTAGGAGCGGCGCGGTGCGGGCGCGAGCGGCTCTAGCCGCTGCTCTATGTGGCTTCGTTACCGTCGGGGCCGTGATTGAGTGCCAAGCCGGTGTTCAAGCCGTAGCTGCCACCGTAGAAAAGATTGAACCGAGTCCATCTCGCTTTCCCGAATGCATCCAAGTAGTCGATTTTCCCGATAACGCGGAGAGCATGGGTGCCAGCGCTCAAAGCTGCGAGATGTTTGGGATCAAGTCGCTGATTCAAAAAGACAGTCAAGTCTCTCGTCGCGCGATACAAGAAGACAGTTGCTGCACCCAAAATGAGCGTCACGGCCGCCAATATGATTGTGCCGAACGAGACCCAAAATTTCTCATGTTCGGCAAAAAAACAATAGAATCCAGCGAACCACCTTGGCCCATTATATCGGCACTCGTGTTCTTTATTGTCGCCCCCGCCCTCGGGCTTGTGCTCGGATGCAGTGATCGGCGGAGGATGCGCCGGCTCGGGATTGGTATCTTGTCCGCCTGGTGCCTGGGCTTGTTGGGGATTGGCGCGCTCGTCGGATTGGGGTGACTGCGCGAAGACAAGTGACGCTACGCGCTGCTGTTGTGGCTTATCATTGGAAGCGGCGTAGTTTAGTTTCCGCGCTCAAAGCGGAAATCAGACTACGCTTTCACCCCCTCACAATAAACCGCCACGCGACCGCAGTTCCTGCGCGCGGGATGCGCATTGTCTTGACGATCGTCACGCCATCGCCATCGATCGCCATCACATCGCCCGGCGCCGGCTCATAACGCACTGTTGACGGCGTAATCGCTACCCCGTTCGTCGCTGTCCACGACATCTTCGTGCTGGCTGTTACCTGCACGTCGGTTGCGAGGATTTCCGTTCCGTCGACGTATTTCGTCGCGACATCGCGCACGACCGCATCAAGCGTATACGTCCGCGTTTCCGATGGGGTCGGTATCCATGGCGTTTCCGGATTCGGAGCCCCCTGTATTGTCCGGGTGAGCGTGACGGTGCCTTGCTTGAATTCTTCCAGGAGTTCGTCGGCGGTTTCCTGGAATTCAGTGTAGAGGTTGGTCACGCGGCGCGCCCCATCAACAGCGTCAGCTTCGTTTGTTCCAACGCGCCGACTGCTTCGTACTGATCATCGTATTTGATATCTTGCACCCAGAGCTCGCCGCACTTGCTCACACAGACAACCGCAGACACGTTCCCGGATTCGATCTGGGATGCGATCAGGCGAAGGCGTTCGGCGACGGGGCGCCGCCAATCATCGCGTTCAGGCGACCAGCTTTCAGTGCGTGCGATTTCGATCATCC
>CAZUAR010000078.1:0-1611 GCA_964617845.1 uncultured Kofleriaceae bacterium | reverse complement strand
CCCTCTGTGTCAGGTTGCTTGAGACAGCATGCATGACGGAATTCTCTGTAGCGCGGGAGCCGTGCGGCCCCCGAGCTCAGCAGGATCTCCGAACGCGGGCGGAGCCCTTCCGCCCGTTCGAGCGCCTCGCGCGCGACACCATGGAGGGCGAGACCGGAACAGGAGATGATCGGAACGAACCACCGAGCCGAGGTGCAGGTGAAGGCGAAGCGAACGCGACGACGCTTCACGGCAGAACAGAAGCTCGCGATCTTGAAGCAGGCCGACGCGTGCACGAAGCCGGGAGAACTCGGCGCGCTGCTGCGGCGTGAAGGGCTGTACTCGTCGCATCTCGTCGATTGGCGTCGCGCGAGGGCTGCCGGCGAGCTGGATGCGCTGACGCCCAAGAAGCGCGGCCGCAAGCCGAAGGAGGTCGACGCACGCGACAAGAAGATCGCGGAGCTCGAGCGCGCGCTCGCGAAGGAGACCGCACGTCGCGAACGCGCCGAGGCGCTCGTCGACGTCCAAAAAAAAGTGGCGGCGCTCCTGGGACGACCGTTGGAGGACGAGACGCCATGATCGCGGTGGTGAACGAAGTCGGCGAACGGCTCGGCATCGAGGCGACCTGCGCCGCGATCGGGCTGTCGCGCGCAACGTACTACCGCCATCGGTACGGACCGAAGGCGACGGTCGCGAGACGCCGGCGCCCGAAGCAGGCGCTCGACGACACGCAGCGCCGGGCGGTGCTCGACGTGCTGCACGAAGACCGCTTCATCGATCTTCCACCGACCGAGGTCTACGCACAGCGGCTGGACGAAGGGCACTACGACTGCTCGATCCGCACGATGTACCGCATCTTGGCCGCGAACGCGGAGCTCCGCGAGCGCCGTCGGCAGCGAGTTCATCCGCCGTACGCGAAGCCCGAGCTCATCGCGACGGCGCCGAACCAAGTGTGGAGCTGGGACATCACGAAGCTGCTCGGCCCCGAGACGTGGACCTACTACTACCTCTACGTCGTGCTCGACGTCTTCAGCAGATACGTCGTCGGCTGGCTGATCGCCGATCGCGAGTCCGGCAATCTTGCGAAGCTCCTGATCCTCGAGAGCTGCGCTCGGCAGGAGATCCAACCCGGCCAGCTCACGATCCACCAAGATCGCGGCACCGCGATGACCTCGAAGACGCTCGCACAGGCGTACGCCTCGCTCGGCGTCACGAAGAGCTTCTCGCGCCCGCACGTGTCCGACGACAACCCCTTCTCCGAGTCGCAGTTCAAGACGCTCAAGTACCGGCCCGACTTCCCCGCGCGCTTCACCGATCCGATGCACGCCGAGCGGCACTGCGTCGACTTCTTCGACTGGTACAACCATGATCACCACCACGTCGCGCTCGGCCTCATGACGCCCGACGACGTGCACCACGGCCGAGCACTCGCGAAGTGGCGCGGCCGAGCGAATGCCCTCGCGGCCGCGTACGCCGCTCACCCCGAACGCTTTCCTCGCGGCGTGCCCACGCCTCCGCCGTTGCCCGTCGCCGCGTACATCAACAAGCCCATCAAGCACACCGACCTCAGCCAACTCGAAGCCGCTCAGTAAATTCACGTGACCGCTGTCTCAAACTGCTCGACAACTTCCG
>CAZUAR010000077.1:0-1920 GCA_964617845.1 uncultured Kofleriaceae bacterium | reverse complement strand
GGTGTGCGCCAGGCAAAGCCTGGGAGGAGGAAGTCGATGGGGTAGAGATCGGCGAAGACCTCAGAGTGGCTCAGTGAGTTGAAGTCTCACCCGGATAAGGCTGACCACCGTCCGGCACCGAGTGTTGCGTAGTGGCAGGCGACTGCAGCTGCGAAGCGTACACAGGGGACATGCGAGCTGCGTGATGGAGCCCCGAAAGCCCAGTTGTGAGAGCCGGTGCGGTACCTGGAGCAGTCGGCAACACCAAAGCGTCGAGATGGTCTGACGTGGCGGTCTCACCGGGGTCTGAGAGCGGGGCGAGCATGGGAGGGCCACCCAGGAACCTGGGAGACCTGCGCGTCACACTCGGGCATCGAACCGAGGGCCCGAAGCCGAGGCAACACAGGTGGGGGTAAGGGCGCGTAGGAGTCGGATGCCTTCGTAGTACCGGCGAGTCCGGGGAACCACCCCAAGGGACCCGGAGGAGGGAAGGGGGGCACGGGAGATGGAACCGCAGGAGGGAAAGATGGACCGCAGATCGAGGCGGAGCGACATCAGAACGAAACAAGAGCGGATAGCGACACTGGCGCAACAGCTACGTGGTCGGACGTTGACGACGCTGGCGCATCACATGGACGCGAACTGGCTGGAAGAGGCGTACGCGCAAACGCGCCACGACGGGGCGGTGGGGGTGGACGGCGTGACGGCAGAGGGGTACACCGAGCGGCTGACGGAGAACCTGAAGTCGCTGGAGACTCGAGCCAAGAGCGGTACGTACCAGGCGCCACCAGTACGACGAGTCCATATTCCGAAGGATCGGGGCTCGACCCGTCCGATCGGGATACCGACGTTTGAAGACAAGGTGCTTCAGCGGGCGGTGTTGATGCTCTTGGAGCCGGTCTACGAGACGGAGTTCTACGACTTCTCGTACGGCTTCAGACCCAATCGATCGGCCCGTCAAGCGGCAGACACCTTGAGTGAGGTGCTGTACGAGATGCAAGGCGGTTGGGTACTGGACGTGGACATCCGGGCCTTCTTTGACAGCCTGGACCGCGCCAAGGCGCGGGAGATGTTGCAACAGCGGGTCGCCGACGGGGTGATTCTGCGATTGGTGGGGAAATGGCTGAGGGCCGGGGTGCTCGAAGGTGGCGTCGTCAGCCACGAAGAGCGAGGGACCCCGCAAGGTGGCGTGATTTCACCGCTCCTGGCGAACATCTACCTGCACGAGGTCATCGACGGGTGGTGGGTGCAGCAGGTCTTGCCGCGGCTCTACGGGCGAGGCGAGCTGATCCGCTACGCGGACGACCTGGTGATGGTGTTTTCCGAGCGGCACGACGCGGAGCGGGTCCAGAAAGCCCTGGGTCTGAGGGTCGAGCGGTACGGGTTGAGACTCCACGACGAGAAGACGCGGCTGGTGGACTTCCGCAAGCCGCATCGAGACGGCAGTGGACCGCGACCTGGATCCTTCGACTTTCTAGGATTCACCTACTACTGGGGACGGGCCCAGGAAGGGTACTGGCTGCCGAAGCGGAAGACCGCCGCGGGCCGGGTGACCCGATTTCTGCACCGCACCAGCGAGTGGATGAAACGAGGCCGCCATCTGCCGATCGCAGAACAAGCCATGGTCCTCGGAGCCAAACTCCGTGGCCACATCAACTACTTCGGGGTCCGTGGCAACAGCGCTGCGATCAGTCGAGTCCACTACGCCGTGCGACGGATGTGGCACAAGTGGCTGGGCCGGCGATCTCAGCGCGCCGCGCTGACCTGGGAAGCCTTCAATCGGCTCTTAGCCCGATACCCGCTTCCCCCGGCCCGGCTTCCGAGACCGGTGACGTAGAGGCCGTCAGCGAGCGAAACCATCGCCTGAGGAGCCGGATGCGGGAAACCTGCACGTCCGGATCCGTGGGGGGCCGGGAGGGTGACCTCCCGGCCTACCCGACA
>CAZUAR010000076.1:0-2201 GCA_964617845.1 uncultured Kofleriaceae bacterium | reverse complement strand
GGGCGCACGTCAGTTCTGTGAGGTAGCTCGCCGACGATCAAGACTCGGAAGAAGAGTTCTTTGTTTCGGAGAAGACCGGAGCGTGGGGCAAGCGCTGGATGGTCGATCAGTCTTCGCGGTAGGCGTGGCGTTCCCCCTCCCTCCCTTGCTGGTGAAGGGCGGCGATCGTGAGCTGGCCTGCGGATCCTGGTGCCGCTGGTGCCCGCTGATTTCCTAGGTTCTGTCGCCTTGCTGGGCGGATTTTGCAGTGCCGGCGCGGCGATGCGACGGCTCATTGCACCGATCCGCGAGCCTCCCCCAGACCACCTCGCGGCTCGCTGACCGGCAGCCGGTTCGTGAGTCGGGTGTTTATGGTGGCGCTCTGCCGTCCAGGGCGCGCCTCTTGGCCGGGCTGGACCGGGCGGCTGAGCGTCGGCACCAGAATTGGTCGAAGCGACCGCTGAGGCGGCAGCAGCGCAAGGCGGCGATGGCGTTGGCACCGGCGAGAGTCCAATGCATGCCGGCTCGCTTCAGGCGCGTGCCAATGGCGACTTTGCAGCCGGCTTCGACAACGCCGGAGGTGACGCACAGCCCGTAAGCGCGAAACTGTGGGTAGCGCATGCGACTCTGATTGCGGCAGAAGTAGTCCACGCAGCGTCGGGCCTCTTCGTTGTTGCCGGCGTGGGCCTCCAGTGCGGTGATGACGGCGTTGATGCGCCCCTGCTCGAGCTCGTCTCTGCGCAGTTTGCCCCAGCTCGCCGCGAGGTCGGTGCCGGGCCCGTAGATGGCTTTGGCAACTTCGCAAAGATGGCCCTTGGCGTGGTAGAGATCGACGATCTGAATGGCTCCAGGGAAGCGCTCGGTGGCAAGGTTCCAGATCCACGGCGCACCATCGCCGAGCACGACACGGCGGCGGGCCTTCTGGAAGCCACGCCGACGTGCTTCGCGAGCGGCGCGATTGGAGAATGCCGAGGGCTCGGGGTCGACATCGCGGCTCGCCGCTGACTCAATCGCGGCCGAGTAGGTCACGGATCCAGGGTCGCGCATGGGATTGCCGTCGCCGTCGCGACTTTCGGCGCTCCAGACGGTGACGAGCTTGACCTCGCGGGTCTTGGCCGAGCCGTCGAGCTGCTTTCCCGTCCGGCCAGCCAACTCCGAGGTGCGCATCGGGACACCCGTGCCGTCCATGCCGAGGTACATTGTGCGAGCCACCGTTGTACCCGATGGCGGGGGCTCAGTGACGCAACGCTCGTCCTCGGCAATCTGGCGTCCGAGCTCCTCGGCAGCTCGTTCGACCTGCTTGGTAGAAACATCGACACCGGCCAGCTCGCGCAGCAGCTCGTGCCCCTCCGCGAAGCTGACGAGTGCGCCGACGGCTGCGATCATGCGCGTCACTGCGGGCGACAACGAGGAGTCTTCAACACCCAGCGCCTGATCGCGCGGACAGTAGCCAGTCGCACACGCCGCGCAGTGGTAGTAGGCACGGTCGATCGAAAGCGGCCCAAGCACGCTCACGATCTGCTTGCAGCGCCGTCCGGCGTAGCGAGCCGGTCCACTGCAGCGCGGGCACGCGGTGTGTGGGCCGAGGTAGTCCGATCGGTCGTTGGCCAGTTGCTTGGCCACGACGGTGGCCGCGAGCCGCAGCACTTGGCGCCGCACGGTGACCTCGATCGCTTCGAGGTCCCAGTCGGCGATGGGGCTGTTGGCGATCAGATCTTCGATTTCGGCGAAGATCTCCGCCGCGAAACTCGCTTGGAGCCCCCTTTTTCGGCGTCCGGCGCCGAGTCCACCGCGAGCGCCTTGAGCTCCTCGTCAGCAACCCTTTCGCACTCCTGCCAGAACAGCTCGGTAGCGTCTCGGAATACGCGGCCAGCCTCAATCTGCCGGCGCACCATCTCGACCTGTGAGCTCGGCACCAACTGTGTTTTGGTCTTGCCGCCGACCTCACGGGTGAGACTGAAATAGGGACCATGTCGAGCCGCAGGGTCTCGCTTGCAGGCGCAGCTCGCCTTGCCACAGAGCATCCAGCGCTCGACCAAAGAACCGCGGCGCAGAGCAACGGGCTTGCCAATACCCTCTGCTACTGCCAGGACTTCCGGACCGGAGGCAACAGAACGCTTCTTCATGCGCAAATCCTACAGCGGCTGCCGCTGTAAGTAAAGCGGCACTGACCCCGTGCCAGACAGTGTGCCCCGAACCGATCACTTCCGTGACGTGCGCCC
>CAZUAR010000075.1:0-2329 GCA_964617845.1 uncultured Kofleriaceae bacterium | reverse complement strand
TGGCGCGCCCCACCGGGTGAAGATGACAACTACGTTTACTCCATAGCCCTATAAATCAGGGACCGAGAATCGACCGGAAACCAATGGTATTACAATGGGTTTCCGGTCGATACGTTTTCACCATGTGTTTCTGCGGACCCGGCGCTAAAGCGCCGGGGCTTTGTCACTGGCGGCTCTCCGGCTCTCTACAGCGCAATGTGGTAGCGCGTTCGCCTCCGGGCCGGCGCGGCTGCCGCCGCGTCTCATCTGATCGTTACGAAGAAAATTGCTAAGGGCGTTGCCCTCGCGCGGCGCAAGAAAACTCTCCGGCCTTTCGCGGCATAAACGGCCCGCTCCCCGCAAGCGGGTCCCCTCCATTTATTCCACGGTGCCAAAGACTTCTCCTGCGCCTTGCTACCCGTGGCTCGCCGCCGGGCAAGGGTTCAGGAGCGGCGCTGCGCTGCTCTGAACCCCAAACCCGAGGATCAGAGACATGACCAACCTTTCCGACAGCAATCCCCGCATCTATGTCGCCTGCCTTGCCGCCTACAATAACGGCTATCTGCATGGGGCTTGGATCGAGGCGGATCAGGACGCGGACGAAATCAGGGACGAGATTGCGGCCATGCTCGCACGGTCCCCCATCGAGCACGCGGAGGAATATGCCATCCATGATTATGAGGGCTTCGAGGGCGTCACGATCAGCGAATATGCCGGCATCGACACCGTGGCACGCATGGGCGCTTTCATCGCCGAGCATGGCGCGCTAGGCGCTGGCCTGCTGGATCAGTGCGACGATGACATGGACCAAGCCGAAACCGCCTTGCGGGACTGCTATCACGGCCAGTTCGCCAGCCTTGCCGACTTCATGGAGGACTTGACCGCTGAAAGCGGCATGGCGATCCCCGAGGCGCTACGCTACTACATTGATTGGAAAGCAATGGCCCGCGACGCTGAAATGAACGGCGAGTTTTTCACAGTCGAAACCGCACATGACGAGGTGCATGTGTTTTCCAGCCAATGAAAGCCGGAGCGTCTTGCCCGCACTTTTGCGGGCGGGCGTCTCGCAGAATCATCGAAATAGTGTTAAGCAGAAAATAACCAAGAATGATCGGGCTGGCCGCTCAAGGTATCTGCTTTGAGCGGCTTCTATATTTCCAGCGATCTTTGAACCTCTAAGGGCTGGGCGCTGCCTTGCGCGCCCCGGCTTTGGGAGGTGACGCCATGCTTAGCATCGACTGGCGTTCGCCGGTGGCATACAGGCACGCGAAGCACATTTCGGCCGCCGGTTTCGCTTGGGAATATCTGCGCCGGAATGACGATTATCGTCAGGAGTTCCAGACCATCGCACTAACCGGAGGACCGTCCGGCCGTGACCTTGAAGCGTTCGCAGATCGCTGGGGGTTGCGATTTCCCGTGCGATCCCGACGCGCCGCATGACCGGCCGCCACCAATCTGGAGTCCGAGCCTTCAACCGCAAGCGGTGATGCTCTCGCCGGTCGAGCATAAGGACGGCGACACCGAACCGATATTGACGCTTGCCCATCTCGCCGGCCTCGATCTGCGCCGCGCTGCCGATGGCTGGCACGGCATCTGGCAGGTGGATGGCGTCGCACATCAATTCTGGCTTCCCGAGCCGGTGCCGGATGCCGCCGCCTTCTATGCCGTCACCCTGCCGATGGATTCCTTTCTGGAGCTTCGCGCACACGCTGCGCGCCGTTTCTGGCGGTCCCTCAACGGCCGCGCACCCGGTCCCGACTTCCGGGCCGTTCCCGCCCAGCTCCGGCAATGGCACACCCTTTCCCTCCGCGCGCTCGACGCCCGCCTACGCGACGAGAGCTATCGCACCGTCGCCGAAGTCCTGCTCGGCTTTCGCGGCACCAAGGAGGATTTCGAGAATGACCCGCGCAAGAACAAGGCCCGCCGTCTGGTTGCGCACGGCATCAAGATGATGTGCGGCGGCTATCGCCTGTTGCTCCACTACCCTATCAAGCCCGGCAAGCGTTGATCGTTAGCGAGCACCGTCTTGTTGCAAGTCGCAAACTTACTGCCAGTTGCAACAAAGAGGTGCGATACGAAAAGAGCCGGAAAGCCAGCCCTCGGGGAAATGTTGCGGACTTTAGAATTCCTACGAGAATTTCAGCAAGAATGGAGTGGAGCTAACAGACTGCTTCATGTGTCAAGAACGGCAAGGCGGCTGCTCAACTGAATAACTCGTTGCGCAATCCATGGTTTCGCACGACCATGCCGGAAATTTATTTTGAGGAATGTTCCATGACCTTACTAAAGACGCTGCGTTTGATTCTCAGTCCTTGCGCCCCGGTGGATCGTGTTAACTTCATCCAGCTAG
>CAZUAR010000074.1:0-2590 GCA_964617845.1 uncultured Kofleriaceae bacterium | reverse complement strand
GTACCCGATGCACGAGGGCCGTCCTTCGCGACGCTCGCGGACGTGACACGGTGCGGGGGGAGCTCGGTCAGGCTGGCGGGGGGAGCGTGAGCCAGCCGAGCTCGCGCTCGATCTCCTGAGCATCGAGACGCGCTCTGGTCGCGCGCCAGTACTTGGGCGCGAGTTCGAGGTAGCGGTCTGTGGGCCAGAAGGGGAGCACGCGGAACAGGTCGCGGAGGTAGTCCTCGGGGTCGAGGTCGTGAAGTCTCGCGCTCGCGATGATGGAGAGCAGGTGGGCCGTCGAGACCGCGTGGTCGTCGCTGCCGACGAACAGCCAGTTCTTGCGGCCGACCGCGATCTTGCGGAGCGCTCGCTCGCTGGCGTTGTTGTCGAGCTTCAGTCGACCATCATCGAGGAAGCGTTTGAGCGCGGACTCTTGGTTCCGGGCATAGCCGAGCGCGGATCGGAGCAGTCCGCGCTGGTGCTTGGCCTGCTCCCACTCCGCGTGGACGAACTGGAAGAATGCTTCGAGCTCGGGCGCGAGGAACTGCGCTCTGAGGATCTTCCGCTTGCTGGGTGGCTCGCGCTTCCACTGCGCGTCCATCTCGAAGATGCGGCGCAGCCGAAGCAGCGCTTCGCGCGCGACGGGCTCCTTGGCGACAGCTGCCGCCTCCCAGAAGTAGCGGCGTGCGTGCGCCAGGCAGCCGACCTCGGTGCATTGCGGCTCGTCGGGATCCGGTGCTGCCTCGGGCTCGCGAAACAGGATGTCGAAGACGTTCTTGGCGTCGGCCTGCACATAGCCCGAGAAGCCGCGGAACAGCTCACGCACCGCAGCGCTCGTCTCTCGCTCGGTGTACTCGAAGAAGACCGCGTCGCGGTCGGCGATCTGGACGAAGTACGAGCCCTTCTTGCAAGGGCGCCGTGCCTTGCTCGTTGGCTCGCGTCCTCGTTGTACGAGGATGCCCGTCGCGTCGGTCGAGAGGCACATCGCCGTGCTGAAGGCCTCGGCTTTCATCGCGTGCAGAACGCTCGCTCCGAGCGTCGCGCCGAGGTGCTCGCACCATCGAGACATGAGGCTTCGATCGATCGGAACGCCGATGTCGTCGAACTCCTCCTCCTGGCGGTAGAAGGGCATTCCGCGGTCGAACTTGTCGACGATGATGTGCGCGAAGAGCGAAGGAGTGCCGATCGAGCGGTCGATGATCGTGGGCGGCATCTCGGCGGTGACGAGCGTCGTCGCCGCGCCGCTCTTGGTCATGCGGTAGGTGACCTTCTCGGTCACGAGCCGGATCATCGAGCTGCGGCGGTACTTGAGGCTGGACGAGGAGTCAGCACCGATGACCTCGGCCTCACCGCTCTGAACGAGCGCCTCCATCGCGGGATCCGGCAGAACGATGGTCTCGATGGGCAACTGCGAGGCGTCGAGCTTGCGACGGCCCGTGGGCTTCTTGCGCGGCTTGTCGTTGCGCGGCGGCATCGACGGCGGCTCGATCCCCATCTGCTCGGCGGCCGCAGCGAGCTTCTTCTGCATCTCGTCGAGCACCGCCTGCGTCTTGGCGAACTCGAGCTCGAGCTGCGTGCTCTCGATGCGCTCGGCCTTCGCTTCGAAGATCCTCCGGCGCTGCAGCTCGTGCTCCTGCTGAAGGAGCACGTACGACCGCCGAAGCTCTTCGAGCTGCCGAAGCGCCAGCGCCTTCTCCTCCTCCAGCCGCTCGCGCAGCTGCCGCTCGGTGCTCGAGCGATCGCGCTCCGCGGCGAGCAGCGCCTCGAGCTCGCGGATCTTCGCGGTCTGCTCTGCGATGATCTCGCGCTCGATCACGAGGCCGAGCATGCACGAGCCGCACGCGCGACGCCGTGTCCGTCGTCACAGGAACGAACGCGACAACACACTATTCAGTGCTTCGTAGGTGGCAGCGCGAGGTCGAGCCCCGCGAAGAGATCCTCCAGCTCGCGCTCGCTCAGGACGACCGTCGACGCGGATCCGTCCCACGAGAGCGGCAGCTTGAACGTCCCCGCATCCAGCCGCTTGTAGAAGACGCAGAGCCCGGTCCCATCGAAGTACAGCACCTTCATCGCGGTGCGGCGCTTGCCGAAGAACACGAAGATGGCCCCGCTGCGCGGACGCCTTCCCACGCGGTCGGTAACGACGCCGCACAGTCGGTCGAAGCCCCATCGCAGGTCGATCGGCTCGACTCCGAAGTAGATATCGACACCACGCGGGATCATTCGAGCTTGCCCGTGCGCACCGCTGCAGCGACCACGGTCCCGAGCACCGACAAGACGCTCGCCAACTGCTCACGCTCGAGCGCGAACCGGAGCTGCATCCGTGCGCCCCCGACCACCACCTCGACTTCGGTCCACGGAGGCGCGTCCGCGTCGACGGGTACAGCCTCTGCGCGCACGACCCGAACCAGCCCCTGGCGATCCAACCGCGAAGCCCACCATCGCAAGGTTCCAGGTGCATACCCCCGGCCCGCCGAGTACTGCACCGCCGTCAGCCCGCTCGCGCGCCACGCCTCGACTCGCTTCGCCCACGTCTCTCGATCTGCCATCCGCGCACGATCGCTGGCCCGAGATCAGCGCGCCATGACGGCCCTCGTGCATCGGATAC
>CAZUAR010000073.1:0-2821 GCA_964617845.1 uncultured Kofleriaceae bacterium | reverse complement strand
CACGAGCTTCGCCGCCATCTGCACCACGCGGTCTCGGACCGTTGGAATACCCAAGTGTAGCGAGGCGGGCTAAGTGATCGCGGTGGAGGCAGCCAAAGTGATCGCGCAGGGGGCGGCCAAACTGATCGCGTTGAGGGCGGCCAAAGTGATCGCCCCGATTGGTCGAACCCCGCGGCACTTCGACGGCAGGGGGCGGCCAAACTGATCGCGTTGGGGGCGGCCAAACTGATCGCCCCCGACGAAGCCTGGTCGTAGGTCAGGGCAACCGACGACGCTCCGCGGATCCACGCGAGGAGTGTCGTCATGTGCATGAGGAGGGTCGAGATGGATCGACTCCAGGAACTGGTGCGACTTCACCGGATGGGGACAGGTGCGCGCGAGGTAGCGCGCGTGTTGAACATGAGCCCGAACACGGAGCGCGAGTACCGACTCGCGCTGCACGCGGAAGGGCTCCTCGCTGGCGCCGTCGAAGATGTGCCGCTGCTCGAGGTGCTGCGCGCCGCAATCGAGCGGCGAATGCCGACGGTGGCGCCGCCGCAGATGGTCTCGTCGGTCGATGGGCTGCGCGCGAAGATCGAAGACTTCGCGATGAAGGGACTCAAGCCCCAGGCGATCTACGATCGACTCCGGCTCGAGGACGCGAACTTCACCGCGAGCTTCTGGGCGGTACGTGCCGCGTATCGCCGATGGCGAAAGGCTCGCGGCGTCACGTCAGCGGACGTCGCGATTCCCGTCGAGACCGCGGCCGGCGAGGTCGCGCAGGTCGACTTCGGATACGTCGGCAAGCTGTACGACGCGTCGAGCGGGCAACTGCGCAAGGCGTGGATCTTCGTGATGGTGCTCGGCTACTCGCGACGGATGGTCGTGCGGATCTGTTTCGATCAGAAGATCGAGACGTGGCTGCGTGTCCACGTCGAGGCGTTCGCCGAGCTCGGCGGTGCGCCGCACACGATCGTGCCCGACAATCTCAAGGCGACCGTCGTGCGCGCAGCGTTTGGCGTCGACGGTGCTGCGAGCTTGAACCGCAGCTATCGCGAGCTCGCGCGGCACTACGGGATCAAGATCGATCCGGCGCCGATCTACGCACCGAAGAAGAAGGGCAAGGTCGAGTCGGGCGTGAAGTACGTGAAGGGGAACTTCTTCGTCGGGCGCGACGGCAGCGACGCCGAGGACACGAAGTGCGAGCTGCAGCGCTGGGTCGACGAGATCGCGAATCTGCGCATCCACGGAACAACGCGACGTCGGCCGATCGATCTGTTTGCCGACGATGAACACGCGGCGCTGCGCCCACTGCCAAAGCAGCGCTACGAGCTCGTGGTCTGGCACAAGGCGCGCGTGCATCAAGACAGTCACGTGGCCTTCGACCAGCGGCTGTACTCCGTGCCGTGGCGTCTGATCACGCAGGAGGTGTGGCTCCGCGCATCGCCGTCGACGATCGACATCTACGCCGACGATGCACGCGTCGCGATGCACAGCCGTCGTGGAAAGTCGCCCCGCAGTACATGCGAGGAACATCTGCCGGCCGATCGCGCGCCGTGGCGTCATCGCCATCGCGCGTACTGGGAAGAACGTGCCGACAAGATCGCTCCTGAGGTCGGCGCGTACATCCGCGCCGTCTTCGACTCCGACGACGTGCTGAGCATGCTGCGCGTCGTGCAGTCGATGGTCGTGCACCTCGAGAAATTCCCCGTCGAGAGGGCGATCGCGACGTGCGAGCGCGCGCATCACCACGCCAGCTATCAGTACCGAACCATCAAGAACATCCTGCGCGACGGGCTCGATCTGCGGCCCGTCAACAAACCCACGAGCGCACCGCTTGCCGCGCCGCGCTTTGCTCGCCCGATCGGCGATCTCTTCCACCGCAACGAGGTGCCCAATGAGCACAACTGACGATCTGATCCCACTCCTCAAAAAGCTGCGCCTCTCGGGCGTGCTGCAGTCACTCGACCTGCGAACGCGGCAAGCTGCCGACGACGATCTGTCGCATGGCGAATTTCTCCTGCGTCTGCTGTCCGACGAAGTCGAGCGCCGCGATAGCAAGCAGCTCGACGTGCGTCTCCGCCGAGCGAGCTTTGAAGGTCCGCGCTCGATCGAGGACTTCGATTTCCACTTCAATCCGAAGATCCCGAAGTCGAAGATCATCGACCTCGCGACGTGCAGCTTCGTCGAGCGTCGCGAGAACGTGCTGCTGCTCGGTCGCGCGGGCGTCGGCAAGTCGCACATCGCGCAGGCGCTCGGTCAGCGCGCGTGCCGTGCTGGCTACAACGCGCTCTACGTGAGCGCGCACGACATGCTGACGCAGTTGCGCGCAGCGAGAGCCGACGAGACGCACGAGCGCCGAATGCAGCGCTTCATCACGCCCGACCTCTTGGTCATCGATGACCTCGGGCTGCGCCCGCTGGTGAGTGATGAACCGATCGACCTGTACGAGATCATCCGCGGTCGCTACGAGCACGGCTCGACGATCATCACGTCGAACCGAGATCTCGAAGAGTGGCCGCCGCTCTTCGGCGATCTGCTGCTCGCGAGCGCGGCACTCGACCGACTGCTGCACCACGCGCATGTGATCGAGATGGACGGAGACACCTTCCGGAATCCGCCGCCGTCGAAACGCGCGAAGGCGAACGGCGCACGCGCTGCGTGATCGGATCAGTTTGGCCGCCCCGTACTCGTCACGTCGTACGACTCGATCGACGCGACCGCGAGCTGTGGATAAGTGCGATCAGTTTGGCCGCCCTTACGCGGTCACTAGACCCGCCTCTTGACACCCAAGGGTCGCTGCGTTCCATCTGCCTTCGGAATGTACCGGCGCAAGGTCGCG
>CAZUAR010000072.1:0-3457 GCA_964617845.1 uncultured Kofleriaceae bacterium | reverse complement strand
TGCCGTGATCGACGTGACCGATCGTGCCGATGTTGACGTGGGGCTTGTTGCGGACGAATTTTTCCTTCGACATTCCTATTTCTCGCGGCTGGGTTTTGGTGGGTTGCGGGTGGAGCCCTCTGACAGAATTGAACTGTCGACCCCCTCCTTACCAAGGAGGTGCACTGCCACTGTGCTAAGAGGGCGAACTGTTCGGCTGCGGTGTTGTATCAGAAATTGGAGCGGGCGAACGGGCTCGAACCGTCGACAACCAGCTTGGAAGGCTGGAGCTCTACCAACTGAGCTACGCCCGCGAACGAGAGAACAAACACTGCGTGGACGAAGGTGGATTCGAACCACCGTAGGCTATTGCCGGCAGATTTACAGTCTGCTCCCTTTGGCCGCTCGGGCATTCGTCCGGATCATCTAGTTGTCAGTGCTGGCGGTGGGACTCGAACCCGCGACCTCCTGATTACAAGTCAGGTGCTCTACCAGTTGAGCTACGCCAGCAGGATCGCTCGCCTTACAAGGTAGAGGGCAGACGTATAGATGACACGTTGTGGAGCGTCAAGCCTCCTTAGATCTTCTACCGAGGAAAAAGATCAGGAGAAGTGACCGGCGCCGACGGAGAACCCGCCCTTCTCTCCGCGGCGTTGCATGACGACGCGGCCCATGTCCTCGAGCTCGAGCGCCGATGCGAGGCGCAAGAGCTCCATCCCGATCGGGGCGTTATGCGCGGCGGCCAGGAACGCGGCGCGAACCGCGGCGTTCTTGATGTAGCCGCCCGATAGCTCGAACTCCTTCGCGAGGATCCCGAAGCTGATGTCCCGATCGACGGGAGCGGCTTTCGGCATGAACGTGCGCCACAGCCGCTCGCGCTCCTCGACCTCGGGGATCTCGAGGCGGAGGTGCAGCGTGAGTCGGCGCTGGAGAGCGTCGTCGAGCGATGCGTCCTTGTTCGTCGTGAGCACCGCGACGCCGGTGTAGCGCTCGAGGCGCTGGAGCAGGTAGTTCACGGCCATGTTGGCGTAGCGATCGTTCGAGGTCTTCACCTCGGTGCGCTTCGCGAACATCGAGTCGGCCTCGTCGAACAGGAGCACCGCGTGCGCGCGCTCCGCCTGATCGAACACCTTGCCGAGCTGCTTCTCCGTCTCGCCGACCCACTTCGAGACGACCTGTCCGAGGTCGACTTGATAGAGATCGAGATCGAGCGCCTGCGCGATCAGGCCGGCGAGCATCGTCTTGCCGGTGCCGGGCGGTCCCGAGAACAGACCGATGAGGCCCTTGCCGTAGCCGACGCGCTTGCCGTAGCCCCACTGCTCGTAGACGACGTCGTAGTACTTCTTGCGGCTGATGAACTCGTTGATGCGCTCGAGCTCGTCCTTCGGAAGGACGAGGTCGTCCCAGCTCGTCGACACCTTGATGCGGCGCGCGAACTCGCCGAGGTCGGAGCGCAAGCGTCGCTCGACGCCGGTGCGCAGCTCGAGGTGCGTGGTCTTGCGCTTCGCCGCGGTCGCGATCGCGAGCGCTTCCTGACTCGATCGCTGGATATCGCCGGGCGTCAGGTGAAACGCGCGCGCGATCGATTCGAGCGAGACGTCCTCGCCGCGCGTCGCTTCGGGGACGGCCTTCGCCCACAGCTCGCCGCGCGCCTGCTCCGACGGGAGCGGCAGGTTCAGCTCCTGCAGCGGATGCTCCGTCGAGATGCGCGGCGGCTCGCCGGCATCGACGCCGATCACGAGCGGCGCCGGGAACTGGGCGAGGCGCTTCACGAGCTCCGCGGCGCTCTTGTCGAGGAGCTCGGGCGGAACCGGGCCGATGTACAGGGTCGCGCCGCGGATCAGGGCTTCACGCTGGATGCGCGGGAACAGCTCGTCGAACTGTCCCTTCTCGATCATGTTCGGATCGAACGTGACGAGCGCGCGACCGCCGTAAGCGGCGATGCGCGATGCGATCGTGCGCTTGCCCGAGCCCGCCGCACCATAGAGGACGAGCCACGGCTGGCGCTCGAGCTTGGTGTTCGCGGCCGCCTGGCACAGCGCGCCGACCTCCTCGCGAACGCTGTCGTCGAGGATGAGATCGTCGAGCGTCGCGTCGGCCCAGTTGATCTTCGTGTACCGCGACAGCTCGGGTGCGAGCTGACTGCGGCCGCACAGCGCGGAGAGCAGATCGAACGTCGGACGCAGCGCGCGGTGGCTGACGGAGCCGAACGACTCCGCCGACTCCGCGGAGACCGCCTGGATCAGCTTCCAGTGGAGCAGCGGGCGCTCGGGATCGACGACGTCGAGCAGCTCGACGCGATCGGTGCGCTTGAGACGGAACAGCTGTCCGATCAGCGCGAGGTCGACGCCGCGGCGCCCGGTCGCCGGGCCACGGATGACGTTGAACATCTCGGCGAGCGGCGGATCGACATGCGGCGCCATCACCGTGACGAGCGCTTCGATCTCGAGCGGCTGGAGCTTCAGATACTCGACGAGGCGGCGGATCGGCGCGGCCTTGCGCAGCGGAACGAGCTTGGACTCCGCGTCGGTGATGAGCGCGCTGAGCTTCTCCTCGTCCTCGGGCTCCGTCGCCGACGGCCCGACGCGCGAGATGCGCCGCGCGGTGAGGATCGATTCGACCTCGGCGAGCGATGGATGTCCCGGTTGCGGTCGGATCTGCGCCTTCTGAAACGCGCGGAGCGCGCGCTCCGCGATCAGCCAGATCCGGTTCAACTCCCCCGCGAGCCACTTGTTGGCCGCATCACGCTCGTCTGCTTGCGTTGGCAGCATGCTGGCCGGCGATACTACCAGCCCACCGACGCTGCGCGGGTCGTGCGGAGACTATTTGCCGTCGGGCTTCTTGCCGCCACCGGGTGGTGGTGGCGACGACTTGGGCGGCGGCTTGCCCGGCTTGGCCGGCGCGGGCTTCGCCTTCTCGCCGGGCTTCTTCGCAGAGGGATCGTCGGCGGGCTTGTCGCCCTCGCCTCCTTCGTCGCCGCCGTCACCACCGCCCCCACCGCCACCGCCGCCGCTCCCCTCGTCGTCGTCGCCCTGGGGCGTGCGGCGATTCGCGGAGAAGAACATGTAGTCGTCGCCGGGCGGGCTCTCGGTCGCCGCGTTGTCGCGCGCGGTGTCGGGGATGAAGTCCATCGTGAAGCTGCGCTCGAGGTTGTCGTCCTCGCGCTGCTCCTGCCGCTCGAACTCGCGAAGATCATCCATCCATTCGAGCAGCGCCTCGGGCTGCGCGACGCCGGCCTGCACCTCGAGGAGCGCCTCTTTCACCTGGTCTTCGCCCTCGGCGCGCTCGGCGCCCTTGAGCTCGTCGTTCAACTGCTCGAACTGGACGTCGGGGGCCTTCGCCTTCTCCTCGACCTCGACGTCCTTCGGCTTCAGCACGAACTCCGACACGCACCGAGCCTAGCACCGATTGCGATAGACTCGTCCCATGGTGCGCCGTGACGACAACGCCGGATCGCAAGATCTGACCGAGTCACGCT
>CAZUAR010000071.1:0-4445 GCA_964617845.1 uncultured Kofleriaceae bacterium | reverse complement strand
AGCGTATCCAGTGCTCGACCTTGCGTTTCTCGAAGGTCAGCTCGACCAATGTGGTAAAGGGCGCAGGTCCGTCCGGCAGCGGACGGCCGTGCGCGCTGCGGTGGGCGCGGCGGGTCATTGTGCGTCTCCGGCGATGTGCTGGTGGGGTGCGCGCGCGTGCGCTGCGTCAACGGCGGGCGTCATGGCTCGCCGCTCCCGGCAGAACCGGCACCACGCTTCGCCTTCGCGCGCGTCAAAGAAAAAGAGTTAGCTGGGGTAACTGTTTCTGTTCTCGTCGCGTGTGGAGCAAGCGCCTCTTGCCATACCGTGAACGGTGATCTGACCGGCTCATGCCGGTCCACCACCAACCGGAATGGAGAGAGACGATGGACTACTTTGCAGGACTGGATGTTTCCCTTGAGATGACAAGCATCTGCATCGTGGATGCTGACGGGGCCGGGATGAAGGAGGCGAAAGTTGCTTCCGAGCCGGACGACCTCGTCGCGTTCTTCGGGCAATGCGGTATGGCGATGAAGCGGATCGGCCTGGAGGCCGGCGCTCCGTCGCAATGGCTTTACGGAGGAATGGCCGAAGCCGGTCTGCCGGTCGTGTGCATCGAGACGCGCCATGCCAAGGCGGCGCTGTCGGCGATGCCGAACAAGACCGATCGCAACGACGCGCGCGGGATCGCCAACATCATGCGCACCGGCTGGTTCCGCGCCGTGCATGTGAAGACGCAGACCGCGCAGGAACTGCGCTTCCTGCTGGTGGCCAGGCAGACGCTGGTGCGCAAGCTGATGGATATCGAACTGGCGATCAGAGGCATGCTGCGCAGCTTCGGCCTGAAGATGGGCGTGGTCTCCAAGCGCAACTTCGAAGCGCGCGTTCTGGAACTCGCCGGCGATCGTGCGATGCTGATGCGGGCGCTCACCCCGATGCTGAAAGCGAGACGCGCCTTGGCTCTCGAATATACCAACCTGCAAAAGGCGGCGACGGACTTCGCCCGTGACGACGATGTGTGCCGCCGGCTGATGACCGTTCCCGGCGTCGGCCCCATCGTGGCGCTGACCTATCGTGCGACCATCGACGTGCCCTCGCGGTTCCGGCGCTCCAAATCGGTCGGGGCGCATCTTGGGCTGACACCGCGCGCTCACCAGTCTGGCGAGGTCGACTGGACCGGGCGCGTCTCCAAGAGCGGCGATGCGATGGCACGGGCGGCGCTTTACGAGGCCGCGCACATCCTGCTCATCCGTGTGAAGCGCTGGTCGTCGCTCAAGGCATGGGGCATGCGGCTGGTGAAGAACCGGGGGCACAAGCGGGCCGTCACCGCGCTTGCGCGCCGGATGGCCGTGCTCATGCACCGCATCTGGGTCGAAGGAACCACCTTCATATGGAAAACGGGTGACGGCCAGGCAATCGCGCAGAGGCCGATACCCGCTGTTTAAGGGCGTCTGCCTGTCATCCACATGGATGCCGGCTGACGTAGGTTGCGAGTTCCGCCGCGGCGGAGAGATGTCCCCCGAGGGGACGAGGGTTCGGGTGAGACCGTCGAGACTCTTGTCCGCATCGCACCTTGCGACAGCGAGGACGCGAGTTAGCTTGGCCGCCCGACCTTCCGATCCCTGCTTGTGGCGATCCTGATATCGACCACGGAAAGAAGCGTGAGCCGCTCGGGGTGATGTCGATGATCCGCTCATGGCGTGTCCTCCGGCTCGATGCCTGGAATCCACGGAAGACGGACAGGTCGGGATGGCTCTTTCGCAGCGTGTTGCGAACGCGCACGATCATTGGCAAGATGATCGCGGGTGGCACTGGGCGCGTGCTTCACACCCACAGAAACAGTTAAAGAAGATTCTCTGTTAGATAAGTTAGCGGTCGGATTCCGCTTTTCAGGCCAAAGCGTTAGCTGCGGTTCGTGCGCCTGATCTGCCGATAGTGGTGCGCCTGATGTGCCGATACCCCGTGCGCCTGATCTGCCGATGGCATTAACAGGGTTATCAACAGTGCCTGTTGACAGGTTTTCGGGGCGGATGCGCAGCAGTTCGCGGCCGTCTTCCCGCTCGATCTGGAGCAGGTAGCCGGGGAGTTGCTGGCGGGCCGCGATCCGGCGCAGGTCGAGCGCGAAGTCGGACGGCCGGGCGAGGCTGCCGGATTTCTGGTGAAGGTGCGCGACCTCGAAAATCCAGCCGTGGCGCTGGTGCCCGGCGTGCTTTCTGGCGACGCGGTAAAGCCATCGCTCGATGCCGCCAGTCAGCCGGAAATAGGCCGGGTCGATGGTCAGGACCAGCGAACGGTCGATGACGCTGTTGTAGAACCATTCGGGCAGGACGAACTCCATGCCCTCGACGCGGCCGGCGCGCGTCGTCATTTCCTCCCACTCGTTGATCCATGAGAATTGCCGGCGACGCCAATGCGGGCCGTTGCGGATCGTGGTGGCGATGACGGTGGATTGCAGCCGCGCCAGCGCGGCTTTCAGAAGCCGGTATTGGTGATTGCCGGTCGGCCGTCCGATGGCGCGCAACAGATGGTAAGGCGTAAACCGGACAAAGCGCGACGTGGTGAGGCCGTTGTTCTCGGCCGCGACGATCTGCGAGGCCGCCCATATCAGCACATCGGCGTCCCATATGGTCGCCATGCCGTGCTCGGGCATCCCGAACACCTGCACCTCTATGTCGGCGGCCTTGTAGAGAATCGGCTTGGTGCGCGGGGTCTTCGCCAGCGAGAAGAACGGCCGTTCCATCAAATCGCGCTGGTCGCGCGGCGGCGCGTCGCCCGTTGCAACCACGAAGGGGTCTAGGCGGCTGCGCTCGCTGTCCTCGCCCGGCAACGCCGGCTCGTGATCGTCCTCGCGCAGCATCTAGCAGTCGCCCCGTTCTTCGGGGGTGAGCGGACGCGCGGGAAATACGGTGCCGGCGGTCTTGTCGCGGGTGGATTTGCGCTCGCCGGCCGCGCTCCAGTCTTCCAGATCGCGGACGGTGTAGAGGACGCGACCGCCGACCTTGCGATAGGTCGGGCCGGTGCCATAGGTGCGATGTTTCTCAAGGGTGCGGATGGATATGCCGAGGAAGCGCGCGGCTTCCTTGGTGCGCAGCAGGCGCGGCGGCAGGCCCGCAAGCGGGTTGGGCATGGATCACCTCCAGTCGGGATTGGGCTGCCGGGGGCGGCAGCGGACTGTGGCGAACCATGGCGAGGCATCGGCGGCGCGTAGCGTGCCGCATTTGCGCCTACGCGCTGGCGGCACCCCCCTTCGGGGCGTCGCGCAGCCAATAGGTGAGGGATTTCAGCGGCTCGATGCCTGCCGCGCCGAATAGGCAAAGACATTCGCGTGCAGCTCGGCTAAGATTGTGGGTGGAGCAGACGCGCTGCTCTGGGGCGTAGTAACCCCTCACGAATGGCCGGTGCCAGCCAGAACGGCACCAACTCCTTGACCTATGGTCGGGGAGCCTGTGGCGTATACAACAGGCTTTCCGAGCTAAAGGCCATGGGGCCGTTTCGTGACGGTTACTAACTCCCCGATCACCAAGAGTCAGAGAGAATCGTTTGCGGGGGCGCACCGCAGACAAGCTCTCTCAGATACGGGGAATGACTATGCGGGTTCCTGTCGAACTCGATCCCGATGTGGACGACGAAGCGCCGACCGGCGACACTATAACCGTCTATGACGAACGGCACTACGTCACCTATCTACGCTTGCTGGATGCCAAGGCCGAGGGCGCGGACTGGAAAGAAGTCGCGCGGATCGTGCTTCACCGCAATCCGGCTGCCGAGGAACTTCGGACCTATCGTTGCTGGCAAAGCCATCTCGAACGCGCGCAATGGCTTTCGCATGAGGGCTATAGGAAGATTCTGGAACAGGCGGCAGCTAACAAGGCGTGAGCATCGGCGGTTTTCAGCTTACTTCACCTCGCAGGCTTTGGAATTTTACGATATCTGACCGACAGGAATCGACCTAATCGCTGACGTTTCGAGTGGCTTTGACGCGTCCTAAAAGCTGATATGCCCCTCAATTGTTGGCCCATTCTGAACAGGTCAACTCATACGTTACCTCGCCGTGCTCCGTGCCGGGTATGGGGTCGGGAAAATCCAAGAAATCCGTCCGCGTGTGTTTCATACCAATCTTCTCCATTACACGGCGCGACCCTTGGTTGACCGCCATTGTATTGGCCACAATCTTGTCATATCCTGCGACCTCGAAGCCCCAACCGATAAGAGCCAAAGCTCCTTCAGTTGCCAGCCCCTGACCCCAAGCTTCCCGGCGCAGTCGATATCCGATCTCAGCTAACGCCCTCCCTTTCGGCAACAAGCAGAACCAGCCGACGAACTCGTCATCCGCATTGCGTCGCGCTGTCCAGACGTTCGGCTCGGTTCCTCGTGGCATGAGAAATGGCGCGGTCGTCGAATCGATCCTGTCATGATCAACCGCACCATTGTTAAGAAACCGCATCACTTCTGGGTCAAGCTCTAGC
>CAZUAR010000070.1:0-4482 GCA_964617845.1 uncultured Kofleriaceae bacterium | reverse complement strand
GGCGACATCGATCGTGACCGGCCGCGCGGCGATGCTCGCGCGCAAGAGCTCGCGCATCGATGGCGCGCACGCGCTCGCACACGTCGACAACCCTCGTGCCGACTGCACATCGAAGAAGGTCACAGCCGGGCAAGACAGGCCGCGGGGGTGAAGAGCTTTCGCGCCCGCGCGGGCGCGAGCCTCGACGGAGCGCTCGCACCTGAACTACGCGATGCCGGACGTGACGATCGAAGGATGCAGCGGACGCTTGTGCAGGACGTGACGCGCATCCGCGACGCGTGCGTCATGCACGTGATGGCGACGGGCCCGTCGGCGACGAGTGACGCACCTTCGCGCCGATGCAGGGCGTGACAATCGAATGATGCCTACTCGCCATGGTCGTTCTCGTGACGAGCGGGAGCGACAGCTCCGGTCCGACGTCCTGCTACCATCCTTCGGCGTGGACGTGGTGCTTTCCGTTCCATTGTTCGTGGGGTTCGCGTTTGTCGCGGTCCTCGGGCTCGTGCTGCTCAAACAGACGCGGCTGTACTGGGTCCCAGGCATGGCGCTGATGGCGTACGGGGTCGCGATCTACGTCGCATGGCCCTGGTACGACACTCACGAGGACGTTGGGGGATTAGAAGGACTGTCGAACGCTCTGCATGTGGCCGTCAGCCTTGTCGTGGTTGCCGGCGGCACCGTGTTCTTGATCGTTGGAGCGCGGTCACGCCAACGCGCGCGCCGCGCGCGCCGCACCGACATCCCGACAGCAATCGCGATGAAGGACTGAGGTTAGGCGCGGCGATTCTCTTGTGCGTTCGGCGAATGGCTCCCACCAAGCTCGCCAGGAGCGGAACCGGCACGGGCGACGCACCGAGCTCGATCGTCGCGATGACGAACGCTCTAGCTCGCGGGCGCTTCGCGCGGATCGGTGCGCGGATCGAGACCCCGCGCGGTCAGCGCGCGCACGAGCGCGGGCTCGATCTGGAAGCGCTCGAGCAGCGTGCGGAGCGTCGCGCGGGCTTTCGGGTCGAACTTCTGCACGCGCTTGCCGAGGATCAGCTCGTTCTTCGCCGAGTGCTCCCAGCCGACGAGCTCGGTGACCGTGACCTTGTAGCCGTGCGCTTCGAGGACGAGGCCGCGCACGACGTTGGTCACGTGCGAGCCGAGCTCGCGCCGATGCAGCGGGTGCGCGAACAGCGCCGCGAGGGCAGGGTCGGCGGGCCTGGACTTCTCGAGCTGGCGCGCGACCTCGGCCTGGCAGCACGGCACGACGGCGACGTGGTCCGCCTGGTTCGCGATCGCGAGGACGAGGGCGTCATCGGTGGCGGTATCGCATGCGTGCAGCGCGGTCACGACGTTGGGCCGCGCGCGGAGCGACGAGGGCGTCTCGGCGGTGGCGACGGCGATCGAATCGATCGCGCCGGTCACCACCTCGAAGCGGCCCTGGCCGAAGCGCTTCGCGCGCTCGCGCGCCTGGGCCGACAGCTCGGGGCGCGCCTCGATCGCGACGAGCGTGCCTTTGTTGGCGGGGCCGAGCACCAGCTCGTAGAGCAGCGCACCGAGGTAGCTCTTGCCTGCGCCGCAGTCGACGATGGTCGGCGAGGGCGAGCGCGCGAGCGCGTCGTCGAGCGCGGGCTGCAACAGATTCACGAGGTGGCGGATCTGCTTCAGCTTGCGGCGGGCGTCCGCGTTGAGCTGGCCGTCGCGCGTGAGCAGGTGCAGATCCTTGAGCAGCTCGATCGACATGCCCGCGGGCACGTCGGGATCGGTGCGCGCGTCGTACAGCGGTTTGGCCACGCGCCACCTTAGCGCGGGCGAGGTGCGCGCGTCGCGGGACGATCGGTCAGGCGTCGGGCGAATCCCACGCTGCGGCCCAGCGCGCGGAGACCGCGGCGTTACCGCCCGAGCCGCGACCGGGGATGATCATGAACGCATCGCCCGCGTCGGTGGTGAGCGTGACGGCGTCGTCTTCGTCGACGGTGACGCGCGTGATGGCGGTGGCGTTCGCGATCTCGGGCGAGAGCCACGATAGGCTCCCGAGGTCGCCATCGGCGGCGGGGCGCTCCTCGATGGTGAGCGAGGTGACCTCGCCGCGCGCGTTGATCGACGCGACGACGCGGCACGCGACGCCGTCGCGATCGAGGGAGATGTCGATCGCGGTCGGCTTCTTCGCGCTCGCCTTTGCACGGCGAACGGAGATCGAGTGGACCGCGTCCGCCTCGCCGATCACCTCGGCGAGCCGGACCTGTGCGCCGCGCGCCGAGCTCGTCTCGGCCGGCTGGATCGCGGGGATGGCCACGGAGATGAGGGGGACGAGGAGGATCAGCATGCACTTCGATAGTTCATCGGACGGGCCATATGGAAGCGCTGCCGTTGCGCGTAGTTGCGATGTCGCGTGGCTCGGGGGACGCGGGGTGATTCGCGTTCTGGACACGTGCTCGAACCGCACGCTTTCGCCAAAACGTGGCCTCCGATGTTTTCGGTCGGTAGCGTCGTGACGATGCGATGGACCGACGTTGTCGCTGCGTATCCGAACCAGTGGTTGGTGGTCGAGGCGCTCGAGGCGCACGTCGAGGTGGTGGAGCCGCCCGAGCTCGCGCGCGGGTCATGCGCCGATCTCGACGCGGTGCCCGAGCCGGTCGCGCATCCCAACGTCGGGTTCGATCCGTGGCGCGAGGACGAGCCGTCGGATGGAACGATCGCGGCGCCGATCGCCGATCCGAGCAAGACGACCGCGGTGGGCGAGAGTGGCTGGACGTTCCGTCGCGTGCTGGACCGCGTCGAGGTGCTCGAGCTCTGCGCGGATGGGCGAGCGGCGATGCACGCCTCGCGCGAGCACGCACGCGCGTACCCGAGCCGTGAGGTGCTCTGCGTGCACACGAGCTACCCGTCGCTGACGTTCGAAGAGCGCGTGATGCCGAGGCGCCGCAAGGGGCCGAGCGAGCGCATGCGCGCGACTCGCTGAGAGCAGCTCGCACGCCGAGCGCGCGCGCACAGGGCACGCTCGATGCAGCGTCGGCGTGTATGCGGTCATCCGTCGTGCTCGTTCTCCTCGGTTCTCTCGCGTCGCCCGCGCTGGCCGACGACAAGCTCGAGAATCCCAGCGCGGTCGCTGCGCCTTCCGCGCCCGACGGCACGGCGGATCCGCTCGCGAACCTGCCGAAGAAGTGCGAGCCGTTCGTGAAGCGCATGGCGACGCCGAACGCGACGATCGCGATGTCCGCGCGCATCTCGCTCGCGACGTGCATGGCCGACGTGCGCCTCGCGCCGCTCGAGCTCCTCGACACGCAGGAGTCGATGCTCGAGGTCGAGGCCGCGATCGCGCCGAGCTTCGGGCTGCTCGACGACGTGATCGCGCGCGGCGATCAGCAGCACCAGCTGCTCGCGCACCACGCGAAGATGATCGTCGTCCAGCAGGCGGCGACGCGCATGCTCGCGAGCGTGCCGCCCGCCGCGCAGCCGACCGTCGAGGCCGCGCAGCTGCGCGACAGCCGGCGCGCGCTGGTCGAGCAGATGATCCAGCCGTGGCGCCAGCAGATCGCCGACGAGGCGAGGGCGGCGAACGCGATCGCGAAGGCGAACCCGGCCCTCGCGAAGAACGCGTCGGTCGCGATCGCACTGCGCGATACGAAGAAGGCGGCGCCCGACGCGATCGCCACGGCGGAGGCCGCGCGCCGGTCACCGGATTCCGATGCGCGGCCGGCGGGCACCGCGGAAGACACCCTGCGCTAGGGTAACGGTCGTTAGCTCGCGATCGGCTCGACGGACAGCGCCGCGAGCGCGGCCTGGCGGGCACGGAACGCGCGGGTCTTCACCGCGGCGACCGAGAGGCCGAGCTCCTTCGCGATCTCGGTCTCGGTGCGGCCCTCGCCGTAGCGCTTCCAGAACACGGCGGGGTACTTCGCGCCGAGCTTGGCGACCGCTTCGCTGACGACCGCGAGGTCGCGCTTCGCGATCACCTCGCCCTGCAGGTCGGTCGGCGCTGCCTGCCGATCGAGCCACGCGGTGCCCTCGTCATCGAGCGAGCCGCTCGCGGCGATCTCGCGTGCGAGGCGCCGCTGCTTGCGCAGGAACATCAGCGCTGCCGTGGCGGTGACTCGATAGAGCCACGTCGAGAAGCGCGACTCGCCGCGAAACGAATGACGGTAGCGATGGGCGAGCAGCATCGCGTCCTGCGTGACGTCCTCCGCATCCTGTTCGTCGCGGACATACTTCATGGCTACGGAGCGGACGTAGGTGCGGGTCTGATCGAGATCGAAGTCGAAGTTGGCTGGTGCCTGCATCGATTCCTCCCTGTTGCGCGGCAAATACGCACAGGCTGTTCCAGGCCTGTCCAACAAGTTCGACAAGGAGTTTCAGTTGGTTAACCCATAGATCGGGGTGCCGAGTGTCCAGCGCCGTGGACACTGTCTAGACTGTTGGACAGAGCGCGGTACGCTCGGTTCATGGTGCGTCGTGACGACGACGGAGAACTTCCGGCCGAAGGCCGGAGGAAACCGG
>CAZUAR010000069.1:0-11811 GCA_964617845.1 uncultured Kofleriaceae bacterium | reverse complement strand
TTCCACGGGGGTCGTACGGAAACTCATAACGAGGGAAAGTAGATCTACCAATGCGAGCCGCGGTCGCGTTGGCGTTGATCACCCTGGGTTGCTCGTCCGATCCGCCGTATCGATGGGACTGGCCCGAGGGCACGCCCGACGAGCAAGGCATGGACGCGGCGACGCTCGAGGGCGCGCGCACCTACGCGTTCCAGCCGGGCAAGAACACGCAAGGCGTCGTGATCACGCGCGGCGGGGTGCTCGTCGCCGAGTGGTACGAGGAGGGCCGCGATGCGGAGAGCTACGGCGCGAGCTGGTCGGTGGCGAAGAGCTTCACGAGCGCGCTGATCGGAATCGCGATCGAGGAGGGCACGCTCGACGGCATCGACGTGTCGCTCGCGGACTTCTACCCGTCGTGGGCGGGCGATGCGCGCGCGATGATCACGCTCGAGAACGTGCTGCAGATGTCCACCGGGCTCGAGTGGAACGAGGACTACAACATCAACAACGCGAACGACTCCGATGTCGTCAAGCTCGTGTTCACGACGGAGAGCCCGCTCGACTACGTGATCGCGAAGCCGGCCGAGGTCCCGCCCAACACCGAGTTCGAGTACTCGAGCGGCAACACGCTGCTGATGTCCGGAATGATCCAGCAGGCGACGGGGATGTCCGCCGGCGACTACGCGCAGTCGCGGCTGTTCGCGAAGCTCGGCATCGAGGGCGCACAGTGGTGGCGCGCGAAGACCGGCGAGACGCTGACCTATTGCTGCCTCGACATGACGTCGCGAGAGTTCGCGCAGTTCGGCCTGTTGTACATGCAGCGCGGCATCTGGGAAGGCGAGCAGGTGGTGCCCGAGGCGTGGGTCGATGCATCGATCACACCTTCGCCGCGGTATGCCGGGTACGGCTACCAGTGGTGGCTCGAGGGAAAGGTGAACCCGGCGGTTCCCGCCGATCTGTTCATGGCCGACGGTCACGACGGGCAATTCATCTACGTCATCCCGAGCCTGGAGCTCGTCGTCGTGCGCAACGGCCACTACGACAAGTTCGATGGGCCGGCGATCGCCGATCCGCAGCTGTTCCTGCGCTATCCGAGCGATGGGCTCGGAAACGGCGGGGGCGGGACGATCGGCCCCGACAGCTGGGACCACGCCGCGTTCTTGCGACCGATCCTCGATTCGATCCGATAGTCTTGTCGTCGTGATCGAGGACCCGACCACGTTCGACAGCGTGCTCAAGGCTGTCGCGCGTGTGCCGTCCGCGGCGCCGATGTTCCAGGCGGGCCAGGTCCTCGACGACACCTACGAGCTCGTCGAGCGCATCGGCGGCGGCGGCATGGGTGTCGTCTATCGCGCGCGGGACAAGAAGCTCGGCCGCGACGTCGCGGTGAAGACGCTGACCGCGACGAGCGATCCGGACCTGTTGCGCTTGTTCGAGCGCGAGGCGCGCGCGACCGCGCAGCTGCTGCACCCGAACATCGTCACGCTCTATCACGTCGGGACGCACCAGGGCGTGCCGTACCTCGTGCTCGAGCTGCTCGTCGGAGAGACGCTCGACAAGCGCCTCGCGCGCCGCGAGAAGCTGTCCGTCGGCGAGGCGCTCGCGATCATCGAGCCGGTGCTCGCCGCGATCTCGTTCGCGCACGAGCGCGGCGTGCTCCATCGCGACCTCAAGCCGAGCAACGTGTTCATCACCGTCGACGAGCGCGTGAAGGTGCTCGACTTCGGCGTCGCGCTCGCGCTCGATAGCTCGCCGGGCGCGGTGACGATCGCCGCGGGCACGCCGGGCTACATGGCGCCCGAGCAGCGCGAAGGGCAGGCGCAGGATCCGCGCACGGATCTGTGGTCCGCAGCGCTGCTGATGCTCGAGTGCCTCGTCGGACGGCGGCTCAGCGAACCGGAGTTGCCCGCCGCGCTCCGCGAGATCGAGGCGAGCTCGTCGATCCGCACGGTGCTCGGCGGTGCGCTGTCGTCCTCGCCGGACAAACGACCTGCCTCCGCGGCTGATCTGCGCCGAGCATTGCTCGCGGCGCACGGCGGCGCGCGCGACACCACGAGGGCGAAGCGGAAGCAGCGCGCGTTGCTCGGCGGAGTCGCGATCGCGTCGCTGATCGTCGGATCGGGAACGACCTACGGGCTCATGCCGCGCACGAACGCGGCGCTCGAGCCGATCACCGCGGCGGAGATCTCCGGTCGCGCGTGGCACGTGAACTACGGCGAGATGCGCTTGCACGTCGACGAGAGCGGCACGTTCTACGGGGTCTACGATCAGGGCAACGGGATCCTCGTCGGGACCTACGCGAACAACCGCTTCGTCGGGTGGTGGTGTCAGGAGCCGACGCGCGAGGGACCCGAGGATGCCGGGCGGGTCGAGCTGCACTTCGTGCGCGGCGACAAGCGGATCTTGATCGAGGGCATCTGGACGTACGGCGATGGCCGAGCCGCGGCGTGGCAGGACAACTTCTACGGTGTGTCGCTCGACACGCCGACGCCGTTTCAGCTCGAGAAGCGCATGCAGCACCACCAAACGTGCCCCGGGCACTGATGCCGGCCTCGGATCCAGCACGCGATTCACGAGACGACGAGCTCAAGGCGCTGGTCGCGGCCGGCGACTTCGAGCGCGCGACCGAGGGCGCGATCCGGCTCTACGGTCCCGAGCTCGTCGGCTGGTTGTGCTCGGTGTTGCCGAGCGAAGCGGACGCGCAGGACGCGTTCTCGCGCGCGAGCCTCGATCTATGGAAGAGCCTGCGCCGCTTCGACGGGCGCTGCTCGATCCGCACGTGGTGCTACATGCTCGCGCGGCACGCCGCGGTGAAGGTGCGCCAGCGTGCGTCGACCAAGGAGGTGCTCGTCTCGCAGCTGCCGTCGATGGCCGGGATCGTGAGCCACGTGTGGAGCACCACGCGTCGCGGGCAGGCCGAGGCCGCCGACGTCTACGCGCAGATCCGCAACGAGCTCGACGAGGAGGACCAGATCCTGCTCGTGCTTCGGGTCGACAAGGATCTCGCGTGGCGCGACATCGCGCAGGTGCTGCTCGGCGAGGACGCGCCCGCCGACGAGCTACAGCGAAAAGCGGCGGCGCTGCGCAAGCAGTTCGAGCGCGTGAAGGAGCGGCTCAAGGTGCTCGCCGCGGAGCGCCTGCAGGAGTGACTGGAGCGCTGCCTCAACGCTGCATCGGGATGGGCTGGCGACAGTGATCGCAGCCCCACGTGTTGTGCTCCGCGATCCATCGACCGGGTGCGCCGCAGCGCGGGCAGAACGGCGATCGCTGCTGCTGTTGCGCTTGCTGGTGCATCTGCGGCGCGTGCACCTGCTGTGGAAGCTGCGGGTTCGATAGCTGACTCGACACCTGTTGCGGCCGCATGCCGAGCGCGACGCCGATGCGCTCGAGCATCTTCTGCTCGGCGGGATCGACGTGACCATCCGCGCTCGCGATGATCTGCGCTGCCTTGAGGACGTCGGCTTTGCCTTGCTCGTTGAGGAAGCCCATCATCTTCCGGCAGTACGTCTCGACGTCCGCGGGCTCGCGGCGCGCGGCCTCGATCTCCGCGAGCACCTCGTCGCGCGTCACGTCGCGGCGCTCCGAGTAGCGAAGGAACTCGATGATCGCGGACAGCTCGGACTCCTCGACGCGACCGTCGGCGAGCAGCATGAGCGCGAGCACGCGGCGCACGCCTCGCTGTCCCTCGGAGAGCGGTAGCGTCTGGCTCGCCTGCTTGGTGCCGTCGGCGATGCCCTTCATCATCTCGAGCACCTCGAGCTTGTACGTGCCCTTGCACTGGCCGCACTCGACGTACTCGCCCGCGAGGTTCAGCGGGATCAGCGGGATGAAGAAGATGTGGAAGAACCGCCGCACGCGCCGGTGGCGGTAGCCCTGGGTGATCGCGCATTGCGGACAGTGGAACTGCCCGGGCTGACCCTTGGTGTACGTGATGCCGTACGTGCCGTAGATGATGATGAAGAAGATCATCGGTGCGGAATCATACTAGAACCTCCGCGTCGTCGATCAGGATCGACGTCGGCCCGAGGTAAGCCCCGCGGCGTAGCGGGGTTGCACTCCGCCGTGCGCGCGCGAGCGCTGCCACCAGATCGATCCGAACGAGGCCGCCGGTCACCGCGCGTTCGCCACCGCCATCGCGATCGATAGCGAGCGCGATCTCGAGCGACGCATCGCCCGTGTACGGATCGATCGAGAGCGAGCGCAGCCGCTTCACGTCGAGCGAGCGGCCCGGCGGAAGCACCTCGGTCCACGTCCCCGACGCGACGACGAGGTTACGCACGCCGCCGTTCGGCTCCGTGTGCCGCCGCGATGCCTCGCGCATCGACATCCCGAGGCCGCTCGCGACGCCGCGCTCGACGAGCGCGAACCTGCGCACCGCATCGCCTTCGTCGCCGAGCGGCGCCGACCGCGTCGCGAAGTCGAGCGCGCCATCCGACGTCACCGTGAGCGGTTCGTCGACCTGATCCGCGCCGGGAACGATCGGCGCACCGAGCCGATACCTCACGAGGCCCTGACGCTCGAGCTCCGCCGTCGCGTGCGTCGCGAACACCGACCACACGCCGAGCCCTCCGTCGTGCAGCAGCGCATCGGCGCGGAGCACGAGCGCGCAACGTCCCGGCCTGGGCGCCGTCGCGGTCCCGAGCAGCGCGAGATCGGCAGCAGCGAGCGGAACCGCCTGCACGAGATCGAGGTCGGCGACCCGGCGCGCCTCGCGCGCTAGCTCGAGGCTGCTCGCCCCGACGGCGACGAGCGCGGAGGCCCGCACGTGCGTGGCCGTCCATCCCGTGCGCAGGCCCTGGCTCGTCTGCACCGTGACGCGCTCGCGCATCAGCTCGATCTCGCCCGTGACCGTCGAGTCCGCGGGGCGGGGCAGGGCGGCGAGCAGCCGCACCGCGGTCTCGTCGAGCGCGGCCTTCGTCAGCGCGGGATCCGCGATGTCGACCTTTGCCGGCGCCGCGGGCGACGTCGAGCGCCACGGCGGACCGATCGTCGACAACGCGAACGCCTGGGCCTGGTCGACGAGGTCGCGCGCGCTTCCGTCGAGCGCCCCGATCTCGAGCCGCGCCGAGCCGCGCCCGCGCGGGACGTCCTGGTGCACGACGACCGTCCAGCGCGTGCGGTCGTCGGTGCGCCGGCGCGCCTCGGTCACCGTCGCGAGCTCCTGATCATGCTCGACGACGACCCAGTCGGTCACCCGCCGATCCTCGAGGGCCGACACGAGCGCGCGCCTGGAGATCACGCGATGCCTCTCCCCGCGCGCACGAAGCCGCGCGTGCGCAACCACGGCGCCGAGATCGTCCGCCACCGCGGCTCGCCGCCGACGTCCTCGCGCAGGATCGTCGTGTGCGTGTCCGCCGCGACACCGTCGACGCGCGCGAGCAGCGTCGCGAGCTCACCGGCGAGCTCGACGTTCGCGAACACGCGTCCCGTGTCGCTGCCGTTCTTCAGCTCGCGTGCGCGCGCGACGGTGAGCACCACGCGATCGCTCGCGGGGTCGTACGCGACCGACACGCGACCCTCGAGCAACCAACCATCGGCCATCAGCTGCGATCGCGCGAGCGTGCCGGGCGAGAGCACGAGGTTCGACGGCGCGACATCGAGCGCTCCGACGTGACCCGCGCGGGTCCCGCGCGTCAAGCGACCGACGACCTTGCCCGCGTCGAGCAGCGGCACGCGCGCGGCGGGCTCGCCTTCATCGTCGAACGCGATGCTGCCGTAGGCGCCGGGCGCGAGCGGATCGTCGGCGAGCGAGAGCAGCGGCGACAGCGTCGCGCCGGAGGCGAGGCGGCGCGCGACCTCGGGGCGTTGCATCGCGCTCGACGTCAGGAGGCCGCGCACGGCGACATCGATCACGCTCGCGACGACGCCCGGCTCGAGCACGACGTTGGCCTCGCCTTCGGTCGGCCGGCCCGGCGTCAGCTGCTGCAGCGCCTTGGTCGCCGCGGCGATCACGTCGTCATCGGTGAGCAGCGCGTTCTTGTCGCCGAGGCTGCCGACCCAGCCGTTCTCGACCTCGTCGATCTGCGGGCGATTCCCCGCCCAGGCCGCGCGTGTCGCGCGATTGCGGATCCGCCGCGCTCGCTGCTGGCGATCGTGCGCCGGCGACACCGACCACACGTCGACGTCGTCGATATCGATCAGCGCCGCCGCGTACACGATGCGGCTCGAGGTCACCGACAGGTCGCCTCGCTGCGTTGCGCCGAGGCGGTTCTTGAGCTCCTGCTCGTCGATCTCCTGCAGATCGAGCGGCGGTGGCGGCACCGGCAGATCGAGCTGCTTCGCGCTGCGCGCCCCGCCGAGGACGCGCACCGCGGTCTCGATCCCGCGCTGACTCAGGTCCGCCGTCACGTGCTCGCGCCACATGCCCTTGGCATCGCGAACGCTCAGCACCACGCCGTCGCGCCGCGCGCGCGCGACGCCGATGCCGAGCACGTCGATCGCCGCCGTCGTCCGCGATCGCGTGACCGCGAGCGCGTGCGCCGCCGGGTACACCGCGGCGAGCTTGCCGACCGCATCGCGCAACCAGCCTCGGACGTCGGCGACGCGCTGGGCGGGAGCGCGCGGTGGCGCGGTTCGCGCACCACAGCCAAACGCGAACATCAGCGACGAGGCCGAGCCCACGCCGAGCGCTGCGAGAAACTCTCGCCGGTCCCACGTCACGATGCGAGCATGCCACATCCGAGGGGGCCGCCCTCCAGGCGGTACGCGCGTTGCACCCGTGGTGGGCATGGGCACGGTCATCGAACGCACGCGCGCCGAGCATCTGTCGAAGCTGCTCGAGATCATCCAGGGCGCCGACACGGTGCTGCTGAACACCTTCGCCGCGAACGGCGCCATCGCGGGTCGCCCGATGGCGCTCGTCGATCGCGACGACGACGGAACGCTCTACCTCACCACGGCGATCGGCTCGACGAAGGCGACCGAGATCGCCGCGGATCCGCGCGTGTCGGTCAGCATCCAGACGAACAAGGGCATCGTCGTGATCGAAGGACTCGCCAAGCTCACGCAGGACCGCGCGATGATCGATCAGCTGTGGGAAGACAGCTGGCGGCTCTGGTACCCCGAGGGCCGCTCGTCGCCGTCGATCGCGATCATCGTGATCGAGCCGGAGCACGCGACGTACTGGGACACGTCGCTCGCGCACGGGCTCTCGTTCTTGTGGCGCGCGGTCAAGGCGCGGATGCGCGGCGAGCCGGTCGACACGAACGCCTCCGACGTCGGCACGCTCGATCTACGCCACCACTAAGGAGTGGCGACGCGACCGCGCACTTCGACGTCGAGCTTGGGCGGCGAGCGCTTGGGCCGCTTCGTCACGATCTTCGCGCCCGGTGCGCCGCGGTCGATCCACGACGCGACCCGATTGAAGTCGCCGAAGCGCGTGAGCTTGCCCTCCGCGCCGAGGAACGCCATCACGACCTCGCGGCCGTCGAACTTCGCGCCGGTGATGAAGCAGTACCCGGCGGACCTCGTGTAGCCGGTCTTGCCGCCGACGACGTTGTACTTGTTCACGACGAGCGGCTGGTTGGTGTTGCCGTAGCCGATCTTTGGATAGTTGTCCTTCGCGACGACCTCGGCCCAGCTGGTGTGCATGATCGCGCGAAGGACATCGTCCTCGAGCGCGGCGCGGAGCGCGATCGCCATCTCGCGCGCGGTCGAGACGTTGCCGCGCAGGCCCGACGTATCGGTGAACTTGGTCCGCTTGAGGTGGAGATCCTTGGCCACCTTGTTCATCGCCTTCACGAGCTCCTCGGGCGACCAACCCACCGCGCGACCCAATGCAGTGGGCGCGCGATTGTCAGATGCCATGAGCATGGCGCGCAGCAGATCGTGGTTTCTGAACTTCTCTCCGACATCGAGGCGTGTTCGCGAGCCGCCCCTCGCCGCGCGGGAGTCCGTGCGGGTGATCTCGGTCCATCCGTTCAGGTCGATGCCTTTCTTGCGGACCGCCATCGCCACGAAGATCTTCGTGGTCGACGCGATCGGCCGGATCTGGTCGGCATCTTTGCCAAAGATCTCGGCGCCGGTCTCGGTATCGATCACCACGGCCGCCTTGGACTTCACCTCGGGTAGGTCGTCTGCCCACGTAGGCACGACGAGCCCACAGAGGACACCCAACATCACAAACGGGCGCATCGAGGTCAATCGTGACATGTCCAGCGTGGTGGTCGCGAGTTTTGGATCGAAGGCGTCCAGGGGTGTCCCCCGGGTGGGGGATGGGATAGGATAATGCTTCGCGGAGAGCGCATGGACTCCCAACACGGAGCCCCGCAACAAGACACGCTGATCGGGCAAACCATCGGCAACTATCTGGTCACCCAGAAGTTGGGCGAAGGTGGGATGGGATCCGTGTATCTCGCGGAGCACCCGACGATCGGCAAGAAGGTCGCGCTGAAGGTCCTGCACGCCGAGTTCTCGAACAACGAGGAAGTGGCGCAGCGGTTCTTCCACGAAGCCAAGGCCGTCAACAACATCGGTCACCCCAACATCGTCGACATCGTCGATTACGGGGTGATCCAGGGCGGCGGTCGCGACCAGCTCGTCTACTTCATCATGGAGTACCTCAGCGGCCACTCGCTGAGCACGCTCCTTCGCAACGAGGCCCAGCCGCTGCCGCCCGAGCGAGCACTCGGCATCGCGCTCCAGGTCGCCGACGCCCTCGCGGCGTCACACAAGTGCGGCATCGTTCACCGCGACCTCAAGCCCGACAACATCATGCTGCAGACGCGCGGTCGCGAGCGCGACTTCGTCAAGCTGCTCGACTTCGGCATCGCGAAGCTCACGGGTGACGGCCAGACCTCGCGCACGCGCACCGGCATCGTGATGGGCACGCCCGCCTATATGTCGCCCGAGCAGTGCGAGGGCAAGGCGAACGTCGACCTGCGCACGGACATCTACGCGCTCGGCATCGTGCTCTACGAGATGATCGTCGGCCGCGTGCCGTTCATCGGCGAGGGCTACGGCGAGATCCTCGTCCAGCACCTCACGCAGAACCCGGCGCCGCCGTCGTCGTTCCGTATCATGTCGCCGCACGTCGAGGCGGTGATCCTGAAGGCGTTGCAGAAGCGCATGGAGCTGCGGTACCCGTCGATGGACGAGTTCATGCGCGCGATGTCCGACCCGGTCGGCTACGTCGAGGCGAACGGTGGGCTCGCGCAGTTCTATCAGCGGCAGCTCATGCCCTCGAACGTTCCGTTCACGGCACCGGCGCGCCCGTCCATTCCGACGCCGCCGCCCGGGGTGTACGGCACACCTCCGCCGGGCACGCTCACGCCGCCGTCGGGCATCTACCAGCCCGGCCAGATCGGCACGCCGACGCCGACCACGCTCGGTGCGTCGGCCGGCCAGGTCACCGGTGGTGGCCGCAGCAAGCTCGGCTTCATCCTCGCGGCCGTGTTGATCCTCGGCGCCGCGGGCGCGGGCATCGCGGTCGTGATGAGCAAGAAGTCGGACAACAACACCGTCACGCCCGCGGGCTCGGGGAGCGAAGAGCTCACCGCGATCCCGGACGCGGGCGACAGCATCGACAAGACCGTCGCGCGCGACGCCGCCGTCGCGATGACGCCCGACGCCGCGGTGGTCGCCACGCCGGATGCCGCGGTCGCGGTCGCGACGCCCGACGCCGCGGTGATCGCCGAGCCGACGACCTCGACGATCACCATCGTCACCAAACCCGAAGGCGCGTCGATCTACGTCGACGGCAAGGACACCGGCAAGAAGACGCCGGAGCCGTTCACCGTCGATCGCAAGAAGAAAGCCGTCACGATCGAGCTCCGCCTCTCGGGCCACGAGACGATGACGCTCAAGAGGTTCTCGACCGAGGCCGACGCGAACATCGATTACTCGCTCAGGCCGAAGAGGTCGTCCACGCCGAAGAACACGCCGAAGAACCCGCCGAACGGGACCGGCAAGGGAAGCAACACCGGTTCCGGCAGTAAGACCGGTGGTGGAAACGATACGGGTCTCGAGCGACCCGAGTGATCTTGTTCGGAGCCTACGTATGAAGAAGCTAGCGTTGCTTTCGCTGTTCATTCCGGCTTTGGCTGTCGCGCAGCCAAAGACCGCCGACGACTACTACAAGGAAGGCGAGACCCAGTACAACCTGGGCAACTTCCTCCCGGCCGTCGAGGCGTTCAAGAAAGGGTTCGAGCTCGAGCCGAACGAGAGCAAGAAGGCGGCGTACCTCTACAACGTCGCGCAGTCGTATCGCCTCGCGAAGGACTGCGGCCAGGCGGTCTTCTTCTACAAGCGCTACCTGTCGCTCAAGGATAACGATCAGCGGAAGCCCCTCTCGCCGCAGAAGCGGGCCGAGATCGAGGGCTGGATCAAGGACCTCGACACGTGCGCGAAGCAGGCCGAGGCACTCAAGCAGAAGCAGCCCGACGGCACGTCGCCGCCCGACAAGGAACCGGGCACGGCCAACAACAACAACAACGACAAGCAGGTCGCCGACGCCGGCGATGGTGACGGCGACGGCGATGGCGACGGTGACGTCGAAGGTGATGGCGATGGCGATGGCATCACGAAGAGCGTCACGACAGACCGCCCGCGCTTGATCAGCATTCGCGCGTTCGGTGGCGGTGCGAAGGTCGGCGCTGGCGACATCGACGTCCCCGTGCAGGCCACGTTCGGCCTGATCGCGGGCTATCCGCTCGCGATCAGCGATCAGCTCGTCCTCGATCTCGGCGCGGGCTTCACGTTCACGCCGGTGCCGTATCAGGTGATGGGCACCAGCAAGACGGCGACGCTGTCGGCGGTGTTCGCGAACGTCGGCGCGACGTTCCTCGTGATCCCCAAGCTCGGCATTCGCGGCGATGTCGGCGTTGGCGGCCTGTTCTTCGGCAACGTGAGCAACAGCCAGTTCACCGGCATGCAGGAGACGACCGGCGCGCTGACCATGCTGCACCTTCGCTTCGGCGTCTCCGTCGACTACGCGATCACGCAGAACATTCTCGCGACAGTGGTACCGTTCGCGTTCTCGATGAGCCCGGCCAAGGAAGGCCTTCGCGACGATGTCAAACGCATCACCGCGATCGACTTCATGGTCGGCATCGGTTACCGGATGTGACCCCCGATCGGATCTGAGATGAAGAAATGCCCGTTCTGCGCCGAGGAGATTCAGGACGAAGCGATCAAGTGTCGCTACTGCAACTCCTTCCTCAGCGCCGCCCCTGAAGCGGCGAAAGCTGCTGTTGCCGCCGCACCCGCACCCGCACCGGCACCGGCACCCGCGCCGGCCGAGAAGCCGGGGCCGCCGTTCGTGCGCGCCGCTCACCCCACGGACGTCGAGTCGGACAGGCGCGTGCTCTACACCGGCGTGCCGTCGTGGAAGGCCTTTCTCGGCTACTACGTCGCCGCCGGCCTCGCTGCGGTGATCGCGATCGCGATCATGCGACTGTTCTGGGACGCGAACACCACGGGGCCCACCAAGCTCCTCGGCGTCGTCATTCCGATCGCCGCGGCCGCCGTGTACATGTTCGCGCTGACGATCTATCGCCGCTCGATCCGCTTCCGCGTGACCGCGACGGTGATCGAGACGGAGCGCGGCCTGCTGTCGAAGAAGATCGAGGTGCTCCAGCTCTGGCGCTGCAAGGACGTGAGCTACCGCCAGAACCTCATCGACCGCATCCTGGGCATCGCGCACATCGACGTGTTCGCCTCCGACGTCACCACGCCCCACGTGGAGATCGTCGGCCTGCCCGCGTCGCGCGAGCTGTTCGAGAACCTGCGCGATTCGATCGAGCTGCAGCGCCAGAACAAGAACGTCTACGGCGTCGTCAGCTAGGAGCCTGTAGGGCATAGATACCCGTTCCGGACTGAACACACGATCCGGAT
>CAZUAR010000068.1:0-13364 GCA_964617845.1 uncultured Kofleriaceae bacterium | reverse complement strand
TGGTGGGTAGTTTGACTGGGGCGGTCGCCTCCCAAAGAGTAACGGAGGCGCGCGAAGTTCCCCTCAGCGTGATTGGAAACCACGCGTCGAGTGTAAACACATAAGGGGGATTGACTGCGAGTCCGACGAGACGAGCAGGTACGAAAGTAGGTGTTAGTGATCCGGTGGCTCCATATGGAAGGGCCATCGCTCAACGGATAAAAGGTACTCCGGGGATAACAGGCTTATCACGCCCAAGAGTTCACATCGACGGCGTGGTTTGGCACCTCGATGTCGGCTCATCGCATCCTGGGGCTGAAGTCGGTCCCAAGGGTTTAGCTGTTCGCCAATTAAAGCGGTACGCGAGCTGGGTTCAGAACGTCGTGAGACAGTTCGGTCCCTATCCGTCGTGGGCGCAGGACGCTTGAGAGGAGCTGACTTTAGTACGAGAGGACCGAGTTGGACAGACCGCTAGTGTTCCGGTTGTGGCGCCAGCCGCATCGCCGGGTAGCTATGTCTGGAAGGGATAACCGCTGAAAGCATCTAAGCGGGAAGCCCCCCTCGAGATAAGGCGTCCCGAGCCGTAAGGCTCCTGAAGACCCCACGTAGACTACGTGGTTGATAGGCTGGGTGTGGAAACGCGGCAACGCGTGGAGCTAACCAGTACTAATCGGTCGTGTGGCTTGACCGCCTATTTTTTCCGAGCGTTGTCTCTTCAACTCTCGCTTCGGCGAGGAGGGGAGACGACGTCGGCGCCACCTAGGTACCCACCTAGGTCTGGAGGCGCGCCGGGAGAAGGTCAAAGCCATCACTGCAATTGCCTCCCTACAGAGGCTTGTTGAATCGACGCAAAGATAGCGATACACGATCTACAGCGTTCACCCGAACGCATCCGAGCATCTGACCCACGCTGGCCACCAAGCCAGCGGGGCTTCGCACTTCGTCCAGGTTTTTCCTGGCGGCTATACCGGAGAGGTCACACCCGTTCCCATCCCGAACACGGAAGTTAAGCTCTCCAGGGCCAATGGTACTGCAGGGGCAACCCTGTGGGAGAGTAGGACGCTGCCGGGGTTTTGAAGGCTCACTCATTCGAGTGGGCCTTCTTCTTTTTTCGGCCGCTCGATTCGCACTGTCATGCGCATCGAGCGGCCCTGCTGTTTTCGGCGCTGCCGTTTCGGCCGCCCGACCCGTACTGCCGTTTCGATCGACGATCGCGCTCCCCGGCGACATTCGACTTCGGCCGCCCGACCCCTTTGGCCTTTGCTTAGCTGCAGAATGCGGATCGACCGAACGGGCCTCGTGTTCAGGCGGTCGTTCTTTTTGCGCATGCGATGTCGACTCGAGCTCGCCGGCCGTGCGAAACCGGCGGCCCTATGCGCAATAGACAGGTCGTGAGCCTGCTGGCGATCGTGCTGGCGGGAGCGTGCTCGAAGAAATCCTCCGAGAGCTCGAAGACATCGGACGACGTCACGGGCTCGGCATCGGGCCTCGCCGGCGCGACGATGGGGTCGGCCGGTTCGGCCGGTTTGGCTGGTGGGTCGGCCGGTATGGGAGCGGGCGGCGGCCCTGGCGACGTCGGGTCGGCCAATAACGGCTCGGCTGCCGCGAATCCGAAGCTCGTCGAGCGCGGTGCGTACCTCGCTGGCCTGATGGGGTGCGGCTTCTGCCACATGCCGATGGGACCACAGGGACCGGACTTCGCCCGCGCATTTGCCGGCGGACTCGAGGTGCCGGAGGTGTTCGGCACGTGGCGCTCGCCGAACATCACTCCGCATCCGGGCACGGGTATCGGCACGTGGACCGACGAGCAGATCCTCGCGGCGATCCGCGAGGGCGTCCGTCCCGACGGCAGCCAGCTGTACCCGATCATGCCGTACCTCAACTACAACCGCATGACCGACGCGGATGGGAAGGCGCTCGTCGCGTTCCTGCGCTCGCTGCCGCCGATCGAGAACGTGGTCGCGCCGACCAAGGACCTCAAGCTGCCGAAGATCCCGGCTCCGAAGCCCGGTAATGCTCCCGATCCCGTCGACGATGTGGCGAAGCACGGCGAGTACCTCGTCACGCTCATGCACTGCAACATGTGCCACACGCCGATGACCAAGGACGGCGCGCCCGACATGACGAAGATGTTCGCCGGCGGGTTCGAGATGGAGCTGCCGATGCTCGGCACGGGCAAGCTCTACGGATCGAACCTGACGTCCGATCCCGAGACCGGGCTCGGGAAGTGGTCGGTCGCGGACATCGAGAAGGCCGTGAAGACGCTGACGCGACCCGACGGCACGCTCATTCAGGGGCCGATGCAGTTCTATCTCGCCGGGTGGAGCAAGCTCGAGGACAAGGACCTCACTGCGATCGCGACGTTCGTCAAAGCGATCCCGCCGATCAAGAACAAGGTGCCCAAGTCCACGTTCAAGCCGAACGCAGGTCCCCCTGGTGGACCGCCGGCCGAGGGTGCGAAGGACCTCGGTGTCGGACAGAGTCGCGGCGGCACGCCCAAAGGTGCGGCCGACGCGATGAAGGCGGCGGAGCCCGCCGGTGCGAAGGCGTCGCCCGCGAAGAAGGCAACGCGCGCGCCGGTGAAGAAGCAGGAAGATCCCGACGCGGGCGGGGAGTAGCGCCGCGATCGAGAGGTCGCCCGAGGACTCGACCCGGGCGGCGTCTGCGAGCGGCGTCTGCAGATCGAGAAGTCGCCCGAGGACACGACGCAGGCGGGGCGCGGATCGAGAGTCGCCCGAGGACACGACGCGGGCGGGGAGGAGCGCCGCGTCGAGAGGTCGCCCGAGGACACGACGCGGACGGGGAGGAGCGCCGCGATCGAGAGAAGTCGCCCGAGGACACGACGCGGGCGGAGAGGAGCCCCGCGATCGAGAATCCCAGGAGGCCCCGTGCGCCGCGGTTGGGTCGACGTTCGTTCGTGGAGACCCTCCGTTTCGTGCGGTGAGGAGATCCCCCTCTCTCGTGGTCGAGATGAGCGACGCGGCGGTATTGGATCGTGCGCTGCGGTTCGGGGTCGACGAGGCCGCGAGCTACACCGCGCGAACGATGCAGTAGTCCTTCTTGCCGCTGCGGAGGACGAGCATCGTGTCGGTCGCGAGGTCGGTCGTGCTGATCTTGCGATCGATCTCGCCGACCTTGACGTTGTTCACGTAGGCGCCGCCTTGCGTGATCAACGTTCGCGCCTTGCCTTTGGAGTCGCAGAGCGTGCGGGCGAACAGGTCGATCATGCCGATGCCGGCGGCAAGCTCGGTGCGCGGGATGTCGACCGCGGGGACCGTGCCGACGAGCTGCTGGAGCACGGCTTCGGTCACACCGTCGAGCGTGCCGCCGAAGATGACGCGATTCGCGGCTTCGACCGTGGCGATCGCGGCGTCGCCGTGGACCCAGCCGGTCATCGCGCGCGCGAGCTCGCGCTGCGCGAGGCGCTTGGAGCGATCGGTGTCGTGCTCGGCGAGCACGGCGTCGAGCTCCAAGAGCGGGCGCAGCGAGAACAGCTTGAGGAGCCGCGGCGCTTCGTCGTCGGGGCGATTGAACCAGTACTGGTAGAACGCGAACGGCGTGGTGCGGTCCGCGTCGAGCCAGATGCGCTCGCCCGTCGACGACTTGCCCATCTTCTGGCCGGTCGAGTCGAGGAGCAGCGGCGCGACGAGGCCGTAGAGCTGCGGGCCGCCCATCTTGCGCGATAGCTCGCAGCCGGCCGTGATGTTGCCGTACTGGTCGGAGCCGCCGACCTGGAGCCGGCAGCGATGGCCGGCCGGCGGATCCTTGGCGAGGTGGACGAAGTCCATCGCCTGGAGAAGCATGTACGAGAACTCGGTGTAGCTGATGCCGCTGTCGCCCTCGAGGCGGCTCTTCACCGAGTCCTTGGCCATCATGTAGTTGATGGTCAGGAACTTGCCGTAGTCGCGGAGGAACTCGAGGAACGAGATCGGGCGCGTCCAGTCGGCGTTGTTCGTCATGACGGCGCCGGTGTTCGGGTCGTCGAAGTCGAGCAGCCTCGACAGCTGGGAGCGGATGCCGGCGAGGTTCGTCGCCAGCGTGGTGTCGTCGAGGAGGTTGCGCTCGTCGGACTTGCCGGACGGATCGCCGATCATGCCGGTCGCGCCGCCGACGACGACGATCGGGCGGTGCCCGGCGAGCTGGAAGCGCTTGAGGAGGATCGTCGGGACGAGGTTACCGACGTGGAGGCTGGATGCGGTCGGGTCGTAGCCGGCGTAGACGGGGACCACGCCGGAGGACAGGAGCTTCGCGAGCCCTTCCTCGTCGGAGATCGTGGAGACGAGGTGGCGCTGGCGCAGCTCCTCGATGAACGCGGGACCGTCGGCTGACATGGCGCGCAACGGTAGCGCGCTGGCGCGGTTTGGTCAGCGGCTCGTGGACCGAATGCCGATCGAGAGGTCGCGGACCGAGCGCCGATCGGGTCGCGGACGACGCGGACCGGATCCGTTCAACCCGTGGCGGGTTCGAACGCCTGACGGCCGCTCGGGGGGATCGAGACCGTGTGGACCGCGGTCGCGTCGAGATCGAAGATCGACGCGGCACGCTCGCACTCCCAGGTCGTCACGTTCGCGTAGAGCGTCGCGCCTTCGCGCCACGCGCCGCCGTCTTCGTGGATGTGACCGAAGAGGTGCAGGCGCGGCTTGACCTCGAGCACGCGGCGCGCGAGGTCGGCGCAGCCGGTGCGGCCCGAGTACGACGATCGATCGCCGATGCCCGCGGGCGGGCCGTGCGTGACGAGCACGTCGAGGCCCGTCGGGATGTTGCGCCAGACCGCGGCGAGGCGTTCTCCGCGCGGCAGGTTGAACGCCCAGTTGTTGAACGCGGGTTGCCACGGGCTGCCGTAGAAGCGAACCCCGTCGAGAAGGATCTCGCTGTCCTCGAGGTAGTGAATGCCGGCCTCGGCGACGCGCGCGCGCGCGACGTCGGGCTCGCGCTGGAAGATCCAGTCGTGGTTGCCCGCGACGATGATCTTGTGGCGATGCGGCAGCGGCGCGAACCACGCGAGCACGGAGCGGAGCTCGTCGAGGCTACCGCCGCGGCACATGTCGCCGGCGTGGATCAGCACGTCGCCGTCCGGGACGTCGAGGTCGTCCGTGAACGTGTGCGTGTCGGCGACGGCCACGATCCGCATTCGAGAATGACAGCACGCGCGAACAGACCCGGCCAAGGCGCAGTGGGGTACCGATGGGCTACGAGGACTCCGATGCGAGGTCGGCGGCGAGGCGCGCGAGGAGCTCCTTGCAGTCGGCGAACACGCCGGGGAGCTCGCGCGGCTCGTCGAGCGTGTCGACCTGCCACGTCGCATCGAGCAGGCGCGCGATACGCAGCCAACCCTCGGGGAGCTCGCCGTCGGCCTCGCGATAGCCGCGCTCGAACGCTTCGATCCACGCCGGGTCGAAGCGATGCGCGTGACGAAACAGACTCCCGAGGTCCGCGAGGGGCGAGCCGGTCGTCGTCGCCTCCCAATCGATGACGCCGTTGATGCGCCAGCGATCGCCTGTCGCCCGCTGGACGATGAGATTGCGCCCGCCGAGATCGCCGTGCGAGAGGCACACCGTACCCCACGAGAGTGTCGGCTCCGCCGCTTCGAGGCCCTTGCGGATCGCATCGGCGAGCGGTCCGCCGAGGCGCTCGCGCGCGCGTCCCGTCGTGAGCTGCGCGTAGCACCGCTCGAGGATCGGCGTGAGCTCGAACGCCTCGGTCGCATCCGTGCGCGCGAGCCACGCGAGGAGCCGCCCGAGTGGCTCCGCGATCGACGCGAACGCCTCGGGCGGCCCTGCCCGGCGAAGCTCGTCGAGGCTGATGCCGTCGATCCACCGGTAGACGATCACCGGCGCTGCTTCGTCCGCGTGCACGACGTCGGGGACCGGGAGGGTGCCGTGGAGGAGCGTGAGCGTCGCGAGCTCCGCGCCGAACGAGTCGACACCGCCGGCGTAGTGCTTCACCGCGAGCGTCTCGCCCGTTCCGAGCCGCACCTTGTGGATCGTGTTGGTGAGCCCGCCCTCGACGCGCTCCACGCCCGCGATCGGAGCGCCGACGAGCGCCTGCAGCTGCTCTCGGCTCACATCGATCAACGGATAGATGCGTGGGTCGGGCACGCCCGCACGATGCTACCGTGGGATCGATCGTGATGGGCTTTGCTCGTCACGATGTGACCGCGCAGCGCGAACCAGCGACGAGGACCGCGTCGTCTCCGACGTGGTGTGTCTGCGGTGGTTTCGCAGGGGCCGCGCGGCGCCACGCGTGGCGATGTCCGCGCGCCGGCGGTGGTTACGCGCTCGCTCGAGAAACGGGCCGATCGGCGCAGGCGGGCTGCGATCCTACCGAGATAGACGATCCAGACATCTCGGCCGATGACACACATCGGGTGTCCCGTGCTCGTGTTGAAACCCCGGAGTTACCGGTGAGATCCCGCGCTGCTCCCGGGATCACCCTAAACTAGTACCGTGGGGACCGAGCCGCCCGATCGGCGGGCCAGTACCGAGAGCGGCGACACGATCGCCGAGCCCCATCGCGCGACGAGCGATCCGCCTCGCCGCGCCGAAACGGATACGGGCACGGTCAACGACCTGCCGAGCCGGCGCGCCGATACGGACGTCGGAACGGTCAACGAGCGGCCCGCGAGCGAGCCGCAGCGCGAGCGCGCGCCCGCACCGAGCGAGCGAGCGGCGTCGCCGTTGCCGCAGCTCCCGGAGCCTGACTTCGATGCGATCGCGCGTACGCCGCTGCCGGGGCCCGGGACGCGAGCGCCGGCGACGCGCAACGAGCCGAGCACGACGATCGGTTCGCTCAACACCGTCGCGGACGTGATGCACGCCGAGGAGGTTCGGCGCACGCGGCAGTTCATCGTCATCGGGTGGGCGATCAGCCTCGCGGCGATCGGTGCGGTCCCGTTCCTCGACGCACCTCGCTACATGAACATCGCGATGGTCGGTGCGCTCGTGTGGGGCATCGTGATGAGCTCGTACTTCTACCGGCGCTTCGCGGATCCATCGAAGTACAGCGAGACCAACCTGATCGTCCTCGGCGCGCTCGCGACGATCAACACGCACGTCGCCATCTTCTACTTCGGAACGTTCACCGCGGCGTCGGTGATCATCGTGTTCGGGATGCACTTCGTCGCGCGCAGCGAGGCGGTGCGCGGCATGCGCATCCTGTTCGCGGTCTCGGTCGCTTGTTACGTCGCGTGCGCGACGATCGTGATCAGCGGCGTCGTCGATGATCCGGGTGTGTTCGCGAGCGACGTGAAGCACTCGCGCGTGACGCTCGCCGTCGGCGCGCTGTTCGTCATCGGCGCCTACGTGCTCGCGTTCTACACGGGGCGCGCGATCCGCGCCGCGTCGACCTCGGCGATCGAGGCGCTTCAGCGGCAGACGCGGCTCGCCGCGCAGCGCAAGGCGCTGATGGACGAGCTGCGCGCGGACCTCGAACGCGCCCTGCACATCAATGGCCCGGGGCGGCACACGGATCAGGTCGTCGGCTCGTTCAAGCTCGGCAACGTCATCGGGCGCGGCGCGATGGGCGAGGTGTACGAGGCGGTGCACACGTCGACGGGCGAGAGCGCGGCGGTGAAGCTCTTGCGCCGCGAGCTGCTCTCGGACCCGACGCACGTCGCGCGGTTCTTGCGCGAGACGAAGGCGAGCGGAGCGCTCGCGTCGCCGCACGTGGTGCGCGTGCTGGAGGCCGCGGCGGGCGAGGGCGTGCCGTACCTCGCGATGGAGCGCCTGCACGGCGAGACGCTCGCGGAGCAGCTGCGCAGCGAGAGCCGGCTGCCGGCGGAGCGCGTCGTCGCGCTGTGCAAGCAGATCGGCGCCGGCATCGACGCGGCGAGCGCGGCGGGGATCGTGCATCGCGATCTCAAGCCGCAGAACATGCTGCTCGCGCGCGAGCCCGGTGGCGAGCGGTGGAAGATCCTCGACTTCGGCGTGGCGACCCTCGCCGACGATACCGGCACGCTCACGCAGGGCGGCATCATCGGGACGCCGAGCTACATGGCGCCCGAGCAGGCGCGCGGCGAGCGCGTCGATGGACGCGCGGACGTGTACGCGCTCGCGGCGGTGGCGTATCGCTGCCTCACGGGACGGCATCCGTTCACCGCGGCGGATACGCCGGCGCTGTTGTTCGCGGTGGTGCACCGCACGCCGCTGCGGCCCGGCGACCTCGGCGTGTTTCACGAGGACGTCGATCGGTGGGCCGCGATCGCGCTGACGAAGTCGCCCGACGATCGGTTCGCGAGCGGCGCGGACGTGGCCGACACGCTGGCGATGGCGGTGCGCGGCGAGCTGGATGCGAAGCTGCGGCGGCGCGCGGATGCGTTGATCAAGAAGTTCGGGTGGGAGGCGTCCGCGTGAGCTCGACGATCACACCGATGTCGATCACGTCGGGCCGCTATGGCTCGCGACCGTCGACGATGACGACCTCCGCCGATGCGCTGCGCGACGAGGAGGTCGCTCGCACGCGCGAGTTCCTCAAGATCGGGTGGATCGTCGCGCTCGGCGTGGTCGCGATCGTGCTCGTGACGCCCGGCAACCGGCGCATCGCGACGGCGCTCCTCTCGCTCGTCGGCGTCGGCCTCGTCGCGAGCATCTGGATCTACTACGAGCTGCGCGATCCGACGAAGTACGAGCAACGCAAGCTCAACGTCCTCGCGTTCCTGTGCGTCGTCTGCGGACAGATCGGCCTGCTCTACGTCGGGGTGTTCAGCGCGGCGCCGCTGATCACGATGCTCGGCCTGTACTTCTTCTGTCGCACCGAGAACGTCGCCGCCGCGATCGCGATGTTCGTGATCGCGGCCGGCGGGCACGCCGTCGAAGCAGCGCTCGTGATCGCGGGCGTCATCGATGATCCGGGCTTCTATGCGGGCCGCGCCGGCTCGTCGGTCGAAGCGCAGATCGCGGGGCAGCTGTGCGTTCAAGGCGGGTACCTCATCGGGTTCGTGATGGCGCGGCTCGGGCGGCGCGCGTCGCTGCAGGCGATCGACGAGCTGCAGGTCGCCACGCGCCTCGCCGCGCAGCGCGAGGAGCAGGTGCAGGAGCTGCGGCAGGACCTCGATCGCGCGCTCAAGATCGGCGGACCGGGACGGTTCACGGGGCACACCGTCGGCGCGTGGGAGCTCGGGCCGGTGCTCGGGCGCGGCGCGATGGGCGAGGTCTACGAGGCCACGCACACGAAGACGAATGCGCCCGCCGCCGTGAAGCTGCTCCGCCGCGAGCTCCTCGGCGCCCGCGACTACGTCGAGCGCTTCCTGCGCGAGGTGCGTACGGCGAGCTCGTTCGATACGCCGCACGTGGTGCGTGTCCTCGACGCGTCGACCCCCGAGGATCCGATTCCGTTCTTCGCGATGGAGCGGCTGCGCGGCCACTCGCTCGGCGATCTGTTGCGCAAGCGCGCGACGCTGCCGCGGCATCGCATGCTGCAGCTCGTGACGCAGATCGCGAGCGTGCTCGAGCTCGCGGCCGCGGCGAACATCGTCCATCGCGATATCAAGCCGCACAACCTGTTCCTCGACGAGACGAGCGGCGACGCCGGCACGTGGAAGCTGCTCGACTTCGGCGTCGCGCACCTCGGCGCGTCGAGCGGTACGCTCACGCAGGGCGCGGTGATCGGCACGCCCGCGTACATGGCGCCGGAGCAGGCACGCGGGCAGGCGATCGATCCGCGCGCGGATGTCTACGCGCTCGCCGCGGTGATCTATCGCGCGGTGACGGGGCAGGTGCCGTTCGTCGGGCGCGATACGCCGGCGCTGCTCTATGCGGTCGTGCACGCGATGCCGATCCGCCCGGGCGCGATCGCGAGCATCTCGCCGCAGCTCGAAGCGGTCCTCGCGATCGGTCTCGCGAAGTCACGCGAGCAGCGCTTCCAGACCGCCGGCGAGCTCGCCGCCGCGATCGACGCCGCCGATCGTGGAGAGCTGTCGCCCGAGCTCAAGGCGCGCGCGAAGTCGCTCCTGCGCGCTCTTCCGTGGACCGAGCCTCTCGACGAGGAGACGAAGCAATTGCCGTTGCCGAAGTGATTCGCGGCTGCGCCATCTTGGGCGTATCGACGCACGAGTGCTGTGACCAGAACAGCTCGAAGTTGCGCGCGTTGTGCTGGATCAACGGGACCTTCGTCTCCTCCTCGGGGCGCACCAACACGATCACGCCCGTCGGCGTGTTGCGCACCGCGATGTCGAGCGCTGGAATCGAGCCCGTCCCGTCGGAGGCCGGCATGACGTCCGGATCGGGGTGGAGCGCGGCCAGCTTGGTCTCCTTCTCGATGATCACCGCCGCCTCGCGCAGGAGCGACCGCAACCCCAGGAGCTGCTTCGCGTGGGCGACCGTGAACGTGAACGCCACGCCATCGCGAAGGTTACTGGAGGCGATTCGCACGCCGCGTACCTCGGTGGGGCACGTGCGCTCGTCGGAATCCGCCGGATCTGCGGCGCTGGTCGCTGCAGTTCCGAGGAGAACGAGGGCGAGGAGGGCAGGTCGAGCGGGCTTGTGAAACATCGGCGGCTCCTGCCGACAGCGAATTCACGTCGCGCGCCAGCGAGCGGCCGCGTCAGCGCGCGTAGTCGGAAGCGCGAGTTTCCCGCACGACTACGACGCGCACCTGACCCGGATACGTCGCCTCGTTCTCGATGGCGCGCGCGATCTCCTTGCTCATCACGATCGCCTGGCCGTCGTCGATCTGGTCGTTCATGACCATCACGCGGATCTCGCGGCCGGCCATCAGCGCGTAGGCACGCTCGACGCCGTTGAACCGCTTGCAGATCGCCTCGAGGTCATCGAGCCGCTTGATGTAGCTCGCGAGCTGTTCGCGCCGCGCGCCGGGCCGCGCCGCCGACAGCGAGTTCGCCGCCGCCACGACGTGATCGAGCAGCGCGCTCGGCTGCGGGCCGCCGCCCTCGTCGCCGTGATGCGACGCGATCGCCTGCGCGACCTTCGGCGACTCGCCGTGCCGCTTGACGAACGCGGCGCCGACCTCGGCGTGCGCGCCTTCTTGCTCGTGGTCGAGCGCCTTGCCGATGTCATGCAACAGACCCGCGCGGCGCGCGAGCTTGACGTTCGCGCCGAGCTCGGCCGCGATCAGGCCCGCGAGGTACCCGACCTCGACGGAGTGCAGCAGCACGTTCTGCGCGTACGACTGGCGGAACTTGAGGCGCCCGAGGTGCTTCACGAGCTCGGGGTGCAAGCGATGGATGCCGAGGTCGAACACGGCTTGCTCGCCGGCCTGCTTGCACTGCGCGTCGACTTCTTTCTCCGCCTTGCGCACGACTTCTTCGATGCGCGTGGGATGGATGCGTCCGTCGGCGACGAGCGCGCTGATCGCGATGCGCGCGATCTCGCGGCGCACCGGGTTGAAGCACGAGATCGTGATCGCCTCCGACGTGTCGTCGATGATCATGTCGATGCCGGTTGCCGCCTCGAGCGCGCGGATGTTGCGGCCCTCGCGTCCGATCAGCCGGCCCTTCAGGTCATCCGACGGCAGCGGCACGACCGCCACCGTTCGCTCGTGTACGAACTCCGAGGCGAATCGCTGGATCGCCGTCGCGACGATCGTCTTCGCGCGAGCGGTCGCTTCCGCATGCGCGTCGTCCTCGATGCGCTTGATCTCGACGGCCGCCGACGCGTACGCCTGCGCCTTCACCTCGTCCTCGAGGCGCTTCCGCGCCTGCTCCTCGGACAGCGACGCGATCTGCTCGAGCTTCTTGCGCGCCTCGGCCTGCGCGGCCTCGGCCTTCTCGACCGCAGCGTCGGCCTGCTTGATCTTGCCGTCGATGCCGCGCTCCTTCTTCTCGATCTCGCTCGCGCGCCGCTCGGCATCCTTGCGCGCCTTCTCGACCTCGCGCTCCTTCTGCGCGAGCGCCTCCTCGGCCTTCTTCAGCTCGGTGCGCCGTCCACGCAGCTCCTCGTCGAGATCCGTCTTGTGCTTGCGCGCGGCTTCCTTCGCCTCGATCTCGGCTGCCTTCTTGATCGACTCGATCTCCGACTTCGCCGCGGCGCGGATCTTCTCGGCCTCGCTCTCGGCCGCCTTCTGCGCGCCGTCTGCGCCGTCGCCCTTCGCGCGCCCGAGCTTGCCACCGAGGACGAAACCGACGAGCAAACCGAGCCCGACGCCTACGAGGATGTAGATCGCATCCATGACTACGACACGACGTACGTCGCGACCTCCGTGACGATCAGGTTCATGGCGACATCGTGCGGCTCGTGCGCGATGCCGTCGATCAGCTGGATCTCGAACGCGAGCCCGATGCGCAGCGCCGCCGGCGCCGCCGACAGCGTCGCGTCGTAGTGCCCGCGTCCCCAGCCGAGCCGCGCACCATTCGCGCGATCGAACGCGACGCCGGGGACGAGGAACGCCCCGATCTCGTCGAGCTCCACCGCCGGGGCGCCCTCGGGCGGCTCCATCAACGCGAACCGCCCGGTGACGAGCTCGCCGAGCGCCACCTCGTGAAACGCCAACCGCCGCTCGGCCCCCACGATCCGCGGATACACCACGCGAACTCCGCGGGCCCGTGCCGCGCGGTCGATCGCCGCCGTCGGCACCTCGGTCCCCTTCGCCGCGTACATCGCCAGCACGCCGGGAGTCCGCTCGCCGAGCAAGCCGTCCACGCGCGCGGCGATCGCCGACGCGAACTGCGCACGCTCCTCGACCGTCAACGCGTCGCGGCGAGACAGCATCGTACGCCGCGTGGCGGGTTTGCCACGCGGAGTGGAGGGCGGCAGCGATTCGGGCACGACCAAACGGCCGCCACTATAGCCGCTAGTGCGCGGTCGAGTGGTGCGAGCGCATGATGAAGTTCGCCAACGTTTTTCGCGTGCTCTGCGGATCGATGAACCGGAACGCCATCCCCTCGCGGTCCGCCGTCTGCTCGACGCGCACGACCTCGGCCTCGAGGCGGATGGGCTCGTCGCCCGGCACCTCGAGGTCGATCGCGGCGGCCGATCCCGCGCAGATCTTCTCGTTGGTGCAGAAGAACATTCCGCTGCGAGACAGGTCCTCGACGAACCCCTCGATGACGACGCCGTCGACGCATCGACATCGCGCCTTCACCCGGACAGGGACTCGAACAGCTTCCCGTTTGTCCATGTGGTGAAAGCTACGTTACTAACCGACGCCCCGAGAATCAATTCTATCGTCTGCCTCACATTGCGGCAGGCTATGTGGTCGGACCCTGGTCGGCTCGCTTGCTTTCGGAGACTTCATCCGGCAGATTGCCGCACCACCGAGGGCCCATAGCTCAGTGGTAGAGCACCGGCCTTTTAAGCCGAGGGTCGATGGTTCGATCCCATCTGGGCTCACCAAACAATGAAGCAGTTCTGAAAACCTGACCCCGTCGTCCAGAGGCCTAGGACACCCGCCTTTCACGCAGGTAACACGGGTTCGAATCCCGTCGGGGTCGC
>CAZUAR010000067.1:0-14641 GCA_964617845.1 uncultured Kofleriaceae bacterium | reverse complement strand
ACAGCGCGGCCCAGCGGAACGGGCCCTTGCCCTCGCAGAACAGCGGCCGGATGTACGCGGGCACGAACCCCGGGAACGCGAACGCCGCGTCGTGCGTCATGCCGCCGAGCTCGGCTTGCGCGCGGATGTTGTTGCCGTAGTCGAACACGTGCGCGCCGGCCTTCTGCATCGCGACCATCGCCTCGACCTGCACGCGCATGGAGGCGCGCGCTCGCGCGATGTAGCCCTCGGGATCGCGATCGCGCAGGTGCTTCGCGTCCTCGAGCGAGAGGCCCTGCGGGATGTAGCCGACGAGCGGATCGTGCGCCGACGTCTGGTCGGTCACGAGATCCGGCGTGACGCCGCGGCGCACGAGCTCGGCATAGATGTCGGCCGCGTTGCCGACGAGCGCGATCGAGCGAGCCACCTTCTGTCGCTTGTACGTGTCGACGAGGGCGAGCGCGCTGTCGAGATCCGGCGCGACCTCGTCGAGGTAGCGCGTCTCCAGCCGGCGCTGGACGCGCGTGGGATCGATCTCGACGCCGAGGAACACCGCGCCCGCCATGCTCGCCGCGAGCGGCTGCGCGCCGCCCATGCCGCCGAGGCCACCGCTCAGCACGAAGCGGCCCGACAGATCTGCCGTCGGCCCGTAGTGGACCTTGGCCGCCGCCGCGAACGTCTCGAACGTGCCCTGCACGATGCCTTGCGAGCCGATGTAGATCCACGAGCCGGCCGTCATCTGGCCGTACATCATGAGGCCGCGCTTCTCGAGCTCGCGGAAGTGCTCCCACGTCGCCCACTTGCCGACGAGGTTCGAGTTGGCGATCAGCACGCGCGGCGCTTCCTCGTGCGTGCGGAACACGCCGACCGGCCGTCCCGACTGCACGAGCAGCGTGTGGTCGTTCTCGAGCCGGCGCAGCTCGCGCACGATCGCGTGGTAGTCGTCCCAGCTGCGCGCGGCCTTGCCGGTGCCGCCGTAGACCACGAGATCGGCGGGCCGCTCGGCCACGTCGGGATCGAGGTTGTTCATCAGCATCCGCAGCGCGGCTTCCTGCTGCCAGCCCTTGCACAAAAGCTCGCTGCCCCGGGGGGCGCGGATCGTTTCGGCCATGGCCGCTCTTAGCACGTTGCCGCTTTGTCACGCACGGCAAGCACCGGGCTTGTCCGCCTGGCTCACCGCCCACGCTCGGGCGCGCGCCATCGCGAGGTTGCGCGACGACGTGCGGGTGGTCCGCGCGTTGCTCGGTTCGCGGCCATGAACCGTCGACTCGCTCCCGCCGTGACCGGCCTTTGTCGAGCGCGCCGCCTTCGCCGGCTGATCGCCGGCACGGTGCTGGTCTCGTCGATCGCAGGGATCGGCATGATCTACCTCGCGAAGCGCATGCGCGATCGGCCGTTCGAGGAGGCCGCGGATCGCCGCGCGAAGATGACCGAAGCGCGGTACGTCGTGAAGCGGTACGCGCTCGAGGCCTTCCCGGCGTGGGTCGTCGAGCACCCCGACACCGCGTGCCCACGGCTCCTCGCCGAGCTGAACCCGTACGCCGGTCGCGGCGACACGGTGGATCCATGGGGGCTGCCCTACCAGCACTTCTGCCCGACGAGCACCACGTTCCGCGTGATGTCTGCCGGGCCCGATCGGATCCACGGGACGTATGACGACATCGTCGAGGGGAAGTGAGGGAGCGTTCGATGACCCGACTCCGACCGATCGTTCGATCGCGTGGCTTTGCCGTCGGCGCAGCGCAGCTGCGGACCTGCGGGCTCATTTACGCGGTACTACTCGCGCTCGCGTTCGCGGGCTTCGCCGTCGGGACCGTCGCGATGGCCGACGTCGTGCGCTCGGCGCTGAGGTCCTCGTGATCGACGACGAGACCGCGGGCCTCTTGCAGATCGGGCGGCGCGGACTCGTGCGATTGGTCGCGCTGTACGCCGCGATCACGATCGCGCTGCTCGCGATTCCCGCGCTGCTCGTGCAACCGCGTGGGGAGACCTCGCATCCCAATCAACAAGCGGTACGAATGGAAGGGAGGACGCGATGAGACACGCGACCTGTGGAACCGAGTTTCGCTATCGAGCCTACGCGACGCTCGCGATGATCTTCATCGGCCTGACAGCGGCCGGCGCGACGGTGATCGAAGCGCTCGTTCGTTGACTCGCCATCGATGCGATCAGCGGCGAGCGGCAGCCAATCGTGGACGCTGACCGAAAACAAGACGAGCGCCCCGAAGAGCGCCCGTCGAGTTGGAGACGTGAAGGCTTAGTCGGCCTTCTTGTCTTCCTTCTCGTCCTTGTTGTCCTTGTCGTCGTCCTTGTCGTCGTCCTTGGACGCGGCCGCTTCCTTCTTGGCTTCGGCGGCCTTCTCGGCCTTTTCCTTCTTGTCGTGGTCGACCTTCTTCTCGACCTTGGCCTCGACCTTCTTCGCGTCGTCCTTGTGGGAGTGCGGCGTCGCGGCGGCCATCGCGCCGGTGATGCGCATGCCGTAGAACGACCGGTAGGCGAACGCCATCGAGATCACGAGCGACACGCCGGCGACGGCGTACCGGATGTAGTCGTACATCGGCTCGGGAGCTGCGGCGCCCGGGGCGCCGAGCGCCTTGGCCTTGAGCTGGAGCGCGAGGCCGACGGCGAGCACGCCGAACAGGGTCGTGAACTTGATGACCGGGTTGAGCGCGACCGACGACGTGTCCTTGAACGGATCGCCGACGGTGTCACCGACGATGCTCGCCTCGTGGAGCGGCGTGTTCTTCATGCGCAGCTCGGTCTCGACGACCTTCTTCGCGTTGTCCCAGCAGCCGCCGGCGTTCGCCATGAAGATCGCCTGATAGAGGCCGAACAGCGCCATCGAGATCAGGTAGCCGATGAAGAAGTACGGATCGAGGCACGCGAACGACAGCGTGGTGAAGAAGATCACCATGAAGATGTTCTGCATGCCCTTCTGCGCGTAGACCGTGCAGATCTCGACGACCTTGTTCGAGTCCTCGACCGACGCCTTGTCCGAGCCGCCGTCGAGCTTGATGTTCGCCTTGATGAACTCGACCGCGCGGTAGGCGCCCGTGGACACCGCCTGCGTCGACGCACCGGTGAACCAGTAGATGATCGCGCCACCGACGATGAGGCCGAGCAGGAACGGCGGGTGGATCATCGAGAGGTTGCCGACCGCCTCCGGCTTGAGGCCGTTGGTGACGAGCATGATCAGCGCGAAGATCATCGTCGCAGCGCCGACGACGGCGGTGCCGATGAGCACCGGCTTCGCGGTCGCCTTGAACGTGTTGCCCGCGCCGTCGTTCTCCTCGAGGTACTCCTTGGCCTTCGTGAAGTCCGGCGTGAAGCCGAAGTCCTTCTTGATCTCCTCCTCGATGCCGGGCTTGCCCTCGATCACCGAGAGCTCGTAGACCGACTGCGCGTTGTCCGTCACCGGACCGTACGAGTCGACGGCGATGGTGACCGGGCCCATGCCGAGGAAGCCGAAGGCGACGAGGCCGAACGCGAACACCGTGGCCGCCGCGCTGCACGCGAACGGCGTCATCTCCATGCCGGCGAGGCGGTTGGTCGCGAAGAGGATCTCCGCGACGCCGACCTTGCTCGAGATGTAGTACGCGATGCCCATGAGGGCCGTGATCACGAGGCCCATCCAGTAGCCGGAGTAGTTACCCGCGGTGAGGCCCGCGAGGATGTTGAGCGAGGGGCCGCCTTCCTTCGACGCGGTGACCGTCTCGCGCACGTGGCCGGAGTTGACCGACGTGAAGATCTTCACGAGCTCGGGGATGATCGCGCCGGCGAGCGTGCCGCACGAGATGATCGCCGACAGCTTCCACCAGAGGCCGTACGGCAGCGCCGAGTCGCCCTTGCCGATGAGGAAGTACGACACGACGAACGTGAGGACCACGGACACGATGGACGTCAGCCACACGAGGACCGTGAGCGGGTGCTCGAAGTCCATCTTGCTCGCGTTGGCGTAGCGCGCCTTGGTGATCGCCTCGTTGATGAGGTAGCTGCCGACCGACGCGAGGATCATGATGATGCGCATCGCGAACAGCCAGACGAGGAGCACGGTCTGCGTCCACTCGCCGGGGTCGGCGAGCGTGACACCGTCGGCCTTGAAGCCGGTGAGGCCCGGGATGTTCGGCAGCGCGACGAGGATGAACGTGATGAGCGCGACGCCGGTGACGCCGTAGGTCTCGAAGCCGTCCGCCGTGGGGCCGACGGAGTCGCCGGCGTTGTCGCCGGTGCAGTCGGCGATGACGCCGGGGTTACGAGCATCGTCTTCCTTGATGTTGAAGACGATCTTCATGAGGTCCGAGCCGATGTCGGCGATCTTCGTGAAGATGCCACCCGCGATGCGCAGCGCCGCGGCGCCGAGCGACTCGCCGACCGCGAAGCCGATGAAGCACGGGCCCGCGTAGTCGCCGGGGAGGAACAGCATGATGCAGAGCATCAGGAACAGCTCGAGCGAGATGAGCACCGTGCCGATCGACATGCCTGCTTCGATCGGGATCGCGTACACGCCGTACGGCTTGCCGCGCAGCGACGCGAACGCCGCGCGCGAGTTCGCGAAGTTGTTCACGCGGATGCCGAACGCAGCCACGATGACGCTGCCGAGGATGCCGATGACGCTGAAGGCAGCGATCGCCATCACCTTCGGCGCGGGCACTCGTTCGAGCACCGCGAAGTACACGACGATGACCGCCGCGATCAGCACCCACAGCAGCGCGATGAACTTCACCTGCGTGCGCAGATACGTCTTGCACGTGGAGTAGATCAGCTCGCTGATCTCGACCATCGCCTTGTGGGCGGGCAGGTTCTTCAGCTTCTGGTACTTCACCAGGCCGAACAAAAGGCCGATCGCGCTGACCACGAGGCCAACGGCGAGGATGTTCCAGCCGGTCGTGCCGAGCATGGTGACTTGCTTGAAGTTCGGCAGTGCGAGCTGCGCTTCGCTGTGCGGGCGCGTCGCAACGCCGGCAGCGGCCTCGCTAAGCAATGGAAGTAGGGACGTCATCGGGGGGGCTCCTTCGGAGGGGGCGTTATAAAGACGAGCGGTTCCGGAGTGCAAGACCCCATCGCGCCTCACTCACTCAGCCAAGTGCGCGATGCCGGTATGGTTTCCCTCTTCCTTCCCCACATGGGGGGTGGTATGGAACGCTGCCCGCGAAGGTTCCCCACGGATGCGCCGCCCCGAAGTCCTGGCCCCTGCCGGCGACCGCGACGCCCTCGCCGCCGCACTCGCCGCCGGCGCGGACGCTGTCTACCTCGGCCTCGACGACGGCTTCAACGCGCGCGCTCGCGCCGTCAACTTCGCCTCGCACGCGCTGCCCGAGCTCGTCGCGTGGATCCATCGCGCGGGCGCGCGCCTCTACGTCACGCTCAACACGCTGGTCTTCGAGCCCGAGCTGCCGATCGTCGAGCAGCTGATCCGCCGCGTCGCCGCCGCGGGCACCGACGCGATCATCGTGCAGGACCCCGCCGTCGCCCTGATCGCACGCGCGACCTGCCCCGCCCTCGAGGTCCACGCGTCGACGCAGATGACCGCGTCGTCCCCGCTCGCGGTCACGCTGCTCGCGCCGCTCGGCCTCTCGCGCGTCGTGGTGCCGCGCGAGCTCTCCGTCGACGAGATCCGCGCGTACGCCGCGGCTTCCCCCGTCCCGCTCGAGGTCTTCGTGCACGGCGCGCTGTGCGTCGCGTGGAGCGGGCAGTGCCTGTCGTCCGAGGCGTGGGGCGGCCGCTCGGCCAATCGCGGCCAGTGCGCGCAAGCCTGTCACTTGCCCTACTCGCTCGTCGTCGACGGCGCCGTGCGCGATCTCGGCGAGGTCGAATATCTGCTGTCGCCCAAGGACCTCGTGGGCACCGCCGCGATCCCTGCGCTCACCGAGATCGGCGTCGCGTCGTTCAAGATCGAGGGTCGCCTCAAAGGGCCGCACTACGTCGCCACCACCGTCGCGCACTATCGCAACGCGATCGCGCACTCGCTCGGCCTCCCCACGCCCTCCACGCCGACCGAGATCCCCGACGACGACGCGTCTCTGCACGTCGCGTACTCGCGCGGCATCTCGCCGGGGTTTCTCTCGGGTGCGAACCACCAGTCGCTCGTCGAGGGACGCTTCCCGCGCCACCGTGGCCTCCCGCTCGGTCGCGTGGTGAAGGTCGATCGCGACGCGGTGTTCGTCGTGCCCGACGCGGCGCAGCGCCCGAACACCGGTGGTCTAGCGATCGACGGCGCGACATCGTCGGGCGCGACATCGTCGGGCGCGACATCGTCGGGCGCAGCGTCGTCGGGCGCGACATCGTCGGGCGCAGCGTCGTCGGGCGCAGCGTCGTCGGGCGCTTCCGCGGAAACGTCGCCCGCGATCGCACCGCGCGCCGGGATGGGCGTCGTGTTCGACGCGGGGCGTCCCGAGGAGACTGAGCAAGGCGGACCGATCTTCTCGGTCGACGCGATCGCGGACGGTTATCGGCTGCGCTTCGGCACGCCCGGCCCCGATCTGTCCCGCGTGGGGCCCGGGGACTTCGTGTGGATCTCGTCCGATCCGAGGGTCACGCGTGCCGGCGAGAAGGCCGCTGACGCAGGACGCACCGCGCTCGGCCGCATTCCCGTCGAGCTCGTCGTCCGAGGTGCGGTCGGCGTACCGCTCGAGGTCACGGCGCGTGCGGTTCGTGCCACGTCCGCCGAAACACGAGCGCTCGCGATGCCCGCGACCTCTGCCGAATCGAGCTCGACGACGTCGTCGTCGAGCGAGTCGTCATCGAGCGAGTCGTCATCGAGCGCGTCGTCATCGAGCGCGTCATCGTCGAGCGCCGATACGCTTGCTGTCGCCGAGGCGCGAACGACATCGAGCCTCCAGCCAGCGCGCGGCGCGGGACTGTCGACCGACGTGCTGGCCGACAAGCTCGGCGCGTTCGGCGGCACGGCCTTCCATCTGCTGTCGATCGACACGAGCGGCCTCGCGAGCGCGTTGCATGTTCCGGTGAGCGAGCTGAAGGACGTGCGCCGCGCCATCGTCGCCGATCTCGAGGCGCAGATCGTTCGCGTCGATCGCGTGATCGCGCCCGAGGGCGTCGTCGATCGATTGCGCGCGACCTTGTCGGCGAGCAGCGCGCACGACGATCGACGCGCGCGGGTCGACGCCTCGCCGACGATCGTTCCCCTCGTGCGCAACGACGAGCAGCTCGACGCGGTCCTCGCGGCGGGCGCGAGCGACGTCGAGCTCGATTGGATGGAGCTCGTGGGGCTCGCGAAGGCCGTCGCGCGCGCGAAGGCGGCCGGCGCGAGGGTCGGCGTCGCCACGGTGCGCGTGCAGAAGCCCGGCGAGGAGCGCATCGATGCGCATCTGGCGCGTCTCGAGCCCGATTGGGTGCTCGTGCGCAGCTGGGGCTCGCTCGCGTACTTCAAGGCGCTCGCCGCCGACGCCCGCGACGCTCGCGGCGTCCGCGGCGGAAGCGATGCCCTGCCCGCCTTGCACGGCGACTTCTCGCTGAACGTCACCAACTCGATCACCGCGGGCTGGGTGCTCGGCCACGGGCTCGCGACGATCACCGCCTCGCACGACCTCGATCGCGATCAGCTGATGGCGATGCTCGACGCGGTGCCGCGCGGACGTGTCGCCGTCACCGTGCACCACCACATCCCCACCTTCCACACCGAGCACTGCGTGTATGCGCACCTCTTGTCGAAGGGCGCGGACTACCGCACGTGTGGACGGCCGTGCGAGCAGCACGCGGTGTCGCTGCAGGACCGCGTCGGCCTGGTGCATCCCGTGATCGTCGACGTCGGCTGTCGCAACACCGTGTTCAACGCGCAAGCGCAGAGCGCCGCCACCTTGGTGCCCGAGCTCGTCGCCAGGGGCGTGCGCCGCCTGCGGATCGAGATGGTGCGCGAGAGCGCCGGTGAAGCGCGGCGCTTGTTCGACGCGTACACGAAGCTCGCGGCCGGCGAGATCGCGCCGGCCGAGGTCGTGCGGCGCGCCGAGGTGCACGAGCAGTTTGGCGTCACGCGCGGCACCATGCGCACGCTGACCGTTCTGCGTTGAACGGTGTCCGCGGGGCGCTGGGCGAGATCGCGGAAGAACGGCGGATCGCGACATGGGCGTCAGGATTTGGCCGTTCGACGGTGGTAGGTCCATTAGGTCTTGCCAGCGGGCACGCTGTGGCAAGCCCAACCGCGACGCGCGGTTAGCCGCGCGGCCGCGAGTGGCATCGCGGCTGCTTTGGGGAAGTCCCATGAACAACGCTGCCCGTCTCGCGTTCGTGTTGGTCGCCGCCTCGTCCGTACCCGCCTTCGCAGAGGACGCACCCGTCACCCACACGGATCAGCTGGTGGTCGTCACGCCGAACGCGCCGATCGTGGTGACGCCGGACGGTGCGCCGGTGGGGCCCGTCGGGCCGGGCGCGATGGCGCCGCAGGCAGCGGTCGCCGCGCCGGCCAACGGTGCGCCGCAGAACGAGGACTGGGGCAACGTCAGCCACATCAACGGTGTGCCGGTGAAGGTCGGCGAGCGCGGTGACTATCTGTACAAGGTCAAGAAGACGAACGTGTCGTCGAACCCGCTCGGGTGGTTGGTCGGCGTGTACGGCGTGTCGGTCAGCCACGCGATCCACAACAACGTCGCGGTGCGCCTCGACGGCAACCTGTTCAGCGACTTCATGGGCGACGGAGACTCGGGCTACGAGGTCGGCGCGAGCTTGCCGATCTACTTCAAGCGCGTGTACTCGGGTCCGTTCATCGAGCCGGGCATCGTGTCGCGCGGCTTCAAGAGCAACGACACGTACTACTACGACGATGGCTACTCCACGTCGGAGCCGCAGATGGAGACGTCGTTCGGTCCCGAGGTGCTGTTCGGCTGGCACTCGACGTTCGACTCGGGTCTCAACGTCGCGGCCGCCGCGGGCGCGATGCGCAACCTGAACGTGCAGGAAGACGAGTACGGCTATCGCCCGAACCCGATGGAGTTCGTCGGCTACTTCCGCGTCGGCTACGCGTTCTAAGCAGCGGCGGCGGGCGTCGTCGGGATCGACTTCGCGCGCGTCTCGGGAGGCAGCAGCGGCTGCGCCTTGGCCGCCCACAGCGTGCAGCAGTCGAGGCCTTGCATGCCCGGCAGCTGCGCCATGCGGCGCTCGATGTAGCTCATGACCTCGAAGATCTTCTCCTGCGGGAACAGACCGGCGACGCAGCGCGCGGCCTCTTCGTCCGTCTTCACGCCGCCACCGACCGGCGCGTAGAACGCACGCGCGATCGCGCGGACGAACTTCTGCGCGAACGGTTGGCCCTCGAGCCTCTCGCGCGCGTTGTTGAAGTAGTACGCGAAGTGACGGCGCTCTTGCTTCGCGATGCGACGGCAGAGCTCCTCGAGCACCGGGTTCTTGGTCTGGCGCGCGAGCTCCTCGTACGCCTGCGTGGTGAGGCACTCCTGGAGCGCGCCCCAGAACATCCACAGCGCGATGAACGTCTTGGGCATCGTCAGCGCGATCATGCCCTGCGCGAAGTCCTCGAACTTCGCCTTGAAGCGAGCGTTCGCGCGGATCGCGGTGGCGCGATCGGCGGCGCTCGGCACCCTCACGCCGCACTCCTCCATCAAGCGCGTGAGCGCGTGGCTGTGGAAGTACTCCTCGTAGTTCCACATCGTGAGGAACGTGAGCAGCTCGGGATCACGCGCGACGCGAAGCTTCGAGACCTCGAGGAAGTAGTGAACCGTCTGGCTCTCGATGTCCGCGAAGTAGTGGAGGCTCCGGATCTCGGACTCGGTCAAGCCGTGCTTGCGCGCGAGGTCCCAATCGAGATCCTCGAACTGGATCTTGTGGGAGACGGCGATGTGCTGAGCAATGTCTGACACTAGTCCCTCGTTTTCGGCGCACGACCGCGCCAACACCCTGAACTACGCTGTAGGTACACGATCGGATCGCCGATCGGGAGGAGCAAGGTACCTCAAAGGTCGTCGCGACGTCATCCCGACCACGGCACCAGGTGATACGCGAGGATTTCGGGATCCCGCGCTCCCAGCTCGAGCAGCGCATCACGTGCGGCGACCTCGAGCGCGACCCCTGCGGCGCCCCCTTCGAGGCGGCCGCGGTATGCGCGCGCGATCTGGAGAAAGCCAAGCATGCCGGCGGCATCGAGCAGTGGTTCGGCCACTGCCAGCGCGTCCAGCGCATCGTGGGTGTCGCCTTCGGATACAGCGCACGCCGCACTCAGCAAGTGACCGAGTGCCGTCCCCCACGCGACGTCTTCCTTGATCAACGCCTGCGCGTGATCGCGAGCGCTGCGCGGATCACCCAGGACGAGCGCGATCCGCGCGCGCAACATCGCGAGCTCGATCCGCGGTTGCTGCATGCGCAGCACGCCGAGCCGCTCGATCTGCGCCCATGCATCGCGCAGCCGATGCCCGGCGCTCGCCGCATCACCCGCGAACAGATCGAGCTCGGCGGCGGCGGTGATCGCGTGGACGTGCGGCAGCTGGAAGCCGTCGCCGAGCATCGCGGTCGCGGCTTCGAGGTGCGCGCGTGCGTCGTCGACCTTGCCTGCGACGAGCCACGCCGTGTTGCAGCGCCCGGAGCGCAGCCATTGCTGTGCGATCAAGTCGCCGCGCTCGAGTGCATCGCGCAGGAGCGACTGCGCGTGCCGCGACATCTCGCGCCAATCGCCGAGATAGAACAGCGTGCCGAGCCAGTACGTGTCGCCGATATCGATCTCCCAGCGCACGCCCGCGCCGTGATCGCGCATGATCGCGAGCCCCGTCTCGAGGCGCTCGCGCGCTTCCTGCCAGCGCCCGTTCGCATACGCCCCGATGCCGATCGCAGCGTCGGAGATGCCCGTGATCTGCGCGGCGCCGATGCGCGCGGCGATCGTCTCGAGCTTCCGGGCGACGGACTCCACGGTGGCGCTCGTCCGGCTGCCCGCCGCGGACGTGTAGATGATCTCCTGCGCGAGCGCGAGCGCGACGCGGATCGGCTCGCCCGCATCGAGCGCGCAGCGGATCAGCTCGGACTGCACGACGCGGCCGAGGACCGGATCGGTGAACGCGAGGCCGCTCGCGATCGAGTACAGCACGTCGGCCGCGAGCAGCTGCTGCGGCTCGACCTCGGCGATCGTGCGCTCCTCGAAGTCGAGGCCGCGCAGCTTCGCCTGCATCCACTGGGTCGCGAGCTTGGTGCGCGAGGTCTTCGTCGTGAGCTGCAGGCGCAACGTGATCTGCCCGAGCAGCTTCTCCGCCGCGGGCAGCGCCTCGGCGATGCGCCCTCGACGCAGCAACGCCTCGACGCGCAGTCGCTCGAGATCGATCGACTCGTTGTCCGGAACCATCTGCGCCGCGAGGCCGTACTCGGTGACCGCGTCGTCGAGCTGGCCGGCGCATGCGAGCGCGTGTGCCTTGCGCGCCATCAGATCGCGCTGGCCCTCGATGTCCCACGGACCGAACGTGAGCGCGATCTGGTACAGCTCCGCCGCGCGCTTGAACGTCAGCGCCTCCTCGGCGATCTGCGCCGCAGCGACCGCGTGGTGCGCCGCGTTCGCGGGGTGCCCGGCCGCGAGCCAGTGCTCGACGATCGCCTGCGAATCGAGGCGCGCACTCGCCGCGCGATCCGTCTCCTGCACCGCCTCGAACGCGCGCGCGATCGCCTCGTGATAGCTGGCCTTCGCCTCGGTGCCGAGCCCCGCGACGACCGCGCTCCGCACGAAGTCGTGCGCGGGCTGGAGGATCGCCTCGCCGTCGACATGCCGCAGCGTCGCGAGGCGCTCCGACGACAGGATCGCCGCCTCGTCGTGTCCGCCGATCACGCCCGCCGCCTGCGCCGCGATCGCGACCGGCAGCGGACGCGCCGCGATCGCCGACACCGCGAGCATCGACTGCGCGTTCGACGACAGCTTCTGCGCTCGCGCCCGCACGAGGTCGTCCATCTTCGCGTTCGCGGGCAACGTCGCCGCGCGCGCCATCTCCGCGATCGCGAGCGGATTGCCGGCCGCCGCCGCGACCACCACGTCGACGCGCGAAGGATCCTCCGCGATCTGCGCGACGAGCGATCGCGCATCCTCCTCGGCGAGCGGCGCGATCTCGAGGTCGCGAATGTCGCCGCGGCGCGCGCTGCCGCCGGGCGGTCGCCGGAGCTGTGCGATCATCCCGAGGTAGTCCTCGGGCCGCTGCGCGATGACGATCAGCACCCCCGGATCGCCGCCGTGGATCAGCTCCGCCAGGAACGTCGCGCTGTCCGCGTCGCCCCAGTGCGCATCGTCGACGACGATCACGACCGGCTTCGATCGCGCGAGCCGCACGAGGATCCCGCGCAGCGCCGTGAACCCGCGCCGCCGCAGCTCCTGAGGATCCGCCGGCACCGCGCTGTCCGCGAGCGCATCCGCGAACAGCGGCACGCGGCGCATCACCGGAAACAGCCGCACCAGCGAGCCCAGCTCCTTGGGTGCGAGCGCCTCGATGTCCGCGGCCGGCATGCCCACGATCACCCCTGTCAACGCATCGACCACACCGTCGAGCATCTTGAACGGCACCGCCTCGCGCTCGAAGCAGCGCCCCTCGAGCGCGATCACCGCCTCGCCGAGGTCGCGCACGAACCGCCGCACGAGCGTGCTCTTCCCGATTCCGCTGCGCCCCTTCACCACCACGGTCACGCCGCGCCGCCGCGCATCCGCCAGCGCGCGTCGTAGCTCGTCGATCTCGTTTCGGCGTCCGACGAACGCGACCGGCGGCATGCTCCTCACGAACCGCCGCGTCATCGACGACGGCGCGGCCCCGAGCTGCGTCAAGATCTGCATCCCCGTCGGTCGCGCCGCCGCCTGCGGCACGAGCATCGCCATGCACAACCGCGCCAGGTCCTGCGGCACCTTCGGCGCGAACGTCGTCGGATGCGCCGGCGCCTCGCGCTGCTTGCGCGTCATGATCAGCTCCGCGTCGCCCTCGAACGGTCGCCGCCCGGTCAGCGCTTCGTACAGCATGCAGCCGACCGCGTACCAATCGCTCGCCTCGCCGAGCGGCGAATCGCTCGCCTGCTCCGGGGACATGTACGCCGGCGTCCCGACCGCCAACCTCTCCGGATCTCCCTCGGTGATCCCCGCGACCAACCCGAAGTCGAGCAGCGCCAACCTGCCCTGCGACGTCACCAGCACGTTCGATGGCTTCAGATCGCGATGCAGCTTCCCCGCGCGATGCAGCGCGATCAGCGCATCGACCAGCTGGATCAGCGCGCCGCGCAACCGGGTCTCGCTGACCACCGCGCCCATGACGTCCTGCCGGGTCCTCGCCGGCCCCATCGCCCCGCGCTGCGAGGGCCGCACCCAGTCGATCCACGACACGCCCTCGACGAGCTCCATCGTGAAGTACCAGTCACCATCCGCCGCGTGCAGCTCGTGCAGCGCCACCAGGTTCGGGTGCACGATGTCCGCGAGCGATCGGAACTCGCGCTTGAACCGGAACAGGTCGCGCCCGCTCGCGGTCTTCAGGTGCTTGAGGGCCACCTCGCGACCGAGCTGACGATCGAACGCGCGATACACGACCCCCGCGCCACCGGTGCCGAGAGTTCCCCGAACCTCGAACCGGCCGGCGCCGAACATCGGGGTTCTCTCCCCGCGCGTGCCGGCGTCCATCGAGGTCTCGACGATAGCAGCATCACGCCCTCGGTCGCGCGCTCCATCGTCCGGAACGCTGCCCGGAACGCGGCCCGGAACGCTGCCCGGAACGCGGCCCGGATCGCCCCGGCCGCGCGTCCCACGCGCGCTCCCAGCCGACCGCGATCCCGACGCCAACGACGTACGCGCAGAGGTCGATCGGATCGAACGTCGACCCGAGCACGAGGTTCGCGGCCGTCGACCGGGCATGGAACCAGACCTGCGCGACCTCGATCGCCGTCGCGATCGCGAGCGTGACCAGCGCGCGCACGCCGGTGCTCGCCATCGGCCGCACCAACGAGACCACCGCGAACACCAGCATCGTCGCCGCCACGTCGCCGAGATGCCCGCGGACAAACGCGTGCCCCGGCCCCCGGTACACGAGCACCGCGCCGCCGATCGCGACCGCGAGCGCACCGAGCAACACGAACACCCGCCGCATGCCGCGTCCTCGAAGCTGATCCATCACCTTCATCAACGCCGCTCGCCGCTGCGCGATTCGAGGAGATTTCGCGCAGGCAACCGGTCCGCTCACTACTGCGCGATCGACGAGATGTCGCGCACGCCTATGGCGAACCGGTCATGACGTTGTCCGTACGCCCGTCAGGACGCGCTCCAGGACGCCCGTGCAGTAGCGAGTGGACCACGATCGACGAGATGTCGCGCACGCCCCATGGCGAACCCGTCATGACGTTGTCCGTACGGCCGTCAGGACGCCCGTGGTCCGCTCGCTGCTGCGCGATCGACGAGCTGTCGCGCACGCCTCGTGTCGAACCGGTCATGACGTTGTCCGTACGGCCGTCAGGACGCACGTGGTCCGCTCGCTGCTGCGCGATCGAAGAGCTGTCGCGCACGCCTCGTGGCGAACCGGTCATGACGTTGTCCGTACGCCCGTCAGGACGCGCACCGGGACGCCCGCGCAGTAGCGAGCGGACCACGATCGACGAGATATCGCGCACGCCTCGTGACGAACCCGTCATGACGTTGTCCGTACGCCCGTCAGGACGTCCACCAGGACGCCCGTGGTCGCTACTGCGCGATCGACGAGATGTCGCGCACGCC
>CAZUAR010000066.1:8783-15693 GCA_964617845.1 uncultured Kofleriaceae bacterium | reverse complement strand
CTCATAAGCCCTTGGTCGGCAGTTCAATCCTGCCTCGCGCCACAAGATTTCGGGAATCAGGTTGGAGTGTTCACCGAGTGTTCACCAGGACACTCGACGGTGAACAGATCGGCCGCTTCGCTCCTACGGCTTCAGCCGCAGAGCCAGCTGCGTCTTCGCCGCTCGCCGCTTCGGCTTGCGTCCGCGACGAGCCTGCTCGGCGAACCGCACGCCGATGCGCACGCGATCGAACGCGTCCGCCACCGCTGCGTCGCGAGCACGACGGTCCGCCTCGAGGAGCGCCGCCTCGAGCTCGCTGCGTGCCGAGGTCAGCGCGCCGATCGCTTGCCCGAGGTCGACGATCGCGACGCGAAGCACGCCGGGGTTGCCGCGGCGATCCTGCCCCACGTAGCGCGCCACCGGCTTGCGACCCGGGCGGCGGTCGCCGTGGTCGAGCTTCGTGCGGCCGGCCACGACCTAGCCCCGCTTCCGCTTCGGGAGCCGCGCCTTCACCGCGTCGCGTACGAAGTCCGAGAGCGACGCGAACCCCGCCGCCTTCGCCGCCGCTTGCCACTCGGCACGCTCGGTCACGGTGAGCCGCAGTGCGACCAGCGTCGTCGCTGGTTCGCCTTCGCGCGCGTGACGCCCCGCGCCTTCGCGAGCTCCACCGAGGCTGGTCTTCTTGCGCGGCACCAGGCCTACAGTATCAGCGTCGACACCGCGCCGCTTGAACGCGGCGGCGCCGAGTCGCGTGGCCTGGACGTGGTTGTGGGTCATCGAGACGCCTCGCGAAGCTCGGCCGACCGCGTCTCAGCCCATGCCAAGAACTCGTCGCTGTAGCAGCTACCGCCGATCGTCGTCTCGTACTCCCCCATCAGGCGGAAGTCCTCGCGCCACGAGAGCCACTTGCGCGCGCTGCCAAGCGCCAGGTCGAGGTCCTCGTCGATCGCGTGCTCCACGAAGGCGAGGAGCATCGCGCGGTAACGTCCGACGCTCCATCCGGTCCACACGAAGCCGAGCACCTTCTCCATGAATCCTTCGACGTCCTCTAGCTCGTTCCCTTCGTGGAACTGATACTCGCCGGGGCTGCGTGGCAGGGTCGCGACGTCGAACACGTCGAAGATCTCGACGACGCGTGGATCTGCGAGGCGGCTCACGCGGACACCGCCCCATCGTTCTCGCAGCAACCGTTGCCCGCGAACTGCGCCAGGCAACCGCACGCGGCGTAACGCGCGCCAAGCGGCTCGAGGGTGCGTCGGGCGATCTCGTGTGCGGCTTCAGCGCTTGCGCCGTTGTCCTTCGCGCGACCGTGGATCGCAATCCACGCCGTGTGCTCGAGCTCGTCAATGTCGGCGAGGGGCGCCAGCGCGATGGTTGCTCTTGCCAGGTGCTTCGTGGTGTGACTTCGGTGGTTCGACTGCCAGCCGAGCCCGCTGAAGATGAGGTCATCTACGCGCGCGTCGTTCTGCTCGCGCTCGAGGCGCCTCGCTTCCTTCGCGATGATCGCGACGAGCTTCTCGCGCTGGAGCTTCTTCGCGCGGCTCACGAGCGCACCTCCGGTGCCGGCGCCTGGCCATCGTCGAAGAGGATCGCCTGGTGCTTGTGCGCCGCCTCCTGGTTCAGCGCGTCGAGCACGAGCTGGTTCAGCTCGTCGTCTTCGGCGTGGTCGGCGATCGCGCGCACGATCGCGGCCTGCATCGCAACGGGCATGCTGATTGCCGTCTTGCTGTCCATGTTCCAGCGGAAGTTGTAGATGCCGAGCGCGCACTCGACGAGGTGCTCGAGGTCGCCGCCCTTGTGGTCGACGAGCTCGCGGTTGATGTGCGCGACGAGGAAGTCTCGACGCGAGGACGTGTTCTTGTTCGGTTTGGTTTTCGTCATGGCCTACGAACCTAAGGCGTCCGTATAACGTTTTCAACTGATTTCGTTATACGCGCGGCATCACACGGTTTCTCATCGATGCCCCACCGATACCCGATGCGCCTCGCTCGTTCATGCGTAGAATGACCGCATGAAGCTCGCAGCGATGGTGTTGGTGTTGTCCGCGTGCGAGGCCTCCGACCGATCCGATTACGTCGACGCTGCGACGCTCGAGGACCTGCGCACACCGGTTCCTTGCGAGGCGGATTCGTCGGTGACGTGCGATGCGGCGTGCGCTGCACTGCCGTTGCCCGAGCACGGAGGTTTCGCGTGCCACGCCAGCGCACCGACCGACAACGGCGGCACGTTCCGATGGGACTGCCAGGCCGAGCTGATCGTCGACTACGGAAACGGCATCCGCGGATGCTGCGGACGAGTGAACGGGCCCGGTGGAAGTCAGGCTGGCCCGCGCGTGTATCTCGTCGTCTGCGAGTGACGCACCGCTACGCCCCTTGAAGGTTGACCGGGTTGTTGTCCGGCGCGTTCGGATGCCCACCGTGCCGAAGGTGGTTGTTGAAGTCTTCGTGGCACATCGTGATCGTGTGGTCGCACCCCTTGTAGACCTCGAGCTCGTCGCCGGCGACCAGGTACGCGAACGGGACGTCGAGCGTCAGCGCGATGTTGCCGCTGAGGTCCGCGAGCTCGTGAATCAGCACCGATCGTCGCTCCCCGTCGACGAGACGCCGCACCTCGCCAAACGTCGCCCATCCGGTCGGCCGCGCCACGTTGAACTGATCGACGAGCGGCGGCACGACGAGCACCGAGCCGGTCTGTGATGTGACCGTCGCGATCGACATGAACGGATGGTTGTCGTACGTCGGATAGTTCCGATCGACGAGACAGCCGGGACCGTACAGCATGTGTCGGCACGTGCCGCTCACCTCCGCGTGCGGCAGGTCGGCGTTGAGGATCGAGTCGACGAAGCTGATCACGCGCAGCACGAGGTACGCGCCGCGGACCGCGACGTGCGAGATGACGCCGTCCTCGATCTCCTGCATCTCGCTGGAGGCCTCGCCGCGGTGCCAGCGCTGGATCCGCACCGTTGCGGTCCGCGGCGGGATGCCGTTGCTCATGAGGATGATCGCGGCGGGATGCTTGCGCGAGATCGACACCTCGAGATGCCGCTGCTCGCCGACCTTCTGGAGCATGCGCGTCGAGCGCTTGAGACCGGGTGTCGCGTGCCACGCGTTGCCGCCGAGGACGAAGTCCTCCTCGTTCGTCGTGAGCCGGTACGTGCGGCCGGACAGGACGAGCGTGTAGAGCTCGACGATCGATCCGTCCTGCACCGAGATTTGTCTGCTGTCGTAACTCATTTTTTCACCTGCCTCGATGTGTCGTGATCGTCGTGTCTCATTACGCCCTGCTCCGCTATCCGATCCACGGATCGAATTCTTCCTGCTCCGGAATCTCGAACGGCGGGTCGCTGCCCCACGGAGGGCTCCACGGTGGTAGTCCGCCCTCGGTCGCGTTGAACACGTCCTCGATCAGCTCGAGCGTGATCGTTCCATCCTCGAGCGTTCCGTGATCGACACCGACGACGCGGAAGATCTTGTTCTGGCAGATCACGCCGTCGTCGTTCACCCAGTTCGCCTTGACCGCGTCGCCGTAGCCGACCGCGTGGAGTGATTGTTTGACCTTCGCCACCGCGGTCATGCGTGGGCGGCCGAGGACGCCGAGATCGCGGGCGGCGACCGTGCGCGCGACGGTCGGCGACGTGATCGCTCGATGACTCGCCTTGACCGACCGGATCTGGAAGTTCTGCCCGACGGCCGTCGCCCCGCGCTGCGCCGTCGCGAGGTTCTTGACCCAGTTGATCGTACGGTCGGTGAACTCGACGTCGACCTGGTTTACGAGGTTGTCCCAGCCGATGAACTGCACCTCGGGATCTCCGACGGTATTCGAGAAGTCGAGCACCGGAATATCGTCGGGATCGTAGTCGTCGCGAATCAGCCGCATCGTGAGCTTGCCGGTGAGGTGGTGCTTGAAGATGATCGCGTTCAGCGTGTCGAGCAGTTCGCTGAAGAGCGCTTGCGACGAGCTCGATTGAGCCAAGATGGTGGACATGCCGAAGCCCTCGGTAGCGAGCAATTCGCCGCAGTCCTCGAAGCTCGTCACGTCGATCAGCGACAGATTCATCCCGAGCTTCCACACATCGCCGCCGAGAAGGTCGAGCAGCACGTACGCCGGGTTCGCTTCGTAGTACTCGCCGTTGGTCAGGATCGCCTCGGTGCCGAGCGCCTGCACCTCGAGCGCGATCGACACCAGCGAGTCGCCCTCGCCGAGCATGCCCGGCTGCAAGGGCAGCGCTGGGTTCCAGCCCGGCGAGGTCACGATCGCGACGCACATCTGCCGCGCGTAGCCCGGCACGTAGTTCGGATCGATCGGAATGCCGAGATTCGCGTTTTCCAGCGCCGCTCGATAGTGACTTCCTGAAACCGCGAGGTCCTGGCCGTCGCGACCATCGTAAAACTCGACGGTGCCGTAGAACCATCCACCGGCGCCCGTGCCGCCGAGGAAGAATCCGCCTCCGGTCAGGCCTGACGTGGAGTGGCTCTCGCCGTGCGCGATTCCCACCCCGCCCGCGCCGAGCGCCATGCGCCGACCGTTGATCCAGATCGCCATCAGGCGCGGCGGGGTCTCGAGCGTGTACCAGTCGTGGCCTGGAATGTTGCGGCACGCGGGGATGCCGGCGCCGAGGAGGAGATCGATGCGCTGGTACGTGACGCCTTCCCACGTGTTCGTGTAGTGATTCCCCGCCCAGTAGATCGGAGGCGTCTCGAGCTTCACGCTGCCATAGACCAGCGGGACGGTCGTGCCCTTGCCGGCCATCGGCAACTTGAGCGCGTCAGGGATCGGCCACGCGATCGGGCGCCCCTTCGGCGCCTGCCACTCGACGAGCTTGTTGATGCCCCACAGGTACAGGCCGATACCGGCGCGAATCGCGAGCTCTTGCCACATCAGTTCGTGTCCTTCTGGTCGCGCAAGAGAGTGCGCTCGTGCTCCGCGAGCCGAGCGGCGAACTCGTCATTGGAAAGACCGACGAGCTCGCCGAGCGTCTCGCGTGAAATCGCGACGCCGCACGCCTGTGCGTCGCGCTGGAACTCGGAAAGCCGCTCGCGTTGCTCCTGACGACGCAGGAACTCGCGGCGCGCGCCTTCCGAGGCTGCGTGCTGCGCTGGCGTCCACTTCTTCTTGTCGACGACGCTCACTCGGCGGCCTCCTGCGCGTGATCGAGTGCCGTCTGAGCGCGGCGTGCTTCGCGTTCGGTCTTGTTCATCGCGTCACTCCTCTTCGAGAAAAGGTGCCGGCGTCAGCGTGCGAGTACGAATCGAACGCCGAACGCTGCACCATGCAGCGCCCCGCTTGGCACGAGCGCCGGCAGAACGTTCACGGCTTCGCCTTGCCCCAGCTGCCCCACGTCGCGGCGCTCGCATCGGTTGCGCTCGGCGTGATCTTCAGCGCGCGCGCATCGGCGAGCTGTTGTTCCGCCGCCGCGATGCGACGCGCCTTCTTGTCGGGCGTGACCATCGCGCGCTTCGCTTCGCTGAGCTCGGCGATCATCTCCGCGCTCGACTTCGCGGGCACGCTGACGGCCGTTGCGTCGCCGACGAGCTTAGCGATCGTGCTCATGCTGCACCCGTCGGCTCGGGCTTCTCGCCGAGCCTCGCGATCGCTTCGGCGCCTCGCTTGAGGGTGTCGAGGTGCTGCGTGCTCCAGGTGCGGCTCACGGCCGCTTCCTCGTCTGCACGATCGCGCTTCGCCATCTCGTCAGCAACGCGATCGGCGAGCGAATCGGAGTCCGCGCGGTCGTGCGTAGACGGACGCGAGCCCACGACGACCGGAGCGCCGATGGTGGACTTCCATTGCTGGTCCCACTCGGCGTGCACGCGCGCTTTCTCGTTCGCGCGCCGGCGCGCGGTCAGCTCTTCGGCCACGTCGATCGCGGCGTCGGTGCGGAGACCCTCGAGATCTCGACCGGCGCTCATCGTCGCTTGCTTGAACGCGCCGCGCAGTGCGGGCGCTTCCATGCCGCGGCGCTCGGTCGGCGACAGGACGAGCGCGCCGAGCCGGGCGAGCGCATCGAGTAGCTTGGCGAGGGCCTCAGCGCCGAGCTCGCGCGGCGCGTGGCCGTTCTCGACGGTGTAGTCGATGGCCTTGGCGAGCTGCTCGTCGCCGTCTTCGCGTGCGCGGCGAGCCCAGAATCGTTGTGTGGTTGCGGTGGTCGTCATTTCGTCGGTCCTTTCGTGGTTGGTTTTCTCGACGGGTCGATCGACCAGCGTCGAATTGAGCTGTGAGAGCGCCGCGTGCGATTTCGCGCGCAGCGTGGTTGCCTCGTCGACGTCGCCGCGTTGTTCGGCTTCGTCGGCGCGCAGTTTCAGCATGGTCACCTCGAGCATGCGCTCGCCGAGGTCCGCCGGCGCACACACGCACTGCCGCGTGACCGGCGAGCACGAGCACGCGCCCGGGATGATCACGCGCGCCATCTATCGGCGCTCCTTCGCGCGCTCGGCCGCGACGCGATCCACGGTGTCAGCGCGGAACACGCGCCGGCCGGTCTCGGTCCGCAGCGGCTGGAGTACCGCGTCGAGCTTCGTGACGGTTTTCTCGCTCACGCCGAGGCGGCGAGCGGCTTCGCTGGTGCCGATGAGCTGGTCGGTGGGCTTCATGATTCTTCTATCCGTATTCGGAATCCCGAGAGCGGTCGATTTCACGGCTTCGTCCCGCATCGGCGACACGCGCCGCACCAAACTTGCCCGCCGCAGTAGGTGCACGGCGTCGACGTTGCGCTCATGGGCTTCTGAATCAGCCGGACCTCGTAGTAGAAGCCGCCCTTCGGCGCGAGATCGAGCCCGCGGCGACGAAGCAGGTCCGCCAGCTCGTCGACTTGCCGCTTTGCGCGCTCGCGAGCCCGACGATCGGCCAGCATTGCGGCTCGGACGCGGCGGATCACGCGCGGATCAGTGTCTTCGCTCGGCTCGACCGATGGCGCAAAGCCGATTCCTGCGCCTTT
>CAZUAR010000066.1:0-8683 GCA_964617845.1 uncultured Kofleriaceae bacterium | reverse complement strand
TGCGCCTTTTCCCGTGTAGATAAGGTCGCCGATGCCCGCCGTGCGCGCGAGCTCCGCGGCCTTCGAGGGTCGGTACTCGTGCACGGTGGTCTTCATCGAAGCTCTCCGTTGTGGTTCATGACGATCTCGTCGAGCATGCGCGCGGAGAGGGCGAGCTTCGCGACCGCGGAACGGCTCGCCTCGCGCTTCTCTCGACGTTGCTCCGGTGTCTCGGCTGGCAGATCGTGGGCGCCCAGGACCGCAGCGCGCGCGGCGACGAGCTCTCGGACGGCGAAATCGAGATCAGCGCGGTCGCGATCGGCCATCGTGGTGCGACCGCGCTGACTCTTTCCGACGTGCCTGCGAACCTCATACACATTGCCGGAGCCGTTGGCCTCCATCGACGAGCGAAAGAAGCCTCGCGGAGCCACGTCGGCGGAGATCGCGGCGACTTCGTCGTCCTCGAGCGGCTTGCGCGCCAATACGCGGGCGATCACCGCGTCCAGCGCTTGCCGCGCGGCCTTGCGAGCGCGCGCGAGCGTCGTTCCGCCTGATCGACGTCGCGATGCGCGCGACGTGCGCGAGGTTTCGCGTCTGCGCGCGTTGCCCGGAGCGCTCACGATGCGGCTCCCTCGAGCTGCTCGGCCCATGCACGCCACCGCATGCGCGCCTGAAGGTCGACCGGAGCGCCCGACGCGATCGCCGAGCTCGTGCTCGCGAGTCCTCGCAGCCGCTTCCGCTCGCGCTCATCTCGCGTCGCGTCGAGCAGCTCGCGCACGACGGGCCCGATGCGGAGGGCGAGCGCGCGATCGTCGCGGTGCGTGCGTGCGACGTCGGCGGCGTGCCTATTCGCAGCGGCTGTAGGCCTATTCGCGCCGGGTGCAGCCGCGACGGCAGCGAGACCGCGGTTGATGTTCTGCCAGCGCTCGATCGCGTCCGTTCCGCCGCTCATCGCAGCGAGCGCGATCACGATCGCGTCGGTCAAGTCGTCGAAGCGCGAGCCCGGGACGGTCGTGATCTCGTGCACCGCGTAGGGCATCCACACCGCGTGCTCGTCGAGATGAACGTTTCCCGCCTGGAACAGGTGGAGCACCGCCTCGAGGCGCTCGATCTTGCCCGTCGTCGACGGCACCGCGACCACGCCGCTGATTTCCGACTGAAGCGACGCGACGAGGGGAGCGCCGGCCGCTTGCTGCTCGACGTATTTTCCCGCGCGGGGGTACTTCGCGCACATCGCACGGAAGGCGCGCTGCACCTCGGGGAAGTCGGCGCGCTCACGCCAAACGTCGAGCACGTAGAACGACGGGCCCGCCTTGCCCACGACGGCGATCACGTTGAAGTCGCCCTTCAGCGTCTTCTTTCCGCCCGCGAGGTCAACGCCGATGGCGATCCGCGAGAGCGTCGATGGCAGCACGACGCTCGGTAGCTCGGTGCAGCCGCTCGGACGTGCGCTCGTCGCGTCGGGCTGATGCTCGCGGCGGTAGAAGCGCAGCGAATCGGTGGCGACGATCGAACCCGCACGCGGCGAGGGACGGCCCTGGTAGAGCGTGGCCCATCGACGCTCGCCTTTCGCGCGCTCTGCCGCGATGACGTCGGGCGGGAAGCGCTCCGGGTGCAGGCACTCGCCCTCCTCGGTGCGCGGGTCCGGCTTGCCGAGCGGCGTAACGCACGCGCGCTCCGTCTCGTAGAGCATCGGCAGGTCGAGGTGTGTCCAGCCCTCGGCGATGCGCCTCGAGCTCCAGTCGTCCTCGTGTGTCCGTTGCGCGATACCGACACGAATGGACGCGCCGAGATCGTTCAGGCGGTTCGCCAGTGTAAGGTCCCAACGCTCGTGCACGTTGTTTCGCTGCGTCTCGCTCTCGGCCTCCTCGGGGTCGTGAGGATCGTCTACGCAGAGCAGGTCAGCTCTCTCGCCAATTACCTGCGCCGAGAAGCCCATCGCCGCGCGCCATCCGCCCCCGCTGTTGCCGAACAGGCCCTTCGCGTCGGTGTCCTGGCGTACCGTCCACTGCGGCTGGAACGTGCGCTGGTACCAGGGTGACGCGATGATGTCGCGCGCGATCACCGAGTCGCGTTGCGCGACGCGTGGGTTTCCCGAGAGACAGATCGCGCGCAGCGATGGCGCGAACGTCCACGCCCACGGCACAAGGGCCGCCTCGAGACGCGACTTCAGCGTGCCGGGCGGCAACGTCGCGAGCAGATCGCGATAGCGCTGCACGTAGCTCGGATCGCGTTGTCGGCGGTGCCAGTCGAGCACGAGCTCCTGCAGATGGAGGCACGCGGTTTCGTACGGCCACGCCCAGAGCAGTGGCGTCGCTTGCTCGTGGACGTGCCACGACGCGCGGAAGAACGCAGCGAACGAGCGGCGCAGCTTCTCGGCCTCGAGCTCGAGCAGGTCGGCGGCCAGCTCGCGCTCGCGGTCGGCGCGGCTCTCGAGGTGCTCGGTACGGTGGTCTCGGGTGGTCATTGGTTCTCAGTAGTTACGGATGATGTTCTCAGTAGTTACGGATGATGGGTTGGCCTCGCAGTGAACAGACGGTGAACAATCTCGGTTCTCCGACGAGACCAAGGGCTTTGTTCTCTCTTGCTCGTCCGCACTCGGCACATCAATCGGCAAACGTCCTCGGGTGCGCGCGAGCACCTCGTCGATCTCGGCGTCGCTGAGGTGCGAGAAGTCGCGGCGCACGCCATCGCCGGCACGCACCTCGAGGTCGACGACGGACACCGGACGGCCGAGCCCACGATCGGCGAGCCATGCGTGAGCGGCCGCGCGCTCGGCGTGCGGGCGCTTCGTGTCGCGGAACACGTCGAGCGCCCACTCGACGAGCTCGGCGCCGTTGCGCGTCTGCCGCATGATCTCGGCGGCGACACCGGCGAAGCCTCGCGGGCGGCCGAGCAGGTTGCCGCTCTGGCCCGGAAGGAACGAGGTGCGCGTCGGTCCACGTCCGAGTCGCGACGGCGGAGTGATTGAGCGTCGATCGGGCTCGCGTTCGCTTGCCGCGTCGCCGTTCTCGATGTCGGGAGCGGTGGTCGGTGAGTCGGGAGCCTTCATGCCTGATACCAGGCTCGCCTGATGGCTCGGAGCGGTCGATTTACTCCCTTGAATGGTGGGTCTGGTGGGTGTGGTTGGTCGTTCCAGCCGTCCACGGATAGAGAAATCGCAAAACTCGATCTCGCGTAGCGGTAGCTGACCCACCAGACCCACCAGACCCACCATTTCAGCGCCCCCCTTCGACCGGCTCGACGGCCCAATGTGCGACACCGGCGCGCCCGGGGTGCCGCACGATTTCGAGTCCGCCGCAGATGCGTCGCTGGTACTGCTTCAGGACGTCGCCGATGCGCCTTCCGACGATCTTCCCGTCGCGGCAGTACGCAGCGAGGGCATCGTGCAGGTCGGGATTCGCGAGCTGCTTCGTGACGGCCTCATAGTCGGTCGCCTTCCGGATCGCTTCGGCTACCGAGGTGTGGTTCGAGCCGAACGTGTCGCGCCACGCAACGAGTAGCGCAGCGAGTCGCTCGGCATCCTCATCGCCCTCGTCGCGGATGCGCTGTTGACCAGCAACCGGATCGACGCCGCTCGCCCAGACGATGGAGCCGCGTACGACGTGGTCCCACGCTTCGTAGCTGCCGAGCGTCGGCGCACCATGCGCCGGTCGCCCTGCGACGAAGTAGCCGCGCAGGATCGTCAGCGCTGCGACGACGAGCCGCGGACGTTCACGCATGACGTGCTCGAGAAGATCCGGATATCGGAAGCCTGCGCGGTCCTCGGGATGCTCCATGCGCGGATCGAGGTCGATTGGCAGAACGCGACGGCCGAGGTCGCCGCGTAGCTGGATATTGTTGCCGGTGGCGGCGAGCACGAAGCGGATCTTCGCGGTGCGGTTCTCGGACACGCCGAGCAGTCGATCGCTGATCGAGTCCGCCGTGAGGATCGCGGCGAGCGTCGGTGATCCGAGCGCACCCTCGATGTTGTCGAACACGACGATCGCGGGGCTCTCGATGGCGTACGCGAGCATCGCTTTGCGGAGCTCGTCCTCGGCAACCACGGGCGGACGCTTCGGCGCAGCGCGGCCGGTGGCAATGACGGCGCCCACGTCGGTCGCGAGTCCCTTGCCCGCACCGCGGATGCTCGCGCGTACCAGGTGCAGCGGGGTCGGGCCATCGATGGCCGAGCGCGCGATCGTGGTGAGCGCGAGACTGAGCCATGCCGCGCGATCGCAGTCCGCTACGAAGGGAACGTCGCAGACGACCTCGAGCAGCTCGCGGTATGCGCGTTGCGCGTCCGCCTGCGTCGGCGACTTCGGGATCGCCGGGTAGACGATGGAGCCGGGGTCGTAGATGGCGCGCGTTGCGGGGTCGTAGCCGTTGCAATCGTGAATCGTGCCGTCGGCGCGGAGCACCGGCGTATCTGCAACACGCTCGAGGTAGGGGAGCTTCCATTGCTGGCGTTGTTCGAGCGTCGCGGGCACCCACGCCGGACACTGCGTCTCGACGATCTCAACGGTGCCGGTCTTCTTGCTCTTGCGCGAGCTGAGCCACCTCGCCGCTTGTCCGCAGAGCTCGCGGAGCCGCTCGCGTTGCAGCCTGACGATCACTGGTGCGCCCGACGGATATGAAAGCCCGTGGCTCTCGCTCACGTCGCGCACCACTTGCACGAGCGAGCGAGCGCGGACGTAGATACCGCCCATGCGCGCGAGGGCTCTTTCGGCGGCATCGACGGTCCCAGCTTGGTCGCTCGAGATCGTGATCTCTGGTCGCTCGAGCGGCTCGCCGTTCGATTTCACGTGCGCGCGATCGACGGCTTCGCGGACCCACGCGTCGGGGTTGTAATCGCGCTCCTTGCGTTCACGTTCCCATCGTCCGAGCTCGGGCACGCCTTCGACGAGTGCTTTGCGGATCGCCCTATCGTCGTGTCCGTACCAGCGGAGCCACGTCGATGCGAGCGGCCCGCCGTCTTCTTTGCCGCCACTCGAGTGCGCGCCAATCTTGCCGCCGGCGTCGACGAAGTTACTCGTGCCCTCCCAGCCGTCGCCGCGATCGACGTAGAGATTCCACTTCCCCCGCGCGGTGCGTCGAAATTGGAAGCGCTCGCCAGCGACGATCGAAGATCCCGACAGACACTCGAGCACGTAGCGCTGATCTAGCGACGCGAGCGCGTCGAAGATGCTCTCTCCAGTTGCGTTGGTTGCGGTGGCCGTGCGCTCGACGTGTTCGGGCCGCCGCAGGAATTCGATCCACTGCGCCGGCAGCTCGGCGATCTCGATGTCGTCCGGGGCGAGTCCCGCTCTCCACTGGTACGTGCGTCCGGTGTCGGGATGCACCGACGGTGGTACCACCACGTAGCCGTTCCTCTTGATATCGATCGCCCTGCCGACCTTCCCGACGAATTCGACGCCAGCCGGCGCGCGGAAGAAGTATTGCTCGCCGCCTCCTCCGGTGTCCTGCGTTGGCGTACGCGGCAGCGCGCCGTACTCGGCTTCGAGCTCGCGAAGACGAGCGCGACCGTCGGTGTTGTCGTTCTTCGCGCGCGGAGTGTCCGCGTCGAGCACCACGATTTGCGACGGACCACACGCGACCGCGAGGTTCAAGTCACCGCGGCGAGCAAACCACTTGTCGAGCTGCGCGAGATCGAGCGTCGCGTCGTCCTGTCCGTGCGTCGTCGCGGGCTCCTTGGATCGCGGCAGGCAGGCGAACACGTGCAAACCGAGGAGAGCAAGCTCGCATGCCTGATCGAGAAGCGTCACCGCCATCGTCAGCTCGCCATCGCTCCGAGGTCGTACGCGCCCGCGGGCACGAGCACGCGATCGAGAACCTCGTCGATCCAGCGCTCGAGCTCGGCCTCACCGGCGCGCACGTAGCGACCGACAAGCGTTCCCGCGTCGCTGTCGAGGAGGATCACGAGCACGTCGAGCTCGCCGTGATCGAGCAGCGCGTGTCCGTCGGCCACGCGGTCCTCGTCGGTGACGACGCCGACGACGCGGCCGACGCGCTGCTCGTCGAGGAGCACCGCGCGAACAACGGCGGCGGCGAGATTCGCGACGCGCGTCACGGCTGCTGCACCATGCGCGCGTCGATCCACGCGCGAACCGTTGGCCAGTGGTAGACGCAGCGGCGGCCGATCTTGGCGTAGGGAGGGCCCTCACGGTCGCGTCGCCAGGCCTGCCACTGCGCGCGAGAGATGGGCGTCCGTTCTGCTAGATCACGATCGTCGACGTACTCGGATTCCGTGTGACCGGCCCGCTTCGACTGCAATGCGTCCATAGGCACACCCTACGGCCGCCTCGTACGCTCGCGTGGGACAAGTCTTGTCCCAGGTGAGTTATGCGGCGCTGTTCGTCGGTGTCGTGTGCAGCGCGAGCAACCGGGTGTACCGCTCTCGCACGAGCGCAACCTCTGGATCGTCAGCGTTCCATTCGCCCCGCTCGATGAAGCCGTTGATCACGGCCAGGCGAAGTTGGTTGGCCGCGATCCAGCGGTGGCGAACTCTCTCGCGCTGAGCTGTTTTGATCAGGGCACCACACTGAGGGTTGAGCAAGATCGATCGAGCTCGCTCGCGGCGTTCGAGCTTCTTGCCCGGCTTGTCGAACTCCTGCGCGGCTCGTGCGAGCGTGCACGCGGCTCGCTCCGAATCGGCGCCGCATTCGAGCGCAACGAACACACCGATCAACTCGGGCTGCTCGTTCTCCCCAACTCCTGGTACGTCGCCTTCCTGTGCTCGTTGGTGATTCGCCAGCATCGCACGGTGTGCGTCGCGTGCGAGGCTGCTCGCCGGCCCGTACTTCAGGAGGCAGTCCGCGTAGAGCGACGCAGCGATCGGGAAAAACCGCCGCGCTTCGCTGCGTTGTTTCTCTGCAGCGTGCCACTCGCTGGTGCGTCGCGCGATGGTTTCGACGAGATCGAGCCTTCGTCTCAGCTCGAGCTCGTTGAGCGTGCGGCGGTAGCGGTAGTCGTTGCGCGGCATGGGGAACCCTCGATTCCCCCAACCGAACCGGAAAACGTGGTCGCCTGCTCGTCCCGTCGAGGGTTGGTCCGAGCCCGGTAGCTACTCCGGTGGCGACGAATGGAAGGCTACTCGGTCAGGCTGACATCGGCACTGACTGCAGCTTGCGCTTGGTCTTCGTCGACGACGGCTTTGGGCTCGGCGAGAGCTTCGCCTTGATCGCGGCCTCGATCGTGTCCTGGCACCGCGCGAGGTGCTCGATGTGCTGGGCGATGTAGGTCGCGTTGAGGTTGTGCGAGCCGTACGCGTGGTTGGAAAGCACGTGCTGATCGAGCTCGCTGACACCGGCGTCGTTCGCAATCGAGAGGTACGTCCGCCGTAGCGTGTGCACATCCTCGACGGGATAGCGGTAGTGGCGCGTCACCTTCTCGTCGCCCTTCGTGATCGTCTCGTGCACCTGTTGCCGCAGGTCGCTGATCGGGCCGACGTCGCCGTTCGCGTCGACCGCGGGAAACAACCAACCGCCGTCGGCCGCGCCGCCAAGGTCGCGCTTGTTGTCCTCGCGCCGACGCTCGACGATTTCGAGGCACGTCTTCGAGAGCGGGATCTTGAACGCCCGTTGCTTGCCGCCCTTCGGATCCGGAAGTTCGAGCGTCTGCTCGTCCTCGTCGACGTGCTCGAAGCGAATCGTGCGCACGTCCTCGGAGCGCAGCCCCGTGAACAGCGCGAACACGAGGCCGTCGCGCTGGATCGGATTCTTCATCCGGTGCTTTCCGTCCTCGGTCTTGCCGGTGACGCGCTCGTACCAGTCGGCGAGGTCCGCCCCCTTGTTCACGCCGAGCACGGCGCGCTTCGCCACGAGGCTGTCTTTGTCGACGGCGTTCGACGGATTCCAGTTGCCGAGCTTGCCCTCGAGCTGCTTGTTCAGCGTTGCCCACGCCGTGCCGACGTTCGTGATCACGCGGTTCGCCAGCGGTGCGCCCTTCTCGTTCTTCGCGTTCGCGCGCGGCGCCGCGTCGCGCTTGATCTTCTCGTGTAGCTCGCGGAGCACCTCGCCGGTGATCTCGGTGATCGGCTTGTCGGCGAGTTTGTACCTCTCCAGGTAGACGAGCGACTTCTCGAAGGTCGCGATCGTCGCCTCGGACCGCTTGCCCCCCTTCACTTTCTTGCGGAGGCTCGCGACGTGCGCCGCGAACGCGTCGCGCAGCGTCTTCTCGTCGCTGGCGAGCTTCGGCGACGGGTCGATGCCCTGCTCCATCTTGCCGACGATCTGGAGAGCCTTCTCGCGCGCTCGCGTGACCGTCCACAACTCGGAGTGGTCCTCGCCGGCGCCCGGATGTCCCCAGCGGCCGATCGTCTCCATGCGCTGCGTTCCGTTGAGCCGGCGCTGCACCACGAACGTCGCGAACCGCTTGCCGATGATCACGCCGAAACCGGGCGCGGTCCTCGCCGAGTCGTCCCAGAATCGCGCGCGGTCGACGCCAGGCGGCAGCTTGTAGTTCTTCAGCCAGGACTCGGTGATCGTCGCATTCGCCATCGTGCTCTCCGTTCCAAGAAACCCTTGGTCAGAGCACTCTAAACTGTTCACCGTTTGTTCACCACTCTGATTCGTATCGCTTCACGCTCCTTCATGCTCGCTCGCACTGGAATTCGTCCGATTATGCCCACTTAGACACAATTGGGCGCAGCGCCTAACTACCAGTGAGAACGTGACCACGAGACTCATAAGCCCTTGGTCGGCAGTTCAATCCTGCCTCGCGCCAC
>CAZUAR010000065.1:0-18793 GCA_964617845.1 uncultured Kofleriaceae bacterium | reverse complement strand
TTCCACGGGGGTCGTACGGAAACTCATAACGAGGGAAAGTAGATCTACCAATGCCCGTTCGCCACGTGCTGATCGTGGACTCGGAGCCACCGAGCGTGGCCCACGGAATCGGCGCGCTGGCCGGGATGGACGTCGAGCATGTCGACACCGTTCCTGCCGCGCTCGAGCGCGTGACCGGCTCGGCGTTCGACGCGGTGCTGTTCGATCCCGCGCTCGGCGAGGACGACGACAGCGCGCTCTCGCTGCTGCATCGCCTTCGCACCGTGGCGACGGACACGGTCGTCGTGATCTGGAGCGAACAGCCGACCGTCGCGTTCACGGTGCGTGCGATGCGCGCCGGGGCGCTCGACGTCCTGAAGAAGTCAGCCGCGAGCGACGAGATCCGCTCGGTGGTCGAGCGTGCGATCTCGCATGGCGCGCTCGCGCGCGAGGTGCGGCGCCTGCGCGGCGAGGTCGAGAAGGCGCGTGGCCTGGGCGAGATCGTCGGCGAGTCGACGCTGATGAAGCACCTCCTGCAGATGGTGAACCGCGTCGCGGCGTCTGACGCGACGGTGCTGATCGTCGGCGAGAGCGGCACCGGCAAGGAGCTGCTCGCGCGTACGATCCATCGCGTCGGCCCGCGCGCCGACGGTCCGTTCGTCGCGTTCGACTGCAGCGCGCTGGCGCCGTCGCTCCTCGAAGCGGAGCTGTTCGGCCACGAGAAGGGCGCGTTCACGGGCGCGGGACGCGCGCGTCGCGGTCTGTTTCGCGAGGCGAACGGCGGCACGATCTTCCTCGACGAGATCGGCGACATCGACGCGAGCGTGCAGAACAAGCTGCTGCGCGTGCTCCAGGAGCGCGAGATCAAGCCCGTCGGCGGCGATCGGCCGGTCGCGATCGACGTGCGCGTCGTCGCGGCGACCAACAAGGACCTGAAGGCGCTCGTCGCGCGCGGTCAGTTTCGCGAGGACCTCTACTGGCGCCTCGCGGTGTTTCCGATCCAGGTGCCGCCGCTGCGCGAGCGCAAGGAGGACATCCCGCTGCTCGCCGCGCACATCCTCGCGAAGCGCCGCGGCGCCGCGAAGAGCTTCGCGGGCAACGAGGTGCCGTATCCGACGCAGATCACCGCGAAGGCGCTGCAGCGCCTGCTCGCGTATCGCTGGCCGGGCAACATTCGCGAGCTCGAGAACGTGCTGTCGCGCGCCGCGATTCTGTGCGACGGCGAGATGATCCGCACGCACGATCTCGACATGCTCGGCCCGGATCGCACGACCACGCCGGCGACGGACACCGAGGACAATCGCGTCGATCTCCCCGGTGTGGAGCTCGCCCGCCTCGGCGACGGAGAAGACCTGAAGGACCTCACGGACCGCGCGGTGCGCGCCGTGGAGCGTGCCGCGCTGGCATACGCGCTGCGGCGCGATCGCAACCCGGCGATCGCGGCGAAGCGCCTCGGCATCAGCCGCGCCAGCATCTACACGAAGATGAAGGCATACGGCCTCGCCCCCGACGGAACTACCGTCGAGACCTGAGTGCGAATTCGTCGCGGAGCCTGGTTTGCATCGACACGAGTCATGCGCACTCCGATCCTACCAACGCTGGCCGCGACGCTCGCGTGCGCTCTTGCCACGGCGTGCGCGGCGCAGGCGCGAGACGTCCGGCAGATCCAACGCACGCAATACGCGATCGACGAGCGCACCGCGAGCTCGCTCGTTCGCCGGTCGCTCGACGAGTACCCGCTCGTCCTTCGCGGCGAGACCGACCACATCGAGACGCGGTGGGTTCGCGGGAAGGATGGGACCGCGTACAAGCTCGTCGTTCACATCGATGGACCGGGCGGCGGACCGTTCATGGTCCGCGTCGAGCCCACGCTCCGCGACCGCACCGGCGCGATCAAGAAGCACGACATCCCCGCGTGGCTCGTCGCCGAGCGCGAGCGCGTGGCCGTCGAGATCTACGAGCGCATGAAGCCGGCCGCGATCGCGCCCGAGCCGCCCGCCACCGTCGCCGGTCGATAGCCAGCCGATAGCCAGTCGATAGCCGCGTCGATTGCACCGTCGAGCGTCCGTCGAAGGTCGGGCATCGCAGATGCGCGCTCGCGGATCGCGGTACCATCGTCGCGTGCGGGCGGCGATCATCATTCTTCTGTGTGCGTGTGGTCCATCGAAGAGCGACGTCGATGTCGCGAAGCCATCGCCGCCTCCGCCGGACGCCGCGGTTGTGACGGCGCCGATCGACGCGGCGGTGGTCGTCGCGCCCGATGCGGCGCTCCCGACCGCGACGCTCGAGAACGTCGTCGTCGCGGGCGAGCTCGACGCCGCAAAGGCAACGGAGATGGTCGCGGCGCTCGTGCCCGATCTCGCGCGGTGCCTCGGTAGCGCAGGCCCGACGACGACGGAGCTGTCGCTCACGATCATCAAGAGCGGCATCGGGCTGCGCGCCGCCTGGCAGAACGACACACCGAGCGTGCCACCGTGCCTGCAGTCGATCTTCGCCGATCCGCAGCAGCGCGCATGGAACGTCGGCAGCACGACCGTGTACGCCGTGGTCAAGGCGACACCGCCCGGCACGACCGCGCCCGAGGCGCCGAAGCTCGCGGAGCGTCGCGCGGAGTTCGTGCGGCTGTTCTGCGACCTCGAGAAGCTCGCCGGCGCCGAGGCGCTCGAACCGATCGAGAAGCGGAACGCGATGCAGACCTGGGCGCGCGATCACATCAAGCATCCGGCGCCGCTACAGCTGGCCTCCGATGTCTCGACGTGGAGCCCGTCGGACATGAATTTCAAGCTCGAGAAGGCGCTCCTTGCCGAGGGCATCAAGAAGTGCAGCCTCCAGCGCTGGTAGCGCCGCGGCAGTGAGATGATGCGCGCATGGCCTGGAAGATCGTCGCGCGCGCCGGAGCGCTCCAGCCCGGTGACGTGCTGGCGGTCGAGGTCGATGGCGTCGAGATCGCGCTCGGGCGCGACGGCGATCGCTACTTCGCGATGCAGCGGCGCTGCGTGCATCGCGGCGGCGATCTGACCGAAGGCATCGTGTCGCGCGGGCACCTGATCTGCCCGAACCACGCGTGGCGGTTCTCGACCGCGACCGGGATGCACGCCGAGGCATCCGAGTATTGCCTCCTCACGTATCCGGTGCGCGTCACCGGCGAGGACATCGAAGTGGATAGCGTCCCGATCGAAAGGAAGACCCCGTGACTACCGTGAGCTTGATCGAAGGTGATGGCATCGGCCCCGAGATCGCGAGCGCGACCGTGCGCGCCGTCGAGGCAGCAGGCGGCAAGGTGACGTGGGAGCGCGTCGCCGCGGGCGCGGCGGCGGTGGCCTCGCACGGCGATCCGTTGCCGAACGAGACGATCGAGTCGATGAAGAAGAACCTGGTCGCGCTCAAGGGACCGCTCGCGACGCCGAGCGGCGGCGGCTATCGCTCGGTGAACGTCACGCTGCGGCAGCAGTTCGACATGTACGCGAACGTTCGCCCGGTGCGCACGATCCCGGGCGTGCCGTCGCGGTACACCGGCGTGGACCTCGTGATCGTTCGCGAGAACACCGAGGATCTCTACGCGGGCGTCGAGCACTACATCGATCCTCGGCGCACGGCGGCGGAGTCGATCGCGATCATCACGAAGTTCGGCAGCGAGCGCTGCATCAGGTACGCGTTCGAGTACGCGCGCAAGAACGGCCGCAAGAAGGTCACGCTCGTCCACAAGGCGAACATCCTCAAGATGTCGAACGGGCTGTTCCTCGACTGCGGGAAGGAGATCGCGAAGACGTATCCCGACATCCAGTTCGACGACATGATCGTCGACGCGACGGCGATGAAGCTGGTGCTCGCGCCCGAGCGGTTCGACGTGATCGTCACGATGAACCTGTTCGGCGACATCCTGAGCGACCTCACCGCGGGGCTCGTCGGCGGGCTGGGGGTCGCGCCGGCGGCGAACATCAGCGAGGGTGGATGCGCGATGTTCGAGGCGGTGCACGGGACCGCGCCGGATATCGCGGGCAAGGGCATCGCGAACCCGACGGGGTTGATGCTCAGCGCCGCGATGATGCTCGATCACCTCGATCAGCGAGAGGCGGGCGAGCGCCTGCGCAAGGGAATCTACGCGGCGCTCGCGAACGCCGAGACGCGCACGGGCGATCTCCAGGGAACGACGAACACGGCCGGCTACACCGACGCCGTGATTCGCCTGATGAAGTGACGGCTACGCCGCGGCGTCGCCGACTTCGACGGTCGAGCACTGCGTGAAGCGCTGGAACAGGCGCTCGACGGCGCCGATCGGCGCGAAGCCGAGCGCGGCGACCGCTTCACCGAGGCGGACGCCGGGGAGGCGGTCCTGCATCTGCAGCGCGCGGAACAGCTGGAAGCGATCGACCACGCCCTGATCGACGAGGTACTCGCCGAACGTCATCTCCTGGAGGCCATCCTCGATGACCTCGATGCCCGCGGCGGAGTATTCGAAGTAGCGGCGGAGATCGCCGACGTTCTTCGCGGTGCCGTACCCAGGGGTCTTGAGGAAGGAGGTGACTTGCTGCATGGCGGTTCCTGCTGGGCTCGGACGTGAGCACGTCGTATGCCATCGCACCTAAACAACGCTCATGTTTTGCTGTGCGCCGATCCGACCGATCATTCGTTGGTTAGCGTGGACAGGACTGGCCAGGGACCGAGGCGCGGCATTCACGGCAACTGGAGTAGCCGGCGGATGTCTCGATCGGCGACAAGTGCATTGGCCACGAGCAGTTGGGCCGCTAGAACATCGGGGCAGTCATGAACAAGCAGATGGTCGGCTGGCTTACGTGCGCGATCCTCGTCGGTTGTCGAGGGGACGGTCGAAGCCCCGAGCGCACGACCGGCTCGAGCCTCCCTGCACCTGTCGAAGAGGCACCTGCACCCGGCGACGCGAGTGCGCCACCGCCGGTCGTGACGAGCGCGCCGCCGGGCGACGACAAGGTCGGGCCGGTGCCCGCGGACATCGGCGCGAAGGTCAAGCTCGAGCAGATCGCGAGCGGGCTCGCGCGCCCGGTGTTGCTCGTCGTCGCACCCGGCGACGCGCGCCGGAGGCTGTTCGTTCTCGAGCAGCACACGGGACGCATCAAGATCATCGAGGGCGGCAAGGTGCTGCCGGCGCCGTTCGCGACGATCGGCCCGCTGTCGAAGGCGAACGAGCAGGGCCTGCTCGGACTCGCGTTCTCGCCGAGCTTTCAGACCGACGGCAAGCTCTACATCAACTACACCGACGACGACGACGCGACGCGCATCGTGGAATTCACGGTATCGAAGACCAACCCCGACGCCATCGACATGGCGAGCCGGCGCGACATCGCGAAGATCGCGCAGCCGTACTCGAACCATAACGGCGGGAACCTCGTGTTCGGGCCCGACGGCAAGCTGTACACCGGCATGGGCGACGGTGGCTCCGCGGGTGATCCCGAGAAGAACGGTCAGAATCCCACGGCGCTGCTCGCGAAGATCCTGCGGTTCGACGTGTCGAAGGAGAAGCCCGAGGCGGAGATCGTGCACATGGGCGTGCGCAACCCCTGGCGGTTCTCGTTCGACGCGAAGACGGGCGATCTCTATATCGGCGACGTGGGACAGAACCTGTGGGAGTACGTGTTCGTCGCGGCGAAGGACAGCGGGCCGAAGAACTTCGGGTGGAACGTGGTCGAGGGCAAGCACTGCTTCCGCGCGAAGGAGTGCGATCGCACCGGCTTCACGCCGCCGGTGATCGACTACCCGCATCGCGACGGCTGCTCGATCACGGGCGGCATCGTGTATCGCGGCAAGGCGCTACCCGCGCTCGACGGTCGCTACTTCTACGCCGACTTCTGCACGAACTTCGTGCGCAGCTTCGTGTGGACGCACGACGCGTCGTCGCCGACGGCCGCGGGCTGGGCGCGCGATCACTGGGAGTGGAACGAGGCGATCGATCCCAGGAGCGCGATCACGCAGATCAGCTCGTTCGGCGTCGACGCCGACGGCGAGATGTACCTCGTGTCGCTCGACGGAAAGATCTGGAAGCTCGTCCCGGCCGGATAGCTGCGACCTGCGACGCGAGGTCGCCGCCGCGCGGGTGACAGCGTGTTGTCAGCGCGCGGTATCGCGCGCAGGAGCGGTCCTGTACCCACGATCGCATGAGGAAGCTGGCGCTCGTCGGTGCTGTCGGGATCGGGTTGTGTGCGTGCAGTCCTCGCGCGTCGATCGTCGGAGTCGAGGAGACGGCGTCGGCGCGAGGTGTGCCCCACCTGCCGATCGCCGAGGACTCGCGGGTCGTGCTCGGCGCGATGACGGCGAGCGCCGCGCAGAGCCTGCGCACGACGTACGCGAGGCAGACCGAGATCGTCGCGCCGCCGGCAGCGCTGGTGCCGACCGACGGCAGCGAGCTCGCGCTCGAGGCGATCGACGTGAAGGTCGACATCGACGGACCGCTCGCGCGGACCGAGATCCACTTCACGTTCCACAACACGGAGTCGCGGCAGCGCGAGGGCCGGTTCTCGCTGACGCTGCCGCCGAACGCGTCCGTCGCGCGGTTCGCGATGAAGATCGGCGCGACATGGCGCGAGGCTCGCGTGGTCACGCGCGCGAAGGGGCGCGAGGTCTACGAGGCGATCTTGAAGCAGCAGCGCGATCCGGCGCTGCTCGAGCGCGACCTCGGGAACCAGTTCAGCGCGCGCGTGTTTCCGATCGCGCCCGACGAGCACAAGGAGATCATCCTCGCGTACGAGCATGTCGTCGGCGAGGCACAGCCGTACGTGCTCGCGCTGCGCGGGTTGCCGTCGATCCCGAGGCTCGCGGTCGACGTCGTTCGCGACGGGGTGACGTCGCGCGAGGACATGAGCCACCGCACGCCGGAGGACCTCGTGATCCCGATCGCCGGCGGCAACGCGGCGCTCGCGTCCGGCGATGCGTTCGTCGCGCGCGTCGAGCTGCCACGCGGAGCGGGGAAGGCCGCGCTCGATCGTGTGGTGGTCCTCGTCGACACGAGCGCGTCGCGCGCGACGGTGATGGGCAAGCAAGCGGCGGCGGTGCGCGCGATCCTCGAGGCGCTGCCGGCGCACGCGGAGGTCGCGATCGGCGCGTACGACCACGCGGTGACCGAGCTGTACCGCGGAGACGTCGCCGGCGCGGGCGGTGCCGTCGAGCAGCTGTTCGACGTCGGCGCGCTCGGCGCGAGTGACCTCGGCGCGGCGCTCGCGTACGCGTCGAGCACGGGCTTGGATCGCGTGATCCTCGTCGGAGACGGGATGCCCACGCTGGGCGTGCAGGAGCCTTCAAAGCTCGTGCAGCTCGTGCGTGGCATCGGGCGGATCGACGCGCTGCAGGTCGGCGCGACGATCGATCGCGACGCGCTCGGACCGATCGTCGCGGCGGGAACGACGCCCGGAGCGATCCTCGACGGTCGCGACCTCGCACGGGCGACGCGCCAGCTCGCACGGGCGCTGATGCCCGAGCGACGGATCCACGTCGCCGGCGCCACGACGTGGCCCGCGACGACGCGCGGCGTGGCACCGGGAGATCCCGTGTGGGTGTTCGGCCGGCGCAGCACGCGCGGACCGCTGCGCGTCGAGATCGGGAACCAGGTCGTCACGATCACGCCCGCGAACGCGCGGCCCGGTACACGCGTCGCGCGCGCGGTGGCGGGGGCCGAGGTCGCCGCGCTGACGGAGCAGATCGCGCGAACGACGAGCGCCCCCGAGCGCGCGCAGCTCGGCGCGGCGATCGAGAAGCTCGCGCTCGCTCACTCGCTCGTCTCGATGCAGACGTCGCTCATCGTCCTCGAGAGCGACGCGGACGAGCGGCGCTTCCTCGGCACGCCGCCGGTCGACACGCCGCCGGTCGACACGCCCGAGGCGCCAAAACCCCCACGAGCGTACGGTCCGGAGCACACGTTCGAGAAGGCGCTGCGCGATGGCGTGGGAGCCCAGTCCGATTCCCTCGCGATGGAGCTGCGTCAAGTGCCCGGCGAGACGATCGAGATCACGGGAGTCGCGCCGTCGATCCACACCAGCTCGACGAGTCAGGGCATCACGATCGATGGCGACTACATCGTGAACATCGCCGTGCCCGGCCGATCGTTCGTGGGAGCGGGCCTCGGTGCCGGGCCGATCAACCTGTCGGGATCGACCTCGATCGAGAACCGCTACGTCGTCGACGGAGTCAGCGTGATGGGGAACAGCCGAGGCTCGTTCCAGGTCAAGGCCGACGTGATGTCGGCGGTGGCGCAGGACTGGATCGCGCGGAGCATCCGGTCCGGAGGCATCTACGTCGAGCCCGATCCGGACGACGATGACGAGGAGCAGGAGACGCGCGAGGCTCCACCAGCGTCGGCGATCGACTACGACACGTGGACGCACTTCGCGGCGCCCCACGAGGGCACCTACCTCGCGGTGCGCGACGCCGTGGCGACCGGCGAACGCGATCGTGCGCTCGCGGTCGCGTCGACGGCGCAGCTCGCGAACCCCGGCGACATCACGAACGTGCTCGCGCTCGGCGAGGCACTCGAGGCGCGCGGCGCGTACGCGCTCGCGGCGCGCGCGTATGGCTCGCTGATCGATCTCTACCCGAACCGCGTCGAGCTCTTGGGCGCCGCGGGACAGCGTCTCGACGCGCTCGCGCAGGAGCTGCCCGCCGCGCGCGACCTCGCGATCGACGCCTATCGCCGCGCGATCGCCGAGCGGCCCGATCACGCGCACACGTATCGCCTGCTCGCGCTCTCACTCCTGCTCGCGAACCGTCCCGAACTCGACGACGAGGTGCTGCCGACGTTGCGCGCCGGCTCGAGCAAGACGACCGACCGCGCCGTGATGGCGGTGCTCGCCGAGGATCGCGCGATCGCCGAGGCCGTGCTCGCGGCGCGGCATCCCGAGCGGGCGGCGGACTTCCTCGGCGCAACGCCGGTCGAGCTCGCGCGAAGGCCGAGCCTGCGCATCATCCTCGCGTGGGAGACCGACGCGAACGACGTCGACCTGCACGTGCGCGATCGCTCGGGGACCGAGGCGTTCTTCTCGCGCCCCGCGCTGCCCTCGGGCGGGTCGCTGCTCCAGGACATCACGCGTGGCTACGGCCCCGAGCAGTTCACGATCATCGAGCCGACGGCGTTCCCGTATCGCATCGCCGTTCACTACTACTCGCGCGGTCCGATGGGCGTTGGCCTCGGGACGGTGCAGGCCGTTCGTCACGACGGCAAGGGCACCATCACGGTGCAGCAGGCGCCGTTCGTGATCCAGGCGGACCAGGCGATGATCGAGCTGCCGGCGCTCCGCTGACCGGCTCAGAACACGAACGGGTAGGAGAACGAGCCGCCGGTGCGCGTCGGTGGAAACGTCGCACGCTCGACCGCGGCCTTCACGCACGCGCCGAGCGCGGGATCCGGCGAGGTCTTGATCGTCACCGCCGTCGAGCCGTCGGGCGCGACCTTGACGGAGACCTTCACCGATCCGCGCGACGTGCTCTTCGTCCCGCACGCGCTCACGTCGGCTTTGACCGTGCCGATCGTGTTCTGGATGATCTTGCGATCGATCGCGTCGACGAGCGTGTCCGGCCCGACGGTCGGATCCGGAGCCTCGGCGACGAGCCCGCAGTCGTCCTCGAAGCGCTCGAAGAAGCTCACGTTGCGGAGCTTGTCCTCGATCGAGAACACCCACGTTGCTCTGTCCCCGCCGCTGATCGTCACCTTGGCGACCGCGTCGGGCGGAGCGCCATGCCCGATCGCGCGCTCCCAGATGATCGGCACCGTGCACCGAGGTGCGAGCACCTGCTCGACAACCGGGTTGCATGCGCGGCTGCTCCACACGCCCTGGCGCCACGACACGACGGCGCAGGTCTGCCGCTTCGGTGGTTCCTGGTGGCGGGTCGCGACGGGGGCGCCGGTGGGGCGATCCGGATCATCGATCGGACCGCGCGGCCGCGGCGGGGGGCCGATGAAGCGCAGCTCGAGCTCGCTGTAGCTCGGGTCGAGCGTGCCGTCGGACTTCACGTACCTCGCGGCCACGTGCGACAGCGTCTGATCGGCCTCGACATGTCTGCGCCCCTCGACGAACAAGCGATCGATCGGTACGGGCCCGGTCGCGCGAGCCTCGGCGGGCGGGCGCTCGGGGGGGACGGCCTTCGCATCGGGCGTCTCCTCGCACGCGGCGACCACCGACATCGCGGCGAGGATCGCGAGCCTCATCGCTCCACCACGAGCGGGCAATCGTCCTTCAGCTCCTGCGCGATGTTCACGTCGCGCGCCTCGTCGGTGATCCAGAATCCCCACGAGGGCACCTTCGTCGAGGTCTTCACGGTGACCGTCGCGACCGCGTCCGCGGGCGCGCCGTCGGCGATCGCGCGCTTCCAGATCTCGCGGACCGAGCACGCCACGCTGACCTCGAACGCCGGCGCGCACGGGATCGGCTCGTTCGTCCACCCGTGCGCGTGATCCCACGAGATGCCGAAGCAGTCGCTGGGTGTCGTCGTCTGCGTGACCGGGGTGCCGGTCCGTCGCTTCGGATCGTCCTCGCTCAGCTTCGCGCGGCCAAACCTCGCGAACAGCTTGCCGTGCGTCGGGTCGAGCGCGCCGTTCGCGTCGACGTACCAGATCGACAGCTCGACGAGCTGATGCTGCGGCCTCGCCACGCGCGCCCACTCGCGAAGGCCGCGAAACAGCGAGTCCGCATCGGTCTGCGCGGTCCTGGGCGGGACCTTGCTCGGCGGGGACAACGCGAGCGCCGGGCCTTTGGTAGGCACCTCCAACAGCTTCGCCATGCACTCGCCATACGTCGTTCCGACGTCGGTCATTCGCTTCATCTGATCCTCGGTCGGCTTTGCGTCCTTGATCGACGAGCTCTTCACCATCTCGACGCTCCACGCGGTCAAGTCCTCCTGGACCTTGTCGGCGCACGCCTTGTCGACGCACGCGCACACGCGCCGCGCGTACTCGCCCATCTTCGCGATCGCGGCCTCGATATTGCGTTCCGCGTTGTTTCTCGCCGGGCACGCGCCGAGCGCGAGCAGCACGAGCCCTCCCGAAACGACAAACGCCCGATGCCGCATGACATCGAGCGTAACGCAGTCGCGTCCGACTTCCAGGCCTACGAGCTACGAGGGAAGACGCTCGCCGACGCCCGAGCCGCGGTTCGGTGCGGTGGGCGGCGGCATCGCCGGCTCGGGGTCCGGCTTCGCGGGCGCATCGCCGAGCGCGACCTGCAGCGCGTCGTCGATCTTCGTCATGAAGCGGATGTCGAGCTCGTTGCGGATCTCCTCGGGGATATCGAGGATGTCCTTCCGGTTGCGCTCCGGCAGGAACACGATCTTGATGCCCGCGCGGTGGGCGGCGAGCACCTTCTCCTTCACGCCGCCGATCGGCAACGCGTTGCCGCGGAGGTCGATCTCGCCGGTGATCGCGACATCGTGGCGGACGGGACGGCCGGTGAAGACCGAGACGACCGCGCAGGTGAGAGCGACGCCCGCGGACGGGCCATCCTTCTTGATCGCGCCCTGCGGCAGGTGGATGTGGATGTCGCTGGAGGCGATCTTCTCGTGGTCGATGCCGAGGCGCGCCGCGTTGGAGCGCATCCACGACACGGCGGCCGTGGCGCTCTCCTTCATGACGTCGCCCATCTGACCGGTCAGGCGGACCTCGCCCTTGCCGTGGAACGTGCGGCACTCGATGAACATGATGTCGCCACCGACGGGCGTCCACGCGAGACCGGTGATCACGCCGACCTCGGGCTTGCGCTCCGCGCTGTCGTTGACGTGGCGCGCGGGACCGAGGAGCTCCTCGACCGCTTCCTTGGTCATGTGGATGCTCTCGGTGCCCTCGGCGACCTTGACCGCGGCGCCGCGGCAGACGGCGGCGATCTCGCGCTCGAGGTTGCGGACGCCGGCCTCGCGCGTGTAGCCGTTGATGATCTCCTCGAGAGCAGCGTCGTCGATCTGGACTTGCTCCTTGGTGATGCCGTGCTCGCCGAGCTGCTTGGGCACGAGGTGGTTCTTCGCGATCGCGAGCTTCTCGACGCGCGTGTAGCCCGAGAGCTCCACCGTCTCCATTCGATCGAGGAGCGGCTGGCTGATCGTGTCGAGCTGGTTCGCGGTGCAGATGAACATCACGCGCGACAGATCGACGGGGACCTCGACGTAGTGATCGACGAAGTCCTTGTTCTGCTCGGGATCGAGGACCTCGAGCATCGCGGCGGCGGGGTCGCCTCGCATGTCGGCGGCGAGCTTGTCGATCTCGTCGAGGACGAACACCGGGTTCATCGAGCCGGCCTTCTTGAGGCCCGCGACGATGCGGCCGGGGAGGGCGCCGATATATGTGCGGCGGTGGCCGCGGACCTCGGCCTCGTCACGCACGCCGCCGAGCGAGATGCGCACGTACTTGCGGCCGAGCGAGCTCGCGATCGACTTGCCGAGCGAGGTCTTTCCGACGCCGGGCGGGCCGACGAGCAAGAGGATCGGGCCGTGCTTGTTCGGCGCGAGCTTGCGGACGGCGAGGAACTCGAGGATGCGCTTCTTGACCTTCTCGAGGCCGGAGTGCTCGGCCTCGAGGATCGCGCGGGCGGCGGACACGTCGAGGCGGTCCTCCGTGTACACGTTCCACGGGATCTCGAGGAGGTTCTCGACGTACGTGCGCGCGATGTTGTACTCGGGCGAGCTCGACGCCATCTGGCTCATGCGCGAGAGCTGCTTCTTGGCGACGGCGCGCACCTCGTCGGACATCTTGCTGTCCTCGATCTTCTTGCGCAGCTCGTCGATCTCGGCGTTGTCGTCCTGCTCGCCGAGCTCTTCCTGGATCTGGCGCATGCGATCGCGCAGCACGCGCTCGCGGTGCGTGCGGCTCGACTCGCCCTCGAGCTCGGCGCCGATGTCCGCCTTGAGGCGGAGCACGGTGGCCTGGCGCTCGAGCGACGGGATGATGCGCTCGAGGCGCTTCATGGTGTCGGTCTCGATCAGGAGCGCGGTCAGGTCGTCGCGCTCGAGCTCGAGGTACGGCGCGGCGGCGTCGACGAGCTTGTCGGGATCGGTGATCGCCTGGACCTGCGCGCGCGTCAGCTCGCCGCGCGGCTCGCGGCCTTCCTTGTCCTGCTTGGCGCCCGCGGCCTCCTTGGCCTGCGCGTCGGTGACGACGGCGATCAGGTAGTCGCGCACCTTGGTGGTGGTGGCGGCGAGCTGGCTGCTCGACTCCGGCGTCGCCTGCGACGCGGACGCGAGCTTGGAGACGCTCGCGATCAGGAACGGCTCGGTCGCGACGAGTGCATCGATGTGCACGCGCTCGAGGAAGCGCATCACGGTGGTGAAGCGGCCGGGCGAGTGCTTCACGACCTGGACGATCTCGGCGCGCACGCCGACCTCGTGCAGATCCTTCTGGCCCGGGTCACGAACCGCGGGGTTCTTCTGCGGGATGATGACGATCAGGTTGTCGTCGCGAGTCGCAGCTTCGATCGCGCGGACCGAGGCTTCACGCCCGATCTCGAGGGGGCCGACGTGGCCCGGGAGCTGGACCTCGGTGCGGAGCGGGATGACTGGGTATTGTCCCGCGGTCTCCGTGTGTTTCGACATCGTTACCTACTGTACGACGTTTCAGTCGTTCGTCTTGTGTTTGCGCAGACGAGTTACGAGCTGAACGAGGAGTTTCTTGTCCTCGTCGTCGAGGGTTTTCGGCACGTCGATCTGCACCGTGATGTAGTGATCGCCGACATGACCCGAACGGTCAGGTACGCCTTTGCCGCGTAGCCTGAGTTTCTTCCCGCTCGCAGTTCCCGGGGGCACTTTCACTTCCGCCTTACCGTCGACCGTCGCGACCGTGGCGACGGTGCCGAGGATCGCGCGATCGAACGAGATTCGAACGTCGGAGTAGACGTCGATGCCCTTCACGTCGAGCCAGCTGCCGTCGGCGGCTTTGACCTTGCTCTCGAACTCCGCATCGTCTGCGGCACGAGCGCGCGATGCGCGCGGGCGCCCACCGCCATCGTCGTCCACGTCGACGCGCATGCGACGTCCACCCGCTTGCGGGCCGCCCTGGCTGAAGAACTGACTGAACAGATCGCCGAGATCGAACACGCCGGGGCCGCCGCCCTGCTGCGTGTACACCGTGCGACCGCCGCCGCCGGTGAACGGATTGCCGCCGCCGGCGAACGGATTGCCACCGCCCGCGCGGATCTGGTCGTACAGCTCGCGCTTCTTCGCGTCGCCGAGGACGTCGTACGCGTTCGAGATGTCCTTGAATCGGGACTCCTTGCGCTTGTCACCACCCGTCGAATCCGGATGGTTCGCCTTCGCGAGCTTGCGATAGGCCTTCTTGATCTCGTCGGCCGACGCCTTCTCGCTGACGCCGAGCGCCTTGTAGTAGTCGACGCTCGGATCGAAATCGATCTGCTGGGCCATTACGCGGCGGCTCCTTTGACGCCCTTCGTGAATGCAAGCTCTTCACCACGCACCTCGACCTCGACGTGATCGCCGGGCCGGAACTCGCCGGCGAGGATCTTGAGCGCGAGTGGGTCGATCACGAGCTTCTGCAGTGCACGCTTGAGGGGACGTGCACCATAGACCGGATCGTACCCAGCCTCGGCGATCCGAGCGACTGCTTGTTCGGTGAGGTGCAGGGTGATCTGCCGCTCCGCGAGCAGCTTGTCGAACCGCGCGAGCTGGATCTTCACGATCTGGCCGAGCTCGTTCTCGCTCAGCGGCTCGAAGAAGATCGTCTCGTCGATGCGGTTCAAGAACTCGGGGCGGAACGTGCCCTGGAGCTCGCGCATCGTCGCCTTCTCGATCTCGTCGCGGTTCTTGTCGGTGAGGCGGAGCAGGTGCTGGCTGCCGACGTTGGTCGTCATGATGATGACGGTGTTCTTGAAGTCGACGGTGCGGCCCTGGCCATCGGTCAGGCGGCCGTCGTCGAGGACTTGCAGCAGCACGGACCACACGTCGTGGTGCGCCTTCTCCATCTCGTCGAGGAGGACGACGGAGTAGGGGTGACGGCGCACCGCTTCGGTGAGCTGACCGCCCTGGTCGTAGCCGACGTAGCCCGGAGGCGCGCCGACGAGACGCGAGACGGTGTGCTTCTCCTGATACTCGGACATGTCGATGCGAACCATCGCGTGCTCGTCGTCGAACAGGAACTCGGCGAGGGCGCGCGCGAGCTCTGTCTTGCCGACGCCGGTGGGTCCGAGGAACAAGAAGCTGCCGATCGGACGGTTCGGGTCCTTGAGGCCGGCGCGCGCGCGGCGAACCGCGGCGGCGACGGCGGTGACCGCCGCGTCCTGACCGATCACGCGCAGGCGCAGGCGGTCCTCCATCTTCGTGAGGCGCTCGACCTCGCCCTCGAGCATCTTCTCGACGGGGATGCCGGTCCACTTCGCGACCGCGGTCGCGATGTCCTCTTCGGTGACCTCCTCGCGGAGGAAGCTGCCCTTCGCGCGCAGCGCTTCGACCTCGTCGGTCGTCTTCGCGAGATCGCGCTCGAGCTCGGGGATCTGGCCGAAGCGCAGCTCGGAGGCACGCGCGTAGTCGCCCGTGCGCTGCAGCTTCTCGGCCTCGGCCTTGAGCTGCTCGAGCTTCTCCTTCTTCTCGCCCGCGCCCTTGATCAGGTCGCGCTCGCGCTGCCACTGCGCCTTCATGCCGCTGGCCTGCTCGCGCAGGTCGGCGATCTCGCGCTCGAGGTCCTTCACGCGCTGCTTCGAGCGCTTGTCGCCCTCGCGCTCCATCGCGGCCTTCTCGACCTCGAGCGTCATCACGCGGCGCTCGAGGTTGTCGATCGGCGTGGGCACGCTCTCGATCTCCATCTTGAGGCGTGACGCGGCCTCGTCGACGAGATCGATCGCCTTGTCCGGCAGCTGGCGCTGCGGGATGTAGCGATGCGAGAGCTTCGCGGCGGCCACGAGCGCGGCGTCGCGAATGCGGATGCGGTGGTGGACCTCGTACTTGTCCTTGAGCCCGCGGAGGATCGCGATCGTGTCGTCGACCGACGGCTCCTCGATCATCACGGGCTGGAACCGGCGCTCGAGCGCCTTGTCCTTCTCGATGTGCTTGCGGTACTCGTCGAGCGTCGTCGCGCCGATGCAGCGCAGCTCGCCGCGCGCGAGCGCGGGCTTCAAGAGATTGGCCGCGTCGTTGCCGCCCTCGGCCGCGCCCGCACCGACGAGCGTGTGCATCTCGTCGATGAACATGATGACCTTGCCCTCGGCGGTCGCGACCTCCTGGAGCACGGCCTTCAGGCGCTCCTCGAACTCGCCGCGGTACTTCGCACCGGCGATCAGCGCGCCGAGATCGAGCGAGCGGATCTCCTTGTCGCGCAGCGACTCGGGAACGTCGCCCGACGCCACGCGCTGGGCGATGCCCTCGACGACGGCGGTCTTGCCGACGCCGGCCTCGCCGACGAGCACCGGGTTGTTCTTGGTGCGCCGCGAGAGGATCTGGATCGTGCGGCGGATCTCGTCGTCGCGGCCGATCACCGGATCGAGCTTGCCCTGCTGCGCGAGCCGGGTGAGGTCACGCGTGTAGCGCTCGAGCGCCTCGTAGCGGCTCTCGGCATTCTCGTCGGTGACGCGCTGGTTGCCGCGCACGGCCTGCAGCGCCTCGAGCACCTTGGCCTTGGTCGCGCCCGCCTTGCGCAGTGCTTCGCCGGCGTCGCTGCGCGAGTCGGCGAGCACGAGCAGGAAGTGCTCGGTCGACGTGAAGTCGTCCTTCATGTTGTGGGCTTCGCGAACCGCGTCGGCCCACAGGTCCTTGAACGGTCGGGACGCATCCACGTCGAGCGCCGCGCCGGTCGCGCGCGGCTGCTTCTCGAGGGCGCGCTCCACGTCGGCCTTGACCACCCGAGGGTCAGCGCCGAGCTTGGACAGGATGCGCGCGACGACGCCGCCGTCCTGGTCGATGAGGGAAATCAGCAAGTGCTCGGGACGCACCTCGGCGTGGTGCCGAGAGACGGCGAAGTCACGGGACGCAGCGATTGCCTCCTGCGCCTTCACGGTCAATTTGTCGAGCTTCATGGTGCGGTGAACGTAACCAGCGTTACAAAGCCGTCAACCTCAAGGCACCGAAAACACCGACGGCTCACCACGGGAGTCGGTGAGCCGCTGGGTTGGGGTCGGGACCTCCCCGATCAGGCTACTTCTTGCAGGTCGACTCCCAGGACTTCATCCAGGTCTTGCCGTCCATCGACATCTCGCCCGCCATCTTCACTTCCTTCGGGTTCGACATGTCCTCGGTCTCGCGGCTCTTCCACGGCTTCATGCCCATGCCGCGCGCCTCGCCTTCCCACACGACCTTCCCGTTCTGAGCGCCCGACGACCACGACGTCTCGCTGCCACCCGTCGAGTCGGTGAGGATGCGGTACCACTTCTTCGACTGCGCATCGAACGTGGTCATCATGTTCATCTTCATCCCGCCGCCGGTCATCGACGCGGTGATCCACGCCTTGTCGGGATCGAGCTTGAACACCATCTTCATTTTCATCGGCGTCATCTTGGTCGGGTCCGCCATGTCCATCGCCGCCGAGCCGGTGCAGTTCCAGGTGCCGACGAGGGTCTTCGCCAGCGCCGCCACCTCGGCGGGCGGCTTGGGCATCTCCATCTTCTTCGGCGGCTCGGCCTTCGCGGGCTTCGCATCCTTCTTCATATCGGGGGCCTGCGCGAACGCGATCGAGGTCGCGCACGTGACGAGAGCAAACATGATCTTCTTCATGCGCGGCACGATGTGCCGGTCGCGAGATCGCGTCAACGCGCGTGGGGCGAACGGCCACGCGGTCGCGGAAGTTCCGCTCTAGCGGATCGCGGTGTCGAAGATCAGAACGACGGCGGCGGCAGCGGTCCCGTCGGGTTCGGTTTCTGTTCTTCCTGCGGCGTGATGATCACCCCGCCGCTGGGGACGACCGCGGGACCACCGGGGCCATTGATGTTCTCCACGCCGACGCCGGCACGGACGCCGACGCCGGGCGTGATCTGTTGCGTGACGTCCACGCCGCCCGAGCCGATCGGCTTGCCGTCGGGGCCGATCTTCAACGCAGCGCGAGGCTGGATGGATGTCGATTCGGTGATCGGAATGTTCGCCTGGGTGCGCGCGACGAACGCGCGGCGCTCGTCGTCGGTCATGTGCTCCATCTCGGCCGCGAGCTGGATGCTGAGCCCCTTCGGATCGCCGACCCCCAGCCGCAGGCGCGCGGCTGCGTCCGGATCGTTGGTGAGGTCGGAAGCCTCGACCTCGACGGCGGCTTGCATGTCCGGAGTCGCGTACTCGGCCTCGCCGTGCATGTCGACGGTCGGGTGGTCGGTGCCGAGTCCGTCCGCGCGAGCGCCGAGCTTCGCGCGAAGCTCCTCGTTGGTCAGCTGCAGCTCGCCGGCGGAGTGACCCTGGATACCGTCGGGGCTGATCGCGATGCCGCCTTCCCCCTTCACGTATGTCTTGTCGTCGCCATAGCGAACGCCGGCGGTGCCCGTGCCTCCGACGCCATCGGTTCCGACGTGTGACTCGGCGCCCGCCGTGATCGCGGTGTTGTCGGTGGGCGATGTGGTCGCGGAGCCGGCCGCGGTCGCGTTCGCACCTTCGGTGTTCGCGGTCGCTTCGCCGTGCGTCTCGAACCGGACCGGGCCGAGGTCGGCTTCCTCGGTGTACTGGCGATGGGCGGCGAGCGTGTCGAGCGGCGACGCGGGACCGGCAGGCGGTGCCACTGGAGGCGGGGCGTCCGGGGGGAAGAAGGGCTGCCCGGGGGCGCCGGTGTTGGCGCTCGTCGGTGGGGAGGCCGCAGCGGCCTGGTCCATCTCGCTCATACGAGGGTCGACTGCCCTCGACCGACTTGTGACTAGTTCTCCATCTCCGTGACTTCCTCGTCGGAGCGCGCCCGTGTGTTAGG
>CAZUAR010000064.1:0-19453 GCA_964617845.1 uncultured Kofleriaceae bacterium | reverse complement strand
CAGAAATAGAGGCCCATTCCTCGCTTGCCACCGCCGCCACGTACGTACTTTCCAAACAGATTGCTGCGAATGTTGTCAGGAATCTGCGGACCCGTGTTGGTCACGGCTAACTGACAACTACCCGAGTCGTTCCACGTACGTGCGCTGAGGGCGATCGTGCCGTTCTGATTGCAGTAGCGCGAGGCATTACCGACGAGGTTGTGGAGCACGCGCTCGACCAACGACGCATCGAATCGACTCTCCAGATCCTCCGGACATTCGAGGACCATTGTCACGCCTTGTTTGCTGGCGGCAATGTTGATTTCGAGTACCGACTCCAGCAGTTTTCGGACGCGGACGGGTGCCGCATTTGGCTTCACCGCAGCATCCTCGAAACGCGCTACATCGACAAAGTTCGCGACGAGGCCAGACATCCGTCGCAGCGATCGCAACGTCGACCGGAATGCGTCCTTCTGATCGGGATCCATCTCCAGCTCCTCTCCGAGGTACTGGAGATTGGACAACGACACGGCGAGGCTGTTGTTGAGATCGTGCGCGAGCAGCGCACTCGCCTCGGCGCCGTAGGTCATCCGGCGGTCGGCCGCTTCCTTCGCGAGGCGCACGTCGACGTACGCGCGCTGCGACCGGAGGGCCGCCGCGACTCGGCGCTTGAGCTCCGCGAGCCCCGTCGGCTTCACGACGAAATCGTTGGTACCAGCGTCGAACGCCGCGGAGCGCCGCTGCTCGTCGTCGTGGCCGGTCATCACGATGATGTGCACCGCCTCGCCGTGCAGCTTCTTCAGGTGGCGGATGACATCGAGGCCGCTCGTCGGCATCTCGAGATCCACGATCGCGATGTCCGGTGGCGTGTCCTCGCCCTGGATCAGCGCCGTCGCCCCGTCGTGGGCCGTGACGACCTGGTAGCCGGCCTGGGCCAGCCCACCTGCGAGTTGCCGGCAGATGCGCTCGTCGTCGTCGACTACGAGAACGCGTCCGCCCCGTAGCTCTGAATCGCCACCGCCACCATCTGTCGACATCGAGCCCTGTAGTATCATCCGAGGTCGCGCGGGCCAACTGGCGTACGTTGATGGTGAATCCACAAGCGAATAACACGGCCGATCCGAAGCGAGTCGCCGACGTCACCCTCGCGGCGGCGATCCGCGCGAACGCCGACGGCGTCTTCATCGAGCCCGACGAAGATGACGATTCGAGCTACGCGATCACCTTCGAGCGATCTAACGAAGTGTTAACCACGGTGCAGGTAGACGCGACCCTCGGAGCCGCAGTCATTGCCCGACTCGCGTACATCGCCGACCTCGATCTCGCGTCGACATCCGCATCGAGCCGCATCCTGCCGGTGCGCTCGGGGACGCGAGAGGCGGAGGTCGTGATCACGGTCCGTCCGGGCGGCGCACTGCGCGCCGACGTGATGGTCGTCCCGCAGAAGCGCCGCGCGACGACGACGATCCCGATCGCGGGTCCCAACCCCGGCGACACCGTCGGCAACTACAAGGTCACCGAGTTCCTCGGCGAAGGCGGCATGGGCACCGTGTATCGCTGCGAGCACGTCGCGCTCGGCCGCGAGTACGCGCTCAAGGTCCTGCGCTCGAAGGTCGTCGAACGCGATCCGACCGCCGCGCAGCGCTTCCTTCGCGAGGCCCGCACGGCCGCGCGCGTTCGCCACCCGAACATCGTCGACGTCTTCGACTACGGCACGCTCGCCGACGGCCGACCGTACTTCGTGATGGAGCTGCTCGAAGGCGAGAGCCTCGCCGACCGCGTCGATCGCGGCGCATTGCCTCCCGCCGATGTCGTCACCATCGCGCGCCAGCTCGCGACCGCGCTCTGCGCTGCCCACGATCGCGGCGTCATTCACGCCGACGTCACCCCGTCGAATGTCCTCGTCGTCAGCGAGCCCTCGTCGACGGAGATGCACGTCAAGCTCGTCGATTTCGGCCTCGCCGAGCTCGCGGGCGAATCGATGCAGGACGACAACCCCGAGTTCGTCCTCGGCACGCCCGCGTACATCTCGCCGGAGCAGCTGCGCGGCCTCTCTCCCACCGATCGCTCCGATCAATACGGCCTCGGCGCCGTGATCTACGAGCTGCTCGTCGGTCGTCCCCCGTATCAGCACCCGGATCTCCGCACGCTGTGCATGATGCACATCACCGCGCCGATCCCACCGGTCGAGAGCCCGCATGGCCCGCTTCCACCCAAGCTCGCCGATGTCGTCACGACCTGCCTGCAGAAGACGCCGCAAGCCCGCTTCCCCGGCATGCGCGCACTCATCGCCGCGCTCGACGAGATCGAACGCGTCACCGATCGCCGCGGATGGCGACGCTGGCTGTCGAGCTAACCCATGACGACCACGCCACCACCTTCGAAGCCCCTCGTCGTCTGCGTCGACGATGACGACGCCATGCTCGCGACCGTCGCGCGTTGCCTCAAGCGCGAGCCGGTCGAGATCCGCGCCACGCTGTCGGCGTCCGAGGCACTCGGCTGGATCGCCTCCGAAGACGTCGCCGTCCTCGTCTCCGACTACGACATGCCGGAGATGACGGGCGCACAGCTCGCCGGCCACGCGCGCCGGGTTCGCCCCGAGACCGTTCGCATCCTGCTCACGGGCAAGCGCACGCTCGAGACCGCGATCGACGGCATCAACCAGGGCGAGATCTTCCGCTTCCTCAACAAGCCCTTCGACAACGAGGTGCTCCGCCAGGTCGTCAACGAAGCCGTCGCGCGCAACAAGGAGCTGCTCGCGATGTCGGGCGACCGCGAGCGCCGCGAGCGTCGAGAGGCGCTGCGCAGCGCTTTGGAAGCCGAGTATCCCGGCATCTCGCAGATCTCACGGCGCCCCGATCAACCGCACGAGCTCCCCGTCGATCCCTGGACCGAAGCAGAGGAGCTAGGTCTTCTCGGTCTCACGCCATCTCTCGAGAAACCCGCGTGACCTGACCGTCCGCCAACCCCACTGATCGATCGCGTGACCGAAGACTCCACACTCAAGCTCGGCGACCACCTCGACGAGCACGCGAAACCGTGCACGTACCACGGCTCCGCGTCATCCGAGGCACTGCTCGGCCTCGCCACCGTGGGGTCCCGCGCCTCCGGCTTCAACCACGACATCGCCTCCAAGCTCCAGGGCCTGATGATGGCGCTCGACGAGATCAGCGAGCTCGCCGAGACCCTCGACCCGGTCAATCGCGATCACGTCGCGCGCGCGACCGAAGGCGCGCAGGCCTGCCTCAAGGATGTCCTCGGCATCCTCAACCTCAACCGCGCGATGACCAAGCCTCCGATGCGTGCCCCGGTCGCGCTCGCCGAGCTGACCGCGCGGGCCGGCGAGCGCGTCTACGTCACGCTCCAGGGCTCGCTGCCCGAGGTCGACGTCTCCGTCTCGGCGCCCACGATGATCCACGCCCTCTCGCTCCTCTTCGACGCGGCCGGCGGTCCTGGTCGCGGGCGCACGATCCCCGTCGAGGTCACGCGGACTCCGACGACGGTCTCGCTCTCGATGGCGATCGCGAGCGCCAGCCCGGTCTCGCCCGAGCCCCTCGCGCTCGCGGCGTTTGTCCTCGCGCGAGACGGTGGCTCGCTTCGTTGCACCGACAACGGCCAGCGCTTCCTGATCGAGCTGCCGATCGCCACCTGATACGCTGCGCTCGTGCCGGTGACGCGAGACGACACGCAGCCACTCGGCGTCGTCTACACGCCGCCCCACGTTGCGCGCGCGATGACTCGCCTCGCCCTCGCCCCTCTCGTCGACGCCGCCCTCGTCGATGCAGCCCGCGCGGGCGCCGCCCCCTCGCACGCGATCCTCTCGCTGCGCATCTGCGATCCAGCCGCCGGCGCGGGCGCGTTCCTGGTCGAGGTCGTCGACCACCTCGCCGATCACCTCGTCGCCGCCTGGCAGCGCGAAGGACGATCGCCCACCCAGGCCCTCGCACGCGAGGCTCGCGCGCTCGTCGCTCGCACCTGCATCGCCGGCGTCGACATCGACGCGCACGCGCTCCTCGCCGCCGCCCGCCGCCTCGGCCTCGACCGCCCTGATTTCGACGGCGATGCATCCGCCTCGTCGCGCGACGACGGGCGCGACCATCCCGTCCGGATCGCCGACGCCCTCACGCTCGACTGGCCCGCTGCCTTCCCCGACGTGTTCGCGAACGGCGGCTTCGATGTCGTCCTCGCGAACCCGCCCTACATTCGCCAGGAGAGCCTCGACACGAAGACCGCGCTCGAAGACTTCGAGGTCTACGACGGCGTCGCCGATCTCTACGTCTACTTCGTCGAGCTCGCGCACCGACTGCTTCGTCCCGGCGGGCGCTACTGCGTGATCGTTCCGAACAAGTGGATGACCGTCGAGTACGGCCGTCCCCTCCGCACCTTTCTCGCCCGGGCAACCACCCTCGACGGCGTCGCGGACCTCTCGACGCACGCGCTGTTCGCGAACGCGGATGCGTTCCCGTGCATCGTCTGGGGCACCGTCTCCGCGCCATCCGCGCGGCCGCTGATCGGCGTGCGCGCCGCACCGAGCGAGAGCGTCGAGGATGTACTCGGGCGCGCGTGCGAATCCTCGACGGCGCAGTCTCCAGCGGCCGCATCGCCGACGGGCACTCACATCCCCCGCGATCGCTGGTCGTCCGAACCGTGGCACATCGACGCCTCGTCAGATCGCTTTCTCCTCGAGCGTCTCGCGCACGCGTACCCGACCCTCGGCGACGTCATCGGATCTCGCTGGTCGCGCGGTGTCGTGACCGGACTCAACGACGCGTTCGTGATCGATCGCGCGACCCGCGACATGCTCCTCGCGGCCGACCTCGGCTCCGCGTCGTGGATCCGTCCGTTCCTCAGGGGGCGCGACGTTCGCTCCTATCTTCCCGCTCCGATCGATCGCTGGCTGCTGCTCGTCGATCGCGGCACGTCCTTCGATCTCCTCCCCGCTCCGATTCGCGATCACCTCGCACGCTTTCGCGATCGCCTCGAGCCCAGGCCGATCGATCACGGCGGCGCCTGGCCCGGTCGCAAGCCGGGCTCCTACCAGTGGTACGAGCTGCAAGACCCGGTCGTCCCGCTCGCCCGCTCGCGCGAGCCGCGCTTGTTCTACCAGGACATCCAGACCGCGCCTGCCTGCGCCCTCGATCGCACCGGCGAGCTCGTCCCCGACACGACGGTGTGGATCCTCCCCTCGACCGATCGCTACCTCCTCGCGATCCTCAACTCGCGACTCTACGGCTGGTACGCCCGCCGCCGCTTCCCACCGGCGCTCAACGGAGCCGTACGACCAAAGCTAGCGCACATGCAGCGTCTCCCGATCCCGGTCCCCTCCGCCGATCTCCGTCGAGAGATCGAGATCCTGGTCGAGCGCCGCATCGGCGCCAGCGCATCGACGACATCGACGGCATCGACGACGGCATCGACGACGGCATCGACGACGGCATCGACGACGGCATCGACGACGGCATCGACGATATCGCGGCCGACGAGCGCTCGAGACATCGACGTGATCGATCACCAGATCGAGCGGCTCGTCGAGCACGCATACGAGCTGTCGTCGATCGAGCGCGCGGTCGTCGCCAGCTGAGTGCCACTGCGCGCTCTGGCCTGCTCATGGCGCGCCAACGCCACACTCGTGATCGCGGCGGTCGATCGAGGCACCGCGTTCGCGAAGGTCGATCGAGGCACCGCGCTGCGCGGGCCACCATCAATGCGTCGAGCCGCTACCGGGTGGCAATCGCGCGGCGCCAATATCACTGCGTCGAGCCGCTACCGGGTGGCGATCGCGCGGCGCCAATGCGCGACGCGATCCGCCTCGCGCTTCGCGTGACTCGATCCCGCGCAGATATGCTTCACGGCGCTCTCGACCGCGACGCCGGCGAAGAATCCCGCGAGCCCGCTCGCGAACATCACGATCGGCGTTCGCGAGATGCGCCGGCCGACGATCGACACGACGACGTTGTTGATCCACTCGCGCGTGTTGACGCGCATTCGTGGCGCGAGCTGCGCACACGCGGGACAAGCGAGTGCATGAGGCTTCGGCGCGCGCCTGGCCCACGAGTGCAGCGCATTCGAATCATGAGGCACGCCACTCATCGCTCACCTTCGTTCGTGTCGAGAGTGAGCACTGCGAGCGCCAGCGGTGACTCGGGCGAGATCGCATCGAACAACATCGCCGACTCGGTCATCGAATCGATCGCGAGCGGCGACTCCGACACCGCACCGATCGTCAACGGCAGCTCGCGCGAGCTCGACGCGAGCGAACGCTCGTCGACGTCGCGGTCGTGGTCGTGGTCGTGGTCGTGGTCGCGGTCGTGGTCGGAGGACACCGTGATGAGGGCGCGACGCCACAGCGTCGGCACGTTGCGCGGCCGCGCGATCTCGTTCATCGTCGCGGCTCGCGCGATCTGGAGGACGCTTCGCGACGGCGGCGCGAACGCGTGCAGGTTCACACGGGCGCGGCGCAGCGGGCTCTGGTGAACGCGGAGCCGCAGGCGAAGGTACGGATGCGGGCTCACGCGACCCTCCGTCCCTGGTGATAGACGGGGAAGCGCGGATCGTGCGCCTTGCAGTTCGGCGGGATCATCGCGTCCACCAGGAACCGCATCAGATAGCCGAGATCCGAGCGACTCAGGAACGCGTGGTCCCATCGATAGAACGCATCCGAGATGCGCTCGCTGACGTTGTGGTTGGCCACCGTGGCTGCACGACACCCGGGACACTCCTCTTTCTCTTTCCTGTTCATACTCACTCCCTTTCCCGTCGACCCCGACGGGTGAAAACCAAATGCACGAGCACCGCGACTTCGCGATGCGATCTCCGCGGAACAGATCCCCGCGATGAAAGCTCCTTCTCGTCGACGTTGCCGTCGAGCTTCGATGGTGGATGGCTACAGACTCGGACGAAGAAAACAGATCCCGTCGCGATCAGGCCGGTACGAACCGACGCGACGCCGGCAGCACGAGCTCCCACAACCCGAACGTCGCGGCGAGCACGTGATCGAGCTCGCGTGTCTCGGGCGAGTGCAGCATCGCGTTGGGATCCGGCAGACACCGCGCGGCAAGCCGAGATGCTTCGAGCGTGTGCAGGATGCCGCGCGACCATCCCTCCCCCGCGTAGACGAGACAACCCGGGAGCCAGAGCGCCGCGAGATCCTCGAGGGCGTACGGAATCTTCTCGTCCGTCGTCCCTTGGCTGTCCTGGTACTTGCACTCGAGCGCGATCGCGCGCTGGTCGGCCGAGCGAACGACGAAGACGTCGATCTTGCGGTCCTTGCCGATGATGGTCTTGCCGAGCGAGATCTCCGTGTAAACGAGCAGGCCGAACGGCGCGTAGCTCCGGTGGATGTACCCGGCGATCAAGTCTCGATACTGGTTCCCCGTCATCCCCATCGATCACTCCTGCGATTGCATCGTGTGGGTCCTCGTCACTTCGATCGCGACGTCACATCATCAGACCGAGCTGCGCGATCTCGGCGGAAGGTGCGGCGCGCAGTGGCTCCTTGGCGCCGAGCTCGAGCAAGCGAGCCCGCGTGATGTCCACGGCTTCGGCGCACAGATCATTGCCCATGAAGTGGCGGCCGTTCGTGATCGCAGCGACGCCGGTCGAGCCCGAGCCCATGAACGGATCGATCACCAGTTCGCCGACCTGCGAGCTCTGCTCGACGAGCACCGACGAGACCTGCGGCGGCTTCTCGGCGGGATAGCCACCGATGATGCGAGGCGCTTCGATGATGTCGGAGATGCCGAGGTTGTTGAGCTTCCGCTTTCCTTTTTCGAAGAACAGGATGCACTCGTACTTCGCGCGGTAGTGGTAGCCCATGCCGATTCGCATCTTGTTCCACACGATCGGCTTCCAGAACTTGAAGCCAGCTTCCTCGGCGAGGGGCTTCGCGACGAACATCGTCTCGGGATCGCAGTAGAGGTAGAAGTGCGTGTTGCGCTTGAGCACGCGGTAGACCTCGACGAACAGCTCGGGGAAGCGAGCGTTCGGGAAGATCTCGAACCAGTCGTTGCTCGACGCCTTGCTGTGCTTCAGCCGCGTGGTGGTGCCGATCGCTCGGTGCTTCTCGAGCGACTCGTACGGCGGATCCGTGATGACCAGATCGATCGACTCGTCCGGCAGCGTGCGAAGCCACCCGACTGCGTCGCCTCGCGTGAGTTGAAACCTCGTCTCGTCCACATGACGACCCTCTCATCCGGGTCTGACAGTTTGTTCAGTAGGGAGATCGGCTCGACGAGGCGAACGTCATCAACTCGCGGGCTTCGGCTGATCGAGCGCTGCGAGGATGTCTTGCACGGACGGCCGATCGTCGGGCTTCTCGCCGATGCGCTGGAACGTGATCGCCCCACCGGGTCGCACGATGAACGTCGCCGGCTTGGCGATGCTGTTGCCGAAGTCCTCGACGCCCCACTTCTGGATCACGGCGAGGTTGGCGTCCGAGTAGAGCTCGAACGTCAGACCGACCTTGGTGCGCATCGCATCGAGGTCGCCGGGCTCGTCGGAGCTGATCCCGATCACGGTCGCGCCGCGATCGACGAACTCCTGGCTGTGCTTCTGCAGCTCGCCGAACTGGTACTGGCAGTGCGGGCACCAGTGCCCGCGATAGAACACGACGACCACGGGCTGCGACGTCCACAGCGTGGCGAGATCGACGCTCTTGCCGTCCCGGCTCGTGACCACGCCCCCGGGCGCCGTGGCGAGCTCGACCGTGCGCTCGATGCTCGACTCCTGGGCACGCATGCGCTCCTTGTCCGGGTTGAGAGGGACAGGGGCCGGAGCGCACGCGCCTGCGGCGACGATCAGCGAGAAGGCGGCCAGAAATCGCACGTCTCGATTGTAGCCGGATCGGCGAGCCGTGTTACAGCGCGCCGATGCGTTCCATCTTCCTTGCAGTGGCGTTACTGGCGGGAGTCGGTTGTTCGAAGGCACAGCGCGAGCTCGAGGACATCGAGAAGCGCGCGTGCGGATGCACCGACGCGAAGTGTGGAGAGGCGATGGCCGACGAGCTCATCGAGTGGGCCAACAGGCACAAGGACGACAGCGTCTCTGACGAGGACGGCCTGCGGCAGTCACTCACGAACGCCGTCGACTGCATGATGAAGGCGGGAGCCGATCCGATGTCGATCAAGACCCGCATGATGAGCCTCGGCGGCTGATCGAACGCGCCCGCGCCCACGCTACGCGTCGAGCCGCGTGCGCGCTCGATCGATCAGCCGGACGAGCGCGGGATGGCGAACGGTCCGCTCTCGGGTGATCGCGAAGTAGCGCTCGCGAAGCTCGTGGAGCGCGCCGACGCGTCGCGCACCTTTGACGTCCGAGACCTCCGACGCGAGCGCCGAGCGGACAGGGAACAAACCATGGCCGCGAAGACCGAACGCTCGTAGCGAGCCCGCGTCGTCGATCTCGCCGACGACATCCACGCGGATCTCGCGCTCTCCAAGCCACTGATCGATCTGTCGCCGCAGGGCCCCGCCGGAGTGAGGCATGAGCATCGGCGCTCCGTCGAGGCACGACGGGAACTTCCCTTCGAGCCGATCGATGACCTTCTCGGTGCCGTAGAGAAGCAGCTCCGACTCGCCGAGCTCGTGCGCGTGCAGCCGAAGCGAGGTGCCCTGGGGCGGAGGCTGATCCGCGAGCACGACATGGATCTTGCCGCTGGCGAGCGACTCGAGGAGTCGATCGAACGGGCCGTGCACGGCGTCGATCGTCAGGTCGCGGTCGAAGGCCGGCTCGAGGAGGCGGCAGGTGATCGTCTTGGGTAATGACGCGAGGACGCCGACGCGCAAGGTCGTTCGCCCTCTCGTCTCGTGTCGTGCGAGCTCGACGAGGTCTCGCCCCAGCCGAAAGATCTCGCCTGCTCGCGCGCGGATCTCGTCGCCGAACGGCGTGATGACCAGGCCGCGTCCGCGCCGCTCGAACAGCTCCCCACCCAGAACGTCCTCGAGGTTTCGAAGTTGGACCGAGAGTGTCGAGTGCGTGACGTGCATCCGCTTCGCTGCTGCCGAGATGCCACCCGCCTCCGCGATCATCCAGAACGCGTACAGATGATTGAAGTTGAGCTTCGACAACATGTCGAGCAGTCTAACAGGTGATGACGATTATTCGAAATTGCGAACATAGCGGATCCGCGTACCTTTGAATGCATGAGCTCGAGACTCCATCGACACACCGGACGCCTCGTCCGCCGCGAATTGCGGACGTTGGTCGACAACGACGAGATCCGAGATGCGCGCATCAGCGTGGATCGGATCTATGGTTGTTGCCGGTGCAGGATCTCGTCGCATACCCGCCTCGGCTCGCCCATCAAGGTCGAAGCCGTGGCTGCGACGCGTGCGCGTGCGGTCCGTATGGCCGTTCAGCGCCTTGAAGATCGCGTCCGTGTCGATCCAACCCTCGACGACTCTCGAAAGGAGAGATTCGATGAGCAGCGCGTCCAATCGCGCCACTATGTTGGCGCCCTTCCGCGTCCTCGGTTCGTCCCCCGTCTCGATCGACGGTAGCGAGCTGCTTCGCGCGAAGGCTCGCCGATCCGACGAGGCTGCGGCGCCCTCCGCGATGGTCATGCTGCTGCTCGACCACCGGTCCTCGACGCTGGTCGCGATCCGTCGTGCCACGCGGATCGCGGATGCGCTCGATGCGAACCTCGAGGTGATCCTCGCGATCCCCGACGGAACCGCGGGGCGCCATCCATCCTTGATCAGCGCCCATGTCTCCGATCTGGTGGCCGCGCTTCGGCCGCGTCGCGACTTCACGATGGAGGTGGTGTCCGGTCATGTCGTCGACGTCGGCGCGGATCTCGCGCGAGAGCGGAGAGCCGATCTCGTCGTGGTCGACGCTGGAATCGGCGCTTCCGCGGCGACGCGCCTCGTGGAGAAGTCGAGCACGCCGGTGCTGCTCGCCCGTGATGCTCGCGGCGGTGGCGAGGTCGTCGCCGCGAGCGACATGCGCGACCGGCGCCTCCCGGTGCTCGACCGTGCTCGCGAGATCGCGCACGCGCTCGATCGAAAGATCAGGTTCCTCCACAACGCGAAGCCGATGCCCGTCTACGTCACCGATCCGATGGCCGGTCCCACGACGTATGCCGGCATGCTCGAGCTTCAGGAGTCGCTGGTCAGCGCCAAGGCGTCTCGCTTGCGCGCCTTCGCGGGTCGCGACGAGCTCGCCGCGATCGTCTCTCGCTCCGCGAGCACACCGGACGCGATCCTCGAGACCGCGCAGTTCCACGAGGCAGATCTGATCGTCGTCGGGCACCGCCCGCGCCCGTGGATCGCACGCGTTCTTGGCAAGGGCGTCGCGGGTGAGGTCGCGGATCGAAGCCGTCGGAGCGTGCTCATCGTGCCGCTCCCTCGGACCAAGCACTGATCGATCGCGGCCTCCGCGCCGGTGCGAGGGCCGCTCGATCGACACGTCGCGAATCTGATCGCCGCACGCGGGCCACTCGCCGGCGGAGAGCGTACTCTCTGTCCTCCGCGTGCTGCCCCTCGTCCTCGATCACCGCGCGTCACTCCGCACCGGAGCCGCGTGAGCCTCAGGAACCTCGCGCATCGCGTGCAGGATCGGGTTCTCGGCTCGTTCGGCCGCTTCCCCGGCGACCGGGGCTCCGTCGTTCGGGCGATGTTGCAGCCTCGCAACGGCGATGCCGCTGGCTACTGGCTCCAGCTCGTCATCGCGACGATGCTCGCGACGCTCGGGCTCGCCCTCAACAGTACGGCCGTCGTGATCGGCGCCATGCTCATCGCGCCGCTGATGCGCCCCCTCGTCGAGCTCGCGATGGGGCTCGCGACCGGCTCGGCCGGACTCGTCCTCCGCGCACTGATCCGCACGGTCGCGAGCATCGGGCTCTGCGTGATGGTGGCGATGGCGATCACGTGGCTCCTTCCCTTCCGCGAGATCACCGCCGAGATCGAGTCTCGCACGGCGCCGACCTTGCTCGATCTCGCGGTCGCCGGCGCATGCGCGCTCGCCGCCGCCTATGCTTCGCTTCGCGCCGACGCGGACATCGCGACGACGGCCGCGGGCACGAGCATCGGGATCTCGCTCGTCCCACCGCTGTGCGCGGCCGGCTACGGCATCTCGATCGGCGACGAGGCGGTGTGGCATGGCGCGGCGCTTCTCTTCACGGCGAACCTGAGCGGGATCCTCGTGCTGGCGACGCTTCTGTTCGTGCTCGCGGGCTTCTCGCAAGTCGACATCCGCGCGGAGGAGAGCACCCTCGACGCGGATCGAGTCGGACGATCGCTGCGAATCGGTCGCGCGTGGTCACGCTTGATCGCGACGCGCCTCGGACCTCTGTCTCGAATCATTCCCCCGCTCGCGCTGCTCGCGATCGTCTACCTCCCACTCGATCGCGCGATCGGCGAGATCCGCCGGAGGAACCAGATCCGCGAGAACGTGGTCCAGATCCTCGGGTCCGATCATCGTCGCGTCGTTCAATTCACGCTCGACCAGCCCACGAGCGGCGTCATCCTTCGCGCCGTCGTCGTCGGTGACGCTCCAACGGCGAGCGACCTCGAGTCCGACCTGCGAGCGCGGCTAAACGAGCTCGGCGTTCGATCCCCGAAGGTCTCGGTGTGGGCGGTTCCCGACGCAGCGGCGATGTCGGCGCTCACCACGCGACTCGACTCGATCCCGGCACCGGCTCCTCCGCCGGAGCCCGCGCCGATCGTCGCGCGGCGCCACTCCACGGAGCTCGTCGAGGCGATTCGCTCGGCGTGGCCGACCTCGGGGACCGGCGCGCTCGTCGAGGTCTGGCACGATCTCGACCATCCGCAGAAGGTACGCGTGATCCATCTGGGGGCACCGCTGGGAGACGCAGGTATGCAGCTGCTCTCTCGCACCCTCGCCACGCTCGGCGCGTACACCGTCGAAGAGGAGGCGCTGCTGCCCATCGAAGCTCCGTTCGACGACGGAGCGACCTGGCTTCCTGAAGCCCTCCGGTTGATCGCGCGGGCAAGTCGCGTCCCCGCGCTTCGCTTGTGCCTCACCATCCCCGTCGAACGAGCGCCGGTGCCGCGCGGGGACAAGGCGAAGATTGCAGAGGCGAATCGGTCGCGCGCGACCATCATCAGCTTCCTTCCAGACTCGCTGCCGAAGGTCGTCACGGGCGACTCGTGGTCGATCACGCCTCGAACGACACCGTGCGATCCCGCACCGCTCGCCCCGTGAGCGACGCGCACACCCGGCGCGCGCCTTCGTAGCAGCGCATGCTCGCGCCCTCGCGGCACGCGACGATCGCGTCAAATACTTTGTACACCAACGATTTGCGCCCGTGAGTGCAGAGTAAGCGGCGGTTGTCGACGGGCCGTGGGCGGGTATGGTGAGGCCGGTGATGCGTCGGAGAGCACAGTGGTGATGGCAGCCAGGATTCCGGCGGCGGCGCGCCGGTTGCTCGACGGGCCCATCGATTCGCTCGAGAAGCTCGAGATCCTGGCGGCGCTGCGGAGACGGCCCCTCGGCCTCGCCGGGCTGGTCGAGCAACTGCGTCTTCCCTTGGGGGTGGTGAAGCAGTCGGTCTCGGAGCTCGTGGATCGCGGCCTCCTCCGCCGGCGCACCGATGACGTGATCGAGCTGGTCGCCGATCCTCGCGTCGAGGAGCTGCTCGCCCTCTACGAGGCCGATCGACTCTCCGTCATCACGACGATCTCCCGGCTGTCGATCGAGCGGATCCGAGGAATGACGGCACGCGCGTTCGCGAACGCGTTTGTTCTACGCAAGAAACGAGAGGACGACGATGGCTGAGATCGTGTACCTGCTGTGCGGAGTGACGAGCCTGTTCTGCGCATTTCTTCTCGTGCGCAGCTACCGGGTTCAGCGAACGCGGCTCTTGCTGTGGAGCTCGTTGTGCTTCGTGGGACTCGCTGCAAACAATGCGATCCTCGTCGTCGATCTGATGGTCGTTCCATCGATCGATCTGTCCCTGGCGCGGACCATCGTCGCGTTTGCTGCCGTGCTCGCCCTGCTCGGTGGCCTGATCTGGGAGTCGAAGTGATGTCGGCGCACCAGTTTCTGCACGGCGGTCTCGCGGTCGGATGCGCTGCCATCGCGCTCGCCTTCTTTCGCTACTACCGTCTCGCGCGAGACGAGCTGTTCCTCTGGTTCTCCGCCGCGTTCGTCGTGTTCGCAGCACAGTGGACGATCCTCGCGTTCGGAGCGCTTCACGAGCACACGCACATCGCGTTCCTGATCCGGCTCCTCGGATTCGTCTTCATCGCGATCGCGATCGTTCGCAAGAATCGCGGGTCCCAGATCTCTCCGTACTAGGCAGACGATCCTGCTGCAGTTCCGGTCGCCGGCAATTGCGCTCCTGATCGTGGTTGCCTACCGTCAAGTGCCCATGCGGATCGCAGTCGTGTTCGACACTCCCAACGACGGATGGACTCCCGAGTTGCACGCCGAGCAGATGGCGAAGGAGATCGCCAACGCCCGCAAGGTCGAACCCGAGATGGAGTACCAGGTCGCCAAAGCCCTGGAGAACAACGGTCACACCGTGCTGTTGGTCGGAGTGAAGGACGACGTCCGCGAGATGTCGTCCTTGCTGGGCGACTGGAAGCCCGATCTCGTGTTCAACGCCACCGAGGCGTTTCAAGACAACGCCACGCTCGACTACCTGGTCCCCGCGCTGCTCGAGGCCGAGGGATACCGGTACACGGGCGCGCCACCGCTCGCCTTGTTGATCACGCGCAACAAGGCGATGAGCAAGAAGATCCTCGCGTTCCACGGCATCCACGTCCCGAACTTCAAGTCGTTCCGGGTCGGCGAGGAGGTGCCCAGCGACCTCTCGATGCGGTTCCCGATCATCATCAAGCCACTGCAAGCCGATGCCTCGGAGGGCATCGCACAGGCCTCGATCGTCCGTGACGTCCCGGCGCTCGCGGATCGGGTCAAGTTCGTCCATCAACGCTTCGCACAGGCCGCGATCGCCGAGGAGTACATCGAAGGTCGCGAGCTCTACGCCACGATGGTCGGCAACGGCGACTCGACCGAGCTCCTCCCGATCGTCGAGATGACGTTCGATGGCTCACGCCCCGAGGATCGGATCGCCACGCAGAGCGCGAAGTGGGACATGAAGTACCGCGCGCGACGCGGGATCAAGAACGTGTTCGCGCGACGGATGTCGAAGGTTGCGCGCGAGCGACTCGAGGCGGCGTGCAAGGTCGCGTACCGCGCACTCTGGCTGCGCGACTACGCCCGCCTGGACGTTCGCCTCACCAACAACAACGAGATCTGGTTCATCGAGGCCAACGCCAACCCCTTCCTCAGCTACGGCCACGACTCCGCCGAAGCTGCGCACAAGGCGGGAATGCGCTACGACGCGTTCATCCAGCGGATCGTCGACGAAGCGATGAAGCGCGATGCCTAAGCGCGAACGTCCCCGCCCCGAGTTGCGCTGTTTCTGCGGCCACGAGCTCCAGAAGTTCTGGTCGTTCTGTCCCGGATGCGCGCGAGCCCAGGTCTGGCCCGACGTCGGCCGGGTCACCGGCGCCGAGTGCTACGCGTGCGGCTGGGTGGTCTCCGACAGGTCTCACTTCTGTCCGTGGTGTGGCGTGGACATCTACGAGGCCGGGGTCTCGAGCCCGATTCCCCTCAAGGAGCCCAAGGGCTTCCGGATGGACGCGCGCTGCGATCATCACTGCGGCGGCGGGGTTCAGTACCCGATGCGGTTCTGCCCGTGGTGCGGCAAGCGCCAGCACTGGAACGAAGACTCGCTGTTCGAGGGCAACTGCCCGCGCTGCGCGCGCGGTGTCGACGACTGGATGAACACCTGTCCGTGGTGCGGCGAGGACGCGACCGGGCGAAACCTCATCGCACCGGCGCTCCGAGAGGTCCGCCGGCTCCTGCGGATCAGCGGGATCGCGAACTGGGGCTACCGCATCCTGCTTCGCCCGGGCGTCTCGGGCGTCGACCCGCGCTATCCCAAGGCCGTCGAGCTCGAGCAGCGCTACATCATCGAGCCCAAGCGACGCGACGAGATTCCGTGGTCGATGCTCGTCGGCCTGATCACGCACGAGCTCGGTCACAGCTTCTTGTTCCACAACTGGGCGTGGACGCGCTCGCCGCGCTTTCGGCGCGCGTTCGGCGAGGTCAACAAGGCCTACCGCGCGATGGACGACACCTGGGTCTACTTCCAGCGACGTCAGGTCGCGATCGCACCGACGAACCACGTCACGACCTACGCGGGGAAGCACCCGCAGGAAGACTTCGCGGAGACGTTCCGCTACTACGTCACACGTCGCGGTCGCCTTCGCGAGCTGTTCGCCGAGCTGGGGCGCAAGCGCAAGGGCGTGGTCGTGTACGAGAAGTTCCTCTTGCTCCACGAGTACATTCGTTCGCTCCGCGGCTGGAGCTGAGACTCGGCTCCGCGCGTCAGCGTGCGCGACGGTAGTGCATCGCGACCGCGCCGTTTCGCATCGGCGTTGCCGAGACCAGCTCGAGCCGCCGCGTGCTGGGCAGCCCGCCCTGGTACAGCGTCGGTCCGCGCCCGACGATCCTCGGCTGGAGGAGGAGCCTGTACTCGTCGATCAGGTCCAGCCGATCCAGCTCGGTCGCGAGCGTGCCGCTACCGACGAGCACGCCGGCCGGCGTGGCGTCCTTGAGCTTCTGCACGCCCGTGCGGAGATCGCCCGCGATGTGGTGACTGTTGGTCCACGGAAACGCCGTTCGCGTCGACGACACCACGTACTTCGGCTTCGCCTCCAGCTTGACCGCCCACTCGCGGATCGCCGGTGGCGCCTCCTCCTCGCCGCGGGCAACCCTCGGCCAGGCGCTCTCCATCATCTCGTACGTGACGCGCCCCCACAGCATCGCTCCGCTCTCGTCCATGAGCCGAATGAAGAACGCGTGTGTCTCGTCGTCGGCGATTCCCTCCTGGTGGTCGACGCAACCGTCCAGGGTGACGTTGATGCTGAAGGTCAGGAGTCCCATGGTGCCCGGATGTTGTCGCATGACACGAGGCCGCCATGCTCCGCACACGGAGATTTGTCGCTTGGACGGCGACGACGGCGGGGTAGGTTGGTCGCGACGATCGTGCCGGCGCGTTCAGGAGAGCATTGCACTTCGTGGACATCAACGGTGCGACGAGGAACTGGGCGTGCGGTGGCCGACGAGAACCAGATCCTGCTGATGAACCAGGACTGAGATACGATGGTCCGATGCATCGGGTTGGCCTTCTCCTGCTCGTCGTGGCGTGCAGTGACAGCGCGAAGGCGATCGACGACGCGCGACCCGACGATGCCTCCGCGAACGATTCCGCCGTCGACGACGCTCCGATCGATGCGCCGCCCGGCCCTTACCTCGCGGTCGTGTCGGGCAACCAGGTCTTGTTTTTCCGGCCGACGGACTCCGGGAACACCGCACCGCATCATGTCCTCGCCGGACCCTCGACGAAGCTCGATGCACCGACGGTACTCGCGACCGCGGGTGGCGAGCTGTTCGTTCTGAACAACGAGAGCATCACGGTCTACCCGTACACCGCGAGCGGAGACACCCCGCCGCGACGGACCATCGCGGGGCCGTCGACCGGTCTCACCCTCAACCGGCCACACGAGCTCGCGGTCGCGAACGACGAGGTGTACGTCGTCGGGAGCCGTATCGGAAGTTCCTCCATTTCGGTGTTCAAGTCCGACGCAGATGGTGATGTTGCTCCGATTCGACGCATCGAGAACGTGCCGCTCAGCGGCTCGGAGCCCTCGGCGATCGCCGTGAGTGATGTCGAGATCTTCATCGGGGCCCTCTCGGAGGTGAACGTGTACCCGGTCGACGGAAACGGGAACATCGCCTCGACACGAACGATCTCGGGAACTCCGTCGTTCTCCCGTGCGTCGAGCATCGATTTCGCGGGCACCGAGATGTTCATCGCGCGCGAGCAGTTCCTCTTCGCGTTGCCTGCTTCGGCGGCGGGTCAGGTGACGCCGCTGCGAACGATCACCGGGGCACCGACGGGACTACCCTTCGATGACGCCGAAATCGACGTATATGACGGGACGATCTACGTGGCGGTGGGCACGGGCCAGGTCACCGGCAAGGTGCTCGCATTCCCGGCCGCCGGCTCGGGAGGCATCTCACCGATTCGCGCGATCTATGGCGACGCGACCATGATCGACTTCGTCCGCTCGCTCGTCATCGTTCCCTAGCAGCGCATGTGATCGTCTCGATCTGACGAAGACTAGTTGCCGGGATGCGAGCATGACCTTTAGAACAATCGTTCCTTCGCCGAAAACAAGACCGCCGCGTATCTCTACGCGGCGACTTCGTTTCCTGGTGGAGCCTAGGGGAATTATCGAACGACTGGCGAGACCTCTAGAGAGTGCGACTTTCGAGGCACCGAACAATCTCGCGATGTTGAGCTGCCATTTCGTTCCCGAGCTCGTGTTCTCCGACGAGGAACTTGGGGAACGATTGCCGCAATCGACCTCCGACAACGGCTCGGGTAGGCTTGGTCATGGCCGTTCCGCCACAGCTCCTGCAGCAGCTCCTTGCTCTCGACGAATCGGTCCGACTAGAGATTGCCCATGCTCTCTTGGCGAGCGTCGACCCGGACGATGACGGGATGAGCAATGCCGAGCGCGAGAAGCTGCATGTTTCGATCGAGCGCTCGATCGCGCAGTCAGACGCCGGCCAGGGAATCCCAGTCGAGCAAGCGATCGCGGAGATTCGTGCGAAGCGGGCAGCTCGCGCCCGCGGCGTTCGGTGACGTGTCGATCACCGTCGAGATCTTGCCCGAGGCCCAGCGCCTGATCGACGAAGCCGACGAACGCTGGATCTCCGAGCATGGCTTTGATGCGCCGAATCCGTTGCTCGACGAGATCCTCCACACAGCAGAGCTGTTGCGTGAGAATCCATCGATCGGTGTGGCCTACTCTCGCGGCGGATTTCGCCACGAGGTTCGGCGTTTGCTGCTGCGGTCAGGTTGGCACGTCTACTACCGATTCCACTCAAACCGCGGTCTCGTCGAGATCGTCGCGATCTGGTTCGGGAACCGCGGAAGCGGGCCACCGCTTTAGTTCCGCGTCTGCCCAGAAAACGTGAGCACGCGATTCGTGCGTGCAGATCTAAGATTCAGGCATCCACGACACGTCACAATCCAGAACTGTCGTCCACGCCGCAGCAATTGCAGTTTGGTTTGCGAGCTCGTGCTGGCGCAGCCAGTCGAGAAGGGCAGCTTCGTCGGTGGGGGGCTCTAGTGGTGGCCGAACTTCACGCGATGCAACTCCAACTCCTCCGTTGCGAGCGTGGATGACGTATGCACGACCGATTGCGATCTCGCTGCGAGGCACACGTCGCGCGATGAGACTCGCGTAGCGACCACGCAGCAGCTCTAGGTGTTCCTCAGGTGACATGGTCGGTTGAACGAGTGGACTCAGACTCGGCTCCATGATCTGCGAGAGCTGCTGCGAGGAACCTGAACGTCCATTCTTCGGCAAACTTTCGGGTGTTCGCGCTTTCGGGTGACGGTGGAAGCGGCGTGATCGAATGCGCCGCA
>CAZUAR010000063.1:0-19618 GCA_964617845.1 uncultured Kofleriaceae bacterium | reverse complement strand
GGTCGTCCGGAAACTTGTTCAACCAATAACAAGGGAAAGTAGACCTACCAATGCGAAGCGCGGCGCTGCTCCTGGTCCTGGCTGCATGTGGCGACGACGGCGGCATGGAAGGGCCGAGTCGGCCGACCGACTTCGGCGGCGAGCGACTCGCGACGCTGAAGACACCGGCGGCGCTCGACGAGGGAACGCTGTATCCGCTCGTGATGGTGCTCCACGGCTACGGCGCGAACGGCTTCGTCCAGCAGGCGTACTTCGGCGCGAACAGTCTGCCGGGAATGAACAAGGCGTTCGTGATCGCGCCCGACGGGACCGTCGATGCGTCGGGCAAGCAGTTCTGGAACGCCGACGCCGCGTGCTGCGATTTCGGCAACACCGGCGTCGATGACGTCGGCTACCTCGGCGGCATGCTCGACGACATCCTCGCGACCGACTGGCCGATCGATCCGGACCGCGTGTTCGTGATCGGGCACTCCAACGGCGGCTTCATGTCGTACCGCATGGCGTGCGAGCGCGCGGACATCATCGCCGCGATCGCGCCGCTCGCCGGCAACGCGTCCTCGCAACCCGCGTCGTGCACGCCCGCGCAACCGGTCAACGTGCTGCACATGCACGGCACGATGGACGACACCGTCCCGTTCACGGGCGCGGAGCCGAGCGTCACCCAGTGGATCCAGAAGAACGGCTGCGGCTCGACGCGCACGGCCGGGCCGGACCTCGACCTCGAGTCCAACCTCGGCGGTGCGGAGACGCACACCGCGCTCGTCGACGGGTGCCCCGCGACCGGCCAGGTCGAGCTATGGACGATCGAGGGCGGCAGTCATATCCCGGTCTTCAACGCGACCTTCGCGCAGACGTGGTTCGACTGGTTCCAGGCGCACGCGCGAGACGATTCATGATTGGCCCCGCGTGCTTGGCATGATATCGATGGACGAGCATGTGGTACCTGGGCTCTGTCCCTCACCAACCAGACGTCGCGTAGCGAGCGAAGACGTTGCGCTCCTCGTTCGTTCTGTTCTCGTGACTCTGATGTGAGGCTCCCATGGACACCCAGCTGAAGCTCCTCGGCAATCAAGCCCCCGAGCTTGCACCGATCAAGCACCTGAAGCCGTACGTCGACCCGTCGACGTTGCACCACCGCCAGCTCCTCGACGGACCGTTCTGGCAGCGCATTCCCGCGTACCGCCTCGTCGACGAGGCCACGTTCCTCGATCACACGTGGCAGGCGAAGAACACGATCACGAATCCGATGAAGCTCCTGCAGGCCGTGCAGGACCTCGTGCCTCAGAGCTTCTACGACGACGTCACGCAGGGATTTCGCCTCGCGCCGATGTCGATCCGCGTGTCGCCGTATCTGCTGTCGTTGATCGACTGGTCGAACGCGTACACGGATCCGCTGCGCCGCCAGTTCGTGCCGGTCGCGTCGCGCCTGCTACCCGATCACCCGAAGCTGACGCTCGACTCGCTGCACGAGCAAGCCGATGCGCCGGTGCCGGGGCTCACGCATCGCTATCCCGACAAGGCGCTGTTCCTCGCGCTCGACACGTGCCCCGTCTACTGCCGGTTCTGCACGCGCAGCTACGCGGTCGGCGTCGACACCGACGAGGTCGAGAAGGTCTCGCTCAAGGCGACCGAGGAGCGCTGGGAGCGCGCGTTCCGTTACATCAGCGAGCGCCCCGAGCTCGAGGACATCGTCGTCTCCGGCGGTGACTCGTACCAGCTCAAGGCGCGGCAGATCACGCTGATCGGCAACAAGCTGCTCGAGCTGCCGAACATCCGGCGCATTCGCTTCGCGACCAAGGGCCCGGCCGTGATGCCGATGAAGCTCATCACCGACCACGAGTGGCTCGATGCGCTCACGGCCGTCGTCGAGCGCGGGCGCAAGCTGCACAAGGAGGTCGTCCTCCACACGCACTTCAACCACCCGAACGAGATCACCGCGATCACCAAGCGCGCTCTCGACGGCGTGTTCGAGCGCGGAATCATCACGCGCAACCAGAGCGTGCTCCAGCGCGGCGTCAACGACGGCATCGCGACGATGCAGCTCCTGACCAAGCGCCTCGGTCACTGCCAGGTGCAGCCGTACTACGTCTACGTGCATGACCTCGTGAAGGGCGTCGAGGATCTGCGCACCACGCTCCAGACGGCGCTCGACATCGAGAAGGCCGTGCGCGGCGTGACCGCGGGCTTCCACACGCCGACGTTCGTCGTCGATGCACCGGGCGGCGGCGGCAAGCGCGTCGCACACAGCTTCGAGCACTACAATCGCGACACCGGCATCTCGGTGTTCGCCGCGCCGTCGGTCAAGCCCGGCTACTTCCTCTACTTCGATCCGGTCGACACGCTCGCGCCCGAGTACCAGGCGAAGTGGAAGGACAAGGCCGAGCAGGACAAGATGATCGCGGACGCGGTCGACGCGGCGAAGGCGCAGTTGCGGGCCACCGAGCGCGCCTCGAGCGTCCGCTGAGTCAGCTACGATACGGATCGTTGTCGTCGGGCGCGAGGTCCGTGAAGTTCATGACGCCGCCCTGAGGCGTGCGCGGGAACACGACCATGCCCTTGATGATCGTGGTCGAGTCGCTGATGAAGCCCGGCGTCATGTTCGGTGGACCGTTGTCGATCGTCACGCCGATCACGGTGCCGCCCGGATCGTAGCGAATGCGGAACGTGACATCGCCGCCGACGCCGTGCTTCGCGCGCGTGTGGCGGAGGGGACCTTTCACCTTGCGCAGCGTCTCGTCGAGCTCGTCGAGCCGGCGCTTGTCCTGGTCCGGCGTCACGCCGGGGAGTGCCAGGAGCGCGCCGGGCGAGCGACGGTTGCCGCAGCGGACGCAGCTCGCGAACGGATTGCTCGCGGCGATCGCGATCCACGGGATGACCCACAGGCCGCCGGTGAACACCGACAGCACGAGGTGGAGGACGTGGTTTGGAGTCGGCTGGTTGTGAGGCGTGAGCTCGCCGCAGACCCCGGTGCACTGCAGTTGGATCTGGCGCATCGCCATGGCGGTCCGAGTATAGAGCTAACGGCAGGACGTGATCGTCAGCTGGGCGCCGCCACCGTTGATCGAGTCTTCTCGCGCCTTGGTGTACAGGATGCCAGTCGAGGTCGGCTCGGGGATGAGGATGAGCGACAGTTGCGATCCGAGGAGCCACGAGCGAGCCTCTTCGAGCGCGACGGCGGATGGCGTGGCGGAGAGGACGAGTTCATCCGCGTCCGCCTGCTGGGCACTCAGCGAGACGTCTGCGAGTGACATCATGCTTCGGTCGTTCGCGCCGTCGGCCCCCGGCACCTCCCACGGCACCTGGATCTGGGCCGTCTGCATTCGTGCGCACCACGCGGTCCCCACGTGTCCGGACTCCTGACCTTCGTGCCAGTCCGAGTGCGCGACGAAGATCGAGAAGTCGACCGGTGTGCTGGGACACGGGCCGGGGCACGCCGCCGGCTTGAGCGGGATCGTCAGCGTCGCCCCGACGAAGCCACCACCGGGCTGGAGCGCCGCGAGCATGTCGTTCGAGAGCGTGAACCGAAGGAGCAACCGCGAGCCGGCGCCGCCCCGCTGCTGGTTGAGGTTGACGTTGTTGTAGGTTCCGAGCCGGATCGACGGGTTGCAGTTGCCGTCGGTCTCGCGCATCAGCATCGTGTCGGCGTTCGCGGTGACGGTGTCGTTGAACATCGTGCACTGCATGGGTGCATCCGCGCCGGGCGGTGCATCGGCGCCCGGCGGTGCATCGGGAGGTTCACGCCCGTCGAGACCGAAGGCGAGGTCGCAGCCAGCCGCCGCACACAACGCGAGCGGGAGGGCCGATCTCATGTTCGCAGTCTAATACTCTCGCGCGATGACCGGAGAGAAGAAGTCCAAGGAAGCGGCCTGCCAGAACGGGTAGCCGCCGTCTTCGAGTGCGAGGATCACGACGCTGAAGCGCTAGCGTCGAAGTCGATCACGCGGACGGTGCCGGTCGGCTCGGTGAACACCACGAGCTTTGGCTGACCGTGCACCGTGATGCCGACCTGGAGCACGTCGCCCTTGCGCACGCCGGCGTCGCGCCACGGCAGCGTCACGCTGTGCGCGCCCGCGCGAACCAGGACGAGCCGCTCGCCGGCGAACAGCACCTCGGCGGCGACCATGCGCGGCGCGACGACGGGACGCTCGATGCGCGGGACCCACAAACGCGTGACGAGGTTCGCGAGCGCCGCCGGGGCCGATGGTGGCAGCGCGGCATCGATGCGCTCGCGGAGCGACGTGGAGTCGTCCCCGAAGCGTACGAGGAACGCCGCGCCGGCCGCGCGCGTGATCGGGTTCGCGTCCTTGTCGTCGAGGATCTCCAGGGCGATGTCGACGCAGCGGCGCGGACCGACGCCGATCTCGAGGAGCGCGAGCAACGCGAACGGCGAGACGGGCGAGGTCTCGAGTGCGAACAGATACGCCGGCTGCAGCGCCGGGATGTGGATCGCGAGCGCGGCGAGCGGGCGGTCGAAGCGCCCGATCCAGCCGAGCACCTCGCTCGTGTGCGCGACGACGATCTCGTGCAGGCGATCGCGCATGTGCGGCTCGAGCGTGTCGCCGGTCGCGACATACTCGGCGATCAGCTCGGCGATGCGTTCGGCGATCGGCGAGCCGCGCCGGATGAAGTCCAGCAGGAACGGCACCACCGTCACCGCGACCGGATAGAGCAGGCGGTGGCGAAGCGCGTGGCGCTCGAGGACTGCGAACGCTTCCTCGATCTCCTCCGGGTGGTTCACGTAGAGCGGCGCGTGGCGCAGGACGGAGAGGGCGCTCGGCACGTTCGCGTGCGCGCCGACGCTCCCATCCGAGGGGCCGAACGCGCCGCGCAGCACGCCCCACGGGAGCTCCGCGACGGAGTGCTCGAGGTTGCCAACCTCGACACGACCGGTGGCGGCGAACCTACTCATCGCCCCGGAATGTAGAGCAAGGTCCTGGCCAATGGGCCGGCAATGTGTGAACGCCCATTTGGATCACTCCGCAGGGGCCTTTTGGCCATAGCAAGTGGCAGGTCGGCTAGTCTTCCCGCCATGAAGCGGTGGGCAACGTTTGCGACGGTCGTGATCTTCCTCGGGTGCGGTGGAAATTCTCCGCCGCCCGTCGCACCACCCCCTCCCGCTCCCGCGCCGGTCGCCACGTGCGCGCCGACGGTCACGCCACCGGCGCAGCTCGACGAGGCAGCGCTCGTGGAGCGCAGCAAGAGCCTGTTCGACGCGATGGACGCGAACGACGTCACCACGTTCTTGAAGCTCGCGGGGCCCGCGTTCGTCCTGTTCGAGGACGGGCGCAGCTTCTCCTCGTCGATGCTCGTGCAGCAGATGTCGAGCCGCGTCGAGCGCAACCTGCCGCGCCGCACGCGGACGTGGAAGGAAGAGCGCACGTACGTCGGTCCGAACGTCGCCGTGTTCGTCGGGCTCGCCGTCGAGATGCTGCCCACGGAGGGCGGGAAGACGACCGAGTTCGAGGGCTGGAACACCGCGGTCTGGGTGAACGACGGCACGGAGTGGAAGGCGTCGCACCTGCAGTGGCAACCGGGCGGCATCGAGGCCGAGCGCTCGATGTGGAACGAGGCGTTCCGGAAGCAGATCAGCTTCAAGACCACGCCGAACCAGCTGCTCGTCGACACGATCAAGGGCAAGCGGGCGGGCACCGCGCTCGACGTGATGATGGGGCAGGGCCGCAACGCGGTGTACCTCGCGACCAAGGGCTGGCGCGTCACCGGCGTCGACATCTCCGACGAGGGCATCCGTCAGGCGAAGGAAGCCGCGAAGAAGAAGGGCGTGCCGCTCACGGCGGTGCAGGCCGACATCCAGAAGTACGACTTCGGCACCAACAAGTGGGACCTCGTCACGATGATCTACGCGGGCAACGACGCGTCGACGATCGAGAAGATCAAAGCAGCGCTCAAGAAGAACGGCTTGTTCGTCGTCGAGTACTTCCATGCGGAAGGCACGGCGGGCTCGGGGATCGGTGGGTTCGCGACCGGCGAGCTCGCCGCGAAGCTCGATGGCTGGAAGATCTTGAAGGACGAGGTCGTCGAGGATGTCGCCGACTGGGGCATGCGCAAGATGAAGCTCGTGCGGTTCGTCGCGCAGAAAGTCGAAGCGCCCGCGGCGGAGCCGGCGCCCAAGGCCGCGCCGAAAGCACCGAAGGCCGCGCCGAAGACGCCTTAGGTCGACGACCAGCCCATCGCGAACTGATCGGGATGCGTCGTGCATTGATGCACGTACGCGAGGCCCGAATCACCGAAGTCGACGATCTCGCCGCCTTGGAGCTGCAACGCGAAGCGCATTTTCTGATCGCACTTCTCGCAGCTCGGTGATTCGGCGCTCTGGATCCAATCGGCCCAGCCGCCGAGCTTGGTGCGTCCATACGGGCGCAGCTCGCTCTTCTCGACGGCGGACATCTCCTTGACGTTGAGCTTCGCTCCCGGACTCTCGCGCAGGTCTTGCCAGCCCGGCAGCTCCGGTGCGGAGTCGAACCCGACGATACGGCGCGCGATCGCGAGATGCTCCGGCGCGTCGGCGGCAGGCTTGGTGCCCTTCTCGTCGATGAAGCGCACGAGCTTGCCGTGGCCATCGGGCGTCGTCGTGTAGCCCTCGTCGCAGCGCGAGCGACCGCAGTGGAAGATCTGCGCGACCTTGCCCTTCGGGATCGCGAGACCATCGGGCGGCGCGTCCTCGGCACGAAGCTGCAGGAGCAACTGCATCGGCTTCTTGCAGCTCTTGCACTTCGGCCACTTCGACGATGGTGCGAGCCACGCGACGCCGCCCATCTGCGACGAGATCGTCTTGCCGTCGCCGGTCTCGAGCTTCGGGATGTGGCGCGTACGTGCGAGGCCGGCGAGCTTCTTGTCGAGTCGTGCTTGTCGATCGGCGTTCATCTAGACCTCCAGCAGTTGGCGCATGTCGTAGTCGAAACGAGCGTGATCGGCGGCGGACTTGCCGTCGCTGTCGCGCAGGCCGCGGTTCGCACCGGCGGCGAGCAGCAGCTTCACCGACTTCTTCTCGGAGTACATCGCGGCGTAGATGAGAGCGGTGCGACCGAGATCGTCTTGCACGTCGAGCCTCGCGCCCTTCTTCAAGAGCAGCTCGAGACACGGGACGTTGTCGACGGCACACATCAGCGCGGTGCGTCCTCTGGAATTGGTCGCGTCGACGCTGGCACCGCGCTCGAGCGCGAGGGCGAGGTGCGCCTTGTTGCCCGTCCACGCGGCATGGATGCCGCATTCGGCCACCGACGCGCCCCGATCGAGGAAGAACTCGAACACCTTCTTCGATTTCGCGCCGGCCGCGTTCTGGACGGCAGTCGCGCCCGTCGAGTCCTTCTCTTCGAGCTCGCACTTGTCGAGGAACTTCTCGACGAGCGACATCTTGCCGGAGCTGCCGCTCTCGCTGAGGCAACCCGCGACGGACGCACCCCGCGCGAGCAGGAAGTCGACGACCTCCTCGTTGCCCGCGCGTACGGCGAGGTGGATCGCCGTGGCGCCCTGCTCGGTCGTTGCGTGAATGTTCGCGCCCTTCTCGACGAGCCATGTCACGAGCGAGTGCGCCGAGCTGCCCTCCTCGAGGGACGCCGCGTACATCAGCGGTGTCATGCCGTACTTGCTCGGTGCGTTCACCGTGGCGCCGCTCTCGACGAGGAGCTTCGCTTGCGCGGCGTCGCCATTCTCGATCGCGCGCGCGAGCGGTGTCTTCTCATCCTCGCCGAGGATGTCGAGACCGTCGCCATGCGCGAGGCAGAGCTTGGTGATGCGATCGCGCTCGGCCGATTTCTCCGGCAGCTTGTCGGACGCGAGCAGCAGGGCGATGCAGCCATCGAGCTTCGCGCCCTTCGCGACCAGCTTCTCGAGCAGCTCGAACTGTCCGTCCTCGATCGCTCGCTGCGCGACGCTGCGATAGTCGCGCGCGTTCGGATCTGCGCCGGCTTCGAGCAAGCGCGACACGATCGTCCAGTAGCGATAGCTCGCCGCGCGGAGGATCGGCGGATCCGCGTCGGGTTCCGCTGCGAGGCTCGGGTTCGCGCCTTGTGCGAGTGCGAGCTCGAGCATTGCGAGCTTGCTGTCATCGTCGGTGGCAGCGCTCGCGAGCGCCGCTTGTGGATCGAGGAGCGTGAGCTTCTTGCCCTCGGCGACCCACGCCTCGACCTTCTCGCGCATCGAGTAGTTCGTGCCGTCGACCGGCGCGCCCTTCTCGAGCAGCTCGTCGACGAGGCCCGGGTTCGACTCCGCGTAGTCGACCGCGCGCGCGAGGAGCGTGGCGCCGGGCTTCCCGGTGACGCTCGCGCCACGATCGAGCAGCAAGCGCGCGATCGCTGGATGACCGGACGCGACGGCGGTCTCGACGAGCGATGTTTCGCCTTGCAGCTCGTTCACGTCGAAGCCGGCATCGAGGAGCGCGGTCACGACCTCGAGGTTGCCGTTCCACACGGCGCGCTGCGTGGTGCCATTGGTGCGCGGCTTGGCTCCGCCGGACAGCAGCGCGTTCACCGACGCGAGGCTGCCGGCTTGCGCCGCGTAGTAGAGCGGCGTGTAGTCGTAGTCGTAATCGTCGAGCTTGCGATCGGCGATGTCGCCCGCCGCGATCAGCGCGGTGATCGACGCCGGTTTGTCCTCGAGAGCCGCGAGCTCGATCGGCCGCTTGTGGTTGGGGAGTCGGTTGTCGAAGCCGTGGAGTGGAGCGAGGCGCGAGATCGTAGCGACGTCTTCGCGCTCGATCGCCTCTTGCAGCGCGACCGCGGGATCGACATCGGCGGAGCGCGCGCGCATGAGCGCGACGACGTCGGCACGCTGCGCTTCCTCCGCCAGCTTGAAGGCGGTGAAGTCCTGGCGATCGGCGATGAACGGTGCCGCCTTGCGCTCGAGGAGGAGCTCGACGATCGCGAGGTGACCCATGTCGGCGGCTTCCATGAGCGCGGTCCATCCGTCGTCGTCGAGCGCGTCGATCTCGGCGCCCTTATCGAGGAGCGCGCGCACGAGCGAGAGGCGGCCGTGCTCGGCCGCTTCGTGCAATGCGCGGCGCTTGTCGTCGCTGCGCGCGACGTTCACGTTGACCGGGCGCTCGAGCATCGCGAGCACCTCGGCTTCGGTGCCGCGACCGGCGAGGTCAACGAGCTCGACCAGCTCGAGCCGTGCGCCCCGCGCTTCGAGCAGGGCCGCGATCTCGCGATGCTTGTTGTTGGTCGCGATGCGATGCGGGACGTTGCCGTCCTTGTCGGCGAGGTTCGGATCCGCGCCGTGATCGAGGAGCACGCGGACATTGTCGAGGTGCCCGCGATCGCATGCGCGATGCAGCGGTAGCCAGCCGTAGTTGCCCGGCGCGTTCGGGTCGGGTGCGATCGCGAGCGCACGCTCCATGCGCTGCGGATCGTTGCTCGCCTCGGCGACACCCATGACGAGGCCGCTCGTCTTCGGATCGCCGAAGCCGCGCGCGGCGAGTAGCTCGACGATCTCGAGGTGGCCGTTCGTCCCCGCGCGGCGAATCGCGGTGTACTCGTCGACCTCGTAGCCTTCGCGCAAGCCTGGCTCGCGCGCGCCGCGATCGAGGAGCAGCTCGACGACGTCTTTGTGGCCGCGCGAGGCTGCCTTGCGCAGCGCGGTGTCTTGATCGTAGCTGTCGTCGACCCAGTTCACGTCAGCGCCGCGAGCGAGCAGCATCTCGACGATCTCGCGGTCGCCTTTCTCGGCCGCGACCATGAGGGGAGGCTTGCGTCCTTCGACACCCATCGCGCCGCGCTCGAGGAAGATGCGAACGATCTCGACGTGCCCGCTCTCGATCGCGCATGCGAGCGGCGAATCACCGCCGAACGAGTTGGATCCGATCGACAGCCTCGCGCCGGTCTCCAACAGTCGCTTGACGACATCGACGTGGCCGCGGCGTGCAGCGCCCGAAAGCGCGGTGGTGTCGATGCAGTTGGTGCGATGGACATCGGCGCCGTGGGCGAGCAAGACATCGACGAGCTCGAGCCACCCGCTCTCCGCCGCTTCGATCAACGCGGTGTCGAGGGACCCTTCCTGGTGCGTGTTCACGTTCGCGCCGCGTTCCAGCAGCAGCTTCGCGATCTCGAGCGTGGCCGGAGGCCGGTTGTACGCGTAGTCCGCGACATGCGCGATCGCCGCGTCGAGTGCTGCGCCGGCGTCGGCGAGGAGGCGGACCATCTCGAGGTGGCCTTGGATCGCCGCGTGTGCGATCGCGGTGCGTCCGTCGCTGTCGGCGCGATCGAGCGGATTCGATGACGCGGTCTTCGCCTTCTTCGATTTGGTCTTGGTCGGCTTCGCGGCGGGCTTCGATCCGCCGAGCTGCTCGACGATCCACGTCGCGATGTCGAGGTGATTTGCGGCGGCGGCGATCATCAATGCCGATCGGCCGTTCTTGTCGACGACGTCGAGGTCGTCACCAGATTTCAGCGCACGCTTCGCGGTCGCGAGATCGCCCGCTTCCGCGGCGCCCAACAGCCAGCCGCGAACCTCGACCTTCTTCGAGACGAGCCACTCGACGATGTCGGCACGCTTCGCGCGGGTCGCCTGCGCGAGGCCGCTCCACGCATCGTCGCGATCGTTGATCGATGCGCCGTTCTCGAGGAGGAGCTCGAGGAGCTCGCGCGAGACCTTCGCGCAGGCACTGGCGAACAGTCCTTCGCGGGTGGCATCGCCGGGGCGCTGCGAGAGGACCCAGCGAGCCACCTTCTCGGCGCCGTCGTAGATCGCCGAACCGAGGAGGTACTCGTCGAGTGCCTCGCCACCGTCGATCAGTGCTTGCACGATCGCGAGGTCATCGCGGTCGACGGCACGAGACATCGCGCTCGACCGATCCGACTCGCTCACCGTGGCGATCAACCTGCGAACCGCAGCGACATCGCCGCCGTCGGCCGCGCGTACCCATTCCTCCTGGCTCATCATCTCTCCTACGGACGTCGCTACCCCTCGCCCTGTCGCAGGTCGTACGATAGATCCGTGAGCGACGCGGCGAAGAAGTTCCGGCAAGCGGCAGTGGAGCGCGTTCAGAACGGGGATGGGCACGCGAGCATCCGCGACCGCAAGGCCGCGTTTGCAAACACCGACGTGCCCGAGGCTGCGCGAGCGCTGCTCGACAAGGTGACGAAGACGGCGTGGAAGGTCACGGACGAGGACGTGGCGGGAGCGAAGGTGGCGGGGCTCTCGGAGGACCAGCTGTTCGAGCTATCGGTATGCGCGGCGATGGGGCAGGCGACCCGGCAGCTCGACGCGGCGATGGCTGCGCTCGACGAGGCGATGAAGGAGACGCCGTGAGGCTCGCGATCCTCGACGGGAAGCACCACGCGCTCGGCAAGCGCGCGTTGTTCCTGCTGATCCGCGTGATGTCGCGCCGACCGGTCCCGGACGTCATGAAGACGCTCACGTACCGGCCGGACTTCCTCGGTGGACCGATGAACGAGGTGTTTCAGGAGGTGATGCGCGGCCCCTCGGAGTGGGCGATCGAGGAGCGCGAGCTGATGGCCGCGTACGTCTCGAAGACCAACGAGTGCGAGTTTTGAACGCGCGCTCACGGCGCGGTCGCGTCGCAGGTGCTCGGCAAGGACATCGTGGAGGCAGCGCTCGCGGATCTCGCGACCGCGAAGGTCAGCGACAAGCTGCGCGCGACGCTCGGCATGCTCGCGAAGGTCACGCGCGATCACGCGTCGGTGACGGCCGATGACATGCGCGCCCTCCTCGCGCTCGGCGTGACGCGCGCGCAGATCGAGGACGCGCTGATGGTCGGCTGGTGCTTCAACGTGATCACGCGGCTCGCGGACACGTTCGAGTTTCACGTCGGGCCGCAGGCTGCGTTCGATAGATCGGCAAAGATGCTGCTCTCGCGCGGCTACAAGATCTGAAGCCCGAAGGTGATCCCTCGTTAGGGACCGAGCGTGGCGCCTTGCGCCTTGGCTCGGCGAGGAACAGGTTGGATCCGGATTGCCTCGCAATCCACAGCTTTTCTTCGAGCCGAGAATCGAAGATCAGACCCACCAGTTAGCGTTGATGCGTGACGATGGGCGTTTTTGGTGAGTACGACGTTCGGATGGATCCGTGGGACGTGGAATACGGCCCCGAGTTTCCTGCCAACGTCACCAACGATCGCAGCACGGAGGAAGTCGTCCTCGACATTGAGGTGTCTGCCGCCGCCTGGAGTCCGATCACCCCGCGGATCCCCCAGGACTTCGACGCGGTCTACTTCGTGGACGGAGTACGGCGTATCGACGCACGTCTCCTCGTACGAAAGGGGAAGCAGCTCATTCATGGCGTGTTTGGAAGCGCTGCGGTCGGCTCAGCTTCGATCGCCCAAGCAACTGCTCGCTGTACATCAACACCAGAGATTGACCGCGCTGTCGTGCTGGGGTCTGGTGCACTGCTTCCAAGCCGGATTGAGATCGCTCCTGCACTCACCTACGTTCCCGCAAGCTGTTCGGAGCCTGAGGTCGACGCACCGCTGCGTGCTGTTCAGAACCGCATGCGCGATGCGGAACATGAACTAGTGCGACGCCTGGCCGACCATCAGACTGCGCTCGTGGTCGCGGATGGCCGACTCGACTACAACCGCGCTGTAAAGGGAGCCGTCTTGGGATTCATCAAGCGCGTTCACGAGCTGTACCTCCCAACCGCACACTGGCAAACCGTTACTTCCCTAAGCGTCGGGCAAAGGACTCCTCTGTTCGTCCTGAGCGAGATGAAGCGAGGGATGTACAGCTGGTTTCAGCGGATCGGCGTCACGCATCCCGGCGATTCCGACTTCAGTGGGATCGTTCGGATGGAGGTCTCCACCCAGGTCGGCAAGGAGGAAGCATGCCGATTGGCCGATTCTGCGGCGTCCCTTCTTCCTCGCTTCGTGCCATCTCGGAGCCGGGATCCTCGCGCTCCGCAAAATCTTCTGCCGATCGGGGCACTCGAGGCTCACCTTCGGCGATGTCTTGGCGACTCTCGCCTGACGCGTCGGCGCATCCAGTCACTCATTGCAAGCGAGGCCCCCTATGTCTGATACCGAACCCGTTGGTCTCGTACTCGGCTCGCTCGACGCGACGCCACTCGAGTTCTGGGTCGGAGTTGGGGACAAGCAGCGTCTTCAACTTGACGATCTTGTTCTCGTTGAGACGAAACTCCCAAGCGGTGATGTCGTTCGGTACTACGGCGTTATCGACCTCGTGCGAAAGAAGTACGAAGGAGCGCAGTTCGACTCGGACGCGTTCCGCGCAGCGGCTGGCACGTTGCCCGTGGAGGTGTCGTACGCGGCCCACGTGCAAGTGACCCGCGTCGATCCAGAGATCTTCGTGCCGCCGCACCCTGGCGATACCGTTTCGATCGTTCGCGGCGCTGCCTTTGAGCACGCGCTCTCCTTCGATCGCATGGAGCGACGCGTCGCCATCGGGCTCACCCGCTCCGGGGAAGTGGTCTTCGGGAACCTCGAGTTTCTCGATGGAACTCGCGGCGCCCATGCGTCCATCAGCGGTGTTTCCGGTGTTGCGACAAAGACGAGCTACGCCACGTTCCTGCTGTACTCGCTGTTCCACAGCGACGCGCTCGGAGCCGATGCCACAAACACGAAGGCACTCATCTTCAATGTGAAGGGTGAGGACCTGCTCTGGCTCGATCGAGATAACGTTCGCGCCGACGCAGGTGTGCGTGAGGAGTATCAGCGCCTGGGCTTGCCGGCTGGCGCGTTCCGTAACGTCGGCCTGTATGCTCCGACGCGCGTCCGCGGAACGACGCCGATGCCAGACACCGGGTCTCGCCAGGAGGGCGTCCGGCCGTATCTCTGGACGCTGCGCGAGTTCGCGCGCGAGCGTCTGCTGCGCTTCGCCTTTGCTGAGGCAGAAGACGGCCGCGCGCAGCTTTCCTTCGTGATCCTGCGCGTGGAGCGCGCTCTCGAACAGGCGGCGGCCACCGGCGCCGCCGATGATGCCGGAATCGACGTTGCCGGCACTCGGCTGTCGAGCTTCGACGACCTCGTGAATCTTCTCGACGGGCCCGCGCTCGATCAGATGATGGCTGGGCCTGTGGCGTCCGGGACTCTCGATGCTTTCCGACGACGTCTGAACGCTGCGGCGCAGCGTATCGGCCATCTCATCCGGGGCGACGCGTCTGCGCGCGGATTCGGAATCCAGTGGGACACGCATCAGGTCACTGTCGTCGACATCCACACACTCCATTCCACGGCACAGATGTTCGTGGTGGGGGTGCTTCTCAAGCGGATGATGGAGCAGAAGGAACTCCAAGGAACCGCCCGGCCGCTTGTGTTCGTAGTCCTGGACGAGCTCAACAAGTACGCACCGCGCGACGGTTGGAGCCCGTTGCGCGACGTCTTGCTCGATATCGCAGAACGCGGCCGTTCGCTGGGCATCTCGTTGTTCGGTGCGCAGCAGACAGCGAGCGAAGTAGAGCGTCGCGTTGTCGGCAACGCCGCATTCAAGATCGTTGGCAGGCTCGACGCCGCAGAGTCGGAGCGCGGCGAGTATGGCTTCCTAACGAAGATAGCCCGCCTCCGCGCAACGATGCTCCAGCCCGGCAGCATGATCGTGTCGCAGCCAGAGATTCCCACCCCGATCCTGTTGCGCTTCCCGTTTCCCACGTGGGCGACACGGCAGAGCGAAGCAGTGCAGCCGGCCGGCCGGGATCCCTTTTCTCGGATGGGAGACTGATGCGCTTCGTTCACACGAGCGATTGGCATGCAGGGCGAACCTGGAAGGGACGCGATCGCATCGACGAACTTGCTGCGATCCTCGATCACCTTGCCAGCTTCCTGGCACGTGAACGCATCGAATTGTTGCTCGTCTCGGGCGACGTCTTCGACAGCGGTGCCCCGGTCGCTCAAGCCGAGAAACTCATCTTCGGGTTCTTCAAGCGCGTCGGGCAAGCCGGGACAAAGAGCATCGTGATTGCTGGCAATCATGACAGCGCCACACGGATCGAGGCATGGGGAACCTTGGCGGAACTCGTCGATGTCCACGCGATCGGACTACCGCGCCCCATCTCACGCGGTGGTGTGATCACGTTCGAGTCGCGAGATCGCGAGGCCGTCAACGTTGGCGTCGTACCGTTCGCTCCGACGCGGACCCTCGTGACCGCCCTCGAGCTCGCTGCTGACGAGACCCAGGCGCGCCAACGTTACGCGACTCAGATGGGCAGGATCGCAGACCACCTCGCGACCGCATTTCGGCCCGACGCGATCAACGTATTGATGGCGCATACGCACCTCGAGGGCGCGCTGTTTTCTGGCTCCGAACGAACGGTGCACTTGGGCGATGAATGGGCAGCTACGCCACAGGCATTTCCATCCACCGCGCACTACATCGCCCTTGGCCACATCCACAGGCCCCAACGGATCCACGCTGCATCAGCGCGAGCCGAGTACGCGGGCTCTCCCATGCAGCTGGACTTCGGCGAGATCGGCGAGGAGAAGTCATTCGTCGTGGTCGATGCCCGCCCTCGGCAGCCGGTCGCTGTCGAAAGGGTTCCATATGAAGGAGGGCGACCACTCAAGGACGTAAGGGCAACTCTCGCCGAGTTAGAGCGAGATGCCGACGCGCTTCGCTCTCAGGGTTGGCTCCGTGTGAAGGTGCCCCTCTTGGCCAGAGATCCAGAGCTGAACGCAAAGGTTCGACGCCTATTACCCAACGCGATCTCCGTTGGTGAGGAACTACCGGAGGCCGAAGCGCCTACGTCCGTTGTACGGACCTCGACGATGTCGCCCGCGGAGGCATATCGTGCCTATTTCGAGGCGCAGCACGGTGCCGCCCCTGAAGATGCGGTGGTCGACAAGTTCACCGCGTTATACGCGGAGGAGATGGGCAGCTAAGCCATGCGCCCGCTCAGGCTTATCATCGAGGGGTTCGCGTGTTTCCGCGACAAGCAGGAACTCGACTTCGCGTCTCTCGACCTGTTCGCGATATCCGGGCCGACCGGCGCGGGAAAGTCGAGCCTGCTCGATGCGATGATCTTCGCGCTGTACGGCAAGGTGCCGCGCGTCGGCAAAGAGTATGGCGAATGCATCTCCCTTGGCCGAGATCGCCTCGCGGTCACGTTCGACTTTCGGATCGGACCTCGTTCGTTCCGCGTCACCCGAATCGGCCGTAGACGCGGCGCAGGCAGCGCTCAGCTCGAGGAGATCCTGGAGGGCGACGACGAGACGAAGCCCCTCGCCGAGCAGGTGCGCGAGGTCGATCGCTATGTCGAGGAGCTGCTTGGCCTTGGTTACGAGGCATTCACTCAAGCCGTGGTCCTGCCCCAGAACGAGTTCGCCGAATTCCTGAAGAGCAAACCGGCGGACCGCCGCAAGATCCTGAGCAGCCTGCTTCGCCTCGACGTCTACGAGCGGATGAAGAAGCGCGCTGGTGAGGCCGCCGCGACCCTTCGCGTGAGCGTGCAAGGTTACGAGCGCCGCCTGGCTGAGGACTATGCGGGCGCGACCCCAGAGGCGATCGCGGTAAGCACAGCAAGACTTGACGAGGTTCGTGACGGCAACGTCGAGAGGAAGAAGGAGATCACGAAGACGCAGCGAACTCTCGGACACCTGACGGACCTCTACAAGAAGACCGCCGAACTCAAACAGCAGCAGGCAATCCTTGAGGGCCTACGTGCACGCGAACCGGGTGTCCTCGATGCCGAGAAGCGGCTTGGAGCGGCGCGGCGTGCAGCACCGATCGTTCCAGTCCTGGATGCGGCTGCGGAGGCGGAAACTCAAGCCAAAGCGATCGAGACGCAGGCGCGCAACCATGAAGTCGTCGTCACGAAGGCCTTGAGAGCCGTTGAGCAATGCGAGGGCAAGCTCGATGTTGCGAAGAAAGCTGCATCCATTGTTCCTGAGCTGAACAAGCGCATACGAGCGCTCGACGAATTGAAAGGAGCAATCCGTTCACGGGATGTTGCTGAGGAGCGCTTGGGGAAAGCAGTTGATGCCTCTTCGTCGCTCGAAGAGGAGCGCAACGCGTGTGTGAAGGAGGTCGGTGGCTCCACCGCCGAACTGGCGGCACACGAGAAGCTGGTTGTGAAACTGGAGAAGGAGGCCGCTGCCGTGGGCTTCGACCCTGCTCGAGCCAAGAAGTTCGACAGCTGGCGCGATCGCGCGGTTGAGTTGTCACAGCAACGAGCGAACGCTGCAAAGGCGTCGCAGAAAGCGATGGAGGCGGCACAGCGTGCTGCCAATGACCGCGAGAACGCGGAGGCCGCCTCGACCCTGCTCGGTACGCTTGAAGAGCAGTTGGAGGTCGCAACTACGGCACTACAGACCGTCGAGGACGAGCTTCGCGCTTCACAGACGGAGCACACCGCGTCGCATCTTCGTTCGGATTTGAAGCCTGGAGAGCCGTGCCCGGTTTGTCTACAGCCGGTCTCCAAGGTTCCGCAGAAGGGACGCGCTCCCAAGCTTGAAGCCATTCAAGCGCGCCACACGTCCACCAACAAGAAGAAAGAAGATCTTGAGCGAAAGCGCAACGAACTAGCTCGTGACGCGAGCAAGCTCGCGGCCGCTGCCGACAAGGCAACGGAGCAAGCCCAGCAACTGCACAAGGGACTGGATGAGGAGACCAAGGCCATAGAACGCGCTGGAGCAAAGCTGGAGGAGACCCTCGGAGCACTCGTTTCTGGGAAGAAGAGTGTGCCCATCGAAGCCAGGGTGCTGGAAGCTGTCGCCTCCGAGGCCGCGCTTCGTGAGCGCTACGAGGATGCCGTGGCCAAGCGCGACGAAGCCATCAAGAAACGCGGAGCGCTTGAGAGGACAAAGGAGAAGCATCAGACAGCGCTTGAGCGTGTCAATGACAAGCTCACAACGAACCAGGCTCGGACTAGGGAACAGCGGGAGGAGATCGAACGCTGTGCCGCAGAGATTCGGAGGGTCACCAAGCATCCCGACCCGCTCGCGGAGCGCGAAGAGGTCGCGCGGCGCTGTCAGGAGTTGGAGGATCGCATAAGCGTTCTCAAGGACGAGCTTGAGGCGCTCAAACGCGCCCAGCACGAGGCGGAAACCAACGCAAAAGTGTTGGCGCGCCAACTTAAGGAGCGTGCGGAGGTCTCGACCCAGAAGAAGAAGGACGCCGCGAGAGCGCTGAAGGAAGGTGGGTTCGACACGGAACAGGCGGCTAGATTGGCAGTGGTCCCTGCGTCGGATCAGCGGCGCATCGAGAAGGAGATTGATGGGCACAAGCGAGCCAGCCACAGCGCGCAGGAGCGGATCGATCGCTTAGAGGAAGCGCTCAAGGGCGAGTACGTTAACGAGGCCCAAGTGGCGGAAGCCGAACATGGCTTCCTTCAGCTTCAGGCGGCGCATGAAGCAGGAATCGGTTTAGAGGCGGCGCTTATCGGACAGATCACAGAGCTCAAACGGAAGCACGACGCAGCATCAGATCTCACGAAGCGTCTGAATGATGAGCGGCTCCAGTGTCAGCACTACGAGCAGCTCTCGTCGGACCTTCGCAGCGACCGTTTCCAAGAGTTCATCCTTCGTGAGGCATTCAGTGAGTTGGTCGCGCGTGCGTCCGACCGGTTGTTCAAGCTCAGTGGTCGTTACACCCTCGACATGAAGGACGGTGAATTCGACGTCCTCGACCGCGATAACGCGGGCGAGCGACGCAGCGCCCGCACGTTGAGCGGTGGAGAAACGTTCCTCGCGTCGCTGGCGCTAGCACTCGAGCTAAGCGAGCAGGTGCAGCGAGCGTCCGGTGCTGTGCCGCTGGACAGCCTCTTCATCGACGAGGGGTTCGGCAGCCTCGATCCAGAGGCGTTAGAGGTCGCTACAGACGCGATCCAATCGCTGCCTCAGGGCGGTCGCATGGTCGGAATCATCACTCACATCGCAGAGCTTACGGCGCGCCTTGAGTCTCGCGTCATCGTCGAGAAGCGTGGCGATGGATCGCGCCTACGCGTGGAGGCCGGATGAGTTTCGAGGAGGATTTGGATGAGCTTGAGCGGCGGATGGAGGTGGACCGGCAGCGGCTTCCGCTCGAGAACGCGGCTCGTGATGCGCAAGCGAGTGGCGATCTTGCGAATGCGGCACCTGTGGCGTCAGTCTCTCGATCTGAACCGCACCGGTGCGGTTCAAGCTTGCAGGACGCGGTGATGTCGCGTTGGTACGTTGAGGGAAACTACCTGAGCGAAGCGCATGTCACGGAGCTCAACCGCATCGTCTCGGCGTACCTCGACCTCGCGGAGAATCGGGCACAGCGCGGAATGCTGATGAAGAGGCCGACTGGGCGACCTTGTTGATCAGCTTCCTAGAGCTATCGAGCTATCCGATCCTCGCGGACAAGGGCAAGGTCAGCGCTCTCGAGGCGAAGCTCAGGGCCGAGGGCGAGTACGAGTTCTACCGCAAGAAGCAGGACGCAGAGTTCATCTCGGACTTCGACCGCGTCGTCACCGAGACAATGCGGATCGAGGTGTACTCCCAGAGAGGTCTCGGAAGGAATGCGCAGACCAACGAAGGAAAAGCGCTCGGGGGCTGCGAACGCTGGAAGAAAAGAGAAATGAGGGGTACCTCGCCGAGGGCTTGTTGCAGGCGCCGCCGAATAAGGCGCATTGGCGCAACGGAAGCAGCTATTCCGGGTTGGCGCTGGCACGGCTTGATCGCCTGAGGCATCCCCTCATATGACGCCGAAGACCGCGCGGAAGATTTCGTGTGCGC
>CAZUAR010000062.1:0-25245 GCA_964617845.1 uncultured Kofleriaceae bacterium | reverse complement strand
TGCCGTGATCGACGTGACCGATCGTGCCGATGTTGACGTGGGGCTTGTTGCGGACAAATTTCTCTTTCGACATTTCGATTTCTCTCGGGGTGGCTGGCTGGTGCCGTCAGGTAATCAACCGTGCTTGCTCGACGACTTCGTAGTCAGGTCGTTGCGGATTTGTTGAGGAAGCTCGGCGTAGTGATCTAGTTCCATTGCGTAGGTCGCGCGGCCTTTAGTTCGGGACCGGAGGTCGGTCGAATAACCGAACATCGAGGCCATCGGGACAAAACAGGCGACGGTCTGTACACCAGGCCGTGCGGTAATTCCAGCGACTTTTCCACGTCGTGCGTGCAAATCGCCGAGCACTTCCCCGACGTGCTCATCAGGGGTTACGACCTCGAGCGACATGATGGGCTCGAGGATGGTCGGAGCCGCCTTGTTGGCCGCCGCGACGAACGCCTTCGACCCCGCGACCTTGAACGCGTAATTGTTCGAATCCACGGGGTGATAGCTGCCCCCGACGACCTGGACGCGCAGGTCGGTCATGGGGTGGCCTGCGAGAACGCCCCGCTCCACCGCCTCGGCGATACCTGCCTCGACGGCCGGGGCGTGCTCCTGCGGGATGTCCGAGGCCGACGCGCGATTCTCGTAGACGTAGCCCCCACCCCGGTCGGTCGGCTCGACGAGCACCTTGACGTGGCCGTACTCGCCGCGCGGGCCGTTGGGGCCGGCGGCGACGCGGACGAAGCGGTTCTCGCCCTCCGCCTGGCGCGTGATCGTCTCGCGATACGCGACCTGCGGGTGGCCGATGCGCGCCTTGACACCGAACTCGCGGCGCAGGCGATCGACGACGATCTCGAGGTGGAGCTCACCCATCCCGCTGATGATGATCTGGCCGCTCTCGACGTCGGTGCGGACGCGGAACGACGGGTCCTCGATCGCGAGGCGCTCGAGGCCGTGCACGAGGCGCGTGTGATCCTCGGCGGTCTCCGGCTCGACGATGACGCCCATCACCGGGTTCGGGATCGACATCGCGTCGAGGAGGATCGGCGACCGCGGATCGCACAGCGTGTCGCCGGTCGCCACGCGCGACGAGATCGACGCCGACGAGACGATCGCGCCGATCATGCCGGTCTCGACCTGCCGGATGTCCTCGCGGTGGTTCGCGAACATCCGCACGAGGCGGTGGATGTGCTCGAGGCTGCCCTTCGTCGCGTCGAGCACCGAGTCGCCGACCTTCAGGCAGCCCGCGTACACGCGCACGAACGTGAGCTGGCCGCCGTTCTCGTCGGTCTGCACCTTGAACGCGAGCGCGGCGAGCGGTTGGTCGTCGCCGATCGTGCGGACGATCGTCGGCGCGCCCGTCGGATCGTCGACCGAGCGGCCGCGCACCTCGATGAAGTCATCCGGTGCTGGCAAGTACTCGACGACGGCGTCGAGCAGGTTGTGGATGCCCTGGTTCTCGAACGCGCTGCCGAGGAGGACCGGCACACCGCGGCGCGCGTCGGCGCGTCCGAGCGTCACGCGGCGCAGCGCCGTCTTGATCGCGTCGGCGGTGAGCTCGCGGCCCGCGACCCACGCGGCCATCAGTTCGTCGTCGAGCTCGGCGATCGCTTCGAGCATCGCTTCGCGCGCGCGACTCGCGGCGGGGACATGCGCGTGCGGGATCGGGCCGTCGACGAACGTCGCGCCGAACGTCGCCGCGTCCCACGTGCGCGCCTTCATCCCGACGAGATCGATCACACCGTCGAAGTCGGGGCCCGTGCCGATCGGCAGCTGGATCACGATCGGATGCGCGCCGAGCCGAGACTTCATCTCCTCGACGACGCGCTCGGGATCGGCGCCCTCGCGATCCATCTTGTTGATGAACGCGACGCGCGGGACCTTGTAGCGATCCGCCTGGCGCCACACGGTCTCGCTCTGGCTCTCGACGCCGGCGACCGCATCGAACACCGCGATCGCACCGTCGAGGACGCGCAGCGAGCGTTCGACCTCCATCGTGAAGTCGACGTGTCCGGGCGTGTCGATCAGGTTCACGACGTGGCCCTTCCAGCCAAACGTCGTCGCCGCGGCGGTGATCGAGATGCCGCGCTCCTGCTCCTGCGCCATCCAGTCGGTGACCGTCGAGCCGTCGTCGACCTCGCCGATCCTCGACGTCGCGCCCGTGTAGAACAGGATGCGCTCCGTCGTCGTCGTCTTGCCCGCGTCGACGTGCGCCATGATCCCGATGTTTCGGGTCTTGGCGAGCGGAGCGGTCCGCGTATGTGACGAGAGGCGGGTCGTCATAGAGAGCCTGGTGGTTTGGGCCTGCGCCCACCTTCCGGACCCGGTATTCGGGTTACAGCGCTACTAGCTCACCAGCGGTAGTGGGCGAAGGCGCGGTTCGCCTCGGCCATCTTGTGGACGTCTTCGCGCTTCTTGACCGCGTTGCCACGGTTCTGCGCGGCATCGACGATCTCGTTCGCGAGGCGATCCATCATCGTCTTCTCGTTGCGCTCGCGCGCGTACTCGACGAGCCAGCGCATGCCGAGCGCCATCGAGCGGTCCGGGCGGACATCGACGGGGACCTGGTACGTGGAGCCACCGACGCGGCGGCTCTTCACTTCGACGCGCGGGCGAACGTTCGACATCGCGCGCTCCCACACCTTCAACGGATCGTCCTTCGCGCGCTCGGCGACCATGTCGAACGCCTTGTAGACGATGCCCTCGGCGACGGCCTTCTTGCCGTCGCGCATCACCACGTTCACGAACTGCGTCAGGCGGCGACGAGTCTCCGTCGGCGCGTCTGTGTACTTCGGATCCGGCAGGACCTTACGCTTCGGTACTTCACCCTTACGCGGCATACTCGATCTTCCTTACTTGGGACGCTTCGCGCCGTACTTGCTGCGCGACTGCTTGCGGTTCTGGACGCCCGTCGTGTCGAGGGTGCCGCGAATGATGTGATAGCGAACGCCCGGCAGATCCTTCACGCGGCCACCGCGGATGAGGACGACCGAGTGCTCCTGCAGGTTGTGACCTTCGCCCGGGATGTACGAGGTGACTTCCATCGCGTTCGTCAGGCGAACACGCGCGACCTTTCGCAATGCCGAGTTCGGCTTCTTGGGGGTCGTGGTGTACACGCGGGTGCAGACGCCACGCTTCTGCGGGCACTGCTTCAGGGCGGGAGAGGCGCTCTTGGTGCGCATCTTCTCGCGTCCCTTTCGGACGAGCTGATTAATGGTCGGCATCTAGATGGATCCTGGGCAGGCTGAACGGAGCGCAGGACTTTACGGATTCGCCCCTGGCTGTCAAGGGTGTTAGCGCACCGGTGCTTACCTCAACTCGATCGCCAACGGGTCGACTCGAGTGACCGATGCGCTCTCTTCCTCTCCTGGCGGTCGCGACCGCCTGTCTGGTGCCCGCGGCGGCTCGTGCCGAGGGCTGGCTCGTGGCGGAAGCCCCCGCCGCGATTGCGGTTAGCGATGCCCAGGCCGGCGTGTTCCGGCCCGGCGCGATGCCGGCGCTCGGTGCGTACGCCGACAACGGGTGGTTCGCCATCGGTGCAAGGCTGCGTGCCGGAGCTCTCCGAAATGGCCCGAGCCCGGGTCAGGGCCTCGCCGATCCGGGCTTCGGCGGCCTCATGACGGCAGGCCTCGCGATGCGCCTGCACGCCCGCGGCGCGTGGGTCGAGGCGGTCGGCGGCGGCGGCGTCACCGGCGAGGACTTCGTCCCGACGGTGGAGGCCGGCGTCGGCTACATGTTCCGCGTCGGCGACATCGACGTCGGCCCGAGCGCGCGCTTCGTGCGCGTGGTCGCGCCCGACGAGATGGCCGCGTTCGGCTCCGCGGATCTCGCGCTCGTCGGTGTCGACCTCTCCTGGGGCCACCAGCGCGCGCCGAGGTCGGTGCGCTCGGTCGTCGTCGAGAAGCGCGTCGAGCGTGTCGAGCCGGAGGTCGCCGTCGACGCCGTCGGCTTCGCCGAGCGCGATCGCGATCGCGTCGTCGAGGCGCGCGAGCCGAGCTGCGCGGAGCGCATGGACGGCTGCCCGCTGTCCGAGCACGTGATGATGTTCGACGATCGCATCGTCCTCGACGAGCGCGTGCTGTTCGACTTCGCGAGGGCCCGCGTGCGCTCGAGCGGCCGCGCGGTGATCGCCGAGATCGCGAAGATGTGGCGCGAGCACCCCGAGTGGCAACGCATCACCATCGAGGGCCACACCGACGTCCGCGGCTCGGACGAGTACAACCACGATCTGTCCACGCGCCGCGCGAAGCTCGCGCGCCAGGTCCTCCAGCGCGAGGGCTTCGACGCGAGCGCGATCGACGCGGTCGGCTTTGGCCGCTCGCGCCCGCGCATCGACGCGCACGACGAGCGCGAGCATCAGAAGAACCGCCGCGTCGAGTTCGTCATCGATCGCCGACCACCGTCGGGCGGCGAGATCGAGGTGACCCCGTGAATCGCATCCTCGTCCTCTCGCTCGCGCTCGTCGCGGGCTGCAGCTCTCTCGTCGACGATCACTGCGCGCGCGGCTACGTGCGCGACGACGGCACGTGCATCACGCGCCCCGACGTCGACGGCGGCGCCACCGGCGTGACCGCGGACGCGCGCATGGCCGTCGAGAACATGCCGGCGGATCCGACGCCCGGACCCGACGGCGGCGTCGATGCGAGCGTCGATGCGAGCGTCGATGCGAGCGATGCGGGCGTCGATGCGAGCGATGCCGCGCCCGACGCGATCGTCGCCGACGCCGCGCCGGATGCCTTCACGTGCACGTCGCCGCTCACCGCCTGCTACGAGATGTGCGTCGATCTCGAGACCGATCCCGATCACTGCGGGTCGTGCACGCATCAATGTGCGAGCGGCATCTGCTCCGCGGGCCACTGCCAGGGCGAGCCGTGGGGACACGTGATCGCGATCGGCCATGACTACACGAGCTCTCACGCGTCGCAGCGCCGCGTGCTCGCGAACGCGATCGCGCTCGGCGCCTCGAACAACGTCGGCATCGCGTGGTGGCCGAGCGACACCGCGTCGACGGTTCACCGCCAGGCGCTCGCCACCGGCATGACCGCGATCGGTCGCGCGTGGCACGAGACCGCGTTCCCGAGCGACCCGGCGAGCTCGTTCGCCGGCATCGACGTCGTGGTCGTCGGTCCGGACACCGCCGACGGTGACACCGCCGATGCGACCGGCGCGGTGTGGGCCGCGGCGCTCGACTCGTTCCTGCGCACGGGCGGCGTGATCGTCGTCCTCGACGGAGCGAACGGCACGAACCATCGCTTCGCGCACGGCGCGCAGCTGTTCGATGTCGGCGCGCCCGTCACCGTCACGGGCCAACCGACCGCGGTCGTCGACGGAACCGACGCACTCGCCGAGCAGGTCATCGCGCCGTACCTCGCGGAGGCGTCGTCGGTCACCTGGCCCGGTGCACCGCAGCCCGTCGTCACCACGATGGGTGGCACGGACGCGATCGTGTTTCACCTCACGCGCTAACGCGATCGCGTCAGTCAAAGCCCGGGTGATCGAGCGACGTGAGGAACTCGCGCCACGCGGCGTTGCGCTTCTTGTCGTTGTGCTCCATCCCCGCGACGGGCTCGAACGACACGTCGTAGTGCGTGCGCGGTAGCCAGTCCTCGCCGAGCTGGTTCAGCTCCCAGCGGATGCGATTCTCCGTCGGAGCGGTGGGATCGGCGGGATGCGCCGCATCGGAGTGCGCGAGGCCGACGGTCGCGCGCTCGCTGTTCTCCGTGTAGTAGTCGTCGCCGGGCACACCGTAGTCGCCCTCGGGCTGCGTGTCGGTGATGTGCTGGCGCGCGTGCTCCATCTCGTGCGCGAGCATGATGTGGTCCGCGTTGTCGGGGACCGATGCTTGCTGACCCGGATCCTGGAAGTAGATCCGGTGGTCCTTCGCTCCCCACGCCTCGTAGGACGCGTTGGGCTCCGGCGTGCCGTCCTTGTGGAGGTAGGGGCGAATCGAGGTCTTCTCGTCCTCGGGGTTGTTGCTGAGGAACTCGATCTGCTCGCGACCCGACGTCGTGCGCAGGAGCTTCGCGATTCGCCCATCACGTCCTCGCGATACGCGCCGGCGGCGTCCGCGTCCTCGTACTTGTCCGTGTTGATCGTCAGGTCACCGCGCCCCAGGCGGATGTCGCTGTACATGCCGGCGATCTCGTCGAACTGCTCCTGCGTCACCTGGTCGTGGTTGCGATAGCCCTCGAAGTCCTCGTCGACGATGCCGAAGTACGGCGCGAGATCGCGCTTCGCGTCCTGGCGATCGAGCATCCCGATCGGGTCGGCGAGGCCGAGCAAGCCCTCGTCGGCGAGGCCGCTGCCGAGGTCGTCGAACACCGAGCCGACGCCCGCGACGGCATCGTGCGCGGTCTGCTTCACCTTCTTCGGACTGGAGAACCAGTCCGCGGCGTCCTCGAGGAAGTCGAAGCGCCACGCCCGCCGAACCTACCGGATTTGCTTGAGCAGCGACGCGGCGCGCTTCTTCACGTTGCCGTTCTTGTGGTGCTTCGCCGCGTTGGCGAGATAGCCACGCGCCGAGCGGCCGATCGTCGACCGGATGAACGCCTCCGCCTTGCGGACGGTCTTGGGGCTCGCGAGCATGTTGATCACGTTCTTGTTGAGGATCGCGTTGCCCTTGTAGCCGCCGTTCTTGTTGATCGCGATCTTGTAGTGATCCATCGCGACCGACCACCACAGCTTGTCGTTGTAGATGTTCCCGAGGAGGAACGGGATCTGCGCGCTGTTCGGTGACTTCTTCCACAGCGCGTGGAGGCTCTGGCGGGCGAGCTCGCGCTTGCCGTCCTTGATCATCTCGATCGCCTCGCGGACCGTCTTCGCGGGCTCGGGCGGCATCTCGACCTTGTTCTCGTCGATCTGATCGGGCGCGTCGGCCGCCTCGTCCTCGGCGGAGTCGGAGGCGGGCTGCGGATCGGGGTTGTCCGCGGTCAGCGGATCCATCTCGATCTCGTCCGTGGAGTCGGGCATCAGCACCGTCGCCGTGCCCGCGTCGGCGAGCGCGACCGCCGGGTCGGCGGCGTCGGCGGTGACGTCGGCCGCATCGATGACGACGACGGGCGCCTCCGTGGCGTCGGGTGTCGCGCTCGCGACCTGGCCGGCGGCGTCCGCGGCGGGCGGGGTCGCGATCGGGTTCGGATCGGTCTCGGGCTTGTCGTCGGTGCGAAGCACCTTGATGTAGAACGCGGCCGCGGCGGCGGCGAGCAGGAGCAGCAGCAGGAGGAAGGCCCCGCCCCCGCTCTTCTGCTTCACCGGTTCGGTGCGCTCCTTCTTGATCGTCGTCGCGATACGACCCGAGTCGGACTCGATCATGCTCGGCGTGACGATCGCGGCGGGATCCGTCTGCGCGCGCTTGAGCGGGATGACCGGTACCTTGTGCTCGCTCGACGTGCGCGAGCCGACGAGCTCTTCGATCGCCTCGGCGAGCTCGACGGCGGACTGGAACCGATCGTCGGGCGACTTGGCCATCGCCTTCTCGATCAGCTCCTGCACGCCCTCCGGGATCGCCACCGAGCCGGACATCAGGTTCATCCGGTCCTTCAGCTTCGGCGTCGGCGCGGCGCGATGCATGCCGAGCAGCGCCATCGTGTCCTTCGCGTTGAACGGACGCTCGCCGGAGATCATCTCGAACATGACGACGCCGCAGGCGTAGATGTCGGTGCGCGCGTCGATCGTGCCTCCGCCGATCGTCTGCTCGGGCGCCATGTAGTTTGGCGTGCCGACGACGACGTTGGTCTGCGTCGCGTCGCGGCCGACGTTTCCGCGCAAGCGCGCGAGCCCGAAGTCGAGGATGCGGACGTGGTCGCCGGTGCCGACCTCGTCGCTGATCATGATGTTCGCCGGCTTCACGTCGCGATGAACGACGCCCTGCGCGTGTGCGTGCGCGAGGCCCGCGGCGATCTGGCGCGCGAGGACGAGCGCGCGACCGATGGGGATGGGGCCCTTGTCGATCATCTGCCGGAGCGTCGTGCCGGTCACGTACTCCATCGCGATGTACGGAGCGCCCTGCCACACGCCGAAGTCGACGACGCTCACGCAGTTGGGATGCGAGAGCTTGGACATCACGCGGGTCTCTCGCTCGAAGCGAGTCTGGAACTCGGTGTCCTTCGCGAACGACGCGTGCAGGAACTTCAGCGCGACGAGCTTGCCGACCGGGACGCGCTCGGCCTTGTACACGGCGCCCATCGATCCCGAGGCCATGGCGTCGAGGATCTTGTAGCGCTCGTCGACCAGCTGACCGATGCGCGTATCCGTCTCCTCGGTCTCGTCACCGCGTCCGACAATGTCGGATTCGGTGTCCGGGCCCGAGGGCTGCGTTGGATCGGATCTGCTCTCGTTCAGTGGGTCCACTTCTCTTCGCGCCGATGTTCCCCGTCCTCGTACTCGTGCGCCATCACGAAATGGTACGCGACCTCGCGCGCCTTTTCCGTCTCGACGACGCATTCGAACAGCCATTCACCATCCGTTTCGGACGGCTCGACCTGGACGTAGGCGATCTCGGCGGGGAATACGAGCAGCTCTCCCACGAGATCCTTGGCGCGAGCGAGCTGGACGACGTGTGTGTGATCGTCCTCCGTGATCAGCGTCCAGTGGAAGTCATCGTGATCGAGAAGGACGGTCTCGGGAGTGCCTGCGCGGAGGATGCAGTTCGCGTGGCCCGCGAGCCACGTCCAGAACTTGTCGAAGCTGACCGTGGTGGCGACCGACGCGAGCTTTGATTTTCCAGGCTTTCCCATCGACGAACCCATTTCGCGGCGGAGCATAGCCAGGGCCGGCTTCGTTGCAAGCGTTTCAGCTCACAGCGGTTGTGCGGTGAAACCCGCAGCAATAATCGCCGGTACGTCGACGAAGGTGGATGCACCCGCCTTGAATGACCCTTGCTTGAGCTCGGTCGCCACGCGGCTCGTCGCCACGCGCACCGCCGCTTCGAAGTCCGCGTTCCCGACCATCGTGGTCTCCACGAACAGTGGCTCGCCCTTCGTCCCGTCCTTGGGCACCGTGTGCCACCCGACGAACGCGTGCCCTGGCACGATCACGATGATCGGCTTGATCCCGATCGCCTCGAACAGCGTCGCGAACAAGAGCGTCCCTTCGAGGCACTGCGCGTTCGTCGTCGCGAGCACCTCGGCGGGCAGCCGCGTTCGCTGCACGAACACCTGGTCGGCGGTCACGTTCGGATCCATCACGTAGCTCACGCCCCGGCTCTTGAGCTCCTCGTAGAGCGCCTTGATCTGCGGGATCGTCGCTCCTTGCTCGCCGACGAAGTTGCGGCCCTCGACGCGCTCCTTTGCCTTCGCGAGGAACGCATCGATCGCCGGATCGTTCGAGGTCAGCCATGCGCCCATGTAGCCGAACGTCGGGACCATCGAGTCCGCGCCGACCTTGCGCTTGAGCGGCAGGTAGTCGCGCGGCAACACTTCGATCGGAAGTGTCTCGTCGAAGATCACCTTGTCGCCGCTCTTCGCGAGCTCGGTGATCTTGAGCGCGAGCTGCGCGGGACGCGGTCCGCGAACCTTGCCGAGATCGAAGTCCATCTTCAGCGGCGGATTCGCCCACTTCACGCTCCACTCGTTCGCCGCGAGCGAGAGCGTGTTCGAGCTGCGCTCGGTCACACCCGGCACCTCCACCTCGACGCGGAACTGGCGCGCGCTCTTGCTCTGCTCGCGCATCTTGATCGTGACGAGCGCGCCGGTGTCCTTGCGTCCCATGAGGTGATAGACGCCGATCGGCAGCTGCGGAAGCGGAACGACCTCGAGATAGAGCCCGCGATCCATCGTCGTCTCGGCGGTCTTCTTGATCGCGTCGAACTGCGGGATCGGGCCGCGCTCCTTCTCGATCGCCGCGATGTCCGCGAGCGCCTCTTTCGGCTTCCCCGTGACGACCCAGCCGATCGCGCGGAACAACCGGATCGCCGCGAGTGCACTGGCATCGGCGTCCTTCTTCTTCGACAGCTCGACGATCGCCGAGTCCGCCATCGTGACGCACTTGTCCCACGCCTCCGCCTTGCAGAAGACCATCGTCGCGGCTGCCATCAGCAGGTCGCCGGACTTCGGATATTGCTTCGCGAACGCGACCGCGGTCTGGATCGCCTTGTCATACTCGCCCATCTCCGAGAGCGACCGCACGATCGCGGGCGGGACGTTCGGGTTGTCGTCGCCGATCTCGAGGAGCGCGCTCGCGGCGCGAATCGACGCGCGCCAGCGTTTCACCGCCTGCGCGCACCGCCCGTACACCGTCAGTCCCGGGATCGCGGTCTTGTCGAGCTTGGGGAACGCGATCGGTAGCGCGAACCCCAGCTTGTCGACGATCTCCGCGCACGGAGGGTTCGGCTGACCGAAGCGCGTGACCGCTTCATTGACCAGCGCCATCGCTTGCTCCGGCGTCATCACCGGCTTCTCGACGGCAGGCATCTCCTTCCCCGTCGACGGCGGTGCAGGTGTCGCCGAACCGGAACCAGCGCCCGAGCCGGCAGAACCCGAACCGGATCCCTGCCCTGGCTTCGGTGCCCATGGATCGGGCGGTCCGCTCGGCGTTCCGCCCCACGGATCCTGTGCCGTTCCCGCCGCCGAACCCGAGCCGGCCGCGATCGCGACCGCCGAGCCGGATCCGGTCGCGGCGGTGGCGCCCTCGGGCTTCGCACTCCCAGCGGCGCTTCCCACAGCGTTCGAGCTACCCGTGGAACCGAACGGACCACCCTCTTTCGCGCCGCCTTTGCAGGCGACGAGCACGAGGATCAGACAAGCGAGCTTCTTCATCAACTGCCCCCCGATGTCAGTGTCATCGAGGTTCGCGCTCGCCGCCACTCGCCCGCGTGCCGATCCGGATGACGATGATCGGCTAGAACGTGCCGCCGAGGCTGATACCGCTCGTGGAGCCGATCACCGGGGACACGCGAACGCCTTCCGCGGAAGGCGTGTCGAAGAGGTAGAGGAGCACCCCGACCGTTCCGGCCGCGAGCGCCGTCCCGCCGAGGACCCACGACGCCGTGGCGAAGCGGTCGCGCGAGCGAACCTCGGCATCGTAGCGATCGCCGTCGCTCGCGGGTCGGTTGCCCGCGTCGATCCCGTCGCGCAGATCGCTCGCGCGGCCGTCGTGCACGGTCGCGAGGATCGAGGTCGTGATCGCGCCGGCCGCGAGCAGCCCCGCGCCGCCGAGCACCCACGGCACCGCGCGACGCTTCGCCGTCTTCTCGAGCGGAGCGTCGATCGCGAGCGTGTCGCCGCGCGCGACGACGATCTCCTTGCCGACCGGCTCGCGACCGCGGTGCACGATCGTGAGCAGGTGCTTGCCCGCCGCGAGCGACAGGGGCGACGACGCCGCGCGCCCGTCGACGGCGAGGCGCGCTCCGCTCTCGGTGTTGACCGTGACGATCGCGGGCTTCGGCTGCAGGTCGACCTCGACGATCTGCGACGCGCCGTCGACGGCGATCGTCTTCTTCTCGACGGGGAGATAGCCCTCCGCCGCCACCGCGATCACGTGCTCCTTCGCCTCGACGTCGACGAGCGCGAACGGCTCGACGGCCTTGCCATCGATCGTCACGACGAGGCCGCGCGTGAGCTCGCCCGTCGCATCGCCGACCTCCTGCAGCGCGCCGGTCTCCGCGCGCTGATCCGCGAGCGTGACGCTGACGCCGATGCGCGTCTTCGCCACCGCGGGTGCCGCCGGGGCGGTGACCTTCACGCGCTCGAGCTCGCGCTCCATCTCGGCGAGGTTGTCGGCGGCGTCGCCGACGCGACCGCCCTTCTTCACGACGGCGAGGTACGCCTTGTACAGCTCGACGGCGCGCCGCACGTGCTCGGGCCGCGGCTCGACGCGATACAGCCGGCGATACGCCTGCGCCGCCGAGAACGCGATCTCCGGCATCGGCGCCGCCTTGTACGCCTCGTCGAAGTTCTGCGCGGCGGCGAGGAAGTTCTGCGCGGCATACGCCTTCGCGCCCGCGCGGAAGTAGCGCTCCGCAGCCTTGCGGGGGTCACCCTGCGTGCCGTCGGCGTGGGCGACGCTCGCGACGAGGAGCACGAGGAGCGCGACGAGCCTCACTGGCCACCTCCGGCGCACGCGGCTTGCTCGCGCGACGAGCACTGCGGGAACACGACGAGCGACTGCGCGCCGCTCTCACCCTCGACGGCGAGCACGTCGTCGACACCGTCACCGGTGACGTCGCCGGCGATGACGCGATCGAGCTTCGACGACGTCCGCGCGAGCAGCGTGATCTCGTCGCCGCGCACGCGGTACAGCGCCGAGCCCTCCTCGTCGCGACACGCGATCACGAGCGCCTGCGCGGCGCTGACCTCGCTCTCGCGATCGTGGTAGGTCGCGCGGATCGGCGCCGCGTCGATGCACGCGGTGATCGGCGTGCCGAGCGCGGCTGCCGCGTCGCGCACCGCGGGGACTCGATCCTCGCAGCTCGTCGGCATCGCGCCCGACATCTGGCAGACGAGGACGACGCTGTCACCGCCCTGCGCGCGCGGCGCGCCGACCACGACGAGCTCGGGGGCGCCATCCCCGTCGAGGTCGGCGGGCCGGAGCGAGCGCACGATCGCCGCGCTGCCGAGGCCATCGACGACCGGCGTCAGCGACGACGCCGAGGCCGTGCCGCTCGCCGCCGGATCGAAGCGCACGGCGTGCGGCGGGCTCGCGCGATCGATCGCGAACACCACGTCGGCGTCGCCGGAGGTCGGCCATGCGAGGTAGCGCGCCTCACACACACACAGACCGGTACCGATGTCCTTGGCGCAATCGGCGAGGCCCATCGTGTCCTTCGCGGGGACCTCGGTGGAGTCGGGCCCGGTGTCGGTCCCGGGCATCCGCCACAGCACGGGCGCGCTCTGCGGCATGTCGCGCGAGTCGACGCCGATGGCGAGCAGGTCGCCCGGGCCCTCGCTCGTCGAGCCACCGAAGCGGCCGATCACGACGTTCGTCAGCTGCAGGCGATCCTGTTCGGAGACCATCGGCCCCGCCTCGTCCGGATCGTCGTCGATGCGCGGATCGAAGAACGGGATCATCGTGCCGAGCGTCGAGCCGAGCAGCAGCGAGATCGAGCTCGACGTCTGGCCGGGCGGCGGCGGTTGCAGCACGAGCAGGTCGTCGGTGATCGCCGCTTGATCCTCGGCGCCGCCGAACGGAACGGTCGCGAGCGAGAGAACCTCGGTGAACGCACCGACGCTGACCGCGGGCGAGAGGTAGTTCGTCGTCCCGTACGACACGAGCATGCGCTGGTAGTCCGCGAGCTGCTCGACGATCGCGAGATCGAGGCGGCCGTTGCCGTCGTAGTCGCCGATCTTGGTCGCGACCACGCGGCTCGAGGTGTCGACGCGATACACGACGTAGCCGGGGATCGCGGGCACGAGCGAGTTCGGGCGGCGGAACAGCACCTCGACGTCGTCGTCGGACTCCGCGAGCAGCACGCCGTCGATCGCCGCGTCGCCGTCGAGATCCGCGAAGTCCGCGCCGGCGAGTCGTCGCTCCGAGCGGTACAACAGGCCGAAGCCGCCGCCCGCTCCCGGCAGATACGCGTAGACGCCGTCGCTCATCACGACCATGTCGGCGGCGAACGCGCCGAACGCGGGGACGAGCGGCACGCGTCCGACCGCGACGTTGGCGGAGACCTGGCCGGCGGCGGGGAGCGCGGTCCCCGCCGGCGACGCCACCTGCGCGAGCGTGCACGCGCCCGCGTTCATCGCGCCATCCCAGTAGCGCAGCCCCGGCGCCCCGGCGTCGGTGTTGATCAGGCCCGGGCACTTGTCGGCGTCCGCCTCGAGGTCCGCGAGGACCGGCTTCCTCGCGAGGCTGGCTGCGTTCGCGGGCGTGATGTCGGTGATCTGCCAGTTGCCGATCAGCGGCTTGTGCAGCGCCATCACGCAGAGCTTTGGCTGCGCGCCCTCGGTGACGAACGACACCACCGAGTCCGTGTCGCTGACCCGGTAGACATCGACATCGGACATCGACAGCTGCGCCTCGCCGATCGTGCCGATCCGGCTCATGCACGGCGCGGCTCCCACGAAGTTGCCGAGGAAGTCGATGACGACGAGGCCCCAGAACCCGGTCGCGCCGTCGACGGCGAACGCGCCGATCGTGAAGCTCGCGAGCTGGAACGCCTTGCGCAGATCGATGTTGTTGCCCCCGACGGTATCGACGAGCGCGCTGCGCGCGGTCATCGGCGCGAGCGCACCGAACCGCGAGCCGTACGCGACGAGGCCGTCGCTCGCGAGCACCGCGATGTCGGTGGCGCCGTCTCCGTCGAGATCGCCGATCGCCGGCGGGCTCGAGTGCGAGGGCGTCAGCACCGACTCCGCGCGCGACAGTCGGCCGGCCGCCTCGCCGTAGCGGATCGCGATCGACGTCGACGACACGCCGACCGCGTCGCCGATGCCGTCGCGATCGATGTCGGTGATCGCGATGTCGTCGACCTGGAACGCGCCCGCGGCCACCGGCGAGCCGAGCGCACCACTGGGTGCGTGACACGTACCGTCCGTGCCGCACGCGTACGCGCTCGTCGGGCAATCGGTGTCGTCGCTGCACAGGACGGCGCAGCGCTGACAGCTCGGATCGTCGCTGTCGCAGTCCTCGCCTGCTTCGACGAGGCCATTGCCACACACGCCGCGGTCGATCGGCTCGAACGAGGTGCACGCGGCCAGCAGCACGCACGCGATCACGAGTCTCATCATTTTCTCCCGAATGGATCGAGGATGTCGTCCTTGGTCTTGCGCTTCGCGGCGGGCTTCTTCTTGAGCGTCACGTCGAGCGACTGATCCTTGTCCGGCGTGACCTCGCGCGACGCGGTGAGGTACCCGTCCGCCTTGAACGTGAGCACCATCGTCGACGAATCTCGCGGCAGCTGTACCGGGCCCGGCGCCGCGCCGACGGTCATGCCGCCCGCGAACACCTCCGTCCCCTCGGGGACCCCGGCGATCGTGACGATCACCGTCTGCGGCACCTCCGCGGTCGCCGGCGGCGGCGGCGAAGGCGCGGGCGCGGGTGTTGGTGCGGGCGGCGCGACCTGATGCGGCGTCTCGCGAGGCGGCGCCGCTCGCTCGCCATCACCGCGGGTCGCGAGCACGATCGCGACGCCGGCGACCAGCGCCATCGCCAGGCCGCCGGCGATCCACGCCGCCCGGCGGCTGCGCTTCGCGGGCACCGAGATGTCGACCGGGTTGCCGCTCTTGCTGCTGATCCGTCCGACCGCGCTCGCGACGTTGATCGCCTGCGTCGGGATCGCGACCGGCCCCGTCTGCGCCTCCCACTGCGACGCGGTCGCGAGCCCCGCGGCCACCGCCGCCTGCTCGAGCGCGCGCACGGCGGTCCGCAGATCCGGCGGGCGATCCGCGGGATCCTTGTTCATCATCCACGCGACCGCGTCGTCGATCTCCGGGCTCAGCTCCGCGTTGTGCGTCGACGGTGCGGTCTGCCGCTCGGTGATCTGCTTCATCAGGATCGACATGTAGTCGTCCGCGTCGAACGGATACACGCCGGTCAGCATCAGGTACGCGAGCACGCCGAACGCGTAGATGTCCGTGCGGTGATCGACGTCCTTGCCGCGGCACTGCTCGGGGCTCATGTAGTACGGCGTCCCGATCGGCGCGCCGGTCCGCGTCTTGTGCTTGAGCCCGTCCTCGGGCGCCATCAGCTTCGCGATGCCGAAGTCGAGCAGCTTCGGCCAGTAGCCGGTCACGCTGCCGTCCGGATCGTTGGCGAGGAAGATGTTCTCCGCCTTGAGATCGCGATGCGCGACACCCTTGGCGTGCGCCGCATCGAGCGCGCGCGCGACGCCGCGAAGGATCTGCAGCGTGTCCGCGACGGGGATGCGCCCTCGCTCGAGCAGCGCATCGAGCGGCTCGCCGTCGAGGTACTCCATCACGTAGTACTGCCGGCCGTCGTCGAGGGTGCCGAACGAGAAGATGTCGATGATGTGGCGGTTGCGGATCTGGTTGACCGCGCGCGCTTCCGCGGTGAAGCGCGAGACCATCTCGGGATCGACGCTGAACTTCCGCGCGAGCACCTTGATCGCGACGACCTTACCGATCAGCGGATGCGTGGCCTTGAACACGGTGCCGAACGCGCCCTGCCCGAGCTTCGACTCGACCTGATACTCGCCGACCCGAGCGCCGGCCTCGAGGTCGGGATCGATGGTCGTTGGAATCTCGGACGTAGGCTCGGACACGACGTTCGAGAGGTCCAAGAGCCGTGCCCGGTCCATCCAGGCGTTGCCACGAGGTTCTGTCGGACAACGCCACGCTGCCGGATTTCCACCGCCGCGATCCGCAACAGTCCCCGCGATCCCGTGACCTTGCGTCGACACGCGTGTGCCGACTCCGATGTAGGTGCAACGCGGCGAAGGCCGCAGTCGTAGCTCGGGCTACGGCCTAGTTGCAGCTCGACGTGCCGTCGAGGCGAACCTCGCATCGCGTCGGACACGCCATCGTCGACACGACGACATAGCCATCGGTCATGTTGCCGGCGCACATCTCGAGCGTCAGCCCATCACACTGCGCGCGGCCGGTGCAGCTCTTCGTCGGCGGCGTCACGCAGACGAACGCGCCCGCGGTCGTCGGATGGCACGCTTGCCCCTCGGTGCACGTCGGCTCGAGCGACTGCGAGTCCCAGATCATGCCGAAGTCGGTCTCGACGCAGGTGCGCTGCGCTTTGCGACCGGGCGCGCACTCGATCGCGCCGGCGGTCGCGCAGCTCATCTGCCGCAGATCGACGCAGTGGCGATCCTCGGCGGACTTGAGCGGACCGCACTGCTTCTCGACGCCGAGCTGTTCGCCGAGCGCGATGCAGTCTTGCTCCATCACTGGAGCTCCGTCCACGCAGCGCATGATCGCGCCGGCCTCGCACCACGTCGTCGGCGTCTTGCATGCCGAGTCGTCGCCACCGCACGCCGCGACCAACAGTTGGGCTCCCATCGATACACCCATCAGCACCCGATTCACAGTCCTTCAATATCCCACGGCCCCGCGACGCAAGACGAGACGGCGCCATGAAATGCGCGCTCCCGGTGCGCATGCCTAGAACGGGATCTTGAGCTTGATCCCCTTGCCGCCGGTCGGCGACGACATCGGTGCGACCATCGTCCGCCGCTTCTTGGGGCGATCGCGCTCCTCGTCCTCCGTGAGCACGCGCGGCACGTCGACCCACGCGAGGTCGGTCTCGCGCGAGGGCTTCGCGAGCGGGTCGTCGACCGCGCGAACCTTCGCCGCGAAGATGCGGCGCGTGACGACCGGATCGATCACCGGTCGTGCACGCGGGATCTCCGAGGCGGTGGTGCCGCCGGTCGAGATCGCCTTCGGAGGCTGGGCGTGAGCCGGGGCGCTACTCATCAATGCGAGGGAGAGCAAGCGTCGAGTCACGAGTCAGCTCCTGGGGTGAGGGGAATGGCCACCGAGTCGAACTCGGCGCCGCGGGCGTCGATCGCGTGGACGACGAGCTCGTCGCTGGATGCTTCGACGTAGACGAAGTGAATGACCGCCTCGCTGAACGCGGTGAAGTCCGACCGGTCCACACCGTAGGTCCCCCGGCCACCACCGCCCGTGACGATGTAGTGAACACCGCGCTGCGGCGTGGTGCGCTCGTAGTCGTGATCGTGACCGGCGAGGACCAGCTGAACACCGCCGGCCTCGAGAACCGGCGCGAGCGCGCGGCGAAGGCCCGTATCGGAGCCGTGGGAGCCCGACGAGTATGGCGGCCGATGCAGATAGACGACGCGCCAAGGCAGCGACGTCTTCGCGAGATCGTCGGCCAGCCACCTCGCCTGCGTCTTGTAGTCCGCCTCGGTATCGAGGGCGACGAAGTGGACGCTGCCGTGATCGAACGAGTACCACCTCTCGGAGCCGGGCAACGAGAACACCTGGCGAAACGGACCGCCCTGCATCGTGCGGTAGTCGTGGTTCCCGGCCGCCGGGTAGAACGGCAGGTTGCGAAGGAGCTGGTGGTAGATGCCGAAGACGTTGTCCTCGTACTGCCCGAGCGTGCCGTCGTCGTAGGCGACGTCGCCGGTGTGGACGATGAGCTCCGCGGGGACGTCGAACATCCACTGTGCGAGCGCGCGCTGATCCGGACCGCCTTCGCCGGAGTCGCCGAACGCGAGGAACCGCACCGGGGCGGCGGCCGACGCGGGCGCGGTCCGGAAGCCGGTACGCTCGGTGAGCGCGCGACCATCCGAGAGCGCAGTAGACGGTGTCGGGCTCGAGGCGCTCGAGATCCGCCCACGCCTGGCCGGTCATCTCCGGGCGAGCCGCCGCGATCGCGACGGGCGCACCGTCCGGGCGCGTCACTTCGACGCGAAGACGCGCATGCGATGTCGCGATGCGCGCGCTCGTCGGTGTGACCAGCTGGACGTACGGTTGCCGGCGTAGCACCTCGCGACCGGTCGTCGTGAAGTCGCCGTCGCCGCATGCATTTCGCAGCGCGGCGATCGGAGATCCGCGCTCGGCGGGTCGAGAGACATCGCCGCGCTCGCGCGCTTCGAGGTCACCCGTCTGGTTGAACGCGCACGCGGACGACGCCAGCATGCACGCGATCGCGATCCCTCCCGGCGCTTTCTGCACGAGAGCCACCATGGGTTCTGGGGCAGCGATGTCGAGTGACGTTTCGACGACAAATCGCTACGTGCAATCACTGCGCGCTACCCGAACAAACTGCGCGGCACTCACCCGAAAAACGAAACAGCCGGCGTTGCTGCCGGCTGTCTCGCGTGAGCTCTGCTGTTGACTACTCGGCGGCGACGTCGGCGACGTCCGCCGTCTCGTCCGCACCGCCGTCCATCATGCCGGCGCTGCTGCCGTAATCATCATCGTCCTCGACGTCCGCCGAGACATCGACCGTCAGGCGCTTGTACGCGCCGAGGCCGGTGCCCGCCGGGATGAGGCGACCCATGATCACGTTCTCCTTGAGACCACGCAGGTAGTCGACGCGTCCGTTGATCGACGCTTCGGTGAGCACCTTCGTGGTCTCCTGGAACGACGACGCCGAGATGAACGACTCGGTCGAGAGCGACGCCTTCGTGATGCCGAGGAGCAGCGCGTCGCCCTTGGCCGGCTGACCACCGGCGACGATCACGCGCTCGTTCTCTTCCTCGAAGATGTGCTTCTCGACGTGCTCGTCGAGCAGGAAGTTCGTGTCGCCCGGATCCGTGACGCTCACGCGACGCAGCATCTGACGAACGATCGTCTCGATGTGCTTGTCGTTGATGCGAACGCCCTGGAGTCGGTAGACCTCCTGGATCTCGTCGACGAGGTACTTCGCCAGCGCGCGCTCGCCGAGCACCTTGAGGATGTCGTGCGGGTTCGCCGGACCGTCCATGAGCGCCTCGCCCGCGCGCACCCGGTCGCCCTCGCGGACGGACAGGTGCTTGCCCTTCGGGATGAGGTACTCGCTCGGATCGCCGACCTCGGGGACCACGAGCACCTTGCGCTTGCCCTTGGTGTCCTTGCCGAAGTGCACGATGCCGTCGATCTCGCAGATGACCGCGTGGTCCTTCGGCTTGCGCGCTTCGAACAGCTCGGCAACACGCGGCAGACCGCCGGTGATGTCCTTCGTCTTCGTCGTCTCGCGCGAGATCTTCGCGACCACGTCACCGGCTTCGATGAAGTCGCCGTCGTTGACGTAGATGTTCGAGCCGACCGGGAGGAAGTAGCGCGCCTCGCCGGTCTGGTCCGGCAGCTTGACGGTGTTGCCGTCCGCGTCCTTCAGCGTGATGCGCGGGCGCGAATCCGCGTCCTTGCTCTCGATGACGGTCTTGCGCGAGAGGCCGGTGACCTCGTCGAGCGAGTCCTGCATCGTGACGCCTTCGACGATGTCGCCGTACTTCACGTAGCCGCTGACCTCGGTGACGATCGGCAGCGCGAACGGATCCCACTCGGCGAGGAGCTGTCCGCCCTTCACGCGAGCGCCGTCCGCGATCATCAAGCGCGCGCCGTACTGCAGGCCGTAGCGCTCGCGCTCGCGACCGATGTCGTCGACGAGGACGAGCTCGCCCTGGCGGTTCATCACCACCCAGTGGTCCTTCTTCTTGACCAGCTGGACGTTGTTGAGCTTGACGGTGCCTTCGTTGCGCGCCTCGAGCGAGGACTGCGCGACGCCGGTCTGCGACACACCACCGATGTGGAACGTACGCATCGTCAGCTGCGTGCCGGGCTCGCCGATCGACTGCGCCGCGATGACGCCGACCGCTTCGCCGATGTTGACCATGTGGCCACGCGCGAGGTCACGGCCGTAGCACAGCGAGCAGATACCGCGGCGGGTCTCGCACGCGAGCACGCTGCGGATCTTCACGCGGTCGATGCCCGCGTTGTCGATCGTCTTGACGTCGTCCTCGGTGATCTCCTTGTTCTGCGCGACGAGCACCTCGCCCGTGTACGGGTCGACGATGTCCTCGAGAACAACGCGGCCGAGGATGCGGTCGCCGAGGCGCTCGATGATCTCGCCGCCCTCGATGAGCGGCATCATCTCGACGCCCTGGCGGGTGCCGCAGTCGAACTCGCTGATGATCGTGTCCTGCGAGACGTCGACCAGACGACGCGTGAGGTAACCCGAGTTCGCCGTCTTCAGCGCGGTATCCGCGAGGCCCTTACGAGCACCGTGGGTCGAGATGAAGTACTGGTGAACCGAGAGGCCCTCGCGGAAGTTCGTGGTGATCGGCGTCTCGATGATCTCGCCGGACGGCTTCGCCATCAGGCCGCGCATACCGGCGAGCTGCCGCATCTGCTGCTGGCTGCCGCGCGCGCCGGAGTCCGCCATGATGAAGATCGAGTTGAACGACGGCGCCTTCTTGTTCGCCCCACCATCGGGGTCCTTGAACTCGTCCGTCGAGATCTCCTTCATCATGTCCTTGGCGATGGCCTCTGCGACCTGCGCCCAGATGTCGACGACCTTGTTGTAGCGCTCGCCGTCGGTGATGAGACCTTCGGTGTACTGCTCCTCGATCTCGCCGACTTCCTTCTGCGCCTCGCCGAGGAGGACTTCCTTCGACGGCGGGATGACCATGTCGTCGATGCACACCGAGATGCCGGCGCGCGTCGCGAACGTGTAGCCCGTCGTGCGGAGGGCGTCCGCCAGCAGAACCGTGGCCTTCTGGCCGGCCTCGCGATAGACGAGATCGATCAGCTCGGCGAGCTGCTTCTTGCCCATCACGCGGTTGATCGCCTCGAACGGGACCTCCGGCGGGCAGATGTCCTTGAGCAGCGCGCGGCCCACGGTCGTGTCGACCATGTGCGTGCCGCCGTTGCCGTCGTCCATGCGCAGCTTGATCGCGGCCTGGAGGTGAACCTCCTTGTGGTCGTACGCCATGCGGACTTCCGCGATGGAGCTGAACACGCCGCGAGCCGGACGGCCCTTCTTGCCCTCGCGGTACGAGCCCGTCGCGAACGGACGCTCGCGGGTCAGGTTGTACAGACCGAGGACGATGTCCTGCGACGGAACGATGATCGGCTTGCCGTTCGCCGGCGAGAGGATGTTGTTCGTCGACATCATCAGCACGCGGGCTTCCATCTGCGCTTCGATGGACAGCGGCACGTGGACGGCCATCTGGTCACCGTCGAAGTCGGCGTTGAACGCCGCGCAGACGAGCGGGTGCAGCTGGATCGCCTTGCCTTCCGTCAGCACGGGCTCGAAGGCCTGGATGCCGAGGCGGTGCAGCGTGGGCGCGCGGTTCAACAGAACCGGGTGCTCCTTGATGACCTCTTCGAGGATGTCCCAGACCTCGGGACGCTCCTTCTCGACGAGCTTCTTGGCCGACTTGATCGTCGTGACCAGGTGGCGCTCCTCGAGCTTGTTGTAGATGAACGGCGTGAACAGCTCGAGCGCCATCTTCTTCGGCAGGCCGCACTGGTGCAGCTTGAGCTCGGGACCGATCACGATCACCGAACGGCCGGAGTAGTCGACGCGCTTGCCGAGCAGGTTCTGGCGGAACCGGCCCTGCTTGCCCTTCAGCATGTCCGAGAGCGACTTCAGCGGGCGCTTGTTCGGGCCCGTGATCGTCTTGCCGCGGCGGCCGTTGTCGAACAGTGCGTCGACGGCCTCCTGGAGCATGCGCTTCTCGTTGCGGATGATGATCTCCGGCGCGTTGAGCTCCTGGAGACGGCGCAGACGATTGTTGCGGTTGATGACGCGGCGATAGAGGTCGTTGAGGTCCGACGTCGCGAAGCGTCCACCGTCGAGCGGGACGAGCGGGCGCAGGTCCGGCGGGATGACGGGGATGATCGTGAGCATCATCCACTCGGGCTTGTTGCCGCTCTCGCGGAACGCCTCGACGACCTTGAGGCGCTTCGCGATCTTCTTGCGCTTCGCCTCGCTGGTGATCTCGCGCATCTCGGTGCGCAGGCGCTCGGCGAGCTCGATGATGTTGAGCTGACCGCCGTCCTTCGGATCCTTGAGGATCTGGAGGATCGCCTCGGCGCCCATGCCGGCCTCGAACGCGTCGTAGCCCATCTCGTCGAGGAGCTTTCCGTAGCGCTCTTCGGTGAGGAGCTCGTTCTGCGACAGACCCGAGTTCTTCGGGTTGATGACGATGTACGCCTCGCAATAGAGGACCTTCTCGAGATCCTTGAGCGGGATGTCGAGCAGGTTACCGATGCGCGACGGCAGGCTCTTCAAGAACCAGATGTGCGCGACCGGCGTGGCGAGCGTGATGTGGCCCATGCGCTCGCGACGCACCTTGGCCTGGATGACCTCGACGCCGCACTTCTCGCAGACGACGCCACGGTGCTTCATGCGCTTGTACTTGCCGCAGTTGCACTCGTAGTCCTTCACCGGGCCAAAGATCTTGGCGCAGAACAGGCCGTCACGTTCGGGCTTGAACGTGCGGTAGTTGATCGTCTCGGGCTTCTTGACCTCGCCATGCGACCACTCGCGGATCTTCTCCGGAGAGGCGAGCATGATGCGAATCGCGCTGAACGAACGAGGGTCTTTCGGCTTCTCGAAGAAATTGAAGATGTCCTTCACGGATTCTCCTGGGTGCTTCTGTCAGTAGAGAGGTGGGTTCGTTCAGTTCAGGTCAGCCCGCGCTGCCCATCTTGTCGGCGACTTCACGTGCGAGAGCGGCGAGGCCCGCGGGGATCCCCGGTGCCTGATCGCGCTGGCGCTGCGGCATCGTCGGATCCTCGATGAGCTCGACATCCAGGCACAGCGCCTGGAGCTCCTTGAGGAGCACGTTGAACGACTCTGGCAGGCCGGCTTCGAGGACGTGCTCGCCCTTCACGATCGACTCGTACATGCGAGTGCGACCGAGAACGTCATCGGACTTCACGGTGAGGAACTCCTGCAGCGCGTACGCGGCGCCGTAGGCCTCCATCGCCCAGACTTCCATCTCGCCGAGGCGCTGACCGCCGAACTGCGCCTTGCCACCGAGCGGCTGCTGGGTGACGAGGCTGTACGGTCCGATCGAGCGAGCGTGGATCTTGTCGTCGACGAGGTGGTGCAGCTTGAGCATGTACATCACGCCCACGGTGACCGTGTTGTCGAACGGCTCGCCGGTCTTGCCGTCGATCAGGCGCGCCTGACCGGTGGACGGCAGCCCCGCCATCTTGAGCGCGGACTTGATCTCGCTCTCGTCGGCGCCGTCGAACACCGGCGTCGCGAGGTGAACACCCGACGTCAGCGTCTTCGCGAAGCGACCGACGTCCTCGTCCTTGAGCTTGTCGATGAACTCGCCCTGCTCCGGGAACAGCTTGGTCAGCTTGCCCTTGAGGACGTCGGCCGACCAGTTCGTGTCGAGGTACGCCTGGATCTGGTTACCGAGCGACTTCGCCGCCCAGCCGAGGTGCACCTCGAGGATCTGGCCGATGTTCATGCGCGAGGGCACGCCCAGCGGGTTCAGGACGATGTCGACCGGCGTGCCGTCCTCGAGGTACGGCATGTCCTCCTCGGGGAGGAGGCGCGAGACCACGCCCTTGTTGCCGTGGCGTCCGGCCATCTTGTCGCCGACCGAGAGCTTCCTCTTGATCGCGAGGTAGACCTTCACGAGCTTGATCACGCCCGGCGGGAGCTCGTCGCCCTTCGTGAGCTTCGAGATCTTCTCCGAGTACTGCGCCTCGATGTTGAAGACATCTTCTTCACGCTTCGCGGCGAGCTGCTCGAGCTGCTCCTCGACCTTGCCGTCGCCGGAGTCGAGCTGGATCTCGTGCCAGTAGCGCTGCGGGACCTCCGCGAGCATCTCCGGCGTGATCTTCTCGCCCTTGGGCAGGAGGACCTTGCCCTTGTCGTCGACGAGGCGCGACGCGGTCACCTTCCCGTGAAGGAGCTCGCGCATCTTGTTGTAGTAGGCCTCCGAGATGATCTTCACCTCGTCGCGCTTGTTGACCATGAGGAGCTCTTTTTCAGCGTCCTCGATCGCCTGAGCGCGCTCGTCCTTCTCGGTGCCCTTGCGTGCGAACACGCGAGCGCCGATGACGACGCCGGTGACACCGGGCGGAACGCGGAGCGACGTATCGCGAACGTCGCCGGCGCGCTCGCCGAAGATCGCGCGGAGGAGCTTCTCCTCCGGCGACAGCTGCGTCTCGCCCTTCGGCGTGATCTTGCCGACGAGGATGTCGCCGGCCTTGACCTCGGCGCCGATGCGCACGATGCCCGACTCGTCGAGATCCTTGAGCGCTTCTTCACCGACGTTCGGGATGTCGCGCGTGATCTCTTCCTTGCCGAGCTTGGTGTCACGAGCGACGCACTCGAACTCCTCGATGTGGATCGAGGTGAAGACGTCGTTCTTGACGAGTTTCTCGTTGATGAGGATCGAGTCCTCGAAGTTGTAGCCACCCCACGGCATGAACGCGACGACGACGTTCTGGCCGAGAGCGAGCTCGCCCGTCTCGGTCGCCGGACCGTCCGCGATCACGTCGCCGGCCTTCACGCGGTCACCCGGCGTGACGATCGGCTTCTGGTTCATGCACGTGTTCTGGTTCGAGCGCTGGAACTTCACGAGCGTGTAGATGTCCGGGCGGACCGAGTTCGGGTCCTTCGGGTCCACCTTGCTCGGACGGACGACGACGCGGTTCGCGTCGACCCAGTCGACGATGCCGTCGCGCTTCGCGACGACGGTGACGCCGGAGTCACGCGCGACGATGCCTTCCATACCCGTGCCGATGAGCGGCGACGTGGTGCGGATCAGCGGCACCGCCTGGCGCTGCATGTTCGATCCCATGAGCGCGCGGTTCGCGTCGTCGTGCTCGAGGAACGGGATCAGCGAGGCGGCCACCGACACGATCTGCGACGGCGCGACGTCCATGTACTCGACCTTGTCGGCCGTCGAGAGCATGAACTCGTTGTGGCTGC
>CAZUAR010000061.1:0-25457 GCA_964617845.1 uncultured Kofleriaceae bacterium | reverse complement strand
CGTAGCAACACGAGCGCGCAGGCGTGCTCGACGAAGGCGCGAACGTTCTCGGCCTTGTCGCCGATCAGGCGGAGCAAGCGACCGCGGACGAACGTGCGGCCGATCGTCGCCTCGACGAGCGGAGCTTCATGGCACGGACCACTCGCGAGCCCAACGGCGACTGGAAGACCGCGAGCGCACCGGCGTGGGTGCCATCGATGAAGGCCTCGGTCAGATCGATCTTGCCGCGCTCACGCAGGTCGTTTGCGAGCGCGGTGAGGATTTTCCGAGAACGCTGCGGGCATCGACGCGCGGACGACCTTTGCGGTCCTTGCGAACCTTTGGCTTGGGGATCAGCGGTTGGACAACACTCCACTGCTCGTCCGTGAGCTGCATGTCCTGTTGGATCACCTCCGCGATCCTGACGCGATCGCTTCAGATCACGTTTTCAAGAACCGATCGAACTACGACCACTTGCCCGTGCGGTTTTAGATGCGTTCTAGTTCGCGTTGCGAATCCGCTCGACCAGCGCCTCGAGCAGCGCACCTTCATGCGCGCGTCGAGCAGCGTGCAGCTCCGCGATGATCGGCTCGAAGCTGCTCGCGAGCCGCTCGTCGATCGTCGAGTCGCGACCGAGGATGTTCTCGAAGCTCGCAGCGCGTTCGAGCGCGGCGCCCGCGCCCGCGATGTCACCGCGTGCGATTCGCTCGCGTGCGAGCCGATGGTGCAGATCGAAGCTGAAGAAGCGCTCGCGAGCGCGCGCCTCGAGCACGGCGAGCGCTTCGTCGCGACGGCCCGCGGCGTCGAGCGCCCGCTCGAGGATCTCGCGGAGCTCGTCGCGCGTGGAGTACCAGGTGTTCTCGAACGCGAGCCCGCGCTCGGCCTCCTTGATCGACTCGTCGAACGCCTCCATCGCGAAGTACATGCGCGCGAGATCGCGGTGGCGCAGCGGCGCCGGCGCATCGTCGAGACCGGCGTCCTGCTCGCTTTGCGGCATCGCCGCCGCCTGATCGAACGTCGCGCGCGCGTCCTCGTAGCGCCGCTCGCGCACGTGGAGGTAGCCGAGCGTGCGCCGCATCGCCGCGCTCGCCTTCGACAGGCGCGCGACGACATCGAACGCGATCGCGATCGCTTCGAGCTCGGCCGGATCATCGGGGCCGTCGACGGCGATCCGTGGCGCAGCTCGTGTCGTCCACTCGACGAGCGCGCGATCGAGCCACGCCTCGTACCAGGCGAACAGCGATCGTGCCTCGGGCTCGAGTGCGCCACCTTCGCGCGTCCAGTCGGCCCACACCTCGCCGCGATGTGGCCCGGCGAGCATCAGCACGGAGAAGCCACCGCAGCCCTGCTCCGCGATCACGAGGTGCCCCGGCTGCGTCGGCTCGACGACGAACGGCGCGAGGAGGCCGTAGTGCGGCCCCGCGCCCGACGCGCCGATCTCGAGCACCAGCGCGCGGTACTCGTCGGGAAGTGGCCCGAGGCGCGCTTCGAGCTCCGCGAGCTCGGCGCTCGTCATCGCGGGACCGAACGTCCATCCGTGCTGGTTCGCGCCGAAGACCTGCCGCGCGTGATCGACCTGCCCGAGCAGGGCGACACCGTTGCGAATGGAAGCGAGGGAGAAAGCCACGATCTCATGCTACTCGCAGCGCGCTCTGTAAGGGCGATGTAAGAGCGCCGGATCGCGGGCATGTGATCGGGGTCGACGCACGTCAGTAGAGGCACAAGGAGCTCGTCATGTTGAAACGCACCCTCGCCTCGGTTGTCCTCGCAACGTCGTTGTTTGCTTGCTCGGATCGCATCATCACCGTCCCCGCCCCCACCAGCGTCACCGCCCCCAACCCCGGCGGCATGACCGTCACCGGCACTGCCACGCTGGAGGTCAGCCCGGACTGCGCGGACATCACGATGACGATCGATGTCGAAGGCGCTCGTCCCGGCATCGCGACGACCGGCGCACAGGCAAAGCAGCAAGCGATCGTCGACGCGCTGAAGAAGCTCGGCGTCGAAGCGTCCGACGTCAAGCTGTCGACGCTGACCATGAACCCGGTCTACGAGTGGATCAAGGACCGCAACGTGTTCAAGGGCTATCGCGCCGCGATCACGATCACGGCGACGACGAAGCAGTTCGACAAGATCGGTCCGATCATGGAAGCCGGGTCCGCCAACGGCGCGACCGCGATGACCACGGGCTTTCGCCGCAGCGATCTGTCCGAGCTGAAGAAGAAGGTCCGCACGATGGCGCTCACCGCCGCGAAGGACAAGGCGAAGCAGACCGCCGAAGCACTCGACATCGAGCTCGGCCGCGTGATGAACGTCGTCGAGAACGCCGGCGGCATGATGTGGTCCGCGGCGTACTTCCCGCAGGTCGCGAACGCGATGGAGTCGAACGCCGGACCACGCACCGTCGCCGATGCCCTCGGCGGCGCGCTCCAGCCGCTCACGCTCGACGTGACGATCGTCTACGAGCTCGCGCGCGAGACCTGATCACTTCCGCTGCGGCGGCGCCTGGATCGCCGGGCCCTTCTTCTTGGGCGGCGGCGGATCATCGGCGGGCGTCGGCGCCGGCGGTGGATTCGGCACCCGCTCGCGCGACTCGTCATCGACGATGCGCGCGGGCTTCGGCGGTGTCGCCGGCTGCTCGATCGTCGAGCACGGGACCGTGTGCGTCAGCTGCTCGCCGCCCGACGTGATCTGATCGTTGAGCACCGTGTCGCCGCACGCGAGCGACGGCGCGGTGCCCGTCGCCCCCGCTTCCGGGGTCACGCCGACGGGTCCTCCTCGGTCGGCCGACCGCCGCGCGTCCTGTGCGGTGCCGCTCGGCTCGCGCGCGCCCTGCGGCGGACCTCCGCACGCCATCGCGAAGATCACGAGGTTGGACAGCAAGAAGCGGCGCATGCCCGCGAGGATTGCATACCTGATGCCGCGGCCGTTTCCGAAAATGACGATGGCCGCCCGCGTCTGCGAGCGGCCATCCTTCAGCGCGACGCGCTACTGCGCGAGCGAGCTGACGCCCGGCGCGAGCGAGGTCTCCGCGCCATCGATCGTCAGCGAGGCGCCGACCGCGTCGCGATCGAACGTCACCGTCGCCGTGCGGCCGTCGGACAGCGCGATGGTCGCGCCCGGGTGCGAGGCGTCACCGGCGGCGGTGATCGAGGCGGCCGCGTTGTCGATCGACAGCACGTGCAGGTAGCGCTGGTCGCCGCCGGACTGCGTCTCGTCGAGGCGCCAGCCACCCGTGAAGTCCGAGTTGGACCGCATGTCGTAGGTCGACATCGAGCCGCCCGCGAGCTTGGTGACCTTCAGCGTGTGACCCGACGCGGTGATCGTGGCGGTGTTGCCGCTGATGCTCGGCTGCACCGGCGTCGCGAGCTGCCACGTCTGCGACGTACCCGACGCCGAGGCGACGCGGTCGAACACGACGATGACGTCGGGCGCGATGTACACCATCTCGCGCTGCACGTTCTGGATCGCGGCGTTGCCGTCGTACGCGGGCGTTAGGTCGGCCGCGACGTGCAGCCAGTCCGGGCCCTGCTGCAGCGCTTCGATCGTCGAGGTCGTCGTCGCGACCTGGCGGATCGACGTGCCGCCCTGCGAGATGCGAACGAGGCCGTGCGCCGTCGTGTCCTGCGCGAGGCCCGAGCGCGACGACACGTTCGGGTCGTACGCGAGCCAGCCGTCCTTGTAGATCATCAGCGAACCCTGGTCCTGGTGCGCGTGCGACTCGGTGTACGGACCCGCGATCATGTTGACCCACGTCGCGTGCGTGTCCCAGCCGGAGCGCGCGTAGACCTCGCCGATGCCGCGCGCGTAGTACGCGCTCGCCATGCCGGTGAGCGGCTGCTCGCTGACCGCCGACCCGTCGTAGAGGAAGTCGTACGCGAGCATGAACGACTGGGTCATCGCCGGCACCGACGAGCTCGCCAGGAGCGCCTTCGCGCGCTGGGCAGCCGGGTCGTTCGGGAACAGCGTCATGAGGATCGACAGGTACGCGCGGTGGTAGTCGAAGTACGCCGCCGTCGAGTCACGCGGGTGGTCGCCCGTCGGCGCGATGCGGTCGAGCGTCGGCACCGTCTGGTGCATGAACGAGATCAGCGAGAACCGCGTGTGGTTCGTCTTGGTGTGGAGCTTCTCGCCCGTCGTCGCGTACCACCAGTCGTAGATCTCGAACAGGTTGCGCATCGCGACGCCGTAGCCGGTGCCTTCGCGCGAGCCGCCGCCGACGAGGTCGTTGTTGAACGTCGGCACGAGCTGGCCGAGCACCTTCTCGTCGCGGAACTTCGTGATCCACTCGTCCGCTCGCGGGTTCTCGCCCTTGGTCGCGAGACCGAGGAGCATCGTCGCCCGCAGGAACGAGTAGTAGTAGTTGTTGCTCGGGTTGTTCACCGACCAGCCCGACCACGGGATCGTCGCCGAGCCCCACTTCGCGGTCGTCGGGTTCCACACGTTGTGGACCGCGTTGTTCGCGTAGTTGATCCAGCGCGTGCGCTGCGCCTGCGTGACCGAGTCGAAGCACCAGTCATAGACGAGTGCGAGATCGCCGATCAGCTCGCCGACATAGAGGTAGGAATCGTGCGCGACCTCGGGCGCCTGGTTCGCCGCGATCATCGCTTCCGCTGCGGTGACCTGCGCCTCGACCGTCGCGATCGACTTCGTGCAGTACGCCGCGTTGCCGGTCAGCTGACCGACGAGCGCCGCGTTCCAGCTCTGGAACCCCCAGATGTCCGCGCCGCCGAGCCACGAGTCGACCTTCGCCTTGAAGCGAGCGCCTGCGGTGGACGACAGCGTGCTCTGCAGGCGCGCCTTGTTCGGACCGAGGTAGATGCGCGGGTGCGCCGTTGGATAGGTCGGCTGCGTGTCGGTGTCGTCGACGTCCGGGCCGCCCTCCTCGGGGTTGCCGCTGCTGCCACTACCGTCGCCGCTGCCAGTACCACTACCGCCAAAGAATGGCCCGCCCTCATCATCGCCCTGCCCCGAACTTTCAGATCCGCAACCCGAGGCGATGGTGAGCACTGCTGCCAGGGATGAAAAAACAACTCCGATGCGTCCCATGGAGGCACGGAGTAACAGCGGCGCTCGATCATCGCGCTGTGGTTTTTGTCCGACATGATCTAGGGTTGCGTCGTCGGAACATTTCTCGGCGCATTTTCTCGACGGTGCGCGCGCTGCGATCGCGATTTGGCGTGACAGCGATTACGAACACGGCGCCGAATTAACCGTCGAAAAAGTTTCCGACCCGAGTGTCATTCGGAGAGCGGAAACTGCGCGCACGCCTCGGAAGCTGTCTGTAGGCGCGAGTTATTCTGGCGGAACGGCAGCGCCGGGACGCGTCTTGCGAGGCATCTGCTTGTAAACGTCCCAGATCTGCGAGAGCACCGTCGTCGAGTTGCCCTTGAACCGGAAGTCGACGAGGTCGCTGACCTCCGTGTTGACCTCGCCGATCTCGACCGTCGGCAAGCCCTCGGAGCGCGCGAGGAGGAGCGGACGCGCGAGGTACGAGTACATCGTCGTCACGCCGACGGCGATCACGAGATCGAAGCCCTGATCGAGCTCGGCTTGTAGTCGCGAGAACGGCTCCTCGGGCAGCGCTTCGCCGAACAGCGGCATGTCGGGGCGCAGCACGCTCGTGCACGTCGGGCAGCGCGGCGGCATCTCGAGACGATCGAACGACCGGTGCCGCGTCGTGATCTCGCAGCGCGTGCACCGCAGATCGAACAGCGCACCGTGCATCTCGATGACATTGCGCGTGTCGGCGCGCTGATGCATGCGGTCGATGTTCACCGTCATCACCGCAGCGCGCTGGAGGTCGCGCTCGAGCGCCGTGATGATCTCGTGACCGCGTGTCGGCTTCGCGGCGCGGATGTTCTGCTCCATGTGCTGGAGGTACTTCCACGTCATCGCGGGCTTCGCGTGGAGCGTCTCGATCGCGAGCGCCGCCTCGAAGATCTTGCCGTCCTCGGGGCGCCGGCGCTGGAGGCCGAGCACGCCGCGGTAGCTCGGTACGCCCGCATCCGTCGACAGGCCCGCGCCCGTGATGAACAGCGCGCTGCGCGCCTGCGAGAGCAGGACACCGACGGCATCGAGGAGCTCGCGCCGGACCTGCGCACCGGTGAGGCGTTTACTGCGGGGACGGATCGTCATTTCTTCGGCGTCGGTCTGGCGTTCCAGATCCGAAGCGTCAGGACGAATCCTATCAGCGCGACGGGGATCATCGCGTAGGGCCACACGGTCCAATTCTCGGTCTTCGCTGCTTCGGGGTTGGAGACGAGGCAGCCCTTGGCATCGCGGATCTTCGCGGCGGGCAGCATCGCGCCGTAGAGGAACGACTGGATCGTCGAGCCGAGATAGACGAAGCCGTCGATGATGCCGACCGCCATGCCGGTGTTCTTCTTGCCGGCGAAGTCCGCCGACGCGGTCGCGGTGAGCATGCCGTGCACGCCGATGATCGCCATCGACATGAACGCGACAACCCATCCGATCGACGTCGGCGTATCGAGCAGCGGAACGATCAGGATCGCACCGCCGAGCATGATGCCGTAGAGCACGCCGGAGACCGGGCTGCGCCGCGACTGGAACAGGTGATCGCTGATCGCGCCCGCGAAGATGCCGCCGGTGATGCCGGCGATGCACGACACCATGCCCCAGTTCTCGAACACGAAGGTCTTGCCGACGCCCACACCGCGACCGAAGTCGACGCCCCACTGAAGGATCGCCTGGCGCAAGAAGCCGGAGCACAGCTCGATCAGCGAGATCGTCAGGATGATCGGATGCGTGAGCAGCTTGACGAAGACCTGCTTCACCGAGAGCTTGTCGTCGCTGGCCGCGTCGCCCAGGTCGAAGTCCGGATGCCCCGTGTCCGACGGCTGATTGCGAACGAACAGGTACGAGAGCACGAAGAAGATGACGAGGATGATCGCCGGTATCCAGAACAGCCACTGCACCGACGCGTGCTGGACGATGCGTTTGCCTACGTCGTAGGCGAAGTAGAGGCCGAGCGAGATCAGGATGCCGAAGATGCCGCCGAAGGTTCCGCGCTCGCGGACGTGGAACCACGCGGCGTTGACCTTGACGATCGACACCGCGCCGAAGCTCTGGAAGTACATGTTCAGCGCGAACACGATCGAGTACGCGGTGACAGGTGACAGCCCGAAGGTGTTGCCCGTGATCGCCATGTAGCCGAGCAACCCGTTCGCGGCGGCGGAGCCCGCGGCGGCGATCAGGATCGTCGCGCGGCCACCCCAGCGATCCGTGAGCGGACCGTTGAGCAAGAACGCGATGCCGTACACCGCGGAGCCGACGCCGAACACCGTGCCGTACTCGGCCTCCGTCAGACCGATGCCCTGAAACTGCTTGATGTTGTAGCGACCGAAATAGAGGAACGAGTACGTGAGCCCGAGCGGCAGCCAGTTGAGCAGGCGGCGGTGGCGGAACGCGGTCGTGTGACCGAGCTCGACCTTGGGCAAGCGCGCGAGGACGAGGACGATCACCGCGATCAGGATGCCGATCGGCAACAGGTCATCGCTCAGCGGCTTCGACGGCGACGGCGCCTTGATCAAGCAGCCGTTCTTGTCGAGCTTGGGCGGGACGATGGGCTTGGCCGTCTCGGGCGGAGGCGCTTCTGCCTTTGCCGTCTGTGCGGTCGCCGTCACCGGCGCGTCGGCGCTCGCGGGCGTATCACGGAACCAGATGAACGCGCCGACCGCGATCTCCAGCACCAGGAACAGTGCGAGGCCTGCGGAGCGACGGCGGGAGGACATCGTCGGGACACTACGGTTTTGGGCAGCGCCGTGGCAAGCTCTCTGGCGATGCGGATCCGGCTGTTGTCGCTCGTGGCGTTCGTTCTTCTCGGGTGTGGCGGAAAGAAGGAGGAGGAGAAGGTCGCGACGGGCGGCGATCCGCAGGTCGGAGCGAAGATCGCCCCTCCGGTGGCGACCGGCGTGGAGCTGCTCGTCGGCGAGAAGGTCGAAGCCCAGGTCGACGACGCGAAGGTCAAGGACTGGCCCCGCCTCGACTCGCTGTTGCCCGAGGATGCCCGCCGGCTCGGCAAGTGGGCCGCCATCAAGATCACGACGTCGAGCGGCAAGGTGCTCGACCTCCCGAAGCCGTTCGAGACCGACCGCGACAAGCTCCCCGCGCTGTTCCCGAGCGAGGGCGGGGGCGTCTCGTTCGGCATGTTCGACCCCGTCGAGCTCGGAAGGCGCGGCAAGCCGATGCTGCGCGAGGACAAGATCCAGCGCGTGGTCGTCATCCTCGACACCGAGAGCATGCGCGGCGGCAACGATCAGGGCGGCGAGGTCATCGACCCCGCGAAGGTCAAGCTCAAGGTGACGACGGCCAAGGGCAGCGTCGAGCTCGCGGGCGACAAGCTGCTCGGCATCGAGCGCGAACCGATGCCCGGCGGTGGCGGCGACGCGAAGGGCTGGAAGCTCGACACGATCCTCGCGGCGGCCGACGTGAAGACGTACAAGAAGGTGACGCTGCTCGACGTGAGCGGGACGTCGGTGCCCCTCGAGAAGAGCGAGATCACCGACGAGAGCGTGCCGTTCATCAAGCTGAACCGAAAAGGCGCGCTGCGCTTCCGGCTGTACAAGAAGCAAGGCGATGGCTGGCAGTCGAGCGGCGATCTCGCCTCGCTCGCCGAGATCCGCGTCGAGTAGTTTGTCGCGCGCGTGAGGGCAACGGTTGCCTCGCGCACGCCGTGAGGCCATCCACATCGCGGATCGTCGTCGAGCAACGCGCACGCGGGGGTCGCCGGTCTTGGTGGCATGTGCTCACGAATCGCTTTCGTTCTCGCTCTCGGTGCGTGCGCGCCGAAGGCACACGATGTGTCTGCGACGTTCGCGCTCGCGCCCGGCATGCAGGCCGGTAACGTCGAGGTCGTCCTCAACAACGCGACCGGCGCGCTGTCGGTCGCGGTCAACGACCAGCTCGTCGTCGATCGCAAGTACTCGCGCAAGGCCTCGATCGCCGGCGTGCCCGCCGGGCCGGCGCGCGTGCATGTCGCGATCGGCGGGAGCTGCGAGACCGGCGCGAGCTTCGAGCGCGACATCGAGGTGTTCCCGGGACAGACGACGACCGTGACGCTGCCCGGCCCCGAGCTGTCGACCGGGTGCGCGCTGTTCCACGGGCTCTACTACGTCGGGCTCAACATCGGGATCGCGGCGGCGTCGATCGCGATGATCGGAGGTGCCATGGCCGCGCGCGGACACCGGTGAGCCAAGGCGGTCGCGGCCGCTCGCCGTGGATTTCTGTTGGGGTCGCGCGACCCGTCGGGGACTGCCGACAGGTCGGCGCTCCCCACGAGCAGTGTCGCGGGCTTAGCCGGGCACGCGTGCTGCTGTGGCCTCGTGCATGCCGTCCATCGCCTCGCGCCTCGCCGCCCTCGCGCTACTCGCCGCGTGCAGTAGCTCCTCGAACGACGCCCCGCCCGACGGAGGCGACCCGACCGATGGCGGTGCCGACGCGACGTGCGGCGGCGTGTCTCTCGACCTCACGTACGTGCCGCCGAGCTTCCTGATCGTCCTCGATCGATCGTGCTCGATGAAGAACCAGATCGTGCCGAACACGACGAAGTCTCGCTGGGAGGTCGCCGTCGAGGCGCTGACCGGCGCGGTGATGACGCACGACAACGACCTCGCGTTCGGCCTCACGCTGTTCCCCGATATCAGCGGCGCGGCGTGCACGCAGGACTCGATCCCGATCCCGGTCGGGGCGAACAACGGCACCGCCATCAACTCGCTGCTCACGGCTGCGCTCGATCCCGCGGATCCGCAGTACCCCGACGATCCGTGCGTGACGAACATCGACACCGGTATGTCTCAGGTGCTCACCGATCCCGCGATGATGGCGAGCGGACCGCGCTACGTCATGCTCGTCACCGACGGCGCGCAGTCGGGCAACACGACCAGCACCAGCGCGAACAACTGCGGCGGTGAAGCCGGCGACGCACGCACGCAGGCGACGATCGAGGAGCTGCGCGCCGACGGAATCACGACGTTCGTCGTCGGGTTCGGCGGCAACGTCGACGCGACCGCGCTCGACGCGTTCGCCATCGCCGGCGGGGCACCGCGCGCGGGCGCGAAGAAGTTCTACGCCGCCGAGAGTCCCGCGCAGCTCGCCCAGACCTTCGCGAGCATCGCCGAGGTCGCGGCGAGCTGCGAGTACACGGTGGATCCTCCGCCGCCGGACGTCGACAAGACGTACGTGTTCTTCGGCAACACCGAGCTCGTCGATCGCGACACGTCGCACACGAAGGGCTGGGACTACGATCCCGCGACGATGAAGCTGACGTTCTACGGCACCGACTGCGAGCGCGTCAGCACGCACGTGGTGACCGACATCGACGTCGTGTTCGGCTGCCCGACGCCGCCGATCCTCTAGCGTCCTACGCGGCGATCCACGTGTCGGCGTTCGGCAAGCGCTTGCGTAGCGTGCGGCGCAGCAGCGCGTCGTTCGGCGCGACGAGCCCCTCGTAGCTGTCGTTCGGCGTCCCCCATCCGACCGCGTCGTTCTCGAACGCGTCGTACGGCATGTACTCGCCGACCTGCGTGCGCCGCGGTGTCTGGTAGTAGAGCGCGTGGTCGAACTTCGCGGTCGGCTTGAACCGCCCGTCGTGGACGTGCACCGTCGGAAAGAACAGCTTGTCGGGCGCGCGCGTCGGGAACCGCATCGCCATCGGGTGGATCGTCTTCTTGCCCGGCTGGAACTGGAACACGGCGAACCCGTAGTCGGCGTACTGGGGCACCGCGTCGAACAGGACGTCCGGGATGCGAAAGCGCTCGTCGAGGCGCGTGAAGTCCGCGCGCCCCGGCACGTACGACGCGATGAACGATCCGACCTCGTGCACGACGAGCTTCTGGAGCGGCGCGGACCGCGTGAGCTGGAGTCCGCCCTTCCGCGCGAGCGGCTGCATGATCTCGAACAGCGCGCGGAAGTTTTCGAACAGGCGCGGCTTCTTCTCGAGCGAGATGAACGTCACCGCGTCCTCGCCCGATCCCACGACCACGGGCAACGGGAGGATCATCGCGACGGGCTGCTTCGTGTCGATGTTCATCGAGTACGCGAGCACCTGCTCGCCGGGCGCGACCATGCGCGCGAAGATGTTCGTCGCCGAAACGTGCACCGGTGGGGCGAGCGCGCCGAGCAGCCGCGCGACGAGCCCGACCGGGGTGGCCACGGAGAAGCAACACATCAGCGTGACGCCTCGGCTCGCGACACGAGCTGCACCTCGCGCCTCACGCCACCATCCCCGCGCGGATCGCTTCGATCACCGCGGCGTCGTCGGCGTCCTTGCGCAGGCCGCGCACGGCCATCACGAGCCCGCGTCCGACGCTCTGCGGTGGCGTCCACTCGTAGTACGTCGCGCCCTCGATCTCGCCGCCTTGGCCCGAGATCGCGTGCGCGATGCACTGGCCGACCTCGGAGTACCAGAACCACGCGTCCTCGTCGCTCTGCGGGAGCAGATCCTCGTCCCACACGTTGAGCTGCCGCGTGGGATCCAGGCTCGCGACGACCTCGTCGAACCTGTCGTCGCTCGGATCGGCGAGCCACGCGGCGCCTCGCTCGATCTGCGTCTCGACCGGAGCGCCGTCCATCGATCCTTCGCTCGCGTGAAAGCCCATGTTGGCCGCCTTGTCGCCGGCCGCCTTCATCGCGCGGGGAAAGCCCACCTGCGCCGCGGCGACGAGCGCGGCGACACCGAGCCGTCGATCGCGATCGGCGAGCTCGCGCCCCCACGCCTCGAGGCCGCGCAGCGCGTCGCTGTCGGCGACGTCCCACGCTCCGTCGACGCTCGCACCGCGCTCGACGCAGTACGCCGCGAAGTCGTCGGGCAGCCTCGCGAGCTCGTCGCGCAACGCGCGCTTCCAGTCCGGACCGGTGTTCGTCGTCGCGCCTGCGTTCCCGGCCGCTTTCGACGCGGAGATGATCGTCTCGGTGGAGGCGGGGGAGATCGATGCATCCGTCGTCGCGTCGCTCGTCGCGTCCTCGGGGGCACCTGCAGGTGCATCCGTCGTCGCGTCGCTCGTCGCGTCCTCGGGAGCAAGTTCAGGTGCATCCGTCGTCGCGTCGCTCGTCGCGTACTCGGGGGCACCTGCAGGTGCGGCCGTCGTTACGACGAATGCTGATGCAACCGAGTCCGCAGGTAGTGGTGTCGTCGGCGCTGCGTCGGGCGCGGGTGCATCCGTCACCGACGTCGTCATTGGCGCGAGTCCACTCGCCGCGGGTAGGCGCTTCTTCGCGGCGTTCGAGGTCACGCGCTCCTTCGGCGCCGCCTTCCCGGCGGCCGCGGCGTTCGTTCTGGCAGGCTTCGCAGGAGCCTTCTTCGTGGGCTTCGCCGCTTTCTTCGCGGGCTTCGCGGGCTTCGACGCTTTCTTCACGGGCTTCGCCGCTTTCGCAGCCTTCGCGGGCTTCGCGGCTTTCGCAGCCTTCGCGGGCTTCGCTGCTTTCGCAGCTCTCTTCGCGGGCTTCGCCGCTTTCGCAGCTCTCTTCGCGGGCTTCGCGGCTTTTTTCGCGGGCTTGGCCTTCGACGTCGCGCGCTTCTTCGCCATGCGCGGAAGATACCCGAGCCACCCCGCAGATCGCCTCTGTTCACCGTCGCGAGTTGGCCGATCCACATCGCATGGTCACCATCCGCGGTGCGAGCACACCGCCACCGCTCACCCCCGCCGCCGCTCTGGCGTCGCAGGTCGTTCACCAGCTCCGGACACAGGAGACGCGCATCCCGCCGTACCCCGCGGTCGCGGGAGCGCTCGAGCGCCTGACGAAGCGAGAGACCGCGATGTCGGAGGTGGTCTCGATCATCTCCAAGGACGCCTCGCTCGTCGCCGCGGTGCTTCGCCGTGCCGCGAGCGCCGCGAAGCGAGTCCCCGGCGTGCTCACGCTCGAGACCGCGGTCGCGCGCATCGGCATGGAAGAGCTGATGCAGGTCGTCACCGCGAGCGGCTTCGGCGCGACCGCGATGCGGCAAGGCCCGCTCGCCGTGCTGCGCCGCGACGTGTGGCGTCGCTCGCTGCTGTCCGCGATGTTGTGCAAGGAGCTCGCGCCTCGGCGCGGCATCGATCCGGATCAGGCGTTCCTCGCGGGCCTCCTGCACGACTTCGGCGCCGTCGTCGTGCTCGCGTGCGTCGAGGCGATGCCCGATGCGCCGAAGATGCCCGAGCATGCGTGGCAGAGCATCGTCGACGAGGTGCACGTCGAGCTCGGCATGATCGTCGCCGCGCGCTGGCAGCTGCCGGAGCAGATCGCCGACGTCATGGCGAACCATCATCAACCCGCGAAGGCGGCGACGGCGAACCGCCCGCTCGTGGAGCTCATCGAGATCGCCGACGAGGTGATCGCGATCCTCGATCGCGGCGCGGACGGCGACCTGCACGCGCTCGCGCCGACGCTGGGCCTCGTCCAGGAGGACATCGCCTCGATCACGACGCTGATGCCGCGCGTCTCCGAGCAGATGCACGCGTTCGAGGTCCCCGCCGAGAAGACGATGATGATGCGGCGCGTGCTCATCGAGACGAGCATGCTCTCGCCCGTCGATGGCTGGCCGGTCGATCTCGTCGTCGAGGGAAAAGGTCACGCGGAGCATCGCGCGTCGATGGTCGGTCCGAACATGATCGTGTTCTCGAGCACGTTCGCGTATCCGGTCGCGTGGCTCGCGGATCTCACGGTCCACGACGACGCGGGCAACTTCACGATGCTCGCGAACGTCAAGCAGTGCGACAAGATCGCCGAGGGCTCGTACCTCGTCACCGCGCAGCCGTTCGGGCTCGGTGGCGAGGTGAAGACCGCGTGGTCGAAGCTCGTGTCGCGGACGCGCAGGGCCGCGTCGTAGCCGAAAAAGCGAACGGCCGATCGCAGTGCGTGCAACACCGCGACCGGCCGCCCGGTCGATCTGACGCCGCACCACCTGCGTGGTGCTGCGCGCCCGACGGCCGTCGGGCTTGCGGGAGGCTCGCCACGCCTCGTTAGTTGTCTGCCTTGCCGTTAGCGATCGGCAGGAGCTGCTTCATCAGTCCGTCGGTGCCCATGACGAGCTTGATCTCGTCGATCTTCTCCGCGATGTCCTTCATCGTCTCGAGCTCCTTGAGGCGCATCAGCACCGGGTTCTCTGCGATGACCTTCGCGGTGTTCGCCATGTTGCGCGTCGCCGCCGCGTCCTCGCGACGGAGGATCACGTTCGCCGCCGCCGCCTTCTCGGCCTCGATCACCTTGTTGAGCAGCGTCTTCATCTCGCCGGGGAGGATCACGTCCTTCACACCGACGCGGTGAACACGCACACCGAACACCTCTGCGCGCGGGAGGACCTGCGCCTCGAGGTACTTGGTCAGGCTGTCGCGACCCTCGAGCAGCTCGTCGAGCGTGATGCCCGCGATGTACTCGCGCGCCGCGAGCTGAACCGCCAGGTACAGCGCGTCCTTCACGTCCGCGACCGCGTGAACGGTCGTGGGCGCGTCCGACGGCGAGTACTCTGCCGTGAGCGTCAGGCGCAGCGTGACCTTGTCACGCGTCATGAGCTCCTGACCCTCGATCTTCAGCTGCTGCACGCGCGTGTCGAGCACGGCCACGTTGATGCGCGCGCCCGGGTGGTTCCAGAACACGTGACGACCCGGCTCGAGGATCCCCTCGAAGCGGCCCTGCACGTACTTGAGACCACGCTCGAACTGACGCACCTGCTGCTCGATGACCTCCGTCGCCGGGATCACCGCGCGCAGCTCGTCGGTCAGCTCGGGCGCCTCACCCGTCACGACGAACGACTTCACCTCGATGTTCGGGTTCACCGCCCACAGACGGTGGACACCCGGACGCAGGTACTTCACGGGCTTCGCGTCGCGGTACACGACCGCGCGCTCGAGCGTGCCGAGCGCGAGCGTGGTGTACCAGTGCTGCGGGATCGCCGCGAGCACCTCGGGCTGGGCCATGAAGACGATGTCGTCGACGTTCCAGATCGCGAGCTTGTTGTGCTTGCCCCAGAACGCGTAGTGACCCGGCTCGAGGACGCGGTTCGCCTTGCCATCGCGCAGCAGGACCGCGCGCTGGTTCGTGTCGATGTTCGCCTCGAGCAGCTCTGCCGACGGGATGACCTTGCGCAGCTCGTCGGTGAGCTCGGGCAGCTGGTCCTTCTCGTCGTAGACGCGCCACGTGATGTTCGCCTCGACGTTCCAGATGCGATGCACACCCGGACGCAGGAACGCCGCCGCGCGCTCGTCGCGCAGGACGATGCCGTACTGCGACGCGCCGAGCTGGACGGTCGTGTACCAGGCGTCGGGGATGCCGCGAAGCACCGAGGCCGGCGCCGTGAACGTCAGCTGATCCGTGTCGAAGCGGACCACCTCGTAGCGCTTCCAGAGGGTGTAGCGACCGGGGCCCAGCGCGCGAACGGCAACGCCGTCGCGCACGAGCACCGCGCGCTCGTGGAGGTTCAGGTGAATGTGCTGCATTTCGATCTCCTTCAGACGACCCGCGATGGCGGGTTAAAAAAGAGTGGCCGGCGTCCGTGACCACCAACTCGCCATGGCGCGCGTGCTGTTCTGCTCGCGCGCGGCTGCGAGGGGCTCCGAGGCGTACGAGCCGAAGCGATGCGATTCACGCGCTCGCGATCGCGGATGCCTGGACGGCAGTGGCGAGGCGACGGCGTGGTCGGAGTCGATTCGAGGCGTACGACGCGTGGTTGGATCGATGATCCTTCCGGGCGATCACCGACGACGACCTGCACAGGTTTTTTGCGGGTTGCAAGACCGCTGGAATGCTGGGATGTGCAAGCCCAGTGCGTTTACCGTTCCGCCACCCCTCCATAGACGTGGAGGAGGAAGGAGTCGAACCTTCAGATCCCGGTCCCATCAAGAACCTATTCGCCGCCGGAACCTTGGTGACGGGTGTGCATTCCCGTGTCGGACACGCCCCGGTGACGACCTTGCCTGGTCGACCGAGCGTGCGTCCCAAGGCCAGATAGACCCGGTTGGCCTGAGCGCGTTGGCACTCGATGAGGCCTGCAGAACTACGGCATGCACGCCGTTGCGTCAACGAGATTTTTTCAAGCGCGCGATCCGACAGCATTGATCGCGAGTGGCACGCGCGATGCTCGATCAAGGCGCAGCGAAAGGAGCCGCCATGAACCGCATCACCAAGCTCGTCGCCGCCGGTGCCGGCATCGCCGCGGCGTCGTACGCCACGTATGTCGCGACGACATGGACCCGCTACGGTCGTCCTCGACGAGGCAAGGCCGGAGCGCAGGACGCGCTCCTCGATCACTTCATGGCCGAGTACGACGTCGTCGAACGCCACGCGATCGATGTCGACGCACCTCCCGACGTCACGTTCTCGACCGCGAAGGCGATGGAGCTCGGCAAATCGCGCATTGTTGACGCGATCTTTCGCGCGCGCGCGCTGATCTTGCGCAGTGCCCCGGATCCCGTCGAGCGCCCGAAGGGGTTCCTCGCGCTCGTGATGTCGCTCGGGTGGGGCGTCCTCGCCGAGGACACGCACGAGATCGTCCTCGGCGCCGTGACCAAGCCGTGGCAGGCAAACCCCACGTTCCGCGCGGTGTCGCCCGACGAGTTCGCGACCTTCGCGGAGCCCGACTACGTCAAGATCGCGTGGACGCTGCGCGCGGATCGGCGCCCCGATGGCGGCTCGATCTTCCGCACCGAGACACGCGCTGTCGCGACGGACGAGGGTGCGCGCGCGAAGTTCCGCCTGTACTGGGCGCTGCTCTCGCCCGGGATCATCCTGATCCGCGAGGCGATGCTTCCACAGCTGAAGAAGATCGCCGAGCGCGACTGGCGGATCGAGGGCGACGACATCGTCCCCGACGCGCGCACGCAGCTCACGCATGCGACGCTGATCGACGCACCGCCGAAGGACGTCTGGCCGTGGCTCGTGCAGATGGGCGGTCAACGCGCGGGTTGGTACAGCTGGGACCTGCTCGACAACGGAGGCAGGCGCAGCGCGACGCGCATCATCCCCGAGCTGCAGACGGTCGCCGTCGGCGACGTGCTCCCGGCGCGACCGTCCGGCGGGGAGGGCTTCGAGGTGCTTCGCGTCGTCCCCGAGCGCGCCCTGGTCCTCCGCGGGATGTCGGACGCGTGGCCCGGGACCTGGGCGTTCGTCCTCGAGCCTATCGGCACCAAGACGCGGCTCGTCGCGCGTTATCGCGCCGCGCTGCCTCCGCGCTCCACCGCGTCGATCATGCTCCCGCTGATCTCGGCGGTGCATGCCTTCATGGAGCGCAAGCAGCTGAGGACGATCAAGCACCACGCCGAGCAGCTCCACGGCAACTGACGATTTTGCCGGCACCTGACGTGGCCCGTGTTAGGACGCTCGCGTGACGTGTCCGGACGCGGAGTCGCTCGCCGCTGGTGATCCCGAGATCGCGGCCCATCTCGCCGAGTGCTCCGCGTGCGCGCGCATCGCCGCCGCGATCGCGACCGACGATGACTCCGTTCCGGAGCCCCAGGCCACGACCGACGAGCCCGCGCTCGGCGAGGCGCTCGGTCGCTACATCCTCGTCGCGCATCTCGGCAGCGGCGGCATGGGCGTCGTCGCGGCCGCGTACGATCCGCAGCTCGATCGCAACGTCGCGCTCAAGTGGATCCGCGCCGACAAGGCGACGCCCGCCTTCGCGCGGCGCTTCGAGCGCGAAGCACAGACGCTCGCGCGCCTCGTGCACCCGCATGTCGTGCGCGTGTACGACGCGGGCATCGCGAACGGACGGCCGTTCCTCGCGATGGAGCTCGTCGCAGGAGGACTCACGCTGCGCGCGTACCTCGCGAGCGAGGAGCGTTCGACCGAGGACATCGTGCGCATCTTCACCGAGGTCGCGCGCGGGCTCGCGGCGGTGCACGAGGCCGGATGGGTCCATCGCGACGTGAAGCCCGACAACATCCTCGTCGACCGCACCGGCACCGCGCGGCTCGCGGACTTCGGCCTCGCGTCCGCGATCGAGAACGCGCCGACCGGTAGCGCTCGCGAGCAGCCCTCCGGCGCGTCGAGCGAGCAGCTGTCCGGTTCGACGAGCGAGCAGCCATCCGGTTCGTCGAGCGAGCAGCCCTCCGGTTCGTCGCGCTTTGCGGCCGCGGGAACGCCGGCGTACATGTCCCCCGAGCACCTGCGCGGCGACGACGTCGATGCGCGCAGCGATCAGTGGAGCTGGGGCGCCGCTCTCGCGGAGGCGATGCGCGGCCGCGCGGTGCCGAAGCGCGTGCGCGACGTGATCGCGCGCGCGACCGCGGAGGATCCCGCGGCGCGGTTCGCGGACATGACCGCCGCGGCGCGCGCCCTCGCCGCGCCACGCGTGCGCTTCTGGCCCCTCGCCACGCTGGGCGCGGTCGTGCTGTCGGGTGCGATCACGGCGGTCGTCGTGTCGCGATCGTCGTCGGAGATCGACTCGTGCGCCACCGCGGGCGCAGCGCTCGCGCGCGATTGGGACTCCACCGAGAGCGCGGTGCTCGCGGGCTTTGCCGCCACGGGACACCCCGCGTGGCGCGCGCGACTCGACGCCACCGCGCACACGGCTCGCGCGATCGCGACGCAGTGGGGCGACGCGACCACCGCCGTCTGCCGCGCGCGCGGTACGGCCACGCCCGAGGCGGCGTGTCTCGCGCAGCAGCGCGACGTCGCTCGCGCGCTGTTCGTCGAGCTCGCGCACGCCGATCGCGCGCTCGTCGATCAGGCGCCGATCGCGATCACGCGCCTCCCGCGCGCGCCGCTCTGTCGCGACGCGAACGTCGTCGAGCGCGTGCGCGCGGCGTCGGCGATCGAGGCCCCGCTCGCCACGCGACTCGCCTCGCTCCAGGCCCGCGCCGCGCTCCGCAAGCCGGCCGCGATCGTCGACGAGCTGACCGTCCTCGCGGCCGATGCTCGCGCCGCCGGTGCCACGCAGATCGAGGCCGAAGCGACGCTGCTCCTCGGCGAGATGCACTCACGCTTGCGCGACGATGCCCGAGCGCGCGACATCCTCGAGGACGCCGCTCAGGCCGCCGCCCGCGCACGCGATGATCGTGTCGCCGCGCTCGCGCGCCTCCTCCAGGCGGGCCAGGCCGCGCTCCTCACGACGCAGCGCGAGCAAGCAGAGACGCTCGCGAACGTCGCGCAGGCCGCGGTCGAGCGCGCCGGCAGCCCCGTCGAGCTCCGCGCGCAGCTCGAGAACATCCTCGGCGCCGTCGCGTGGGCGCGCGGTGACTACGCCGCCGCCCTCGCCCACTACAACGCGACGATCGTCGCTCGCACCGAGGCCTTCGGAGCCGATGATCCACGCGTCGCCGCCGCGCATCAGAACGCCGGCCAGGCGATGTCCAAGCTCGGCAAGAAGGACGACGCGCGCGCCGCCCACGAGACCGCTCTCGCGATCCTCGAGCGCGCACTCGGTGTCGATCACCCCGATCTCGCCAACACGATCTCGAGCCTCGGCATGCTCGCCGCCGACGACGAGCGCTTCGACGACGCGCAGCGCTACCTCGAGCGCGCGCGCGACCTTCGCGTCGCCTCGCTCGGTCCCGATCACCCCGAGGTCGCGACGAGCGAGAACAACCTCGGCAAGCTCGCCAAGCTGCGCGGTGACCTGCCCGCCGCCCGCGCGCACTTCGAGCGATCGCTCGCGATCCAGACCGCGAAGCTCGGGCCCGACTCCGTCGAGCTCGCGCTCCCACTCTCGGGCCTCGGTGCCGTGCTCGCCGACATGGAGCTGTGGAAGGACGCGCGGCCACATCTCGAGCGTGCGATCGCGATCAACGAAGCGCGTCGCGGCAAGGATCATCCGGCGTTGATCTCGATGCTGTTCACGCTCGCGAACGTGCGGGGCCACCTCGGCGACCACGACGCCGAACGAGCGATCCTGCAACGCGCGCGAACGATCGCGAAGACCAAGCTCGGTCCGGATCACCCGCAGACCAAGGACGCCGACGCTCGGATCGCGGCGCTCGTGGCGCCGTGATCGCGCGCATCGGTCGATCGGGACGCGCGCAGATCGATCACCCGCCTCATGACTCCGATGCGGTGATGACCCGATGACCGATCGACGACACACCGACGACGCGCTCGCGCATGCGATCGCACCGTACGCGCCGCTCGCATCGTCGGCGTTTCGGGCGCACCTCGATAGCCTCGAGCTGACCGACGCCGCTGCGCTCGAAGAGCTCGCGCTCGCCTTCGCGGCGTCCAACGGACACGATCGCGCCACACGCGAGATCCACGCGCGGCTCGGCAGCGCGATGCGCTCCGCGATCCTCCGTGCGGGATACGCGAGCTCGATCGCCGACGACGCCGCGCAGGAGGCGCTGATCGTCATGCTCGTCGGCAACGCCGGCGCCGCTCCGGGCCTCGCGACGTACAAGGGCCGCGCGCCTCTCGTCGCGTGGGGCAAGACGATCGCGCTCCGCATCGCCGCGCGCATCCACGCGGCGCACGCGAAGTTCGAGACGATGCCCACCGACGCGAGCAGCGGACGCGCGAGCTCGACCCTCGCGCGTGTGGACGAGCTCGTCGGACGCGGCATTCGCGCCGAGCTACGCGGGCCCGTGGTCGGCGCGTTCGATCGCGCGGCGGCGAAGCTCTCCATGTTCGATCGCGAGCTGCTCCGCGCGGTGATCGTCGACGGGCGCAGCATGGAGCAGCTCGCGACGGAGCACGGCGTGCATCGCGCGACGGTCGCACGATGGTTGGGACGGGCGAGGCAGCAGCTCGATGCGGCGATGCGCGAGGAGATCGCGAGGACGCTGGCGATGAGCGAATCGGAGGTGTCGAGCGTGCTGCGGACCGTGCACACGAGCCTGGTGCTGCCAGTCGATCCGCTTCTGCGGCCGTGACGATGCGCCGCACACGCGAGCGTCCGACGCTCGTGGTTCTCGATGGTTACGAGAAAGTTTGCGCGAGGTCGTCCCGGACTCGCACCAGGCAGCATGAACCGTGTGCTCGTTCTCTCTGTTCTCGCGATGATCGGATGTGGCGGCGATGATGCGCCGTCGGGGCCTGGCGCGGAGACCCTGCCGCCCTCGACGCAACCGCCGCCCGGGTCGGAGACGACCGGCGTCAGCTGCTCGTCGAGCGATCCGTGTGACTACTGGTTCTGCCGCTGCGACGACGGCGCGGTGGTGAATGCCGCGTTCTGTTCGAACGGCTCGTGCTCGGCGGCGAGCGCGATCTGTCCGGCGGCGTGCGAGACGTTCCAGCACGGAGGCTGGACCGGCGTCGCGGGTGGCGGACCGGACCAGCCGCCGCCGGCATCGCAGTGCGGCGGGCTCGGGTCGTCGAACGCCGCGTGCGATGCGTGCTTCGTCGACGAGTGCTGCTCGGAAGGCGCGGCGTGCGATGACACGCCCGGCTGCTACTCGCACTGGGACTGCGTGGTCGGGTGCGATGGCGATCCCGCGTGTCGCGCGGACTGCGAGGACACGGCGTCCTCGTCGGCGCGCGCGGCGTACGACGACCTCGAGGCGTGCCTCGTCGGTCGCTGCGGTGGAGCGTGCTCGTGAGGGCGGCGGTTGCGATCGTCGTCCTCGTCGCGTGTGGCGGCGGTGACGGTGACGAGCTGCCGGCGACCGACGGCGGCGTCGACGCGATGGCGGTCGATGCGCGCATGACGATCGATGCGCCGATCGATGTTCCCATCGCACCGGTGATGCGCACCGGCGGCGTGATCGCCCTCGCGGAGCGACACGCGTTCTGCACGGCGCTCGCGAGCTGCGGCGCGCTCGCGTACGACGAGTGCCGCGAGGCCGTCGACGACACGGCGACCGTGCAGTTCGCGATCGCGGGCTGCGCCGCCGATGCGCAGCTCGCGACCGCGATGGGATGCATGAAGAACGGCACGTGCGCGACGTGCGATGCGCGGCTCAACGCGTGGGCGAGCAGCTACGCGTCGCCGGCGTGCGAGAGCGACACGTACTCGGTCGGCACCGGCGATCGGTTCCCCTTCTACGCGTCGGACTCGACGTGCGAGAACGGCATCCGCGCGAGCGGCGGCTGGTGCACGCACGCGTGCTCGACATCGGCGCAGTGCGCCGGCACGGGGCCGAACGGGCTCAACCACTTCGGCACCGCGAACGTGTGCGCGCACGACTCGCTGCCCGCGGGCTTCGGTTGCTATCCGACCTGCACGTCGACGAAGGACTGCCAGGCGTGGTTCGACGAGACTCGCTACGGCCTGCGGATCGCGTGCAAGGTGTTCGACGACGGCAGCGCGCCGGCGGACACCGGCATCTGCGTGCGCGTCAGCGATGACCGCGGCGTCGAGCTGCCCTGACGAGCGTCACGTCAGCTGCGGCGCGTTGCTCTCCACGGGGCGCGTCTCGACGTACAGCTCGATCTGGATCGAGCCATCGACCGCGCGATCCCAGCGCAGCGAGGTCAGGCTCAGCTCGTCGAGATCGTGGCCGTAGATGCCGTACGCGCCGTCGGTGCGGTTGCGATTCTTGAGCGTCGTGCGCTCCTCGCGCGGGATCGGCTTGGTCGACGCCGTGGTCTCTTCGACCTCGTAGACGTTCGCGTACTCCTCGCACACCGCGCGCACCAGCTCCTGGCGCGTGAAGCCCACGGCGAGCGACGCGCTGATCTGGATCCTCGCCGGCGTGGTCAGCGGAAAATCGATCACGAGGATCGCGCTCTCGTACGGCACGACGATCTCTTCGGGGTTTCGCAGGTTCACGAGCGACGTCTCGACGTCGGCGATGCGCACGCCTTGCCCCGGAAAGTGAACTCGTTGCGCGACCATCGCGACCGCTTCGGGTGCCACGCGCAAGCGCTGGGTGAGGTACCAGGCGATCACGAGAGCTCCGACGAGGACGAGGAACGAAACCGAGAACGACACCGGGCCGAAACGTAGCAAATCGCGCGGCAGGGGCGAAGTAATCAGCCGCGCACGAGATAGACGATCGCCAGCGCCGTTCCGCCGATCATGATCCCCCAGCGCAGGACGTCGGCGGGCACGCGCCGCGCGACGGCGCCACCGACGACACCGCCCGCGAGCGCCGCACCCGCCATCACGCCCGCGAGCGCCCAGTCGACCGGGGCCTGCACCGCGAACACGATCGCCGCCGTGATGTTCACGGTCAGCGAGATCGTCTGCTTCAGCGCGTTGAGCCGCGTGAGCGTGTCCGCGAGGACCACACCCAGCGCGGCGAGGATGATCACGCCGACGCCCGCACCGAAGTAGCCCCCGTACACCGCCGCCGCCGTGACCGGGATCGCCGCGAGCGCGTCCGAGTGCGCGCGCCCCCCGCGCCGCTCGAGCCAGCCGCGCATCTTTCCCTGCAGCCCGATCATCACGGACGCGAGCAGGATCAGGAACGGCACCACGGCGGTGAACGTCGCCTCGCCGGTGTGCAGGAGCAGCAGCGCGCCGCCGGCACCCGCGACCGCACCGAGCGGCAGTAGCAGCGCGAGCCGCGCACCCTGCCCCGCGAGGTCCTTGCGCTGCGCGACGGTCGCGCCGAAGTAGCCCGGGCACAAGGCGACCGTGTTCGTGATGTTCGCGATCACCGGAGGTACACCGAGCGCCACGAGCGTCGGGAACGTGACGAGCGATCCGCCGCCCGCGATCGCGTTGATGAAGCCGCCGGCGAGCGCCGCGATCGCGACGATCGCGATATGCGTCGCGTCGAGCGTCAGGTGCAGAACCTCATGACGCGATCATCGCGCACTCCTGGTGGCCCGTCGAATCTCTCGATGCGCGCGCGCACCTGGCCCGCCGAGCGCCAGCCGAGTGCGGTGTCACGCCGCGAGCGCGATGTGGATCGAGCTCTACGAGCTGCTGGTCTCACGCGACCGAGCGCGCGATGCGCTCGCGCGACAAGGGTCGACCTTCGACACGCGTGTCGACAGTCAGCCGGGCGCGCGATCCGCTCGAGCGACAACGTCGATCCTCGAGGTCCGCCATGAGCTGCGCTCATCTCACGCAAGCGCGCGGGCGATGCGCTCGAGCGACAACCGTCGATCTTCGAAGCTCGGCACGAGCGTCGAGAGCATCACCTCGTCCGCGCCGATCTCGCTCGCGAGCGCCGGAAGTCGCTCGGCCACGTGAGCCGGGCCGCCGATCACCGCGCCGTGCATGAAGTCGTCGACGATCGCCTGCTCGTCGGGCGTGAACGTGCGCGCGAGCGCGTCCTCGATCGACACGATCGGCGCGCGCTTCCCGGTGCGCGAGTTGACGACGGCGACGCGCATCGGGGCGGCGAGCCGCTGCGCTTCCTCGTCGGTGGCGCCGCAGATCGTCGTGACCGCGCAGATCGCGTAGGGCTCGGCGAGACGCGCCGATGGCTCGAAGCGCGTCTTGTAGTGCGCGATCGCTTGCCGCGCCGACTTCATCGCGAAGTGGCCCGCGAACGCGTAGTGAACGCCGAGCTGCGCGGCGATCGATGCGCCCTCCAGCGTCGAGCCGAGCATCCACAGCATCCCCGCGCGTGCATCCGCCGGCTGCGGCGTGATCTGCGCGAACGGATGGCGCTCGGGGAACTGCGCCTCCTCGAACGCGAGGATCTCCGCGAGCGCGTGGTTCACCTCGGACGGGTCCGAGCGGCGCAGCGCCGCGGAGGTCACGGGGTCCGTCCCCGGCGCGCGGCCGAGGCCGAGATCGATACGGCCCGGGGCGAGCGCCTCGAGCGTGCGAAACTGCTCGATGACGTGCAGCGGCGAGTGGTTCGGCACCATCATGCCGCCCGCGCCGACGCGGATGCGTGAGGTCTTCGCGATCACGTGCGCGATCAGGACCTCCGGCGCCGACGTCGCGATGCTCGCCATGTTGTGGTGCTCGGCGAACCAGTAGCGCGTGTAGCCGAGCGTATCGGCCGCGACCGCGAGCGCGACCGAGTCGCGGATCGCAGCGCTCGGCGCGACGCCGGCGCCGACGGGCGAGAGATCGAGGACCGACAGCGGCAACTTCATCGGCGCACCATGCCGCGGGATCACGGCTTCGCCTAGCCCTTGAACGTCGACGGACCCGCGTCGCCGAACGGCTCGTCGCGCTCCTTGACGGCCGTGCGGAAGCCGGCCTCCATCGAGCGCTGCTGGAACGCGTAGCCCTCGGCGGTATGGCGCGCGATGCCGTCGAACACCGTGCCGAACATCTGCGACTGCGCGAGCCCTGCCGAGTACGCGCTCTGGTTCAGCATCGCCTTCATCATCACGAGCTGGTTGATGGGGACGCGCGCGATGCGCGAGAGCAGCGACTCGAACCGCGCGTCGAGCTCGGTGCGCGGCGCGCACTCGGTCGCGAGCCCCCACGCGACGGCCTCGGTGCCCGAGAGGCAGTCGCCGGTGAACAGCAGCCGCTTCGACTTCTCGAGGCCGATGCGGTGGACCCACAGCGCGGTCGTCGGCACGCCCCACACGCGCGCGGGCGGATAGCCGATCTTCGCGGTGTCCTCGATCACGAGGAGATCGCTGCACAGCGCGAGATCGGTGCCGCCCGCGACGCAGAAGCCGTGCACCTTGCACACGACCGGCTTGTCGCTGTGGAACAGGCTCATGAAGCCGCGGACGTTGCGGCTCATCATCTG
>CAZUAR010000060.1:0-28548 GCA_964617845.1 uncultured Kofleriaceae bacterium | reverse complement strand
GCGCGATGAACGTGGCGGTTCGCGGGGCGACGGTCCTCGCGGCGGTGGTCCTCGCGGCGGCACAGGCCCGCGTGGTGGATTCGGGGCGCGCGATGAACGTGGCGGTTCGCGGGGCGACGGTCCTCGCAGCGGCACAGGCCCGCGCGGTGGATTCGGAGCGCGCGACGATCGAGGCGGTTCACGGGGCGACGGTCCTCGCGGCACCGCGGCTCGCGGTGGTGGTCCACGCAGCGGTACAGGTCCGCGCGGCGGTGGAAAACGCTCGTTCGGATCGAAGACACCGAAACGCGGACGCTAGCCCGTGACGATCGCATCGCGGTCGCGGTCGCGGTTGCGGTTGCGCCGCATCGTGCCGTTCATGACGAGCGCGTTGCGCCCACGTGGGCGTTCGATCGAACGCGGTAGGGAGGGCGCGACCACGCTCGAGTGTCACGTGACCAACGCCCTAGTCGTCAACGCGCGCGACGAACGTGGCAATTCGCGCGACGGTCGTTCGCGTGGTGGATTCGGTGCTAGCGATGAGTGGCGGCTCGGGCGGTGGTCCACGCAGCGGCACAGGTCCGCGCGGCGGTAAAAAAGGGTTCGTTCGATCGAAGACACCGACGTCGGCGGCGGTGTTGCGGCCAGCCCCGGTCGACGATGTTGCGTCGTCGTTCCTCGATGCTGTCACCGTCGAGGGCAGCGACGAAACGCCTCTCGTACCAACTCCGTCAGCTCGGCAGTCGCGCCCACGTGGGCGCAGGCTTCGTCGACCGCGGCGACTGCCACGCTCCGCTGGAAGCCCGACGTCGTGAGCACTGATCGTCTCCTGGCGCATCGTGGCCGATTCGTACGTCGAGGGCGGTGTTGGGGCTAGCCGCGGTCGACGGTGTTGCGCCGTCGTTCCTCGATGCTGTCACCGTCGAGGGCAGCGACGAAACGCCTCTCGAACCAACTCCGTCAGCTCGGCAGTCGCGCCCACGTGGGCGCAGGCTTCGTCGACCGCGGCGACTGCCACGCTCCGCTGGAAGCCCGACGTCGTGAGCACCGTGATCGCCTCCTGGCGCATCGTGGCCGATTCGTACGTCGAGGGCACCGTGATCGCCTCCTGGCGCATCGTGGCCGATTCGTACGTCGAGGGCGGTGTTGCGGCCAGCCGCGGTCGACGATGTTGCGCCTTCGCCGATCCGCCGAGTGTGTTCCGCGTCGTGGTCAGCCGATCGGGCGCCGTTCCGCTGATCGTGATCGCCCCGACGTGGTGCGCGCGATGACACGAATCGCAGCGCAGGGTCAGGTTCGACGGATCGTGGGTCCCGCCGCGCTCGCGCGGGACGACGTGATGGATCTCGATGCACCGCGCCGAGCGGCAGCCCGGCGTCTGGCAGCGGCCCTGATCGCGCCGCCACACGAAGCGTGCGGTCGCAGGCGGAATGTCCTGCGTCGCGCGTGCGGGCTTGCCGGCGTCGAGCGATCCGATGTGCTGCGCGTCGCAGCGCACCTGCGCCTTCGTCGCGTCGTCGACGGGGATGCGCACGCCCGCGGCTTCTTGCGACATGCGATCGCACACCTCGCAGACGACGTAGGCCAGCTGGTGCTTCGCGCGGCCGTCGGTGTTCGCCGGCGCTGCGGGCTGCACGATCGCGTTGGCGAGCGCCGAGACCACCTCGCTATCGGACAGGTGCTTGCCGTGCTCCTCGTTCAACAGCTGTCGCGCGTGCCGGAGCGTCGCGAAGGCGGCGGCGCTTACGTCGTCGAAGCGGACCGTGTGCATGCGTGCCCGTTCGTCGCGCGGATCGGTGGGGAGGTCGCCCGGACGCCGGCCCGCGACGAGCTCCTCGATCTGCCGGAGGTTCATGCCACGCACGGAGTCGCGCCACACGGTTTCCGTTGCTGGCGTCGCGACGCGGACGAGCTCTTTGACCGCCGAGAAGTGCAGCGTTCCGGTCGCGAGCGCGTCGCTCAGGTGCGGAAGCGCGCGCAGCGCGCGGGCGACGCGAAGCCGCTCCTGGGCGGTGCGCGGTGCGTAGCCGAGCGTGCGCTCGAGGTAGTCGAGCATCGACACGTACGCGAGCGGCTTCCAGATCTGCAGCTCTTCCGCATCGCGAAGCGCGGCTGCCTCACGCGCATCGATCGCTCCGCGCTGCACGCCGATGTCGATCAGCTCCGCGTGCACCTCCTGCCACCGTTCGATCCTCGTTGCCGCCGCGCCCATGTCGATCCTCCTCGTCGATGTTTTGACTCTTCTACCATCGAGATCGAAATCGCGAGCTCGCGCGAGTCGGCGAGGCGACGACAGATCCTCGTCGAGAAACGACGTGCTGCGCTCTGCGTGTGTTTTGCAATCGACGAGACGTTTTCGCGATTCAACGTCGAGTTTCGCGCGCAGATCGAACGTGCGCGATCCGAAAAGCCGTCAACCTGTTTCTTCAGGAAAACGCATCGGCGCTTCGCGATCTCGATCGGGAGAGGACCACCGGACTCGCGTCGAGCTCGCGCGAGCGATCCGCAGGCAAGAGCGATCGCGAGCGGTCGCGCTCCGCAGCGCTCCGTACTGGCGAGCTTCGCGGCTTCGCGAACGCGGCCCCGATGCGAGGATCGCGCGCCCACGTGGGCGCCGACTCGTTCTCGGCTCGTTTGTTTCAGAAACCCGACGTGCCCGGACTTCCCGACGGACACGAACGCGACCACCGGCGACGACGCGACGAAGGCCCACGACGCGCACGCATCGGCGATTCGCGTTCTCGTTCGGGAGACGGTTCGCGTCGAGCTCGCGCGAGCGATCCGCAGGCAAGAGCGATCGCGAGCGGCGACGGACGCGCTCCGCAGCGCTCAGTACTGGCGAGCTTCGCGGCTTCGCGAACGCGGCCCCGATGCGAGGATCGCGCGCCCACGTGGGCGTCGACTCGTTCTCGGCTCGTTTGTTTCAGAAACCCGACGTGCCCGGACTTCCCGAAGGACACGAACGCGACCACCGGCGACGACGCGACGAAGGCCCACGGCACGCAACGCATCGGCGATTCGCGCGTTCTCGTTCGGGAGACGGTTCGCCTCGAGCTCGCGCGAGCGACGGGCACGAGCGATCGCGAACGGCGACGGTCGCGCAGCGATCGGCAGAGCTTCGCGAAAGCGGGCCCTCGATCCAAAGGATCGCGCGCCACGTGGGCGTCGGCTCGTTCGCGACGCGACCTCGTTGCTCCCGAGCGATCGCGACGGGCGACGGGCGCTCGGCCGGCGGGGCGCGCGCCCACGTGGGCGCCGACTCGTTCTCGACGCGAGCTCGTGTTCCAGCGCCGTGACGTGCCCGCGCCGCACGCGAGCGACTAGCAATCAGCGAGCGACGAAGCTGCCTCTATCGCCGGCTCTTCTTCGCCTTGCCGCGCCGCGACGCCTTCTTGACCTTCGCCTTCTTCTTGGCAGGCGCGGCCTTCTTCGCCTTGCTCGACTTCGCGTTGGTGACGACCTGCGGGGCGTTCTCGCTGGCGCGCGGCAGCTTCGATCGGTCGCCCGGCCTCTCGATCACGTCCGCCCAATCGCTGGGCTTCGCCATGGCGGACCCGAGGAATGCGACGAGCGACAGGATCAGGACGAGCGGACGCATTCCTCGACGAGCAGCATTCCGCGTACCAGCCCCGACGCGGGTAACTGCAGGAGATTGCGAACCGCCCTCGACGGGGCATGGCGCGATCCATCCCGGTTCGGGACCTGGCGCCCCATGGCAGCTCGGCTAGCCGTCTTCGACGTCGGCGAGCAGCGGATACTTCGCGGTGCCGACGATGGTCGCCTTGAAGCCGCCCTCGCGGTAGGCGTGCTCGGCGGTGGCCTGCATGGCGGGATCGAGGCTGACGCTGCCGACGAGGCGGACCCGCGAGCCGACGTGGAGGACCCGCTCCTCGAAGCGATCGGAGCGCGAGCTCGGCTTGTTGCACAGGGCGAGCTGCGGCGCATCGATGCGCGCGCGGCCGGACTCGTCGACGATGAAGAACGGCACGGCGCGGCGCGTGGTGCTGACGATGACGGTGCCGGCATTGCCGAGGGACGACGTGGTGGTGTCGAACGCGACACACGGGACCTGCGACATCATCGAGGTGATCGGTTCGGCGTCGGCTTCGACGCGACCGACGATGCACGCGAGGCGACCGTCGACGAGATCGGCGATGCGCACGACGCGAGCGCGGCGGAGCACGCGGCGCGTGCGGCGCGCGTCGCCGCGGTACCACGCGGCAACGGCGACCGACGACAGGCCAGCGAGCACCGCAGCGATGACCAGCTCCACACGCAGAGCGTAGCGCGTCGTGCGATATACGGCCGCATGACAGATCGACGACACCCGAACGTGATCAACAAGGACGAAGTGCCGGTGATGGAGATGGGGCAGGGGAGCTTCAAGGTTCGCGGGCGCCGGTTCGGCCCGCACGCGGGGAACGTGCAGCTGGGTGGCCAGCTGCTGGAGCTACTACCGGGGGAGAAGGCGTTCCCGCTTCACTTCCACTGCGCGAACGAGGAGGCGGTGTTCGTGGTGTCGGGGACCGGGACGGTGCGCATCGGCGACGCGAGGGTGCCGGTGCGCGCGGGCGACTGGATCGCGCATCCGGTCGGACCCGAGCACGCGCACCAGCTGATCAACGACGGCAGCGAGCCGCTCGTGTACCTGGCGATCTCGACCCAGCACAAGTGCGAGGTGGTCGGCTATCCGGACTCGAAGAAGGTCGCGATGTCGGCGGGGCCGTCGTGGCAAAACCCGTGGGTCCGGCAGATCCATCGCATGGGCGAATCGTTGGGCTACTACGACGACGAGCCCGACGCGCAATGATAGGTTGCCGGCGATGGAGCTTCGCGCGCTGACCGTTCTCGACTCGCTGCAGCCGCAGCTGACCGGGTTCCTGCAGACCGTGTGCTCGGGGTTCATGCCGCTCGAGGAAGAGGCGGCGCTGTTCATCGAGATCGCGCCCGGGATCGCGATCAACCAGCTGACCGACGCGGCGCTCAAGGCGACGACGTGCCGTCCCGGCATGCAGATCGTCGAGCGCGCGTACGGCATGCTCGAGCTGCACAACAACGACAAGGGGCAGGTCGAGGCGGCCGTCGACGCGATCCTCGGCAACATGGGCGTGAAGCGCGAGCAGCGCATCAAGCCGCGCGTGGTGTCGAGCCAGATCATCACGGGCCTCGACGGCCATCAGAGCCAGCTGATCAATCGCATGCGGCATGGCGACATGATCATGCGCGCGCAGACGCTGTACATCCTCGAGGTGTACCCGGCGGCGTACGCGGCGCTCGCGGCGAACGAGGCGGAGAAGGCGGCGGACGTGCACCTCATGGAGGTGATCACGTTCGGCGCGTTCGGCCGCTTGTGGCTCGGCGGTAGCGAAGCGGAGATCAAAGCGGCGGCGGAAGCGGCCGAGGGCGCGCTCGCGAAGGTCACCGGTCGCGAAGGCAAGTAGTCACCGGCGCACGATCTGGGGGCGGCTTCGGACGCGAGTAGCCGCACGTTGCCAGCACGTTCTGGGCGTGGGTCCACCATCCTGCTCGGGTGCTGCTCGGGTTGCTGCTCGTGTTTCGCGAGATCGCCGCCACCGTCGATGGCGGCGCGTATCTGCTGTCGCGCGACGGCAGCGAGGATGTGCTCGAGCGTGTCGTTCTCGACGGTGGGCGGTTGCGCGTGCGCATCGACGGCGCGGAGAAGATCGAGGCGATCGCGACGCGCGGCGACGCCCTGTGGATCGTGACCGCCGACGAGGTGATCGTTCGCGCGCGCTGGGCGAGCGAAGCGACGGTGCGTGTCGAGATACCGACCAACGTGCAGCGCGATGGCGTCGTCGTGCGCGACACGATGGTGACGCCGCTCGGCAAGGATCGCGCGCTGGTGATGCGTGCATGCGGCAACGCGCTCTCGCATGTCGAGGATTGCACGGAGGTGATCGCCGTCGATGTTGCCGCCGGGACCGCGACGGCGCGCACGTGGGAAGCGCAGCTGTCGAACGCCGTAGCCGACGAGCGTGGCGGCGCGTGGATCCGCGTCGAGCATGCGCCGAGCACGGACATCCACAGGCGCGCGAGCACGGGCTACGCGCACGCGAGCGGCACGAGCTGGGATCTGTGGAGCTTCGATGGATTGGTCGTGCCCGGCATGATGGCGCACCGCAGGACCGACGCGTTCCCGGAGCACCTGGCGCCGGCGGCCGATGGCGTGCTTGGCATCTCGCAACACGCGATCTGGCCGATCGACGAGAGCGGCGTTCCGCGGAGCCGCATGGACTACGACGAGGTCGGGCATCGCGGCGTGTCCGTGGTCCACGGCGCGGCGAGCTCGGGCGGCGAGCTCGTCCTGCTCACCGGCGTTCACGAGGTGTGTTGCTTTACCGACGAGGACGTCGAGGATGCCTCTCCGGTGCTGCGGTGGATCACGCGCGCGGGCGTGGAGCGAGCGTTCGACATCGCGCCGACGCCGCGGTGGTGGCGCGACGAGCATCGCAAGGGCACGCCGCGCGCGCGACTCGCGATCGCGGCGCGCGTCGCGTGGGTGCTGTTCGAGGACCTCGTGATGATGCGCGTGCCGCCCGGCCTCGACGAGACGGACGCCGAGTGGCGCGTGGTCGCCGAGCGCGGCGCGCCGGAGGGCGAGACGCGCGATCGCTCGCGTCACTTCTGGAGCTTCAGTGGCGGGCTCGGCTATTCCCGCGCAGGCGATGACGATGGCTTCGCGTACGGCGTTCGCTTCGAACGCATTCGCACCGCGGATCGGAGGCGTCCGTGGTTCGCGACCGGCGGTTACGCAGAGGTGAGCTCGCTCGGCGGTCGCACGAGCTTCGGATCCGGGCTCACGCTCGGCGTGTTGCGGCTCGGCGCGGTCGCGTCGGCGGGCGCATCGCTGATCCAGGACGCGAGCGACGCGTACCATCCGCAGCTCGCGTTCTCGCTGTTCCTCGGCAAGCGCGTGTTGTTCGAGGACATGAACCTCGAAGCACCGATCGGCGTGCGATTCGAGGTCAGGCCCGGCACCAGCGCTCTCCCGACGACATTCATGGTCGCGACCTCCCTGGACCTCCTGGTCGTTTCGGCAGTCGGGCTTGTGGCCGCAGCGATGTGAAGCACGCCCCTCGACTGCTAGAGTGACGCCATGACGACGACGTTACCCGCGGCGCTCCGCGCGCCGTTCTCGCAAGGCGGCGCGAGCGCGATCGACGCTGCGATGGCGAACAAGCTGCTCGGCCACGCGCTCGAAGCCGGCGGCGACTACGCGGACATCTACTTCGAGTTCCGCGTGTCCGCGGACTACTCGCTCGAGGAGGAGCAGATCCGGACGCTCGGTCGTCACATCACGCTCGGCCTCGGCGTGCGCGTCACCAAGGGCGACGCGACCGGCTACGCGTACTGCGAGGATCTCGCGTGGGAGAAGATGGTCCACGCCGCGAAGACCGCGGGCCAGATCGCGATGGGTGGCGGTCACCCGCCGGTCGGTGTCGGCTCGATCGCGAGCGTCCCGACGCCGAGCTTCTACGCGATCCCGACGCCGTCGCTCGTCGTGTCCGTCGAGGACAAGCTCGCGCTGTTGCGCGCCGCCGACAAGGCCGCGCGCGCGTACGACTCGCGGATTCAGAAGGTCCAGGTGTCGTTCGCGGAGTCGATCAAGGAGATCCTCTTGTTCACGTCCGACGGACGCATGGCGACGGACGTGCAGCCGATCCTGCGCATGGGCGTGTCCGCGGTCGCCGAGGACAACGGCAAGCGCCAGCACGGCTCCGGCGGCGGCGGTGGACGCTACGGCATGGACTACTTTGCCAACGCGAAGCGCGACGCCGCGGCTCACGGTCGCGAAGCGGCGCGCGTGGCGATCGCGATGCTCGACGCGCGCGAGGCTCCCGCGGGTGAGATGCCCGTGGTGCTCGGCCCCGGTGACTCGGGCATCTTGCTGCACGAGGCGGTCGGTCACGGCCTCGAGGCCGACTTCAATCGCAAGGAGACGTCGAACTACTCGGGCCAGATCGGCAAGAACGTCGCGTCGCCGCTGTGCACCGTCGTCGACGACGGCACCATCGTCAACTCGCGCGGTGCGATCAACGTCGACGACGAGGGCTACGTCGGTCAGAGCAACACGCTGATCGAGAACGGCGTGCTCGTCGGCTACATGCACGATCGGCTGAGCGCGAAGCACTTCGGGATCAAGCCGACGGGCAACGGTCGCCGCGAGTCGTTCCGCTCGATGCCGCTGCCGCGCATGACCAACACGTCGCTCCTCGGCGGCAAGGACAACCCCGAGGACATCATCAAGAGCGTCAAGAAGGGCATCTACGCGAAGCGGTTCTCCGGCGGGCAGGTGAACATCTCCAACGGCGACTTCCTGTTCTCGCTGACGGAGAGCTACCTGATCGAGGATGGCAAGCTCACCGCGCCGCTCAAGGGCGTGAACCTGATCGGCAACGGACCCGAGGTCCTGCGCCGCGTCGACATGCTCGGCAGCGACTTCGAGCTGTCCGACGGCATCTGGACGTGCGGCAAGGACGGCCAGTCCGTCCCGGTCAACGTCGGCACACCGACGGTGCGCATCTCGTCGATCACGGTCGGAGGCACCCAGGCATGAGCGGGATCCAGGTCACGGAAGCGACGATCAAGGAACTGACCGAGGTCGCGCAGCTCGTCGTCGAGCTCGCGAAGAAGGCAGGCGGCCAGCACATCGAAGCGCTCGTGCGCGACGGCAGCGAGCTGACGACGAAGGTCCGCCTCGGCGAGCCCGAGCTCGTGCAGGAGGCCGGCAGCCGCGGGCTCTCGCTGTCGGTGATCCGCGACGGTCGTCGCGCGGTCACGTCGACGAGCGATCTGCGCCGCGAAGCGCTCGAGGCGCTGTGCGCCGAGACGGTGACGCTCGCGGGGCTCGCCGAGCCCGACGAGTTCGCGCTGCCGCCGGATCCATCCGAGCTCGCGACGAACATCCCCGAGCTCGAGCTCTACGACGCGAAGATCGGCGAGGTCGATGCGGCGTGGGCGATCAAGCAGGCGGTCGCGGGCGAGGCCGCGGCGCGGGCGTTCGACAAGCGCGTCACGAACAGCGAAGGCGCCACGTGGTCGCGCGTGCTCAACGGCACCGCGTTCGCGACGAGCGGCGGCTTCTCGGGTGCGTATCGCTCGAGCTACGCGTCGCTCGTCGTCGAGCCGCTGTGCGACGACACGACGGATCCGACGACGCCGAAGAAGCGCAACGGCTACTGGTGGACGGGCTCGCGCTACCTGAACGAGCTCGAGGATCCGGAAGCGATCGGCCGCGAGGCGGCGCGCCGCACCGTCGCGACGATCGGCTCGCGCAAGGTCGAGACGCAGGAGTGTCCGATCGTGTTCGCGAACGAGGTCGCGCGCTCGATCATCGGCACGATCGTCAGCGTGGCGAACGGCATGGCGTTCTGGCGCAAGTCGACGTACCTGCTCGGTCGCGAGGGCACGCTGATCGCGTCGCCGCTCGTCACCGTGATCGATGATCCGCTGATCCCGCGCGCGCCCGGATCGCGCCCGTTCGACGGCGACGGACTCCCGGCGAGGCGGAACCCGGTCGTTGTCGAGGGCGTTCTACAGCCGGTGCTGTGCGACGTCTACAGCGCCCGCAAGATCGGCGATGGCCGCCGGTCCACGCACTCGCGCGCGATCGGCAGCCGCGGTCCGACGACGTCGAACCTGATCATGCAGAAGGGATCGATGACGCATGACGCGCTGGTCAAGGACACCAAGCGTGGCCTCTACGTCACGTCGATGATGGGCTTTGGCTTCAACCCCGTCACGGGCGATTTCTCGCGTGGAGCCCAGGGGTTCTGGATCGAGAACGGCGAGCTGACGTTCCCGGTCTCCGAGATCACCATCGCGGCGAACTTCGACGAGATCCTCAAGCGGATCGACGCGGTAGCCGACGACGTGGACCTCCGCACGTCGACGATCGCGCCGTCGTTCCGCGTATCCCACATGACGCTCGCGGGCACCTCGCGCTAGCCGTCGGAAGGCGGCGCAAACTCTGCGCACACGCATGCGCAGTAGCGTGCGTTTGAAGCACGATCGCCGGCGGTAGCGGGGCGACCTACATCGCCGAGTTTCCGTACTGGTTCCGCGGCCTTTGCTTGACACTCTCTACGTCGAGTGGAACGATCGTGATCGTGCCAGCAGTAGCCACTACCGGGGGGCTACCCACACGTCTCGGCAAGTACGAGATCATGATGCCGCTCGCCGCAGGCGGGATGGCGCGCATCTACATTGGGCGCACGACCGGCATCGGAAGCTTCGAGCGGCACGTCGTACTGAAGCTCATCACACCCGAGCGCGCGAACGATCACACCGCGGTGCAGATGTTCCTCGATGAAGCGCGCCTCGCCGCGTCGCTGAATCACCAGAACGTCGGACAGGTGTTCGAGGTCGGCGAAGACTCCGGCATCCACTACCTCGCGATGGAGTACGTGCACGGGCAAGACCTGCGCGCGCTCCTCGCGAAAGCAGGAAGCCAGGGCACGCGCGTTCCGCTCGAGCTCGCGCTCACCGTCGTCGCCGGCGCGGCCGCGGGGCTCAACCACGCGCACGAACGCCGCGGCGCCGACGGAGTTCCGCTCGGCATCGTGCATCGCGACGTCTCGCCGTCGAACATCATGATCGGCTACGACGGCTCCGTGAAGCTGCTCGACTTCGGCATCGCGAAGGCGACGGCGCGGTCGATCGAAACGCAGTCCGGAATCATCAAGGGCAAGTTCGCGTACATGGCGCCGGAGCAGTGCCGTGGCCGCGACGTCGATCGCCGCAGCGACGTGTTCTCGCTCGGCATCATCCTCTACGAGATCTCGACACAGCATCGCTGCTTCCGCGCGGACTCCGACTTCGACACGATGCACCGCATCGTCACCGGCGACGTCGTGCGGCCGACGCGGCTCGTGCAGGGATACCCGCAGGCGCTCGAAGCGATCGTGATGAAGGCGCTCGCGGTCGACCCGAACCAGCGCTACCAGAGCGCGGGGTTGCTCCTCGAAGCGATCGAGAGCTTCGCGGTCAGCGCCCGCATGAGCCTCTCGACGATGTCGCTCGGTCGCTTCATGCGCGACATGTTCGGCGATCAGCAGGAGCCGTGGCTGACCCAGCACGGCCGGATGGCGACCGCGCCGATCCAGCCGAAGGAGAGCACGATCTCCAACACGAACGGCAACGGCAACGCGGAGGCCCAGCAGACGCGTCCGACGCCGAAGCCGATGCCCGCGCAAGCCGGGCCGGCATCGCTCGATCTCCCGCGCGATCCGCCGACGATGCGCGACGACGGCGAGGGCGAACGCGACGACGACGACGCGGCGTGGAACGCGAAGTCGTTCCCGACGATGCATCCGCCGGTCGCGGCGCCGGCGCCGCAGCCATCGCCGACGCGCGCGTCGAACCCCGCGCTGCCCACGGTGCAGCTGCCCGGGTCGAACCGGACGTCATCGCCGGCGCTGCCGACGGTCCAGCCCGCTCCGCAGGGGCCGCCCTCGGGGAGCCAGCAGGTGCCGGTCGGACAGTTCCCGGCGGCGGCGTCGGGCTCGCATCCGTCGCAACCCTCGCACTCGGCGTACCCCGTGATGACACGGCCGGGCTATGCGAGCGGGGCGGGGCAGAGCATCAGCGGCCAGCACATCAGCGAGCCGTCCTATCCGCGCTATCAAGCGCCCGACGAGTCGCTCCAGCTCACGCCCAATCGCCGGCCGCTGTTCATCGGCCTCGGGCTCGCCGCGATCGGCGTGGTCGTGCTGCTCGTCGTGTCGCTCGGCGGCAGCGATGACGACGACAAGCAAGCACCGGTGAAGGAGCTGACGGTCGCGCCGGAAGAGCCGACCACCGCGCCGACACCGACCGCGCCCCCGCCGGTGGATCCCCCGAAGCAGGCGGCGGTCGAGGACAAGAAGCCGGTGAAGGCTCCCGACGTGAAGAAGGCCGTCGTCGAGGCCAAGGCACCGACGAGCGACGAGCCGGATCCCGCCGAGAAGATCGACGCCGCGCCGGACACGACGGACACCTCGGATAACACCGCCAACGTCGCGCCGGTGCAGCCCGAGGAGACGTCGATCGCGCTCGACATCACGTCCGATCCGCCGGGCGCCGACGTCTTGCTCGCGGGCAAGGTCATCGGCGTGACGCCGCTCAAGACGAAGCTGCCGAAGGGCACGTCGCTCGCGACGGTCGTCGTTCACAAGAACAAGTACGTCGACGCGTCCAAGGACATCGACCTGTCCGAGGACTTCAAGAGCGAGTTCATCCTGAAGAAGGTCGAGGAGCCGGTCGTCGCCGTGAAGAAGGCACCCGAGAAGAAGCAGCCCGAGAAGAAGCAGCCCGAGAAGAAGCAGCCCGAGAAGAAGCAGCAGCCGGTCGTCGAGAAGAAGACACCGCCGGTCGAGAAGAAGCCGGCGTGTCAGCCACCGGGGCAGGTCGATCCATTCGACTCGCGCCCGGTCTGCAAGTAGCTACGCGCAGCGCCTCTACAGTTGCATCTCGGGCACGTCGCCGGTCTTCATCGGCGCCGCGGTCGCAGCGACGATCTCGGCGGTCGTCACGCCCGGCGCGCGCTCGCGAAGCACGAGGCCGCCGTCGACGACATCGATGACCGCGAGGTCCGTGACGATCGTGTGCACGCAACGGACGCCCGTGAGCGGCAGCGTGCACTCGGGCAGGATCTTCGAGGAGCCGTCCTTCGTCGTGTGCTCCATCATGACGATCACGCGGCGGCTGCCCGCGACGAGATCCATCGCGCCGCCCATGCCCTTGATCATCTTGCCCGGGATCATCCAGTTCGCGAGGTCGCCCTGGCCGCTGACCTCCATCGCGCCGAGCACGCTCACGTCGACGTGACCGCCGCGGATCATCGCGAACGACTGCGCGGAGTCGAAGAATGCGGAGCCCGCGATCGTCGTGACCGTCTGCTTGCCGGCGTTGATCAGATCCGGATCCTCGTCACCCTCGTACGGGAACGGGCCGATGCCGAGGAGCCCGTTCTCGCTCTGCAGCACCACGTCGATGCCCGGCGGGATGAAGTTCGCGACGAGCGTCGGCATGCCGATGCCGAGGTTCACGTAGAAGCCATCGCGCAGCTCCTGCGCCACGCGCCGTGCCATCTGGTCCCTGTCGAGTCGCTTCATGGGGCCACCTCCCGCTTGCGCGTCGTGCGTTGCTCGATCGGCTTCTCGTAGTTCGTGCCCTGGAAGATCCGCTGCACGTAGATAGAGGGCAGGTGCACCTGATCGGGATCCAGCTCGCCGACCTCGACGAGCTCCTCGACCTCGACCACCGTGATCTTTCCGGCCTGCGCGCACAGCGGGTTGAAGTTGCGGCTGGTCTTGCGGAACACGAGGTTCCCCCACTTGTCGCCCTTCCATGCCTTCACGATCGCGAAGTCGCCGCGGATCGCGTGCTCGAGCACGCAGTTCTTGCCGCCGACCTCGCGCGTCTCCTTGCCCTCCGCCACCTTCGTCCCGTAGCCGGTCGGCGTGTAGAACGCCTCGATGCCGGCGCCGCCCGCACGCAACCGCTCCGCCAGCGTCCCCTGCGGGCAGAGCTCGACCTCGAGCTGTCCGGAGAGGAACTGCTTCTCGAAGATCTTGTTCTCGCCGACGTAGCTCGACACCATCTTCTTGACCTGGCCCTGCGCCAGCAGCACGCCGAGGCCCTTCTCCGTGGTGCCACAGTTGTTCGACACGATCGTCAGGTTCATGACCTTGCGCCGTGCGAGCTCGGCGATGCAGTTCTCCGGGTTTCCCGAGAGGCCGAAGCCCCCCGCCAGGATCACGGCATCGTCGGTCACGTCGTGCAGCGCTGCGCGCGCGTCCGGGTAGACCTTGTTCATCGGCTGTATGCTTACCGCTGGAACCGATGCCGATCATCACGTTGACGACGGATTTCGGCGCGCGCGACGGCTACGTCGGCGCGATGAAGGGCGTGATCCTGCGCCTGGCCCCCAAGGCCGTCATCGTCGACATCGCGCATGACATCCCGCGCGGCGACATCGCCCACGCGGCGTGGGTCCTCGCGACGTCGTCCCAGGAGTTTCCTCACGGCTCGATCCACGTCTGCGTCGTCGACCCCGGCGTCGGTGGCGCGCGCAACGAGGTCGTCATCCCGGGCGACGGCCAGTGGTACATCGGCCCCGACAACGGCGTCTTCGCGTACGTCGTTGCCGAGGAGTGGGGCGCGCACGTGATCGAGGATCGCGCGTATCGTGCGCTCCACGTGTCCAAGACCTTCCACGGCCGCGACGTCTTCGCCGTCACCGCGGGCCTGATCGCGCGCGGCGAGCCGGCCTCCGGCTGCGGTCCCGCCGTGAAGCTCAAGGGAGCACTCCCGTGGGGCCCCCGCGTGCGCGGCGTCGGGCGCGTCGTGCACATCGATCACTTCGGCAACCTCGTCACCGACCTCCCGCCCGCCGAGGCAGGCAAGGCCATCTCGATCGCCGGCCGCCAGCTCGCCGTGCTCGGCACGTACGAGGACGTCCCGGCGGGCGAGCTCCTCGCGTACGTCGGCTCCGCAAAGACGATCGAGATCGCGGTCCGCGACGGCCGCGCCGACGAGCGCCTCGGCGTGGCGCGCGGTACGCAAGTCCTGCCGTCGTCGACGACGACGCCCTATCGCTGAGAGACACGATGACCACACCCCGCCGCCCTCGTGTCACGCGTCCTCCCATGCAGATGCGCACGCTCGCGATCACCTCGCTCGCCGCCGGCGGCGATGGCGTCGGCCGCGACGACGCGGGTCGCGTGACGTTCGTGCCTCGCACCGCCCCCGGCGATCGCGTGCGCGCCCGGCTCGTGCACGCGACCAAGTCCTTCGCGCGCGCGGAGCTCGTCTCGATCGACGAACCATCGCCCGATCGCGCCGCGCCACCGTGCCCGCACTTCCTGCGTGGCTGCGGCGGCTGCACGTGGCAGCACGTCTCCCGCCCGGCGCAGCTCGCCGCGAAGCAGGCCATCGTCGCGAACGCGCTGCGCAAGCTGACCGGCCTCGCGCTCCACCCGATCGAGGATCCCGCACCGCCGCTTGGCTGGCGCCGTCGCGTGCGCTTCCACGTCGCGCTCGGCAACGTGGGGCTGTTCGTCGAGGGGACCAACACGGTCCTGCCGATCGATCACTGCCCGCAGCTCGAGCCCGCCCTCGACGCCGCGCTCGCCGCGGTTCGCGCGGCCTCGCCACCCGACGGCGAGCTGTCGCTGTTGCTCGGTCATCGCGGCGATGTCGTCGTCGGCGTGTCGCGCCCGTGGAAGCTCGCTGCATCGCTCGTCGGCAGCGCGGGGATCGTCGGCGTTGTCGCTGGCGCCGAGTCGCATGGCACGCACGTCATCGAGATCGAGCCCGGGCTCTGGAGCGGTCCTACGGACTTCGCGCAGGCCAGCGCGGCCGGCAACCGTGCTCTCATCGCGCGCACCCGCGCCGCGCTCGGTCCGCCATCGTCATCGAGCGCGACGCTCGTCGAGCTCTACGCGGGCTCGGGGAACTTCACGCGCGGCTTCATCGACGACGGATGGGGCGTCCTCGCCACCGACGGAGTACCGCGCGTCGAGGGCAACCCCGCTGCGAGCGCGGCATCGGGCGCAGCGTCGGGCGCGAAGGGGCGCCTCGCCGAGCATCGCGTCGGTCCCGTCGGAGACGTGCTCGCGACGATCGATGGTCCCGTCGACGCGATCGTCCTCGATCCGCCACGTGTCGGCGCGGCCGATGCGATCGACGGCATCGTCCGTCTGTCGCCGCGCGTGATCGTCTACGTGTCCTGCGATCCGGCGACGCTCGCGCGCGATCTCGATCGGCTCGTCGGCGCGGGGTATCGCGCGACGGACGCGTGGCCGATCGATCTCATGCCGCAGACCGCGCACGTCGAGGTCGTCGTGCGCCTCGAGCGATGACGACCGTCAGTTGGCGCGACCCATCTCGTAGTCGTCGCACGCCTCGAGGATCTCGGACTGACTCGCCGACGTGGCCTCGAGGTTCGACGTCACGTAGCTCGCGCAGGTGGTCGCGGTCGTGCCGCACACCTCGGTGGCGCCACCGATCGACTCGTTGCAGCAGGTCGTGATCGACACTCGCCGCGACTGCGTCTTGTCGACGTCGTCGAAGCACGCCTGGAACGACACGTAGCCGCCGCCGTCGTCACCGCACGAGGAGAGAAGGAGGGCGACGAGGAGGATGCGCATCGCAAGGATGACATCCCGGTCGCGCGCGCGTGTCAACTACGGCGAGCCCTCGGGCCGCGCGGGCGGCGGCACGAAGGTCTTCGCGATCGCGCGCGCGGTCGTGCGCGACGAGTGCTGGATCGCGAGCGAGAGGGCGTAGGTCCGGAACAGGATCACGCGCAGGACGATCGTCTCGCGGCGGCGCCTGCCTTCGAGATCGAGGACGGGGACGCCCTCGATCGTGGTCAGCTTCTTCGACGATGGTTTGTAGCCGGCGAGCGAGAGGCCCTTCTCGATCTGCTCGATATACGCGTCGCGGGTCTTGGATCGCCACGCGTCGATGTTGGGCACCTGCGCGCGGGTGATCGCGAGGAGGTCGCCGCGCTCGGTCGTGTAGCCGGCGACGAGGCCGGGCTTGGTCACCGCGTGCCACGTGCGCGTGTCGAGCTCGATCGACGCGTACGTGTCGGGCAGATCGATGACGTCGGCGCGTGCGGTGCCCGCGAGGAGCGCGAGGACTACCAGCGCATGATGCCGCGCCACGCGAAGATCCATCCCGCCACGATCGGCGTCACGTACAGCGCGTACTGCGCGTTGGAGATCGGGGTCGAGGACATGATCCACGCGCCGACGCCGCCGCCGAGGAGGACCAGGCCGCCGACGAGCTGCGCCCACATGATGGTGCGACCGTCGTCGTGGTGAGGTTCGTCGGACTTGTCAGCCGTGGCTTCGGGTGCCTTCGCGCCCTCGATGCCGCGGAGCAGGGCGTGCACGATGTGGCGCTGGTCGGCCTCTGACGCGAACCAGTCGCGCGGGAACGCGAAGGCGCGCTGGCCGAGCTCGACGACGAGCGCCGGCGCCGAGCGGTTCCACGGGACCGAGCGGCGGAGGAAGTAGACGGCGGTGACCGCGGAGCGCGGCGCCTTGACCGGCTTGCCCATCGAGAGGCCGCGCGGGAGGACGACCTCGGTGTCGTTGATGATGATGGTGCCCGGCGGGTGGAGGAACGTCTGCGCGAGCTCGTAGGCGCGGAACACGCCGAGCACGACGAGGAGGACGCCGACCCAGACGCCGACGGTGCCGAGCTTCCAGATCAGGAGGGCGCCGAAGACGATGCCGAAGATCGTCCAGCTCATCGCGCGCTGGCGGGAGACCTCGAGCTCGATCTCGACCGGCTTGCTCGCGTCGAACGTGTCCTTAGTCGCGTCGCCAGTCTCGGGTGAGCTCTGCGACGCGGGTTTGGATCTCGTCGGATGCAACATGGCTAAGTCGGCGGTTCGCGACGACTTCTCGACCATCTACCACGACGTCCGTGATGGCGCGAGGAGACAGGGCATAGACGACGTTCTTTTCCAGGGCCTGGGTGGGCCACAACGAGGGATCGTCGAGGTCGAGCGCGACGAGGTCGCAGCGGTAGCCCGGCTCGACGACGCCGACCGGGAGGCGCAGGACCTGGCCGGCCGTCTTGGTGCCGAGCGCGAAGCAGGTCTCGGCGTCGATCGCCTGGCCGTCGATCTTCGTCACCTTCTGGAGGAGCGCGGCCATCCGCATCTCGTCGAACACGCTGACGCGGTTGTTCGAGCAGCCACCGTCGGTGCCGAGGCCGATGCGCACGCCCTTCGCGCAGAGGTCGACGATGTCCGTGACGCCATCGCCGAGGAACATGTTGGAACCGGGGCAGTACGCGAGCGATCCGCCGCGCTCGGCGAGGAGGTGACGCTCGTCGCTGTCGAACCAGCAGCCGTGCACCGCGATCATCTGCCCGAGGTCGACGGACAGGCCCGCGATCGCGTGGAGCGGACGCGCGCCGAAGCGCTCGAGCGACTGCGTGACCTGGTACTGCTCCTCGGCGAGGTGGATGTGCCAGGGGACGCTCGCGTCCTTCGCGCAGCCGGCGCCCGCTTCGATCATCGGCGGCGTGGCGCCGTGCTGGCTGTGCGGCGCGGGGTGCACCGACGTGAGGAAGCGCTCGCGATCCTGATAGCGCTTCGTGAGCTCCTCGAAGTTCGCGACCGCCTGCGGAATGGTCTCGCGATACGACGCGGGCGCGCCGTCCCAGTCGTAGAAGCAGCGCGCGAGAACGATCCGGATGCCGAGGCGCTTCGCGGCTTCGATCGTCGCGGACGCGTGCTCGTTGCCCTGCGCGTTGAGATAGTAGAAGTCGCAGACCGTGGTCACGCCGTGCAGCAGCATCTCGCCGAACGCGAACAGCGCGGCGGTGCCCATGTCCTCGGCGCCGAGCCTGGGCGAGTAGCGATACAGCGCCTTCTCGCGCCACTCGAGGAACGGCAGGTCATCGCCGATGCCGCGCAGGAGCGACTGGAAGCTGTGGTTGTGCGTGTTGACGGTTCCCGGAACGATCGCGCGCCGGCCCCAGTCGATTCGCCGCGCGCCACGTGCCGTGGGATCGCGGAGAATGTCGTCGGGATCGCCGACGCGCATGATCGCTCCGTCGACGGCGAGCACCGCGGTCGCGCCGCGCGAGGAGCCGGGAGCGGTGATCGCGCGATCTGCGGTGATGACGACGGTGTCGTTGATCACTGGGCGCCTATACCACGTGCTAGGTTCGCCGCGTGGGTGACAACGCCGCAAGCACGACGAAGGTCGGGCGCGCAGCAGCGCCGAAGGCGGTGCGGAGGTGATCGATGATCTGCTCGACGAGGTCGCCGCTGGCCGCTTCGATCCGATCTACGTGCTGCACTCCGAGCACCCGATCCTGATCGAGCGCGTGCTCGTCGCGCTGCGCGATGCCGTCGTGCCTCCTGCCGCGCGCGGCTTCAACTACGACGTCGTCGAGGGGAAGCCCTCCGCCAACCGCATCGTCTCGCTCGCGCAGACGCTACCGATGATGGCGCAGCGACGGTTGGTCTACATGCGCGACCTCGCCGGGCTGCCGGCCGACGAGGCCGAGGCGCTGCTCGCGTACGTGGCGAAGCCAAACCCGAGCACCGTGATCGTCTGCGTGGCGAGCAAGGTCGACAAGCGCCTCAAGCTGTTCGCCCAGCTGTCGCGGAAGGGCTTCCTGCACGTTCTCGATGCGCCTCGCCAGCTCGCGCCGTGGCTGCGCGCCGAGGCGAAGGCGAAGAAGATCGACATCGACGGAGGCGCGATCACGCGGCTGATCGACACCGTCGGCAACGACCTGTCCCGGCTCGCGCTCGCGATCGAGCAGCTCGGCCTGTTCGTCATGGAAGGGGGCAAGCCCCGCACGATCACCAGCGACGACGTCGACGAGCTGATCGCCGACACGCGCGAGCGCAGCGTGTTCGAGCTGACGGACGCGATCGGCGCGGCGGATCGCCCGCGCGCGCTGGCCGCGGTGTCGTCGCTGTGCGATCAGCGCGAGAGCGCCGTCGGCGTGGTCGTCATGCTCGCGCGCCACGTGCGCCAGATGTCGCTCGTGCACGCGCTGCGCGCGCAGAACGTGCCCCGCCCGCAGTGGGCGTCGAGCCTCGGCGTACCGCCGTTCGTCGTCGACAAGTTGATCGCCCAGGCGCGCAGCTATTCACCCGAGGCGCTCGCGATCGCGACGCAGCGGCTCGCCATCGTCGATCGCGCCCTCAAGGGCGATCAGACGCTCGTGTCCGTGCCCGACAAGTTCGGCGCCGGTGGCACGCCGTGGACGGGGCCGCAGATGAAGGCGCTGGGACGCGAGCTCGGCGAGCGCGTCATGCTCGAGCGCGTCGTCGACGGCATCGTCTCGCTGCGGAACTGACGGCTATCCCTTCTTCGCCGGAGGCGGCGGGGGAGGCGGATGCGGCTTGTCCGCGATGATCGTCGGCGCGTTGTGACCGGCGGGCGGAGGGTTCACGAGCGTCTTCTGATCCGGCGCGTCGGCGTCGTACTCGACGGTCTTCGACGGCTCGTCGAACAGCGGTGGCGACGTCGGCTTGGCGGGCGGCCGGATCGGCAGCTGGATCGACGGCTGCGTCTCCTCGCCGCTGATGCCCATGTCCTCGAACGGCTTTCGATACTCGAACGGCAGCCGCGCGAACTGCTGCGCGAGCGTCGCGCGCGGGACGAACAGCTCCTCGCGGCGGCCATCGCCCATGTCGCGCTTGAGCACGAGCTCGCCGCTCATGCGGCTCTTGTCGCGGATCGCGCGGGACAGCGGCGTGAGCTGCGCGAGCAGCTCCATCGGGACGACGCGCGGATCCTCGAGGTCGGAGATCGCCTTGCTGTTGAACGACAGGTCCACGAGCGTCCGCTTGTCGAGCAGCTTCTCGAGGGTCGCGTTCGCACGCTCCGCGAGGTTCTTCACGGGGCGTACGTCCTCGGAGTCGAGATCGTTGGGTTCGCCCTCGGCGTCACCGGCCGCGTTGATCGTCACCCAGGTGGCGTCGTCATCGCGCACCGCGAAGCGCAACCCGGCGGACGACTTGTTCGGGTTCTCCTTCAGCGTGATGACGAGGTCCTCCTGGACCTTCTCGAACGACACCACCACGTACTTGCCGAGATCGACGGGCGCCGGCTTCGCCTTGCCGAACACGCCCTTCTTCATCATGTGCACGACGACGCCCTCGGCGAGCGTGTCGACGCGGATCGGCCCGCGGTACTGCTCGGGCGAGAGCTTGAACGCGGCGCTGATCGGCCCGGCGGTCGCCACGGCGTCGGCGTGCGGCTCCGCGCCGCGAACGTCCCACGACATGATCCACGTCGCCTTGGGGAGCTGGTGCTCCTCGAAGAACGGGCCGAGCGCCTTCACCACCGCGTCGGTCGCGGTCTTGGGGAGCGCTTGCGCCTCGACGGCCGCGACGCGCTGATCGATCTGTCGCTTCGTGTCGACGATCGTCGCCTTGATCGTCTGCTGGAGCTTCTGAGCGACGGTCTCCGTGATCGAGATCTTCTTCTGGGGCTGGAGGAACGTCGCGAGGGCGCCGCCCAGCGCCTTCTCGAGCTCCGCGAGCCGCGAGCTCTCGCTATCGCCCTCGCGCTTGGCCTCGATCGCGCGCAGCTTGCGTTGGTCGAGCTCGGTGAGCGGTATGAACGCGTTGGTACACGTCTCGACCGCGGCCGTCAGCGTCTCGATGAAGTTCTCATCGAGGGGAAACGGCGAGCCATCCCCATAGCGGTACATCCCGCGAGCATATCAGCATCCGTCGGGAGGCTAGTAATTCCCGAGGATCCCGAGCTGAATCGTGATGGCATCGATCAAGCTATTGCCATAAATGAACTGCTTATCGATGCCCCGGACGTTCGCCTCCAAACTATCCGCCGCGAGGACGTCGAGGAACATCAGGTCCGCGCGCGCGTTGAGCTGGAGCTTGTCGAAGAGGCCGATCACGGGCTTGTCGCCGCCGATCTTGATCAGCGTGATCTTGCCGCCCGCGATGGCGCTGCGGACGGGCGAGAGCTCGCGGTCACCCGTGAAGTACTCGCCGGCGGTGGCTTCGGTCTCGTAGTAGAAGGCGTCCTTGAAGAACGTCGCCGCGGTCTGCTGGAAGATGCGGCCGTAGAACTTCACGAGCAGCGCCTTGCCGAGGTACTGCGAGTACCCGAGCTCGAGGTTGCCGCCGACGACGCCCCACGTGTCGTCGTAGAAGCGCCCGTCGACGTGGACCGCGGACTTGAGCTTCTGCAGGTAGCGATTGAGGCGCACGGACACCGACCAGCGCGCGCGCGTCGACGGGATGTGCTCCTGCGGCGCGTTCGGTCCGATGCGCACGCGACGATACGGGTTCGACTGAAAGCCCTCGAGGATCTGGCCGTAGAGCGCGAACTGCGCGTTCATCGTCGGCGACAGGTTCTGCGTCAGCGTCGCCTGCGCCGTGTCCATCGTGATGTCCTGCCACACCGTCATCCCGGCGGTGTCCTTGCCGATCAGCCCCGCGGTCTTCACGCACGGGTCCGAGCCGATCAGCGCCTTCGCCTCGAGCGGCTTCTTGTCGGCGTTGTCCTTGTCGCAGACCTCGTCGAGGGAGTGGGTGTACGCGAGAGCGAGCGAGGTGTTGCGACCCGGCAGATCGATCGACGCCGAGCCGCCGAACTGGCGAGTGATGTAGTCGCGCTCCGTGCCCGCGGTCGCCGAGAACGTGAGCCGCGAGCGCTTGCCGCGAAAGCCGAGGGCGAAGCTGCCCTGGTTGCGGACGTCCGAGAACTTCGTCGCCGTCGACACGGCGTCGGCCTGGTACACCGACGCGGTCGCGCCGCTGACGACGTCCGCGGTCCAGCCGAGATCGAGCGTCACGAACCGACCGAGATCGATCCCGAAGTCGGCCTGCGGATGAAACACGCGAAGGCCGCCGGCCTCGCCATCGCGGTTCTCGAGGAACACGGTCGTCGAGACCTCGGCGCGATCCTCCGCCCACGCCAGCGTGGGGCCGAGGGTGACGGCGCAGACGAGCAGTGCGCGAGCTAGTTGCACCCGCAGCCTCCGCCGCCGGCGCCCTGGCCACCCGCGGCACCCTCGCGGTTACTGCGGATGTGATCGTTGGACGACGCGTGATGCGGATCGTCGTCGAAGATCATCACCTGATCGGCGAGGAACTGCTTCTCCGACGCGCGCACCGCCTGGCGACCGCACGCCGCGAGCCCGAGCGTGGCGACGAGGAACATGATGGTGAGTTGCTTCATCGGGGCTTACTCCTTAGAAGAAAATCGCCAGGCCGCCGGAGTACTCCTGCCCGTTGCTCGACTTGTTCTGGTCGAACAGCGTCCAGTTGCGCGCATCGATGCGCACGGTGATCTGCTTCTTGAACGTGATCTCGAAGCCACCGCCGGCGCCGAGCGCCATCAGGCCGTCCTTCGGATCGATGAAGTTGTCGGCCTTGGGCCGGATGTAGGCGCCGCCGACCGAGACGCCGACGTACGGACCGAACACGGCGCCCGGTGCCATGCGCAGCACGAAGCCGATGCCGCTCATGAAGATGTCCTTGCTGTTCTGCGGGGACAGCCCGCCGAACGCTTCGATCGCCCAGTACGGATCGACGAGCACCGACGGGCGCAGCAGGAACACGCCCTCCGTGTCGAGGACGCCGGCGGAGAAGGAGAGGCCGACGTTCGCGAACGCGACCGGCGACGGGCCGAGGATCGCGCGTTTGATCGCCTTGCCCATGCGCGTGAAGATGCCGTCGTCCTCGGGGCCGACCTCGAACGGAAACACCACGTCGCCGAGGATCCATCCGCTCGTGCCGTCCTCGAGCTCGACCTTGAACCAGTAGTCGCGGGTCCCGCGCTCGAGCACCTCGAACACCTGGCCGCGCTCGGCGACGAACACGGTGCGGTAGTTGCCGCCGGGGCCCGAGTGGACGGGAGCCGTCTGCGCGATCACGCGCAGGTACGACTCTGCCTCGGCGCGACTCGGAGCTCCGAGCCACACACCGACGAAGATAAGCAAGGGAAGAAGACGACGGACGATCATCGAGACTACGGCTCTTCGAACCAACCCAGGAAGATCTCAATACTCGGATCGTTGGCGGGGATCAGATCGCCACCGCCGTGCGGGGTGGTTCCCGCGAGCGGCTTGATGAGGAGGTCGCTCATCATCGGATCGCCGCAGTTGAGGTAGCCCTGCGCCTGGCGGTAGTTCAGCGCGAAGTCGGGCGGCATCGTCTTGAAGTTCGGCGGATTGCCGCCGGCCTCGTTGTGGCACTGCCCCGCGCGCGTGCAGCTGCGCATGGGATCGGTGGGCATCCCCGACGGGCTGCTCTTGATGTACTCGGGCCAGATCATCGTCTGGAAGTACTCGATGCCTCCGGCCGGGTTGCACAGACCGATGTCCGACGGCGTGTCACCAAGGTCGACGGTGGGGCACCCCGCCAATGGCAGAACGCCGAGCGCACCTACGAGCGCAAGCTTGCCCATCCCTACTGAAACGGTACACCCGTTTTACTGTCGGCTGCCATGCTTGCGACGGATCTACTCGGTTGGGTAACCTCGTTCGCAGTGTCGACAGGAGCGTCCCGGCCACCGGGCAGCGCGGGCGCGAAAGCACCGACACCGCCACCGATCCCGGAGCGTCATCGGAGCATGGTGCGCCTGCACCCCGATGCGGAAACCGCACGAGCTGTGCGGTCTCCGCTCGTAGGGCGCGCGGATCAGTTGTCCACGCTACATGACGTGGTCAGCCGCGCGATCGACTTCCAGGCGCCGCAGCTGGTCACGGTGGTCGGCAACCAGGGTACGGGCAAGACGCGGCTGATCAGCGAGCTGATCTCGTCGCTCGCGGCGAACAAGGACAACAAGGACCGACCGCTTCGCGTGTTCCATGGCTCGGCCGAGCGAGATCCAGCCGGCAAGCCTGTCCACCTCGCGGCGCTGGCCGCGGTGTTGCGCCATCGCTTCGAGCTGACCCCGGTCCCGGACGAGACCTCGCGCATGCGCTTCGCGCACGAGATCCGGACCGTGATGGGGTCGGATCAGGTCGCCGAGATGCTGCACTTCATCGGCACGTATGTCGGGCTCGACTTCCCACCGACCCCGTTCTTGCGGGCGGTGGCCGAGAGTCCCAAGCAAGGACAGGAGATCGCGCGCGCGGTGCTCCGCCGCTTCATCGAGCTCGACGCGTCGCACGCACCGCTCGTCCTCGTCTTCGACGACATGCAGTGGGCGGACTCCGACACGCTCGCCATCGTGAAGGACCTCGCGGCGGGGCTCGCGGGTTCGAGCGTCGTGCTGATCGCGTCGGCGCGCCCCGAGATGCTCGTGCACGCGGCGGGGTGGGGCGAGGGCGCGATGGATCACGAGCGGATCGATCTGCGGAACCTCGAGGCCGAGGATGCGGAGCAGATGTTCAAGAACCTGCTGTCCCGCGTGCAGGACGTCCCCGAGGACATCACGCAGCTCGCGGTCGAGATGACGGGCGGCAACCCTGCGTTCCTCGAGCAGCTCGTGCGCCTGTTCCTCGACAACGGCACGATCGACACGCGCGGTCCTGTGTGGCGGCTCGATCCCGATCGCGCCGCCTCGACGGAGCTGCCGATCAGCGTCGAGGAAGCGATCGAAGCGCGCATCGCGGCGCTCGAGAACGAAGAGCGCGACCTGCTCGAGAAGGCCGCGGTGTTCGGCAACGTGTTCTGGGTGTCCGCGGTGATCGCGCTGACGCGGCTCGAGCGTCCGACCCCGACGGAGCGCCCGTCGCCGCTCGACCTCGAGTGGGGCAACGGCGAGGACGTGCGCAGGCGCATCAGTGATCTGATCGCCGGGCTCGCCGACCAGGACTACCTGCTGCCGCTCGACGCCGACGACTCGAGCATCCCCGGCGAGACGGAGATCGTCTTCAAGCACAACCTCGAGCGCGAGCTGATCGCCCGCTCGACGGAGCACGGCAAGCTCGAGCGCTACTACCTCGCCGCGGCGCAGTGGCTCGAAGCGAAGACGACCCAGCGCTCCGACGAGCAGCTCGAGTTCCTCGCGGGCCTGTACGAGCGCGGCGGCGACGCGGAGCGCGCGGCGCGCTGCTACCTGCAAGGCGGCGATCGCGCGCGCGCGCGGTACGCACCCGAGGAAGCGCGCGTGCTGTACGAGAAGGGCCTCAAGATGGTCGGCGAGCAGGACGCCCCGGCGCGCATGGACTGTCTGCACAACCTCGGCGATGTTCTCGAGCAGACGGGCCGCACCGACGACGCGATGGCGCACTTCACCGAGATGCTCCACCTCGCGTGGCGCTTCGATAACCTCGCGAAGGCGGGGGCCGCGTACAGCCGCCTCGCGCGCGGGCAGCGCAAGCTCGGCAAGTACGACGAGGCGATGAACCACCTGCGCCGCGCGCACGAGCTGTTCGAGCGCTCGCGCGACGACCGCGGCATCGCGTCGACCCTCGACGAGATGGGCCGCGTGAACTGGCTGCGCGGTGCGTTCTCGCAGGCGCTCGACTTCCATCGCCAGGCGCTGACGATCCGCCGCGCGCTCGGCGATCGCCGGTCGATCGCGCTCTCGCTCGCGAACATCGGCCGCGTGCATCACGACACGGGCAACTTCAAGGCGGCGATCAACCAGTTCCGCGAGGCGCTCGATCTGCGGCGCGATATCGGCGACCTGGTCGGCATCGTGCAGTCGCTGTGCGACCTCGGCGGCGTGCATGCGGAGGATGGCAACCTCGAGCTCGCCCTCGAGATGCTCGGCGAGGCGCGCACGATGGCGCAGGACATCGGCGACAAGCTCGCGCTCGCGGACGTGCTCTCGCGCTCCGGCGAGGTGAAGGCGCTGTTCGGCAAGGAAGCGGAGGCCGTGATCGATCTCGGCCAGGCCAAGCAGATCGCGTCGAACCTCGGCGATCGCGTCGCGCTCGCGGTCACGCATCAACGGCTCGCGCAGGTGCAGCTGCAGCTCGGAAACCTCGAGCAGGCCGACGTCGAGGCTCACGCGGCCGTCGCCGTCAGCCAGGCGGTCGGGCTCCGCGTGCACATCGGGTGCGGCTATCGCGTGAAGGCCGAGGTCGCGGGCGCCCTCGGCAACCTCCAGGGAGCCGAGGAGGACTTCCGTCGTGCGATCGACATCCTCGCGGCGGTCAAGCACGAGGTCGAGCTCGCGCGGGCGTACCAGGGCCTCGCGACGATCAAGGAGCGCGTCGGCGCGAACGCGGAAGCGCAGAAGCTCCGCACGCGCGCGATCGACATCTTCAACCGCCTGCGCGGCGCCGCGGCGACGGAGTAACGCGTTGACCGACGATGCGCGCGCGCGACTGGCCGCCGCCGTCCCGCCGAACGTGCGCGAGGTCTGCGCGACGCTGACCAGGGCCGGCCACGAGGCCGTCACCGTCGGCGGCGCGGTGCGCGACGCGATCCTCGGACGCGCGCCGGGCGACTGGGACGTCGCGACGAGCGCGCGCCCCGAGCAGGTGCTCGCGCTGTTTCGCCGCACGATCCCGACCGGCCTCCAGCACGGCACGGTGACGGTCGTGACCGGCAAAGGTGTCGAGTCGCACGTCGAGGTGACCACCTATCGCGGCGAGGGCGCGTACACCGACGCGCGCCGCCCCGACCACGTCACGTTCGGCGTGCCGCTCGTCGACGATCTCGCGCGGCGCGACCTGCGCGTCAACGCGATGGCGTACGACCCGGAGAGCGATCGTTTGATCGACCCGTACGGCGGCCAGACCGACATCGCCGACAAGCTCCTGCGCGCGGTCGGTCCGACGGGCAACGTCTACGAGGACGCGGTCGCGCGGTTCACCGAGGACGGCCTGCGCGTCATGCGCGCGGTCCGGTTCGCCGCCGTGCTCGAGTTCGCGCTCGATCCCGACACCGAGCGCGGCATCGTGCCGGCGCTGCCCTCGCTCGCGAAGGTCAGCAAGGAGCGCATCTCCGACGAGCTCGACAAGCTCCTCCACACGCGGCAGCCGTCCCGCGGCCTCGCGATCGCGGAGCGCACGGGCATCCTCGCGCTGATCGTGCCCGCCCTCGACCTCGCGAAGTGGGGCGACGGCGCGGTCCAGCGCTGGCTGATGCGCATCGACTCCGCGACCCCGCGCACGCGCCTCGCCGCGTTCTGCGTCGAGCTGGGTGACCCCGACACCAACCCGCGCTACCGCGATCTCGAGACGTTCGAGCGCGTGGAGGCGACACTCAAGGGGCTGAAGTTCTCGAACGCGGAGGCGACGAGCGCCGCGCACCTCGCGAGCATCGCGCGCGCCGTCGAGCTGGCCGACCTCGCGCCCGAGGAGATCCGCAAGCTGTTCTCGTTCATCGGCCGCGAGCACTGCGAGGCCGCGATCGAGCTGTGGCGCGCGCACAGCCCCGCGCATCCGAACGTCATCGCCGAGGGCGAGCGCATCCTTCGCGAGCGCCATCCCCTCGCGCCCAAGGACCTCGCCATCGCGGGCAAGGATCTCATCGTCGAGCTGAAGATCACGCCGGGCCCGCTGATCGGACGCATCCTCGGCATCCTCCTCGATCGCGTCATCGTCGATCCGCGGCTCAACACGCGCGATCAGCTCCTCGACCTCGCGCGGCTCCTCGAGATCCAGGTCGCGGTACCGGGAGAGAGCTAGTGGCGCTCGCGAAGGACGAGGTCGTCGGCCTGATCATCGCGGGGCTCGTCGGCGCCGCGGCGGTCGCGACCTACTTCTATCGGCAGAGCAAGACCTCGGCGCCGCCCACCGCCCCCGTCGTCGAGAAGCCCGCGCCGACGAACGATCAGGCCGCGCGCGACGACTTCGCGTCGATGCTCGACGACGTGTTCGAGCAGGATCAGAACCCCGCGACGATCCGCGCCGACGGCACGACGCTGAAGATCAAGTGGGAGATGTGCAGCAAGCAGATGCTCGGGCGCCTGCTCCGCGACGACAAGTACTACGTCGTGCAGAACATCCGGCAGCTCTCTGGCATCAGCGCGCCACGCCTCAGGTCGCACGGCTTCACGAAGATCGAGTGCGACGACGGTCGCAAGGGGCTCGCGCCGGCGGTCGAGAAGCTCTAGGGTGTGCTCTGGTTGCGAATCTGAGCTGATCCGAGATCGTTGACGGAATGGTGATCGTCGACGTGATCGCCACGGTGAT
>CAZUAR010000059.1:0-28813 GCA_964617845.1 uncultured Kofleriaceae bacterium | reverse complement strand
GCTTGTCGCTGTGGAACAGGCTCATGAAGCCGCGGACGTTGCGGCTCATCATCTGATAGTCGACGACGGGATCCCACGTGCGCGAGGGATCGTGGTTCTGCGCGACGACCGCCGGATCGACGGGCGAGCCCAGCGGCCCGGCGGTCTCCGGCTGGCCCTTCCCTTCGGCGCTCGCGACGAGGTCGTAGCCACCGCAGAAGCCCTTGCCGTTCCCGGACAGCGCGATCACGTGGATCGCCGGATCGAGGTTCGCCGCCTCGACGCACGCCGCGAGCTCGCGCGGCGTCTGCAGCGTGAGCCCGTTACCGCGCTCCGGCCGGTTCAGCGTGATGCGAGCGATGCGGCCGTCGGCCGCGTAGGTCATGGTTGTCAGCTTGTCGAGCGCGTCCATGCGCGGCCGACGTTACTGCGAGGGCGCATCCACGTCGACGAGCGGCGGTGGTGCATCGCTCGCGTCGATGCGAATCTCCTGACCGAGGTCGGGGCGACGGCGGCGCGGAATCGGCTCGATCGGGACCGCGCGGCCGAACCGCGCCGATTGCTGGAGCGCCTGGATGATGCGCACGTCGGCGAGGCCCTCCCAGCCGCTCGGCTCGGGATCGACATCGTCGCGAATGCAGCGCGCGAAGTACTCGACCTCGGCCGCGATCTGATCGCGCTTCGCGAACGTGCGCGTCTTCTCGCCGTGCGGTCCGCTGACGTGCAGCTTCATCTCGTCGGCGGCGTACTCGTACGCGTTCTCGAGCGTGAGGTAGCCGTCCGTGCCCACGAGCTGGTACGTCGAGCGGTCGTGTGCACCAAAGCTGCACGTGAACTGCGCGACGCGCTCGTCGGGGAATCGCATCGAGACGCTGTACGCCTCGTCGGCGGACGTGAACCGCGGATCACGCCCCGCGTAGCGCAACGCGCACACCTCGACGGGCTCGGTGCGAAACAGGTAGCGCGCGGCGTTGATGCAGTAGATGCCGATGTCGTAGAGCGGCCCGCCACCGCGCCGCGGCTGCACGCGGATGTTGCCGTCCTTGACCTGCATCGAGAACACCGAGCTGAACACGCGCGGATCACCGATCTCACCACCGCGCGCGATCTCGATCGCGCACAGGTTGGCAGCCTCGAAGTGCAGCCGGTACGCGATCATCAGTTTTCGGCGGCGCTGTTCGCACGCGCGAATCATCTGCATGCACTCCGCTTCCGTCGGAGCCATCGGCTTCTCGCACAGCACGTGACAGCCGTGGCGTGCGGCGATGACCGTCATCTCTGCATGCAGATCGTTCGGCACGGCGATGTAGACCGCGTCGAGGTGCTCGCGCTCGAGTAGCCGATCGAGATCCGTGTAATCGGCGAGCGCGCGCACGTGATAGCGATCGCCCAGCTCGTGCAGCTTGTTCTGCGATCCGGAGATCAGTGCCGCGATCTCCACGCTATCGAGTTGCTCGAGCGCCGGAAGGATCGCCGCCTGTGCGAAGTGTCCCTGGCCGATGACACCCATTCGGAGTCGCGAGATCGATCGTCCCATACCTACATGGGCAGCAATCCCTGTTCCATTCCTGCTCGGCGCATCGGTTGCACCAGGTCTGTTCATGAAGAACTGCGAGTGCTGCGGCAACACGTACGACAAGGCGTTCGAGGTCTCGATCGGCGGAACCACACACGTGTTCGATTCGTTCCAGTGCGCGATCCAGGTGCTCGCACCGCGGTGCCAGCACTGCAAGTGCGTCATCATCGGCCACGGCATGGAGGCGCGCGGTCAGTATTTCTGCTGCGCGCACTGCGCACGTCAGGCCGGCATCACCGAGGTGAAGGACCGCGCGGCCGACGGGGGCGCGGCTCACCCATAGACGCTCACCGCGCGGGATCGCCCGGTGGAGCTGTCAGGTCCAATACGGGGTCGCGCCCCACTGGCGGTACACGCCGGTCGCGTACTCGAGATCGTTCAGATCGGGCCAGTGCTCCTTGTCGAAGCCCGGCATCTTCTCGAGCGATTCGCGCGTGACGTTGACGACGAAGCGCTTCTTCGCTTCATCCACGGTGAGCGCCGACCACGGTAACGCGAACAATTTGTTGCCGATGCCGAGGAAGCCACCGAACGAGAGCACCGCGTACGCGACGCGTCCTGTCGTCACATCGATCATCAGTTCTTCGATGCGACCGATATCTTGCCCCGCCAGGTTCACGACCTTGTCGTGCCTCAACGTGGATGCGCCTAGCGTGCGACGAAACTTGTGCATGGGTTCCTCCTCGCCCTCGAGTGACGCAATCCACGCGCCAAGGCACGTAACTTGAAACAACTCGTGGCATGGCCAGAGGAAGCAAGAAATCCTATACGTCCAAGCAGCGTCGTCAGGCGAAACACATCGAGGACAGCGCGAAGAAGAGCGGCAAGTCAGCCAAGACGGCCGCACGCATCGCGTATGCGACGGTGAACAAGCAGGACGGCGGCGGCAAGAAGAGCGGCAGTGGCCGCGGCTCGGGCAAGCACGACACGTCGTCGAGCAAGAAGGGCGGGCGCAAGGGCGGTCGCGCCCGCCGTCGGACGAAGCGCACGACGCGTCGCTCGTCCTCGCGTCGCAAGAGCAAGCGCTAGATCCGCGTCCGGGGTGACTGCGAAGTGGCAGCATCGCTCCCCGATGCGGTACCGTTGATCGGTGCAAGTCGTGCTCGTGGTGTGGGTGGCTGTTCTCGCGGCCTGTTACTCCCCGAGCTTCCGCGACTGCGCGCTCACGTGCGCCGCGGGTAACACGTGTCCGAACGGGCTCGAGTGTCACGACAACTATTGTCGCGAGCCGGGAGCCACGCGTAGCTGCACCGGGGATGGTGGGCCCGACATGATGATGATGAGCGATGGCCCGACGGACGATGACGCCGACGATGACGGGGTGAAGGACGATACCGACAACTGTCGAGCCATCCCGAACACCGATCAGGCGAACGAGGACGGCGATCCATTCGGCGACGCCTGCGATCGGTGTCCGCCGTACGGCACCGCGGCCGATAACCTCGACAGCGATGGCGACATGGTCGGTGATGGTTGCGATCCGCACCCGGGCGAAGCAGGCGACAGGCTGCGCTTGTTCGTCGGCTTCACGGAGGCGCCCAGCGTCCAGGAGGTGCTGCGTGTCGGCCAGGATCCCGCGTGGACGTTTCCGAACGGACGCGCGAACGTCGCGACGCTGGCGGACAACTTCGCCGGACTCGTGTGGAACGTGCCGCTCGACAAGGACCGCCGGTTCTACGTCTCGTCCCACGTCGAGCTCCTCGGCTTTCGCGCGAGCAATTTTGCTCGCGGAGCGGGCGTCATGGATGCGTATGACCTCGACGGCAACACGAGCGCGTCGTGCGTGCTGGGGTTGAACGAGGCGGGAGCTCCGAGACTCATGCTGCTCGACACCGCGTTCACGAGCGACGCGATCGTCTCCCAGATGGCCGACGCCGCCGGTGCGGGTGGCGGAGCGACCCGCTCGATCGAGGTGTACCGGCAAGGCACCACCACCAGCTACGTGTGTGCGACACCGATGTCCGAGACCGGCGGCGTTCCAGCGATCGCGGCCGGCGCTGTCCGGGTCGGCCTGCGCGCGCGGAGCGTGACCGCCGCGTTCGACTGGCTGATGGTCGTCGACAGCCCGGAGTAGTCAGCGGCGCCACTTCGGCGCGACGAGCCGGCGCTTGCCATCGGCCGCGAGCTTGACGTCTGGCTCGTCGAGCTCCTCGCGATCCCACAGCTTGCACGTGACCTGCTTGTGCTGCTGGTCGAGTGCCTCGCAGTAGTTCGTGAACTCGCAGCGGCGGATCTCGGCGCCACGTCCCTGGCGCATCTTGACGAACCAGTCGGGATCGGCGAGTGACTGCCGCGCAGAAGCGACGAAGTCTGCCTCGCCGTTCTGCAGCACGGCCTCGGCTTGCGTGAACCCGCAGATGCCACCGGCGGCGACGATCGGGGTCTCGAACCCAGCGTCGCGAACCGCGCGCCGGATCGTCGCGGCGAGGTTCGTGTTGCGCGAGAACGGGCCCGTCGCATCGCTGTAAATCGTGGGCATGCACTCGTAGCCCGAGCGGCCCGTGTACGGGTAGACCGCCCAGCCGACCTTCGGCTGCTTCGCATCCTCGAACTTGCCGCCCTTGGAGATCGAGAGGAAGTCGAGCCCCGCACGCGCGAGCTCGACGCCGAAGTACGTCGCGTCCTCGACGCGGTTGCCGCCTTCGATCACGTCGTCGCCGAGATAGCGGCAGCCGAGGATCATCTTGCGCGCGATACGTCCGCGAACCGCCGCGACGACCTCGAGCGGGAGCCGCGCGCGATGCTGGCGTTTGCCGCCGTAGCCGTCGTCGCGCGTGTTCAACGCGGAGAGAAACGACGCCATCGTGTACGCGTGCGCGAAGTGCAGCTCGACACCGTCGAAGCCGGCCGCGAGCGCGCGACCCGCTGCATTCGCGAACAGATCGGGGAGGACCTGCGGCAGCTCGCGGATGTGCGGGAGGTGCGTGTCCGTCACGCGCTCGCGATAGCCGCGCTCGAGATCCTCGAGCTCGCGCGCGGTGAGCACGTACGGCAGGTCCGTATCGGGCAGCGCGGCGAGGCGCGCGCGCACCTCGTCGTCGGAGAGCATGCGCGTGTCGGGATCCGACGACACCTGGCGCAGCGCCTCGCGATGGCGCTCGGTGATCTGGAGGAACCGCGCGAAGAACTTGTCGCGCGCCGGCCGGCGACGGATCGACAGGAAGTCGATCAGCTGGATCAGCAGCAGCGTCTGACCGTTGGACGCCTCGCGCACGGCTTCGACGAGCGTGCGCATCCCGTCGATGAACCGATCGTCGCCGATGCGCAGCAGCGGTCCCGACGGGATGTCGCGAATACCGGTCGCCTCGACGACGAGCACGCCGGGGCGGCCCTCCGCGAAGCGGCGATACCAGTCGATCACGTCCGGGGTGACGAAGCCCTCTTCGTTGGAGCGCCACGGGACCATCGCCGGGATCCACGTCCGCGCGCAGGCCGTTCGCGGACCGAGCTCGAGCGGGTGGAACAGGAGCGACTTCGCGGCTTCCTCGGCGGTCGGCCAGGCCGGTGCCGGAAGCTCGTGTTTGATGCGCTCCCTCGGTTGCCACATGGCCGGCGATTCGTACCACACTCGCCCCGGTGGAACCGTACGAGACACATCTGGGGCTCGCCGTCGCGCTGGCGGTGGGTTTGCTCGTGGGTCTCGAGCGCGAGCAGACCAAGCCGGAGCGCGGAGGGAACCAGCTCGGTGGGATTCGGACGTATCCGCTGTTCGCGATCGTCGGCGGGATCTCGACGCTCCTCGAGCCGGCGCTGATCTGGATCCCGCTGATCTCGCTGCTCGGCGTGTTCGCGCTCGTCACGGTCTCGTACTACGCGGACATCAAGCGCGACGCCGACCACGGCATGACCACCGAGATCTCCGTCATCGGCGTGTACCTGCTCGGCGCGCTCGCGTGTTCGCGCGGCGTGATCGAGCCGATGGAGTCGCGCTTGATCCTCGTCGCCGCGATCGGCGTGGCGATGACGTTCCTGCTGTCGTCCAAGGCGTGGTTCCACGCGATCGCCGCCCGGGTGTCGCGCGAGGACTTCTACGCCACCGTGAAGTTCCTGATCGTCGCGGTGATCGTGTTGCCGCTGCTGCCGGACCACGACGTCGGTCCGATGAAGGCGATCAACCCGCGCAACGTCGGGCTGCTGGTCGTCACGATCAGCGGCCTCTCGTTCATCGGCTACGTCGCGATGAAGCTGTACGGCGCGAAGCGAGGCCTCCTGCTCGGCGCCGCGCTCGGCGGCCTCGTGTCGTCGACGGCGACCACGCTGTCGTTCGCGAACCGCACGAAGGAGACGCCGTCGCTCGCACCGATCGCCGCCGGCGGCATCGCGATCGCGTGGTCGGTGATGATGGTCCGCGTCGGTGTGCTCGTCGTGCTGATCGCGCCCGCGCTGCTCCAGACGCTCGCGATCCCGCTCGGCGCGATGACGCTCGCGACGCTGACCGGCACCGTCTTCGCGCTGCGCGATGGCGTGAAGGGCAAGCATGCCGAGCTGACGCTGAAGAACCCGTTCGAGCTGTCCGCCGCCGTCAAGGTCAGCTTGCTGTTCGCGATCGTGCTGCTCGCGACGAAGGCCGCGAATGCGTACCTCGGCGCGAGCGGCCTCTACATCGCGTCGGCGGTCGGCGGCACCACCGACGTCGACGCGGTCACGCTGTCGACCGCGAAGCTCGCGAGCGGGACGCTCGCGGCCGAGGTGGCCACGGTGGCGATCACGATCGCGGTCGTCGCGAACACGATCGTCAAGACCGGCCTCGCGATCGGGGTCGGCGGCTGGGCGCTCGGGAAGCGGGTCACGATCGTCGGCGCGCTGATCCTGGCGGCCGGCGGCGGTGGGCTCGTGCCGGTGCTCCTCTAGCGCGACCGGCCGCTCGCACTCCCGGGGTCGATGTCGGGGTTTGCCACAGCGCGGGCGCCCCTCGTCGCGAATCCCCACACGGCGCCGGGTCGCGAATGACCCCGGGTTCACGGCGCGAGCGGCGATCGTGACGGCGGGTTCACGGCGCGCGGCGTGCTCGACGGGTCGGCATGCGCATCCGTCTCGGTCTCGCCCTCACCCTCCTCGCATCCACCGCGTACGCCGACGCGGTCCCGGAAGCACCCGCCGTCACCAAGGCCGCCGCCCCGACCTACGAGCTCGGTGTTCGCATCGGCGGCTACGGCTTCCGCCGCGAAGGCGATCCGCGCCCGGGGGAAGGCTGGACCGAGTGCCGCATGAACGGGCTCGGCGTGTTCGGGACGCGGACGTTGCCGGGGCCGTTCTTCGTCGAGGCGGGGCTCGACATGTACAGCTCGGCCAACGTCACGAACGAGATGGACCTGCCGATCGATCGTACGAGCGGCCTGCTCAGCGGCGCGATCGGCGTGCGCACGCAGGTCGCGTCGTGGCTCCGCGCGTACGTGCAGCTCGGCGCCGGCATGGAGCTGACCAAGGTCTCCGTGCCGTACGGCGACGAGCGCATCCGCGACACCAAGGCGATGCCCGAGGGCTTCTTCGGCGTCGGTGCCGACCTCAAGATCTGGAAGGGCACTCACATCGGCGCGACGTTCCGCACGCTGGTGATGGGCTCGTTCGACTACGACCCGTCGCAACTCGACCCGAACAGCGGATGGGTCGCCGCACCGACGTCGGACACCGTGTTCGACGCGACGACCGGCGTCGCCGCGCAGGGCCAGTTCTACATCCGCCGCGACCTCTAGCAGATCGGGCTTCCCGGGGTGCCCCGGTGTAGGCTCCGCGCATGCCGGAGCTCAAGGTTGGAGATGCGATGCCCGACTCGACCCTGATGGGCGAGGCCGGGCCCGTGAAGCTGCGCGACAAGATCGGCAAGCCGCTCGTCGTCTACTTCTATCCAGCCGACGAGACCTACGGCTGCACGCGCGAGGCATGCAGCTTCCGCGACTCGTACCAGGACTTCACCGACGCGGGCGCCGAGGTGATCGGCGTCAGCGGCGACGATGCCGCGTCGCACGCGAAGTTCAAGGCGAACCATCGCCTGCCGTTCACGCTGCTCTCCGATCCCGGCCACAAGGTCGCGAAGGAGTGGGGCCTCAAGAAGACGCTCGGTATTCCGCCGCGCGTGACCTTCGTGTTCGACAAGGCCGGGATCGTGCGGCATCGCTTCGACTCGATGGTGCGCTTCGGTGCGCACGTCGACACCGCGCTCGAGATCGTGAAGACGCTGCGCTGATGTCGCAATGACCACGATCGGTTGCACTCGATCGGTCGCATCTCCGGCTCGCGCCGCGCGAGGTCCGCGGAATCCCACACACACGCTCGGGCGCGCTCGTGGCCGCGATGCTGCACCCGGCGCGCGCGTGAAGGCGTGGTTCGCTCTCGTGCTCGCGGCCTGCTCGGCGCCGAGCAGCGAATCACCCGACGCAACCACCGGCGACACCGACGCGGCGCTCGACGCGCAGATCGATGCACAACCGCCCGCGGGCGAGATGCGAGGCATCTGGGTGACGCGGTTCGCGTGGTCGACGCAGGCGCAGCTCGAGGCGATCATCGACCGCGCCGCGGCGGCGCACTTCAACGCGGTGTTCCTGCAGGTGCGCGGCGAAGGCGATGCGTACTACCGCTCCGCGCACGAGCCGTGGTCGCGGCGCCTCGCGGGTGCGCTCGGTCGCGATCCGGGGTGGGATCCACTGCAGGTCGCGATCGATCGCGCGCACGCGCACGGCATGGAGCTGCACGCGTACGTCAACGTGTTCTCCGCGTGGCCGACCTCGCTCGCGCTGCCCGCCGCCGAAGGACCGACGCAGCACCCGCTGTACGCGCACCCCGACTGGCTCGCCGTCACGTCGGCGCACGTCAACGCGGACAGCGAGTACCGCTGGTTCTCGGCGGGCAACCCGGCCGTGCGCGCGCACAACGTCGCCGTCGTCACCGACCTGCTCGCGAGCTACGCCGTCGACGGGCTGCATCTCGATCGCATTCGCCAGCCCGGTAGCGACTACTCGCACGACGCGGTCACCGAGGCCGCGTACACCGCCGCCAAGGCGCAAGATCCGGCGCTGACGTGGTCGCGGTTCATGCGCGCGCAGGTCGACGCGATGGTCGCCGACATCCACGCCGCCGTCGTCGCGACGCGTCCGGCCGCGAAGCTCTCCGCCGCGGTGTGGGGCATCTACGAGCCGCTGCCCGGATGCTCGACGAGCCAGGGCCTGCGCGACTACCACCAGGACTCGCTCGCGTGGCTCGACCGCGAGATCATGGATGCGCTCGCGCCGATGATGTACTGGTCGATCGAGCCGGGCGCGTGCACCGACTGGGCGACGCTCGCGCGCGGCTTCATCGCGGAGCGCGGCACGCGCCAGATCTGGGCCGGCATGCACGCGCTCGACGACGGCGCGTTCGACTTCGCGCAGATCCGCGCCCGCGTCGACCTCGCCCGCACCGACGGCGCGCAAGGCGTGATGGTCTACGCGTCGACGTACCTCGACGAGGATCCCGCGCGCTGGTCCGCGTTCGTCGGCACCGAGGAGGCACCATCGGTGTTCTTCGAGACGTCGCCGCCTCCGTACATGCCGTGGAAGTGATCGCTACACCGGCATCAAGCCGTGACCGCGATACGACCAGTACGTCGCCCACTTCGCCGCCGCGAACAGCACGTGCCCGCTTCGCTCGCGAGAGCCCTCGGGGAACACCGGCTCGCGAATCGTCTCGACGTGGCTCGGCAACCCGTGCTCGAGCACGAAGCGCTGCGCGACCTCGTGCAGCTTCTCGGCGAACTCGGCGAGCGCGCCGGGCAACATCGCCGAGTGCGCACGCTCCCACAGCTCGTCGCCGATGATCGCGTGCTCCGCGATCACGAGCTCCGCATTGAACGCGTAACGCTCGAGCGAGTCCGAGGCCACGTAGTTCGAGTACACCGGGAACCCGTCGCACGGCGGCAACAGCGCGAGCACGCAATAGCCGCGCATCTCGCGCTTGATCTCCTCGAGCTCCTCCATGCGCTGCTGCTTCTCGACGCGCTTGACGAGCCACTCGTCGGCGGCCTCGTCGTAGCCAACGCGCGGCGCACCGATCACCGAGTACGCCGGGGTCGACGCGTTCGCGAACCACTCGAGCAGCCGATCGCGTCGCGAACCACGCGCGGCCGCGAGCTTGTGAAAGAGATCCTCGAACTCCTTCTCCTGCCCCTTCTTGGGTATCGGCAGCGGTTCCCAGTCGAGCCCCATGGAACGCACGCATTGTACGCGGGCTGCCACCCTGTGCCCAATCTTCGCAGCGACGCGCGACTCGCGACGAGCCAACGTTACGCGTGCTCCGCTTCGCCGTCGCCGCGCTTGCACTCGCGCTGTCGCTTCCGTCCACCGCACGCGCCGAGCTGCCGACGTTCGTCCCGTCGGCCGTTCCGCCCGAACCCGATCGCCCATTCGTGTTCGCCGCACCTCACCTCGGGCTCAACGCCCCACTCGGTCTCGTCGGCGCCGAGGTCGGCGTCGGCTACGACTTCTTCCGTGCGTCCCTCGGGGCGGGCATCGGCCTCGGCGGCATCGAGCTCGCCGCCACCATCCGCGCGATGACGCGCCTGTCCTCGGTCGACGTCGGCGTGGGCCTCGGCGCGTCCCGCGGCGGCGCCCTCCGCCAGCAGGACTTCTCGTTCGGCGGGACCGACGACGGCAGCATCGACGATGGCGCGTTCGGCAGCGTCCAGTACGACAGCGCCACGCTCTGGCTCAACCTCGAGCTGATCCTCGAGCTGCCACTCCCCGGCGGCGCCTTCACTTGCTTCTACGGCGGCATCACCTCCCCGATCGCGATCGAGTGCGTCAACGACATGCCCACCGGCCCCGACGAGCCGTGCAACTCGTTCCAGCGCGAACAATTGCGCGAGGAGCGTTACCAACCTTTCGTCGGCTTCGCGACGGGCTTTCGCTGGCCCCAACCGCCCCGCTCCCGCGGCGTGTGGCTGCCGCAACGCTTCGCTACCCCGCCGCCCCCGGCCCCGTTCCCGATCGGACTTTGAAGTAGTTCGAACGACCCTCCATACCGGCAAATATGGTCGACCCATCAGGTATGCGTTCGGCAAGCCCGGTCAACAGCAAGGTGGATGTGGTGATGGTTCAGTGCTGGCTCTTCGGTCTCGAGCTGTGCGCCGGTGCGTCGTTCGAGGCGTTCCTCGAGCTCATCGATGAAGAGTGGCCCGAGACCTATCGCGCTCGCGCGAAGGCCTGAGTCACTCCTCGTCGCGCAACGCAGCGCGCACGGCCATCAGGATTCGTCCGAGCTCGTTCTTCCCCGATCCATCGCCACCGTCGCCCCAGAAGTCATCGTTGTCGGTGTGCTCGACGAGCTTCGCATCACCCGTGCCGAGCAGCATCGCGCGTAGCTCGTCGTGCTGGCGAAACTTCGCCTCGACCGCCTCGCGCATCACGCCGACCTTCACGCGCTCCCAATCGCGACGCAGCTTGCGCTTCCGATCGCGGCCCATGCTCGCGGCGAGCATCGGGCTATTCGCCCTGCGGATCTCCTCCTGGTCCTTGCGATCCTCGAACTTCATCGCCTGAAAGAAGTGCTCGGTCGTCGGCCATGTCTTGCCGCGTAGCCTGACCTCGTACAGCGCGAAGTTCGAGAACGCGCCGTACTCGTCGTTGACGCTGTAGAACGCGATCGTCTCTCGGCCCACCATGATGCCGGACAAGCTGACGACGACGGTAGTGTCCACGAGACACCATGTGCGCGGACACTAGTGCACCCGCGCCCGCGGCAGCGGCTCCGACTCGACCTGCCCGAGGATCATCTCGCCGCGCGAGTCGAACGCGATCACCACGTTCGATTCGCGCGCGAACAACACGTTGATCCGCGCCACGTCGACGCTGCCGAATCCGCGCGGTCGTTCACGCATCAGGCACGCCGTGAACGAGCCGTCGCCATCTCGGATCTCCACGCGCAGAAACGCGTTGCCCATGCGCTCGGTTTCGTACGCCGCGATCCCCGGCCCGTTCGTCCCGTTGGGCAACGCGCGCGCCTCGCCGAGCATCGCGTTCCGCGCGAGCTCGCGAACCTCCTCGCCGCGCCGCCGCGTGCGCGTCACGACGCGTCCCGCACCGACGGCGGCGGCACCGATCAGCGCCACGAACAGCGGAAGCGAGAGATAGAACGCGGGCACGAGCACCAGCGGCGCCGCGAACTGCCCGACGGTCAGGAGCACGCGGCCCTGGTTGCCGCGCAGCTGGTCGTGCGCGAAGCGCAGCTGCGCCGCGAGCGTATCGTCGTGCGGCGGCTTGGACGCTCGCACCTTCGCGAGCAGCGCCTTGCCGAGTCCGCCGGCATCCATGCCTGCACTGTAGCGCCCGACCGACGACCGAGCACGACGTGCCGAGACCACCCTCGACGTTCTCAGCGGCGTACGCCACTGGCGGACGATCGATCGCCGGATCTATTGTCGGGACCTTCACGCCCGCGCGGGCGCGAGGGCTCTTCATTCGCGTGCAAGACCGGGTTGCGTCGTCGCCATCGAGCTCGCGATGCGACGTGGGCGCCCTGGATGGCCATCGTCATGCTGCTCGCGTGGCCCCGCGCCGATCAGCGAACGCACGATCGCTGGCTTCGTTCACCTATTCTGTTGTCAACATCGGAGGGCGACCTACGCGGTGGGCTCTTCATCCGCATGCACTCGGCGGAACTCCAGCTCATCGGGCGCGGACCGGTTTGCGTCGTCGCCATCGAGCTCGCGATGGACGATGCCGCGACGTGGGCACGCTGGATGGCCATCGTCATGCTGGTCGCGTGGCCCCGCGCCGATCAGCGAATGCGTTGGCTGACGATCGCCGGCTTCGTTCAACAATTCAGTTGTCAGCATCGGAGGCGACCGACTCGGTGTTGCATCGCCGCGACCTTCACGCCCGCGCGGGCGCGAGGGCTCTTCAGCCGCGTGCACGCGGCGGAACGTCAGCTTGTCGGGCGCGTGGCCCGTGATGTCGAGCAAGCCCATGTGGTGAAGCCGGTGATGCCCGCTGCATAAAGTGACCAGGTTCTCGTCGGCGTCATCGCCACCATGCTCGCGGTGGACGACGTGATGCAGGTCGAGGTGATGCCGAGCGCGGCAACCAGGCACGCGGCATTGGTGCATGTCACGCGCGAGCAGTCGTCTACGCTGCTTGGGCGACAGCGTGTGCTCCGGGCGCGCGGCCGGATCGTCGACGTGGCCCATGATCGTCGCATCGCAGGTGACGGTCGCGACCTCGGCGTCGTCGAGCTCCGTGCCGTTCGCGAACGCGTGACCATCCGTCGTGATCCAGACCTGTGCTGGTGTGGACGCGCACCCTGCGGGTGCCGTTGCGCGATCGCAGATCGTGTTCACGCGATCATCGTCGTCGACGAACTTCTCGCCGCGCTCGTTCTCGAGCTCGCGCAGCAAGGCGTGGAGGCGTGCGGCGGTCGAGGGCTTGACGTGAAAGCCGACGAAGCGGCGGCGCTCGTCGGGCTGGGTCGGATCGGACGGCCGATCGCCCCGCACGTGACCCGCGACCGCGCGCTGCACCTCGCGGTACGTCATGCCGCGGGTGTGGTGGACCCACTCCTCCTCTGTGTCGGCGACCAAAATCCGGGTCAGCTCCTTGACGTGCGAGAACTGGAACGTGCCGGCTTCGAGCTCGGCCTCGAGGAGCGGCAGGTCGGCGAGCGCGAGGGAGACCCGCAGACGCTCGAGTGCCGTGCGCGGCTCGATGCCGCAGTAGACCTCGAGGTACTCGACGATCGTGACGCAGCTGTAGTGAACCCAGTGCTGGTGTGATTCGGCGATCCGAAGATCGCGCGCTTCTTCGGCGTCCCATGCCGACTGCTCGCGCTTGCGACGCAGGAACCGTGCGTGGAGCGCGTCGTGCGTGAGCGGGCGATGCGCGTCGGACCAGGCGTGCTCCGTGATCGAGGTCGAACCACCCAGCATGATGATTCACCTCTATCACGCGATTTTCGGTGCTCTGGTTTGCGCTCTCGTCGACGATTCGCACGCGCTTCGATCGCCGAGTCCTTCGCGATCAACAGAACGCGCAGACCGCAGCGAGCGCTGTCGTCGAAGCGATTTCTCGCGATTCCACCGAGGCGGTCTCGCGTTGGCCTGCGCAAGCTGTCAAGCGAAAACGACACCTCGCACGATATGATGATTTCTCCGATATTCTAAGAGACTGGATTTCTCTTACCGACTCCTCGACGCTCCGGTCGCCGGACACCACGACGAGCAGCCGATGCGCCATCGCATTGCACCGGACCTCCGAAGCGTGGCTCGCGCAAGACCCTCGAGGGCAGCGAAGCGTCGGCACTGCCCTCCGCCACCGAAGCACCTCGTCGGCATCCGTCGTCCAGTCCCCGCGAGTGCACTGTCGTGTGCGTCGTGACAGGGCGCCCCCGAGCAGCAGATCGGCGCGGATGGTGTGCCCCGTCGGCGGGTGACGCTCGCACGCAGCGTCGGTGTGTGCCAGCCTCGCGAGTCATGGCGCTGAACCCGCGACGACGAGCTTTGCTGGAGAGTCCGCGGTGGAGCGCCCTCCGTCGCTTCGTCGAGCGCTGGTACTCGCGGCCGCTATCCGATGAAGATGGTCACACTCCAGCGGAGATCCAGCATGTCGAGTGGAGTCGTGGCGTGCGTCTGCCGGTGGCGCTCGCCGAGTGGTACGAGCTCGTCGGGCGTCGGCTGCGATTCGTGCAGGACCATCCGTGTCCGTTGGACGCGGTCGAGGTGGTGAACGGCTCGATCGCCATCTGGTGGGAGAACCAAGGAGTCTGGGAGGTGCGCAGCCCCGCGGATGGTGACGATCCGATCGCCTTCGCGCGCAAGGATGCGAGCTCGTCGCCAGATGCGCCGCTCGGTGAAACGCTGCTGGGCTTGCTCGTCAGCGAGACCCTGGTTGGCGCGTGGGCCGGCTCGCACGAAGGTGCGCTCGGCGCCCTGCGCGCGGCCGTGCGCGGCGGGAACTCGCTCGACACCTCGGACAAGGCGATAGAGAAGCTGCGCCGGTCGTACTCGCCACTTGGCTACGTACGCAATCCCACGTTCGACGTTCCGATGCGAGGAACGGAGGACGTCATCATTCGCGCGTACGACGTGGCTGTCGAATGGATGACCGCGACGGACGATGCGTTCGCAGCACTCGACCGGGTGCTGGCGCTCTGACCCGACGCTCGTCGCCTACGCCTTGAGCGCGGCGACGACCTTCTCGACGGCGTCTTTCGCGTCGCCGAAGAGCATCTTGGTGACCGGCTTGTAGAACAGCGGGTTGTCGATGCCGGCGTAGCCCGCCGCGCGCGACCGCTTGTTCACGATGACCAGCTTGGACTTCCACACCTGCAGCACGGGCATGCCCGCGATCGGCGAGGTCGGATCGTCTTCGGCGGCAGGGTTCACGATGTCGTTCGCGCCGATCACCATCGCGACGTCGGTCGTCGGGAAGTCGGCGTTGATCTCGTCCATCTCGAGGACGATGTCGTACGGCACGTTCGCTTCGGCGAGCAGCACGTTCATGTGACCGGGCAGGCGACCGGCGACCGGGTGGATCGCGAAGCGCACCTGCGTGCCGCGCGCGCGCAGGACCTCGGTGAGCTCGCGGACGGCGTGTTGTGCGCGGCCGACCGCCATGCCGTAGCCGGGCACGATGATGACGGACTTCGCTTCCTTGAGGACGCCCGCGAGCGTGGGCGCGTCGATGTCCTGGACCTCGCCCGCCGGTTGCTGCGCCTTGTCGCCGGAGGCCTTGGGCGGCGCTGCGCCGAAGCCGCCGAAGATGACGTTCCAGATCGAACGGTTCATCGCGCGGCACATGATGTACGAGAGGATCGCGCCCGAGGAGCCGACGAGAGCACCGGTGATGATCAGCAGGTCGTTGCCGAGCATGAAGCCGGCGGCGGAGGCGGTCCATCCCGAGTACGAGTTCAGCATCGAGACGACGACCGGCATGTCCGCGCCGCCGATCGCGGCGACGAGGTGGATGCCGAGGACGCAGGCGATCGCGGTGCCGATGTGCAGGCCGAGCTGGTTGCCATCGCTGCAGTAGATGACGCCGCCGATGATCGAGCCGGCGAGCATCGCGAGGTTGAGGAAGTGGCGCGCGGGCAGGAGCAGCGGCTTGCCCGAGACGGAGCCGCGCAGCTTGAGGAACGCGAGGACGGAGCCCGTGGTGGTGATCGCGCCGATCCACACGTCGACGAAGATCTCGACGCGATGGGTGAAGTGCGGCGGACCGACCTCGAGCTGGCCGTCGATCGGCGTGCCGGCGAGATCGAGCGCGTAGCCGACGAGGACGGCGGCGAGGCCGACGAACGAGTGCAGGAGCGCGACGAGCTCGGGCATCTGCGTCATGCCGACGCGTGCGGCCATGACGGCGCCGACCGCGCCGCCGACGAGGATCGCGGCGAACAGCGCGGGGTGGAACTTGCCGCCGAGCTGCGGGTTGGAGGCGAGCGTGGCGGCGATGGCGATCGCCATGCCGATCACGCCGTAGAGGTTGCCGCGGCGGGCGGTCTCTTGAGAGGACAGACCGCGCAGCGAGAGTATGAACAGGACGCCCGCGACGAGGTACGCGGCGTTGATGAGGATCTGTGAGTTCAGGAATGGCATGGCGTCACTTCCTGAACATCGCGAGCATGCGCCGGGTGACGAGGAACCCGCCGGCGATGTTGATGGTGGCGAACAGCGTCGCGACGATCGCGACGATCACCGAGGTCTGGAGACCGAAGAGGGCGCGCGCGCCGAGCAAGCCACCGACGACGATGATGCCGCTGATCGCGTTGGTCACCGACATCAGCGGCGTGTGCAGCGCTGGCGTGACGTTCCACACGACCTGGAAGCCGACGAAGATCGCCATCACGAACACCGTGAGGTGCTGCAGCAGCTCGCGCGTGGACTCGCTCGCGATCGCGTCGGCGCGGCCGTAGCGCAGATACACGAACGCGATCGCCGCGACGATGCCGAGCATCGCCATCACGACGCCGACCGCCTTGCTCGGCGGTTTCGGCGCGGGACCGTGGCCGTGCGACTTCGCGACCGGCGCGAGGGCCGGCGCCTCCCGGTACGGCGAGGTGCCCTCGGGCTCCGCCTTCGCGGGCGCGGGCGGCGGCGCTTCGACCTTCTTCGGCGGCGGCGGTGGCCACCGCGTCTCGCCGTTCTCGAGGACGAGCGCGGGACGAACCGCGTCGTTGTCGTGATCGATCTTGTGGCCCGTCGCGCCGCCCATCTCCTCGAGGAAGTGGTGGAGGTTCGTGCCGTAGAGGTCGCTCGCCACGTGGGGCATGCGACTCGCGAGATCCGTGTAGCCGACGATGGTGACGCCCTGGTGCTCGATCACCTCGCCCGGCTTGGTCAGCTCGCAGTTGCCGCCCTTCTCCGCCGCGAGGTCCACGATCACGGAGCCCGGCTTCATCAGCTCGACCATGTCGGCGAACCACAGCTTGGGCGCCGGCCGGCCCGGGATCAGCGCGGTCGTGATGACGATGTCGACCTCTTTGGCCTGCGCGCGGAACAGCGCGTACTCGGCTTCGAGGAACTCCTTCGACATCTCCTTCGCGTAGCCGCCCTGCCCTTCACCGGACTCCTTGATCGTCACGGTGAGGAACTCGCCGCCGAGCGACTTCACTTGATCCTCGACGGCAGGGCGCACGTCGAACGCGCGCACGATCGCGCCGAGACCGCGCGCCGCACCGAGCGCCGCGAGTCCGGCGACACCGGCACCGATGATGAGCACCTTCGCGGGCCGCACCTTGCCCGCCGCCGTGATCTGCCCCGTGAAGAACGAACCGAACCGATTCGCGGCCTCGATCACCGAGCGATAGCCGGCGATGTTCGCCATCGAGCTCAGCGCGTCCATCTTCTGCGCGCGCGAGATGCGCGGCACCTGATCCATCGCGAGCACCGTCAGCTTGCGCGCCGCGAGCTTCGCGACCAGCTCGGGGTTCTCGGCCGGGAAGATGTACGAGATGAGCGTCGCGCCCTCTCGCATCTGATCGGCCTCGCACGAGCCATCCGGGTTCACGACGGGCGGCCGCAGCTTGAGGACGATGTCCGCCTCCCATGCCTCGGCCCGATCCACGAGCTTCGCACCCGCGTCCTTGTATTGATCGTCCGGATAGGATGCCGAGTCACCGGCGCCCTTCTCGACGAGCACGTCCCACCCGGCCTTGACCCAGCGAGCCACGCTATTGGGCGACGCAGCGACTCGCCGCTCTTCCGGCCGCGTCTCCCTGACGATGCCTAACTTCATGGACGCGCCGAAGGTGCCAAACCCACGCGCTCCGCGAAAGGGCCGAACACCCCAAACCCACCCCCGAAAGCGCTAAGAATCGCCTCGATGGCTGATTCGACCGATGCGCGTGCCGCCGAGCTCGCCTCCCTGCGCCAGGACCTCGAATCCCTCCGCACCACGGTCGCCGCTCTCGAGTCCGAGCTGCGCAACGCCCACGGGCGCATCGAGCTGACGATGCGCAATCAGCAGCGCTGTCGCGCGTGCGGCAATCGAAAGATCGCGCACGCCCTGTCGATCCTCGATCGCGCGGACAGCAACATGCGCGAGCCGCTCGCCCTCAACCGCCCGTCGTGGTGGTCCTCGAAGACACAAGGCGAGCTGGAGGCGTTCGTGTGCATGAAGTGCGGCCTCGTCGAGTGGTGGGTGAAAGAGCCCGACTCGCTGCGCCCGCACGAGGACTACCTGACGATCATCGACGAGCCCGACCCGAACGGACCGTATCGGTGAGCTCCGGCGATCGCCTGACCGAGATCGTCGATCGGCACGGCTTCGTGCACGCGCGGCTCGCGTGGGCACATCCCGACGATGGCACGCCGCACCTCGTCGAGCTGCAGGTCGCCGGTGCCATCGTGCGCGGCGCGCTCGTCGACGATCCGTTGCTCGGCCGCGCCCACGAGATCGTCGCCCAGGACGAGCGCATCCTCACCACCATGTCGGCGATGGACTGGGCGCACCCGACCCAGATCCCCGCGATCGCGGCGCCCGGCGCGCTTCCGCCCGGCAGCGGCGGCGCGATCATGAACGTGCTCGCGATCCTCGCGCAGCGCGCGGGTGTCGCAGAGCTTCGCTACGCGGGGCCCTATCCGACCAACGCGCTGTACGCGACGCTCGGCCGCTCGTTTCGTACGACCACCACCGAGGAGGAGTTCACCTCCGCCTTCGCCGATCGCGCGGCGCGCGTCGCTCGCGATCCGATGCCGGCGGTGTTCGTGCCCGCGCCGCACGAGCGCATCGCGATCGATCGCGACGGCGAGGTTCGCGGCATCGTCGAGCTGCGCGACGGCATCGAGCGCGTCGCCATCGACGGTGTCGTGTACGCGAAGGGAGTCACGAGGCTCGTCGGAACCGACGACGTACGCGCCGAGGTCTGGTTCGCCGACCAGCGCTACGCGCACGTCGCCACGCTTCGCGCCGACGGAGAGCTCGTCGAGGGACCGCATCCGATCCCACCGTGCGAGAGCGATGTCCTCGGGAAGGCGTTTCCGCCCGAGATGGTGGCCGCGCTCGCCGAGCTGATCGCCGAGGTCGTTCCCGCACCACTCGCGGCGGCGGCGACGCACGTGGTGGCCGCGCACCGGCTTCGCTGGGCCGACCTCGGGGCTCGCGCCGCGACGCGCGTCGGCGACGAGCTCCACCTGCACGCGGCGCTCTGGCGCCTCGCGCCACAGGGGATGGCGCGTGTCGCGATGGCGCTCGTCGACGCGCTCGTGCCCGTCGTCACACCGCTCGCCGCCAGGAATCTTCTCGCGCATGGAACGTAACGGCGGCGCAACGTCGTGATGTCGAGCCGATGTCGACTCGCGCCGGGAGCTGATGCAGGATGGGCCCCATGACCAGAATCGCTTCGATCGTATTGGTGTTGGGTTCCCTCTGTGGTGTCGCTGCGGCGGACGCGATGTTCGCCGACAACAAGCAGACCGCGACGGTGGACTGCGCGAAGGACGCGAACGTGAGCATCACCGGCAACGACGCGACGATCACGCTGACCGGTACCTGCGAGGTGCTGCTCGTGTCGGGCAACAAGGCGAAGGTCACGGGCTCGGCGAAGAAGACGATCGTGTCCGGCAACGACAACACCGTCGACCTCGATGTCGTCGACAGCCTGCTCGTCTCGGGCAACTCGAACACGGTCAGCTACAAGAAGGCCTCCGACGCGAAGAAGAAGCCGAAGGCGTCCAACACCGGCAACAAGAACAAGGTCGCGCAGAAGAAGTAGCGACTTGTCCAGACCGAACGAAGCCCGACGATGTGCGCCGAAGGCGCGCACCGGCGGACGAGCGCAGTGAGGGATGGACGGAAGAGAATGACGAGGGGGTGGCCCTGGAGGGGAAAGCGCCGAAGGCGCGGTCCCCGAATAGGGACAGCCCCTAGACCGACGCCGTGACGCTGCCGCCGGACGCGGCGAACGCGGCCTGGTCGATCTCGAGCTTCCACCGACCGCGCTTGGTCGGCTCGTCGAGCGCGACCTTGAGCATCTCGAGGTAGTCGAGCCGCGGCACCTCGTAGGCACCGAACCGCTCGAGGTGATCGGTGTGCACCTGGCAGTCGATGAGGCCGATGTGCCACGCATCGAGCTGCCGCACGCACGCGGTGAAGGCGATCTTGGAGGCGTCGGGCGCGCGGGCGAACATCGACTCGCCGAAGAACGCGGCGCCGAGCGAGACGCCGTAGAGGCCGCCGACGAGCGTGTCGCCGTCCCAGGCCTCGATCGAGTGCGCGAAGCCCAGCTCGTGCAGCTTGGTGTACGCCTCGACCATCTCGGGGATCAGCCACGTGCCGGTCTGGCCCGGGCGCGGCACCGAGGCGCAACCCTCGAGGACGGCGACGAACGCGGTGTCCATCTTCAGCTCGTAGGGGCGGCGGCGGATCGCCTTGCGCAGAGACTTCTGCACGACCAGATCGCGCGTCGTCATCACCATGCGCGGATCGGGCGAGTGCCACAGGATCGGCAGGTTCTCCGCGTACCAGGGAAAGATGCCCTTCGTGTAGCCGAGCAACAGACGCTCGGGTCTCAGATCGCCGCCAAGCGCGAGCAGTCCATCCTCGGCGAGGTGGACGGGCGGGAACACGAGGCGGTCATCGAGCCGGAACACCGGCATGACCGCAGCATAGCCGACTAACGACGGCGGCGACGCAGCAGCAGCGCGATCGCCGGCAGCATCAGCGCGGCCCAGCTCGGAGAGCCACCGCTCGTGCTGCAACCACCTTGCACCTCGGGCGCCTCGTCGTGGATGTCGTCGCTCTCGCCGCTCGTGCCTTCGTCGCCGTTCGGCGTGATGCGCACCGCGATGTCGAGCACGCCGTACTGATCCTGTCCGTCGGTGAGGACGAACTGCGTGAACACCGGCGTCTCCTCGGTCACCATCGGCGCCTCGAACTCGATGTCGACGTTGCCGAGCGCACCGACGGGAATCGCCTCGGCGATCGGTCCGACTTCGGTCGGCGAGGTCCAGCTCGACGGATCGTGGAGCTCGCTCGTGCCGCCGTTCATCACCATCACGCGCGTGCCCATCGGGATCGGCACGTTGCCGGTGTTCTGCACGACGAGCGAGAACACGCCGTGCGTTCCGGGCGCGACCTTGTCCGGACCGTCGACGGAGACGACCTCGGCGCCGAGCACGCGCGGCTCGCCCGGCTGCTGCGGCTCGGGCGCGGCTTGCGCGCCGCACGTCGGTCCGAGCGCGAAGCCCGTCGCCGGCGACGACTTGAGGCGCGCCTCCGTTTGCGGACCGTACGCGCCGTCCTCGGCGATGCGATCGTTCGGGTTGTTGCGGTTCCACAGCCGCTGGAACGCGAGCACGTCCTTGCCGCGGATATCGGGCGAGCTCAGGTAATCGAAGTGAACGGGGTCGCCCGGCACGGAGTGCGACCAGCCCTGGTTCGCCATCGCGGAGACGCGCGACGAGTAGTTCGCGATGTCGAGCGCGCGACCGCTCTGGTGGTTCGAGCGACCCGGCGAGGCCGCGGCGCTGATGCCGCACCGACCCTGCTGGTACCAGCGATAGAGGAGGTACTGCTGCGCGACGGTGCGGAAGCCGCTGTTGACCTGGATCGTGTAGTTCTGCGTGACCTTGCCGAGCGCCGTCTTCGCGGCCGCGCTCATGTACGGGAGCACCGCGGTGCTCGTGAACGTGAGGTTGCCGCCCGGCGCGAACTTCACGAGGCTCGTCGGATTCATGCAGCCGATCTCTTCGGCGATCTGCTTCGACAGACCGACGACGACCGACGTCGAGCACCCCGACGTGACGTACGCGGAGACGTTCACCTCGGATTGCACCTCGCCGTAGATCGGATCCTCCGGCTCGGCGCAACCGACCGCGAGCAGACCTACGAGTAGGTACTGCACACGACCGATTGCACTGAGGACCCTGCATCCGTCCAACCGAGCAGAAGCGCTGTTTGCGGTCATCGTGGCCGTCCCGATGAGCAACTCGCGGGCCGCTCGCTCGTGAATTCGAATGCGTGCGCGAGTCGTGCACTCGCTTGCGCGATGGCCGAAACGGCATGCGCGCCGGGCGCAGGCGCATCGCGCGAATCGTGGGATGGCTCGCACGGATCACAAGCGCGCTAGCCAGTGTCGACTCGCCTCGGCGGTGAATCCACCCTCCGCGCTGGGGCCTCGGCCCCGCCTATTCTCGATGCGAACGGACAGCGGCGCGGGTGCCCCGGCCCCGCGCATTCTCGGCGCGAGCGAACCGTGGCGCTGGGGCCCCGCGCATTCTCGGCGCGATCGGACAGCGGCGCTGGCGCGACGGGGTAGCCTCGCGGCGTGCGTCTGTTGTTCACGGGGAGCGGCTGGCTCCCGATCGTCGAGATGATCGCCGCGCGCTTGCCCGCGTGCGCGACGCTGGCCCGGTGGGACCGCGCGGTCCCGCTCGCCGACGCGATCGCCGACGTCGACGTGCTGCTGCCGTCGAACGCGAAGATCACGCCCGAGGTGATCCACGCCGCGACAAAGCTTCGCCTCGTGCAGCAGCCCGCGGCGGGCACCGAGCAGATCGATCGCGGCAGCCTGGTCGAGCGCGGCATCCCGCTGTGCAACGCGCCCGGCACGAACCACGTGTCCGTCGCGGAGTGCGCGCTGTTCCTGTTGCTCTCGCTCGCCCGCCGCGCACCGATCGCCGCGCAAAGGCTTCGCGAGCGCGTCGTCGGCGAGCCGCTCGGGTTCGAGCTGGCCGGGCGCACGCTCGGCGTGATCGGCATGGGCCGCGCGGGAACCGCCCTCGCCGAACGCGCGACCGCGCTCGGCATGCAGGTGCGCGCGCTCCGCCGCGGCGCGAGCGACGCCGACCGCGCGGCGTTCTTCGCCGCGTGCGACGCGATCAGCATCCACTGTCCGCTCACGCCCGAGACGCGCGGCCTGGTCGACGCGCGCGCGTTCGCCGCCATGCGCGACGGTGCGCTCGTCGTCAATGTCGCCCGCGGCGGCGTGATCGATCGCGCCGCGCTCGTCGACGCCCTCGCGAGCGGTCGCCTCGGCGGCGTCGGCCTCGACGTGCACTGGAGTGAGCCGCCGGATCCCGACGACGCGCTGTATCGAGACCCGCGCGTCGTCGCGTTGCCGCACGTCGCCGGCTCGACGATCGAAGCGTTCACCCGGATCACGGACGTCGTCGTCGAGAACCTCGGGCGCCTCGAGCGCGGCGAGCCGCTACTTCACCGCGTGATCTAGTAGTCGACCCGCGCTCGTCGAGCGGCATCGGTCGTCGGCGACCCGTACGAACCGGGTTCGACGCCGCACGTACACGGTCGCAGCCCCTAGCACCGGAACGAAAACGAGCACGCTCCACCGCACGCAAACTTCGTTTCATTTCCTGGCCTGCCCGCGCTTGCGACCGCGGGACCGGTTGCCGCATCGTAGCGCCAGTCTATGAGCTGGCTCGCTGGCTATCTCCGATCCTCCGTCGGAGCCAAGCACATCATGGCCGTCACCGGCCTCGGACTTCTGCTGTTCGCGATCGTCCACATGGTCGGTCACCTGCAGATGTTCGGTGGACCGGCCATGTACAACGCCTACGCGAACTTCCTGCAGAACCTCTGGGAGGTGAAGTGGCCCGTGCGCGCGGGGCTCCTGGCGCTGCTGCTGATCCACGTCGTGGTCGCGATCGGCCTTGTCGCGCGCAACCGCGCCGCGCGTGGGCCGGTGGGCTACGTGAAGTTCAAGAAACGCTCGTCGTCGGTCATGGGTCGCACGATGGCGATCACGGGCCTGTTCGTGTTCGCGTTCCTCGCGTTTCACATCCTTCACTTCACGGTCGGTCAGATCCAGCCGGAGTACTTCCACATGCCCCAGCACGGCGGCACCGACGCGCGCGCCGGCGGTGCCTACGGCATGTTCGTCTACGGCTTCCAGCAGGTGTGGGTCTACGTGATCTACCTCCTGGGGATCGCGCTGCTCTCGTCGCACCTCGGGCACGGCGCGGGGAGCTGGTTGCAGTCGCTCGGCTGGCGGCACCCGAAGTATCCGGTGGACAAGCTCGGCCCCGCGATCGCGATCTTCTTGTTCGTCGGCTACATGTTGCCGCCGACCGCGGTACTGCTCGGAGCGATCCGATGACGCTCAAGCTCGATGCACGTTCGCCCGGTGGCGCGATCGAACAGAAGTGGCAGCGCGCGAAGTTCGAGATGCGCCTGGTCAATCCCGCCAACAAGCGGAAGTACAAGGTCATCGTCGTCGGGTCTGGTCTCGCGGGAGGTGCGGCCGCGGCCACGCTCGCCGAGCTCGGCTACGACGTCGCGTGCTTCTGCTTCCAGGACTCGCCGCGCCGGGCGCACTCGATCGCCGCGCAGGGCGGCATCAACGCCGCGAAGAACTACCAGAACGACGGCGATTCGATCTACCGGCTGTTCTACGACACGGTCAAAGGCGGCGACTTCCGCGCGCGCGAGTCGAACGTGTATCGGCTCGCCGAGGTCAGCGTCGACATCATCGATCAATGCGCGGCGATGGGCGTCCCCTTCGCGCGCGAGTACGGCGGCACGCTCGCGAATCGCTCGTTCGGCGGCGCGCAGGTGTCGCGCACGTTCTACGCGCGCGGCCAGACGGGACAGCAGCTGCTCCTCGGCGTGTACTCCGCGCTCGAGCGGCAGATCGGCGCGGGCAAGGTCACGATGTTCCCGCGCGCCGAGATGCTCGATCTCGTCGTCGATAATGGCCGCGCGGCCGGCATCGTCGTGCGCGACCTCGTGACCGGCACGATCACGTCGCACGCGGCGCACGCGGTCGTCCTCGCGACGGGCGGTTACGGCAACGCGTTCTTCCTGTCGACGAACGCCAAGGGCTGCAACGTCACCGCGACGTATCGCGCGTACAAGCGCGGCGCCGGGTTCGCGAACCCGTGCTTCACGCAGATCCATCCGACGTGCATCCCGGTCTCGGGCGACTACCAGTCGAAGCTGACGCTGATGTCCGAGTCGCTGCGCAACGACGGGCGTGTCTGGGTCCCCAAGAAGAAGGACGACACCGCGAAGCACCCCGACAACATCGCCGAGGACGATCGCGACTACTACCTCGAGCGCAAGTACCCGGCGTTCGGCAACCTGTCACCGCGCGACATCGCCTCGCGCGCGGCGAAGGAGGTCTGCGACGAGGGGCGTGGCGTCGGTCCCGGCGGGCGCGGCGTGTACCTCGACTTCCGCGACGCGATCAAACGCGACGGCGAGGATCGCATCCGCGAGAAGTACGGCAACCTGTTCGACATGTACGAGCGGATCACGGGCGAGAACCCGTACCGCGTGCCGATGCGCATCTACCCCGCGGTCCACTACACGATGGGCGGGCTCTGGGTCGACTACCACCTGCAGACCACGATCCCCGGCCTGTTCTGCCTCGGAGAGGCAAACTTCTCCGACCACGGCGCGAACCGCCTCGGCGCGTCCGCGCTGATGCAGGGCCTCGCCGATGGCTACTTCATCATCCCGTACACGATCGGCCACTACCTCGCGGGTGTTCCCTCGAAGTCGATCGCCGATCCGGCGAGCGCCGCGTTCACCGACTCCGAAGCGCAGGTGCGCGCGAAGCTCGATCGCTTGATGAACGTGAGGGGCAAGCGCTCGATCGATTCCTTCCACAAGGAGCTCGGCCACATCATGTGGGAGGACTGCGGCATGGCGCGCAGCAAGAGCTCGCTGACCGCCGCGCTCGAGAAGATCCCGAAGCTGCGCGACGAGTTCTGGTCCGACGTCACCGTCCTCGGCGAGCGCGACTCGTTCAACCAATCGCTCGAGAAGGCCGGCCGCGTCGCCGACTTCCTCGAGTTCGCCGAGCTGATGTGCAAGGACGCGCTCGAGCGCGAGGAGTCCTGCGGCGGTCACTTCCGCGTCGAGCACCAGATCGACGGCGAGGCCAAGCGCGATGACCAGAACTTCTGCCACGCCGCCGTCTGGGAGTACGCGGGCGACAACGCCGCACCGATCCGCAACATCGAGCCGCTCGTGTTCGAGAACGTGAAGCTCGCGACGCGGAGCTACAAATGACAAGTCCTGAGTCGCTGAACCTGACGCTCCACATCTGGCGCCAGCGCGATCGCAAGTCGCCGGGCAAGATGGTCACGTACAAGGTCCAAGGCGTGTCCACGCACGCGTCGTTCCTCGAGATGCTCGACATCCTCAACGAGCAGCTCGTCGCCAAGGGCGAGGAGCCGATCGCGTTCGATCACGACTGCCGCGAGGGCATCTGCGGCATGTGCTCGCTGATGATCGACGGCCGCCCGCACGGCGGACGTCACGCGACCACGACGTGCCAGCTCCACATGCGCCACTTCTCCAACAACGCGGAGATCTGGATCGAGCCGTGGCGCGCCGAAGCGTTCCCCGTCATCAAGGACCTCTGCGTCGATCGCACGCCGTTCGACCGCGTGATCGCCGCGGGCGGCTTCGTCACCGCCAACACGGGCTCCGCCCCCGACGCGAACGACATCCCCGTCGCCAAGGAGCACGCCGATCGCGCGATGGACGCGGCCGCGTGCATCGGCTGCGGCGCCTGCGTCGCCGCGTGCCCCAACGGCTCCGCGATGCTGTTCGTCGCCGCGAAGCTCGCCCACCTTCACAACCTGCCGCAGGGCCAACCCGAGCGCGCTCACCGCACGCAGGCGATGGTCACCGCGATGGACGCCGCGGGCTTCGGCAACTGCTCGAACCACTACGAGTGCGAAGCCGCGTGCCCCAAGGAGATCAAGCGCGACGTGATCGCGCTGCTCAACCGCGACTACGCCAAGTCGACCTTCGTCGCACGCACACGTGAGACAAAGTCCGACGGCGCTGGCTGACAACTAACGTGAGCCTTCGGTAAGCGCGGGATCTTGCCGCGCTGTTCCGTCCGACGACGCGCCGCACATCCCTACGATGGACGAATGCGCATCCAACTCATCGCGTGTGCAATGGCGGCAACCGCGTGCACGCATACGAGGACGCTGAACCAGGTCAACGATCTCTCCGGCGGCGAAGAGGTCACCGTCGAGCTCCAGGGCTACGGCGAGCTCGACGCCATCACCGTCCCCACCACGCGCGGCATGGCCTTCCGCGCGAACGATGGCGGCGACTTCCTCGATCCGAACCAGATCACCTCGGTCGAGCAAGTGCGCCACGGTCGCGGCGCGCTCGAAGGCCTCCTGCTCGGCGGCGGCATCACCGGCGTCTCGATGGCGATGCTCGGCTACGCCTCCGGCGACGACGAGTGCACCGGCTTCTGCCTGTTCACCATGACCGCCGAGGACAAAGCGGTCTTCGGCCTCGTCCTCGGCGGCATCACCGGTGGCCTCCTCGGCGTCGTCATCGGCGGCATCCGCGGCTCGCACTACGTCTACGAAAACCGCGAGTCGATCAAGATCACGCCGAGCGGCCCGCCCGGATCCGCGGCTGGCCTGACCGTCACGTTCTAAGCCACGGCTTGCCAGACCTTCCACCCGCCGCAGCGCGTTTCCGTCCGTACGATGGACGAGTGCCCGTCAAGCTCCTCGCGTTCGTCTCGTTGCTCGCTGCCTGCACGCACACGCGCCCGTTGTCGCGGGCGTTCGTCGACGTCGAGCCCGGCCGCTGGGTCGACGTCAAGACAACGAGCGGCGCCACGCTGTCGGCGGTTACTGTCCAGACCACAACCGGCATTGCCTATCAAGACGAGAGCGGCGGCCTGATCGATCCCGTCGCGATCGCCGGCGTCGTCGACAATCGAACGCTGCGCGGTGCGGGCGAGGGCTTCCTCACCGGCGCGGGAATCGGCGCGGGCCTCGGTGTGCTCGTCGGCCTCGCCGACGGCGACGACCCACCGTGCGACGACAGTGGCCATAGCTGGTGCCTGTTCAACATGACCGCGGGCGAGAAGGCGATCCTCGGCGGCATCCTGCTCGGCGGGCTCGGCTCGATCGTCGGCCTCGCGATCGGTGCCGTCCACGGCAGCGACACGGTCTACACGACGCAGTCGGGCATCGCCATCACGCCCGTCGGCCCGTCGGGCTCCGTCGCGGGCGCGACGCTCACGTTCTAGCTGCGCGCGAATCGCACGTCGATTGAGCAGGTGCAAGCGTCGTAGGCACGGGATGCACACTGAACGAGTGCGCACGCTGGCTCTTCTGCTCGTGATCGCTCCCGGATGTAGCGAGCCTACATGCTCGATCGAGGCGACCGTGGAGCAATTCATCGAGTCGCATGGCGCGGTCGACTGCGGCATTCCCGGCCAAGGCTCCGGCAGCTGGACCCGTTCCTGGCGCGTCGAGTGTCCATGATTGCATCCTCGACGCGATCGCAGCATCGCGGGCCCTTGTCGGCGGGTACAAGCGCTACGGCGTCGAGGGCGCGCTCCGCTTCGTCTACCTCGGGTCGACGGACGGCCTCTGGTACTACGCAGAAATTTCGAGCCGACGCCTCCGACGATGCGCTGCGCCGATCTCGATGCGCCGCGATCGTCGACGCGACGGGCGCCCCCTCGAGCGACCTCGGCCTCGAGTGCGTCGAGGAATCGTTGGTAATGACTTGCGAGCCCCCTCACGCAAGCCGATGAGCCAGCGACGTCTGCCGAGTCGAACGAGATCCTCGAGCTTCTGCCTCGACGGGGCTCGACATCGGATCGACGAATGGTTCGATCGGTCCCCGTCCGCGAGACTCTCGGCCGCGAGCATCACGGGGCTCTCCTCGACAAATGCTCTGCTGAATCGAGACCGCTCGCTGAATCGCGCCCGCTGACGCCTTTGCCCGCGACGCCCGCAACGCGTAGGTCTGTCGCACATGCGCCTTCTTGCTCTTCGAGGACGCTGTGACCGCGAGCGCGGTGCTTTCACGACCGACCGCCGAGCCTCCCGAACACGACCGT
>CAZUAR010000058.1:0-31348 GCA_964617845.1 uncultured Kofleriaceae bacterium | reverse complement strand
GAAACCGTCGCGTTCACGCTCTCGTCGACGAGCCACCCGAAACCCGGGAGCCGCCAACATTGGTTTGCTGAACGTCGTGAACCACAAAACCTCGCTTTCGTTCGTCAACTACTCCTGCACTCGCCAACGTTTTCTTCGCCGATCGTCAAAGCAATCTGCTTGGGGACCACCTGAGCTCGATAGCCACCAACGTTATTTTGACGCGATGCTCGGGGATTGGTGCTGCTACTGCGCCGCCTGATTCGGTTGATTTGGCGCTCGACTGGTCAGTACCAATGCCGGCTCTCCGGGTGCACGGGGCACTGAAACGATCACACGGCACTCTTCGTGCGGCGCCCGATGGATCACTTCGCCGTGCTCGACGTTGCAGGCGGATGGGGTCTCGACCGCCAGCTCGAGCAACAGACCATAGGGTAACGGAATGCGCTTCCCCATAGCGTCCTTCGCCACGACCGCGACCCGATAGGCGGTCTCGGGATCTGGGTCGTGCGAGAGCTGCGGGGCAGCATTCCATTCAACTGCGAGAGTTGGCTCGATGAGGTCCAGCTCGATAGGCCTCGCCTTCCCGATGGTCGGCAACCAATGCCGTCCAAGCGTGGTCCCCCCGACGCTGTATGGCCCGCACCCGAAGTCACGCTGGGACGGCGGAGCGAGGTCGACGCCGCTCGGAAGTGCTTTCCCCCGCTCATCGAACATCGCGAGCCTGCGTCGATAGCAGAAGCCACGAGCGAGCCTTACGACTTGACCATCCCGATCCGCCATCCCCATATCCGTGTCGATCTCATACTCGAGGGCTCCCACCTCGACGACCTGGATTTCGAACTTCACCTCACTCCACTGATCGTTCACGATGCCGCGAACCGAGACGGTGGCGGTGCCGGGGGTAAGCCCAGTCAAGCGAAGGTTCCCTTCGGGTCCTGAGAGCGGACGCGCCTGTGCGATCTGCGCGGGGTCTACATCCGCCGTCGCGATGAATGCCCCGACCGGGTCATAGTGTGGGCCGCTGCTTGCCTGCGGCGTCAAGGATCCATTGTCGCGCTTGCGCTCGAGCTTGGAACCAACATACAACTCCAACACTCCACCAGCCCCGACGCGCGGCGTGATCATCGGTGGCGCGAGACGCGCGGTACCTCGGAGTTCGGGTGGCACGTACCTCTCGTAGGTATCGCATGTGGCAACCGCGATCATCCCGATCGCCATCCGTGCCACCATCCACGGACGCGAACTCATCGCGTCTTCGTAGCACTGGGCACGACAACGTGGCTATCGCCGTGACGTCGCGTGCGGAGCCGGCGTCGCGAGCACGCTCAGCCCTGGCTTCGAGCACGTGGACGTGCCGCCCGAGCTCGATCATCCGGTCGCGTTCGCGCAGGCGGACTACTTGAAGATCGAGATCTAGCGCCGTCGCTGACGACAATCGCGTTACCGCAGGGGGCGTCGGACGCACCTCGCTTGTTGATTCTAGAATCGGTGCTTGTTCGGCGATCTTCGACCTACTTGCAGAGCCCCCACAGGAGGGCGAGCTGGCGATCGAGAAGCGCGCGAGCGCGTTCCGCGTTCACGCGCCACCCCCACGCGTCCGCCGTGTCCAACGCGCCCCGAATCTCCGCGGCGCTCCCACGCGCCATCACGTAGAAGCGCTTGCGATCCTTTCCCGCGCGCTTCGCTCCTTCGCTGACGTTGAGCGAGACGCTCGTCGCCGCGCGCGTGATCTGATCCGCGAGGTTGGAGTCATAGGTCTTGAGTTGCTCGACGACGGGGACGAGCGCGCGAATGAGGTCGAGTGCATTGGTGTACGCGTGGAACATAGCGAGAGGTCCTTTCACTGATGATGGAACGCCCTCCGGGCCGAGGGCTCCGGGCGGCGGGGGCTCAGCCCGCACCCGGTCACGGCGCACGAGCAGTGACGAACGCCCGTCGATTAACGCGCACGCGTTCGAGACGCGGCACATCTCCGCGGCCACCGCTCGCGCCAGCACGATGCACGGGCGTTCGGCACGCTCGATGCGCCGTGACCGGGTAAGGGCGCCCCCGCCGCACGGTGCCCGAGGGGAGCGCGCGTGTTCTCCCGGACGCGCGCGCCGAGGATCAGGCGCGGCTGAAGAGTCCGCCTGGACTGACCACTTCTCCGCCGGAAATCAAGATGACGTCAGCTGCATGTAGATCGGCGATTTCAAGAGTTGGCGTCAAGAGCGCCGCGTCGTTGGTCGTCGCTGGGTTCTTTTGCGATGCAGCGGTGACCTGTGCCGGCTCCATCAGACCGGTCACGACCACCGTACGGTAGCGGTGGTCGGACGCTGTCGCGGCAACGGTGGTCGTTAGCCGCAACGCTTCTGGCCGCCGCTGCCGCGACCGACCGCCGTTCCCGTTACCACGACCGACCACCGTTACCGTCACCGCGACCGACCACCGTTACTGCGACCGACCACCGTTGCCGCTGCCGCGACCGACCACCGTCACCGTGGCCGCGACCACCACCGTCACCGTGACCAAGACCGTCACCGCCACCGAGCGCTACCGCGGCGAGGCGTCCACGGACCGCGCGCGTACCTCACCAGCATTTTTTTTTTCGAAGCGAGGCGATCCCGCACCCCCGCGACGGCCTGTCGCGTCCCGGCTTGTCGCATGCGACACGCCCAACACTCCCGCCACCTTGCCTCCGTGAGACAGCGATGCGACCCGCGACGCGAACGAACGCCGCAGCAGGAGCTCAGCCGACGCGGCGCAGGTTGCGGTAGCGGACGAGGTGGTTCACCGCGCGGCGAAGCGCGAGCTCGTCCATGGTCCGGCGACCGGTGAGCTCGTAGAGCCGCGCGAGGTTGAAGTGCGCGTCCGCGAGCGAAGCATCGAGCGCGAGCGCGTGCTGGTAGAGCGTGATGGCCTCGGCCGTGCGGCCCTGGTCCTCGACGGAGACCGCGAGATTGAACCAGTAGAGCGGCACGGTCGGGCGCGCGCAGATCGCGAGGCGATAGTGGCTCTCGGCGATCGCGAGATCCGAATGGGCGGGCCGTGCCGCCGCGGAGCCGGAGGCAGCGAGAGATGCGGCGTGCGCGAGCGCGCGATCGTGAACGAGGCGCGCGAGGTTGTTGTGCGCGTCGGCGTGGTCGGGGCGGCCCGCGAGGGCGCGCTGATAACAGGTGATCGCGCGCGCGGGATCCGTTGCTTCGTGCACGCAGCCGAGCTCGTACCAGGCGGTCGCACTCGTGCCGCGGAGGAAGCCGCGGCGAGGTCCGATGGTGATGGAGACGATATCGGGCACGAGCACGACGCTAACCGGAGCGTCTGACACTCAATGATCGCGGGGCCCGTGTTGTAAGATGCGCTCGTGGGTGACACGCACGGCACCACCCTCAGCTTTCACGAGGATGGCAAGAGCGGTCGGGTCGGTCCAAAGCCGGAACCGGTGCTCGTCTTGGTATTGGAATGTGGTCGGCCTCGCGCCGGATCGGTCCGCTATCGGCTCGGCGAGCTGACGGGGATCTCGCTCGGCCGCGGGCCCGAGCGGCGCGCCGAGAAGACCGGCACGGAGCTGACCGTCCGGGTTCCGGACAAATGGATGTCGTCGCGCCACGCGCGCATCGAGCCGAGCTTCGGCCGCTGGGTGCTGACGGACACCGAGTCGAAGAACGGGTCGATCGTGGACGGCCACACGACCAAGCGCGCGGTGCTGACGGATGGCTCGTTGATCGAGCTCGGGCACACGCTGTTCTTCTTCTTCGAGCGCATGCCGATCGCGGAGGATGCGGCGGCACTGCTCGAGCTGACGCCGCAGGAGGGCTCGCCCGGCACGGTGACACTGATGCCGGGCTGGCAGACCGAGCTCGCGCGCCTGCGCCAGATCGCGGGGTCCGAGATCCCGATGCTGATCGAGGGCGACAGCGGCACGGGCAAGGAGATGATCGCGCGCGCGATCCACGGCCTCAGCGGTCGCAAGGGTTCGTTCGTTCCGGTCAACTGCGGCGCGCTCCCCGACAACCTCGTGGAGAGCGAGCTGTTCGGCTACAAGAAGGGCGCGTTCAGCGGCGCGCAGAGCGATCACGATGGCCTCGTGCGCGCGGCGAACGGCGGCACGCTGTTCCTCGACGAGATCGGTGATCTGCCCGCGAGCTCGCAGGCGGCGCTCTTGCGCGTGCTGCAGGAGCGCGAGGTGATGCCGGTCGGTGGAACGCGCGCGGTTCCGATCGATCTGCGCGTCGTCGCCGCCACGCACCGCGATCTCGACGACATGGTCGCGGAGGGCACGTTCCGCCACGATCTGTTCGCCCGCCTCGCCGGCTTTCGCGTCACGGTTCCGACGCTGTCCGAGCGCCGCGGCGATCTCGGCCTCCTGATCGGCGCGCTCCACGAGCGGCTGTTCGCGGCGGAGCACCCGGGCTTCGATATCGACGCCGCGCGGCTGCTCCTGCGCTATCCGTGGCCGCTCAACGTGCGCGAGCTCGAGCAAGCGCTCGCGACGGCGCAGGTCCTCGCCGGTGCGGAGCCAGTTCGGGGCGAGCACCTACCCGACACGGTTCGCACGGGTCGCCCGCCGGGCGCGCCCCGCCCCGTCGTGCTCAGCGAGACGGATCAGAAGGTTCGCGACACCGTCGTGGCGGCGCTGCGCGAGCACCAGGGCAACGTCAGTGCGGTCGCTCGCGCGCTCGACAAGGACCGAAAGCAGATCCAGCGATGGATCAAGCGCTTCGGTCTCGACCCGGGCTCGTATCGTTAAGTGCGCCCACGCAGCCGGCTCCAAGTTGTGCGATTGGGAGGCTCGGGACCGGCTGCGTAGAAGCGTCGAGGATGAGAGCAACAACCGTGCGCGTGGGTTGCCTCGAATCCGCCGATCCAAGCGCATGAAATGAGGGCGTGCCGGACGTTGCCCGATGACGATCGCGACGTCCCATGCGTCATCCCGCGACGCTCTTCGCGAGCCCGAACAGCTGTCGCTCCGTCCATGCGGTGAGCGGAGAAGGTCCGCGGGTTGCGAGGCGGCCGGTCACGCGATCGAGGGCCTCGGCGTGCGCGGGGATCCGCGTGAGCACCGCCGGCAGCCGGCGGTGAACGGTGCGCGTCATCGCGAGCGCGGCCGCCACGAGGCGCGGCGCCGGCCGCAGCTCGAACGCGTCGACCAGCGCCGGCGGCAACATCGACGCGGACACCGCTTCGGCGAGGCGACCGAGCGGCGGCTGCGCGCGATCCGGAGCGCGCCCGAACAGGAACTGCCCCATCTCTCGCGCGCTCTTGCTGACGTGGATGCGATCCGACGCGAGCATGTCGCGCATGTACGCCGAGTGCTCCGCGTGCGTGCGCGACAATAACGAGTACGGGATCCCGAACAGCCGCGCGAAGCGGTGCATCTCCACGATGTACCGATCGGCGATCGCGGGCGGCATCGGTCCCTCGAGCAGCTCGCGCACGACGATCGTCGTGTTCACGAGCGTCGCGTGCACCCAGCGCAGCGCGTCGACGTCGTTCGCGTGATACCGGGTGCCGGCGGGCCACCCACCGACGGCCTCCGGGAACGTGCCCTCGATGCGCGAGTGGATCGCGAAGACGCGACGCGCGGCGCGGAGAGCATCGTCGAGCTCGCCGAACACCATCGCGAACACGTTGCGGAACGTGCGCTGGAATCGACCGACGACATCGGTGCGCGTCTTCGAGTGGTGATCGATCGCGTGCGCGACCATCGGATGTGCGAGCTGGAGCAGCGACGCCCGCCCGCCGCCGATGAAGATCGCGAGATCGCCGCCGAGTCGCCACGCCACGGAGCGCGGACCGAGGATGCCGTCACGCGGAGCGGAGACGTGTGTGCAAAGCTCGGACAACGACGCCTCCAGCTCTGCACGCGTCACGATGGCCACGACACGATCGTCGGCTGGCCAACGCTTGCTCGTCAAGCCACCGTGCGCGGACGTCACATCGCGCCTGGCCGCACAGGTTTGTGGTTCAAGTGCCCGTGATCGTCGAGATCCGACGCGAGTTACCGCGGCATATGGGGTGCACGGACGGAAACCCGTAATGCAGACCATGGTGAGCACGGCCGGCGGTACGAGTGGACCGACCGAGTCCACCGACGAGCTCGCTCCCGGTGCGAAGGCGGGACCGTGGGTCGTGGAGCGCGAGCTCGGACGCGGCGGCATGGGCGCCGTGTACGCGGTAGTGCACGACGAGATCGGCAAGAAGGCCGCGCTCAAACTCATGCACCGCCGCCTGCTGACGCCCTCCTTCAACGTCGAGCGCATCCTGCTCGAGGCGAAGGTCGTCAACGCGGTCGCGCACCCGAACATCGTGGACATCTTCGAGACCGGCACGCTCGGTGACGGCCGTCCGTACATCGTGATGGAGCGGCTCGAGGGCATGCCGCTCAGCTATCGCGTCGACGAGCGCAAGCTGCTCGCGACCGAGGTCATCAACATCCTGCTGCAGCTCACGGACGCGCTGATCGCCGCGCACGCGGCCAACGTGGTCCATCGCGATCTCAAGCTCGACAACGTGTTCCTCGTCGATAACCCCGACGATCCGCAAAACCCCAAGGTCAAGGTGCTCGACTGGGGCATCGCCAAGGTGATCGACCACGACGTGCGCCACACGATCGAAGGTCAGCTCGTGGGCACGCCGCAGTACCTCTCGCCCGAGCAGGCGAAGGGCGCGCGCGTCACGAGCAAGTCCGACGTGTACTCGCTCGGCGTGATGGCCTACGAGATGTTCCTGGAGCAGCTGCCGTTCGAAGCGGAGACCTCCGCGGAGATCATGGCGATGCACCTGCGCGCCATCCCGCCCGCGCCGAGCGAGCTGTGGCCCGACATCCCGCCGGAGCTCGAGCAGCTGCTGCTCGTGATGCTCGCGAAGAACCCCGACAACCGCCCGACGATGAAGGAGGTCGCGCAGACCCTCGAGTCGATCCGCACCGGGTTCGGGATCCCGCGTCGCGAGCCGCGCGCGCCGAGCGCGCCGATCATCGCGCCGAACCTCCAGACCGCGCCGCGCGCGCGCATCTCCTCCGCGGGCCTGGCGCCGACGATGCCGGCCGACTCCGCCTCGTGGCCCGCGCCGCGTGCGAAGAAGTGGCAGATCGCGCTCGGCGGCCTCGCCGTCGCCGCGGGGCTGGCGATGTTCCTCGTCACGCGCGGCGCCGAGCCGCAGAGCGCCGCCGCGGACACGCTGACGTCCGACGTGGCGACACCGACGGAGCGAGAGGTTCGCCCGCCGGAGCTCGCGACGAGCGTTCGGTCGACGGCGCCGATCACGACGCCGGCCGAGCCCACGGCCCCGCCGAACCTCGCTCCGGTGATCATGTCCGGTTCGCCGGAGCGCGACGCCACGGCCGACGAGCCGCGACCGACCAAGCGACGCGCTGCATCGGTGCGGCGCACGTCGACTCGCAAGGCCCCGACCATGCCGCGGCGGGCTGCTGCACGCATCGACCCCGACGGCGTGATCGATCCCTACCGGTGATGCTGGCCCCCCTACCCACTCGCCGCGAGCGATCCGCGGCGCTGCGAGCCGCGCTGCGCTCGGGCGATCGATCGCTCGTCAGCGCGCTCGCGCAGAACGGCGTCGTCGAGTACATGCCGCCGCGGCGCGAGGTGCCGGCGCGCCAGACGTCGTCGTTCGCGGCGATCATCGTCGTCGGACTCCTGCTCCTCGCCGTGCGCAGCGCCTACGCGGCGCCGACGTCGGTGCCCGAGAAGGCGCGCCAGCTCGCCGACAAGGGGCGCATGTCGCACGAGGCCGGTGACTACAGCGCCGCGATCGCGGCGTACACCGAGGCCTACGCGATCGCGCCATCGCCCGCGCTGCTGTTCAACCTGGCGCAAGCGTATCGCCTGCGCGGCAGCTGCGACGACGCCGTGCTGATGTACCGGCGCTACCTCGACACGTCGCCGTCGCTCGACGCGCGCGCGATCGCCGAGGGGCACCTCGCGACCGTCGAGCGCTGCGCGCACAAGGTGGCGCTCTCGATCCCGCTCGACGAGAACGAGCGCCGCGCGGTGCCCGCGCTCGCGAAGCAGCAGGACGTCGTGCGTGAAGACCCGGGCGTGTGGAAGCAGCGCGTCGGCATCGGGCTCGTCATCGGCGGCGGGCTCGCGCTCGCGGGCGCGACGTACTTCGCGCTCGACGCGAGGAGCGCCGAGTCGGACGTCGAGCGCGGCTACCAGATGGGCGGCGACGGCCACGACCTGGCACCGATCGACGCGCGCGGACGGCGCAGCGCGACGCTCGCGACGTGGCTCGGCGTCGGAGGCGGCGCGCTCGTGATCGGCGGCGTCACCACCTACTTGCTGGGGCGTCGCGCGGAGAGCGCGGGCCCGATCGCGGTCGTCCCGACGAAGGGCGGCGCGGAGGTCAGCTTCGCATGGCGCTTCTGAGGCTGTTCGTCGTGATGCTCGTCCTGGTCTCCGGGTGCTACGCGCCCGAGATCAGCGACTGCGATGTCACCTGCACCACCAACGACGAGTGCGCGGGCGATCAGGTGTGCACGCCGGAGGGCCTGTGCGCAGGCTCGATCTCCGCGTGCGACGAGAACGCCGTCACCGACGGCGGGACGCCGCGCACGATCGACCTGCGCGTCAAGGTCGATGGCGACGGCAAGGTCGTGATCGGCGGCGGCCTCGAGTGCGATCCGGAGGGCGGCGGTCCGATGGGAGACATGTGCACGCTGATGGTGCCCGCCGGGCCGCTCGTCATCGAGGCGGTCGTCGGTCCCAAGCCGTTCGACAAGTGGACCTCGATCGTGTGCGCGGGTCAGGGCCCGCGCTGCGAGGTCACGCTCACCATCAACGCGTCCGTCACCGCGAAGTTCCGCTGATGCGCGCCCTCCCCGGCCATCTCTGGCAGCGCCACGTGCGGTCCCACGCTCAGCGCTTGATGCCGATGACGAGCCCGTCCGGCGTCGGGCAACACACCGAGTGGCAGCTCTTCGCGACGAGCTCGTGGAACGAGCGCATCGCCCGACCGCGCTCGGAGTCCTCCATCAGCTTGCCGAACAAGTACGCGTTGTCGCCGAGCACGAGCCCGCCGCTCCTCAGATTTTCGATCGCCCACGCACCGTAGAAGTCGTAGTTCTCCTTGTCGGCGTCGATGAACACGGCGTCGAACGGGCCCTTGTCGACGAGCGTCGGCAGCACGTCGCGACCTGCACCGACGAGCACCTCGACGCGATCGGCGACTCCCGCGGCTTCGAGGTTTCCGCGCGCGACCTCGGCGTGCTTCGGCGCGTACTCGACCGTCCAGACCTTGCCGCTCTCGCCGATCGCGCGCGCCATGTGGATCGCCGAGTAGCCGACGAGCGTACCGACCTCGACGACCTTCTTCGCGTTCGCGAGCCGCAGCAGCAGCGCGACGGTCTGGCCATCGCTCGGACCGACCATGATCTGCGGGATGCCCTCGGGCACCGCGAACGCGCGCGCGAGGCCCGCGTCGTGCGGCACGTGCGTGGTGTTCACGAAGTCGAGGATGTCCTGCGTCGCGTAGCGCGATCCCGCGCGAGAGTCGTTGTCGGCCATGCCGCGAACTTACTCGGACTCGTCGGCTTGACGAAAGGGGCCTGCCTTCGCGAGCTCGGCCATCTCGCCGGCGACGGCGGCCGCTTCGCGCTCGCAGTACTCCGCGATCGCTTCGGCGAGTCCCCGATGGCGGATCCAGTGCGCCGAGTACGTCGGCGACGGCTCGAACCCGCGGAGCAGCTTGTGCTCGCCCTGCGCGCCCGCCTCGAACAGCGGCAGCTTCTTCGCGATCGCGCGATCGATGCCCGCGTAGTACGCGGTCTCGAAGTGGAGCAGATCGATGTGCACGTTGGTGCCCCAGTAGCGACCGTAGAGCGCACCCTCGGTCTCGAGGAACAGCGCGCCCGCGACGCGCTTGCCGCCGTTCGCGGTGACCTCGACCATCTGCATCGCGTCCGGCAGCTCCTTCGCGAGCAGATGAAAGAAGCCCGGGCGCAGGTAGTCGCGACCGCCGTGGTTGTCCGTCGTGTTGCGATAGAACGCATCGAGATCGTCGAGGCGTTGCTCGTCCATGTCGCGCCCGCTGACCCACGCGAGCTTCTCGATCGCGCCCTGCGCTCGCGCGCGCTCCTTGCGCAGCTGCTTGCGCTTGCGCGACGTGAGCTGCGCGAGGAAGTCATCGAACGTCGCGTAGCCGCGGTTGTGCCAGTGGAACTGATACGTCGCGCGCGCGAAGAAGCCGAGCTCGACCAGCGCCGCTTGCTCCTCGGCGGTGCAGAACAGCCAGTGGATCGAGCTGCACTGGGTGTCGTCCGCGATCGCCTTCACCCCGGCCACGAGCGCGGCGCGGACCTGTGCGCGCATCGCCGGATCGAGGTCGCGCGCGAGCAGCATGCGCGGCCCGGTCGCGGGCGTCGCCGGCGCGGCGATCACGAGCTTGGGGTAGTACTCGATCCCGGCGCGACCGGCCGCGTTGGCCCAGCCCCAGTCGAAGATGTACTCGCCGTAGGAGTGGCTCTTGACGAACGCCGCCACCCCGCCGGCGACGCGGCCGTCGACCTCCACGATCAGGTAAAGGCTGGTCCAACCGGAGCGCCGCTTCCGGGCCGAGAATCCCCGGGCGCTCGCCGCGTCGATCGAGCCCGACCCCTCGAGGGCGGCCAAAAAGCCCGAGGTCAGGAACGGAGAGCTGCCGTGATCCAGCCCGTCCCAGGCCGCTCGTGGTAGCTCTGCGACCGACGGGACGACCCGTAGGGCAATCGTTCCAGACGTGCTACTCACATCGCTACCGCGAAGAGGTAAACCATGGCGCTCGACCCTACGCTCAAGAAGAAGATCGACTCGCTCGTCGCCTCCGACTCCGTCGTGCTGTTCATGAAAGGAACGCGAAGCTTCCCGCAGTGCGGGTTCTCCGCGTCGGTCGTGAACATCCTGAACACCTTGGTCCCCAAGTACACGACCGTCAACATCCTGAGCGACGCAGAGATCCGCGGCGCGATGAAGGAGTACTCGGACTGGCCCACGTTCCCGCAGCTGTTCATCAAGGGCGAGTTCGTCGGCGGCGCGGACATCGTCCGCCAGATGCACGAAGCGGGTGACCTCGAGAAGAAGCTCGGCGATCTCGTCGAAGCGCCCAAGGTCCCCAAGGTCACGGTCACCGCGAAGGCCGGTGCGGAGCTGTCGGCGGCGCTCAAGGAGAGCGCGCCCGGCGACGTCATCCACCTGACGATCACGCCGAGCTGGGAGCACCAGCTCGACATCGGCGCGAAGGAGTCGACGCACGTCACGCTCGAGTCCGGCGGCATCACGCTGCAGATCGATCGCGCGAGCGCCGCGCGCGCCGAGGGCGTCACGATCGACTTCGTCGAGGACGCCTCCGGGGCCGGCTTCAAGATCGACAACCCGAACCGCCCCGCGTCCGTCCGCCAGATCGACGCGAAGACGCTCAAGAGCATGCTCGACAGCGGCAAGCTCGCGGCGCTCTACGACGTGCGCACCGAGAAGGAGCGCGCCGTCGCGAAGATCGAAGGCACCAAGCTCCTCGACGACGCGGCGATGACCGAAGCCGAGGCGCTTCCGAAGGACGCGCACATCGCGTTCTACTGCCACCACGGCAACCGCAGCCGCGCCGCGGCGGAGCACTTCATCAAGGAAGGCTTCACCAACATCTACAACCTCGCGGGCGGCATCGACGCGTGGTCGCGTGACGTGGACTCCAAGGTCCCGCGCTACTAGCCATCCCGTCACGAGGCCGCGACAAAACGGTGGACCGCCCTCGACGGTGAGGGGCATAGTCCGCGTCCGATGCGGTCCGCGTTCTTCTCGCTCCTCGTCGTCGCCGCCGCCTGCGGTGACGACGCGTCTCCGATGCCCGATGCCGGCCCGCTCGTGCCGACGGCAAACCCCGCGCGCGAGATCGTCGACACGAAGCTGTCGTTCGACATCGGCGCGACGACCGGCACCGCGCGCATCACGTTCGCGGCGAGCGAGACGCCCGGCGCCACGCTCGAGGTCGGCGAGCTCGCGATCACGAGCGTCACGATCGCGGGGGACGTTCCACTCGACTTCCGCATGAACGCGCCCGATCTGACGGCGAAGAACGCGGATGGCGCGACGATCGATCTCGCGCTCCCGGCGAGCAGCGAGCCGATCGAGGTCGCGATCTCGTACATGTACCGGGCGCACGCGGGCGGCTTCACCGGCGCGACCGCGAAGGGCTACACGCTGATCTGGCCCTACTACTGCGGCAACCTGTTCCCGTGCCACTCCGCGCCCAGCGACGGCACCTCGATCTCGCTCGAGCTGACCAACGTCCCCGCGGACAAGGTCGCCGTGTATCCACCGATGCTCGCGGAAGCGCCGAGCTATCAGATCGCGTGGTCGATCGAGCAGTACACCGAGATCGACCTCGGCACGACGACGGCGGGGACGCAGGTCAGCGTGTGGCACCTGCCGCAGGGCGAGACGGCGGCGATGACCGGCACGCAGAACCTCGTCGCCGCGTTCGACTGGCTCGAGAAGACGATCGGGCCGTATCGCTTCGGCAACAAGGTCGGCTCGGTCAGCGTGCGCTGGGGCTCCGGCGCCCTCGGCGGGATGGAGCACCATCCGATGTGGCACCTCGGCTCCGGCGCGATGGCGAGCCAGGAGACGCACGTCCACGAGGCCGTGCACGGATGGTTCGGCGACGGCATCCGCATCGCGTGCTGGGAGGACTTCGTGCTGAGCGAAGGCACGACGAGCTACCTCGCGGGCCGCGCGCTCGACGTGGTCGCGCCCGCGGTCGGCGCGGAGGTGTGGGACGGCTACGCGGCCGAGCTCGCGAGCCTCGAGGCGACCGAGAAGGTGTGGCCGGACGGCTGCAACAGCATCGACATCCTCGACGACGATCTGTTCACGCGCGCGCCGTACATCCGCGGCGCGTACTTCTATCGCGCGCTCGCGCAAAAGCTCGGCGCGGACGTCGTCGACAGCGTGCTCGCCGCGTTCTACGCACAGCACGCCGGCAAGGCGGCGTCGATGAGCGACATGCTCGCGCTGATCCAGACGATGACCGGCTACGACCCGGCGGCGTGCGCCGACACGTGGCTCAAGGCGCCGGCGGTGCCGACGGCGGTGGCGGCGTGCCCGTAGGCTCGTCGACGCGCGCCGCGCTCATCGTCTGATCCCCGATCGCGAACACGAGGCGCTCGACCTTGTCGCCTTCCTTCTGGAAGATGACGGCCGCGTTGATCGCCTCGATCAGGAACTCGGTCTCGGTCAGCGGCATCAAGCGGTGGCGCGGCTCGCCCGGGCCCTCGATGTACAGGCGCTTGCCGTCGACGGTGACGACGAGCTTGGTGCCGGAGAAGTCGTAGCTGCCGGCGAGCGGCGCGAGCTTGTCGGGCGTCGGGAACTTCGCCGGCTCGACCGCCTCGTTCGCGAGCACCTTGAACAGCAAGCCGCCGATGCGATCGACGAGCGAGGTCGATGTCGACGCGAGCACGACGACACCGCGCTTCGTCTTCGGATCGAAGCTGATGAACGAGTGGAACCCGCCGGTGCCGCCGTTGTGCCAGTAGCGACCCTCGCGATCGATCTGCCAGCCGAGGCCCACGTTCGGCCCCGAGGCGGCATCGAGCTGTGACTCCTGCGTGAGTCGCATCGGCGCGCGCAGCACGCTCTTGCCTCCAGCCGCCGCGTCGAGCTCCGCGTCGATCAGCGTGAGCTGGTCGCGGACGTTGGACACCATCGTCCCCGCGCCCGCGAGCACGTCCCAGTTCCAGAACGGCATCGACGCGAGGTCGTCGTTCGTGCCCTGAATGCGGTTCGGCGTGCCCGGAGGCGCCGCGACGTACGTGTCACCCAGGCCGAGCGGACGCAGGATGCGCTCGCTCATCACCTTCGCGTAGCCGCCGCCGATCTTGCGACCGAGCGCGAACCCGAGCAGGCCGTAGCCGAAGTTCGAGTACGAGATCATCGTGCCGGGCGGATGCTCGAGCTGGGTCTGGATGAGATCGCGATACAGCATCTCCTCGGTGTACGCGGCGTACGGATCGGTCGCCGTCGTCGGCAGGCTCGGCGGCAGACGCGGCAGGCTCGACGTGTGGAGCGCGAGCTGCTGCAGCGTGATCAGCTGCTTGTCCTTGCTGGGGACGGTGACGCCCGGCGGCAACAGATCGGAGACCGCCGTGTCGAGGCTGACCTCGCGGCGCTGCACCGAGTCGGCCAGGAGCAGCGCCGTGAACACCTTCGTGATCGATCCGATCTCGAACAGCGTCGTCCCGTTCGGCGGCGCGCCCTTGGGTCCGGTGCCGAAGCCGTAGATCTCGCGCTTCCCACCGTCGTACAGGCCGACGACGATGCCGCTCACCACCTCGGCGTCGATGAACGGCTTCACCTGCGCGGCGACCGCGGCGGCGTGCGGTCCGTCCGGATCGCGATCGGGTGCCGACGGAATGGTCGGAGGAGCCGCGGTTCCGCTGCACGCGGACGCGAGGGTCGCGAGCACCAGCAGAGTCGCGCGAAGCCAAACCATCCGCGGACTGTACCCCGAGCGTGCGGATCGTCGCTGCGCTTGCCCGCGGTTGTGTGCGAGAGTGCACGCGTGCGGCGGGTGCTTCTCATCGCTACTCTGAGCCCAGCAGTCGCGTTTGCGGAGGCCCCGATCATCGGCGGGCAGGACTCGATCGCCGGCACGTGGCCCGACGTGGCGGCGATCAACGACTCGGCCGGCGATCAAGGCTGCACCGGCACGCTGATCGCGCCGACCGTGGTGCTCACCGCGCAGCACTGCATGGACATCGGGCCGAGCGCGGTCGTCGTCGGGACCACCTCGCTCGCGCGCCCGAGTGAAGGCGAGGTCATCCCGGTCATCAAGAAGGTGGGGTACCCGAACGGCTTCCGCAGCTTCGACGTCGGCGTCCTCGTGCTGCAGCGCCCGTCGGCGATCACGCCGCGGAAGATCGCGTCGGGCTGGGCGTCGGTCGACATCAAGAACGGCGCGATGGCCGCGATCGTCGGCTACGGCGCGATCGATCGCGACTCGACGGTCTACAAGGACGAGCTACAGGAAGCGGTCGTCCCGATCACCGACGCCGACTGCACCGCCAGCGAAGGCTGCAACTCGCTCGCGCAGCCCGCGGGCGAGCTCGGCGCCGGCGGCATGGGCGTCGACACGTGCGAGGGCGACTCCGGCGGCCCGCTGTACATCACGAGCGACCTCGGCACGTTCCTCGCGGGCGTCACGTCGCGCGGCTACGACGACAACCGGTTCTCGTGCTCCGAGGGCGGCATCTACGCGCGTCCCGACAAGGTCGTCGACTGGATCGAGGAGCAAGCCGGCGTCCCGGTCGGTCGCGGGCCCGAGCCGATGTTCGGCGAGCTGTCCGCGGTGCGCGGCGGCGCCGCCGAGACGACGATCGACGCGAACGATCCGAAGTCGGATCGGCACACGTTCGCGATCAAGACGCAGCCGATGTTCGGCTCGGCGAAGGTCCTCGACGACGGCCGCATCCGCGTGTGCACGAACGCCGACGTCGCCGGCAACGATCGCGTCAGCGTGACGATCACCGATGCGAACGACGCGTCGCGATCGATCTTCATCACGATGCCGATCACGATCCGCGATGGCGATCCCGAGAGCTGCAGCCTCGACGACTTCGACGACGGCGGCTGCTGCTCGACCAGCCACAGCGCGACCGGGTCGATACCGCTCGGCCTCGCGCTGCTCGCACTGCTGCGCCGCAAGCGCCCCTGATCGGCTAGTCTCGGTCCACATGCCCGAGATGTGGATGAAGTGCACGGAGTGCCGCACCGAGATCGCGTACGGCGCGACGTACTGGCAGTGCAGCGTGTCGACCTGCAACCGCAGTCGCATGCCGCTCTACTTCTGCTCGGTCGTGTGCTGGGACAGCCATCTGTCGACGGTGCGCCATCGCGACGCGTACGCCGTCGAGGTGAAGGCCCCGACGAAGGAGGCGTGGGCGCGCGAGCAAGCCGACGCTGCCGCACAGCCCGCGCCGCGCCCGATCATGGCGACGCCGGATCGCCCGGGTGCGCAGGCCGCGAACCCCGCGCCGCGTCCGATGCCGTCGGCGCCCGCACCGGTCTCGGTGACCACGCGCCGTGTCGTCGGTGACGCGTCCGCCGCCACCGCGGCCGCCGTCGAGGGCAGCGCGACGTTGTCCGACACGTTCGACAAGGACGTCCTGATCGTCGTGTCGAAGATGAAGAAGTACATCAAGGACCGCTCGGGCTTTAACTGCTCCGACGCCGTCGCCGAGCAGCTGTCCGATCACGTGCGCGCGATCTGCGACGAGGCGATCCGCGCCGCCGGCCGCGACGAGCGCAAGACGGTGCTCGATCGCGACGTGCCCAAGCTCCGTCGCTAGACCTGCTGCGCGCGCGCCGTGGTGAGCCAGTAGCCGGCGCGCTCCTGCCACGTCGTCTCGATCGCGAACGGCAAGCGCGACGTCACGACGGCGATGCCCTCGTCGGACACGTCGAGCTCGACCTCGGTGAACGCGACGTAGCGGCGCACGAACGGATCGATCGCCTTGTAGATCGCTTCCTTGATCGAGAACCGAAGCGTCGCGCCCTTGCCGCGATCCACCAGCGCGCTGTCAGGCGAGGTAGCGAGGGCTTCCTGCTCGCGGCGCGTCAGGATGTAGCGCGCGATGTCCTGGCGCGACGGCTGCGCGAGCTCGAGGTCCACGCCGACGCGGGCCCCCCCGACGGGCGCGACGAGCGCCGCGCCGCGCTCGCCCTTGTGGCTCACCGAGCCGACCCAGCCGGCGGGCAGCACGGGCGCGCCGCGATCGTCGGCGAGGATCGGCGAGGTCGCGAGGTTGGGCTCGAGCGATGCGAGCGCGTCGTGCAGGGCGGTGCGCCCGCAGATCACCTCGCGGCGGCGGAGCGGACCGAGCGAGTCCGCGTACGCGCGCTCCGCGGCCGGCAGCCGCGCGTACGCCGCCTCGACGTCGGCGTCCTCGAGCGCGACGATCGTGCACACGCCATGTGCCGTTTCGAAGCGATCGAGTGCGGGCATGGGAGTCAGGCCTTGGGACGCGTGACCATCATATGCGCGTTCTTCTCGGCGTCGGGGTAGCCGAAGCGGAACGGCAGCGGGCGCTTCGGCTGCGACTTCCACAGCTTCACGAACTGCGCGCGCGTGTTGTTGCGATCCTGGATGAAGTACGGACCGACGAACGTGCCGTACGTGACCTGCTCGAAGCCCGCGGGGTTCGCGTAGCTCGGCGGGATGCCGGACGCGTCGCTGATCATCCACGCCATGTTCTTCAGGAGGTAGTCGCGCACCATCGAGAAGTCGTCGAACCAGAGCAAGAAGCTCGCGGCCTTGGTCATCACGGTGACCTTGCCCTTCTTGCGCAGGTGATCGAGGACGCGATCGTCCTTGGACTGGTGCGGATCGTCGAGGTTCGCCAGGATGTGGCGATACGTGCGGACCGGTGCCTTCGCGTCGCCGAGCGGGCGGAACTGGATCTCGACGTTCGCGAACACCGACTCCATCTCGAGCCAGTAGTGCTTGCGCACGTCGAAGCGCTTCTTCGTCTTCGGATTTCGCTTCGACGTGAGCATGTCGGTGACGCGCGCGTCGAGCTCGCCGGCCGTCAGGTACACGAGCGAGCCGTCCTCGGCGATATCGAAGTAGCGCAGCGACACGGGCTCGTAGCCCATGACCGCGAGCCCCGCGAGCGCGAACATCAGCGAGCCCGGCAGCTCCGAGTACGCCGCGGCCTGCAGTGACTTCGTCGTCGAGTGCGCCGAGCGGTACAGGCGGCGGATGTCGTGACCGATCTTGTCGAGGTCTTCTGCGAGCTGCTGCTTCTTGATCGTGTCGATCGCGCGGACGTCACCGGGCGCCTCGAGCGACAGCGTCGTGATCTCGGTCGCGTCCGGGAACACGACGAGCGCGCTCGTCAGATCGCCGCCGCCGAACGGGTACACCACCGTCTTGGGCGCGCTCGAAGGAACGAGCTCCTTCACGAACGCGGTGACCTTGTCCGCCCACGCGCGGTGATACGACGCGTAGAGCGCGCGCATCTCCTTGCAGTGCGAGTCGATCATCTTTGCCGGCATGTGCGCCGGCAGCGCCTCGTCGGTGCCGCACGCGCCGACGCGATAGAGGAGCTTGGCTTGCGGCCCGAAGTCCGTGCCGCCGGGATCGGCCATCGCACCGCCCGCCAACCCCGCGATCCAACAACTGATGAACACCGAACGCACGTAACCACGCATGGACGGCCCGCCTTTTCGCACAAAACGGTGAAGGTCTACCAGAGATTCCCGTAACTTGGCGCAATCACAATGGTCGGACCAGTGGCATCGGTCTCGCACATTCGCTGCCCCATGATTCGACTCGTCACTGTTATCGGCCTGGTCGCGATTCTGTTTACGGGCTGCGCCGAGCCCAAGTCCTTCCTCCTGAAGCGCCCCGAGGACAAGCAGCTCGACGTCGCGGTCACCCAGATGTGGTCCGGCGAGATCGCCAGCGTCGCGCGCGACGGCGACTGGATCCTCACGCGCAGCTACTACGCGATCGCCGACGCGATCACGAAGATCGCCCCGGGCGAGGAGCTCTCGCACGCGTCGATGTACGACGCGAAGACCAACACGATCATCGAAGCGGTCAACGACGGCGTCCGCGCGATCCCGCTCGAGGACCTCGTCCAGCGCAACCACTACGTCATCGTCGTGCGCCCGCGGTACCAGAGTGCCGAGGAGGGCACCGCCGCGGTCGCGCGCGCTCGCGCCGCGATCGGCACGCCGTTCGATCACATGGGCTTCTTCGGCCTGCAGAGCGACGACAAGTTCTACTGCTCGGAGCTCGTGTGGTGGGCGTCGCAGGGCGAGGCCAAGAACGGTGTCCACGAGACGATCATCACGCCCGCGAACCTCATGAAGTACGGCGAGGTCGTGTACTGGAGCGGCAAGCGCGACGACGCGCAGGTGCAAGCGCTCGCGATGGAGCGCTCGTCGGAGTCGCACGAATCGGTGCGGCGCACCGCGGCGCTCACGCGCTAAGCTCGTCGGATGAGCTATCGCGACGACCACGACGCAGCGATCGCCCGCATCGATGCGCTCGAACGCCAGCTCGGTGAGGTGAGCGAGCACAACACAAAGCTCCAGGCGAAGGTCTCTCGGTTACAGCGCGAGATCCGACGGCTCGAGGGCAAGGAAGACGACACGGTCCAGTTCACGCCCGCGTCGGGTGGCCCCGAGATGCCCAGATGGATCGCGGTCGCGACCCAGGCCCTCGGGTTCATCGTGTTCACCGCGATCGCCCTGATCCTGATCTTCGGCGTCACCGCCCCCGACTGATCACGCGGTCGCGATCGTCACGCCGAGCGTCCTCATCGCATCCGCGAACCCCGGATAGCTCGTCGCGACGTTGTCCGCGTCGTCGATGACGGTCTCGCCGGTCGCGACCAGCCCCGCCACAGCCGCCGCCATCGCGATCCGGTGATCGCCATCGGCGTGGACGCGGCCCGGCGACAGCGGCTTGTCGCCCGCGCCCTCGACGGCGAAGCCGTCCGGTCGCGCCTCGCACGCCACGCCGAACGCGCGCAGCATCGCGCACGTGGTCTCGACGCGATCGCTCTCCTTCACGCGCAGCTCGTCGGCGTCACGAACGATCGTCGTGCCCGTCGCGCGCGCCGCGAGCACCGCGAGGATCGGCAGCTCGTCGATCGAGCGCACGCTGAGGTCGCCCGCGATCTCGGTCGCGCGCAGCGATCCGGCGGGTCCTTTCACGACGAGGTCGGCCACGCGCTCGGGTCCGGCGGGCCGCGGATTCTCGAGCTCGACCACACCGCCCATCGCCGCGATCACGTCGAGGAACCCGGTCCGCGTCGGGTTGATGCACACGTCGGGCAAGCGCACCTCGCTCGCGCCCGCGACGAGCGCGGCCGCGACGAGGAACGCACTCGACGACGGATCCCCCGGGACGACGAAGCCGTCGCCATCCAACGGCGCCAGTCGGCGATCCCAGCCGCGCGTGTCGACCGTGGTCAGCCGTCCGCGCACGACGAGCGGCGCCCCGAGGTACGCGAGCATGCGCTCGCTGTGATCGCGCGAGGGCCCCGGCTCGGTCACGCTCGTGACGCCGTCGGCGTAGAGCGCCGCGAGCAGCAGCGCGGTCTTCACCTGCGCGCTCGCCATCGGAAGCTCGTACTCGATCGGCGTGAGCCTCCCGAGCGCGGGCCCGATCACGAGCGGCGGCGTGATGTCCGCGCCCTGCCCCACGCCGACGATGCTCGCGCCCATGCGCTGCAGCGGCTCGATCACGCGGCGCATCGGTCGCTTGGTCAGGCTCTCGTCGCCGACGAGCCTCGTCGCGAAGCGCTGCCCCGCGAGGAGGCCGCACAACAGGCGAATGGTCGTCCCCGAGTTGCCGCAGTAGATCGCGGTCGACGGCTCGGTCATCCCGTCGATGCCCGTCCCGTGGATCGTGAACGCGTCGCCGTCCTTCTCGATCCGCGCGCCGAGCGAGGTGATCGCCTTCGCGCTGCGCCCGTTGTCGGCGCCATCGCCGAGCCCGCGCACGCGGATCGGCGACGACGACAGCAGCGAGAACAACAGCGAGCGATGGCCGATCGATTTGTCGCCCGGGATGACCACGGTACCGCCGAGCGGACGCGTCTGCGGCTGGACGACGAGCTTCATGTCCGGACGATATCGAACTGCTGAACCGAGCGCCGCGAGCCTGCCGCAATTCGCTGCATTGACATCGACATGTTCATCGATGGCGACACCCGTCGCCTGCCGTCCGCTACCGTGGACGCATGGGGACAAAGCTCACGTTGGTCTGGGTCGTCGTGGCTTTACTTTCGTGCGGGAAGAGCGCGCCTGAAGGAGAGACCTACAAGCAACGCGAGGAGCGAGAGAGAGTGGAGTTCGATGCGTTATTCGTTCCGATGGAGAAGGCCGCAACTCGAGAACACCCTGCCGCGAGTGGACCGCTGAGCAAGCCGGCGGTCACGCCGAACAAAACCAACGCGATCTTGCTACCGGCAAACGCGAACGCCTACGCCAGCGCACGCGGTGGAAGCATTTATGAATGGGACGTGTGGTGGCGATCCGGAAGTACCCTCTACATGACGGGCCTGGGCGGAGTGGGGAAGTTCGCACTGAACCTCGAGGCTCAAATTCGCGAGCTCACTCCGATCAAGATCGTGATCGCGGTGAAGACATCGACCCTCGAGAAACCTCTCGTCGGAAAAGAAGGATTCACACCGGGCCGCATTGTTGGTGAAGCGCACCTCTATGAAATGCCCTCGGGCTCCTACCTCGGAGGCGTCCCCTTCACGGCCACGAACAGCCGAGAGGTTCAGTTCTCGAAGTACATGGACGATGATGGGAACGTCTCCAACGACAGCTGGACGAGCGTCAACGACGACCTCAAAGCTAACGCTCGAAAGGCCGTGCACGATGCGATCGCGGCACAGATCCCGAACGCCGACGTGCCTTGACGCGCTACGAGGCGTCGCTGTTCGCGGGCACCGGCTCCGCGGGCGGCGGTGCGGCGAGGAGCGCCTTCGCGCGGTCGACGATGCGCGCGAGGCGCTTGGGGCCGACCGCGATGATCGCGCGCACCCACGAGCCGCGCGTGACGATCTCGGCACCCTCGATCGACGGGCCGAACCCGACGAGCTCGAGCGCGGTCTCGTTGGCGAGGCCGGCGAGCACGCCGCGCAACGACGCCTCCATGCGCTTGGTCGCCGAGCTCTTGTCCTTCGATCGCTTCGCGGTGTCACCGGGGTCGGACGCGTCGAGGTCGACGATGATCACCATGTCGTCGACGACGTCGCCCCAGATCGAGAGCTGCGCGGGCGGCGTGTCGAGCCCGGTCGCGCGGCCGAGCGCCACGCGCGCGTCGAACGGTAGGCGCGCCGTGATGCGCAGCGAGGCGCCGGGCGCCTTCGGTGGCATCGCGTGATCGCGCAGCGTGCGCAGCTCCTTGGGGGCCGCGAGCGTCGGCGTCGTGTTCGCGCCGGTGACGCCCGCGATCGCCGCGCGGGCCTCGACCTGCGCGGTCCACTCGGAGGGGCCCAGCACGACCAGGCCATCGGCGAGCGTGATGCCGCTCGGGACCGGGTCGGCGGTGGCGAGGACGATGATCGTCGCCGCGCTCGACGTGCCGACGCCGTACGACGCCATCACCATCGTGTCCACGTGCGCCAGCGACAGCGGGGGCACCTCGCCCGGCATCGGCGCGGCGATGTCGCCCGCGACGATCTGCGTGATCAGCGCGCCGACGACCGGGTTCGCGCGCAGGCGAGCGAGGTCGACCTCGACGATGACCTGGGCGCCGTCGGGGAACAGCGGCAGGATCCGATCCGCCGTCGACGTGAACGAGGGCGTCTCGGGCTCGCTCGTGGTGGTCTTCTGGTTCGAGCCGCAGCCGAGAATGACCACCAGGGCGACGGCGAGCCGCATCAGGAAGCGAGCACCTCGTTCAGCGCGCCGATCACGCGCGGCATCTCGTCGTCGCGCGCGACGGAGACGCGGATCGCCTCGGGGAGCCCCCACGCGGCCATCGGGCGCACGATCACGCCCTTGCGCAACAGCGCGTCGTAGATCGGCGCCGACGGGCGACCGCACTCGATCAGCACGAAGTTCGTCAGCGACGGCAGCACGCGCACGCCCGGCCCGTGGACCTCGGCGCGCAACCGCTCGATGCAGCGTCGTGCGTGCGCGGCGCTGGCGCGGAGGTGCGCCTCGTCGCCGAGCGCGGCGATCGCGGCGACCTGCGCGAGCGACGAGACATGGAACGTGCGGCCGACGCGACCGAGGACATCGAGGACGTCCTTGTCGCCCGCGGCGTAGCCGATGCGGATGCCCGCGAGGCCGTAGATCTTGGAGAATGTGCGCAGCACGATCACGCGGCGGTCGGCGCGCAACAGTGCGAGGCCGTCGGCGTGATCGATCTCGGGCCACGCGGCGGCGTACTCGGCGTAGGCCTCGTCGATCACGAGCAACGCGCGCGCGGGGAGCGCCGCGAGGATCTTCTCGGCCCCGGCGCGCGTGATCACCGAGCCGGTCGGGTTGTTCGGCGTGCCGAGCACGACGAGCTTGGTGCGCGGGGTGATCGCGGCGATCAGCGCGTCGACATCGCACGCGAGGTCGGGCGTGGTCGGCGCCGCGACGAACGGGCGACCCGCGACGTGCGCGGCGAGGCGGTACGAGAGGAAGGCGTACCGGTGCGAGAGCACCTCGTCCTCCGGGTCGCAGGTCGCGAGGACGATCTGGTAGAGGAGATCGTTCGAGCCGTTGCCGAGGGCGAGCTGCCCGAGCGCCAGACCTAGATGATCGGCCAGGGCTCGCCGGAGCGCGAACCCACCGGCGTCCGGGTAGAGGTGAAGCGTCGACAGGGCGGCCGGGAGCGCCGCGACCGCCTTCGGGGAGGGTCCGAGGGGATTCTCGTTGGAGGCGACCTTGATGGCCCCCGAGATCCCGAGCTCGCGCTCCAGCTCCTCGATAGGCTTCCCGGGCTGATAGACGTCCAGGTTCCGGACGTGCCGCGGGATGTACTCGGCATACCAGCTCTCGGGCGAAGTCACGGGCGGACCCTACCTCGACAGGTGGGCGAGTGGAATGCCCAGGATGCTGGCTCCGGTCTATAGTGAGGTCTCGATGCCAGCGCGCCGCCGTACCGCCATGTTCGCGATCGCGCTGGCGGTGATCCTCGTCCCAGGCGTGGCGTTCGCGGGCGGCGGCGGCAACTTCGAGGAGTACCAGGCCAAGGGGTGGCTGTGGATGTACCTCGGCTCGTTCGGCGCGGGCTTTCTGACCTCGCTCACGCCGTGCGTGTATCCGATGATCCCGATCACGCTCGGCATCTTCGGTGCGCGCGGCGCCGACGTCTCCAAGGCCCGGCGGCTCGCGCTCGCGACCTCGTACGTCGTCGGCATGGGCGCCACGTACGCCGTGCTCGGCGTGACGTTCGCGATGCTCGGCGGCAGCGCCGGCACGCTGCTCGCGAACCCGTTCGTCGTCATCCCGATCGTCGTGTTGTTCCTCGCGATGGCCGCGTCGCTGTTCGGCGCGTTCGAGCTGAACCTCCCGGCGTCGTGGCAAGCGAAGCTGAACCAGGTCGGCGGCAAGGGCTTCGGCGGTGCGTTCGCGATGGGCCTCGTCGGCGGGTTCATCGCCGCACCGTGCACCGGCCCGTTCCTCGCGGGGCTGCTCGCGTTCACGGCGAGCACGAAGAGCGTGTTCGGCGGCGGCTCGCTGCTGTTCGTCTACGCGCTCGGGATGGGCGTCTTGTTCTGGGTGCTCGCCGCCGCGGCGATGTCGCTGCCCAAGAGCGGGCGCTGGATGGACACCGTGAAGTCGATCGGCGGCGTCCTGCTGCTGTTCGGCGCGATCTACTTCTTGCGCCCGCTGATCCCCGGCATGCGGACGCTCGCGTCGCCGGAGATGTGGTTCTTGTTCGCGTCGATCGGCCTCGCCGTGTTCGGCACGATGCTCGGCGCGCTGCACCTGTCGTTCTCCGGCACGACGGTCACCGAGAAGGGCCGCAAGTTCCTCGGCGTGACGTTCGTGATCGTCGGCCTGTTCGGTGCGTACGCGTGGTCGCTCACGCCGAAGAAGCACCTGCCGTTCGAGAAGGACGAGAAGGTCGCGTTCGAGAAGGCGCGCACGCAGAACAAGGGCGTGATGGTCGACTTCGCGGCGACCTGGTGCGCGCCGTGCGAGAAGCTCGAGCTCGTGTTCGGCGACTCCGAGGTCTACGACGCGATCACCGCCGACTTCGTGCCGATCCAGTTCGACGTCTCCGAGTTCACCGACGAGAACAACGCGCTCAAGGAGCGCTACGGCGCGAAGACGCTCCCTGCCGTGATCTTCATGGACACCCAGGGCAACGTGGTCGCGCGGCTCAAGGACCTCGTCGAGGTCGAAGAGATGCTCGAGATCCTCGGGCCCGCGAAGCAGAAGATCCGCGCGGCGCGCCTCGAGTCGATGAAGTAGCCAGAACAGCGCCCTAGAACAGCCGCACGTTGGCGCGCAGCGTGAGCAGCGCCGAGACCTGCAAGCTCTGGTAGTGCGTCGACAGATCGTTGACCGCGGCGCCGTCGCCGTTCTTGAAGTAGTAGCCGTACGACACCGGCACCATCACGCCGATGTCGAAGATCGTGTTGAGGTGCTTGCCGACGCCGATGCGGCCCTCGGCGAAGAAGCCCTTGTCGGTGACCTCGTCGTTGGACAGCGGCGGCATCACCTGCGCACCGGTGCCGATGCCAAAGCCGATGTTCCACCCGCCCTCGAAGAAGGCGCCCTTACCGTTCTTCTTGTCCGCCTCCGTCTGCGTGCCGATACCGATCTCGAACCGCATGCCCGCGTGGATCGACGTCCACGTCGCGAGGCCCGGCTTCTGCGCGTCGTCGGAGAAGCCCTTGTACTGCATGTGCTGGATGTGGCCCTCGAGGAACAGGAACTGCGCGCCGACCTGGAGCCCGTACGCGAGCGGACCCGCGTTCTCGAAGAACGCCTCGTCGAACATGTTGGTGTCGTTGTTGACGAGGTCGCCGCCCGTTCCCCTGCCGAACATGCCGCCGCCGCTGACCTCACCGAACAGCTTGAACACGCCGGCCTCCGCGGTGGCGGAACCGACGGCCGTGAACGCGACGAAGGCATAGGCGACTGCAGATGCACGCATGACGACGATTGTGCCCGTGTGGCGTATGCTGCGCCAGGTATCGATGTCTGCGCGCGCCGTTCTCGCTGTGCTGTGGATCGCATCGGCGATCGGATGCCGCGAGGACGAGGTCAAGAAGCTCGAGGTGCTGCGCGACGAGCTGTGCAAGTGCAAGACGGTCGAGTGCGGCGAGGCCGTCATGCAGCGCGTGCCGGTGATCGCCGAGGCCGGCAACCGGCGCTCGCAGACCGTCGCGCGCGCGATGCTGTCGTGCCTCGCGAAGCTGTACGAGAACGCGCGTCCGCAGACGGGGCCCGACGTCGAGACGCCGGAGCCCGACGGCAGCGCTACCGGCCCTTGAACGCCGGCGGGCGGCGCTGGACGAACGCCGCCATCGCCTCGCCGAGGTCGTGCGACGGGAGGAACGCCGCGTTCCACATCGCGACGGTGCGCAGGCTGTCCTCGGCCACGCGCTCGCTGCGCGCGTTCAGCACCTGCTTCACACCCTGCACGACCAGCGGCGGATTCGCCGCGATGCGCGCGGCCATCGCGCGCGCGTGCGCGAGCAGCGCCTCGTTGGTCTCGAGGACCTCCGTGACGAGGCCGAGGCGAAGCGCGCGCGGCGCGTCGATGTCATCGCCGGTGAACGCGAGCTCGCGCGTCGCGCCCTCGCCGATGATCGCGGGGAGCCGCGCGAGCGTGCCGACATCGGCGACCATCGCGAGCCGCACCTCGCGCACGCTGAACTTCGCGTCGGCGGCGCACACGCGCACGTCGCACGCGGTCGCGAGATCGACGCCGCCGCCGATGCACCAGCCGTGGATCGCGGCGATCACCGGCTTTCGACACGACGCCACGCACGTGATCGCGCGCTGCATGCGCGTGATCGTCTCGTAGAGCTTCGTGCGCTCGGCCGCGGCGCCGCCCGGCATCATCAGCGCGCCGAGATCGGCGCCCATGCCGCCGAGGTCGAGGCCGTGGCTGAACGCGTCGCCTTCACCGCGCAGCACGATCGCGCGGACGTGCTCCGCGGCGTCGAGCCACGCGAACAGCGCCGGCATCTCGTTCCAGAACGCGGGCCCCATCCGGCTCGCCTTGCCGGTCGCGCGCATCACGACCTCGGCGACCTGGTTCTCGACGTGGACGGACGCGAAGCTCTGCGCGGGTTCGTTCGGCGTGTCGCTCATGCGCGCGGTCGTATCACGACAGCGCGTTCGACATCGCCACGCGAACCGCGGTCACGACGTCGCTCGGCTCGGGGAACACCCCGCGCTGCTTCTCGGCGACCTTCTCGTTGCCGAACCACACCGTGAACTCGCCGCTGTTACCGACGACGAGCTGCGTGTCGACACCGAGCTGGTCCTTCAACGTGGCCGCCACCCGGGCGGCCTTGGACTTGTAGCCTCAAGCGCTGCAGTAGCGGATCGTGACGGACATGCGATCAGGCTAGCTCACTTGCCGCGCTTCGGCAGCTCCGGGAGCTCCGGGAGCTCCGGGAGCTCCGGGTCGAGCGCGGAGCCTTCGATCGGCCCTGCCCGCTCGTCCATCTCCTGCTCGATCCGCGTCGGCTGCGCGGTCTCGGGCGCCGCGATCATGATGCTGCCGCCGCTGCGTTTGATCCCGGGCATGATCAGCGCCATCGCGGGCGTGATCACGACGTCCGCGTCCGACTCGCGGCCGAAGAACGCGGTGTGCTCGTAGTACTTCACCGCGTACCGCACGAGCACGGCGAAGGTCGCCGCGATCGGGACCGCGAGGACGACGCCGACGAAGCCGAGCAGCTTGCCACCCGCGACGACCGCGAGCAGCGCGCCCGACTCGGACAGGCCGACGCGATGGCCGACGATCTTCGGCGTGAGCACGCCTGCCTCGAGGACGTGCAGCACGACGATCACCGTGGCGACGAGGCCGAGCGTCTGGAGGCTGCCGCCGTCGGCGAGCGTGACGATGCCCGCGATGGCGGCGCCGACGAACGTGCCGACGAACGGGATCACGGTGAGCGCGCCGACGAGGAGACCGATCGGCACCGACAGGGGCATGCCGACGATCGAGAAGCCGATCGCGTAGAGCACCGCGAGGATCGACGTGACGATCGCCTGCCCGCGCACCCACCCCGCGACGACGCGATCGACCTCGCGCGCGACCTCGCGCAGCTCGGAGCGACGGCGCGGCGGGATCATGTGCTCGATGCGCCTGAGCAAGTTGGGCCAGTCGACGAGGAAGTAGAACGAGAACACCGGGATCAGCAGCATCTCGGCCAGGAGCCCGAGCACCGTGAACACCCCGCCGAGCGCGGCCTTCGCGATCGCGCCGAGCGGCCCCGACGACGCGGACAGCGTCTCCTGCAGGTGATCGCTCTGTACGGCCTCGCGCCACTCGTGCGGAATCTCGAGCCCGAAGCGGTGCTCGGCCCAGTCGCTGAGGTTGCCGACCATGCGCGGCAAATCCTCCGCGAACTGCGACACCTGATCGGCGATGCGCGGCGCGCTGAACGTGATCGCGCCGGCGACGAGCCCGATGAACGCGATCAACAAGATCCCCGCGCCGACGCTGCGACTCATCCCGAGCCTCTTGACCATGAGGTCGAGCACCGGGTTCAAGAGGTATGCGATGCCCAGCGCTGCGAGGATCGGCCCCAGCACGCCGGCCAGGTAGGACAGGACCACCCATCCCATCACGACAAAGATCAGGATCAGGAGCCAGCGGACCAGCACCAGGACCTGAGGAAGATGCGGAGGATACTGGCCCTGAATCACCCGGCATCGGGCGTACCACGAAAGTCCCCTCTACACGTCGGCCGAGCCGGCCGATACACCCACGTGATGATCGGCTGGCTCACGCGACTGTTTCGACGCCAGGGCCCCCCTGCGCCCGTCGGATCGCGCACGGCGCGTCCGGTCCCCGTGACCGCCGAGGGCTCCGGCCCGGTCAAGCCCGTCACGACGTCGTCGGTGATCCAGGAGCTCGTCGAGAGCCTCGGCGGTCCGCTCGGCGAGGTCGACACGACGTTCTGGCACCGGATGGCGAACAACATCGTCGCGCGCGGCGAGACGATCTCGCGTCCGCCGTCGTCGTTCCCGCTCGTGGCATCGCAGATGATGTCGATGCTGCGCGATCCCTCGCTCGACCTGAACCGCCTCGTCGGTGCGGTTCAGCGCGACGCCGGCATCGCCGCCGCGCTCCTCAAGCTCGCCAACTCGCCGGTGTTCGCACCGGCCGTGCCGATCAACTCGCTGCGCGGCGCGATCTCCGCGCTCGGCGTGCAGCAGGTCGGCCAGCTCGTGATCGCGAACGCGGGCCGAACGCTCTACGAGGTGCCGAAGAAGTCCGCGCTCGAGATGTACCCCGAGCTGTGGAAGGTGATGTTCCACGACGCGATGGCGAACGCGTTCACCGCGGGCCGCCTCGCACTCGAGGTCCGCGGCGCGAACAGCGAGCTGTCCCTGATCGCAGGCCTCCTCGTCGACGCGGGTCGCCCCGTCGGCCTGCAGATCCTCTGCGAGATGATCGAGGACGGCATGGCGCGCCCCGACGACGTCGAAGCGATGGCGATCCTGGACGAGGTCACCCCCACGCTCGGCGGCATCGCGGTGCGCAAGCTCGACCTGCCGCCGGAGCTCGCCGCGGCGTGCACGCCCGACACGACCGAACCCACCGTCGACGGTCACATCGCGCGCATGGTCTCCGCGATCGGCGCCGTGCAGCGCCGCACGCCGCGCATCTGGTCCGCCGCCAGCGAGGTCGTTCGCCACGGCGACAAGATCGGCCTTTTGCCCTATCAGGTGCGCGCGCAGTTCGGCTCGCGCAGCTCGTACCTCGCACACGCGCGCGCGTTCGAGTAGCTACGGCAACACGGGCGCCATGTCGAGGGCGACCTGCCGGCGCTCCGCCTTCGCCAGCGTCAGCTCGAGGTAGCTCGAGAAGTAGTCGTCGTGGCGCAGCTCGAACCGGTGCGTCCCCGGCTCGACGGCGACGCCCCCGCGCAGCGCGCCGAGCGGCCCGATGAACTGACCATCGACGTACAGCTGCGCGTCGGTGACGTTGGACGCGAGCTTCACGATCGCATCGTCTCGGTCGACGCCGCTCGTCTTCTGCGTGCCGCCGCACGCCGCGAGCGCGACCGCGATCGCGACCGCGCGGATCACGGCGACACTCCGAGCGTCACGTCGACGATCTCGCCGCTGACCTTCACCTTCACGCTCGACTCCGCCGTCGGCGGCCGCTTCACGATCTGCGCGACGCGCTCGACCGACTCGGCCGTCGCGACGCCGATCACCCAGCCGCCGGGCGAGAGCCGCCGGAGCACCGCGCTCTTCACGCCCTTGGCACCCTGCAGGTACTTCAGCTCCGCCGCGACCAGCCCCCACGGCGTCTTGGAACCGAGCCGCACGAGCACGATGCCCGGCTCGGCGATCGGTGTGTCGTTGCCCGTGAACTGCCCACCGCTGGTCAGCACCTGGCGCTGCGGCGGCAGCACGTCGCTCGTCGCCGCGACCAGTGCGTGCTCGATGGTCTTGTCGATCACGCTCGGCTCGATGCCCTTCGTCGCCAGCGTCACGCTGCCCTGTCCGACGACCTTCCGCGTCCGCCGCTCGATCATCCGCACCGTCGCCGTCACCGGCACCGCTTCCACGGGCAGCCCGCGAATGACCATCGGCCTGCCGATCGTCACGCCCGCGATGGTCGCGACGTCGGCGTTGACGCTCTGGGCGATCGCGAGCGCCTCGTCGTCGTCGAGCGGCAACGCACCCCCGACCCGCGCCGCCGCCCCGCTCGCGGGCGCGCGCTTGGGCAGCATGCCCGCGCCGCGCAGCGCGCTCGTCAGCGCCGCCGACCCTGGCACGTCCTTCTCGCCACCCGAGCCATACGTCGCGCGCGGTCCCGCCGGGTCGTCGATGCGCAGCAGCACCGTCGCCAGCTTCGTGGCGACATCGAGTTCGGCGAGGCGGGCCAGCATCTTGTCTCGATCGACACGCACCGTGACCGCGAGTTGCCTCCGCTCGCCCACCGTCGTGTCCTTGTTGACCGTGAACTTCGCGACCCACAGCCGCGCGCGGCCCACGATCTCCTTGTCGAGGTCCGCCTTGCGCGCCGCCCGCACGTCCGGAGCCACCAGCTCTGCGAGCGCCATGGTCACCGCGCTCGCGAATGCTTCGTCGAGCGCCGCCACGCGCGGATCGCCGCCGCTCGTGTCGGCGTCACCCTCGGCCTCGTACGCGACGATGTCCTCCGCGTGTGCCGGAGCCGCGGCGAGGACGAGAGCGAGGACGACGGATGCGCGAAACACGCCTGGAGCCTAGCAAACCCGACGACGATTCGCGCGCGAACGTCTACGGATCGCGGGTTGTTCCCGTGCTCTTGTCCTCCTCGGGCTCCGCGAACGTCGCGGGGACGCGATCGACGCGCCACATCACGCTCGCGCGCACGAAGTAGATCCTTTGGAGAACCCGGGAGCGTATTGGCGACCGCGCCACTCGCGTGCGGCAAGTCGCGACCAGCTTCTCGCGTCCGTCAGTGTCACGGATTCGCGCGACCACCTGCATAGCGGGGATGGGGCGTTGCATCGCGCGATGAGGGATCGCGAGTGCCCACGCGGGCAGTCCCTCGGCATCGAGTTGCGCCAACCTGCATAGGCGGGACGACGCGTAGCATCGGGAGACGAGCATCGCGCGAGTGCCCACGCGGGCAGTCCCTCGGCATCGAGTTGCGCCAACCTGCATAGGCGGGACGACGCGTAGCATCGGGAGACGAGCATCGCGCGAGTGCCCACGCGGGCAGTCCC
>CAZUAR010000057.1:0-32107 GCA_964617845.1 uncultured Kofleriaceae bacterium | reverse complement strand
CCACGGGGGTCGTACGGAAACTCATAACGAGGGAAAGTAGATCTACCAATGCGCGCGGCAGCCGTTCTTGCCGTCGTCGTGTTCGCGGGGTGCCGCGGCTCGACCGACGCCCCGCCTGCCGCGAGCGGCTCGAGCACGGCGCCGCCGCCGGCCCCCGCGGTCGCCGCATCGACGGGGACGCCGTCGAAGTCGCTCGTCGAAGGGGCGACGCTGCGCCCGCATCACGAGGAGAACGTCGTCGAGTGCCCTGCGGCGGTGTCCGAGGTCGCCGACGACGAGGCGCGGGTCGCGCTGCTGCTCGAGGAGGCGAATCGCCAGATCGAGAAGGGCACGTTCGCCGCGGCGTGGACGTGCGCCGATCGCGCCGCGGACGTCACCCCGACCTCGGTCGAGGCGCATCACCTTCGTGGCGCATCGCTCGCCGCGCTCGGCCGCGACGCCGAGGCGCAGGTCGCGTACTCCCTCGCGCTCGCCCTCGATCCGGATGATCCGGAGACGCTGCGCGCCGTCGCGGACTTCTATATCAACGGCAAGGGCGAGCGCGGTCGCGACTCGCTCCGCCTCGGCCTGGAGCTCGCGCAGCGCGGGAGCCGTCGCGCGCAGGCGCGCCGCCGCCGCAACGCGCCGCTGTCCGCGGATCTCGCGGTGCTCGAGGCACAGGCGCTCAACGACCTCGGCCGCAGCGACGAGGCGCTGTCGCGCATCGACGCCGCGCTCCGGTTCGCGCCGGGCCGCGGAGATGCGCTGCACGAGAAGGGCGTGGCGCTGTTCGATCTGTCGCGGTTTGCCGAGGCGCGCGCGGCGCTGACCAAGGCGCTCGCGATCCAGCCCGACGACGCGTACACGCACCAGATGATGGGGCTCACGCTCGAGCAGCTCGGCGAGATCGAGGCGGCCGATGCCGAGCTCGCGACCGCGCGCAAGCTCGCGCCGGCGGAGCTGGTGGCCCCGGTCCTGATCTCCGTCGAGGAGTTCCAGCGAGAGGTCGACGCGGTGGTCGCGGCGCTGCCCCCCGAGAAGAAGGCGCGGGTGCTCGCGATCAAGATCGAGATCGCGGATCTCCCGAACGCCACGGACCTCGCCGCGGTGAAGCCGCCGTTCCCGCCGACGATCCTCGGCCTGTACCGCGGGCCGGTCGGTCACGCCGCGCAGCTGCCGCCGCAACCCGGTGACGAGCCGCCCTCGATCGCCCTGTACCGCAAGAACCTCGCGCGGGCGGTGAAGACCCGCGCTGAGCTGTCCGAGCAGATCCGCGACACGCTCCTGCACGAGATCGGTCACCTCGAGGGCCTCGACGAGGACGACCTCCGCCGCCGCGGCATGGAGTAAGTCCGTAACGATTGGGGTAGGATGGCCGCCATGTCGGACGGCAAGGGGCTGGCAGCGGGGTCCGTGAGCGACCCAGCCCTGTCCGTTCACTCGCTCGAAGCGCAGCTCCAGCGGGAGCAGAAGAAGGTCGCGCTCGTGCAGGAGGTCAGCCGCGCGCTGACCGAGACCGGCGACCTCGACACGTTGCTCGCGCTGATCATGGCCAAGGTCACCGAGCTGATGGAGGCCGATCGCTCGACCTTGTACCTGTTGTCCGAGGACGGACAGCAGCTGTGGTCCAAGGTCACCGACGGCGGCGAGCGCGTCGAGATCCGGTTGCGGGTCGGCGACGGCATCGCCGGCTGGGTCGCGCAGACGCGCGAGATCGTGAACATCCCGGACGCGTACGCGGATCAGCGGTTCTCGCCGGCGGTCGATCTCAAGAGCGGCTATCGCACGAACACGATCCTCACCGTGCCGATGCTCGGCGCGATGGGCGGCGTCGTCGGCGTGCTCCAGGTGCTGAACAAGCAGGCCGGGCCGTTCAAGCGCGCCGACGAGGAGCTGCTCACCGCGCTCGCGGCGCAGGCGGCGATCGCGATCGAGAACGCGCGCCTGTATCACTCGCTCGTCGCGCAGAACCAGGAGCTGTCGCGCGCACGCCGCGACCTCGAGCGCCGGAGTCGCGAGCTCAACGCGCTGTACGAGGTCGAGAAGGAGCTCTCGGCCGCGCTCGATCTCGACGACCTGCTGTCGCGCATCCTCGCGCAGGCGATCACCGTCCTCGGCGGCGGCGCGGGCTCGATCGCGCTCGTCGATCCCGACGGGGCGCTGCGGTTCCGCACCGTGCAAGGGCCGGCGGCGCCGAGGCTGATCGAGCGCACGCTGCCGCACGGCACGGGGCTCCTCGGCTGGTCGATCGCGCATCGCCAGCCCGTCATCGTCGACGATCCGACCAAGGATCCGCGCCACGCGTCCGAGGTGGCGGAGGAAGCCGGCGTCCGCCCGCAGCACCTGATGGTCGCGCCGCTCGTCGACGGCGAGGACGTGATCGGCGGCATCGAAATCATCGATCAGCGGCGCAGCGCCCGCGACGGCGACGGTCCGTGGAACGAGGAGGACCTGAAGCTCCTCGTGCTGATCGCGGCGCAGACGGCCAACGCGATCAGCATGGCGCGACGGCGCAGCGAGCAGAGCAATCGCGATCGCCTCGCCTCGATCGGCCGCATGCTCGCGGGCCTGCTCCACGACCTGAAGACGCCGATGACGATCATCTCGGGCTACGCGCAGCTGATGGCCGCCGCCGACGAAGCGGAGCAGCGCGAGCGCTACGTCGAGCAGATCCAGCGGCAGTTCGATCACATGGCCGGCATGACGCGCGAGGTGCTCGCGTTCGCGCGCGGCGACTCGGACCTCGTCGTGCGCAAGGTCTACATGAACAAGTTCGCCGAGGAGCTCGCGACGCAGCTCGGGACGGCGGTCGCGGGCCGCAACATCGACTTCCTCGTCGAGGCTCGCTACGACGGGATCGCGTTCTTCGACGAGCAGAAGCTCTTGCGCGTGTTTCACAACCTGACGAACAACGCGGTCGACGCGATGCCCGATGGAGGCAAGCTGCGCATCGTGATCGAGCGCGACGGCGACTCGCTCGTCATCCGCGTGAAGGACTCCGGTCCCGGCATCCCGCCGAGCATCCACGCGCGCCTGTTCGAGCTGTTCGCGACCGGACGCAAGGGCGGCACGGGCCTCGGGCTCGCGATCGTCAAGCGCGTCGTCGACGACCACAACGGAACGATTCGCTGCGACACCGGCTCCGGCGGCACGACGTTCGAGATCCGCTTGCCGCTCACGCGCACGAACGCGGCCACGAACGAACCCGACTAGCCATGCTCGCGGTCCGCGAGGTCGAGAAGTCGTACGGATCGTGGAAGGCGCTCGCCGGCGTCTCGCTGTCCGTCGCCGCCGGCGAGGCCGTGCTGCTCGTCGGGCGCAACGGCGCGGGCAAGACCACGCTGCTTCGCATCGCGACCGGGTTCCTCGATCCCGACGCGGGCGACGTGACGATCGACGGCATCGCGATGGCGACGGACCGCGCGCGGGCGCAAGCCAAGCTCGGCTATCTGCCGGAGCAGGCGCCGGCGCCGCACGAGCTGACGGTGATGGATCACCTGCGCTTGCGCGCGCGCCAGAAGGGGCTGCGCGACGAGAGCGTCGCGAAGGCGATCGACCAGGCAGACATCGCGGACGTCGTGAAGCGCTCGATCGGCGCGCTGTCGAAGGGCTATCGCCAGCGCGTGGGCCTCGCCGACGCGCTGCTCGGGGATCCGCCGCTGCTCGTCCTCGACGAGCCGACGAGCGGCATGGATCCCGTGCAGACCAAGACGCTGTGCGAACACCTCGCAAGCGCGGCGAAGGCGCGCGCGGTGCTGGTCTCGAGCCACGCGGTCGCGGACCTCGAGCCGCTCGCGCAACGCGTCGTCGTGATCCACAAAGGAAGGGTGGTCGCCGACGGAACTCCCGACGAGCTGCGCGAGCGGACGAAGTCCGATCGGCTCGAGGCCGCGGTCGTGTCCCTGATGTCCGAGCCGGAGTCGCCGTGAGAGCGGCGTACTGGGTCCTGCGCCGCGAGCTGCACGTGATGTTGCGTGCGCCGATCGTCTACGTCGTCGTCGGCGTGTTCCTGGTGGTGCAAGGCGTCGCGTTCGCGGGGCTCGTCGGTGCGCTGTCGGATCCGCGGCGACCGGCGCCGCTCGGCGCGCTGCTCGAGCAGCAGCTCGCGGGCACGCTCCTGACGTGGGTCCTTTCGCTCGTCGTGCTGACGCTGCTCGGCATGCGCGCGATCGCGGACGACAAGAAGACGGGCGCGTGGGAGCTGCTGCTCACCGCGCAGGTCGGGGAGGGCGCGGCCGTCGTCGGGAAGTGGCTCGCCGCGACGGTGATCTACGCGCTGCTGTGGGTGCCGACGCTCGCGTACCTGGTCGTCGTCGCCGTATTTCGCAGCGACGGCGGCGGCTGGGACATCGCGACGATCGCGTGCGGCTACCTCGGCGCGATCGCGATCGGCGCGGCGCTGCTCGCGTGGACGGTGGCCGCGAGCGCGGCGACGAGCTCGACGCTCGGCGCGGGTGCGCTCGGCTTCGCGCTGCTCGTCGGGCTGTTCCTCGTCGGCGAGCTCTTGTCGCTCGCGCCGGACCTCGCGGTCGATCATCCGTCGCTCGCCGCCGCGCTCTCCGCGATCGGCGTGCGCTCGACGCTCGCGGCGTTCGCGCGCGGCGAGCTCGGGCTCGCGCCGCTGGTGTTCGTCGTCGCGCTCCCGTCGCTCGGTCTGTCGCTCGCGATCACGCTCGCGTGCGCGGGCCGCCGCCGGCGCAGCGAGCTACGCGCGCGCGCGATCGGCTCGCTGCTCGTCGCGTTGATCGCGGCGCTCGCGCTCGCGCTCGCGGTTCGCCACCCCGCGCGGCTCGACGTCAGCGCGAGCGGGCGCAACTCGCTCGATCCCGGAACGCGCGCGGTGTTCGCGAACGTCGACGCGGCGACGCTCACCGTCGTGCGGCCGTCGCTCGGCGCGCTCGATCCGCTGTACGACGAGGTCACGCGCGTGGTGCGCCGCATCGGCGAGCTGCCGGGCATCTCGGTCCGCGTCGTCGATCCCGTGAGCATCCCGGGCGGCCTCGACGCGGTCGCGCGCACCGCGGGCGTGCTGCCCAAGGACCTCGCGAACGGCGGCGCGGTGATCGTCGACGCGTTCGGCAAGCGGCACGTGATCGATCTGCTGTCGCTCGCGACGATCGAGCGCGTCGGCGGCGCCGCGAGCATCGAGCAGCTCGTCGTCGAGCGCTCGCTGTCGGGCGCGGTCGCGCGAATGGCGATGACCGCGCCGATCACGGTGTGCGCGACGGCCGGGCACGGCGAGCTGCCGTTCGAGACCACCGACCGGGGCGCCGACTGGTCGCTCGTCGGCGAGCGGCTGCGCGGCGAGGGCATGACGCTCGAGTCCGTGTCGCTCGCCGCGGCGGTCCCGGCGCGCTGCTCGGTGCTCGTCGTCGCGGGGCCGTCGTCGCCGCTGTCGCCCGAGGAGGCGCTCGTGGTGCAGCAGTACCTCGCCGCCGATGGCGCGCTGCTCGTCGCGGCGCCCGCGCGCGTCGTCGGTCGCGGCGACGATCGCATCGGCCGCACCGGCCTCGACGCGGTTCTCGCGCAGAGCGGCCTCGGTCTCCCGCTCGCGATCGCGCTCGATCCGGCGTGGACCGTGAAGGACATCCGCGGCTCGATCCTCGTGTTCGAGGGCTACGCGGATCATCCGATCAACCGCGGCTTCGCGAACGCGCGCCCGACGATGTGGGTGCTGCCTCGCCCGGTGATCGCGACGAACGGCGCGCGCCCGCTGATCACCGCGTCGCGCGACAGCTGGGCCGAGACCTCGCTCGACGCGGAGTCGGCCGAGCGCGGCCCCGACGACCTCGCCGGGCCGATCGTCCTCGCCGCGCTCGGCAAGGGCGATCGCGTGATCGCGGTGGGCTCCGCCGAGGACTTCTCGACGGTCTCGCTCGCCGGCTACGCGAGCGCGGGCGACCTCTGGCTCGCGCAGGCGCTCCGGTTCCTCGCGAAGGCGCCGGAGCCGAAGGTCGACGTCGCCGCGCGCCGCCCCGATCAGATCCGCCTCGTGATGACCGACGGGCAACGCAAGGCGGTGATCGCGCTGTCGGTCGCCGGCATCCCGCTCGCGTGGATCCTCGTCGGTGGTGCGATCGTGCTCTGGCGGCGGAGGCGATCGTGATCGCGACGCGGCGCGGCCTCGCGGTGCTCGCGTCGATCGCGGCCGTGCTCCTCGTGGTGCTCGTCGTCGATCTCGTGCGGACGCCCGCGCGCACGGATCGCACGCTCGTGCCCGGCCTCGACGAGACCACGGTCACGCGCCTGGCGTGGACGGCGCACCCGGTCGGTCCGTACTTGACGATCGAGCGCGCGTTGCCCGGGCCGTGGCGACGATCCGGCGCCGTCGTCGGTGCGGTCGAGCAAGCGCCGGTCGCGAGCCTCCTCGCCGCGCTGCGCGGCGCGCGCTGGCACCGCGCACGGACGCGCGATCCGCGCGCGAACACGACGCAGCTCGCGATCGATCACGCGAAGGGGCGGCTCGAGCTGTGGATCGGCGCGCCGGATCCGACGACCGAGCAGGCGTGGATCGGCATCGGCGATCGCGACTACCTCGTCGACGCGTGGGTCGCGCGCGCGCTCGTTCCGTCGCCGCTGGATCTCGCGGTGAAGACGCCGCTCGCCGGTATCGCGAGCGTGCCGGAGTACACCGTCGACGGCGTGCACGTCGCGGGATCGCCGCGCCGCATCGCGCCGCGCTCGCCGGACACGACGGGGACCCTCGTCCTCGATCCCGCGTTCGCGAACGACCTCGAGCGCGCGCTCGCGGAGCTCGCGATCGAGGCCCTGCCGCCGGCGCCGATGGGGCACGGGGAAGTGATCGTGGTCGAGATGGCGGGCACCCGCGTCGCGCTCGGCGGTCCGTGCGAGCAGCGCGTCTACCTCGCCTCGTCGACGGGCGATGGCTGCGTCTCGCGCGAGAAGGCGGATGCCGTGCGCGCGCTCGTCGAGAAGCTGCGCGGGCCGCGCGCCGCGATCGCGTCGCGTTCGCCCGTGCCGGTCGGGGTGCGATCGGTCTCCCTCGTCGACGACGCGAAGCTCGATCTCGAGCGGAGGCCCACGATCGACGGCGCCGACGCGAACGTCGAGGCCGTCGTCGCGCTCATGACCGTGCTGCGGAGCCCGGTCGATGCGGCGGATGTCGTCGCGGCGCCGACGACCGAGCCGATCGAGACGCTGACGGTGGCGGTCGAGCGCGGCGACGCGATGGTGCTCTCGCTCCACGCGGGCAACCTGATCGCGCGCGCGGGCGAGGCGGTCGCGCTGCGCCTGTCACCGGACGCGTTCGCCCTGCTCCGTCGCGGCGCGGCCGCCTATCGCGATCCGACCCCGTGGCGCGAGGAGCCGACGACGATCGACGAGCTCCGCATCGACGGCATCACGTACAAGCGCGGCGCGGTGATCGGCGAGTGGATCCGCACGCCGGCCGGGCCAAGTGACGCCGCTTCCATCGAGGCGCTCGTGCGTGCGCTCGCCGAGCCGCGCGTGCTTCGTGTGGCCCCGGCCACACTTGGCGCCACGCGTCGCGTCGAGCTGATCGTGCGACCGCCGACGGGTGGCGAGAAGTCCCACATCCTCGAGATCGGCGCCGCGACCGCGGCCGGGTGTCCCGCGAAGATCGGCGCGACGACCGTCCTGCTATCCGTCGAGATTTGCCGTCTCGTGCCTCGTTAGCCAGATGCTATCGTTCGCGCATGATGAGGGGCTTGGGCGCACTCGCGCTCGCGATCGTCGTAGTCGGCTGTGCATCGAGTCGGCCCGAAGGAACCTGCGATCCGAACACGACCACGTGCGGTGACGTCATCGATGCGATGCCCGAAGCGGACGCTCCGATCGACGCGCCGCCGGGGCACGAGTTCGGCGAGCCGTGCACCGACAACGACGACTGCGAGAGCCTGTTGTGCATCCTCGTCGGCACGTCGGGGCAGTGCACGCGCACGTGCTCGAACGACTGCCCGCAGGGCTACGGCTGCGTCGGTGTCGACGGCATCGCGATCGACGGCGAGATCACGTTCGTGTGCGTGCCGCAGTCGAGCCAGCTGTGCACGACCTGCACGATGGACTCCGAGTGCACGCTGATCGGAATGGACAAGTGCGTGACGTATCCCGACGGCGATCGCGCGTGCGCGCGTGACTGCTCGGTCGTCGGCTGCCCGACGGGCTTCGACTGCGAGAACGTCGTCATCGACAACGTGAACTACAAGCAGTGCATGGCGTCGAGCGGCGCGTGCGACTGCACCGCGGCGAACACGGGTGCCACGCAGCAGTGCAACATCACGACGCCGTGGAACGTCTGCCTCGGCACGCAGACGTGCGCGGGCGCGACCGGCTGGGAGACGTGCGCTCCACCGTCGGCGACCGACGATCCCGACGCGACGTACACCGATCAGAACTGCGACGGCATCGACGGCGACATGACCAAGGGCATCTTCGTCTCCGGCGCGGGCTCGAACAGCAGCACGTGCGGCCTCACCTATCAGACGCCGTGCGCCACGATCTCGCACGGCATCATCCGCGGCGTGCAGACCGGCCGCCCGAACGTGTTCGTGCAGACCGGCACGTACAACGAGGTCGTCGTCCTCGTGAACGGCGTCAACGTGTGGGGCGGCTACAGCGCCACGTGGCAGCGCGGCCCCTATTCGAACACCGCGCATCGCGTGACGATCGTCGGCGCGCAGGACAACGGCACCGGCGGCTCCGGCGAGTTCATGGCGGTGCGCGCGCACGGCCTGATCGTCCCTGTCACGATGGCCGACCTGATCATCCAGGGCCCGAACGCCACCGGCGTCGGCGGAGCGTCGGGACGCGACGGCCGCTCGAGCTACGGCATCCACGTCGACGGCGCGCAGGTCACGCTCGAGCGCGTGAAGATCGTCGGCGGCAACGGCGCGCCCGGCGGCGCGGGGAGCTCCGGCCAGGACGCCATCCTCGTCGACGCGCAGGGCTTCATGTTCGGCGGCGGCGGCGGCGACGGCGACGAGTACAACACCGCGTGCAACTCGAGCTCGCGCGGCGCGTCCGGGCCGGCCGGCACGAACTCGTGCTCGGCGAGCCCGTCGACGCGCGCGATGAACGGCGGTGCCGGTGGACGCGGCGGCACGATGGACACCGACTGCGGGGTCTTCTCGCTGAACCTCAACGCCCGCGCGGGCGAGACCGGCCAGAGTGCGTCGTACGCTCCGTTCCCGTTCGGCTTCCGCGGCGACGCGGGCGGCACCTGCGCGAACGCGGGCTTCGGCAACGCGGGCGTGATCGCGAACGGCGCCGCGGGCGGCGCGGTCTCCGGCGGCTACCTCACCGGTGGCTTCTGGTACGCGCGCAACGGCGGCTCGGGCGGCACCGGCGAGAACGGCAGCGGCGGCGGTGGTGGCGGCGGAAGCGGCGGCTGCGACGACGGCACCGACGCGTACGGCGCTGGCGGCGGTGGTGGTGGCGCGGGCGGCTGCGCGGCGCGCGGTGGCGGCACCGGCGGCGGTGGCGGCGGCGCATCGATCGGCGTGTTCGCGACGAACGCGTCGACGGTGATGATCAGCGGCTGCGATCTGACGCGCGGCATCGGCGCCGCGGGCGGCGCGGGCGGCGCGGGCGGACGCGGTCAGTCGGGCGGCGGTGGTGGCGGTGTCGGCAACCACCCGGGCACGGGCGCCGGTGGCGTCGGCGGTCCCGGTGCTCACGGCGGTCACGGCGGTGGCGGCGCGGGCGGCGCCGGTGGTCGCTCCGTCGGGCTCATGTGGACGCCCGGCTCGAGCGTCACGAACGACTGCGTGATCGGCGGCGGCTCGGCCGGCGGCGGCGGGGCGGGCGGAACGTCTGCACCGAACGCACCGCTCGCGGAGCGCGACGGCAACAACGGCGCGACCGGCGCCGCCGGTACGCTCGACGCGACGCGCGCGTGCCCGAACACGACCAGCTGCTAGCGAGTCGGCCGACACAAGCACGACGCGGCAGGCACGTCGGTTGCGTGAGGTGGCGGAGCGATGCCCTTCGCTTCTCCTTCGTCAACGCGCGTTCTCGCGGTGTGGACGGCGGTTCTCGCCGGCTGCACCGACGTCGTCGTGGAACGCGACATCTCGTACGACACCCGCTTCGCGTCGACGGCGTTCGACGCCTACATGCCGCCACCGGCAGCAACGCCGCGACCCGCGGTGCTGGTCGTTCACGGCGGTGGCTGGCGCGTCGGCCTGGAGCGCGACGGCATGGCGGATCATGCGCAGCGCCTTGCCGATGCGGGCTACGTCGCGTTCAACCTGAGCTATCGCCTCGTCGGTGCGAGCGGCGACGAGAGCGGCGTGTTCCCCCGCGCGATCCAGGACGTGTATTGCGCGCTCGCGTTCATTCGCGCGCACGCGAGCGACTACGACATCGATCCCGATCGCATCGGCGCGATCGGCTACTCGGCCGGTGGTCACCTCGTGTCGATGCTCGGCGTCGCGACCGACGTCGCCGAGCTCGCGCCGGATTGCGAGGCGGGAGCCGCGGAGCCGCCACAGGCGGTGGTCAGCGGCGCGGGGCCGCAGGAGATGGGCGCGCTGCTCGAAGCGGACGCCGTCGTGAACTTCATGGGCGGCACCGAGGAGCAAGTGCCCGAGCGGTACGCGATGGCCTCGCCGCTCACGCACGTGCGTGAAGGCGCGCCGCCGTTCTTGTTCATCCACGGCGAGGACGACTGGTTCGTGTCGCTCGATCACTCGACGCGGATGCGCGACGCGCTCCTCGATGCCGGCAACGACGCGCGCATCCTCGCCATCCCGGGCGGTGGTCACCTGTGGAACCGCGGCGCGTCGAGCGGTCTGTGGGACTTCGAGATCTCGATCGATACGCCGCAATCGTGGGCCGCGACGATCGACTTCCTCGACCGCGCGATCGGACCGGTGCCATGAGCGTGCTCCTTCCCATGTTCGTCGCGGCGCGCCTGAACGACGTCTCGGTCGCGCTGCCGTCGCTCGACGGTGCGAGCGGCGTGCAGGTCGGCTACGAGCGCTTCGTGCCGTCGCATCGGGTCGGCCTCGGCGCGAGCGTGCAGGTGCGTCGCGCCGCCGTCGGCGACTATACGGGCACGCGCGCCGGCGTCGGCGTCGAGGGCCGCTGGTACTGGCGCGGCGATGCGTGGCTGTCGACGCTCCCCGCGGGCAACATGGTCGGCTGGTTCGTCGGCGCGCGCGTGGATGTCGCGCTCGACACCACGCACGACGACATCATGGATCGCGCGCTCGGTACGACGCTCGAGCTCGGCGCGGCGACGACGCTCGGGTATCGCATCGCTCCATGGCGCGGCCTCGAGATCACCCCCTGCATCGCGGTGACGCGCCGCTGGGACATCGATCTCTCGGGGCGTCTCCCCGCGTGGGGACGTGGAGGTGTCGCGGCCGGCCTCTCGGTCGGCTGGCTGTTCTAGGGGACTACCCGGACTTCTTGTTCTGGTTCACGAGGTCCTGCGGCGACAGCTTCTCGCCGGGCGCGGGACCACCGGTCGGCGCGGGCTGGTTCACCGGATCCGGCGCCGGCGTCTCCCAGTTCTGCGTGATGTTCTTCATGCGCTTGTAGACGAGGAGACCGTCGGAGTTGCGCTCGCTGTGCGGCGACGCGAGCTTCCACGTGCCGGTGACCTCGACCTGATCGCCGACCGCGTACGGCGGGCAGATCTGCTTCTTCGGATCCTTCTCGTTCGGCTCGCAGCGATCCGGATACATCTGGAGGTTGCGATCCGGCTTCTTGATGCGCTCCATCTCGAGCTTGTTGTACGGACGCGGGACGTCGACGATCCACATGCTCTTCTCGGCCGGCGTGTCCGCCGTGTCACCGATGTAGAACTTCGCGCGCTCGCACTTCGTCGGATCCTCGTCGATCATCTTCTGGACGTCCTTGTCGGACATGCCAGGCTGGCGAACGGCGGTGGGGCAATCGTAGGCCCACGTCACGATTCCCTTGACCGTGATCTCGCCATCGAGGAGCTTCTTGCCCTTGACCCGCATCTCCTTCACAGAATGCGAGCCGTCGGGATTCGTCGGCGGCAGCGCGAAGTCCGGAACCGCGGGAAGGTTCAGCTTCACGTCTCCCTTGCGCACTTCCGCTTCGGGACCCTTGAGCTTGTCCTTCTCGCAGGCGCCCAGGCTCGCGACGAGGAGGCCACCGAACAGGACGCTGCGGACGGGAGCGTTCAGCATGCGTGCGGTCATAACATGGTGATTAGGGTCACTCAAGTCGCGGTCTTCATGGCAGTCCTGACCATCGTTGGCTGCGATTCGCCCGCGCGCGTCAAACCGTGGCGTCATGCCCCAGATCCGACGGCCGAGGCTGCGAACGTTCCCTCCTCGCCGGCGCTCGCCGACGTGTCGAGCTCGGCGGAGGTTCGGGCCAACCGGGGGCACACGCTTCGGATCCACGTCGACGCCGACCCCAGGAGCTTGAACCCCCTGGTCGCGCCGACGACGTGGGGCCGGCGGATCGTCATGGGGACGATCTTCGAGCCGCTGATCCGCTACCTGCCGCCCGAGCCGGGACAGCCCGCCGGTCGGTTCGCGCCGCGGCTCGCGCGGTCGTGGCGCGTGATGCCGTCGCAGACCGAGATCCGCATCGAGCTCGAGCCCGGCTGTACGTTCCACGACGGGCGCACCGTGACGTCGAGTGACGTGCAGTTCACGCTCGACGCGATTCGCGATCCGCGCCGCGGCGTCGATCACCTGCGAGCGATGCTGTCGGATGTCTTCGCGGTCGAGCTGATCACGTCACACGAGGTGCGGCTCGTCCTCAATCGCCCGAGCGCGTACGTGCTCCGCGCGCTCGCCGAGATCCCGATCCTGCCGATGAACGTCTACGACGGCTCGCTGCAGGCGGGCGGGGCGCTCGTCGGTTCGGGCCCGTACAAGCTCGCCTCGAACAAGAACGGCGTCGTTCACCTCGTGCGCAACGAGGCGTACTGGGGCGCGAAGCCGGCGATCAAGGACATCGAGTACGTGTTCCAGCCCGACGCGGCGGTCGCGCTCAAGGATGCCAAGCGCGGCGACCTCGACATCGTGCCCGCGTTGATCCCCGCGCACTGGCCCGAGCAGGCGACCGCGCCCGGCATCGCGTCGTCGTTCCGCCCGCTCGAGCTCGCGGCGCTGCGCATGCGCTACCTGCGGTTCAACGCGGATCATCCCGCGCTCGCCGATCCGCGCGTGCGCCACGCGCTGGGGCTGCTCGTCGATCGCCGCACGATCGCGAAGCGCGCGTTCGACGGGCTCGCGCGGCCCATGCTGTGGCCGATCTGGCGCGGCGGCTTCGTCAATGGCATCGAGCTCGGCGTGCCCGACTTCGATCCGGGCGCCGCGGCGAAGCTCCTCGACGAAGCGGGCTGGAAGGACAGCGACAAGGACGGCATCCGCGACAACGCGGGCAAGCAGCTGCGCCTCGTGATGCTCGGCACCGACAAGCCCGCGCCCAAGGATCCGTCGGCGCCACCGCAGAAGATCGCGCGCGACTACTTCGTCGAAGCCGCGCGCAAGATGGGCGTGGTGATCGAGGTGCGCGAGGCCGGCGTCGACTACCTCCAGAAGCGCGTCGCCGAGGGCCAGTACGACCTCGTCGAGATGTCGTGGAGCGGCATGGTCGACATGGATCTCTCGACGCTCGTGGGGCCATCGGTCGCGCAACGCGGACCCGCGCCGCGCGTCGACCGCGCGCTCGACGCGCTCGCCGCGGCGTGGGATCCGGCGCAGCGCGCGAAGCTCGCCGGCGATCTCGGCGCCGCGCTCGCCGAGAGCTGGCCGATCGCGGGCATCGTCACCGACGCGTCGCAGGGCCTCGTGCACAAGCGCGTGCAAGGCATGCGCGTGTGGGACGGCTGGTTCGACGTCGCGGCGTTGTCCCTCAGCGGCGAGTGACGCGCTAGATTCGAGGGCCATGGCGAGCCCCGTCACCACGCAGCCCGACGGCATCCGCGCGCAGCTCGCCGCGGTGCTCGCGACGCTGCCGGATCGCCTGCTCGTGGCGGGACAAGGCGGCGCCGCGTGCCGCGCCATCGCCGATGTCTACGACCGCACGCTCGCCGAGCGCTTCGACGCCGCGATCCGCGATCACGCCGACGGCGCCGCACTCTCGCTCGTCGCGACCGGCGGCTGGGCGCGCCGCGAGCTCGCGCCGTTCTCCGACATCGACTTCATCGTGCTCCACGCCGACGGTCGCCGCGACGAAGCCGCCGCGAAGCGCGTGTCCGACGCGCTGCTCTATCCGCTGTGGGACGAGAAGCTCGCGATCGGCCACTCGGTGCGAGAAGCTCGCGCCGCCGCGCGCCTCGCGAAGGACGACCTCGCGACCGCGACGGCGCTCCTCGACGCGCGGCACATCGCCGGCGACACGCGCCTCACGACCGAGCTCGTGCGCGCGACGCTCTCGGCGCTCGCGCCCGGCGGCAACCCGAACGATCTGATCGCGCAGCTCGCCGCGGAGAAGCGCGCGCGCCACGATCGGTTCGGCGCGTCGCTCTACCTCCTCGAGCCGAACCTCAAGCAGGGCATCGGCGCACTGCGCGATCTGTCGACCGCGCTGTGGTGCGCCGCGATCCGCTGGCACCCGCCGCGCGCGACCGCCGAGGCGCGCGGCCCCGAGTCGGCGGAGCAGCTGATCGCCGCGCTCGTCACGATGGGCCACCTCAATCGCCGCCAGGCGCAGGTCCTCGTCGGCGCGCGCGACTTCCAGCTCCGCATCCGCGCGCTCGTCCAGCTGACGGCGAAGCGCCGGTTCGATCAGCTCACGTTCGAGATCCAGGAGGCGATCGCGCCCGCGCTCTACCCGCACGCGCGCCCGCACGAGGGACCCGAGGACGGAGCCGACAAGGCAGGGCTTCCGAGCCCCGCACCCGCGCGCTCCGCCGTCGCGCCGGCCGTCGAGGCGCTGATGCGCGACTACTACCTCCACGCGCGCGGCGTGGTCCAGGTCGCCGATCGCCTGCTCGACTCCGCGCGCGTCCCCGCGCGCTCCAAGCCGCGCATCGCGCAGATCGACTCGTCGTTCATCACGTTCAACGGCGAGCTGTCTCTCAAGGACCCGGCGCTGTTCGCCGAGCGCCCGTCGGAGATGGTGCGCCTGTTCCGCGTCGCGGTCGCCGAGCAGCTCCCCGTGTACGGCCACACGCTCGAGCTCGCCGCCGACAGCGTCGCGCGCGACCCCGCCGCGCTCGCCGCCGATCGCGACGCCGCGTGCCTGCTCCTCGAAGCGCTCGTCGATCCACGCGACGCCGTGCAGCCGTCCGCGTTCGAGACGATGAACCAGCTCGGCATCCTCTCCGCCGTCATGCCCGAGTGGGCGCCGTGCGTCGGCCGCGTCCAGCACGACCTCTATCACGTGTACACCGTCGACCAGCACCAGCTGTACGCGGTCGCGATGCAGAAGCGACTCTGGCGCGGCGAGCTCGCCGCCGAGCATCCCCTCGCGACGCAGCTCTGGCGCGAGGTGCGCCGCCCGGCGCCGGTCCTCCTCGGGACGCTCCTCCACGACGTCGGCAAGCCGCTCGGCAAGGGGCACGCCGAGAAGGGCGCCGTCGTCGCCGGCACCATCGGTCGCCGCCTCGGCATGTCCGAGGCCGACATCGAGCTCGCCGAGTTCCTCGTCCGGCAGCACCTGACGATGTCGCATCTCTCGCAGCGTCGCGACCTCGCGGACCCCGAGGTCATCTCGCGGTTCGCGGAGCGCATCGGCGACGACGAGCACCTCGTCGCGCTCTACCTCGTCACGCTGTGCGACACCGCGATGACCGCGCCGAACAACTTGAACGCGTGGAAGGACGGCCTCCTCCGCGACCTGCTGCTCAAGACGCGCGACTACTTCGCGGGCCGCGGCTCCGCCGCGCGCATCGGCGACCCGGATCGCGAGTACCGCGCCAAGGTGCTCTCGCTCGCCACCGACGAGACCGAGACGACGGTCGCGCAGCGCGCGGACGCCGAGGCGATCGTCGCGGGCATCGATCCGCGCCTGTTCGCGCAGCTCACCCCGCGCCAGACCGCGCGCCACGTGCGCCTCGTCGGCCGCGCGCGCGGAGCGAGCCTCTCGATCGCGATCGACGTCGCGGCGAACCCGCGCGAAGGACACAGCGAGCTCGCGGTGGTCGCGCCCGACATGCCCGGCGTGCTCGCGGCGATCGCCGGTGCACTCGCGGCCGCGCGGATCGACGTGCTCGGCGCCGTGCTCGGTCACGTCGACCTCGCGGCGGCCGGATCGGCGACACGATCGGACGCGGCACCGCGATCGGACGCGGCGACGCCGGCGCAGGCCGATGCGCAGCGGCTCGTGACCGACCTCTTCTACGTGCGCGACCTCAAGGGCGCGGCGATTACCGCCGATGACCCGCGGTGGTCGAAGGTGCTCGCCGATCTTCGCGACCTGCTCGCGAGCGGCGCACCCGATCCCGACAAGGTCGCGGATCTGATCGCGCGGCGGCGACCGCCTTCGACCCTGCCCAAGCGGGTCACGCCGGGCGTGATGACCGAGATCCGGATCCACGATGACTCGACCCAGGCGACGATCATCGAGGTGTTCACGCGCGATCGCGTCGGCGTCCTCTACGCGATCACCCAGACGCTCGCGGACCTCGGGCTCGACATCACGCTCGCGAAGGTCTCGACCGAGGGCGAGAAGGTCGCCGACGTGTTCTATGTCACCCGCCGTGGCGAGCGCATCACCGACGACACCGAGCGCGCGGTGATCCTGCAGCGGCTGCGCATGGCCGTCGACGTGAAGGGGCTCACGGGATCGTGAGAGAGGGCAGGGACGCGCGATGAGCGTGCTCGATCTGCCGCCCGGCCTCGGCCTCGTCGGGACTCCGCTCGCGACGTTTCACGCACCCAGGCGCGCGAAGCGGCTCGCGTGGATCGGCACGGTCCTGGTCGCGGTGCTGCTCGTCGTCACGTGGTACTTCGTGTCGCGGCACTGGTGGCGGCGCGGCTCGAGCACGATGGTCGTGTTGCCGTTCGCGTTCCTCATGTTCACGGGGCTCGCCGTCGCCGTGCGCACCGCGCGCGTCGCGATCACGCGCGACGGCATTCGCTGGGGGTGGACCTCGCTGAGCTTCACGCAGTCGGCGTCGCGGATCGCGATGGCGCACATCTATCGCGACGGCATCGCGCTCGAGGCCAAGCGCGGGTCGAAGTGGTTTCTCGCCGCGCGCGACTGGGATCGCTTCGACGTGCTCGTGCGCCAGGTGCGGCGCGCGGAGCTGCCGGTCACGGATCACGAGGGCAAGGCGCCGCTGCGCCAGCGCCTGCAGAGCTACGGCCGCGTGCTCGACGCGCTCGTCGTCGGCAGCGTGATCGCCGCGATCGTCGTCGCGGGCTGGGCGGCGTAGTCAGCGATCGAGGTCGTCGGGCGAGATCCGCGCCTCCGAGGGCGTCTTCGCCGCGATCTTGATCGGCTTGCTCGGCGCCGACGCGCGGCCGTCCGCGTCGACGTAGAAGAACGTGACCTCGTCGCCGGCGTTCGACGGCAGCGTGCCCGGTGGGGCCAGCTCGCAGCCGCGCTGCTTGTACACGCGCTGGATCGTCGACTCGGGATCGAGGAAGTCCCACGACCGTGCCTTGCCGTCCTTGCCGACGACCACGATCGCGATCGCGTCGACGGGTGGGTTCTTCGCGAGGCCGAGCAGCACGTCGACGCGGTCCGGCGCGCGCACGACCCACGACACCACGGGCGCGGCGAGGCGCGCACGCGGGCGGCGCGTGAAGAACGCGCTCGCGCGCACCGTGCCGTCGCGCTCGACGAGGGACACCGTGCCGTCCTGGCGCGCATGGTAGACGACGAGCCCGGGCGCGAGCGTGGTGCGGCGCGGCTCCGTCGACGTGCCGCCCGACTGGAAGCGCCACGTGGGTTGATCCGCGACGTCCTTGTCGGAGTGCCCGTGTCCGCGCATGGCCGCGACGAGGATGCCGCCGTCGCCGGGGATCACGCGGTCGGGGCTGGACACGACCTGCGCATCGAGCCCGACGAAGCCGCAGAACTCGGCGCGCGCCGGCGCGGCGAGCCCGAGAAGGACAGCGGCGACCAGGACCGAGCGCACGCCTGATGATAGACGGGCGCCGGAACCTGCGCCCGAATGATCACGCGCGACCCACGGAGGGCCGAGAAGGTCGCCGACGCCCGGAGGGTGCCCGCGTCGGCGGATGACGGCACGGCGCGGACGATCACGCGAGGTCCACACGCGGCCGCGTCGAGAATTGCCGCGGACGCGGGGATGACGGCACGGCGCGGACACCGATCAGCGGTCGACGCGGAGGCCGAGCTCCGCGCACAGATCTTCCGTCCCGACGCGGTACGGGTGCTCTGCCGGCAGCTTCGCCTGGCGGATCGCGAGCGCCTTGCCGCACATCTCGCGAGCACGCGGGAGGTTCTTCGCGTCGCGCAGGGCGACGGCGAGGTTGTGGTAGTCGAGCGCCGAGAGCGGGTGATCGGCGCCGAGCACCTCGATGCGGATCGCCAGCGCCTTCTCGAACGCGGCGATCGCGGGCTTGTACTGCTTCTGTCGCTGGTGCATCCGGCCGACACCGGAGTGCGCCTCGGCGAGCGAGCTGCGCTCGTAGCCCTCGTTCGCGCCCATCGCCTCCACGCCGCGCATGTACAGCTTCAGCGCCTCTGCGTCGCGATCCTGGAACTCGAGGTTCACGGCGAGGTTCGTCGTCGCGCGACCGATGCGGCGCGGATCGCCTTCCTTCTCGTAGGTCGCGAGCACCTCGCGAAACAGCGGCTCCGCCTGCGCGTAGTGCTCGCCGAAATCGAGCGCCGACGCGAGCGACTCCTTCATCACGGCGGTCTCGGAGGCGTCGGCGCCGTACTCGGCGATCGACAGATCGACCGCCGAGCGCAGGATGCCGATCGCCTTGTCCGCCTCGTGCAGCTCCGTGTAGAGCGAGCCGAGCTGGAACTTGATCTCGGCGAGCAGCTTTCGATCCTTGCTCGCGGCGGGATGGGCGAGCGCTTCCTCGAGCACGACGAGCGCCTGCTTCCAGTCGCCCGTGACCTGCAGCTGCATGCCGTACTTGGTCAGCGCGTCGAGCATGCGATGCGACGCGGGCTCCTTCGCGCGCAGCGCATCGACGAGCGCCTTGCCCGCCGCTACCGACCCGACGTCGTCGCCGGTGTCGAGCAGGTGGTGAAAGCGCGACTCGAGCGCGGCGAGGTCATCCTCGACGGACGCGACCGCCGAGCCTTTGTCGGCCGGCGCCGGCGGCGCTGCCTTGTCCTTGCACCCCGAGGCGAGAGCGATCACCAGCAACGCGCGCGTCCACACGCGCACGCGATATCACATCCCCACGGCCGCAGCGAGGTCGGCACTCGAGAACGCACGCCGTCCGCCCGCCTCCGCGGCCCGCACGAGGCCGACGAGGGCGCGATTGATCGGCGCCGTCGTGCCGAGCCAGTCGGCGAGCCGGACGACCTCGCCCTGCAGGTAGTCGATCTCCGTCGGGCGCTTCGCCTCGAAGTCGTCCCACATCGACGATCGCGCGTGCGGATCGATCGCGATCATCTTCTTCGCGAGCACGCGAAACGCGGCGTCGGGCAGCTCGAGCGCGCGCGGCATCCAGCGCGGCGGCAGCGGCGTCAGCCTCGCCACCGGCTGTCGCTTGCGCGCGAGCAGCGAGAGCGCCTCGCGCTGCGCGGCTGCGAGCACGCGCCGGTAGCCGCGTTGCGAGAGCTCCTCGCGCAGCGGCAAGCCGGACAGCGCGTTGATCGCGTTGTTGAGGTTCATGACGAGCTTCGCCCACTGCACCGCGTCCATGTCCTCGCGCGTCTCGAAGCCGAGGCCCCCGCACCCGAGCGCGTGATACAGCTCGCCCGCGCGCGACGAGTGCTCGACCATCAGCGTGCCCGACGAGCCGCGGTGATACGTCGCCGGCGCGCGACGCACCACGTTCCACGGCACCATGCCCGCGAGCACGTCGCGCCCGAGCGCCGCGCGCAGCGTCGCCACGTTGCGCACGCCGTTCTGCAGGCTGACCACGAACGCGGCCGGATCCTTCACGAACGGCGCGAGCGCCTTGCCCGCGTCCTCGGTCTGCGCGGACTTCACGGTGACGAGCACGATGCGCGCGCCCGCCGCCGCCGAGGGCTCCGTCGACGTGGTCACCTTCACCGTGAACCGATCGCCCTCGAGGTCCGTCACGGTCAGCCCGCCCGCGAGCTCGTCGAGGACGCGCGGTCGTCCGATCAGCGTGACCTTCGCGCCGCCCGCCGCGAGACGGCCACCGACCCAGCAGCCGATCGCGCCCGCGCCGAACACCGCGACCTCGAACGGCACGTCGCGCTCCGTCGAGAGGTACGGGCGTCCGGCAGGCACCGCGAACGGCTTCACGGCAGCGCGACCTCGGTGATCGTCGGAGGCGTCGTCGAGAAGTCGCTCGTGCGGATCCACGTCGCGCGCAACCGCCAGTACGCGATGTCGGGCCACGCCTCGCGCTCCGCGCCGTCGGGGAACGCCGCGAGGTACGTCGCCTTCACGCGCGCGAGCTCGTCGCCGCTCGGCTGATCCGCGCGCGCCTCGATCTGCACCGTCGTCGCGTCGTGCCACGCGACGATCGCGATGCGGCCGTCGCGCAGGAGGTTCGCGTGCTTTCGCGATCGGTTCGACGTGTCGAACACGAGCTCGAGCCCGCCGTCGACGATCGCCGCCGCCACGCCGATCACCGCCGCCTGCGGTCCACCGTCGCCGTGCACGGACGCCTCGACGACGTGCTTGTGCTCGCGGAGAAATCGCAGGACGTCATCGAGCGACATGCCGCGCACGATACCCGCGCGGTGGCGCCAGGGATAGAAGGGTGACCGATCTCGCGGCGTTGCACGGTGGGTGACACGAGATGCGTAAGCTGCAACCAGCTCCTTCGTTGTATTCGCACTGTCGCGTCGCCCGTCCGGCGTGACGAGGAGGAAACCGTGCACACGTCGCGCGTTGGCTTTGCTTTGTCGTTGATCCTGCTTCTCGGCCTCGTCTCCATCGGTTGCGGTGGAGCGCAGAAGATGGCGACCGCGGCGATCGCCGCGGGCCAGGCCCCCTCGATGCCGAACGCGCCCCCGCCGCTCGACAAGTCGCTCTTCGATCGCAACCCGAACGGCGCGCTCACCGAGGAGAACCTCCAGAAGATCCTCGCGGCGCCGATCGAGCTCGAGCTGCCCGCGCGCGTCGGCATCATCCCGATCATGACCGCGAAGGACTGGCGTGGTCCGGGCCCCGACGATCGCGTGCCGTCCGGCGTCGAGCCGCTGATGGCCGAGCTCCGCAAGAGCCCGCACTTCACGCTGCTCACGCAGACGATGGTCATCCCATCGGGCGCACTCGGGATGGAAGCGTTGCGCGAGATCGCCGCGCGCTATCGCCTCCGCTACGTGATGCTGTATCGCGAGGTGCTCGCGAACGACTCGATGCTCACCGCGGTCGCGTGGGGCTACGCGACGATCGTCGGCGCGTTCTTCCTCCCCGGCAAGCGCCAGGAAGTGTGGGGCTACACCGAGCTGTCGATGTTCGACGTCAAGACCGGCACGCTGATGTTCACCACGCGCCGCGCGATCGCCGCGTCGCAGTCGACGAACCAGTGGCACCAGAAGCAGAAGCTCGAGAAGCTCACGTCGCGCGCGATCGCGAAGTTCGCGCCCGACCTCGCGCACGACGTCCTCGTCGACCTCGAGAACTTCCGCGACGCCGCGATCGCCGAGAACCAGCGTGCTTGCGCGGCCCCGAGCTCGTCAGCGCGCCCGCTGCACCGACCATGGCGCAGTGATCAGGGCGCGACGATGACGAACAGCGTCGACGGCGTCGCGCCCTTCGTGTCCGCGTCGATCGCGCCGTCCTTCGCCGACGTCGCCTTGACCCGCGGCGCCTTCTCGGCCCACGCCGGCACCTTCTTGACCCACACGATCGGGACGCTCGCTCCGCCGATCGTCGTGCCGATCGCCGGCTTGATCGCGGCACCCTCGACGACGATCGCCGCGGGCCCCTTGTCGCCGTCGGCCGCGAGCGCGCGCGGTCCCTCGATCGCCTGACGCAGCGCTTCGATCGGGACCGCGAGCGTCACGATCCACGCGCCGTCGGTCTCGGGTGTCGCGCTCACGGGCAGCGCCGCGGCGATCGCGCGATCCACGCGGGCGGCGATGGCGGCGTCCGCGAGCTTCTCCTTCAGCGTCCCGCCGCCGGCCACCGGCAGCGTCTCGACCGCGGTGCGCAGCGCGCGGCGCGCCGCGTCCTCGGCCTTGCGCCGCGCGGGACCGCGCGCGACGGCGGGGTTGGGGGCCTGGCGATCCGCGAGGCCGACGCCGGTCTCGAGCACGCGGCCCGTCTCCCAGTCGACGACGGGCGCTGCGCCGGCGGTGCCGGCGAGGAGGACTAGCAGGAGGAGTGCTCGCACTCCCCGAGTCTAGCGGCGCTTGCGGCGCGAGACCAAAAGTCCGACGAACAGGACGAGCAGGGCGCCCACGGCGTCGCGCGGGTCGCTCGTGGCGCAGCCGCAGCCACCGGTGACCACGCAGATGCTCGCGCCGCCGATGTCCTTGCACTCGAAGTCGCTCGGGCACGAGTCGTTCGACACGTCGCACGTCTGCGTGCAGAAGTTGCCGTCCTCGTCGGTCGCGCACAGGTTGCCCTCGCACGCCTCGTTCGCGACGCACGAGTCGCCGGTCTGCGCCTTCGCCACCTTGACCGCGATCGTCTGCGAGGTCTCGTTGCCCGCGCGGTCGCGCGCGATCACCGTCATCTGGTGGTCGCCGAGCGCCGCGTTGCGCACGGTGATCGTCCACTTGCCGTCGGCCTCGACCTGCGCGTTGCCGCCCTCGATGCCGTCGAGCAGGACGCGGACGTCGGCCATCGCCATGTCGTCGCTCGCGGTCGCGACCACGTTGAACACGGGCGGCACCGTCGCGCCGTTGTCCGGCGAGCTCACGGACAGCGAGGGCTTGGTCGCCTCGACCGGGCGCGGGCCGACGTAGGTCTGCAGCCGATTGAACGAGTTCTGCTGCGACGAGCTGCACGAGCAGTTCTGCGGCTGCTGCGGATACGTCCCGCACGCGCTCGCCTGGTTGACGAACGCCTTGCTCGGCGCCTGCGTCACCGGCACGTACGACATCAGATCCGTCGCGAGCGTCTCGTGCTCGAGCGCGAGCAGGTGGCCGACCTCGTGCGCGATCGTGGTGCACAGCTCCGCGTTGCGCTGGCCGAAGCCGCCGTGCGCCTCGGCGAACGTGAAGCAGATGCCGGTCTCGGTCACGTTGCAGAAGTTGTCGGCGCTCGCGATGCCGAGGATGCCCGACGACGCGGGGAACCCGAGCTCGCTGCCGTTGCCGCCGACGACCGCCTCGATGTAGGGACCGCCCGAAGGCTCGCTCTCGACGAAGCGGACGTCGATGTCCTTGTAGTGGCTCTTCACGCACTCGACGACCATCGGCCAGTCGAAGTTGCTGCCCATCGGCGCGATGGTCGCCATGCGCGCCTGTCCCGTCGCGCTGACGCGAATGGACGCGGTGTTCGTCGCGGCGTCGGTCGCCGCTTGCGTGATGTTGTACTGACCGCCGAAGCGGTTCAGGTACACGATGCGCTGCGTGCCCGGCGCGAGCAGGTAGCGGGCGGTGAAGCCGTCATCGACGACGGCGGGCGCCTGAACGGTGCCGCAGCTGTTGGGGCCGCGCGTCACGGGCCGCTGTACGTCGTACGGCTCGGCCGCCGCGACCGTGGAACCCAACAGGACCGCAGCAAACAACGTCGTGCGCATGGGCGCTGTTATCGCCCGAATGGTCCCACCCTGTCGCGGACGAAATCTAACCTCCGCTCACGCGGTGCGGCGTCGAGCTATTCCAGGTCAAAACACGCGAGTCGAGCGCTCTCGGCGCCGTGCACGATCAAGGACTGCGCCTCGGCCGTGGCGACCTTCGCGACCCACGTGGAGTCGCTCGCGGTGCCCTCGGCGTTCGACGCGAGCTCGAACGTCATCTCGTTGGTCGGCTCGGTGCTCGCCGGGTCGAACTTGTAGTGCCCGCCGCCGGCCTCGAAGGAGCACGGCTGGTTGTGCACGTGGGCCGCGTACGCCGTGTTCGGCGCGAGGCCCGTCATCACGACCGCGACCTCCGTCACACCGTTGAACTTGCGCGTCATGAGCGCCGTGCCGGTCAGGTTCATGCCCGCCGAGGCCGGAAGCGCGACCGCGCTGCCGGTGGTCTCGAACGGCGCGATCGGTGTGGTGCGCGTGAGGTTGCCGCAGGCGATCTTCACCTTCGTGATCACGCCGGCATTGTCCTCCACGCGATGCGCGACGATCGACTGCGCGTCGGTGCGCGCACCGAATGGAACGGTCACGGGCAGGGTCGCCGTCGTCGAGTTCGGCGGCACCGTGAACCAGACCTCGTTCGCCGCGTCCGCGGGAGGCGGGACCGTCGGATCGATCATGTAGTGGCCGCCGCCGGCGAGCACCTCGCACGGCTGGTTGTGCAGGTGCGCCTCGTACGTGTTCGCGGCCGTGAGGCCCGCGAGCGTCAAGTTGAACGTCGTCGACGTGTCCGTGCGCGCCGCGGTGACGGTGCCGGTCACGCCGATGTCGATGCCCGCATCCGGGAACGCGGCGACCTGGCCGGAGAACTCGATCGTCGACGCGACCTCGTTGGCGTAGAGATCGGCGCACGCCATCTTGCCCATCACCGGATCGTGAACGACGACCGAGATCGCCTCGTCGCGCGGGATGTGCTGGAACGTCGCGGAGCCGACGATCATGCCGGTCGCCGACGTGGTGGGCTTCACCCACAGCTCGTTCGCTTCGATCGTCGTCGTCTGCGCCGGGTCGATCATGTAGTGCCCGGTGAACGTCGCGACCGCCGGGGGCGTCACGATCTGATACGCGCACGGCGCGATGTGGACGTGCGCGACGTACTCGGTTCCGGCGGTTCCACCGTCGAGCGCGATGCTCACCTCGGAGGTGCCGTCGAGCTTGCGGACGAGGAGCGCGCGACCCTCGATGCCGGTGAACGCGGCGAGCGGGCGGAACGAGCCGCCCACGATCGACCGCACGACCGGCTCGGTCGGCTGCTCGCCCATCATCATGCCGGCATCGGGCTCGTCATCGCCGGTCACCGGCGGTGCCTCTCCCGCGCAGCCAGCTACCAACACGAGCGAAGTCCAAGCGAACGCACGCATAAGTCCCTCCACGGCCCCGGACATTACATCTTTGGATCCACACTTCAACCTCTTGATGGCACTGGGATTTCGCAGCGTTAGTCCGAGGTCGTACACGCGCCCACTGGGGGTGTTTGAACCACCCGCGGGGGCTGGCAGCCCGTGTGCGATCCGCGCTCAACGAGATCGGCGAGATCGCTGCCACACGAGCAACAGGAACAGCCACGCGCCGCCGATCGATGAACCCGCATTCGCATCGCAGCAGCCGCCGCTCCCAGGAGGCTTCATGATCGCCGCGTCGTCGGTGACGAGCGGTCCATCGACGAGCTCGGGACAGCTCGTCGGGTTCGCGACGATCCCGAACTGGGAGCGCATCGTGCACCAGCGAAGCGTGTCGTCGGCGCAGACATCGCGCTGCGTGGTTCCCGGCGGGCACGCGATCGGACCGGCGATGTCCTGAAACCTCAACACCGGTGTCCACGTCGCGAGGTCGGCCGAGGTCATGATGCCCGCGCCATCGCGGGTCTCGTCGGACGGCGCGTAGTTCTGCGTGCAGGCCCAGACGACGCCCGCGTGCTCGACGAGGCAGTTGACGTGCGGCACGCCCGCGAGCGTCTCCCACGCGTCGCCGCTGGACGGCGCGCGCGACACCCACGCCTCGGCGTAGCGGTTCGCGACGACGATATCCCCGTTCGCGCGCACGAGCGCCGAGAGCGACGTCGCTCTCGCGAACACCTTGGTCCACGTCGCGCCGGCGTCGACGCTGCGAAAGATCGCGTCGCTGTTCGGCGCGTTGTCCTGATACGTCACGCGCGCGTACAGGAGGTCGGGATCCTGCGCCGACACACCGGCGATCAGCAGCGCGGAGCTCGGGCTCGTCGTCAGGCCCGTCGTGCCCATCGGCTGATAGCTCGCGCCGCCGTCGGTCGAGCGGAACAGCTTCAGCACGCGCACGCCCAGCTCGACGCGCGAGCCCGCGAGATACACGCGCGTCGGATCCGAGGGCGCGACCACGACGCTGTACCAGGCGGTGCCGATGCCCGACGGCGCCGCGCTGATCGGGAACGTCTGGCCGTCGTCGGTGCTCTTGTAGATCGCCGTGTCGCCGGGGCTCATCGTCGCCGGGTCCGGCGGCTCGGCGAGCGCGGCGAAGAGCGCGTTGTCGGGCCCGCGCGCCAGCGTGGCGACGAACTTCGCGCCGAGCGGTGTCGACGGCGTGACCGTGCAGTGATCCGCCGTTCGCAGGAGGCCGGCAAAGCTCGTCGAGAACAGCGCTCCGTCGGATGCGTAGGCGAACGCCGGGTCGTACTCGCCGCCGTAGCCGAGCGCGTCCTCGCACGACCAGCGCCAGGTCGCGCCGCCGTCCTCGGAGACGACGAGCCCGAACGTCATGCCGGCTGCGACCGTGCCGTCCGGACCGAAATGGATCGACGACGTCTCCGCGGGGCGGCCGTTGCCGGCGGCGTCGCTCCCCAGCAACCCGACCAGCACGAACAGCGCGGCGCCGCCCCGTGACATGCGGCGATTGTAGACCTTTCGCCAGGTTGCCGTCGGTAGATCGCTGGGGCGCGCTGGCTCGCGTGCGCCAGATCTCTTGTCAGCGTGATCGGGTAAGGTGCGCCATGCTCGACGACCAGCTCAAAGAGGCGCTCACGTTCGACGACGTGTTGCTGGTCCCCGCCTACTCCGAGGTCATCCCGCGCGACGTCGACGTGACCACGCGGCTCACCCCCGCGATCCCGCTGCGCATGCCGCTCGTGTCGTCGGCGATGGACACCGTCACCGAGTCCGCCACCGCGATCCGCATGGCGCGCGAGGGCGGCATGGGCTTCATCCACAAGAACCTGACCATCGAGGAGCAGGCGCGCGAGGTCAGCCGCGTGAAGAAGGCGCAGTCCGGCATCGTCGTCGATCCGCTGACGATCGCGCCGTCGCGCACGCTCGAGGAGGCGCTCGCGGTGATGCGGCACCATCGCATCAGCGGCCTGCCTGTCGTCGACGCGGAGAAGCGACCGCTCGGCATCCTCACCAACCGCGACGTGCGCTTCGAGAAGCGCTTCGATCTGCAGGTCGGCGAGCTGATGACCAAGAACCCGGTCACGGTCAAAGAGGGCGTCGCGATCGACGAGGCCAAGGACCTGCTGCACAAGCATCGCATCGAGAAGCTGCTCGTCGTCGACGGGGCGGGCCGCCTCAAGGGCCTGATCACGATCCGCGACATCGAGCAGGCGGAGATGGATCCGTCCGCCGCGGTCGACGACCTCGGCCGCCTGCGCGTCGGCGCCGCTGTCGGCGTCGGCGGTGATCGCGAGGCTCGCATCGAGGCGCTGATCGCCGCCGGCTGCGATGTCATCTGCATCGACACCGCGCACGGTCACTCGGCCGGCGTGCTCGCGGCGGTCAGAGAGACGCGCAAGAAGTTCCCCAAGCTCCAGCTCGTCGCGGGCAACGTCGCCACCGGCGAGGCGACGCGCGCGCTGATCGAGTGCGGCGTCAACGCGGTCAAGGTCGGCGTCGGGCCGGGCTCGATCTGCACCACGCGCATCGTCGCCGGCGTCGGCGTCCCGCAGCTCACCGCGGTGTCCGACGCGGTGTCCGCGGCCAGGGGCTCGGGCGTCGCGATCATCTCCGACGGCGGCATCAAGTACTCCGGCGACGTCGCCAAGGCGCTCGCGGCCGGCGCGGACACCGTGATGATCGGCTCCTTGTTCGCGGGCACCGACGAGGCGCCCGGCGAGGTCATCCTCTACCAGGGTCGCTCGTACAAGTCGTATCGCGGCATGGGCTCGATCGGCGCGATGAAGGAAGGCTCGAAGGATCGCTACTTCCAGGGCGACGTCGAGGCACCGCAGAAGCTCGTGCCCGAGGGCATCGAAGGCCGCGTGCCGTACAAGGGCGCGCTGCGCGAGTCGATCTACCAGCTCGTCGGCGGCCTGCGCGCATCGATGGGCTACCTCGGCTGCGCGACGATCGCCGAGATGCACGCCAAAGCACGGTTCGTGAAGATCTCGTCGTCGGGGCTCCGCGAGAGCCACGTGCACGACGTCATCATCACCAAGGAAGCCCCGAACTACCGCACGGAGTGAACGCACAGTGGCCGCACATCAGCTGATTCTCGTCCTCGATTTCGGATCGCAGTACACGCAGCTGATCGCGCGCCGGATCCGCGAGCAAGCCGTCTACTGCGAGATCCACCCGTACACGCTCGCCAACGACGCCGAGCTCGCGCAGCTCCGCGCGATGAAGCCGACCGGCATCGTGCTCTCGGGCGGTCCGTCCTCCGTCTATGACGAGGGCGCGCCGACGATCAACCCCAAGCTCTACGACCTCGGCATCCCGATCCTCGGCATCTGCTACGGCGCGCAGCTCACCGCGCACCTCCTCGGCGGCGTGGTCCGCCCCGCCGACAAGCGCGAGTACGGCCGCGCGTCGATCCGCGTGCGCGAGCCGGGCGATCACGCCGGTGTCTTCCGCACCGCGCCGCAGGGCGAGGAGCTGACCGTGTGGATGTCCCACGGCGATCACGTCGACGCGATCCCGCCGGGCTACGTCCACACCGCCGAGTCCGACAACTGCCCGTACGCCGCGTTCGCGAACGTCGCGAAGAAGATCCACTGCGTGCAGTTTCACGCCGAGGTCGTGCACACGCCGCGCGGGGCCGAGCTCCTCGGCAACTGGCTGTTCGGCGTCGTCGGTGCAGCGGGCGACTGGTCGATGGCGTCGTTCGTCGACGAGGCGATCGCCAAGATCCGCGCGCAGGTCGGCCCGACGGGCCGCGTGATCTGCGGCCTGTCCGGCGGCGTCGATTCGTCGGTCGCGGCCGCGCTGATCCACAAGGCGATCGGCGACCGGCTCACCTGCATCTTCGTCGACAACGGCGTGCTCCGCAAAGGCGAGCGCGACTACGTCGCGACGATCTTCCGCGATCACTTCCACGTCGACCTGCGCGTCATCGACGCGGAGGACCGCTTCCTCGCGGCATTCGAAGGCGTCACCGACCCGGAGAAGAAGCGCAAGATCATCGGCTACGAGTTCATCGCGGTGTTCGAGGAGCAATCCAAGTCGATCGAGGGCGCGAGCTTCCTCGCGCAGGGCACGCTGTATCCCGACGTGATCGAGTCGGTGTCGTTCAAGGGCCCGTCCGCGGTGATCAAGTCGCACCACAACGTCGGCGGTCTGCCCGAGCGCATGAAGCTCGCGCTCGTCGAGCCGCTGCGCGAGCTGTTCAAGGACGAGGTGCGCCAGCTCGGCCTCGAGCTCGGCCTGCCCAAGCACATGATCACCCGGCAGCCGTTCCCCGGTCCGGGGCTCGCGGTGCGCTGCCTCGGGCACCTGACCAAGGCGCGCCTCGACGTGCTCCGCAACGCGGACGCGATCATCGAGGAAGAGATCCGCGCCGCGGGGCTCTACGAGTCGATCTGGCAGTCGTTCGGCGTCCTGCTCCCCGTGAAGTCCGTCGGCGTGATGGGCGACGCACGCACGTACGAGGAGACGATCTGCTTGCGCGCGGTCAACTCGCGCGACGGCATGACGGCCGACTGGGTCCAGCTGCCCTACGATCTGCTCGCGCGCATCTCGACGCGCATCGTGAACGAGGTGAAGGGCGTGAACCGCGTCGTCTACGACATCACGAGCAAGCCGCCCGGCACGATCGAGTGGGAATAGCCGCTCACGGGATCCAGCACGGGTTCGTCGTCTCGACGCGCCGATGTGATGACACGCTCTCATCCGCCGTCATGTGGATCGACATCGGCGCGCTCTGCGCCACCTGGGCCACCCTGGTAGCGGCGCCGGCCGCTACGGCCACTCGTGTTCGGACAACCGTCGCCCGGCGCGATCCGGCCACACGATCGAGAACGTCGGCGCTCAGCTCTTGGGACATCGACGGAAGGATTCACGCAGCAGGTCCTCGAAGGGCGCGTTCGTGCCCGCGTGGGCACAGGCTTCGTCGGCGGCACGCGTCGCGACGTCCTTCTTCCATCCGGTGGCCTTCAACGCAGCGATCAGCTTCGTACGTGTCGCGATGGCGTCGAACTTCGACGAGACGGGTGCCGCGATCGGCACCGGGCCGTTCGCTCGATACGAGTCCTTCTCCGGAGACGTGAGCGCGACCGGTGCGATCGGCACGTTGCGTGTGGTGGTGAGCGCGTGCGGTGCGATGCCGCTGATCGAGATCAGCCCGTCATGGTGAGCCGTGTGGCAGGCGCTGCATCGAAGCGTGAGGTTCGACGGATCATGCGAACCGCCACGCGCGCGCGCGACGATATGATGGAGCTCGAGTCCGCGCGACGAGCGGCACCCCGGCGTCTGACACCTCCCCTCGTCGCGCCTCCACACGAAGCGTTTGGTCGCCGGTGGAATGTCCTGGCTCGCACGCTCGGGATGCGACCCGTCGAGGGAGCCGACGTGCTGCGCGTCGCATCGTGCTTGCTCGAGCCTGGCGGCATCGACGGGGATTCTCGCCCCGGCGCTGTCCTGTGTCCCGCGATCGCAGCTCGGGCAGACGGTGTAGGCGATCTGGTTCCTGGCGCGTCCGTCGTGTTCGGAGATCATTCCTCCGTCGAGGATCGCCGAGGCGAACGCCGCGAGCACCTGGGAATCGGACATCCGCGTTCCGTTCTCCTCGTCGAGGATCTGACGCGCTTGTCGAAACAAGGCGTACGCGTGAGCGTCTACTTCTTCGAACGCCACGCGATGAAGGCGCGCTTGCTCGTCGGGCGGCTCGTCGGGCAGCGAGCCCGGTCGATGCCCGGCCACGAGCGCCTCGACCTGGCGCAGGTTCTTGCCACGCGCGGCCTGTCGCCATGCCGACTCGGTGCTCGGCGTCGCCACGCGAACGAGCTCGCGAATTGCGGAGAACGCGAGGTCTCCGTTGGCGAGTGCCTCCGTCAGCTCGGGCAGATCGCCGAGCGCGCGGGCGACGCGCATGCGATCAAAGCCCGTCCGGGGCGCATAGCCCATCGTGCGTTCGAGATAGTCGAGCATCGAGACCGTGCCGAAGCGCTTCCAGATCTGGAGACGCTCCGCTTCGCGAAGCCACCGTGCTTCTTCGGCGTCGAGCGCGGCCTTGCGCTTCGCGATGCCGAGTAGTTCGTGATGGACGCGCTGCCAGCGCTCGTCGCTTCGCTCACCCACAGTACGCTTTTCCATCCTTTCCGATGTTCCCTCGCCCTCGCTCGTGATCATGTTCGAGATCGATCCGTCCAACATCACACACTCCTCGTCGAAGAATGGTTCGTTCTATCACGCGCATCTTCTTCGTCGCGGAACGCGACTTCGTCGGGTTCGCGAGAATGTGCGTCGAGGATTGACCTGCTTCGATCTGCGCGCGTTCTTGGCGGCTCGTCGAAAAAATGTCGTTCGAGATCGAGTTCGTCGCGCAGGGTGCACGCGATCGCACGCCAGATCCGTCAAGCAAAAAGCGACGTCGCTCTCGAGCGCGTGACGTTTTCTTCGTGGCGTTTCACGCGCAGCACACGATCGAGCGTGATCGAACTGCGAGGGGCCTCGAGCTACCGACAGGCACCATGCACACGTCGGAGGACTCGCTCGCGGGATGCCTCGGCGCTCTCGAACGAGATGGTGATGCAACTACCGCCTGGGCGGAGCCTCGTCGCTCGAACGAGTCATGCGGAATACGATCGCGATGCCTCATCGCGTGATGCGTGCGCGGAGGCGATGGGACTGCTCACGCGGAGGTCGCGATGTCTCATCGCGCGATGCAGGTTGCGCAACTCGGACGCGATGGTGATGGGACTGCTCACGTGGGCACTCGCGATGCCTCATCGCGCGATGCAGGTTGCGCAACTCGGGCGCGATGGTGGTGGGACTGCCCACGTGGGCACTCGCGCGATGCTCGTCTCCCGATGCTACGCGTCGTCCCGCCTATGCAGGTTGGCGCAACTCGATGTCGAGGGACTGCTCACGTGGGCACTCGCGATGCCTCATCGCGCGATGCAGGTTGCGCAGCTCGGACGCGATCGTCATGGGACTGCCCACGTGGGCACTCGCGCGATGCTCGTCTCCCGATGCTACGCGTCG
>CAZUAR010000056.1:0-32367 GCA_964617845.1 uncultured Kofleriaceae bacterium | reverse complement strand
CCGAGGACGACGCCCGAGGACGACGCCCGAGGACGACGCCCGAGGACGACGCCGATGACGACGCCCGAGGACGACGCCCGATGACGACGCCGAGGACGACGCCGAGGACGACGCCCGAGGACGACGCCCGTGGACGACGCCGAGGACGACGCCCGACGACGACGCCCGAGGACGACGCCCGTGGACGACGCCCGACGACGACGCCCGAGGACGACGCCCGTGGACGACGCCCGACGACGACGCCCGAGGACGACCGGTGCGGCCATTGGCGTTGAGCGTGCGATGGGACGGTCGCGAGCGAATGTGGGAGCCCCCAGAGGAAGGAGCCTCGATGGCTGGAGTGCACTGGTCAACGCGATCGTCCGAGGTGAACGCGCTCTTCACCCCGAACGTCCGTGACCAGGTTCTTCGAGGAAGAATCCCCGAGGGCTGCGGGGCGGGGTCGCCCGGCGCGACGAGGCGCGCATCGAGCCGTGACGAGCGCCCTCGCGAACGTGCGTGATCGATTCACACGATCAGCTGTACGGCGGTCGTTCGCGCGACACGAACGGTCAGGCGCTCGGCGCGTGCTCGTGCGCGACGAGGAGCAAGGGCACCCGCCCCGCAGACCGAGAGATGAATGGCTACAAGCGGGTGCACCGAGTGCCATCGACCTCGAGACCGAATGCAGCAACGCATGCGCGTGCTCGTGCGCGACGCGGAGCAGGGGCACCGCCCCGCCGAGGGTCGAATGGGCTACAAGCGGGTGGACCGAGCGCCATCGACCTCGGGACCGAATGAGCAACGCATGCGCGTGCTCGCGCGCGACGCGAAGCAAGGGCACCCGCCCCGCAGACCGAGGACACGGCGTGCGATCTCGCCCGCCCCCAGCCCCTGCACCGCTCCCGCGATCGGACCGGTGTCGCCCGACGGTGCGTGGCTGACGTCGGGGGCCTCCGCGTTGTCGATCGTCGCGAGCGCCTCACGCAGGACGGCCATGGCCTCGCCGTCGCGGCCACGCTGTGCGTCGCGCAGCGCCGTGCGCAACAAGGTCTTCCACTCGTCGACCGTTCGCATGTTCTTCGCGCAACTCTACCGTCGATGCGCTAGCCTGCACCCATGCGCACGCTGTTGTTCTCCGCCGCTGTGGCCCTCGCATCGTTCGGCTGCAGCGAGAAGTCGGCCTCGAAGGAGAAGACCGAGAAGGTCGAGCACGAGCTTCCCGAGATCTCGATCGCCGACGTCGCCGCGGGCATCGAGGCGAAGTCACTGACGGTGATCGACTGCAACAGCAACAAGACGCGCGAGAAGGTCGGCGTGCTGCCGGGCGCGATTCTCGTCGAGGACGAAGAGACGTACCCGGCGAGCATCCTGCCCGCGGACCGGTCGTCGAAGCTCGTCTTCTATTGTGGAGGCCCTGGTTGAATGGCTTCCCATCGGGGCGCCGGGCGCGCCCTCGAGCTCGGTTACACGAACGTCTTCGTGATGAGCGAAGGCACCGCTGGCTGGGAGCAGGCGGGCAAGCCGTTCCAGAAGATCTAGCCACGGCGTAGTCGCGCCGCGGCGTCGGCGTTGAACGCACGCTCGATCGGTGTCGCCGCGTCCTCGTCGACGATCGCGTCGACGGGGCACTCCTGCACGCACGCGCCGCAGCAGATGCAGTCATCGGGATCGATGACCATCTGTCCATCGACGGGACCGAGGATGCAGTCGACCGGGCACGCCTTCACGCAGGCGGTATCGCAGACGCCGGCGCACTTCGAGGTGATCACGTATGCCATCCACGCACGAAGAGCACGTGCGGTGCCGCGCCAAGTCCGCGCGACCGCGGATGCACTATGTTGCAGCCACCGACATTTCGGTGGCGACCACCGACGCCTCGGTGAAAGCTGCTCGTGTGACGACCGATGCTGCGCTCGTGTTCCTCGCGAAGGTCCTCGCGGCGATCGCGAACGCGCACTCGACGAAGTCACTCGCGAGAGAGGTCGCGAGCGTCTTCGAGGCCAATGGCATCGCGATCGAGCCGCTCTCGGACGTGCGCGAGCTGATGCCGCGTCTGCGCGAGGTGTCCGAGCTTCCCGCCTACTTCGCGAGTGCCGCGTTTCGCGACGCGCTCGCGCAGGTGATCGAGACGGCGGTGCGTCAGATCGAGACCATCGAGCGGCTCGCCGCCGTGTCGCGGCAGTCGTTCGCGAAGCGCAAGGAGCTGCGCGAGGCGCTCGCGCGCGCCGAGCACGGGCACGGCATCGTCGCGCGCAGCGCAGCCATGCAGGCGGTGATGGCGCGAGTGCAGCTCGTCGCACGACATGCGACGACGGTGCTGATCACGGGTGAGTCGGGCACCGGCAAGGAGCTCGTCGCGCGCGAGGTGCATCGCTTGTCCCCGCGCGCGCATCGGCCGTATCTGCAGCTGAACTGCGGCGCGATCCCGTCGGAGCTCGTCGAGTCCGAGCTGTTCGGACACGAGCGCGGCGCGTTCACGGGCGCCGAGCGCGCGCACGCGGGAATCTTCGAGCGCGCGAACGGCGGCACGCTGTTGCTCGACGAGCTGGGTGACCTGCCGCTCGCCGCGCAGACGAAGCTGTTGCGCGTGATGCAGGAGCGAACCGTGCGTCGCGTCGGTGGGAGGCAGGAGATCGCGCTCGACGTTCGAGTGATCGCGGCGACGCATCGCGATCTGCGCGGCGAGAGCTTCCGCGAGGATCTCTACTACCGGCTCGCCGTGTTCCAGATCGAGGTACCGCCGCTGCGCGACCGCCGCGAGGACATCGCGCCGCTCGCGGCGGCGTTGATCGGCGAGCTGTCGCGCGACCCCGTCCCGCTGTCGGCGAGAGACCTCGCGGTGCTCGAGACGTACGACTGGCCGGGCAACGTTCGCGAGCTACGCAACGTGCTCGAGACCATGCTCGTGATCGGCGAGCTGCCCGTGCTGGCCGGACGCGCCGAGGTGCACGCGAACACGTCGCTCGACGCGGCGACCCGCGAGGCGATCGAGGGGGCGCTGCGGGCCACGCGCGGCAAGATCTACGGGGCCGCCGGGGCGGCCGCGCGGCTCGGCCTGCCGCCGGCGACACTGCAGAGCAAGATGAAGAGGCTCGGGATCGACCGGGCGCGCTTCACCTAGGTGGCAGCAGTTTCGGTCAAGCGAGGATCGCGGGCTCGCCGTACGAGAGCGGGATGACGTACTCCGTGGGCCTTCGCCTCGCACGTGTCGGCGACACGATCCCGACGCTGATGTTCTATCCGACGAACGCGCCCGAGCAGCCTGATCAGCTCGGACCGTTCTCGATCCGCGTCGCGCGCGATGCTCCGGTGCTCGACGGTCGATGGCCGCTGCTCGTCATCTCGCACGGGAGCGGTGGCAGCCCGGCGACCCATCGCGAGCTCGCGCATCACGCGGCCTCGCATGGCTTCGTGGTCGCGGTGCCGGAGCATCCGGGCAACCATCGCCTCGACAACTCGCTCGCCGACACCGACGAGATCCTCGCGCGCCGGCCGCGCGACGTGCTGGACGTCGCCGAGTGGTGCGCCACCGCGTTCCTCGTCGAGCCGCGGTTCGCGATCGTCGGGCACTCGATGGGCGCCTACACGGGGCTCGTCGCTGCACGCGACCCGCACGTCGATGCGCTCGTATTGCTCGCGCCCGCGACGCCGTGGCTACGCGCGCCCGGCGCGCTCGCGCATGTCCGGGTGCCCGTCCTGATCCGAGCGGGAGACGCGGACGGGATCACGCCTGCCGAGCTCATGTGCCAGATCGTGATCGACGGCGTGTCGGATCCGAGCCTCGTCGACTATCAGGTCGTCGCGGGTGCGCACCACTACGCGTTCCTCAGCCCGTGGCCAGCCCCGAACCCCGCGATCGCACCGTCGCTGGATCCGCCGGGGTTCGATCGCAGGGCGTTTCTCGATCGGCTGTATCCAGAGATCGTGACGTTTCTGCGAGCGGCAGCACGACGTCGCTGATCGCCGCGTGCTCCGGCACGTCGGGGAAGAAGGCGACGCGGCGGAGATAGAGCGGCGCGTCCGCCGCGACCTCGCTGGTCTCTGCGAGCCAGCGGTCGAGCGCTCCGACCTTGCGCCACAGATCGTCGTCGCGGCCGACGTGGCGAAACGTCGCGCAGCGCCCGCCGGGCAGCAGGGTCTCGACGACGCCTTCGCTCGGCCGCTGCTCGGTCGCGACCGCGATCGCGAAGCGAAACTCCGCCGCCGGGACGTCCGCTGGATCGGTGTACGCGATGTTGTACGTCGCGTGCGCGGGCGAGATCCGAGCGCCGCGGCGCCACGCGATGAACCGCTGCACCGTCGCGAGAAGCTCGGTCGGATCGCCTCGATGCTCCATCGCGAGCACGCGCGTGGGCGCGCGCGTGGTGACCTGGATCTCGTGATCGGCGAGCACGTCGGCGTACGGTGCGCGCGCGTCTCGCAGCGGGGTCTGGAGCGCGTGCCATCGCTCCCACTCTGGGGCCTCGCGAAACGCGGACGGCGGCTGTCCGACGAGCTTGCGAAACGCGCGCGTGAACGCTTCGTGGCTGCCGTAGCCGGCCTCGAGCGCGATCTCCAAGATGTCGCGGTGGCGGAACGCGAGCTGGAATGCGGCGCGCCGCAGCCGCACGTGCTGGATGTAGCGATGCACGCCGAGGCCGAGGTAGTGACGGAACTGTCGCTGGAAGTGAAACGGCGAGATCCCCGCGACCTCGCTCAGCGTGGCGACCGTCAGCGCCCCGTCGAGGTTCGCGTCGATGTGGTCGAGGACCCGCGCGAATCGCCGCACATACGAATTCGCAGGTCCCACCGCGCCACTGTACATCTCGCGCCGTCCGGCGGTTCGTCTCGGCTCGCTGGACTGTCCGTCATAGGCGGCGGGTATAGTCGGGCCCGTATGAGCGCTCCGCGGACGGTGGTCGTCGTGAACCCGAACTCCCAAGGTGGGAAGCTCGGGAAGCGCTGGCCCGAGGTGGCCGAGACGCTACAACGCGCGTTTCCGTTCGAGGACGTCATGACCACGGGCGTGGGCGATGCGACGCGGCTCACGCGCTCGGCGCTCGAGTCGGGCGCGGAGCGCATCGTCGCGATCGGGGGCGATGGCACGGTCAACGAGGTGGTCAATGGCTTCTTCGTCGAGGGCCAGCCGATCGCACCGGACGCCACGTTCGCGCTGGTGCCGTACGGGACGGGCGGCGACTTTCGCCGGACGCTCGGCGTCGCGAACGACGTGCAGGACGCGGCCAAGGTCATCGCCATGGGCAAGCGCCGGCGCATCGATCTGGGCAAGCTGACGTTCGTCGCGAACACGGGTGGGCAAGCGATCCGCATGTTCGCGAACATCACGTCGTTCGGGCTCTCGGGCGTCGTGGATCGCCTGGTCAACGACTCGAAGAAGCGGCTCGGCGGCAAGATGGCGTTCGCGTGGGCGAGCATCAAGGCGACGTTCCAGTACACGAACCAGCGCGTGCAGCTGGTGTTCGATGGAACCGACCGCGTCGAGAGCACCATCTATAATGTGGCGGTCGCGAACGGTCGCTTCTTCGGCGGCGGCATGAAGGTCGCGCCGAACGCGGAGCTCGATGACGGCATGTTCGACGTCGTCGCGTTCGGCGACATGGGGCTCGGCGAGGCGCTCAAGCTCTCGCGCAAGATCTACGATGGCGCGCACCTGTCGATGGACAAGGTGACGAGCCGGCGCGCGCGCACGGTGTACGCGGAGCCGATCGACTCGAACGCGGTCGTCGAGCTCGATGTCGACGGCGAAGCGCCCGGCAAGCTGCCCGCGCAGTTCGAGCTCGTACCGCAAGCGCTGTGGGTGGCGACCCCGGGCGCAACAGCGGCCGGAGGCTGAGGGCGCTGATGCTTCGCGCGGTGCACTCCAATCGCGTCGAGAGCCTGCTCGACGCGCTGTTCGAGGCATTGCCGCCGCCGGATCCGTTCGCGCCGTCGACGGTCGTGGTCGGCTCGCACCTCGTGCAGCGCTGGCTGACGCGCGAGCTCGCGTTCGCGCGGGGGATCGCGGCCGGGCTCGAGCTCGTGACGTTCGATCGCTTCGTCGAGCGCGCGTGGAGCGACGCGACGGCGGAGCTGGCGTCGATCGATCGCGCGCAGCTCGCGACGCTGATGGCGAGCGTGCTCGCGGATGGCGGCGTCGTGCGCGGACTGCCCGCGGTGGCGGCGTACCTCGACGCGGCGCCGGATCCGGGCGATCGCGCGGGGCCGCGGCGCGTGCAGCTCGCGCAGCACCTCGCGGGGCTGTGCTGGCAGTACGCGACGACGCGACCGGACTGGATGCCCGCGCTGATCAACGGGCACGTGCCGAGCGAGCTCGGGAACGAGCCGATGGCCGCGTGGCAGGCGCAGCTGATCGCCGCGGCGTTCGCGCGGCTCGTCAAGGCGCAGCCGACGCGGCACCACGTGCTCGCGCCGATGTTGCCGTGGGCGCGCCGGCGATTGCACCTCGCGCCGCCGAAGCTGTCGCCGGTCGCCGTGTTCGGCGTGAGCTACCTCGCCCGAGCGCAGCTCGAGGCGCTGACGGATCTCGCGACGACGACGGACGTCACCGTGTACGCGCTCGATCCGTGCGAGGAGCTGTGGGACGACGTCGGCGGGCGGCGCACGCTCGCGATGACGGAGACGGCGGTCGATCCGCTGCCGCTCGTTCTGTGGGGCAAGCCGATCCGCGACACGCTCGCGGCGCTCGTCGAGCGCACGGGTGGCGACGTCGACGCGGTGTTCGGAGACGGGCGAGCGGTGACCGCGCGCGAGCGCTTGCTCGATGACGTCCGCGCGCGCCGCGTGCCGGCGGGCGAGCCGGTCGCGGAGACGGGCGTCGCGGTGCTCGCGTGTCCGAACGCGCGCCGCGAGATCGAGGCGATCGCGGCGGATGTCCGGCGCCGGCTCGACGCGGATCCGACGCTGAACGCGCACGAGGTCGGCCTGTGGCTCGCGGGCGATCACGAGCGCTACCTCGCGCAGGCGCCGAGCGCGTTCGATGCGGTCGGCGTGCCGTGCCACCTCGTCGATGCGCCCGTCGACGATCGCGGCCGCATCGGTGAAGCGATGATCGCGCTGCTCGAGCTGCCGACGTCGTCGATGGCGCGCCGCGATCTGCTGCGGGTGATGACGCACCCGGCGCTGCTCGCGGGGCACCCGCACGTCGCGGCCGCGGACTGGGTGCGCTGGACGGAGCGGCTCGGCATCGCGTTCGGCGCGGACGGCGACGCGCACAAGGGCACGTACCTCGAGGAGCACCCCGGCCACTTCCACTGGGACCAAGGCGTGCGGCGGTTGGCGCTCGGGGCGTTCATGGTCGGCGAGCGCTCGGCGCGCGGGCCGGTGCGCATCGCGGGCCTCGACGTGGCGCCCGAGGAGCTGCGGCCGGATCAGCAGGCGAGCGCGGCGACGTTCGCGCTGCTCGTGCGCTCGCTGTCCGACGACGCGCAGTGGCTCGCGCGCCACGAGGCGCCGCTCGCGACGTGGGCGCAGATCTTCGCGAACATCGTCGACGTGTACCTCGCGCCGCGCGATCAGGACGCGACGCGCGACATCGAGCGCGTGCGCGCGATGCTCGCCGGCCTCGCGCACCTCGACCTCGACGGGCGACCGCTCGGCTTTCGCGAGGCGCGCGAGCACGCGTCGCGGGCGCTCGAGACGATGCGCGCCAACCGCGGCGAGCCGCTGGCCGCGGGCGTGATGGTCGCGCCGCTCGCGACGATGCGCGCCGTGCCGTTTCGCGTCGTGTACGTCGCCGGGCTCGACGAGGGCGTGTTCCCCGCGGGCGACACGACGAGCCCGCTCGATCTGCGCCGCGAGGCCCGCGCCGGTGATGTCTCGCCGCGCGATCGCGATCGCGCCGCGTTCCTCGAGGTGATGCTCTGCGCGCGCGAAGCGCTGACGCTGTCGTACGTCGCGGTCGAGGCCAAGAGCGGCCAGCCGCTCGGTCCGTCGAGCGTGGTGCTCGAGCTCGCGGACGCGCTCGCGCCGTACCTCGGCGCCGCGTCGAGCCGCGAGGCGCTCGATCGCATCACGGTGCGCGTGCCGCTGCATCGCTTCGGCGGCGCGGCCGGCGGCGAGCTCGATGTCGTTCCCGCGGCCGTGCGCGAGAGGTGGGCGTGCACGGTGCGCGATGCCGTGCGCGCACATCTTCGCGCGAACAAGCTGCCGATCCCCGACGAGGACGGCCTGCTCGCCCTGCTCGCACACCCTGCCCTGGCCGATCTGCGGGCGGCGCTCGGCGTGGTGTCGGCGCCCGCGTCGGTCGCGCCGCAGAGCGTGTCGCGCTCGCTCGCGATCGGAAACCTGCGCGACTTCCTCGAGAAGCCCGTGCAGGCGTGGGCGTCGGCGGTGCTCGGCCTCGGCGAGCTGCCCGATGATCCGACGCACGAGCACAGCGACGAGCCGTTCCACCTCGATCGCCCCGAGCGCGCGACGCTGCTCCGCGAGGTGTTCGCCTCGCAGCTGCGCGACGCCGGCGCGCCAAACAGCGCACCGCGGGCGGACAACGTGATCCCGCTGCACGCGGGAACGGCCACGCCGATCGCGCGCCGCTACGACGCCGCGATGATGGACGCGCAGCTGCGCGGGCAGTTCCCCGTCGGCGTGTTCGCCGATGCGGAGCGCGTGATCGATCTGCGGATGCTCGAGACGTGGACGCGCGCGCTCGGTCCGGTGCCGGTCGACGCCGCGACGCGGTTCGGGTTCGGCCGCGCGTCGTCGCCGGGTGCGCAGCTGCTCCCGCCGATCGAGCTCGTGCTGTCCGAAGGGCGGACCGTCCGGCTCACCGGACAGACGGAGCTGCTGATCAAGAGCGGCAACCGCTACACGTCGGTCATCGCGCTGATCCGCGAGTACGAGCGCAAGAGCCCGTATCACCTGCGCGGTGCGTTCGATCACCTCGTGCTCGCGACGGCGGGCCTCGCGCCGAACGGTCACGCGCACAAGCTGATCGATCCGCTGGGCAAGGTCGTCGAGATCGAGCACGAGCCGTGGTCGCCCGAGGACGCGCGCGCGTACCTGACGTCGATCGTGACCGAGCTCCTCGACGCGCCGCACGGGTACCTGTTGCCGTTCGCGGAGCTCGCGCGCTGCTTGTTCGCGACCAAGCCGCAGGCGCGGTTCTTCGACCCGACCAAGGGCCTCGGCTGGGGGCCGATCGAGCGCAAGGACGGCATCTCGGTTCCCGCCGACGCGCACGCGATCGCCAAGCGCCGGCTCGGCCCGCTCGTCGATCACATGCGCGGCGACCACGGCTTCGTCGAGCCGCGAGGGTTCCGATGACGCTGCGCCTGGTCACCGACGAGAGCGCCGCGTCGATCGCGACGGCGGTCCGCGTCGCGCGACCGGCCTCGTTGCCGCCGGCGAGCGATCGGTTCGTCGTCGTCGAGGCGTCCGCCGGCACCGGCAAGACGTACTTCCTCGAGCACCGCGTCGTGGACCTGATCCTCGCGGGCGCCGAGCTCGGACAGATCCTGCTCGTCACGTTCACCGACAAGGCGGTCGCCGAGCTGCGCATGCGCATCCGCGATCTGCTCGATCGCCTGTCGCGCTCGACCACCGAGACGGCCAAGCCCGGCGAGCCCGCGTGGACGCTCGACGACGACGCCCGCCGCAAGCTGCGCGCCGCGGTCACCGCGTTCGACTACGCGCCGATCTTCACGATCCACGGGTTCTGCCACCGCGTGCTGGTCGAGGATGCGTTCGCGGCGCGGCGGTTGTTCGAGCAGACACAGATCGCCGACGAGGTCGCGTTCGATGCGGCGTTCGATGCGCTGCTGCGCGAGCGGTTCGCGCGCGTGCAGCCGGATCGCGACCTCTTGCACGCCTACCTGTCGACGGATCGCACGGTCGATCACCTGCGCAAGCTGCTGCTGCAGTGCGCGCGCGCGGATGCGCCGGTGCGCCGCCAGCTCGATCCCGAGAGAGCGCGCGCGATCGCGGCCGATCTGCACGCGCAGCTCGGCGCGCCCGAGCAGCGGCAGGCCGTGCTCGCGCCGATGAAGGGCAACTACGCGCGCTGGTGCGGCCCGTGGCTCGACAAGATCGGCGCGGAGCTCGCGCAGTGGAAGCTCGACACGCCGACGCCGGAGCTGCTCGCGCTGATCGATCGCATGCGCGAGCCGATCGAGAAGCTGCACGAGAAGCTCGTCGAGCTCCTCGGGCGCAACCCGCCGACCGCGGTGATCACCGCGCTGCGCGGTGTGCTCACGACGGTGTCGCTCAACGAGGCGCTCGCGACCGAGCTGTTGCCGCACATCCTCGCGCGCGTCGAGGTCGACAAGTCCGAGCGCGGCCTGTTCGACTACGACGACATGCTCGAGCTGGTCGCGCGCGCGTTGCGCGGACCGCGCGGGCCCGAGCTCGCTGCGCGCCTGCGCGCGCGCACGCCGTGGGTGATGATCGACGAGTTCCAGGACACCGATCCGGTGCAGTGGGAGATCTTCCGCACCGTCTGGATGCACGTCGAGGCGAAGGGGCTGACGATCGTCGGCGATCCCAAGCAGGCGATCTACGGCTTTCGCGGCGCGGACGTCGCGACGTACATGGCCGCGCGCGACGAGATGCTCCGCAACGGAGCCACGCGCGTCGCGCTCGACGTCAACCGCCGCTCGACCGCGCAGCTCGTCGAGGCGGTGAACCACATCCTCGTCGGCAACTTCGGGCTGCGGCTGCTCGACGGCGACATCACGTACGAGGAGCCGGTGAAGGCGAGCGGGGACATCGTGTGCGAGGACCGCCGGGCGCCCGTCGAGGTGCTGCACCTGCAGTCGGGCGGCAAGCCCAAGGCGGACGAGAACAAGGCGACGCTGATGCTCGCGATCGGCGACGCGATCGAGAAGCTGCGCGCGAACCCGATGCGCTGGCGCAAGCGCGGCCAGGACGGCGCGGCGGCGTTCGCGCTCGGCCACGTGATGGTGCTGACGCGCAGCAACCGCGACTCCACGGAGATCGCGACGTCGCTGCGTGCGCGCGGGCTCGCGTGTGCGCTCGTCGAGCCCGAGAAGCTGTTCGAGACGCGCGAGGCGTACGAGCTCGCGGCCGTGCTCGCCGCGATCGCCGCGCCGCGCGACCGCAGCGCGCGCATGCGAGCGTTGCGCACGCGGTTCTTCGATGTCCCGTGGGCGGAGCTCCCGCTGGTGACGGACGCGCCGGATCATCACCCGCTCGTCGCGCGGCTGTTCGACTGGGCGCAGCTCGCGTCGCGCCGCGCATACGAGTCGCTGTTCCGCAAGCTCGTCGAGGATTCGCGCTTCGCCGAGCGCGCGCTCGTGCTCGGCGGTGGCGAGCGCGCGTTGACCAACACGTGGCACCTGATCGAGCTGCTGCTCGCCGAGGTCGCGCGCGCGCGGTGCGATCTGCACGAGCTCGTCGTGCAGCTGCGGCGCTGGATGGCCGACGACACGATGCAGCCCGACGAGCGCGACGTGCAGCGCGCGGAGACGGAGTCCGACGCGATCCGCATCCTGACGATCCACAAGGCCAAGGGCCTCGAGGCGCCGTACGTGTTCGTCTACGGCGGCCTGTCGGGCACGCCCAAGTCGGCGCAGGTGCACACGCTGCGCGATCCGGCCGGGCGCGCGTTGATCGTCGGGCAGCCCGACCCGGTGACCAAGGCGCAGCTCGAGAACGAGCAGCTCGCCGAGGATCAGCGCCTCGCGTACGTCGCGCTCACGCGCGCGCAGGTGCGCCTGTACCTCCCGCTGTATCCGGGGCTGACCAAGGGCGCGTCGTACGGCCCCGTGCAGACGTGCCTCGGTGCGTCGGTGACGGCGCAGAACACGGACTCGCTGCCGCGCATCCTGTTCGAGGATACGCCGCTGTGGGTCGAGGCCATCGAGGACGATGCCGCGCCGCTCGACGCGCTCGCGTCGTTCGACGCCCCGCCGCCGCCGGTGACGACGGAGCTCGCACCGCTTCCGAGCGAGCGCAGCGGGCTGACCATGCTGTCGTACACGCGCCTCGCGAACCTGCCGGACGCGGCCGCGATCGCCGCGCGCGCGGGCGACCTGCTCGCGATCGATCCCGCGGAGTTCGACACCGACGACAGCATCGGCGAGGTCGGCCCCGACGAGCTGCCGCCCGGCGCGAGCGCGGGCCTCCTGGTGCACGACGTCCTCGAGAACGCGGACCTCGAGCTCGCCCGCGACGCGCGCGACGTCGAGGCGTGGCGCGCGCATCCCGAGATCCGGCCGGCCTTCGTCGACGCGGCGCGCGACCGCGGCATCGACGAGCGCTACCTGCGCCACGCGTCGGAGCTCGTGTATCGCACGCTCACGGTGCCACTCGCGTTGACCGACGGCGGCACGCTGCCCGCGCTCGTGCACGCCGACGCGATCGCGCGCGAGGTCGAGTTCAACTATCCAATCCCCGGGCCGATCCCCGCGCCGGGCGGCGTCGGCGACGGCGTGCGCCGCGGCCTCGTCAAGGGCTTCATCGATGCGCTCGTCGTGTACGGCGACGAGCTGTGGGTCCTCGACTACAAGACGGACCTGCTGTCGGGCGATGACCTGCCGCGCGCGGCCGACCTGCACGTGCGCAACCACTACGCGGTGCAGGCGCGGCTCTACGCGATCGCGGCCGACAAGCTGCGCGGCTCGCGACGCCTGGGCGGCCTGCTCTATCAGTTCGTGCGCCACGACATCACCGTGCCGCTGCGGATGCAGGGCGACACGCTCGCGATGTGGACCGCGTGGCTCGCAGGTCTGCCGACGCTGCCGGCGACGATGTCGCGAGAGGTCCGCCCGTGACGGCCCCATTGCACCCGCGCGGGACGCTGCGCGTGCGCTACGCGCCGATCCAGGGCGGCGAGCTGTTTAGAAAGCTCGGCGTCGGCGCGCGCACGTGCGATCTCGGCGACGAGGGCCTCTACCTCGCCGAGGAGCTCGTGTCCGCGGACTCGATGTGGCTCGGCGCGGGCGATCACCCCGAGGCGCTCGCGATCCTCGTGCTCGCGCTGATGATCGCGCAGCGCCAGGGCTCGACGCGCTTGCCGCTCGATCCGAGGCCCAAGGGCCCGCTGCGCACGCTCGTCGGCGACATCCTGCGCATCGCGAAGCTCGAGCTCGACACCAATCGCGTGATCAAGACGATCACGAACCTCACGGCGACGCCGAGGTTCAACTCGGTGATCGGCGCGGGCGACGCCCGGCTGCCGCTGATCGTGAACGAGGGACTCGCGGGCGACCGCTACCTGTACACGGAGCGAGCGCGCTGGCTCGAGGTCCGCGTCGCCGAGCGACTCGCGAAGCGCATCGCCGAGCCGGCGCGCGATGCATCGCAGGCGCTCGCCGATCTCGTCGCGCGTCCCGGAGCGCGGCCGCTCACCGCCGAGCAGGCGCGCGCGGTCGAGGTCGCGCTGTCGAGCTCGCTCGCCGTGGTGACGGGCGGGCCGGGCACCGGCAAGACGGTCGTCGCCGCGGCGGTCGTGCGGGGCCTCGAGCGGATGGGCGTCAAGCACGTCGCGCTCGCGGCGCAGACGGGCAAGGCGGCGAACCGGCTCACGCAGGTGATCGCGGAGCAGCTCGCCGCGGTCACGTCGTCGGCGCAGGCGTCCCAGGCCTCCGACGCGGATCGCGCGCTCGCCGCGTCGCCACCGGTCGCGCAGACGCTGCACCGCTTGCTCGGCTACAGCGGCCGGCGCTTCGCGCATCACGCGCAGAGCCCGCTGCCCCATGGTGCGGTCATCGTCGACGAAGCGTCGATGATCGATCTCGAGCTGATGGACGCACTGCTCGACGCGCTCCCGCCGAGCGCGCCGCTGATCATGATCGGCGACGCGCACCAGCTGCCCGCGATCGATGCCGGGCAGATCCTCGCCGATCTCGCGAACCCCGATGCCGGCGACGCGAAGCCGGTCGCGGTGGATCCGGCCGCGCTCGCGAAGCTGTCGTCGCGCGTCGCCGTGCTCGAGAAGAGCTTCCGCATGGACACCTCGGATCCCGCCGGCCGCGCCGTCTACGACCTCGCGCAGTCGGTGCACACCGGCGAGCCCGACATGAAGCTGCTCGCGGCGCGCACGCCGGGGACGCTCGCGTTCACCGGCACCGAGTGGGTCGACACCGCGAAGACCAAGAAGCCGCACGACTCGACGCTGCAGGCGGCGGAGGCCACGTGGCATCACTGGGGCGGACACTCGGCGCTGATCGCCGCCGAGCGCATCTTCCGCTTCGTCGACGGGCGCATCGATCCGGCGCAGGCCGCGGACCTCGAGGCGCTGTGGCAGCTGCTCTCGCGCGGCCGCTTGCTCACGGTCACGCGCGCGCTGCCGACGGGCGCGGTCGCGATCAACGCGCACCTGCACGACATCGCGCTCGATCGCATGTCGGTCACCGGGCGGCCCGACTTCGTCCCCGGCGAGCCGGTGATGATCACCGCGAACGACTACCAGCGCGGCCTGTTCAACGGCGACCAGGGCATCATCGTGCGCGCCGACGAGGGCCTCGCGCGCCACCACTATCGCGCCGTGTTCCGCATCGCGGGCGAGCTGCGGCCGTTCGCGATCGAGGCGCTGCGCGATCGGCTCGAGCTGTCGTGGGCGCTCACGGTCCACAAGAGCCAGGGCAGCGAGCTCGACGGTGTCGCGCTGATCCTGCCGCACGATCCGCTGCCGCTCGTGACGCGCGAGCTGTTGTACACGGGCATCACGCGCGCGCGGCGCGGCGTCGCGATCGTCGGCTCGCGGCCGGTGTTCGTGAACGGCTGCAAGCTTGCGGCGCTGCGCTACTCGGGCCTTGGTTCGCGCCTGCTCGTGCGGCTGTCGTGAGCTACGCTGCGCGGGTGAGTGACTGCACGCACGAGACGCGCGAGAACGGCGTGTGCACGGCGTGCGGTCATTGCGAGCACGACGTCATCTTGAACGGCGCGTGTTTCTACTGCGGCACCACGGACCTCGATCCCGCGCAGCTCTCGCCGAAGAAGACTCCCGAGGTCATCGCGGCGTCGCGCCTGGTGCGCAAGAAGCCCTGACGAGCGCGGCACGCCGCTAGAATTGCTTGCGGAGGCGCGCCTCGACGATCGCCTTCGGATCGAAGCCGGTCTCCGCCTCGATCGCGTCGACCATGTCCTGCATGCCGGCCGGCTTGTTCTTGTACTTCTTGTAGAACCGACCGATCACGCCGTCGAGCACGTCGGCACCGACCTCGTCGGCGACATCCTTGTAGAAGAACGCGCCCTGCATGTACGGCAAGTTCGTGAACAGCTTGTCCTCGATGATGTCGATCTGGTTGCACCCGCGCGGCCACGCCGGCGCGCCGCCCTCGGCGATCGCGGCGTCGAGCTCGTCCTGATAGTCGGCCCAGATCTGCGCTTCCATCGCGGGCGCGACCTTCGACAGCGCGCGCGCCGACAGATACGAGGTAGTGCCCTCCGAGAGCACGAAGTCCTCCCAGCACTTGATGCGAATGCCGTCGCCGAACCAGCCGTGCGCTGCTTCGTGCGCTTGCGTGACCTCGTCGCTCATCGCGTCCTTCGCGACGTGGAAGTACGGATGGTGCTCCATGCCGCCGTAGAGGCCCTCGCCCCACACGACGGACACCGACGCGATCTCGTCGCCGAACGCGTACGGCCCGAGCGTCTGCTCGTACCAGTCGACCACCTTCACGAGGTTCTTCGTGCCGGCGCGCGCGGCGGTCTCGCCGTTCGGCAACCAGTGCACGCTGACCTTGGTGCCCGCGGGCGTCGTGCCGAGCGTCGCGCTCGCATACTTTCCGACGGCCCACGCGATCATGTACGGCGGCGCCTCGGCCTCGATCGCCGTCGGGTACACCGCGGTCTTGCCGCTCGGCACGTTGTCGATGTTCAGCGCGAACGTCGTGCCGTCCGCGGGCTGCGAGTGACACGGGAACAGGTTGCCGCAGTGATACGGCCAGATCACCGTCGAGCCGCCGGGCAACAGGCCGTTCGCCTGGTCGTGCCCGGTGAAGCTGTACGAGACGACCAGCGGGCTGCGCACGTTGGTGACGCGCAGCTTGCCGTTCGTGACCCTGTAGTTGCGATTGCCGCGGCCGTCCGAGACGTGCGTGATGGTCAGCCCACCGACCTCGAGCGCGACGTTGCCGTACCGCTCGAGCTCGATCGTCGCGGTCGCGGTCATCGCCGCGAGATCGACGTCGAGGTCCGTCGACGTGACGTTCACGCCGCTGACGCCATCGGCCTTGCCGTCGAGGAACTCCTCGTCGTCGAGGCTGTCGTCACCATCCGCCGCGCAACCGCCGGCGAGCACCGCGGTCGACGTCAAGAGCAACGAGAGCAGCCAGCGCGCGTCCATCCCCCGGACACGAGCAAGGCGCGGGCCCGATTCCTGTCCGCCCGCTGGACACGATCTCGCGCGGTTGGCGCGAGCGGCTACTCCACTAGCCGGCCACGCAGCTCAGTCGAAGTTCGCTTTCCACAGCGGGGCCAGCGCCGGGTCGTCATCGATCGCGCGCGCGATCGCCGCGAGCTTCGGCGTGTGCTTCTCGAACCACGGCCGCTGCGGCCGCCAGCGCGTCATCACCGAGACGTAGACGTCGAGCATCGACCGCGTGTCACCGAGGAACCACGGGCCCTTCGCCGCGCCCTCGATCTGCGTCCACAGCTTCTTGCGATGCTCGTCCGTCGACGCGCGCAGCCGATCGCCGGCGTCGCCGACCCACTTCGACGGCTCGTCGCCGTACGTCCACGTCGGATAGACCGCCGCGACGAAGTACACGAGCCAGCGCAGGGCCTCCCGCCGCGCGGGCGTGCCGGGCGCGGGCAGAAGCTTCGCCGACGGCACCGTCTCGTCGAGGTGCAGGACGATCGCCGCCGACTCGGTCATCACGCCGCCGTCGGGCGCGACCAGCGTCGGAACCTGTCCGAGCGGATTCTTCGCGAGCAGCCGATCGCGCGCCGGACCCGGCGTCGAGTAGTCGACCTCCTCGCGATCGTACGGAACCTTGGCCAACGTGAGCGCGGCCTCGACGAGGACCGAGCCACAACCTTTGCAACCGATGACGTGCCACATGCTCGCAAGCTAGCTCTTCGTTCCGGAGCGGTCTTGCACGCGCTTGCCCTCGCGATGTGCGCTCGCGCTCGTGCGATGACTTCGTGTCTTGCGTACACGATGCCGATCGGCCATCGTTAGCCATGCCCTCGTTTCGCAGCGCGACCGTGTATCTCAGCGGCGATCTCGATGCGACGCGGTGCATGTGCGACGGCTGCGATCCGCGCCGCGCGGCCGACGAAGCGACCACGCGCGCATCGCTGTGGATCGTGACCTCGGGCGCGATGAAGGTGCGCGACGCGAGCGGCGTCCGCGTGATCGATCCGACGCTGGCGATCGTGATGCCCGCGCATCATCCGTTCGTGGTCACGCACCCCGCGGGCCCCGACATCTGCCTCGGCTTTCACGGCCCGATCGTCGAGGAGCTCGCCGCGCATGGTCCTCGCCTGATCGCGATCACCCCCGCGATCCTCGCGCGAATCACCGCCGAGCTGACCGCGTGGCGCGACGGTTGTGCCGACGAGCTCGCGCTCACCGAGCTCCTCGGCTCGATCGCCGAGACCGATCGCCGGACGAATCGGGACCGTGCCCGCGCCCTCGAAACGGACCGCGTGGTCGCGTCCGACGGTCGCGATCTCGCGAGCGCGGTCGCGCGAGAGATCCGGCTCTCGTTCGCGCGATCGACCTCCCTCGGCGAGCTCGCGGAGGTCACGGGCTACTCGGTGTTCCACACGTGCCGCGTGTTCCAGCGCGCGACCGGGCAGACGATCCACGGCTTCCGACGCGAGCTGCGGTTGCGCCACGCGCTCGCGCGCCTCCTCGACGGCGACGAGCCCCTCGCGCAGATCGCCGCGGCGACCGGCTTCGCGAGCCAGTCGCACCTGACGAACCTGTTTCGCGCTCGCTTCGGCATCACGCCGGCGCGTGTCCGCACGCGCGACGGTCAGCGAGCGCTCGCGGGTTGATGCCCGCACGCCACGGCGATGTGTGTCCGCGCGTGACTACTTCGGCGCGAGCGCGCCTTCGCGATCGACCGCGATGCCCATCGCCTGGAAGCCCTTGTCGACGTAGACGACGCTGCCGGTGATGCCACTCGCGAGCGGGCTCGACAGGAACGCGGCGGTCGCGCCGACCTCCTCGGCGGTGATGTCCTCGGGCAGCGGCGAGTTGCGGCGCGAGTAGTCGAGCATCTGCTGGATGAAGCCGATCGCGCTCGCCGCGCGCGACGCGTACGGCCCCGCGCTGATCACGTTGACGCGATGTCCCCACTTGCGGCCCGCCTCGAACGCGAGCACGCGCGCGTCGGACTCGAGCGCGGCCTTCGCCGACGACATGCCGCCGCCGTAGCCGGGGATGACGCGCTCGCTCGCCATGTACGAGAGCGAGAGGAACGATCCGCGCGGACGCATCACGGCGCCGATCGCCTGGACGAAGGCCACGTTCGAGTAGGCGGACGCGGAGATCGCGGACAGGTAGCCCTTGCGCGACGTCTCGAGCAGCGGCTTCTTCACCTCGGAGCCATTCGCGAGCGAGTGCACCGCGATGTCGACGCCACCATCGGCGGCGACCGCGGCGGCGAGGCCGCTGATCGTGAAGTCGCCGAGCTCGCGGTAGCGCTTGCTGTTCTTGACGTCGTCGGGGACGTCCTCGAGGCGGTCGTACTCGGCGTCGAGCGGATAGATCTTCGCGAACGACATCTTCTCGCCCGACGAGAGCTTCAGCGACTCGTCGAACTTGCCGCGCTCGAGCATCGTCTTGAAGATGCCGAGGGCGGGGGGCCAGGTCGCGACGGAGACCTTGGCTCCCGCCTCGACGAACGCCTTCGCGATCGCGAAGCCAAAGCCACCGTCGTCGGCGACGCCTGCGACGAGGGCGTGCTTGCCGGTCAGATCGATCTTCAACATGGGCGGTTGATCGCGCGGATCGGCGCGGTGGTCAATGTCACACCTTGCCGGAGTGAGCCGACGTTCGTGCCCCCAATTGCCGTACCGTCGGGGTGTGCGATTCGCCGTGCTTGCCCTGCTCGTGTCGGCGAGCCCGATCGCGCACGCGGAGGTGTTTCGCGATCGCGTGCACGAGCGCGCGGCGAGCGACACCGCGGCGCCACCGCTCGTGTCCAACAAGCTGTACCTGAACAACTGCAAGCCGAACGGCTGTCCGCTGCAGCCCGGCTTCGATGACTCGCGGACGAATCACTCGAGCATCGCGTTCGCGCCGACGATGATGTCGGCGTGGCCGCACAGCGATGCGCTGTGGGACGAGCTCGTCTCGTGCGTGCGCGCGACGTTTCGTCCGTTCCAGATCGACGTCGTGACCGACGATCCCGGCGCGGCGACGAACCACTTCGAGGTGATCGTCGCGGGCACGTTCGCGCAGCTGAACCCCGAGCTGCAGGGCGCGGGAGGCGTCGCGCCGTTCATCGGGTGCGGCGGCACCGACGACAACGTGATCAGCTTCGTGTTCGCGCAGCAGTCCGATGACCTCGAGTATCTGTGCGGCGCGGTCGCGCAGGAAGCGGCGCACGTGTGGGGCCTCGATCACGAGCTGAACGCGCTCGATCCGATGACGTACCTCGACCTCGGCAGCCTCAAGCGCTTTCAGAACGCGGATGCGAAGTGCGGCACCGTGTTGAATCAGCCGCAGCCGTGCTCGTGCGGCGGCACCACGCAGAACAGCTACGAGTACCTCGAGCAGATGTTCGGCGCGACCGACCTGCCACCGTCGAACGTGGCGATCACGTCGCCGGGCAACGGCGCGTGGGTACGCCCCGGCTTTCCGGTGCACGTGATGATCGACTCGGTGCTCGGCGGCACGCGCGCGACGCTCGCGATCGACGGCGCCGAGGTCGCGTCGATCTCCCCGGGGCCGTTCGCGTTCAACGCGCCGCTGACGATCAGCGCGGGTCCGCACGAGGTCACGACGACCGGCATCGACGGTGGCAATCGCAGCGTGACGGCGTCGATCACCGTGCGCGTGACCGCGGCGTGTAGCGCTACTGCCGCGTGCGCCGACGGGACGTACTGCATCGGCGGCTACTGCGTCCCCGGCGCCGATGTCGATGGGGGCCTCGGCGCGGAGTGCCTCGCGAACGAAGCGTGCATCACGCGCGCGTGCGCGAGCGGCAACGGCGAGCAGCTGTGCGTCGCGCCGTGCGATCGCGGTCGCGCGTGCCCCGACGGCTTCTATTGCACGGGCCCCGACGACGCGCCGGTGTGCTGGCCGGATCGCGGCGCGGGTTGCGAGGTCGCGCCCGGGCACGAGCCACCGATCGCGATCCTGCTCGGGCTGGGCTTCGCCGCGATCGTGCTGCGGCGGCGTCGGTTCCGGCCTCGGGGCTGATATCGTGCCGGCGTGTCGTTACGTGACGAACTGCTGCGCACCGCTGCGCTAGCGGCGCTGCAGGAACCGGTGTGCTCGTACCTCGCGAGGCCTCGCCAGGGCGGCCCCGATGCGGGGCTCGATCGACAGGTCGCCGCCGTGCTCGAGATGCAGCGGCGGATGAAGCTGCCACCGCTCGAGTCGATGGAGCCGGCGAAGGCGCGGCGCTTCGCGGAGAGCGGACTCTCGCCGCTCGAGGTCGAGCGCGTCCCGATGGCGCGCGTGATCGACACGCGCCTGCCGGTGCCGGCGCGCATCTTCGTGCCGTACGACGCGAGCGGGGACTGGATCGTCTACTTCCATGGCGGCGGCGGCGTGATCGGCAGCGCGCGCTCGTCGGAGCCGATCACGCGGTTGATCGCGGCGCAGACGGGCTGCACGGTGGCGTCGATCGATTACCGCCTCGGCCCGGAGCACAAGCATCCGGCGGCGATCGAGGACGCGCGCGCGGCGTGGGACGCCGTGTGTGCGCGCGCACCGGCGGACGCGAAGATCGCCGTCGCGGGTGACAGCTTCGGCGGGATGCTCGCCGCGTGTGTCGATCGCTACGCGCGACCGGACGCGTCGAGCGCGCGCCGGCGAGCACCCGATGCGCAGGTGCTGATCTATCCGATCACCGACTTCACGATGACCTCGCCCGGGTTCGACACGCACGGCGTCGGCTACCTCTACACGCGCGCGATGGCGGCCTACTTCAAGTCCCACTATCTCCACGACTCGGATGACCGGCGAGCGGCGTCTCCCGCGAGCTGGCCCGAGGTCGACCGCGCCGCGCCCGCGATCGTCGTGACGGCCGGCTTCGATCCGCTGTGCCCCGAGGGCGACGCCCATGCCGACCGGCTGCGCGCCGCGGGAGGCCGGGTGGTTCACCGCCGCTACCCGTCGCTGGTCCACGGGTTTCTCAGCCTGGCCGGTGGGGTCGCCGCCGCGCGCGGGGCCGTCGACGAGGTGTGCGCCGACATCGTCTCTATTTTGGCGTCCTGACACGCACGGGTTACCCTGAGACGTGATCGCCGTGCTGATCGCACTGGCCGACGTGGGGCCCGGGGTTCAGCTCGAAGAGCAATTGAACCAGGCCGGGTTCTCCGCGCGGTGGGATGCATCGCAGGTCGATGGTCCGCGCGGTGGTGGGCTGCAGCAGGTCGTACTGATCGACGCGGATCACCTCGGCAAGCGACTGCCCGCGGTCGCGGACCAGTGGCGCGACGCGCCGTCGGTGCCGGGCGTGATCGCGCTCGGAACCTCGCCGATCGCGCGAGAGAACGCGCCGATCGCGCGCGTCACGCTGATCGCGCCTTCGGCAAAGCTGACGACGATCGGCAACGCGATCAAGGAGACCGCGAAGCTGCGCCTCGCGTCCGGCATGCGCTGGAACGTGCTGCGCGCCGCGTCGGGGCTGCCGCCGCTGCCCGACTCGCCCGAGGCGTGGCAGCCGACGCTGGTCGCCGCGCGCAAGGTCGACATCGAGATCGCGCGCGCGGCGCTGCGCTGGCACGCGACGCACTACGCGACGCCGACCGCGCGCCTCGATCAGCTGCGCGAGGAGCGCTTGCTCACGGTGCCCGAGCTCGAGGCGAGCCAGCAGCTCGACGGTACGCGCACGGTGCAGACGCTCGTCGGGCTCGGGCGCCCCCTCGACCCGCACGGCATGGCGCGGTTTCTGTGGACGATGACGTCGATCGGCGCGCTCGAGCTGACGCCCGAGGTGCGCGACGTGGCGACGCCGCAGCGCCGCTTGCTCGACGATCTGCGCACGCACCTGCGCGCGCGCTCGGCGAAGCTCGCGCAGAGCACGTTCTACGACGTCCTCGAGATCACGCCGCTCGCCGAGTATCCGGACATCGAGGAGGCGTACCGCATCGTCGGCGGGCGCTATGCACCGGCAAACCTGCTGCAGCACGATCTGTCCGAGCTGAAGCCGCTCGTGCAGCCGATGTGGGAGCTCGTCGAGAAGGCGCGGTCGGTGCTCGTCGATCACGCGCAGCGCGGTCGCTATCACGATTGGCTGCGCCAGCGCATGAAGGACCTCAAGACCGTGTGGGCGATCGACCCGAAGGCGATCGAGGCTGCGAACACGATGTTCGCGCGCGGCCAGAAGTCGCTCGGCGAAGGCGACGTGCACAAGGCGATGAGCGAGCTCGCCGGTGCGTGTCGCCACTTCCCGGGCAACCCCGACATGGAAGCGAACCTCGCGTGGGCGCGCTATCGCGTCCAGGTCGCCTCGGGCCGCGACCGCGTCGAAGCCGCGAACATGGAGCGCAAGACCGTCGAGGAGCTGCTGCTCGGATGCCGTCCGTGGCCGCGCGCGCTCGTCGCGCTCGCCCTGCTCTGCGCCGCCGCCGGCGACGCGGACTCGGCGCGCTGGCACCTGCACATCGCGCTGCAGACGGATCCGAAAGTCCCCGCCGCCGCGCAGCTGGCGCAGCGCCTCGGGATGCGTCGCTACTGACGTATAGTCGGCTCGTGCGCGACATCGAGGATCGTCTTCACGCGGCGCCCGCCGGGTCGATCGAAGCCGAGCTCGTCGCGATCGCGCTGGAGCAGACCGAGGCCGAGCACGGCGCGCTGTTCGTGTGGAGCAAGGAGGCGGGCGGGCTCACGCTCGTGCAGCACGTCGTCAACGGGGTCACGGTCACGATCCCGCGCGTGATCAAGAGCGAGACCGGGCAGAAGGCCGGTATCGCGCTCCATGTCTTCGAGACCGAGCAGCCCTACCTGTCCGCCGACACGTCGAAGGATCCGCTGTACACGCGCTACCTGATCGACGTCGGCTCGATCGCCGCGGCGCCGATCCGCTATCAGAAGCGGCCGATCGGCGTGCTCACGGTGTCGATGCGCGACCCGCGCGCGCTCGATCAATCGACGCTGCGAGCGCTGACGTCGATCGCGGAGGTCGCAGCACCGCTGCTCCGGCGCGCGCAGGTCGATCGCATCTCGCGCGCCGCGACGGGACGCCCGCTGATGATCAAGGGCCTCTCGCCGGCGTGGCACGAGGTGGAGCGCAAGCTCGAGCTCGCGGCGCCGACGAACGCGCCGATCTTGATCCGCGGGGAGAGCGGCACCGGCAAGGACCTCGTCGCGCGCGCGATCCACTGGAACTCGCGCCGCACGGAGAAGCCGTACGTCGTCGTCAACTGCGCGGCGATCCCCGAGACGCTGCTCGAGTCGATCCTGTTCGGCCACGTGAAGGGCGCGTTCACGGGCGCGGTGATCCACAAGGTCGGCGAGTTCCAGAAGGCGGACGGCGGCACGCTGTTCCTCGACGAGGTCGGCGAGCTGCCGGTGATGCTGCAGGCAAAGGTGCTGCGCGCCGTCGAGCAAGGCGAGGTGCAGCCGCTCGGATCGAACGAGCCGCCGGAGCGCGTCGACGTGCGCTTGATCTGCGCGACGAACCGCGACCTCGAGGCGATGGCGAAGGTCGGCCAGTTCCGCGACGACCTGTTCTACCGCCTGAGCGTCATGACGCTCGATCTGCCGCCGCTGCGGTCGTACAAGGACAACCTCGAGACGCTCGCGAACGTCTTTCTCGAGCAGTCCGCCGCGGCGCACGGCAAGCCCGCGCCGCGCCTCGGGCCGCAGGTGCTGGCGCGCATGCAGGCGTACGACTTCCCCGGCAACGTGCGCGAGCTGAAGAACACGATCGAGCACGCGGTGATCCTCTCGACCGAGGACGAGCTGCGCCCCGAGGATCTGCCGCGCCCGCTCCTCGCCCACACGTCCGCGAGCGGGAAGCCCGTGCGCGCGAGCAAGCCCGCGCAGCTCACGCTCGACGAGGCGCGCGAGAAGTGGCTCGAGCCACTGGAGCGGCAGTACCTCACGGATCTGCTGGCAAGACACGATGGCAACGTGAAGGTCGCCGCCAAGGCCGCTGGGGTGAACACGGTCACGCTCTACCGCTTACTGAAGCGGCGCGGACTCTCGCTCGGTCGCACGGTTCGCCCGAATGAATAGGCGCCACCAGGCGCTACCGGCGAACTACATGTGAGCTATCCGGCAGTTCTTTCTGAGGAACGGTCGGACCGGGCCGCCGGTAGAATGGCCCGTGATGAGGCTTCGCTTCCTGGCGTTTGTCGTCGTGTGTGCTGCGTGTGGCGATCAGGACTTCGTCGAGCAGGTCGACGCAGGCCCCGAGATGATCTCGCCGTCGGTCGAGACGATCGCGCCGATGCAGGTGATCGCGGGTGATCCGATCGCCGTCACGTGCACGCTGACCGAGGGCACGGTCGACGAGCCGATCACCACGATGGTGCAAGGCGAGCTCGTCGTGATGGACGAGATGTCCGTCACGCGCAGCGGCGGCGGGCTCATCGCGCGCAAGGTCGGCACCGTCATGATCGCGTGCAAGCTCCCCGACCGCGACCTGATCGACACCACGCCCGCGTCCGTCGAGATCCTCGTCGGTGAAGCCGCGAACATCGTCACCGAGATCAACCCCGCGCCGGTCACCGCGGGCGAGACGATCACCGCGACCTGCACCGTCTACGACAGCCAGGCCAACATCATCACCGACGCGCAGCCGACGCTCGAGCTCTCGCCGACCGACGGTGGCAACACGATCACCGACCTCACCGCGGAGATGACGCGCGCCGGCAACTACGTCGGTCGCTGCGTGTTGCCCGGCACCACGACGAACAACTATCCGTTCACGGTCAACCCTGCCCTGCCGGCGACGATCGCGATCGCGAAGTCGCCCGACCTCCAGGTCTACGCGATCGGCGACATCATCACCGTCACGCACGTCGTCACCGATCGCTTCGGCAACGAGATCACGACCGCGATGGTCGACAAGACCAGCACGCCGCTCACCGGCGTCGGCCCGACGGTCCCGATGCCGCCGCAGCAGTGGGTCTACAACGGCGAGGGCACCTACCGCGTCGACGCCGACGTCACGGAGCCGACGCAAGACGACCTCCCCGTCCACGCCTCCGTCGTCATCACGGTCAACAGCCTCGGTCCGGCGATCGTCTGCGGCTCGCCCGGCGACGGCACCATGGTCAACCACACGCCCGGCACGAACCGCACGATCACGGGCACGGCGACCGACGTCAGCGGCGTCACGAGCGTACGCGTCAACGGCGCCCTCGCCACGCTCGGGTCCGGAGGTGCCTTCTCGCGCTCGATCCCGACCCGCTTCGGCATCAACTTCGTCAAGATCGAGGCCTTCGACGCCTTCGACGTCCCGACGACGAAGTACTGCTCGTTCCTCGCCGCCAACCAGTGGGGCTCGACGACCTCGACCACCGGCGACATCGTCTCGCTCCGGCTCACCCAGGCCGCCGTCGACGACGGCAACCGCTCCGGCGCCCTCGGCTCGTTCGGCGACATCCTTCACACCGTCCTCAACTCGCAGGGCCTCGAGGACGCGCTCCACAACGCCCTCCTCGCTGCAAACCCGCTCAAGCCGTCGAGCTGCGATCAGCAGGTCTGCGTGTTCGGCCTGTGCACGTGCGTCTTGCGCTCCGCCATCAACTACCAGTCGTCGTCGTTCAACGGCGCGCGCACCGCGAACCTGACGCTCGTCCAGGACGGCCTCAACACCACCGCGCGCATCGAGAACCTCCGCGTCCGCCTGCGCGTCAACGGCACCGCCGCCGGCATCGGCTTCGACACGACCGGCAACGTCGACATCGCCTCCGTCCAGATCGGCATGATCCTCGACCCGTCGATCAGCGGCGGCGCGCCACGCGTCACCGTCCGCCCGAGCTCCACCAGCGTCGCCGTCGGCTCGATCTCGACCAACTTCAGCGGCATCGACGGCTTCATCATCAACATCGCCGTCTCGATCGCGAACGGCGCCGTCCGCGACCTCGTCGCCAACACGCTCCGCAGCTACGTCCAGAACAACTTCGACTCCGTCCTCGACGGCGTGCTCGGTGGCCTCGACATCTCCACGCTCGGCTCGACCTTCAACGTCCCCCGCCTCTCCGGCGGCGGCACCATCCCGCTCACCTTCGGCGTCGCGTTCTCGTCGATCTCGACCACCCCGACCCGCATGCTGTTCGGCATGGGCACGCGCATGTCGTCCTCGACCGCGAACGCGTTCCCGACGCTCGGCGTGCCGATCCAACCCGGCGGCATCCTCCTCGATCCGACCACGTCCACCAACACCGCTGTCGCCGTCCACGTCGCGCTCCTCAACCAGGCGCTGCACGCGCTCTGGAAGGCAAACTTCCTGCGCGTCACCATCCCCGGCACCGCGATCGGCTTGCCCTCCACCGTCTCGATCGCGCTCACCGGCCGCCTGCCGCCGGTCGTCACGCTCACCGGCACCAACACCGCGGAGCTCTCGCTCGGCGCCGTCGACGCGGTCGTTCAGTACCCGGGCCTCCCCGCGAACACCGCGGTCACCTTCGGCGCACGCGCGCACACCTCGGTCAGCCTCGTCGGCAACGACCTCGTGTTCGGCGGCTTCGTTCTCGACGAGGTCCGCGTGTCGAGCGACCTGTTCACGCTCGACGCGACCGAGCTGCAAACCCTCGAGGATGCGTTCGCCGACGTCGCGCAGACGATCATCACGCAGTCGCTCAACAACGCGATCCCGGCGATCCCGATCCCGGCATTCGAGATCCCCTCGTCGCTCGGCACGTTCGGCCTGCCCGTCGGCGAGGAGCTCGGCATCGTGAACCCGACGCTTCAGTCGCAGGGTCAGCACTTCGTGCTGCGCGGCTCCTTCGGCCTGCGGTAGGTCGCAACATGCGTTCGCTCGTGTTCATGCTCGTGGTGATCGTCGGATGCGGACGAACTCCCGAGCCGACGCCGATCACTGGCAGCTGGGCCGCTCCTCCGCTGCTCGCGCACGTACCGGACGACTCGCCATACGTGATCGGGTCGCTGCAGCCGATGCGCGACTCGCTGTCGATGATGCGCGGTGCCGAGGCGCCGATCGCCGATGTACTCGCGGCGCTCGACGAGGCCGACCCCGCCGACCGATCGCAGCTTCCTCCGCACATCCGCGCGCTGATCGTGCTGTTCGAGGAGCTGCGCGGGAAGCCGGCCGATCAGTGGTGGTCTACCCTCGGGCTCAGCACCGACAACACGTTCGTCTTGTACGGGCATACGCTCTGGCCTGTTCTCCGCGTCGTCATCGCGAACCCCGAGCGCGTGCGCAGCCTGCTCGAACGCATGGCCAAGGCCGCGGCGCTCGACGTCGAGCCCATCCCCCACGCGAACGGCACCTATTGGGTTTATCGGCACGAGTCGATCGCGGTGATCATCGCCATCGACTCCAACCGCCGGGAGCTGATCGCGTCGGTCGTTCATCGAGACGTCGTGACCGAGATGGTGGCGCACCTGCTCGGCCCGCTACCAGCAAGCAACCTCGCGACGACGCGACGCGTACCTGACTTGCTCGCGAAGCACTCCTTGTCGTTGCTCGCCTTCGGCTATGTGGATGTCGAGCAACTGCTCGCCGCCTACGATCGACCGATGCGCGCGATCGATCGCCCGTGGCGCACGCTGCTGCCGAACGCGTCGCGTGCGTGCAGGGCCGATCTGGGGCGGTTGCGGGATGCCATCCCGCGGATCATCTTCGCGTACCGAAGAATCGACGGGCAGTCATTCGACTTCTCCACGATCCTCGAGCTTCCGAACAGCGTGACGACGGCACTCGCCGGCATGCAGACCACCGTGCCGGCACTACCCGCGTTTCGCGTCCGCCCGGTGTTCGCGGTCGGAGCGGCTGTCGACACCGAGCAACTGCTCGCGTGGACCCGCGACCTCGCCAAGACGTGGCTCGATCGCGGCGAGCGCTGCGAGTGGTTCGCGTCGTTCGATCGAGGGATCGCGAGCCTCGCGACAGAGCTAGGCGATCCCAAGTACACGGCGTACGGGTTGCGCGGTGGCACGTTCATCGTCGACGAGCTCGACCTGAACGCACGGCAGGCAGAGGGAGACATCTTGCTCGTCGGCGATCGCGTGCACGCACTACCGGCTCTCCTCGGTCCGCTGCTTCCCGCGCAAGCGCAGCTTCCGATCGCGGCGGACAGACAACCGATCCCGGTCCCGCTCACGCACCTCAACCTGCCGTGGAGCGTTCACATCGGACGGCTCGGTGATCGAATCGCGCTCGCGGTCGGTCCCGACAGCGCGCGCCGCGTCAGCGCGCGGCTCGACGCTCCGGCGGTTCGCGCCCCCCTGTTCTCGTTCGAGTCCGACTTCGTGAAGCTCGACGAGCTCCAGCGCGAGGAAGAGGACGAGAAGCCGCGCAAGCTCGACTGGGCCAGGATATGGCTCGAGGTGCGCGACGGCGCGCTCGATCTGAGGATGCGCGGGAAGTGGCGCGACGACTATTAGTCGCGGCGCGACCTCACGCGCTCCGAGCGTTGCCTCGTCGCTCTAGTCTCGACGGTACATCGTCACGACGCACGCACCACCGAGGCCGAGGTTGTGCTGCAGCGCGACCTTCGCATTCGGAACCTGGCGCTGCTCGGCGGTGCCGCGCAGGTGCCACACGAGCTCCGTGCACTGCGCGAGGCCCGTGGCGCCGAGAGGGTGGCCCTTGGAGAGGAGGCCACCCGACGGGTTCGTGACGAACTTGCCGCCGTAGGTGTTATCGCCGTCCCAGATGAACTTCTCGGCCTCGCCTTCCTTGCACAGGCCGAGCGCTTCGTACGTGAGCAGCTCGTTCGCGGTGAAGCAGTCGTGCAGCTCGACGACCTGGACGTCGTTCGGGCCGAGGCCCGCCTGCTCGTACACCTTCTTCGCGCACTCCTTGGCCATGTCGTAACCGACCGCCTTGATCATCGAGTGCTCCTCGAACGTCGACGCGTAGTCGGTCGTCATCGCCTGGGCGGCGATGTAGACGGGCTTGGAGATGCCGTGCTTCTTCGCGAACTCGTCGGAGCACAGGATGGCCGCGGCCGCGCCGCAGGTCGGCGGGCAGCACTGGTAACGAGTCAGCGGATCGAAGACTTCGGGCGAGGCGAGGATCTCCTCGACGGAGAGCACCTCCTTGAACAGGGCGTACGGGTTCTTCGACGCGTGCTGGCGCGCCTTGGCGCTGATCTTCGCGAAGGTCTCCTTCTTGGTGCCGTGCTTCCAGCGGTACTCGCGTCCCGCGCCGCCGAAGAACTGCGCGGCGCCGGGGGCGGAGGTGAAGCCTTGCTCGGCGTTCATCACCTCGACGAACTTGTCGAGCGGGTTCGCGCGATCGGTCCACTTGGCCGAGAGCGCGCCGGCCTCCATCTGCTCGAAGCCGACGACAAGGACGGCCTCGGCGAGGCCGCCCGCGATCGCCTGCGCGCCGAGCATGAGGGCCGATGAGCCCGTGGAGCAGTTGTTGTTGACGTTGAAGACGGGGATGCCCGTGGTGCCGAGCTGGTAGATCGCGCGCTGGCCGCACGTCGAGTCGCCGTAGACGTAGCCGGCGTACGCCTGCTCCATCTCGGTGAACTTCACGTTGGCGTCGGCGAGAGCGGCCTCGGCCGCCTTCTTCGCCATCACGTGATACTCCTCGCTCTTGCCGGGCTTGGCGAAGGGAACCATTCCGACGCCGATGACATTTACTTTGCGTGGCATGTGACTTTCTCCTTCGCGTTCAGATGAGCTTGTTGAGGAAGCCGAGGCGGTGGGCGACGGAGACATCTCCGTCGACCTTCAGCTTGCCGTGCTGGTAGAGGTTCTTCGCGGTCGCCTTGCCCGTGACCAGCGCGACGAGGTCGGCGTCGCTGATGGTGAGCGTCGCGTCGATGCGCTTCGGATCGTTGCCGCCGATCGCGAACGTCTGCTCCGTGCCATCGACGACGAACTTCACCGTCGCGCGCACTTCGTTCTGCAAGCCGGGGTTATCGGCGAGGCGCTTCGCGAGCTGCGTGAAGATCGTCGGCGCCTGGGCGGCGGCCTTCGGTGCCGAGGGGGCCGCGGCCGCCGGGGCTGCAGCGCCACCCGCGGCGCCCTTGCGCTTCGCGATGACCTCGATCGCCTTCGACGGATCCATCTTCGACAGGAAGCTCAGCTTCTGCGACGCCATCACGTTGCCGCTGATCTTCAGCTTGCCGGTGGTGAACAGCTTCATCGGGTCGGCCTTGCCCTGCGTCATCGCGAGGAAGTCCTCCTCGGAGAGCTCGAGCGTGCACTCGCCCGAGTCGCCGCCCGGAATGACCTTGCCCGGGCCCTTGAGCTCGAGCGTCCACGTGTGCGGACCGATCTTCCACAGGTACGTCGTGTTCACCTTCGCCGCGAGATCGGGGTTCTGCTTCAAGAACTCCTCGATGACGGCGAACACGTCCTCGGTCGTCGGGACGTAGTCCGCGGGGACGCCGGCGGGCGCGGCCGCGGAGGCGCCGCCCGCACCGGTGCGCTTCTTCGTCTCGGCGAGCACCATCTCCGGCGTCAGCTTCTTCAGGAAGCCGAGCTTCTGCGACGCCATCACGTCGCCGCTGATCTTCAGCTTGCCCGTCGAGAACAGCTTCATCGCATCGGCCTGGCCGGTGGCCATCGCCATGAAGTCGGCGTCGGACATCTCGAGCGTGCACGTCGCGGTGCCCGCGCCCTCGGTCACCTTGCCGGGCGGCGTGGTGAGATCGATCGTCCACGCGCTGTCGGGTGACGACAGCTTGAACACGAACGCGGTCTTCACCTTCTCCGCCGTCGCGGGGTTGCCGCCGACGAACGTGCCGATCGCGCGGAAGATGTCGCCGCTGTTCGGCACGGCCGCCGGCGCGGCTCCTGCGGTCGCGGGCGCCGCCTTCGGCTTGGGCTTGGGCAGCTCCGTCCACAGCTCGACGGCAGCGTTGGAGATGCACACCTCGTTACGCTCCTTCACCTTGCTGCGGAAGATGACCTTGGTCCCTTCCTTCCACATCTCGGTGACGATCGTCTCGCCGGGCAGCACCGTCGACGCGAACCGCACCTTGATGCTCTTCACGAAGCGCGGGTCGCCGTCGGGCGCGAACGCGTTGACCACGTGGCGCGTCGCGATGCCGAACGTGCACATGCCGTGGAGGATCGGCTTCGCGAAGCCGAACGCCTTCGCCATGCCCGGATCCGCGTGCAGCGGGTTCCAGTCGCCGGAGAGGCGATAGAGCAGCGCCTGGTTCTCGGTGGTCTTGTCCTCGAGCACCTTGTCGGCCGGGCGATCCGGCGGGACGTTGACGTCGGCGCTCGGGCCGCGATCGCCGCCCCAGCCGCCCGCGCCGCGCACGAACGTCGCGGTCTCGTTGCGAACGATCTCGTCGCCGCTCTCGTCGTACGTGACAAACTCGGTCACGACGACGGCGCCCTTGCCCTTGTCGTAGATGTTCTTGACGGTCGCCTTCGTCGTCAGCTTGCCCTTCGTCGGCAGCGGACGCTTGAGCTCCGTGTACTGCTCGCCGTGCAGCACGCGATCGATGCCGAAGTTGAGGCCCGGCGCGGTCACGCCGTTCTTGCCCATCGTCAGCACCATGTTGATCGCGGGCACCGCGCCGAAGCTCGGCAGCACCTTCATGCCCTTGCCGCTCATCTCGTAGACGAGCGCGAGGTCCTGCTCGTTCGCCGGATCCTTCGCGGCGCCGACGCCGAGCGCGTACAGCGCGACGTCGCGCTCGTCGTACGTCGACGTCATCTCGGGATACGTGTAGCCGAGCGCGGCGTCGACATCGATGAACTGGTTGCCGCCCTTCGACGGACCCGCCTCGACGTTCTGCATGATCGGCTGCATCGACTCGGCGACCGAGCCCGGATGCGTCGTCTTGTCGAACTGCGTGATGTCCTTCCACGCGTCGTTCACGTTCTCGGGCGTGATCTCGCGACCGAGGCGGAACGTCTTGCCCGTCGAGCGCTCCCAGCGCAGCTTCGCGAAGAAGCCGCCGCCGACCTCGTACAGGCCGCCGGTGTCCTCCATCGACTCGTGCGCGAGCTTGGCGACGAGCGCCGAGACGTACTCGGGCTTGAGCGCGTCGAGCAGCTCCTTCGGCAGCACGGTCTCCGTCATGCGCGAGCCCGCGATCGGGGCGATCGTGTTGACGATGACGTTGCGCTTGCGGCCCTCGGCCGCGAGCGTCTGCGTGAAGCCGTGGATGCCGAGCTTCGCCATCGCGTAGTTCGCCTGGCCGAAGTTGCCGTAGATGCCGGCCGCGCTCGCGGTG
>CAZUAR010000055.1:0-38732 GCA_964617845.1 uncultured Kofleriaceae bacterium | reverse complement strand
GGTTTCCTCCGGCCTTCGGCCGGAAGTTCTCCGTCGTCGTCACGACGCACCATCGCCGCAGTCTAACCGAGACTCCGCCAGGTGACTCGTTACCGATACTGCGCGATGACGTTGAAGCCCTCGCGGGTCACGGACGAGTCGGTCACGAACTTCAGGTAGAAGTACTGGCCCGTGAACTGGTCGTTCGCCGACGGACCGACCGTGCCGGTGTAGCGCTTGGTGCGGCTCCACGCGCCGTTCGTCCACGTCCACACCTCGAGGAAGTCGTAGTTCGCCTCGAGGCTGAACACGCCGACCGTCGACAGACGCATCGACGTCGAGCCGGCGGGCAGCGCGATCATCTGCGACCACTGGGCGACGTTGTTCGCGTACGGGTGCGCCGACTCGAACTTCCAGCCGACGAGCGTGTTCCACGGCGGCGGGCCCGGCTGATAGACGCACGTGTTGTTCGGGCAGGTCCACTGACCGAGCACGGCCGGGTGAACGAGACCGGCGCAGTCCGTCGGCGCATCGCAGTACGTCGCGGGGACGCACGTGCCACCCGCGTCCGGGAACGGGTACGTGAATTGCGAGACGCCGAAGCGGCACTTGTAGTCGGGGAGCTGGTCGTCCGGGCTATCGAGGCACGGCAGGCCGCGGATCGTGCCGCAGACGTCGCCGGTGATGCCGCACTCGCCGGTGTGCTTCACGTCGGCCTGCGCGCACGCGGCGGCGCAGCCGTTGGAGTACGTCGTGCCGTTGGTGCCGCACACCGGGTTGTACACGGCCGGGCAGATGCAACCCTGCTCCTCGCAGTCGCCGTCGGCGTTGCAGGTGCGGCCCGGGTTGCAGGTCGCGTCGCCGTCATCGCCGCACGACGCGAGCGCCTCGAAGCGCGTGATCGCGTCGACGACGGCCGGCGTGTGCGAGCCCGCTTCCGCGCAGTACGACACGCTCTCTTGATCCGTCGTCACCGAGAAGCACTCGGTCCAGTTCGCCGACTCCGCGCGGCCCGCGCCGTACAGCACGCCCGAGCCCGCGATGTGATCGAGGTACGCCTTGAGCTTCGCGCGGTCGACCGTCGCGACGACCGTCGACGACTCGCCCGTCGAGGGGAGGTACATCGTCGTCGACATCGTGGTGCCGACCGTCTTCTTGCCGGTGACCTGGCCGCTGAAGCCGCCGCCGACCGAGTGCGCGATCGTGACGCTACCGAGCGGCGTGCAGTGCGACTGCTCGGGGCAGCCACACGCGGCCGCCGGCTTGCGCAGATCGATCTCGTCCGCGCTGCACGTCAGCAGCGGCGACGGCAGGCACGCCGCGGCGCCCTGCCACTCGAGCTGATCGATCACGAAGCCGTCGCGGACGACCGAGTAGTCGGTGACGAGCTGGACGCTCATCGTCTTGCTCGCGCTGAGCGACGCCCAGCTCGAGGTCCACGTGTTGTTGCGGCTGCCGTCGAACGTCTGGACCACGCCACCCGCGCCGTTCTTGACGCGCAAGAAGTCGTAGCCGGCCTCGGTCTGCAGCACCGAGAAGTGCAGCTTCACGGCCGTCGCGCACGAGGGCACGACGTTGCTCAGGTCCAGCGTGTACGTCTTGTTCAGGTTGTTCGAGTACGGATGCGCCGACTCGAGCGTGTACGCCACGAGGTTGCGCGGGTCATCCGACTTCGGCCCGGAGGCCTGGATCTCGGTCGGATCGCTGGGCGGCTCGCTCTCGTCGACCTCGCCCTTGGGGGCTTCGGTTTTGTCGAGGGCACAGGCGGAAAGAAGGGCGACAGACAAGAAAGCTAGGCGCTGCATTCGCGCGCGCGCAAAAGCAATCTCGATGCCGCTCGACGCACTGCACCTAACGCACAGAAGCCAAACGCGGCGCGACGATCTGATGTTCGCTCGCGAGGTGGCTGATCGATTAGCCACTCGCCACGTTGTCACGCCCGCCTTCGCGACTGCCCAAAAAGCAGGCAGTTCTCGACGAGAAATCGCGACGTTCGCGTCTCACTGCGACGCGCGCGCGACACCCGTCTTCACGTAGAACGACCAGTAACCGATGTGAGCGCCATAACGCTTGGCGATCGCGCTCGGATCGAACGCGCGCCCGTAGATCGCTCTCGCTTCGCGCTCGGCCACTCCGATCGGCACCTCCTCCATGCGGCCGAGGCCGCGCAGCAGGATCGCACCCGCGCTGAACGGGCCGACGCCGGGGATGTCGAGCAGCGCCTGCTTCGCCTCCGGATACGGAGCCGTTCGCAAGAACTGCTCGCCGAGCTTCGCCACGCCTCGCACCACGGTCGCGATCGCGGGTCCCTTCACGCGATGGCGAATCGCGTCGGCGATCTCGTCGCCATCGAGGCTCGCGAGCGCAGCGAGCTCGGGCATCGCGCGAAGCTCGCGCCGACCCTGGTCGTCCGCCCGCTGACCGGGAATCAACACGCGCAAACCGAATCGATCCAGAAACCGCGCCTTCATCCGCGCGGCCATCGTGATCGGCGCGCGCTGCATCATCACGCAGTACACTGCGATCTCGGCGAGCGACATGAACGCCACGTGATGCAGCCCGTAGAGCTCGCGCACGAACGGCGAGAAGCAGGGATCGCCGTTCGCCGCGTCGTAGAACGCGGACAGATCGTGGTCCGCACCGAGCCACGCCGACACGCGCGGAACGATCTCGCTCGCCGGCACGTCATCGGGTGCCTCGATCTCGAGCGAGTCGGAGCCACCAACACCCAGCGCACACGAAGACGTGATCGTTTCAAACCCGGCTCGTACCGCCGAACGAGAGCGCGTGTTCTGGGCGTTCGATCGAGAGACGTGTCTGCGGACCGTGACTGCGACTGCCCGGTCCCCGAGCGAGATCGCCGCGGTGATCGAGTCGGGGCCGATCACGTACTCGCCGTGGTTGGGCGGGAAGCGACGGATGAACGTCAGCGATTGCGCGAACGAGAACGGTGCGCGGGTCGGGAGGGTGTGGCGCATCGTGATGTGATACGCGCGGGCAGTGTCAACATTGTGTCAACTTTGTGTGCGCGCGGTGCTACCGGCGCCGAAACGCGGTGTCGCTGCACGAGGTTGCGAGCGATCGGCGCGAAGCCGTGGCAGGATGCGACCTCTCTCGGTGCAGCGCTTCCTCTATCCAGTCCTGACGGGGCTCGTGCTGCTCGCCATCTGGTGGGGGCTGTGCGAGGCCGGTGCGTTTCCCATCGGGACCGTGCCCACGCCGGGCGAGGTGGCGACGGCGTTCGGTCAGGAGATCCGCTCCGGCCGCTTGTTCGAGGACATGATCGCGTCGCTGTATCGCGTCGCGTGGGGCTTCATCGCGGGCGTGGTGTCGGCGGTCCCGCTCGGCCTCGTCGTCGGGCGCAGCGCGGCGACGCGTCACGCGCTCATGCCGTGGATCAACTTCTTCCGCTCGCTGAGCCCGATCGCGTGGATCCCGTTCGCGATCATCTGGTTCGGCATCGGCGATCCGCCGGCGATCTACATCATCTTCATCGCGGTGTTCTTCCAGATCGCGCTCGCGACGGCGGCGGCGGCCGGCGCGGTGCCGAAGATCTACTACCGCGTCGCGGAGGATCTCGAGATGTCGTCGACGGACATCCTGTTCAAGATCACGCTGCCCGCGATCTTGCCGCAGCTCGTGATCGCGCTGCGCGTCGCGATCGGTGTCGCGTGGATGGTCGTGGTCGCCGCGGAGATGATCGCGGTGCAGAGCGGCCTTGGCTTCCTGATCGTCGACGCACGCAACGGTCTGCGCATGGACCTGGTCGTGTGCGGCATGATCGTCGTCGGGGGAATCGGCATCGGCCTCGACATCTTGTTCTCGCGGCTCGCGAAGATACCGAGCGTGCGCTGGGGATTCGAGCGATGAGCGCGGCGCACGCTCCCTATCGCACCGCGGCCGAGCGCGATGTGATCCTGAAGCTCGAGGCTGTCGGCTTCGACTATCCGGGTACCACCGTGATCGACGGGCTCGACTTCGAGGTCGCGAAGAACGAGATCGTGGTGTGCGTCGGCCCGTCGGGTTGCGGCAAGTCGACGCTGCTCGGCTTGCTCGGCGGACACCTGCAGCCGACGCGCGGCAAGGTCGTGCGCAACGGACAGAGCCGCACCATCTATCAAGACGGCGGGCTGTTCCCGTGGCAGACGGTGCGCGAGAACATGGCCGTCGGGCTGTCGGCGGAGATCACCGGCGAGCAGCGCGTGAAGAAGGTGAACGAGTGGCTCGAGATCACGCGGCTCGCCGAGTTCGCGGATCACTATCCACATCAGCTGTCGGGCGGCATGCGGCAGCGCTGCGAGATCGCGCGCGCGCTCGCGGCGGAGACCGACATCCTGCTCATGGACGAGCCGTTCAGCGCGCTCGACTATCAGACGCGCAACCGCATGCGCAAGGAGCTCGTCACGACGCTCGGCGAGCGACCGCGGACGGTGGTGTTCGTGACCCACGACATCGAGGAGGCGGTGCAGCTCGGTGACCGCGTGGTCGTGCTCGGGCCGCGGCCCACCAGCGTGCGGCGCCTCCTGCCGCTACCCGCAGAGCGACCGCGCAACCCCGCAACCCCTGGCGTCGCCGAGGCAGAGCAGGCCATCATGGACGAGCTCGGGTTGTCATGAACGCGAAGGTCAAGCTCTCGCTCGTCACCGTCGGCACGCTCGTCGCGCTGACGCTGTTGCACAAGCGACCGTGGAAGGGCGTGCCCGAGGCGGAAGCGGATCACCTGATGGTCGGCTTCTTGCCGGTCACGTGTCACCTCACGTGTCCCGTCACCGACTTCGCGTCGAAGACAACGACCACGAACACGAAGTTCGACTCGCAGCGGTTCAGCGAGTTCGCGACGGTCGTCGAGGCGCTCAAGGCCCGAAAGCTCGACGCGAGCTTCATGCTGGCGCCGCTCGCGATGGTGATGCGGTCGCAGGGCGTGCCGATCAAGATCGTGTACCTCGGCCATCGCGATGGCTCGACGGTGATGGTCGCGAAGAGCTCGACCGCGCAGAGCCTGCGCGACCTCAAAGGCAAGACGTTCGCGCGCCCGAGCAAGTACTCGAACCAGTACCTCGTCATCACGAAGTTGATGGAGGACCAGGGCATGGAGCCCGGCGACATCAACTTCGTCGACATGCCGCCGCCCGACATGCCGAGCGCGCTCGCCGCGGGTGCGATCGACGCCTACTTCGTCGGCGAGCCTCACGCGGCGAAGGCAGAGGTCTCCGGCACCGGCCGCGTGCTGTACTTCGCCAAGGACATCTGGCCGCGCTTCATCTCGTGCGTCCTCGTGGTGCGCGAGGAGCTGATCGCCGAGCGCCCCGACGTCGTCCGCGATCTCGTGCGCGGCATCGCCGAGTCCGGCGAGTGGGCGGAGCGCAACCGCGCGACCGCCGCCAAGGTCGCCGCGCCATACTTCCGCCAGGACCAGAAGCTCCTCGAGTACGTGCTGACGCAGCCGCCCGACCGCGTGTCCTACCGGCACCTCACGCCGACCGACGAGGATATGGAGATGATCCAGAAGTACGCGCTGAAGGCGGGCATCCTGGCGCATCCCATCGATCTGACCCAGCTCGTCGATCGCCGCTTTATTCCAGCGGACATCGAGCCCGCGAAGATCACGACCGATGCGGTCGCCGCACCTCCGCCCGTGACGCCCGCGCCGACAAAGTAGGAACCGCTTCGTCCCTGGCGCTGTCCCAAACGGCATGCGTCGCATCGCGCTGGCCGCGCTCCTCGTGACCTCGGCCGCCGCCGCGAAGAGCCAGACCGCGACGGACGACGACGTCGGCGAGACGGCTCCGGTCGCGATCCGCGCCAAGCTCGACGGCACGACGGCGCGCATGTCCGTCGACCTCCAGCTCGTGACGGCAGCGGACAGCACGTCGAGCACGTACGACATCCCGCTGCCGTTCGGCGCGGTCGTCGCCGGCGCGACGATCCATCACCGCGGCATCGCGCATCCCATGTCCCTCGACACGACCCAGAACGTCGAGAAGCAGTTCGAGGCCGCCTTCGACAACACCGGCTCGAGCCCGCCCCCCCGGACGTGGGTCGCGAAGATCGAACCCAACGTCTACGGCATCGATGGCATCGGCGTGACGCTCGTGCTCGGTGCGCCGAAGGCGAGCGAGCTGCGCGTGACGCTCGAGGTCACCGCCCCGACCTGCTTCTATCGCGATGCGCGCTGGGTGCGCGTGCCCGCGAGCTGGGGACCACGGCTACGCGCGCGAGCACCGAGCGACGGTCTCGTCGCCGCGTGCTCGAACAACGCCGGACAGGCGGACACGCCCTTCGCGTGGGCGTCGTTCGCGGCGCCGCAGGCCGCGCGCATGCCGACGGGCGAACGTCTCCGCACCTCGACCGCGCGCCTCGCGATCGACAATAGCGTCCACCTCGCCCGCACCGAGCTCGCGATCGCAGCCAGCATCGCCGATGTCCCGCCCGATCTCGCGACCGTGATCCTCGTCGACGAGTCGCGGTCGATGGACGACAAGCAGCGCAAGGCGCAGCGCGAGATCGTCGTCGGCTACCTGCGCGCCGCGCCAAGCAGCCGCGTGCAGGTGATCGCGTTCTCGCGCCGCTCCCACGCGCTGTTGCCGAGCTGGACGACGGCGTCGCGCGCGCTGCCGCGCATCGAGCGCGAGCTCGCATCGATGACTCCGCGCAACGGCTCGAACTTCGATCTCGGTCTCGCCGATGCGGGTCGCCTGCTCTCCGCGATCAACGGCACGCGCCGCGTTCTGCTGATCACCGACGAAGCGCTCGCGTCTCGCCTCGCCACGCGCCCCGAAAGGCTCGCCGGGCTCGTCCCCGACGACACGATCATCAACATCGCGGTTCCCGGCGTCGCGGGCGACGTCGACGATAGCGGCGAGGAGGTGCTCGCACGCCACGACAACGCTCGCCTCGCGCAGCTCGCTGCCGTGACGACTGGCTTCGCGACGTCGATCGGCGGCTCCGAGCCGCAGCAGCGACGATCCGTCGACGCCACCATGCTCGTCCGCCCGATCTCGCTCGATCATCTGCGCGCGACCGGTCTCGGCTGGACCGAGCTCGACAGCACCGAGCGCGACTCGCTCGGCGGACACACGTGCGAGGGCTCGCTCGCGGCGGGCGAGTCGTGCGTGTGGTGGACGCGCGGTAGCAAGTTCGCGAGCACGATCCAGCTCGAGGGTTTGCTGTGGAATCGCCGCGTCGTGCGCATCGCGCGCCCGCTCGCGGATCTCGGTCACTCGATCGCCCGCGAGATCGTCGCCACCAACACCTCGATCATCGACGAGCAGCCCGACGTCGACGGAGACGGGATCACCGAGACGAGCAAGCGCATCGATCTGCTCGCCCACGCGGTCACCAATTCGACCTCGCTGTTCGTGCGCTGGGGCAGCTCCGAGCCCTTCCCCGAGGGAATGCTGTTCGGTGGGCGCGGCGGCTTCGGTCGCGGGGGCAGCATCGACAGCATCCGCGACGTCGCGGCCGGCCCACCGGTCCGCGCGGCGTCGATCGATCTCGGTCCGCAGCTGCGCCCCCTGGTCGCGAGCTGTGGCCTCGGCTCGACGCACGCCGACATCCAGCTCGAGCTGACGTTCGGCGAGATCGTCGCCGTCGACGTGACGATCGATGCGACCGGCGCTCGGGCCGCGGCGATCCGCACGTGCATCGAAGACGTGGTCTGGGACTTCGCGCCGGTGTTGCCCTCGCTCGAGCCGCTGCGCGAGGCGACGGTGCGGCTCTAGCCACCAACGCGAAGGCTCTGCCACGCGGCGAGCGCCCACGCGCGATCCGCCTGCGTGCTCTTGCAGGTGAGGATCGCGACCTCGGGGGCCACCGCCACCAGCCCGTGCAGGATGTGGACGTCCTCGTCGACGTACGCCTCGGCGCGCCCCCGGCGAGCGTCCTCGGTGATCTGCGCGATCACCTCGTGCTTCGCCGGCGCGATGTCGAGCAGCGCTTGCGCATCGTGCTCGCCTCCCGCCGTCAGCGTCGACAGCTCGACGAGCCGATCGCCGTCGGTCGCGATGTAGCGCTCGTCCTCGAAGCTGCCGACGAAGCTCCCCGGCAGCTCGAGCGTCCACGCACCGACCTCGATCTCGAGCAGGTGGCGGCGATATCCGATCGTCGCGGGTGCGCCGTTCGCCTTCGCGCGGATCGGCGCGATGCGCTCCTCGTCGGCGCCGAGGTGCACGAGCAGCTCCGCCCACTCGGCGTACGGCAGCGCGAGCGAGGGATCCGCCTTGCGGGCGGCACGCAGCGCTCCATCGACGCTCTTCATCAGATCGCGCTCCTCGCGGTCGAGCGGCTCGCGCCACGGCACGCGGAGCCACATCGCGATCAACGCGGCCGCGCGCTCGGGATGGCCCGGCGCGTCCTCCCACCACGCGAACGCGTCGGCGGCGTGGAGCGGGTTCGCGACCACTTCTTTCGCCCACGTCGCGTCTCGCGGCCCCATCGCCGTGTGCACGACGCCATCGACCTTGAACGCGAGCTCGGCCGGCATCCCGATGCGAACCGCCGCCCGCGCAGCGCCCGGCTCCGTCGCGCCCGCGTCGACGATCTGGTCGCGCACCCAGCTCGCGATCGCCACCTGCGGATCCGGCTCGTCGCCATCCCAGACGAAGTCCAGCTCCTCGAGGACCGGCGCGAGCACCTCGGCGACGTGGCGGTGATAGCCAGGGCCCAGCGAGGTCGAATCGCCGGTGACCTCGAGGTCGCCTTCGTCGGTGACGACGATGCGCAGCGGCGATGCGTCGGGGTGCATCTCGAGCGTCACGCGCTTCGTCGTGACGTCGCGCGCCGCCTCGCCGAGCATGCGCTTCGCGAGCATCGCGAGTCGCGTGCCGACCTCGCGCGCATCGGGCGCCTTGCCGAACAGCGCTCGCAGGCCGCCCTTGGCCTTCTTCGAGCGCGCGCGGCGAGCGATGCCGAATCCCACGCGCCGATCATCGCGCACATCCGCACGGCGATGCGATAGTCCGCCCATGATCACCGCATCGCACGTGCTCACCGGGCTCGTCGCCTTCCTGCACGTGTGGTTCCTCGTCCTCGAGATGTTCCTGTGGGCGACGCCGTTCGGCGCGAAGACGTTCAAGCGTCCGCTCGCCGAGATGGAGGCGCAGAAGGTGCTCGCGGCGAACCAGGGCCTCTACAACGGCTTCCTCGCCGCGGGCCTCGTGTGGTCGTACTTCGCGGTCAACGGCTACGAGATCCGCGTGTTCTTCCTCGCGTGCGTGGTGATCGCGGGCCTCTACGGCGCGGCGACCGCGTCGCGGGCGATCCTGTTCCTGCAGGCGCTACCCGCCGCGCTCGCCCTCGGCGTGACGCTCGCGATCCGCTACCTGTAGTCGACAGATCACGCGTTGTTCACGCGCGTGTGAAATCGCGACCCGATGTGACGCCGTCGACACGGCAAGCAACGGCAACGCGGCCGCAACTGCGCGACGAACGATCCGGCACCACGCTCGCACGTCGGTAGCTCGTGCTCCTCGTCGGTCTCGTCCTCGGTCTCGCCGCGCTCGTCGGGCTCGGCTATCTGTTCTTCTACGGCGGCTACGGCGGCCCCATCGACTGGATCATGGGCACCGATCGCCACGGTCCGCGCGCGCGGAAGGTCGTCGCGCTGACGTTCGACGACGGTCCGGATCCCGCGCGCACGCCCGCGTTGCTCGACGCGCTCGCCGAGCTCGACGCACCCGCGACCTTCTTCGTCGTCGGACGCGACGTGCGCAAGAGCCCCGGCATCGTGCGGCGGATCGCCGAGGCAGGCCACGAGCTCGGCAACCACACGTATCACCACCGCTACCTCCCGTTCGTGCGCCGCCGCAGCGTCGAGCACGAGCTACGCGCGACGGATCGCGCGATCGAGGATGCCGCCGGCGTCACACCGAAGGTCGCGCGCCCGCCGTGGGGAGCGCGCCGCCCCGCGACCGTGCGTGCCTTCGCGCGCCTCGCGAAGCGACTCGTGCTGTGGGACGTCAACAGCTACGACTGGAAGGGCCGCGCCGCACCCGAGATCGTCGAGCGCGTGCTCGCGCGCGTGAAGAGCGGCAGCATCGTGCTGATGCACGAGGCGCGCGACGGCGGCGAGGTGACGATCGATGCCGTGCGCATGCTCGTCCCCGCGTTGCGCGCGCGCGGCTACGAGCTCGTCACCGCGAGCGAAGCGATCGCGTAGGCCGAGCTTGCGAGGCGCCCTCCTAGCCCGGGCGATCGGCGTCGGCGATCGGCGTGTCGCGAAGGTGCGCGATCACCGGGCCGTGGTCGCTCGTGCCGACGTCGCGGTAGTGCGCGCAGTGCACCGTCTCGTCGACGAGCGCGCGCGATGCCGCGATGTAGTCGAGTCGCCAGCCCATGTTGCGCTGGCGAAGGTTGCGCCACGGCGCCCACCACGTGAACAGACGATCGTTGTCCGGCTCGACGTGGCGGCCGACATCGACGAGGTCTCCGCCCGAGAGCAGCTGCTCGATCAGCGCGCGCTCCGGCGCCGACTGACCGATCATGTCCTTGCGCAGCGCCGGGTGAACGTCGATGTAGCTGCGCGCGACGTTGAAGTCCCCGCACAGCACGAGGTGCTTGCCCTCGGCGCGCAGCACCGCGGCCCACGCGACCATCTCCTCGAGGAACTGCATCTTCGCGGCCATGTCCTTGCCGCCGTTCGGCACGTAGACCGAGCCGAACACGAGCGAGCCGACGTCGGCGACGACGATGCGGTTCTCGAGATCGAACGGCGGATGAACGAACTCCGGCTTGTCGCCGAACTTGCGCGTGTGCAAGAGCAGCGCGACGCCCGAGTAGCCGCCCGCGCCGTGAAAGTGCGCGTGGTAGCCGGCGATCGTCGAGATCGATTCCGGAATCTGATCCGGCGACGCTTTGATCTCCTGCAGGCAGATCACGTCGGGCTCTTCCTTGTCGATCCAGTGCGCGAGCTGCGACGAGCGCGCGCGGATCCCGTTGACGTTCCAGGTCGCGATCTTCACTTCTAGTTGCGCTCGCGCTGCTTGCGGATCTCTTCGACGGGGTCTAGCACCGCGCGATCGCCGCCGCCACGCACCTCGGCGATCTCGCCGGTCACCGTGTGGAGCTCGGGACGCGCCTCCGGTTCGGACGCCGCCTGGATCAGAGCGCGCCCGAGATCGTCGAGGCCGAGTAGCTCCGCGACCGCCGGCAGCTCGCGCGGCTTGAGCACGTTCAGCGTGTACGGGTACGCGATCGCGACCGCGAGAACCTCGCTCTTTCGTCCGAGCACCGGATCCGGCGGGAACCACGAGAACAGGACGGCGCCGTCGAGCTTCATGCCGACGTGTGCGGCATCGATCGGAGACGCGAGCCGCGTGATCTCGTCGGACATGCCGCCGCCATCGCAGCTGTCGACATGGACCGGAATGACGTCGCGCACGAACGCCGCATCCCTCGTCGCGATGGTCACGAGCGCCGACGGTGCGCCGCGCGTCTCGGCGGTCGCGCACACGGCGCCGATCGAGAGCGGCGGGACGTCCGCGCTGTCGATCGGATCGGCGAGCTCGACGAGCGCGATGCCCGAGTAGCGACCGAGGTACCAGTTCGCGACCTTCGCGAGCTTCGAGCCATCGAGCGCGGTCGCGATCGCTAACCTCGCGGGCTCCCACGCACGCACGATCTCCGAGTTCGTGATCCCGATCGTGTTCTGACCGTTCGTCACGAGCATCACCGGGCCCAGGAGCTTCTTCGTGGTCGCGTCCACGAGCGGCGCGACTGCGCGCAGCTGCACGGCATCGTGATCACGGCCCCCCACGCGGGGACTCTCTCACGCTGCCTATCTCCTCTCAACAGGGGGGCACGGCGGTCGAGTGTGCTCCCGCGCCGCAGCTACCCCTCGGGCATGGGCCCTGCAGCGTCCTGCGACATGACTCCTCCATTGCGTGAACCACTGATCCTCGGGCGCCCGCGGAGATACCGCATCGTGGTCGGGATCGATCTCTCGGAGTACGCGGACATCGTGATCGAGCACTCGCTCGATCAGGCCGCACGTCATGAGGCGCCCGAGCTGCACTTCCTCACGGTCCGCGAGAAGCGCAAGCCGTCGAGCGAAGACGTGAAGCAGGCGCTGTGGGAGCGGGTCTATCCCGAGCTCGAGACGTTCAATCGCTACGGCAAGGACTGGCGCGCTCGTCTGCACGTGCGGAAGGGCAAGCCCTACGAACAGATCGCGATGCTCGCCGCCGAGATCCGCGCGGACCTGATCGTCATCGGTCAGTTCGGGCAGCACAAGGACAACATCCCGAACCGCATCCTGCGCGCGGCGTCGTGTCCCACGCTCGTCGTCGGGTTGCCGGAGGAGGCGCAGACGTCGCCGATCTGCCCGATGTGCGTGAGCGTCCGCGACGAGAGCGACGGCCAGCGCTGGTTCTGCTCCGCGCACGTCGACACGCGCGCGGATCACGACATCACGCCGATGACCGTGTGGACCGAAGGTCAGCTGATCTACGGATAGCACCCGTGGCATCCTGGTGGCGTGCAGGACGCCATCGAGGGAGCCTCCGGGGGCGCGGTCCGCGACGCACTGGTGTCGACGTTCCGCCGGCTGATCAAGCTGTACTTCCGCGACATCGAGCGCCTCGGCGCGCCGCCCGCGAGCGACACGCGAGGACGCGTGTTCGTCGCGAATCACACGAACGCGCTGATCGATCCGGTCGTCGTGATGACCGACGCGCGCTGCGCCATCTCGCCGGTCGCGAAGTCGACGCTGTGGAGCATCCCCGGCCTCGGCTGGCTGCTCGACCGTGCGGGCGCCGTTCCGATCGTGCGGCGCAAGGACACGCCGGACAAGGACGCGTCTGCCAACGCGCACGTGTTCGACAAGATCGCGGCGCACCTGTCGAGCGGCGGCAACATCCTGATCTTCCCCGAGGGCACCTCGCACTCCGAGCCGCGCCTCGCCCCGCTGCGCACGGGCGCCGCCCGCATGCTCCTCGCGGCCGGCGAGCGCGATGGCGTGCCCCTCACGTTCCAGGCGGTCGCGCTCGAGTTCGATCGCCGCACCGAGTTCCGCTCGCGCGCGCTCGTGCTGTGGGGCCCCGTCCGCCGGCTCGCCGACGTATCGGGCGCGACCGACGAGGAGCGCGTCGCCGCGATCACCGCCCAGATGAAGACCGACCTCGAGGGGCTGCTCGTCGAGGGCGAGACGCACGCGGATCGCATGCGCATCGCGCGCGTCGCCGAGATGTTCGCCAACGACGCGGGTGACGCGTCGCTCGGCGCGTGGAGCGACATCGGCCGGCGCGTCGAGCTCGCGCAGAAGACGCTGCGCTCGGTGGACGCTCGCCTCGTCGCCCGCGCGATCGAGACCATCGACGCGTACCTCGCGGAGCTCGATCGCCTCGGCGTCACCGACGCGCAGGTGGCGGGCATCGAGCCGCCGCCCGCGACGACGATGCCGCGCTGGAAGCGCGCGCTGATCGCGCCGCTCGCGGCCTCGGGCTTCGCGCTGTACGCGCTGCCGTACTTCCTCCCGCGCTGGCTCGCGCGCAACGCGGATCCCGACGCCGCGTCGACGTACAAGCTCGGCTCCGCGCTCGTCGTGTACCCGCTGTGGGCCGCGGGCCTCGTCGGCGCGTCGTTCGCGCTTCTGCCTCCGCCGCTGTCGTTCGCCGGCGCGACCGTCGCGGTCACGTCGCCGTTCGCAGCGCTGCACTGGCTCGACGAGATCTATCAGCGCCGCCCGGAGCTCTCGGCCGACGATCGCGCGAAGCTCCTCCGCCTGCGCATGTCGGCGCGCACGGCGCTCGACGAAGCCCGCAGCAAGCTGCCGGCGTGACTACTTCGCCTTGTGCCAGCGCTTGTCGGCGGGGTTCGTGAACGCGCCGAACACGTGCTTCACCTCGCGCTCGCGCACGCCCGCGTACGCGGTCGCCGCGTCGAGGCGGATCTTCGCGTAGCTGCCCCCCGATGCGAACGCGAGCACCGCCGCCTCGAGGGGCGCCGCGTTCGCGAACAGGAAGTCGCGCGTCATCAGCAGCGGCACGCGCGTCGACGACGGCACCTCGTCCTCCATGTACGCGGCCGTGTGGCACGCGATCGCGATCGTGCCCTTCGTCGCCGTGCCCGGCGCGGGCCACGCGAACGCCTCGAGATCCATCAAGCGGTTGTGGCCGACCCACGCGACGATCTGCGCCGCCCCGCCCGCCTCGAGCGTCGAGGTGTCATCGATCTTGATCGCGCGGGCGCTCGGATTGCTGATGTCGGCCGCGTAAGCCGCGAGCGCGCGATCGATCGCCGAGCCGCGCCAGCCGTGCACGACGATGTCGATCTCGAACTTCGATGGAGCGCCGCGCTTCCGCCACGCCGCGGGCGTCGACACGTGTCGGCGATACACGTGCAGCGCGAGCACGTCCTTGTCACCGGTCTCGCCCTCGCGCAGCTTCAGCACGCGCTTCCAGCCGCCGCGCTTGCGGTTGAACCACGAGCCGAAGCCCGGCGTCGTCGACCAGTAGAGATTTGTCTCGGGATTGTCCCCGTCGCCGAGCTTCGCGTTGCCGCACGCGATGATGTTGTTGTCGCACAGCGGGACGTGCACCTCGACGACGAGCGGCTTGCCGGCGCTGACGTCCTCGATCACGCGATCGGTCAAGCTCGCGAACCATTCATCCTCGGCGCTCGCCGCATGCACCGTCGACGACATCCACGCGACCAGCGCCACTACCAGCACGGACTTCATCGAGTGGACGACACGCGAGGCAGGTCGCGATTGCGCGAAATAATTCGCGCGCGCTATTCGTTCGCGGCGCGGCGACGACCGAGCACCTTGAGCGACGCGATGATCGCATCGCCCGCCGCCCACTCGAGGCGCGCGCTTCGCGCCACGATCACGAGGCCGCCGTTGATGCGCAGATCATCGGGCGCCAGCACGAACACGTGAATGTACGGAAGCTCGGGGCGCTTGATCGAACGCACCGATGCCTCTGCGCGATAGCCGCTGATCCCTTGCAGCGACACCGGCACGCACGAGTCGATCCTCGCGGCGGGCGCCGCCGACTCCGCGAGCGTGCGCGCCTTGTCCTCGAGCACGCCGTCGCGATCGATGATCAACGACGCCTGGAACGTCGAGACCTCGAGCTCGCCGAGCGGCGCGCCATCGGGCCGCAGCTCGCTCGCCCGCAGCACCTCGGGGGTGACCGGGACCAGCTCGACGCCGGTCGGGGCCTCGAGCTCGAGACTGAGCGTTTGGAGCTTTAGCCTCAACACCACGATTCTATTGCGGGAGCGACGGGAGTGGTCGAAGATCTTCGTCGAGCCTCATGTCTGCAAGATCGCTCTACAATGGCCAGATGCGAGTCCTCGCCTGCGCCCTGCTCGCCTCTCTTTGGGGTTGTTCTCCCTTCGGTGGCGGCGCGTTCCGGTGCGAGACCGACGCCGACTGCGCCGGCGGTCCGAGCGCCGGACGTTGCGAGACCGCGGTTGGCTTCTGCAGCTTCGAGGACTCGTCCTGCCAGTCGGGCTACCGGTACGGCACGTCCTCGGGCGGACAGTCCGGCGTCTGCGTCGGCGACGAGATGCCGATCATCGACGCACCGCCGAACCCCGACGACGGCGACGTCGGCGACATGTCTCCGATGATCGACGCGCGGACCTGCTTCGGCACGCCGCACGAGATCTGCCTGACCACGCTCCCCACCGGACCGCGCACCCTTCCCGCGACGATCAACACCGACACCGACTGCGATCAGGTCGAGACGCCCTCGGGCGGCGTCCCGCTCTGCGTCGTCAGCGGCACCGCGATCACGATCGACAACACGCGCGCGGAGGGCTCGCGCCCGCTCGTCATCGTCGCGACGGAGACCATCGACATCACCGGCAACCTCGACGTCTCGTCCAAGCGGGTGGGCAACGCGGGCGCCGGCGCCAACGCGGCCGGCTGCAACGCCGCGACCATGGGCGAGAACGACGGCGGCGGCGCCGCGGGCGGTGGCGGCGGTGGCTTCGGCGCCAGCGGCGGCACCGCCGGCTTCGGCGACAACAACGACAACGGCGGCGCTGCCGGCAAGGCGACTGGCGGTGTCGGCGGCATGATGTCCGTCGGCGCCTTCATCCGCGGCGGCTGCAAAGGCGCCAACGGCGGCTCCACCAACGGCGGCAACAACGGCAGCGACAACGGCACCAACTTCGGCGCCGGCTCCAACGGCGGCGGCGCGGTCTACCTCATCGCCGTCACCTCGATCACCGTCCAGACCACCGGCACCATCTCCGCCTCCGGCGGCGGCGGCGATGGCGGCAACGAGACCTCGGGCGGCGGCGGCGGCGGTGGCTCGGGCGGCCTCATCGGCTTCGACGCACCCACGATCACCGTCATGGGTCGCGTCGCCGCGAACGGCGGTGGCGGCGGTGGTGGCGGCGGCAACTCCGACGGCGGCAACGGCGCGGACGGCTTCCAGCCCGGCGCGCAACCCAACTGGAACCAGCGCGCCGACGGCGGCGCCTCCGGCCAGCAAGCCAACTCCGCCGGTGGTCGCGGCGGCACGACCGGCAACCTCGCCGGCGAGGGTAGCAACAACTCCGACGGCGGCTCGGGCGGCGGCGGTGGCGGCGTCGGCCTGATCTGGGTGCACGGCACGCTGACCGGTACGCAAGTCTCCCCGCCGATCACCGCGCACTGACGGAACATCCGGCGGCGCGTCGCGGTTCCCACCGCATGACCGACAGCGAGCTCCTCGCGCACTACGTCTCGCGCGGCCGCGAGGCATGGAACACCTCGCTCGAATCCGCGTGGCTCGACTACGAGCTTCGCCGATTCGTCCTCGCGCACCTGCCCGCGCGCCGCCCCCTCGCCGTGTGCAACGTCGGCATCGGAGTCGGCCTGTGGGACGACTGGCTCGGCCACGTCGTCGGCGGTTCGATCACGAGCATCGATCGCGACGCGGACATCTGCCGCGTGTTCGCCTATCGCCAAGAACGCGAGCGCCACCCGTACCCCGCCCGCGTCATCTGCGGCGACGTCCGCGACAACGCGCTCGGTGACGCACGCTTCGACGTGATCACGTGCGTCGGCTCGACGCTCGACGAGAGCGGCGATCGCGGCTCGACGAAGCGCGCCCTCGAACGCGCGCTGGTCCCGGGCGGCATGTTGCTGATGGCCGAGTGCGGCGAGGGCGCGGCATCGGATCACGTGCGCACCTGCGGCGACGTCTGGCTCGCGTGCTCCACGCGCCGCGGATAGCAAACGCACGCGCTCTCGATGAACAACTACGCAGGACCACCGCCGTCAATCGGTGCTTCGCCTGCGCCGGAAACCTTCGTCTGCGTCAGCGTCACCGGGCGCCACTGAACGATGCCGAATCGAGTCGGATGCTCTTGGCGAACGCTGCGACCGCGAGCATCGCGCTGTCACGATCGACCGGCGTGCCTCCCGAACACGACCGTGGTCAGTGCACACCTCCGCTGTCGCGATACCACCGCATGGCTTCGCGCCGCGGCGCACCCGCGTATGAACCCACAGTGATGTTTCTACATAGATCGTAGAGACCATCGACCGTGCCCAGCTTCCGGTTGATCGATCAACGGTCTTCAGCGGACGCCGCTTCCGCGGGTTCGCGCTTCAGCGGCCCGGACCGCCGCCGACTCGATTCGGCAGAGTCCTCCACGGCGGAGACTGGTAGACGTCCCTGGTCGCTCGCGTGTTTCACGCGCCGCGGCTAGCGACGACCGAACCAGCATCGATCGCTCATTCTCGTCACACCGAGCCGCCGAGCGATCCTTGCTCGCTGATCGCTCACTTCGTTCGACGATGCAATTCACCCTCGCACCCGGCGCGTCACGCCACGGACGTTCTGGATGCGGCCAGGTGATAGGGCCGTTGTCGTCGAGCGCAGTTCAACTCGCCGAGGTCGCACTCGGTCGCGCCCGAGCATCGGACGCTGCTTCGAGCCCGAGCGCTGTCGCCGAGCCATCCTTGCTCGCGGATCGCCTTCTTCGTTCAACGATTCAGTTGTCACGCCTATCGGCAGAGAGGTCGGCGCTCTCCCTCAGGCATCACTCGCGCCACGAGCGTGTTGCCGAGGACGACGACGCGCGTCCGTTTCGTCCTCGCACCATCGCTCGCGCCCGCGCGGGCACGAAGGCTCTTCATCTCCATTCACTCGCCGGAACGTCACCTCGTTCGGTGCACGCCCCGTGATGTCCAGGAGCCCCCCGTGATGCAGACGATGATGCCCGCCGCACAGCGTGAGGAGGTTCGCGTCCGAGTCGTCACCACCATGCTCGCGGTGAACGAGGTGATGCACGTCCAGGTGATGTCGTGCACGACACCCCGGCACGCAGCACTGGTGAGCGTCACGCGCCAGGATGCGCCGGCGCTTCCTCGGCGCGATCGCGTGACGCGGGCGGGCATCGGGCTCTTCGACGTTGCCCATGATCGTCGCGTCGCACGTGAGGGTCGCTAGCTCGGCGTCATCGAGCTCGACGCCGTTCGCGAACGCATGGCCGTCGGTCGTGATCCATACCTGCGTCGGCGGCCTCGCGCACCACGAGGTCGCGCCCCCATCTCCCGTGACCGTATCTCCATCGTCCGCTCCCCCATCGACTCCATCGCGAACGAGAGGGCGTCCCTTGACGGCGCCCGCTCGATCGCAGAGCGCGTTGATCTTGTCGTCGTCGTCCACGAACCGGTCACCACGCTCGGCTTCGAGCTCCCTCAACAGGGCAGACAGCCGCGCCGCCGTCGATGGCTTGATGTGAAACCCCACGAACCGACGCCGCTCGTCGGGCTGCGTGGGATCGGTCGGTCGATCACCCCTCACGTGCCCGGCCACCGCGCGTTGCACCTCGCGATACGTCATGCCCCTCGTGTGGTCGATCCATTCCTCCTCGGTGTCGGGCACCAGGATTCGCGAGAGCTCCTTCACGTGCGAGAACTGAAACGTGCTGGCCTCGAGCTCCGCTTCGAGCAGCGGTAGATCGGCGAGCGCGAAGGAGACTCGAATCCGCTCGAGCCCCGTGCGCGGTTCGATCCCGCAGTAGACCTCGAGGTACTCGAGGAGCGTGACGCATCCGAAGTACGTCCACAGCTGCTGCGACTCGGCGATGCGCAGATCGCGCGCCTCCTCGGCGTCCCACGCGGACTGCTGGCGCTTCCGACGAAGAAATCGCGCGTGGAGCGCATCTCGCGTGAGGGGCCACGCGCTCATCGACGTGTCATCGCCGTTTCGAGCTTCGCCCATGGCGGGCCCTACGGCACCGACGTCGGCGTACCGGGCCTCGGTGTCCAGAGAGGTCGAACCGTCCAGCATCATGAACCACCTCTACCATGCGCATTTCCGAACCCATGATTCGCGCTCTCGCTGCAGAACGACCTCTCGAACGACCGCGTTCTCGTTCGCGCACGAATACGCGCGCACGCGCGAGCTAGCGGCGTCTCCGACGATATTTCGACAACGACCGGCAACGCGCCTGCGCGACGCCTCCGAACTACGTCAAGCACAATCGACATCGATGTTCACTTTTTTGTTTTCGCCGATATTTTCACGAAGCCGCTGTCCGAAATCCGGACATCGGCATGACACGTGCGTCCGAACGCCCCGCCGGATCGCCATCGACCGTGCGCGTCGCGTCCGACGCACGTGCGTCTAGCAGTTGAACGCGGCGTGATCGGGTCTGATCGTGGCGTGGCGCATTGGCGAGCACTCGTGCGGGCGCGTTCAGCGCGCGTAGGTGGAGTGCACCGGTTCACGCGATCGCTTCAGGTGCACGCGCTCTGCACCCCCCGAGTCCGCGATCAGGTTCTTCGAGGAAGAATCCCCCGAGGGCTGCGGGGCGGGGTTGCCCGGCGCGACGAGGCGCGCATCGAGCCGTGACGAGCGCCTCGCGAACGTCCGTGTTCGATCGGCCGCCGAGCCGCGAGGCGGCGGTTCGCGCTTGCACGACCGTGCGGGCGCTCGGCGCGTGCTCGTGCGCGACGAGGAGCAAGGGCCCCCGCCCCGCAGGCCGAGAGATGAACGCTGCTTCGGTGCGCCTCTCGGACTCAATTCATTCGATGGCGCCCGCCTCCGGCGGAACGCTTAGCGCGTCGCCGTCGACGCGCGCTTGATCGGCGCGATCGCCTGCGCGCGATAGCCATCGGCGTCGGTGCCGACCGCGCCCTCGGCCATCGTCTGCATCTGCTTCCACGACAGGTTGCCGCGAGGCGGCGGTTCGCGCTTGCACGACCGCGCGGGCGCTCGGCGCGTGCTCGTGCGCGACGAGGATTCGCGAGCTCGTGCGAGCGAGCGGCGATGGCGCCCGCCTCCGGCGGAACGCTTAGCGCGTCGCCGTCGACGCGCGCTTGATCGGCGCGATCGCCTGCGCGCGATAGCCATCGGCGTCGGTGCCGACCGCGCCCTCGGCCATCGTCTGCACCTGCTTCCACGACAGGTTGCCGCGAGGCGGCGGTTCGCGCTTGCACGACCGTTCGGGCGCTCGGCGCGTGCTCGTGCGCGACGAGGATTCGCGAGCTCGCGCGAGCGAGCGGCGATGGCGCCCGTCTCCGGCGGAACGCTTAGCGCGTCGCCGTCGACGCGCGCTTGATCAGCGCGATCGCCTGCGCGCGATAGCCATCGGCGTCGGTGCCGACCGCGCCCTCGGCCATCGTCTGCACCTGCTTCCACGACAGGTTCCCGCGATGCGGCGAGTCACGCAGCAGCATGCCGAAGCCGGCGATCGCCGTGGCCCACCGCAGATCGGCAGACGTCTTCGCGAGCTCCACGGTCTGGTTTGCGACGGAGCGCGATAGCAGCTTCGATGTCTTTCCGTCGGGCTGCTTGTACCGGATCTTCACCGTCATCAGCTCGCCGGTCGTCGCGTTCGCGTTGGGGATCGTCTTCGACTGGTACTTCAGATCGTCGACCTTGCCCGCGCCGGGGACGCTGGTGCCCGCGGGGACGATCTCGTACAGCGCGGTGACCGAGTGGCCGGCGCCGATGTCTCCCGCGTCCTTCTTGTCGTCGTTGAAGTCCTCGTCCTTGAGGAGGCGGTTCTCGTAGCCGATCAGGCGATAGCCCGCGACCGTCGTCGGGTTGAACTCGATCTGCAGCTTCACGTCCTTGGCGACGGTGACGAGCGTGGCGCCCGCTTCCTTGACGAGGACCTTGCGCGCTTCGGCGATGGTGTCGATGTACGCGTGGTTGCCGTTGCCCTTGTCGGCGAGCTTCTCGAGCGTCGAGTCCTTGTAGTTGCCCATGCCGAAGCCGAGCACGGTCAGGAACACGCCCTTCTCGCGGCGCTGCTCGATCAGGCGGATCAGCGAGCCTTGGTCCGTGGTGCCGACGTTGAAGTCACCGTCGGTCGCGAGGATCACGCGGTTGATGCCGCCCCTGGACTTCTGCTTCTCGGCGAGGTCGTAGGCGAGCTGGATGCCGGCGGCGCCGTTGGTGGAGCCGCCCGGTTCGAGGTTGTTGATCGCGTTCCGGATCGTGTCCTTCTCCTTGCCGGAGGTCGGCGGCAAGACGAGGCCCGCGTTGCCGGCGTAGGTGACGATCGAGATCTTGTCCTGCTGGCGCATCTGCGCGACGAGGAGGTTCATCGCCTGCTTGAGCAGCGGCAGCTTGTTCGCGTCGGTCATCGAGCCCGACACGTCGATGAGGAAGACGAGGTTGCGCGCGGGCACCTGCGAGTCTTCGATCGCGGGCGCCTTGAGGCCGACGCGGACGAGCTTGAGCCTCGCGTTGAACGGTGACTGCGTGACGTCGGTGGTGATCGAGAACGGCTCGCCCTTGGCCGGTTGCGGGTAGTCGTACGAGAAGTAGTTGATCATCTCCTCGATGCGGACCGCGTCCTTGGGCGGCAGCTTGCCGTCGGCGAGGAAGCGGCGGGTGTTCGCGTAGGACGCGGTGTCGACGTCGACGGAGAACGTCGACAGCGGACGCTGCGAGACCTTGAAGAACGGGTTGTCGTCGATCTTGTCGTACGCCTCGGTGTTGTGCGCGGGGTCGTTGTCCAGCACGAGCGGCTGGCCGGGCGGCGGCGGAGCCACGGGCGCCTTTCCGCCCACGACGCGGTAGCGCGCGGGCGGCTTGTTCGCGTGCGGCATGGACGGCGACGGCGCGACGACCGGCGCCGGCTCCTCGGCGGGCGCCTCCATCTTCTTCGTGTCGACCTTCGGCGTCGGTGTCGCCCGGAGCGACAGCGAGACCGACGCCATGCGTCCGCCCGCGACGGTCACGTTCGCGGCGGCGGCGCTATAGCCGCTCGCGCTCGCCGTCACCGTACACGCGCCTGCGGGCAACCCTCCGATGGAGAAGTTGCCCGCTGGATCCGTCATCGTCGTCTTCGTGACCTTGCCGCACGTGATGGTCACGCGCGCGGGCGTGCCGTTCGTGGCGACAGAACCTCGGATGGTGCCGAGCGAGTCGGCGACTGCCGCACCCACACCGAGGGTCAAGAGAAGAGCAAAGACGAGCTTCATCAACCTGCGAGAGGGTCCCCTGTGCATTGGGGGCCAAACGCATCAGCCGCGCCGGCGATCTAGTCACGCCGCGAGAGCGAGCGGACGCGGTTGCTCCTTTGCTGGAATAACCTCGCGCTCCGGCTTCGCCAGGGCAATGAGGCCACCGACGACGCCGGCGACGCCGGTGATGAGGAGCAGCGTCAGGCCGATGCCGGAGTCGCCTTCTGCCGCACCCTTCAGCAGAGCACCGATGCCCAGGCCGACGAGACCGAACAGTAGTGAGAACGTGCCAGCCACGCGGCCAAACTTTTTGCGGAAGACACCCAAGCCTCCGATGAGGACGAGCATCAGGGCGGGCGCGAAGATCGCCATCACGATGCCCTTCATCCCGTCGAGCGCTTCCTTGGCCGACTTCGCATCGGCGCCCGCGTCGGCGAGCGCGACGCTGACATCGCGCGATCCCGCGGCGACGGACACCGCGTCGAGTCCCTTCACGATCTGGAACGCGCTGACCGAGCCCGAGAAGTCGGCGCGATTGACGGTGACCATCGGGAGGAAGAACGCGAGGATTCCGAGGATGCCGCCGACGAGTACGATGAACTTGCTTGCCTTCATGTGAGTGTCTCCTTGAGTGCCGACCCGCTGTGCACTCGTCGAGCCATTCGCCGCGCATGTCGGTTCGCGTAGTTGCCGCCGGCGATCGGGTCGGCGCGGGCCCAGATCGCGAGCGCGCCGCGGGTGCTCGCAGACCCGCTTCTCGACGAGAAAATCGCGTGCGACTGCGCGGGGTCGGCGTCCGTCCGGACGTGATCAGCCGTCGTAGCTCGCGGCCCACGCCGGGCGAAACATCAGGGCGATGCGCGGCCCCGCGTCGACGACCTTGGGCACCGCGTGGCGCCACGTGCGCTGACACGTCCCGCCCATCACGATCAGGTCACCGCGCCCGGCGGGAAACGCGTGCGTGCGTCCGCCGCCGTCGGTCGGCTTCAGCAGGAATCGTCGAGGCTGACCGAGCGACACGGTCGCGACAAGCGCGGTCACCATGTCGCGCGCCGTCGTGTCGCCGTGCCACGCGACGCTGTCCTTGCCGTCGCGATACAGCGCCGCCGTCGTGCGCACGAACGGTTCGCCGTACTTCTCGGACAGCGCGACGCGCATCGCTTCGATCAGCGCGTGGTCCTTCGGCACGCTCGCGAGCAAGCGCGGAACGTCGACGGTGCGCTCGTACATCCGCATCGTCTCGTTCCTCCACGCGAGCGATGTCTCGAGCTCGTCGAACAGCGCGTCGTGGTTCGTCACCCACCCCGGTACGTGATCGACCCACGCACCGAGCCCGATCTCGTGGCGCACGAGCGACGCGAAGCGAGCATCGAAGCCGACGCTCGGCGCGCTGAACAGGTCGAGCTGTCGCCGCACGGCGATCAGCTAGCACGCACTCCTAGCCGTGACCGTTCTGCCCGTTCGGTTCGGGCGGCGGGATCGATCCCAGCGCCATCGGCTTGGGCTCGTGCGTGGAAATCCGATGCGCGAGCTCGGCGTCCTGCACGTCGTGTGGCAACAGGCAGATCTGCACGAGCCAGTCCGTCGCGCACACGTGGTGTACGGCGGGGCTCTGTTCCAGTCGCCAGCGCGTCAGCACGTTGGGCGACGCGCGCTCGACCACACGGATGAGGTTGTTCACGTAGCCCTCGCTCTTCGCGATCTCGCGAGCGATGCGCGGACCCGTCCACCCCTTGTCACGGAGAAGCTTGCACCAGACTGCTAGATCACACGTTCCACCGAAATCCATCATGGCGATCCTGTCGTTACATCTCGCCGAAACGACGTACGAAGTGGGAGGATCATTCCCTGCCCCGCTACCGCGGATACGATGACCAGAATGACGACCGGGTACTCGGGCACTCCGCTGCCGCAAAAGCTCGGTATCAAGGAGCGCCACCAGGTCGCCCTCGTCGGAGCACCTGCGGGCTTCGAGAAGACCCTCGGAACCCTTCCGACCGGGGCCTCGCTCTTGAAGCTCGCCACCAAGGCGAAGCAGCCTCCGCTCCTCGACGTGATCGTCGTGTTCGTCAAGCAGCGCGCGGACATGGTGGTTCACATCGCGACATGTCGCCCTCGGATGCAGCAAGCGGGCGGGCTGTGGATCGCGTGGCCGAAGAAGGCATCCGGCGTCCCGACCGACATCACCGAGCAGACGATCCGCGACGTCGCCCTGCCGACCGGCCTGGTCGACAACAAGGTCTGCGCGATCGACGACACCTGGTCCGGCTTGCGCCTCGTCATCCGGAAGGAGAACCGGACGTAGCCTCGCGCGCGACCGCGAACACCTGATCCAGCATGACCTCCGTCAGCCGGCCGGTGAACGTGTTCTGCTGGCTCACGTGATAGCTGCCGACGAGCGTGTACGGGCCGACCGGCGCGACGCGACCGTGCGCGAACTTCGGCCGCGGCGTACCGACCACGTGTCCGTGCTTCGCGGCCGCGAGTAGAAAGCCATCCCACGCGAACGCTCCGAGTGCGATCACCGCGCGTACGTTCGCGAGCAGCGCGAGCTCGCGCGCGAAGTACGGCACGCAGCGATCGCGCTCGACGGGCGTCGGCTTGTTGTCCGGCGGCGCGCACCGCACGATGCACGCGACGTATGCATCGCGCAGCACGAGGCCATCATCGCGGCCCGTCGACGTCGGCTGGTTCGCGTAACCCGCGCGGTGCAGCGCCGCGTAGAGCCAGTCGCCGCTGCGATCGCCCGTGAACACGCGCCCGGTGCGGTTGGCGCCGTTCGCCGCGGGCGCGAGCCCGACGACGAGCAAGCGTGCCGCCGCGTCGCCGAAGCCGGGGACTGCGCGCGCCCAGTAGGTCTCGCCGACGTGGCGCTTCGGCGGATCCTTCGCGATCGCCTCGCGGCACTTCACGAGCCGCGTGCACTTGCGACACGCCGTGATCTCCGTCGAGAGCGCGCGTAACGACACGGTCAGGAGCATAGCTGCCGCAGCTGCGATTCGCGCGCATCGCAGCTGACAACACCGCAGATGCGACGCTGTTGCGAAACGGATACTGCGACAGCGACGCGAACCTCGCACGCAGCGTGTCACGGAGCTTGATCGCGGTGACATGTACGGAAGCGAACGCACCGCGTACGTGTGAAGAGATGAATCGCTTCGCACGGACGGGGATGTTGTTCGCAGCGGTGACCACGGTCGCCATCTACGAGGCACGCGCGCAGTCGGTGACGACAGGTGCGATCGAGGGCCGCGTGATCGACGAGAAGGGCGAGCCGCAGGTCGGCATTGCGGTGTGGGCGATCGGCCCGACGGGCGAGCCGGCGACCGGGATGACCGACGAGCGCGGCGTCTACAAGATCACCGAGCTGATGCCCGGCGAGTACAACGTGACGTTCTTCCTCCTCGACGAGGTGCAGATCACGCGCAAGCACATCGACGTCCGGCCGAACGACACCGTCAACCTCGTGCAGAAGATCAAGAGCTCCGAGCTGCCCGGCACGGTGTTCGAGATCCACGATCGCCCGCCGCAGATCCGGCAGGACAGCTACGAGAAGAAGGAGGTCTACGACCGCAAGGCGATCGAGAGGCAGCCGAACCCCGGACGCGATATCGCCGGCGTCGCCGGCAACACGCCGGGCACGCACAACGACGGTGTCGGCCTCGCCGTCGGCGGAGCGACCGGTCTCGAAAACCGGTTCCTCGTCGACGGCATCGACATCACGGGCCTGACCTACGGACAGCAGGGCACGCCGGTGCTGAGCGAGTTCATCGAGGAGATCGAGGTCATCTCGGGCGGCTTCGGCGCCGAGTGGGGCCGCGCGATCGGCGGCATCATCAACACCGTCACGAAGTCCGGCAGCAACACGCTCCGCGGCAGCGTGTTCGGCACGTACACGCCCGGGTTCCTCACGCGACGCGGACAGTCGACGCCCGTCAACGCGAGCTCGATCGACGTCGAGGGCAACCGCGCCTACGCGATGGACTTCGGCGCCGAGGTCAGCGGGCCGATCATCAAGGACAAGCTGTTCTTCTTCGCCGGCTTCGCGCCGCAGCTGTCTCGCACCGACTACACGCGCATCACGAAGCGCCAGACCGACTGCCGCACGCTGTTGCCGAACGGCCAGCTGAGCGGCTGCGATCCGCGGCTGACGAGTCAGGGCGGCTACGCCGACGGTGCGCCCGACATCGATCCGTCGACGGGCTTCTACATCACCGACGAGGTCGATCGCGACGTGCGCGCCGCGACGTCGCAGACGTACTCGATCATCGGCAAGCTGAACCTCGCGCTGACGCCGAAGGACCAGGCGATGGTGTCGTTCATCGCGGTCCCGACGAAGAGCGAGACGCCCGGGCTCTACGGCCTGCCGTCGACGGGCGGCAAGTCGAGCGGCCTCACGACCGACGCGTCGGCGCGGTGGACCTCGAAGCTCAACGACGACAAGACCGAGATCCAGGCGATCGTCGCGTGGCACCGCTCGACGGTGACCAGCGGCTCGATCGATCCGGCGCTCGATAGCGTGCCGCGCCAGGTGCTGCGCGACGGCAACCTCGGCCTGTGGAGCTCGCTCGGCGGCGAGTCCGCGCGCACGACGCAGGGCTGCGCCGACGGCACGTTCGGCGGCTCGGATCCGTACCCCGCGATCACGAACTGCCCGATGAACACCGTGACGTACGCGATCGGCGGCCCGGGCTCGTTGCAACGCGATCGCGAGGATCGCCGCATGGGCCGCGTGACCATCACGCACCGCGCGAAGGCCGCGGGTAGCCACGAGATCAAGGCCGGCCTCGACGTCGAGCAGGATCAGAAGACGACCGCGCGGCTGTTCTCGGGCGGCGCGTTCATCCAGAACAGCGTCGGGGCCGGGCAGATCGACGTCACGCGCTGGGTGCAGCTCGCGCCGATGGGCTCGACGGATCCGCGCTTCGATCAGACCTGCCGCACCGACGATCCGAACCCGTCGGGCGCGACGGGCGGCACGCTGTCGTTCGCGTGCCACTACATCTCCGGCACGCCGGGCGCACCGCACACGATGGTGGAAGGCGAGACGATCAACTGGGCCGCGTTCCTCCGCGATTCGTGGCGCCCGATCACGAACCTCACGATCAACGCGGGGCTTCGCTACGAGGAGCAGCGCATGCGCTACGCCGAGAACCTCCAGGGCACGCAGGATGCGCTCACCGCCTCGCTGCTCGGCAAGAACGCGATGACGCTGAAGGGCAACTGGGCGCCGCGGCTCGGCGTGATCTGGGATCCCACGGAGCTCGGTCGCTCGAAGATCTACGCGTCGTGGGGTCGCCACTTCGAATCGATCCCGATGGACATCAACGATCGCTCGTTCGGCGGCGAGGTCAGCTACGTGCAGACGTACCAGGCCGGCGGCACCCAACCGTGCGGTCCGACGGATCCGCAGCTCGGCGGTCCGAACGGCATCGGCTGCCTCACGCCGAACGGCCTGCCCGCCGACGAGCAGCTGCTCGGATCGAGCGGCGTCCTCGTCGCGCCCGGCATCAAGGCGCAATACATGGACGAGGTGCTGACCGGCGTCGAGTACCAGCTCGCCGAGGACCTCAAGGTCGGCGTGAGCTATCAGAACCGCCGGCTCGGCCGCGTGATCGAGGACGTGTCCACCGACGGTGCGAACACGTATCTGATCGCGAACCCGGGCGAGTGGTCCGCGGACGAGGAGCGAAGGCTCGAGGAGCGCATCGCGCGCATCGACGATCCGGTGGTCAAGGGTCGCTACGAGCGGCAGCTGAAGATGTTCAAGGGCATCCGCATGTTCGACAAGCCGTCGCGCACGTACGACGCGCTCGAGGTCACGATCCAGCGGCAGTTCTCGAGGGGCCTCATGATCCGCGGCGCGTACACGCACTCGCGCGTGATGGGCAACTACCCGGGAAGCGTGTCGTACGACAACGGCCAGATCGATCCGAACATCTCGTCGCAGTACGACCTGATCGAGCTGCTCGCGAACCGTCACGGCAAGCTCCCGCAGGATCGCCCGCACAGCGTGAAGATCGACGGCAACTACACGTTCGATCTCGGACAGACCGACGCACTGACCGTCGGCACGCGCATCCGCTACCTCTCCGGCATCCCGAAGAACGCGCTCGGCGCGCACAGCGTGTACGGCCCCGACGAGTCGTTCCTCTTGCCGCGCGGTGCGATGGGCCGCAGCGAGTACGAGCACGGCGTCGACGTGCACCTCTCGTACGGCCGCAAGATCAGCAAGACGATGGTCGCGGAGATCTACGTCGACGTGTTCAACCTCTACAACAAGCAGGGCACGTTCGACACCGACCAGACGTACGCGCCGGCCGTGCGTCTCGCGACCGCGCAAGGCGGCGCGTCGAGCGAGAACAACGTCAACCCGATCGTCGGCGGGCAGTACGAGGATCTGATCTGGGCGAAGACGATCGACGCGCAGGGCAACGAGTCGTCGGTGCCGACGGCGCGCAATCCAAACTTCGGCAAGACCGCGAGCCGCTATGCGCCTACATCTGCCCGAATCGGGTTCCGCTTGACGTTCTAGTCACGTGCGCTCCACGCAGCGCGCGCGACCGCACGCACCGTGCGCACACGAGCGCGAATCACTTCATGTGGCAAAGCCCAATTCACCGATCCCTGCGGCGTCGTGTCGCGTGACGAATCGATCGCACGAGGTATAGGAATTGCTGCGGGAGGGCCTCATGCGTTCGATTCGCAAGGTTGTAGTCCTTGGCGCCAATGGCGCGATGGGTTCTGGCTCGGGTGCCGTGTTTGCCGCTGCAGGAATTCCAACGGTATTCCTCGCTCGCACCGTCGAGAAAGCGGAAGCCGGCCGCGCGCGCGCCGACCAGCTGACGAAGGGCACGATCGCGCAGAACCTGATCTCGTGCGGCACCTACGAGCAGGATCTCGCGCACGCGTTGCGCGATGCAGACCTCGTCCTCGAGGCCGTGTCCGAAGATATCGGCATCAAGCGCGAGGTGTTCACGCGGATCGACAAGCTGCGCCGCCCCGACACGATCATCGCGACGGTGTCGTCGGGGCTCTCCATCGCGGAGATGTGCGCGGATCGCAGCCCGAGCTTCCGCGAGAACTTCCTCGGCGTGCACCTGTTCAACCCGCCGACCATCATCCGTGGCTGCGAGCTGATCCCCCACGCGGGCACCGATCCGGGTGTGGTCGCCGTCGTTCGCGACTTCCTCATCAACGTCTGCGACCGCGAGGTCGTCGAGTGCGCGGACACGCCCGCGTTCGCCGGCAACCGCCTGGGCTTCAAGGTGCTCAACGAGGTCGCGCAGCTCGCCGAAGAGCACGGCGTCGCGTTCATGGATCAGCTCGTCGGTCCGCACACCGGCCGCGCGCTGCCGCCGCTCGCGACGATCGACCTCGTCGGCTGGGACGTCCACAAGGCGATCGTCGACAACCTCTACGCGCGGACGCACGACACCTGTCGCCAGATGTTCGTGTTGCCCGCGTACATGCAGCGCGGGATCGATCGCGGTCACCTCGGCCGCAAGACGCGCGACAAGGGCGGCTTCTTCCGCGTCGAGGGCAAGGGCGCCGATGCGAAGCACTTCGTGCTCATCCCGGCGACCGGCGAGTACAAGCCGCTCGCCGAGGTCGCCCCGCCGATCCCGGCGTTCGTCGAGAAGATGAAGACCGCGATCCGCAGCGGCCGCCACGCCGGCGCGATGGAGGTGCTGTGCACCGCCGAGGGCCTCGAAGCGGACCTCTTGCGCAAGGTCGTGCTCGGCTACATCTCGTACGGCCTCGGCCTCGTCGGCGAGGTCGTCGAGCGCCCGCGCGACATCGATCGAATCATGGGCTTTGGCTTCAACTGGGCTCCACCGAGCGTGCTCGTCGACGCGATCGGCCCCGCGCGCACGATCCGCATGCTCGAGTCGGCGAAGCTGCCCGTGCCGGCGTCGATCCGCGAAGCGGCGACACACCAGCGGCCGATGTTCAACGAACCGTCCGTCGACAGCGGTCGCTTCTTCATCGTCGCGGCGTAACGCGAGATACTGCGATCGCGTGACCGATCGCCACTTCACCGCGGACTACGTCGAGCGCTGCGAGCTGCGCGACGGCACGCGCGTGCTGCTGCGGCTGCTGACGCCCGAGGATCGCCACGCGTTGCGCGCGGGATTCGAGGCGTTGTCGCCCGAGTCTCGCTACGCGCGCTTCCTCGCGCCGAAGACGACGCTGACCGACGCCGAGCTCGACTACCTGTGCAACATCGACCAGGAGAATCACTTCGCGCTCGGCGCGCTCGTCGAGGATGGCGACGGCAAGGGCGGCGCCATCGGCGCGGGCATCGCGCGGTTCATTCCCTTGCCGGATCAGCACGCGACCGCCGAGGCCGCGATCGCCGTCGCCGACGGCATGCAGGGCCGCGGGCTGGGCAAGCTGCTGTTCATGCGCCTGTGCGCGGCGGCGGAGGAGCGCGGCATCGAGCGCTTCGCGTGCGAGGTGCTCGGCTCGAACAACTCGATGGCGGGCCTGATCGAGCGCATATCACCGGACCGCGAGATCGAGGTCTCGCAGGGCGTGATGAGGATCGACATGCCGCTGCCCAACGTCACGCCGACCGAGCCGCCGACGAGCCCCCCACCCGCGGGCGGCCTGTACGCGCTCCTGCGCCTGGCCGCCGAGAACGCGATCGAGTGGACCGAGGCGGTCCGCAAGATCTGGCGCCGCGACTAGCGTACGCTCGGCTCATGCGCTCGATGCTGATCGCGGTTGCGCTGTTCGGCTGTGGAGCTTCGTCGTCGCAGACGATCCAGAATCGCCCGGGCGATCCCTCGCAGGAGCCACAGGCAGCACAGGAGGACCATCGCCTGCTGTGCGACCGCGCGACGGCGCTCGCCGACCTCGGCTGTCCGCCGTTCGATCGAATGGATCCGAAACTGCTCACCGGCGACTGTGGTGTCGTGACGAGCTTCCAGCTCGCGGGCATGGAGCTGTGCTTGCGCGAGGAGAGCTGCGACGCGCTCGGCGCGTGCTTCCAGAAGACCCGCGCGATGGACGCACCGCCGCCGTATCGCGGACCGACGTCCGCGTGCGTGCTGCCGGCCGATCACGCGGATCTCGGGATCCCCGCGGGCGTCACGAAGGCCGAGGTCGCCGAGAGCTACGGCGCGACCGCGACGACCTACGCGGACGCACCGTCGACGAAGGATCGACCGATCGAGGTGTGCGGCTTCCCGGCCGCCGGCTCGTGGCTGTCGCGCATGACGTGCAAGGACGGCTCGCATCCGCTGCCGACACGCAACGACGCCGAGCGCGTGCGCGTCGGCAACGTCGGCGAAGGCGGACGCTGCGGGCGGATCATCGACCAGTACCAGGTGGAGTGCCCCGAGATGACGTACGACATCTTCATCGACGCGTATCGCTGCGAAGCTCGCGCTCGCCGATAAGACGATGCCTACCGACGACATCAAGCGCTTTCACGCGAATCGCCAGGACGAGATCGACAGCGCGTCGCAGTACCACGCGATGGCTGCCTCGGAGCCGGACCCCGACGTCGCGAAGATCTATCGCGAGCTCGCCGCGATCGAGGAGAAGCACGCGGCGTTCTGGGAGGACGAGCTGCGCAAGGTGGGCGTCGAGCCCGGGCCGCGTCGACCGAGCTGGCGGGCGCGCGTGCTCGCGTGGACGTCGCGCAGGCTCGGCGCGCGCAGCGTGCTGCCGACGATCGCGCAGAAGGAGATGGCCGGGCGCGACGAGTACGCGGGCCAGCGCGAGACGGCGCACACGCGCATGCCGGCGCAGGAGCGATCGCACGCGCGCGTGCTGGCCTCTCTCTCGCGCCGCCGCCGCGGTGCACCGGGCAGCGAGCTCGCGCGCATCGAGGGCCGGCATCGCAACGTCGGCGGCAACGCGCTGCGCGCCGCGGTGCTCGGCGCCAACGACGGGCTGTGCTCGAACCTCTCGCTCGTGATGGGCATCGCGGGCGCGACGACGCAGAGCAACGTGATCCTCGTGACCGGCACCGCGGGCCTCCTCGCCGGTGCGTGCTCGATGGCGCTCGGCGAATGGATCAGCGTGACCTCCGCGCGGGAGCTCGCCGAGCGCGAGCTGCGCACCGAAGCCGCCGAGCTCGCCGCGGCGCCGGAAGAGGAGCGCGAGGAGCTCGAGCTTATCTATCAAGCGAAGGGCATCGCGAAGGAGGATGCGAAGCAGATGTCCGAGGCGGTGATCGCCGACCAGGGCGCCGCGCTCGACGTGCTCGCGCGCGAGGAGCTCGGCCTCGATCCCGAGGACCTCGGCGGGTCGCCGTGGACCGCGGCCGGGACCTCGTTCGTGCTGTTCGCGATCGGCGCCATCATCCCGCTCGCGGCGTTCCTGTTCCTGACCGGGACGACGGCGATCGTGGTGTCGGCGGCGATGTCCGCGCTCGCGCTGTTCGGGATCGGGGCCGCGATCACGATCTTCACCGGGCGCCCGGCCCTGTCCTCGGGTCTCCGCCAGCTCGTCCTCGGACTGGCAGCCGCCGGACTCACCTTCGGTGTAGGCCACCTGCTCGGGGTCGCGGTTTCGTAGGACTTAGCCGCCCGAGGACGCCTGGGGGTGACATCCCATTCGTATACCGGGGGGTGCAGATCAAACCCCCAGACTCCGATCGGATCGGCGGAACCTCCGGAGATCTCGATCACCTACGGGTGGCACGTGGGGTGCTGAAACGATGCTCGTCCCCCTCACCAAGGACACCCGCCCATGTCGAATCCGAAGTCCAAGCCCCCGGTCCCCCCTGTTCCACAAGAGCTCGCTGCCATCGACGTGACCGCCCTCGAGACGGTCACCGGTGGCACCTCGGTCGCCAGCGAATCCAACGCGCTGCTCGGCCAGGTCAACGACATCCTCGGCTCCATCACCAACATCAAGAGCTCGGCGAGCAACGCCAACTTGAAGCCGCAGGAGATGATGCTGTTCATGATGCTGCTGCAGCAACGCAACCAGGCGCAGCAGCCGCAGGTCGTCACGATCGCCCCCGGATGGTGGGGCGGCGGTCGCTGGTGGTGATCCGCGTCCTGGACGCAGATCTGTTCGCGTGATGGAGTGATCCACATGCGATCGATCCGTTCGGTAGCGGTGACCCTCACCGTCCTCGCGACAGCCTGCGGTGATGATGCGCGCTCCTCGCCCGAAGACGCGCAGATCGTCTCCGACTCCGCCGACGAGCCAGACTCGCCTCCATTGCCCAGTGGATGCGACTACTCCGAAGCAGACGACGAGAACAACGACGACATCACCCAGGGCGGAAGTCCCGAGCTGACGGGAGAGACCCTCACCGCAGCAGCGGGGAAGGTCCTGTGCGGGACCGTCAGCTCCGATCACTGGGACGACACGAACGACACCGTCGACGTCGACGCGTACGCGATGCAGCTCCCCGCGGGGCCGATCATCGTCACGCTCTCCGGCGCGGGTCTCGAGGCGCTTGGTGAAGCGACCCTCCAGATCTACAGCGGCGACGACTTCGAGTTCCTCGAGGCCGAGGAGCCGATCGTCGGCTCGCATGCGGTCGCGACGCTCGACCTGCCGCCGGGCGCCTACGAGTTCTCGATCGCGACCGAGAACGGCACGCCGATCAGCGCGCCGATTCCGTACAAGATCAAGGTCTCGGTCGATACGCCCGCGACGCGCTGCCCGCGGATCGTCGGTGCGGCGAACCACATGGAAGGCACGGCGAACAACGACGTCGTGCAGATCACGTACACCGGCGGGACGATGATGAGCCTGACCACGTCGGGCGCCGATGCCCCGGAGCCGTCGGGCGTGAACCTCATGGCCGGGTTCGTCGCGCGGATCAGCGGCACGATCGCGGCGACCGGACAGGTCGGCGACTACAAGGATCCCGACACGTACTCGTTCACGACGGGCCCCGGCATGGACTCGCTGACGGTGCGCCTCAACTGGGCCGGCGCCGCGGACCTCGACATGTTCTTGTTCAAGGGCGACGTCCCGGCGGTCGCGTCGAGCGCGATCGGTCGCTCCGGCGAGGACGAGATGCTCACCGTCCCCGTCCTACCCAGCACGACGTACTGGCTGTTGGCCGGGATGGATCTGGCGAGCACGGCGCCGCTGGCTTACGACCTGTCGCTGTGCGGCGGGACGTTTGTCCCACCCTGATTTTGCTTGGGAGCGGCGCGGCGCTTGGCGTAGGTTCCGCCCCTCGTTTTCTTGGAGTGACCCATGCGCCGAACGTTCGCCTCGCTGCTTCTCTCGACCTCTGCCCTCGCCGCCTGCGGTGATGACGGAGGCAGCGGCGTCCGCGTCGACGCGCGCCCGGTCGGTATGGACGCACCGGTCGAGTGCCAGGCCGAGGCGGCGTACGGCATGCCGACGCTCGCGGATTCGTTCGCCGGTCGCGACGTCGAGACGATGCCCGAGGTCGTCTACTACAACGGCTCGATGAACACCGACTACGACGATCTGACGATCGAGCTCTACAAGGGCTTCGGCGCGTTCACCAAGACCGAGATCGAGCCCGGCACGATCCAGCTCACCGGCGACGAGGCCGACTACTACACGTGCGGCGCATGCGTCCTCATCTACGCGAACTGGAACCGCGACACCGAGGAGGCCGCGATGGTCTACCTCGCGATCGGCGGCACGCTCACGATCTCGCAGGTCACGCCGAACATCCAGGGCACGCTGCTCAACGCGAGCTTCGTCCACGTCGACATCGACGAGGAAGGTGCGTCGACGCCGTCCCCGGACGCGTGCGCGTCGTCGATCGAGCAGGTCGCGTTCGACGCGGTCGTCGAGACCGATCCGCCCAAGGCGTTCGCTCCCGGACCGCGCGCTCGCGCACGCCACCGCGCGCATCGCTAGCGCGCTCGCTCCCGTCGCCATGCACGCGGTTCGCGGTATATCGGCCGCATGCTGAAGCGAACGAGCACCGCCGTCTGGCACGGCACCGGGCCCAAGGGCTCCGGAACGATTTCCACTCTCTCCGGCGCCTTCAAGGATCAACCGTACAGCGTCAACGCGCGGTTCGTGTCCGAGGACGGCAAAGCCGGAACGAACCCCGAGGAGCTGGTCGCCGCCGCGCACGCGTCGTGCTTCACGATGGCGACCGCGTTCCAGATCACGAACGCGGGCCACGAGCCGACCGAGCTCACCACGGTCGCGACGGTGAGCATGGAGAAGCAGGACGCCGGCTGGACGATCGTCGGCATCCACCTCGACCTCACGGGGTCGGTGCCGAACATCACCGCGGATCAGTTCCAGACGTTCGCGGACAGCGCGAAGAAGGGCTGCCCGATCTCGCGCGCCCTCGCCGCCGTCCCGATCACGCTGACCGCGACCTTCAAGTGATCCGTTTGTAAGGATCGCGCGCTCCGATAGATCGAAGAGCAACCTCGTACGTCCGCGTCGTGTCGGAGGCACCATGCGGCACGTACGAACGACTCTCGCGTGTTTGATCCTCGCCGGTTGCGGCTCGTCGAAGTCGCCACCGAGCACATCACCGGCCGTCGTCGCGCCCAACGCGGCGAAATCCGGCGATGCGCCGAAACATTCCAGCATCGCGACATCGAGCGTCGAATCCGCGCCCGACGGTGACATCGTCACCGCACATGTCGTCGAGCTGAACTCCGACAAGTACGCTCGCCCGCCCACCACGTTCCGCGCCGGCTCCGTCTCGACGGTCGCGCCGCCAAAAGCGACGAAGACCGCGACCGGCTTCCAGGTGCAGTTCGCGAGTCACGCGTCGATCGTCACGCCCACCGTCTACGACCGCCGCGTGATCGTCTCGGGCGGCTTTCAATCCACGCTGCTCTACGCCTACGACGCGTCGACCGGCGCGCCCGTGTGGGGCCTCGATCTCCACGACGATGGCCCGTCGTCACCCGCGTGCGATCGCGGCACCTGCGTCGTGTCGACGGAGTCGTGCACGATCTTCGCCGTCGACGCGAAGACCGGCAAGCACCTGTGGTCCTACTGGCTGGGCGATCCGCTGACGAGCGCACCCACGATCGCCGGCGATCGCGTGTTCGCCTCGTACCCCGCGTCGTCCGCCGACGGCGGCAAGCCGCGTCCTCCCGGCGTCACGCACGCGCTCGCCGCGTTCGATCTGCGCACCGGCAAGATCCTGTGGCAGATGTGGCTCGAGGGCGACGTGATGTCCGCGCCCGTCGCCGTCGGCGAGTTCGTCTACCTCACGACGTTCAGCGGCACCGTGATCAAGGCGGAGCAGGCCACCGGCAAGATCCGCTACGCGATGAAGGCACGCGCCACCTCCGCCCCCGTCGTGCAGTTCGCGAACGGCGTCGAGCAGATGTACTACACGCGCCGCGGCGACAGCGATCCAGCGGTGTCACCGTCGGACCCCGACGCCCCGGCGCAGCCCGCCGCGAAGCCCAAGGCGAGCGAGATGATCATCCGCGCCGATCACAACGAGCCGAAGACCGTCTACGAGGCCAACCGCAAGGAAGCGGACTACGTCGACGACGAAGCGCAAGCCGAGTCGGATCACGCGAAGAAGTCCAAGGCGCAGGACGCGCACAACGGCTTCTCGTCGGCGCCCGCCGCCGCCGCGACCTACTACGCGAAGGCGACGATCGGCGTCGGAAGCGTCTCGTCGATGCAGGGCTTCCAGGGCTCGCGCATCGTCAACATCGGCGACCGCAACGTGAACACGATGGGCGACGAGGTCCTCGCGACCGACGTCAACACGGGCAAGACGCTGTGGTCGTACAAGCTCGCGGGCAACACGAAGTCGCAAGGCGGCTTCCTCGGCACCGCGCCGCTGTCGGCCGGCAAGAGCGTGTTCTTCGGAACGCTCGGCGGTGAGGTCGTGCGCCTCGAGACCGCGACCGGCAAGAAGACGCAGACGTTCGCGATCGGCGGCCCCGTCCGTTCGCAGCCCGTCGTCGACGGCGGCTGGATCTACGTCGGCACCGAGGACGGCAAGCTCGTCGCGATCGACACCAAGGACCCGACCGTCACCGGCTGGCCCACGTGGGGTGGCAACGCGCAGCGCACGGGCATCGCGAACGCGGCGCTGAAGAAGTAGCGCTGCGATATGCTGCGCGACAATGCAGATCGCCATCCATCTGCGCGACCTCGGCAAGTCAGCTGTGGCGACATCTTCTCGACGAAGACCGGGCTCGTCGGCTCTGACGATCCGATCGACGTCAAGGCGGATGCCATCGTCAGCCCGGCGAACAGCTTCGGCTTCATGGATGGCGGCATCGACGCGCTCTACACGTATCAGTTCGGCCCCGAGCTCCAGCGGCGACTTCAAGCGCTGATCATGACCGAGCATGTAGGCGAGCTTCCGATCGGCACCGCAGTGATCGTTCCGACGATGCACGACGACATCCCGTGGTGCATCAGCGCGCCGACGATGCGCGTGCCCACCAACGTTGCCGACACTGTCTTGTAGCCATTCATCTCTCGGAGCCATCGAGGCTCCCATCTCCTCTGGGGGCTCCCACATTCGCTTGCGACCGTCCCATCGCACGCATCATCTCTCGGCGGGGCGGTGCCCCTGCTCCGCGTCGCGCACGAGCACGCGCATGCGTTCCTGCATTCGGTCTCAAGGTCGATGGCACCCCGGTCCACCCGCTTGTAGCCATTCATCTCTCGGTCTGCGGGGCGGGGGCCCTTGCTCCTCGTCGCGCCGGGCGCCCCCGCCCCGCAGCCCTCGGGGATTCTTCCTCGAAGAACCTGGTCACGGACGTTCGGGGTGAAGAGCGCGTTCACCTCGGACGATCGCGTTGACCAGTGCACTCCAGCCATCGAGGCTCCCATCTCCTCTGGGGGCTCCCACATTCGCTCGCGACCGTCCCATCGCACGCAACGCCAATCGCCGCACCGGTCGTCATCGGGCGTCGTCATCGGGCGTCGCCGTACCTGGTCGTCGGCATGTCGTCATCCCCGATGATCGGGCTCGCGCTCGCGCACACGGAGGCACGAGGTCGTCGCCCCTGTCTGCGCCCGCGCGGGCACGTAGGCTCTTCACCATCGCGGCCAACTGCCCGGCTGAAACCTTCGTCGATGTGCAGTCGGCACGAGGGTTGTCGACTTGTGCGAGCGCGTGCGCACCGGCGACGCGCGAGCTCTTGCGCGCGAGCATCGCCGAGCGCGGCCGGTCACGATCGATGTCGCCGATGAGCTCGTCATCGCGACCGCACGCGGAACGCGTCGCTGACACGCGTCACTTCTCGCGCCGCGCGTCAGCTTCGTTCAGCTCAATCGTTCGGTCGAGGCTCGCGCCCGCGCGGGCACGAAGGCTCTTCACCATCCCGGCCTACGTGCCCGGCTGAAGGCTTCTTCGATGTGCAGTCGGCACGAGGGTTGTCGACTTGCGAGCGCGTGCGCACCGGCGACGCGCGAGCTCTTGCGCGCGAGCATCGCCGCGCGGCCGGTCACGATCGATGTCGCC
>CAZUAR010000054.1:0-40463 GCA_964617845.1 uncultured Kofleriaceae bacterium | reverse complement strand
TACATCCGGCCGCTGTTCTGCGAGGGCAAGGGCCCGTTCCGCTGGGCCGCGCTGTCCGGTGATCCGGACGATATCCGCGTCACCGACGAGGCCGTGCTCGCCGAGATCCCCGACGATCCGATGCTGCACCGCTGGATGAAGCTCGCGCGCGAGCGCATCGCGTTCCAGGGCCTTCCCGCGCGCATCTGCTGGCTCGGCTACGGCCAGCGCCATCGCGTGGGCCTCCGCTTCAACGAGCTGGTGCGCACCGGCAAGGTGAAGGCGCCGATCGTGATCGGCCGCGATCACCTCGACTGCGGCTCCGTCGCGTCGCCCAACCGCGAGACCGAGGGCATGAAGGACGGCACGGACGCCGTCGCCGACTGGGCGATCCTGAACGCGCTCGTCAACACGGCCAGCGGCGCGACGTGGGTCTCGTTTCACCACGGCGGCGGCGTGGGCATCGGGTACTCGCTCCACGCGGGCATGGTCGTCGTCGCGGACGGCACCGATCGCGCGGCGCGGTGCCTCGAGCGCGTGCTGACCAGCGATCCGGGCATGGGCGTCATTCGCCACGCCGATGCGGGTTACGAGGAGGCGATCCGCGCCGCGGACGAACGTGGTGTCGTCATCCCGCGCCGGCGCGCGGAGTAGCGCGATGTTCGACGGACTCAAGCTGTGGAGCCTCAAGCGCAAGCTGCGCGGCTCGCTGTCCGAGGATCCGTTGCAGGTCGGCTGGGAGGCATGGCTCCGGGCCGCGCCGACGATTCGCGAGCTGTACGCGTCGTGCTCGTCGCCGGGGTGGCTCGTGCACTGCGCGTACTGGGACGGCCAGCGCCAGGACAAGATGGTCGAGGCCGCGCTCGAGATGGCGCAGCTCGCGATCGATCACGGGCCGCCGAACGTGTTCTCGGCGGACACGGTGATGGACGTGCGGCAGAAGTCGTTCCCCGATATCGCCGAGCTGATCATCAAGCTCGAGAAGAAGTTCCCCGCGATCATCGGCTTCGAGCGCGCGTACCCGGGCATGTCGAGCGTGCAGCTCGGGCAGCTCGATGCCGCGCGCGCCGCGGCGCATGGCGACAAGAAGCACGACGAGAGCAAGCTCGACCTGGCGAAGGCGGGGAAGGCGGGGGCGGCGGCGGCGGGCTTCTCGCTCGCGCTGCAGACCTTGTTTCATCGCCACTACGGAATGATCGAGCCGCTGATGCTGTCGACGGCGGGCGCCGCCGCGATGTTCTCCGTCGCGATGCCCGACAACAAGCTCGACCTGATGGCCGTGCTGCGCGATCGCTTTGGCTGGGCCATAGTGCAGCGTGAGCCAGAGCGGACGTAGCTGCAGACCGATCGATCGGCGCGGGAAGCTCGAGGAGGAGCCGTTCGGCGTGAAGGTCACGCGCGACAAGGTGCTCGTCGAGTTTCGCGGGCGGCTGGTGCGCACGCTCGTCGGTCGCGAGGCGGACGAGGTGCGGCGTGCCGTGGACGCCGGCGACGAGGTCGCGCTGCAGCTGCTGGTCGCGCGCAAGACGGGCAACTTCAAGCGCGGCAACGAGCGCTGAGCTAAGGTCGCCCGCGTGCAAGCGGACCTCGTGATCGGCAGAGCGCGCGTGATGACGTGCGCGGGTGAAGGGCTCGGCATCATCGAGGATGGTGCGGTCGCGATCACCGACGGGCGCGTCGTGTGGGTCGGCGAGGAGGCCGAGGCGCCGGCGGGCGAGGACACGATCGATCTGCAAGGGGCGCTGCTGACGCCGGGGCTCGTCGACTGCCACACCCACGCGATCTTCGCGGGCGATCGCGCGAACGAGTTCGCGATGCGCGCGCGGGGAGCGACGTACCTCGAGATCGCCGCGGCGGGCGGCGGCATCGCGGCGACGCTGGGGCCGACACGCGACGCGCACGACGAGCAGCTGATCGAGCTGCTCGAGGGCCGGCTCGCCGAGGCGCGCGCGGGCGGCACGACGACCGTCGAGGTCAAGAGCGGCTACGATCTGACCGTCGAGGGCGAGCTGCGCCTGCTGCGCTGCGTGCGCGACTCGCGGAGCGGGATGCGCGTCGTGCCGACGCTGCTCGTGCACCTGGTGCCGCCGGAGCGCAAGGCGGATCGCGACGCGTACGTGCGCGAGGTGTGCGGCGAGCTCGTGCCCGCGGTCGCGATGGAGAAGCTCGCCGAGTCGGTCGACATCTATTGCGACGAAGGCGCGTACACGCTCGCGGAGGCGCGCGCCGTGCTCGGCGCCGCGAAGGCGGCGGGGCTCGCGACGCGCGCGCACGTCGGGCAGTTCGCGGATCTCGGCGGCGCGGAGCTTCTCGGCGAGCTCGGCGCGCTGTCGGGCGATCACCTCGAGCAGATCAGCGACGCCGGCATCGCGGCGCTGGCGCGCAGTGGCGTCGTCGCCGTCATGCTGCCCGGCGCGTGCGTGCAGCTACGGCTGCCGGTGCCGCCCGTCGAGAAGTTTCGCCGCGCCGGCGTGCCGATGGCGATCGCGACCGACATGAACCCGGGCTCGAGCTTCTGCGAGACGCTCGGCGTGCAGCTGTGGCTCGCGACCACGCACTTCGGCATGACCGTCGAGGAAGCGTGGCTCGGCGTGACCCGGCACGGCGCGAAGGCGCTCGGCCTCGCGAACGACGCCGGCGTGATCCGCGTCGGTGGTCCGGCCGACCTCGTCGCGTGGAAGACCAGCGAGCCTGGTGAGGTGCCCTACAGATACGGCGTGAACCTCGTCGACCGCGTGTGGATCGCCGGTCGCCGCGTTGTCTGAGCCGGCATTGACATGACAGCAAAGTGATATCACTCTGCCATCAGGCTTGTTCGGAGGACTCTGATGGCGATGAAAGAACGCGATGCGGTCTCGATGTCGGGTTGGTTGGCGTTGCTCCTCGGTCTCGGTGCGCTGATCGGATCGGTGTATCCGGTGATCCTGGTCGCGAAGACACATCCGGTGCAGCCGGCACCGTACGTGCTCGGCGCGATCGGGTTGTTCATCGGCGGCCTGATCCTTCTGTCGGGTTGTCTTGTCATCGGCCCCAACGAAGCGCGCGTGCTGACGTTCTTCGGTCGCTACACCGGCAGCGTGAAGACCTCGGGGCTGCGCTGGGTGAACCCGTTCACGAGCAAGCGCGAGGTGTCGCTCCGCGTCCGCAACTTCGAGAGCGCGAAGATCAAGGTGAACGATGTCGACGGCAATCCGATCGAGATCGGCGCGATCATCGTGTGGCGCGTCGTCGACACGGCGCAGGCGACGTTCGACGTCGAGAACTTCACCGGCTTCGTGCAGGTGCAGACCGAGGCCGCGATCCGCAACCTCGCGATGCACTACCCGTACGACACGCACGACGACGGCGTGATCAGCCTGCGCGGCTCGTCCGAGAAGATCGCGGAGCTCCTCGCGAAGGAGGTCACCGAGAAGATCCACACCGCGGGCTGCGAGGTCGTCGACGCGCGCATCGCGCACCTCGCGTACGCACCGGAGATCGCGCAGGCGATGCTCCAGCGCCAGCAGGCCGGCGCGATCATCGCGGCGCGCACGCGCATCGTCGAGGGCGCGGTCTCGATGGTCGAGATGGCGCTCGAGCAGCTGTCCCAGCGCGGCATCGTCGAGCTCGACACCGAGCGCAAGGCAGCGATGGTGTCGAACCTCCTCGTCGTGCTGTGCGGCGAGAAGTCGACGCAGCCGGTGGTCAACGCGGGCACCTTGTACTGAGCGATGCCGGAGCGGAAGCCGTTCCTTCTTCGCATCGACCCACAGGTGCTCGAAGCACTTCAGAAGTGGGCGGCCGATGATCTGCGCTCGCTCAACGCCCAGATCGAGTACGTCCTCCGGGACGCACTCGTACGTGCGGGACGCACATTGAAGAAGGGGCCGCCGTATCGCTGAGCAAGGAGCCGCTGACCGTGAGGCGAAATGCCGCTGCCGACGTGTAGGCGGTCGCCCAACCCCGCGCGCGAACGAGCTTCGTTTGCGCAGGCCACCGTTAGAATCTGCCGCGAGATCTCGATGTCGTCGGTTTTCGGTCCGGATGGTCGGTGAGACCGGTTACTGTCTTGTCGATGGGTGAGAAGCGGCAGCCCCCGCGCTCGACGCAGAAGCTCGATAGTGAAGAGCTCGCACGAATGGCGCGCGAATCGGGGAACGTGTCCGACGACGAGCTGACCCCGGTACCACCAGCGGAGAACGACTGGTCGGATGTGGAGATGGCGCTCGGGTCCCAGGCCAACGTGGCGCCGCTGTACGCGCGCACCACGACGGTCAGCGATCCGATGACGATGGCGCTCCTCGCCGAGGTCGCGCGCAGCTCGCGGACGATGGAGATCGATCCCATCAAGCTCGACGAAGCGCAGAATGCGGCGGTCGACGAGCACGAAGAGATCACGAAGCCCGAGGTCGTGCATCCACACCTCAAGCGACGCTAAACGCGTCGACTCGCGTTGGTCGCCGTGCTCAGCGGTCGAGCGCCGCGACGAGCGAGCCGTCGTCGATCAGGGCACGTACCGCGCGAATGTCGGGCGCGATCGGACGATCGACCATCATCGCCGGGACGCGCGCGCGGATCACCGCGTGGATCTTCTCGAGCGGCGCGGTCGTACGCAGCGGGCGACGCAGATCGATGCCCTGCGCGGCGCACAGCAGCTCGATCGCGAGTACGTGGCGGACGTGGTCGTGGATCTGCGCGAGCTTGAGAGCGCTCGTCGCGCCCATCGAGACGTGATCTTCGCGGCCCGCGCTCGACGGGATCGAATCGACGGAGGCGGGATGCGCGAGCACCTTGTTCTCGCTGACGAGCGCCGCCGCGCTGACCTGCGCGATCATGAAGCCGGAGTTGAGGCCGGAGTCGGGCGCGAGGAACGGCGGCAGGCCGCTCGACAGGTGCGGGTTCACGAGCTGCTCGATGCGGCGCTCGCTGATGTTCGCGAGCTCGGCGACCGCCATCGCGGCGGCATCGAGGGCGAGCGCGACCGGCTGGCCGTGGAAGTTGCCACCGCTGATCATCTCGTCGCCATCGGGCCCGTCGACGAACACGAGCGGGTTGTCGGTCGAGGATGCGGCCTCGCGCTCGAGCACCTCGCGCGCGAACGCGAGCACGTCGCGCGATGCGCCGTGCACCTGCGGCATGCAGCGCAGCGAGTATGGATCCTGGACCTTGCCGCAGTCCTTGTGCGACTCGGCGATCTCGCTGCCGTCCAACAGCTCGCGCAGGAACGCCGCGACCGCGATCTGTCCGGGATGCGGACGAGCGCCGACGACGCGCGGATCGAACGCGCGCGCGGTGCCCTTGAGCGCCTCGAGCGAGAGCGCGCCCGCGATGTCGGCGACCTTGCACGTCGCGATCGCGTCGAGCACCGCGAGCCCGCCGACGGCGGTCATGTGCTGCGTGCCGTTCAGGAGCGTGAGCCCTTCTTTTGCCTCGAGGGCGAGCGGCTCGATGTTCGCGCGACGCAGCGCCTCGGCCGACGGCAGCACCTCGCCGCGATACTCGCACTCGCCTTCGCCGATCATGCCGAGCGCGAGGTGCGCGAGCGGTGCGAGATCTCCGGACGCGCCGACGGAGCCGCGCGTCGGGATGATCGGGTGGACGCCGGCGGCGAGCATCTCGCACAGGCGCTCGCAGCACACGGCGCGCGCGCCGCTGCGGCCCGTCGCGAGGACCGCCGCGCGCAGGAGCATCATCGCGCGAACCGCCTCGCGGGGGAGCGGAGCGCCGACGCCCGCCGCGTGGGAGCGCACGAGGTTCTGCTGGAGCCGAGCGACTTCCGCTGCAGAGATGCGGACCTCCGCGAGCGCCCCGAAGCCGGTGTTGACGCCGTAGACCGCGGGCGCGGCATCGCCGCCGGCCACGACCTCGTCCACGACGCGCCGCGCGCGCACCATCGCGGCACGAGCACGCGCGCCGATCTCGACCCGGCGTTCGCCGCGTGCGACCTCGGCGATCGCGGTCAGGGTCAGCGGCTCATCACCTAGGCGCAACGGTTGGGCTTCCATGACGGCGATGGTGTATGCCATCGCGCGGGTGTCGAACAGGCCAACTGCTCGGAATGACGGCCCCCTGCGTTGACACGACAGGTCGTCTAGGACGATCGTCAAAGTGACTTGGGGGCACCACCCGATGATGATAGGGGCGCCACGGAGGGCGGTCCCGAACCGGCGATTCCACGCGTTGGGGAGCCGCTCGCGCCGATGGGCCAAGAACCGAGCGGTCCGAGCGATCGCGCGAAGAGCCTGGCCGCGCGCATCGACGCGATGAACCTTCCGGACGACGAGGACGAGAGCGACGACGATCGCGACAAGGACCGTGACTCGGGCTCGATCTCGATCGACGTCGACGATCCGCCGGCCGCGCCGGTGTCGACGATCCAGCAGCTCGCGAGCGCGCCGACACCGACCGCCGTTCCGGGCGTGGAGACGAGCGCGGCGGCGATCAGCCTCGATGACATCGAGGTCGTCGAGGAGGAATCGAAGTCGCAGCGGATCCCCATGGTGCCGCCACCGCCGCGCGTGCCGCCTCCGCCGCCGCGTCCGATCGTCGCGATCCCGCCGCGGCCGCCGCCCGGCGCGGTCCGCGTTCCGCCGATCGGCGCGAAGCCGCCGCCGATCACGCGCACGAGCCAGTCGCTCCCCACCGTCCGCACGAGCCAACCGATTCCGGTCCCGGGGCCGAGCGTCGCGATCCCGCCGCCGGTGATCGCGGTGCCGCCGCCGCCACCACCGCCGCGTCCTTCCGACGACGAAGATGAAGACGACCAGCCGGGTGGCGAGCCGGGACGTGGCCGACGCCCGACCGGCGCACCGCCGATCTTCGAGGGCGCGCAGCGCTCGACACCGACGACGCCGATCGCCGGACCCGACGCGCTCGAAGGCGTGATCGGCAGCGCCACCGACGCGCTCACCGAGGGCGGGATCGAGGCGGGAACGCAGGTCGCCAACATCGTCGTCGATCAGCCGGTCGAGGCGCAGCTCGAGTCGCCGACGGTGATCGATCGCGCGCTCGGCGAGCTCGGCGATGCCGGCGGCGAGAAGCGCGCGCAGACCGTGTCCAAGGAGCTCGACGCGACGACGGACGCGACCGCGGCCGCGTACCTCGCGTACGAGCTCGGCGAGCTGTACGAGCGCCGCCTCGCCGACGAGGCGCGCGCGGTCAAAGCGTACGGTCGCGCGCTCACGCTCGATCCGAGCCTGCGCCCGAACCTGTGGGCGATCCGCCGCATCTTCTATCGCCGCGGGTTGTGGCCGAACCTCGCGAAGCTGATCGGCGCCGAGGTCGACTACGCGCGCGATGACTACGAGCGCGCGGATCTGCTGCTCGAGCAGGCGCGCGTGTCGAGCCATCAGATCGGCGACACCGCCGCGGCGCGCGAGGCGCTCGACGAAGCGACGCGGATCGCGCCGACGCATCAAGGCGCGTTGCTCGAGCTCGAGCGCCTCGCGGCGCGCGAGAACGACGCGCAAGCGCTGCTCGACGTGTGGGAGCGACTCGCCGAGGCGGTCGAGCACGTTCCGCGCAAGATCAGCTACTGGCTCGAGATCGGACGCGCCGCGGGAGCAGGGCAGTACTCGCGGGCGCAGGAAGCGTTCGCGCAAGCGGCGGAGCTCGCGAAGGATGCGCCCGCGCTCGCCGAGCGCGTCGCGCGCGAGCAGCTGCGCGTCGCCGAGGAGAACGGACCGCCCGAGGACGTCGCGACGGCGATCGATGCGCTCGCGAACGTGCTGCTCGCGAGCTTTGGCCCGGCGGGGCCGGCCGCGGATCCGGGCGTCGCGCCGACGGACGGATCGTCGGATCGCGCGACGTCGGTGCGCCGCGAGCTGGTCGCGCTTCGCCGCCGGCAAGCGCAGATCGCGCGCGTCGATGCGCCCGAGAAGGCGTGGGACGTGCTCCAGCAGGCGCTCGCGCTGTCACCGGGCGAGCCGCTCGTGCTCGCGGATCTGACGGAGCTCGCCGAGGAGCTCGGGCGCTACGAGGACCTCGCCGAGCTCGTGCAGAGCTGGCAGGCCGTCGAGGGCGATCCCGGGCGCGCGATGGTGCTGTCGATCCGGCGCGCGGATGCGTTGCTCCGCGGTGGCCAGCGCGATCAGGCGCGCGCGCTGCTCGCGTCGCTCGAGGCGAGCGCGCCGGGCTTCATCGTGTTGACGTCGGCGGCGGAGCGCGACGCGATCGGCCGCGCGGATCCGGTGGCGCTCGCGAAGACGTACACGATCGCCGCGCAAGCGGCGCTGCTCGGCACGTGGCTCGGACCGGGACAGCCGCCCGAGCCGGATCCGTCGGCGGCGGCCGCGCTGTACGTGCAGGCGGCGGACCTCCTCGCGTTCGAGGTCGGTGGCCCCGAAGCGATCGAGGAAGCGCGGGCCGCGCTCGGCAAGGCGCTCGAGGCGGTGCCAGGCTACGCCGCGGCGATCGAAGCGCTCACCGAGCTCGACGAGACGACGGGCAACGTCGCCGATGCGCTCGCTCGCCTGAAGACGGCGGCCGAGGCCGCGTCGTCGACCGACGCGAAGCGCGCGCTGATCGAGCGCGGCATCCGCCTCGCGCGCAGCCAGGGCGATCTCGAAGCCGTGCTCGATCTCGAGCGGCAGGTCGCGGCGCTCGCGCCCGGCGAGCTCTCGGTCAAGTGGCGGATGGAGTCGACGCTCGCGCAGCTCGGCCGCGACGAGGAGCGCGCGCAGCTCCTCGCGGAGCTCGCGAGCGCGGAGCCCGACATCACGCGTCGCGGCACGGCGTTGCTCGCGGCGGCGCGGTTGCGCGAGCGCAGCGGGGCGGTCGAAGGCGCGACCGAGCTGTACCGACAGGTGCTCGCGCTGTGGCCCGACGACACGTTCGCGCGCGAGTCGCTGATCGATCTGTTGCGCGCACAGGAGCGCTGGGCCGAGCTGGTCGCCGAGCGTCGCGCCGAGGCGCGCGCGTTGCCCGATGGTCCGGTCGCGCGCCGCGCGCTGCGCGAGGCCGCGTGGATCCTCGAGGTGCGCCTCGGCGATGTCGCGTCCGCCGCGGCCGTGTACGACGAGTGGCTCGCCCGCATCCCCGACGATCGGCCCGCGCTCGAGGGCGCCGCGCGCGCGCGCGGACAGTTCGGCGATCGCAACGGCGAGGTGATCGCGCGGCGTGCGATCGCGGAGCTCGATCAGACGCCCGAATCGCAGTGGCTGCTCGCGCGTGCGCTCGAGCGGGCAGGGCAGTTCGACGAAGCGGCGGATACCTTCCGCGCGCTCAGCGTCCACGAGCAACCCTCGGTCGCCGCGACGAGCGCCGCGCTCGGCCTCGCGGATCTGGCGGCGGGACGCGCGGACACCGTGATGCGGCTCGAGGCGACGAGCGCGCTCGCGGGTCGCACGACGGATCCGCGGCTCGGCGCCGCGCTCGCCGAGGACAGCGGCTGGATGTACGCGCTCGTCCTCGAGGACTTCGATCGCGCGGCGCAGTCATTCGACGCGGCGATCGCGATGGAGCCACACCGCCGCGGTGCGCTCCTCGGTGCGGCGCTCGTCGCCGCGCGCCGCCAGGACGCCGCGGCGTTGCAGCAGTCGTACGACGCGCTCGCCGACTGCGTGAAGATGCCCGAGGCCGCGGCCGCGCTGCACATGCGCGCCGCTGCGATGGCAGCCGCGTCCGGCGAGCTCGACATCGCGAACCAGCGCGTCGCCGCCGCGCGAGCGAGCGCACCCGACGACACGAGCGCGCTCGTCGTGCTCGCCGAGGCGAACGCGACACCGCACGTCGACACGCCTGCGAGCGCGCCCGACGACACGAGTGCGATCGTGGATCCCTTGCTCGCGCGCGCCGAGGTGCTCGAGCTGCGCAGCGCGCTCGCCGACGATCCCGCGGCGCAGTCCGCGTGGGAGCTCGATCGCGCCGAGGCTCTCGAGCTCGCGGGCCGGTTGCGCGAGGCCGGCACCGTCGTCTCGTCGGTGTTGAAGTCGCAGCCCGACGACCTGCGCGCGCTCGAAGCCCTGCGACGCATGGCGAAGCGCGCCGACGACAAGCTGACGTGGGCGAAGGCGAGTTACCTGCTCGCGCGCGCGATCGGCGATTCGCAGGCCCGCGTCGCGCTCCTCCGCGATGCGGTCGGCGTGCTCGACACCGCCGACGCGGCGCCCGAGCACATGGCGCTCACGCTCGCGGCGTACAAGCGGATCCTCTCGGTCGAGCCCGGCGCACCGGAGCTCGATCGCCTGCTCGCGATCCTGCGCGAGCGCGCCGACGTGAAGGGCCTGATCTCGACGCTGTCGGATCGCCTGACGCACCTCGAGGCCGAGGAGACGCCGGATCCGGCGGCCGCGGTGCCGCTGCTCCTCGAGCGCGCGACGGTGTTGCACGGCCTCGGCGACGCCGACGGTGCGATGGCGGACCTCGACGCGCTGCTCGATCGCTCCGCGAGCCACGTCGAGGCGCTGCGGTTCCGCGCCGATCTCGCGCACAACGCGGGCGACGTCGAGCTGGCGGTGAAGCTGTGGCGCCGCTGCATCGCGGCCGAGACGCGCCCGAAGCGCCGCCACGAGGTCGAGCTCCAGCTCGCGCAGGTGCTCGCGGAGAACGTGAACGACGTCGCGGGCGCGATCGAGAACCTCGAGCGCGTCGTCGAGGCGCAGCCGGACGACCTGATGCTGCGCGAGCGGCTGCTCGGCCTCTGCCTGCGCGCGAACGCGTACGAGCGTGCGGCGCGCGAGCTGCGCGCGCTGGCGAAGCTGCGACCGACGCCGCAGGAGAAGGCGCGCGACGAGCTGCGGCTCGGGCTGATGCTGCGCGATCGGCTGAGCGATCGCACGAGCGCCCGCCTGTCGCTCGATCGCGCGCGCACGCTCGATCCGCTGAACCTCGACGTGGTGCGCGAGCTGTCCGAGCTGCTCGAGGGAGCCGCGCGCGCCCAGATGCTGGCGTCGACCGCGGCGAACTTCCGCGCTTCGATCGCCGCGACGCCCGGCAACGCCGTGCTCTACGAGCGCCTCGCGCAGGTCACGGGCTGGCAGTCGGACGTCGATGCGCGATGGCTCGCGCTCGTCGGCCTCGAGGCGCTCGGCACGCCATCGGCGGATCAGCGGCAGGTCCTCGCACAGGGGCGCCAGAAGCTCGGCTCCCCGACGCGGTTCAAGCTCGATGACGGCGCGCGCTCGATGCTGCGGCCGAGCAGCGCGGGACCCCAGACAGCGCTGCGCGAGCTGTGGCGCGCGATCGGTCCCGCGGTGCAGGTCGCGACGGGCGTCGATCCCGCGAAGCTCGGGTTCGTGCGCGGCGACCGGATCGCGATCAAGAAGCTCGGCAAGGAGTACGAGGGGCTCGCGATCGCGCTCGCGTGTTTCGGGGTCGACAGCGCCGAGATCTACATCAGCTCGTCGCGCGTCGGCATCGCGCGTGCGCTGGCGGCCGAGACGCCGATCCTGTGCGTCGGCGCCGACGTCGCGAGCGCGGCGATGCCGCAGCATCGCTTCGCCCTGGGCCGCGCGGTCAGCCGGCTATCGGAGAACATCGCCGGCCTCGCCGATCTTCGCGAAGGCGAGCTCGGCTGGACGATCGCCGCCGCGTTGCGCGCGGCCGACGTCGCGATGCCGACGGTGCTCGCCGAGAACATCGACGGCGAGGAGTCGAGCATCGCGGAGCGCGCGAAGGTGTTGAAGAAGGAGATGGGGCGCAAGCAGCGCAACGCGATCTCCGAGCTCGTGAAGACGAAGGCCGACGAGCTCGCCTCGTTCGAGGAGCTGCGCAAGACAGCGATCGCGATCGGCAACCGCGCCGGCCTCGTGTGGTCCGGTGACCTCGCGGTCGCGCACGCGCAGCTCGACGTCGGCAAGGGCGGCAGGGCCCTGAGCGACAGCCCCGCCGCGCTCGATCTCACGGCGTGGTCGGTGTCCGAGGATCACGGATGGCTTCGGGAGCGCCTCGGCGTCGCGATCAAAGGAGCACGCTAGTGTCGACCGGCAAGCCACCCAAGGGCGGAAAGCCGTTCCTGGCCGACGACGATCTGCTCGCGGAGCTCGACGCGTGGGACGCGACGTTCGATGCGCTGCACACCGAGGATGCGGCGCCGTCGCCGCCGGTGATGGACTGGCCGACGCCGCCGTCCGCCGATCCGACGACGGTCACGCAGCTGCCGGCGCAATCGCCGACCGCCGACGAGCCGAGCGAGACGCTCGCGTACACCGTCGACGCGGACCTCGACGCGCAGATGACGCTCGACGCGGCGGAGGAGGCGAACGAGCCGACCATGGATCGCACGTACGCCGGCGCTCCACCGCCGGCCGCGTCGTTCGACGAGACGTTCGACGCCGATCCGGACGAGACCGACTTCTCCGTGGTCGGCGCGAGCGGCCACCCGGCGGCGCTCGGCGAGATGCTCGGCCGCCCGTCGACGCTGCCCCCGATCGACGACGACGATCTCGACAGCCCCGAGACGCGGATCGATCTGCACGCGCCCGAGCGCGCGATCACGCGACCGCCCGAGCCGCGCGAGCTCGACGAGGAGGTCTACACGTCCGCGTCGCGTCCGAACCGCGCGCCGCCATCGCCCGGCGACAACGACTTCGACGATGCGATCGCGCCACCGCCGACGCCCGTCGAGCCACGCCGGACACCCGCGATCGTTCGTCGCACGCAGGCGAGCATCCCCGCGATCAACCTGCCGCGCGAGGAGAAGCTGACGCCCGCGCGCGGTGTCGACGTCTCGGCGTTCGCCGAGGAGACGCGCATCCAGGACATCGACGAGATGGAGTCTCGTCGCCGCGCGTCGAAGACGCTGCCTCCGCCGATCGAGGAGGACGAGTACGAGCTCGAGATCGGTGGCGGCGATGATGACGACGCGCCCGGCGCACCGGCGGCGATCGAGGTCGACCCGGTTTCGCGCCCGACCCGTACGGCGCACGTCGTCCGCCGCGCGGACACGCCGACGCGTCCACCGCCCGTCGTCCCCGCGCCGATCGAGGTCGGCGAGGACGACGAAGTGTCGATGGAGCTCTCGGCGGACGAGCCGCCCGATCTCGCGATCCCCGGTCCCGCCGACGAGGACGACTTCTCCGACGTCGCGGCGGCCGTCGGCGCGACCGACGACGTGCTCGAGCAGTCGCGGCCCGTGATCAGCCCGCGGCCGCACCAGGCGTCCGGCATCACGCCGCTCCCCCCGCACGATATCGGTCCGCGAGCGCAGCCACGCGGCGAGCTCGATGACGCGCTCGCCGGGCTCGACCTCGACGATCACGAGCGCGATCCCACGCCGCTGCCGGTCCCGCAGGTCGAGGAGTTCGATCTGCCGATCAACCCGGCGTCGACGCTCGCCGGCACCGGTGCGCCCCAGCGACCGAGTCGTCCACCCGCGCTCGTCGATCTCTATCCGCGCGTGAAGACGCCGACGTCGGTGCCGCCGCTCGGTGCGCCACCGGACGCTCCGTCGCGTGCGCCGTCGGCGCTGCCGGCGTTCGACGACGTGCCCGATGCGCAGACGACGGTCGCGCGCGCGATCCGGCTGCAGACGTCGATCCCCGTCGAGGTCGAAGCGCCCGAGCCCGAGCCCGAGATCGATCTCGAGGCGCCGGTCCGCAGCTGGCCCGAGCAGGTCGCTCCCCTCGCGTCGAGCGCGCTCGACGAGGCCGCGGCGCAATCGCTCCTCGTGTACGAGCGCGAGCTCTCGACGCTCGACGACAGCGCCTCTACCGCCAACCTCCGCATCGAGGCGGGCCGGCTGTGCGAGCGCCTCACGGATGCGGACCGTGCACGCGCGCACTACGACGCCGCGCTGCTCGCGGATCCGCGGGCGACGGCCGCGCTGCGCGGGCTGCGCCGCCTCGCGCGCGCGCACGGCGATCTGACCGAGGCCGTACGCCACCTCGACGCGGAGATCGCGGTCGCGGGCGCGCTCGAGCGCCGGCCGCTCGGCCACTACCGCATCGATCTGCTCATGGCGAGCAACGATCAGGATCTCGCGCGCGTCGCCGTCGGCGAGATCCTCGACAGCGCGCCGTCGGACGTGCGCGCGCTGCTCGCGCAGCTCGAGCTCGCGTTCCTCGACGGACGCGCCGACGAGTTCGGCACCGCGCTCGAGCAGCTCGCCCACGCGGTCACGGATCCCGAGCTCCGCGCGGCGGTGCAGTCCGCGCGTGGAGCGCTCGCCGCGCATCACAACGACATCGGGGCCGCGGCCACGTACTTCGCGGCGGCGGCCGAGTCCGATCCGGCGTCGCTCGCGGCGCGCATCGGCGCCGTTCGTCACGCGGCGGCGCAGGCCGACGGCGAGAAGGCCGGACGCGCGCTGCTCGATCTCGCACGGCAGGTCGAGCCCGTCGATCCGATCACCGCGGCCGCGGCGGCGATCCGCGCGCAGCAGTGGGTCGCCGGCGAGGTCGCCACCGCCGCGGCAGGTGTCGCGATCGCCTCCGCGCCGACCGATCCGCTGGTCGCGCGACTCGCCGCCGAGACGTCGCTCGTCGCCGACGAGCCGTCGGTGGCCGCCGCTGCCTTCGCGCACTGGTCGACGACGAATGCGTCGCCCGCCGAGCGCGCGTATGCCGCGGCGCGCGCGGCCGAGCTCGACGCGAGCCGTGGCGCCGAGCTGTGGAGCGCCGCCCTCGAGCTCGATCCCGGCGACGACTACGCCGCCGCGCAGCTGCGCACCGCCCACGTCGCCGCCGATGCGACCGGCGAGGCGATCGCCGTCGATCTCGTCGTCGCGAAGGACCCGGAGCGCGAGCGTGCGCGCCTGCGCGCCGCGTACGGCTTGATCGCGCAGGGACAGCTCGAGTCCGCGATCGAGATCCTCGAGCAGGGCAGGAGCGCGCGCCCCGGTTCGCTCGCGCTCGCCGAGGCGCTCGGTGAAGCGCTCGCCGCCGCGAGCCGGTGGACGGATCGCGCGAAGCTCTACGCCGAGCTCGCCGCCGAGCCGGGCGAGCAGCTCGATCGCGAGGTCGCGCAGCTGCGCAGCGCGCTCGCGTGGGAAGAAGCCGTCGGTGCCGCCGCCGTCGTCGAGGCACCACCGGACGCGCCCAACGTCGATCTCCAGAAGGCGACGGTCGCCGCGCTCGAAGCGTGGGGACGGGTGCTCGAGGGCGGCAACGCGCCGGAGGCCCACGCCGCGGCGATCGTGCTCGCGAGCCGGCTCGGCGATCGCGACGTGATGGCCGAGGTGCTGACCCGCGCGCAAGCGGCGGAGCGCTCGCCGTGGGCTGCTGCGTCGCTCGGCCTGCGCCGCGCGCGTCTGTACGGCGACGATGCCGGACGCGCGGAGAGCATCCTGCGCGAGGTCGCGGTCGGCCTCGACGATCCGCGCAAGACCGTCGCGATCGTGATGAACGCCGCGCGTCAGAAGGAGCTGTCCGACGCGGGTGCGGCGCTCGAGGAGCGTGCGAACGCGCTCTCCCTCGCTCGAAGCGGAGAGGGATCCGTGACACCGGGCGAGAGCAAGTCGCACGCGAACGAGATCGCGGCGCTACGGCTCCGCGCCGCGCAGATCGCGCTCGACGCGAACGATGCACCACGCGCGACGGCGCTCCTCGCGCGCGTCGAGGCGGCGCTGCCGCAGCTCGGCGTGATCGCGGATCTGCTCGCGGCCGCGCGCCGCCGCGCCGGCGATCGCCCCACGTCGGGTCCGATCCGCCGCCCGACGACGGACTCGATCCCGAAGGTCCCGGCGAGTGGGCCCGCGTCCGCCGATGCGTTCGCGCGCATCGTGCGCGATGCCGACCTCGCCGCGGCGCAGGGCGATGGCGCGACCGCGCTCGCGCTGTACCAGAACGCGCTCGAGATGCGGCCCGGCGATCCGCTCGCGACGGTCCCGCTGATCCGCGCGGCCACGCAGCTGCGCGATCCGGCGCCGATCAGCGCGCTCGCGCTCGCGCAGCTCCGCGCTGCCGAGGAGGCGCAGGACAGCGTCGCGAAGGCGCAGGCGTACGAGCTGCTCGCGCACATCGATCAGGAGCTGAACAGCGATCCGGAATCGGCGCAGGTCGCGCTCGAGTCCGCGCAGCAGGCCGACCCGGCGCGCATCGATCTCATGCATCGGCTGGAGCGGCGCTACACCGTCGAGGACAAGCTGTCGGCGCTGATGCGCTTGCGCGAGTCCGAGGTCGCGCTGATCCCCGCGGAGCACACGAAGGATCGCGCGGCGCTGCTCGCGGATCTCGCGAGCCTCGCCACGCGCGACAAGCGCCCCGAGATCGAGCTCGCCGATCTGCATCGCAAGGTGCTCGAGGTCGATGCGGGGCGCCGCCTCGCGCTCATGTACCTCGAAGCGATCGTTCGCCGCGCCGGCTTCTCCGAGGAGCTCGCCGAGCTCGAGGAGAAGATCGCGATGTACTTCGAGGGCGAGCCGAAGAGCCAGGCCGCGTTCTGGACGCGCGCGGGCGAGACACTCGCCGAGCTCGGCAAGATCGACGAGGCGGTGCAGCGGTTCGGCAAGGCCGACGCCGTGCTCCCCGGTCACGTGCCGGCGCTCGAAGGCTGGCGCCAGGCCGCGCTCAAGGGCCAGCTGTGGCTCGACGTCGCCGAGGCCGCGATGCGCCAGGCGGCGAACGCGGGCAAGTCCGACGAAGGTCGGACGCGCAGCACCGCCGAAGGTGGTGCGGAGGTTGGAGACGACAAGACGAAGGCGCGGCTCTATCACTTCGCGGGCGTCGCGCTGATGGACAAGGCGCTAGAGGGCGAGCGCGCGATGGCGGCGTTCAAGAAGGCGCTCGAGGCCGACCCGCGCCATCGCGATTCGTTCCTCCGCCTGCGCATCCTCCTCGAAGAGGATGCGAACCACGACGATCTCGCGGTGGTGCTCGCGCAGCGCCTCGACGTCGAGGAGGCCGGGCCCGCACGCGTCGAGCTGCACCGCGCGCTCGCCGAGCTGTGCCGCAACTTCCTCTCGGATCGCGATCGCGCCAAGGAACACTACCGCTTCATCCTGCAGAGCGATCCGAACGATCTGCGTGCACACGCCGCGATCGCGGACATCGCGTGGGAGCAGGGCAACTGGCAGGAGGCCGCGGATGCGCTCATGGCCCGCGCGCGGCTCGAGCGCCAGCCCGACATCCTGAAGACGCTGTGCTTCCGCCTCGGCCTGATCTACGCCGACCGCCTCGTCGACGTGCCGATGGCGCTCAAGGCGTTCCAGCGCGCGCTGACGTATCAGCCCGACGACGAGAACGTCCTCGTCCGGCTCGCGGACCTCGCGACGCAGGCGGGCGAGTGGAAGCTCGCGCTCGGCGCGTGCGAGCGGCTCGTGAAGAACGAGCAGGATCCGGATCGCCGCGCGCTGCACCTGCACCGCGTCGCGAAGATCTTCAAGGACGGCTTCAACGACAACAAGCGAGCGGAGCGCGCGCTGAACCTCGCGCTCGACGGCGCGCCCACGAACGACGACGCGCTCACGCAGCTCGTGCAGTTCTACAAGTCGAACAACGACATGGTCAGCGTGCGCGTGCACCTGAACCGCGTCGCGGGCCAGATGCGCGCACGGGCGTACCAGAACCCCCGCGATGGCGTCGCGTATCGCGTGATCTCGCGGGCGATGGCCGCGCGTGCGAGCGCCGGCGTCGACGGCTCGCTCCCGATCGCGCGGGCCGCCGCGGAGCTCGCGGACCTCCTCGGCGAGAGCGGCGAGCCCGAGCAGAAGCTGTTGCGTACGCCGCTGACGCCGGATCTCGCGCCGCTGCTCCGGCCGGAAGCGGACGACGTGCTGTTCCCGCGCGGCGTGCAGCTCGAGGTGCGGCAGATCTTCCAGCTGCTCGGCGACCGCATCGCGAAGCACGTCGGCGTCAACCTCGGCAACTACGGCGTGACGCGCGGCGATCGCTTGCGCGCGAAGGACAACGCGAGCGCGGCCGTCGCGCAGTCGGTCGCGAGCGGTCTCGGCTTCGGCGAGATCGACGTGTACATCTCGCAGCGTCAGCCGTACGCGATGGTCGCCGAGCCGACGTCGCCGGTGTCGCTCGTGCTCGGCGCGTCGATCGCGCAGGCCGGCGGGGATGCGATTCGCTTCGCCGCCGGCGCCGCGCTCAAGCTCGCGCAGGCATCGGTCGCGATCCCCGCGCGGCTCCAGCCCGAGGAGCTGGGCGTCCTCGTCGTCGCGCTGCTGCGCGTGCTCGCGCCGGACTTCCCGATCCCGCACGGCGTCGAGGCGGACGCCGTGGCGGCGCAGAACCAGAAGCTCAAGCGGCTCATCCCGAACAACCTCATGACCGAGCTGCGTCCGTTCGCGCTCGCCGTCGACACCGCCCGCTTCGACTACAAGGTGCTCGCGCGCGATCTCCGCGTCGCTGGCCTGCGCGCCGGCCTGGTCTCGTCGGGCTCCCTGCTCGCCGGTCTGCGCGTCCTCGTCGGGGCCACGGGGGGTGATTTGCCGAGCTTCCTGGCTGATCCGGTTGCCCAGGGCCTGATCTCGTTCGCCTTGAGCGAAGATCACGCAGTCGTGGCCAGGTAGGCGTCCTTCCTCGGGTCAGGCGACGAGGGTTCACGGCAGATCCTTCCCGGCCGACGCGCCGCGGTAGGCCCAACCCTTGCTCCTCACCGGCGCTATCCGACAGCCATCGGATCAAACCTGGAGCAACGTCATGCGCTTTCTGCAACTCACCAGCAGCCACGGTCTACTGACCCTGACAACCATGACTTGCATGGCTACCGCAGTAGCCTGCGGCGGCGGGGCCGCTCCCGAGCTCTCCGGGCTCTCCGACCAGATCGCCCAGGTGGGCACCGAGCTGAAGATCGACCTGCTCGGGACCGACTCCGACGGCGACCAGCTCAGCTACAGCTACCGCATCGCGGACATCGAGGATGACTCCGCGGTCATCACGCAGTCGCCCAGCGGCGCCGGCGTGTTCCGGTGGACCCCGCTCGCGTCCGACGTCGGCGAGCACGCGGTCGACTTCACGGTCTCCGATGGCGACAACGACACGACGGTCACCATCAACATCGACGTTCGCTCGGCGATCGGATCGGCGACCGCGCCGATCTTCCGGCAGCCGCTCGGCACCGGCACGCAGATGGACCTCGTCACGATGAAGTGCCTCGACCTCGACGTGGTGGTCGAGGACCAGGACAGCGCGCAGGTCACGCTCGCGCTCGAAGAGCCGTTTCCGATGGGCATGACGCTCGACCAGGAAGATGGGCTCACCGCGAAGGTCCGCTGGTGTCCGACGCGCGAGCAGGAGAGCGAGAACCGCTACACGATCGTCATCTCCGCGGATGACGGCGACAACCCGAAGATCATCAAGAACTACCTGATCGTGCTTCGCGGCGGCGCGACGCAGAACTGCCCGGGCGCCGCGCCGGTCATCACGCACACGCCGGCGAACGAGATGACGATCGTCGACCTCACGATCGACGCGACGGTGTCCGACGACAAGGGCCTCAAGGAGGCGCCGCTGTTCTACTACTCGACGACGAACCCCGGCACGACGCCGAACCTCGGTCCGGGCGGCATGACGCAGACGTCGATGATCAAGATCAGCGGCAACCAGTACGCCGCCGACGTGCCCAACCCCGTGGCCGGCATGCCCGCGGGCCAGTCGCGCACGCTGTACTACGTGATCGTCGCCGACGACGATGACGACGAGACCGGCAACTGCGATCACACGACGCAGTCGCAGGTCTACTCGATGGTCGTCACCTCGAGCGGCACCGCGAACCTCGGCATCTGCGCACCGTGCACCTCCGACGCCCAGTGCGGCACCGGTGACCTCTGCACGTACGTCGGCTCGATGGGCGACAGCTACTGCCTCCAGGCGTGCGACGCGGGCTGCCCCTCGGGCTACGCGTGCTCCGCTGGCGAGATCTGGTCGGTCGACTACAACCACGCGCTGCAGTGCGTCCCGAGCAACGGCTCGTGCACCGCACCGACCGCCGCGTGCGTCGACGACGACCAGGAAGACGACGACAACATGAGCCAGGCCTCGGCGAACGCGCCGTCGAACGGCTTGACCAACGCGAGCTCGTCGATCGACGGCACGCTGTGCCCGAAGGTCCCGCAGCCGCAGTACGGCTCGAAGGCCGACGACGACTGGCGCCAGCTCAAGCTGACGCAGGACACGCTCGTCGACATGTACCTGCTCGGCGGCGGCGAGAGCGACATCGACCTCCAGATCTACAACTCGAGCGGCGCCCTGGTCTCGAAGTCCACGACGCTCGGCTACGAGGAGCAGATCGTGAAGTGCCTCGAGGCCGCGACGTACTACGTGAAGATCAACGGCTTCGACAACGCGCGGACCGAGTACCTGTTCGACTACATCGCGACGGCGCAGACGTGCAACACGACCTGCACCGACGACTCGTACGAGGACGACAACACGTTCACGCAGGCGCGTCCGACGTCGACGAACTACACGTCGAACAACAACACGATCTGCCCGGACAACGACGACTGGTACAAGGTCACGGCGCCGTCGGGCAAGAAGATCATCATGGACCTGACGTTCACGCAGTCGAACCTGATGCAGGACCTCGACATCCACCTCTACGACGGTCCGTTCACGGATCTGTGGCCGTGCTCGTACGACGATCCGGTCGGATGCACGTCGGCGCACGGGCAGGGCGGCGTGTCGAACGAGCACGCCGAGTACACGGTGCCGGCCGGCTGCCCGGCGGGTGGTTGCGAGATGTACGTGGTCGTTCGCGGCTACAACCACTCGACGAACACCTACGGCATCTCGATCAAGGTGCAGTGATGAAGGCGTGCCTCCTCGCTCTCGCCCTCGCCGCGGGCGGGTGTAGCGCGGCGATCGGACCCGACCCGGGCCTCGAGGGGCTCGCGGTCACCAAGGTCGCGCCCGACACGATCATCCCCGGCACCAAGCTCGTCGTCAGCGGCGCGTCGTTCGTCGACACGATGTGGGGTAGCGCGACGCTGCGCCTTCGCGGCACGGCCGGCGGCAGCTCCGTCGACGTGAGCTGGCCGGCGACATTCGTCGACTTCTCCACCCTGAACGTCGCGATCGAAGGCTCGATGATCGACGAGATCGGCGGCGAGGTGCAGTTCGACGGCACCGCGGTCGTCGAGGTGCTCGCGACCTCCGACGGTCAGACATACTCGAGCGAAGAGCTCGACGTGAACCTCGCGTTCGCGGAGACGCTGACGCCGTCGGTGACGTCGGTCGACTCGAACGGCGTGATCTTCGTGAACGAGAAGATCGTCGTCTCGGGCGCGGGCTTCTTGCTCGGCGGCGACGAGGGCACGACGGTCGCGAAGATCGCGGGCTGCTTCACGCTCGACACGGGTGGTGGCTGCACGCCGATCATCGCGCAGGACATCCCGCTGATCCCCGCCGATCCGGTGAAGCGCGATGGCGGCACGTTCGCCTTCTCGCCCAAGGTCGCCGGCATCAAGCCGGGCACGTTCACCGGGACCGTCACGATCGAGAACCAGCAGACGTCCAAGCCGCCGGTGAGCGCGAGCGCGACCAACGTCTCGTACAACATGGTGTCGCCGCAGATCTTCACGGTCTGCGTCGGCGACCCGTGCGTCGCGACGAACATCTCCGCGAGCCTCGGTCAGTACGTGTTCATCCAGGGCGGCGGCTTCATCGGCGGCGACGCGAACTCCACGACCGAGCTCGAGTTCCGCGGCACGTTCAACCGCAACGGTTCGAGCCCGGCGCCGGTGACGATGACGCTGATCCCCGACTTCGTCGAAGGCTCGCTCGTCCGCTACGTGCTCAACACCGACGACTCGCTCGGCACGGCGCTCGACCTGTTCCAGGACACGGGGCACTTCACCGGCACGGTCACGCCGATCATCCAGTACGGCGCGGATCGCGTCGGCGGAGCGTCGAAGAACCTGACGTTCGACATCGCGCCGGTCAAGCAGGTCGTCTACCTCGACTTCCGCCCGTCCTATGTCGAAGGCCTGCGCGACTTCGGGCTCCGCGCCGTCGACAACAAGCTGCGCGCGCGCATCGTCGAGGTCTGCAAGCGCGCGTACCTCGGCGTCAACATCGAGTTCCGGCTCACGCCGCCCACCGACTTCGCGCTCTACGAGCACGTCGAGATCACGGGCGTCGATCCGAACAACATGGGTCTGTTCGGCTACGACAACTCGCCGGGCAAGGACAACGGCAACCAGCGCCTCTACGACCGCCTCGGCGGCGTGAACGCGCTCACGCAGCAGGATGGATATCCGGGCTTCGGCGGCGTGTTCCTGCGCTCGCTGATGGGCTTCTCGAAGCACCCCGGGAGCTTCACGAAGTCGGTGCCCGGCGCCGACGTGGTGTTCGATCAGATCTTCGATCCGTTCCGTCCCGACATGGACGGCGAGCCCGTTCGCGCCGCGGATCTCGCCGGCGTGGTCGAGACGCTGACGAGCGGCGACAACTGCCCCGCCACCGAGCGCACCGACCGCATCGCCTGCGCGATCTTCGTCCTCGGAAACCTCGTCGGCGGCACGCTCTCGCACGAGATCGGTCACTCGCTCGGTCTCGCGAACCCGTTCCAGGAGGGCTTCCACAACGCGGGCGACGGCCAGAACCGCTTGATGGACTCCGGCGGCGACCGTCCGTTCTTCGAGCGCGCGGAGCTCGCAGGGCAGGGGCCGGGCGTGTTCTGCGACGACGAGTACGCGTACCTCCGAATGGTGCTGCCGTCGCAAGATCCCCCGAACGACGTCGAGCGGCCGGGCTGCTTCTAGCTTACTGTCGGGCCTCGCATGGCTCGCAAGGGGAAGAAGCCCGCGCCTCGATCTGCGCCGAAGGCAAAGGTCGTCGCGCCCACGCCGACGCCACCGTCCAAGGATCCGCGTCCGTGGATCTACGGGGGCCTCGATATCCTGTTCGCCGTCTCGCAGGCGGTGCTGATCTGGCGCGTCGTGCCCAACCGCTTGCCGTCGGCGGCGTTCCACCTGTGGACGCTCCCGATCGCGATGTTCGCGATGGGCATCGGCACGATGCTGCGCAGTCGCATCGGCTGGAAGGTCGCCGTGATCGCGGGCTCGGTCGCGCTGCTGTCGACGGTGCTGCTGATCGCCCGCATCATCGTGTCGGCCGCGTTCCTGAGCGGCGTGTACGGCGCGTTCGGTAAGGCGGCCGCGATGACCGCGCTGACCGCGGTCGCGCTGCTCGTCGAGCTCGTCGCGCTGTTGCCGATCGTGCAGGTCAAGTACCTGCTGACGCGCGCCGGTCGCCACGTGTACGGCATGCCGCTGTCATGAAGCGACGCACCGCCCTCGTGCTCGTGTGGACGCTGCCGAGCGCGTTCTTCCTCGCGATCGCGGCATGGGTCTACGCGCGCTATCGCATCGACGAGGCGCCGCGCCTGAACGGCCCCGAGCGCCTCGCGGCGATGATCCCGCTGCGCGCGGCGGTCGACGGCACGCCCGCCGATCCGTGCCGCGTTCGCACCGACGCGGGCCCGACGGATCTCGTCGCGACCGTGTGGCTCGACGGCCGCGCGATCGCGCGCATCGAAGGCGAGGGCGAGGGCGTCGGCGCCGCGATCGACTCCGCGGCCGCGCAGCTGCGCGCGAGCGGGCAGATCCGCGGGCTCGCGACGCAGTCGCGCGCACGCACGCGGATCCAGGTCGACATCATCACCGGCACCGCGCCGCTCGGAGGCGTCGACGCGTACGGCGTCCCCGGCGTCGGCGAGATGCTCGCGGTCAACCCCGGCGTCGAGGGCATCGGCGGTGCCGACGACGGCAAGCACGCGCTGCTCTTGCCGCACGAGCTCGTCGTGTCGAAGGTGCTCGCGGCGAAGCGGCCATCGAATCAGATGCCCGACTTCGCGATGGGCATCGACCTCAAGCGCATCGGCGCGATCCTCGGGCAGCGCGCGGGGCTCCCGGTCGCCGTCGATGCGGACGACCTCTATCGCTTCCGCACGGACACGTTCGTCGAGCCGCCCGCGATGATGCGCGGCATGTTCCCGCTGCAGCTCTATCGCGGCAACACGGTGGCGCCGAAGCTGTCCGCGCAGTCGCTGCGCGATGCGGCGCTCGCCGGGGGCCGCTTCCTCGTCGCGCACCTCGCGCCGAACGGTCGCTACATCTACGAGCACGACCTCGGCACGGGCCGGCAGACGGATCCAGTGCGCTCGTCGTCGTACTCGATGCCGCGGCACGCGGGCACGACGTACTTCCTCGCGGAGCTGTATCGGATCACGAAGCAGGAGTGGCTGCGCGAGCCGATCGAGCGCGCGTTCAAGCACCTCGCGGATCTGCTCGCGCAGGGCAGCTGCGCCACGACGCTCGCCGATGGCACCGAGATCGACTGCGTGCTCGACAAGACGGAGAAGGTCGCGCAGCTCGGGTCGACGGCGCTCGCCGTCGTCGCGCTCGCGGAGTATCAGCGTGCGACGGGCGACGCGCGCTACCTGCCTCTCGCGACGAAGTTCACGGCGTTCCTGCTCTACATGCAGCGCGACGACGGCTCGTTCCGCCACCTCTACGATCCATTCAAGAAGCAGCGCGACGACAAGACCGAGCTCCTCTACTACTCGGGCGAATCCGCGCTCGCGCTCGCGCGCATGTACACGATCACCAACGACGAGCGCTACGCGAAGGCCGCCGACAAGGCGCTCCAGTGGCTCGTCGACTGGTACGACTTCTTCATGGGCGGCTTCTTCTACGGTGAGGAGCACTGGACGTGCATCGCCGCGGAGGCCGCGTGGCCCTACTCGAAGAACCCGAAGTACATGGACTTCTGCCACGGCTACGGGAAGTTCCTTCGCACGCAGCAGCCGCAGGCGGGCGAGTACCCCGACCAGGACGACTTCGTGGGCGCGTACAACTTCACGTCGTTCGTGCCGCCCTACAACACGCCCGCGGGGTCGCGCACCGAGGCGATGATCTCCGCCTATCTACTCGGCCGGCACCACGGGAGTCCCGACGCGGACGTCCGGGCCCAGATCGCCCTCGCGATGCAGTACGCGCTGGGGCAGCAGATCCGATGGGACAACGACTTCGCGGTCATCGGGCCGGGCCTCGGGGGCGTCCCCGCCACGCCGATCGATCGGAACGTGCGAATCGACTTCGTCCAGCACGTCTGCTCGGCCATGATCCGCGCCTCGGAGTGGATCGAAAGTCCGACGGACGGCCAGCCATAACAGGGGCGTAGGTGGGGTGACCCCTGCTATGATGCTGCGGGGTGTCCGAGGACAAGCGCACGAAGTTCGGCACGGGCCCGGTCCCGGCCCAGCAGCCACGGCCCGGATCCGCCCCGGTGCCGGCGCAGTCGCCGAGCCAGGCGACCGCGATCCTCCAGCCCGTCGGCACGGAGCCGCCGTACGTGACGCCGGTCCCGTCCCAGACGCCGCCGCCCAGCGCTTCGATGTCGACCTCGTACCTCCAGGGCGGCGATCCGATGATCGGCGCGACGCTCGCGGGCCGCTACCTGATCTCGAAGAAGCTCGGCGAGGGCGGCATGGGCGCCGTGTACCTCGCGACGCACACCGCGCTCGACAAGCAGGTCGCGCTCAAGGTGCTGCACGGCGAGTTCTCGCGAAAGCCGGACCTCGTCGAGCGCTTCATCCAGGAGGCGAAGGCCGCCTCGCGCATCCGCCACGAGAACGTGATCGACATCAGCGACTTCGGCACCACGCCCGAGGGCATGGTGTTCTTCGCGATGGAGCTCCTGAAGGGGCACGACCTCCACGAAGAGGTCGCGCGCGCGCGGCTCAACGGGCAGCTGCTGCCGTGGGCGCGCAGCAAGCGCATCTTCCTCCAGGTCTGCGCGGCGCTGTCGGCGGCGCACTCGCACGGCATCATCCACCGCGACCTCAAGCCCGAGAACATCTACCTGATCGACTTCCTCGGCGACACGGACTTCGTGAAGCTGCTCGACTTCGGCATCGCGAAGCAGACCGAGGTCGATGACGGCGGTCGCAAGCTGACGAAGACGGGCATGCTGTTCGGCACGCCCGAGTACATGTCGCCCGAGCAGGCGCGCGGCGAGCAGGTCGACAACCGCGTCGACGTGTACGCGATGGGCTGCATCCTGTTCCAGCTCGTCACGGGACGCGTGCCGTTCGAGGCCGACAACTTCATGGGCGTGCTCACGCTGCACCTGACCGAGCCGCCGCCGATGATCCCCGTCGAGATCTTCGATCTCATCGGGGCGCCTCGCGAGCTCGCGGGCGTCATCGATCGCGCGCTGCAGAAGGACCGCTCGATGCGCTTCGCGACGATCGACGAGCTCGCGAACGCCGTGCGCCGCGTGTGCGGCGATCCGGTGATCACCGCCGGCGTCAAGGCGCAGCAAGGGTCGAACACCGCCGCCCAGTCCGCCGTGATGAACGTCCAGGCACCGGCGACGACCACGACGTCGCGCCAGCGCACGCAGTGGACCGGCAACGTGAAGGTGCCGTCGGCCGAGACCGAGATGGTCGAGCCGAGCGGCAGTCGCTCGAAGCTCCCGCTGATCCTCGGCGCGGTCGTCGTCCTCGGTGTCGGTGGTGCCGGCGCGTTCTTCGCGACGCGCGGCAGCGGCACCACGACCGACCAGGGCTCCAACGTGCCGAGCGGCTCGGCCGTGGGCAGCCAGGTCGCGGGCACGGATCCGCCGCCGGTCCCCGTCGACGCCGCGGTCGTCACGCCGCCGCCGGAGCTGCCGCCGCTACCGGACCGCGTGAAGATCAAGCTCGGCTCCAACCCGCAGGGCGCCGACGTGAAGGACCTCGCGAAGAACCGCCCGCTCGGCAAGACGCCGGTCACCCTCGACGTGAAGGGCTCGCGCGAGCCGATCTCGCTGTCGATCACCAAGCGGGGCTACTCGGACCTGATCATCGATCTCACGCCCGACAAGACGTTCGACTACGTGGTGCCGCTCGAGAAGGGCGCGTCGGGAACGCCTACGCGCAAGGTGGTCGACACCGGCTCCGGCTCCGGCTCGAGCTCGACGGTGAAGCCGCCCGACGGGCCGACCACGAAGCCGGACATCACGCCGCAGGTGAAGCAGGTCGACGCCGGCGTCGAGAAGCCGCTGGTGCCCGACGCCGCCGAGAAGAAGCCGCCACCCGACGACGAATGCCCCGATCCGGACATGCCGTGCCTCAAGAAGTTCCCGTAGCGCACGCCTCGTCGCGGACCGGTCGCGCGAAGGTCGGCGAGATCGAGCTCGCCTACGACATCTTCGGCGACCGCGGTCTCCCGCTGACCCTCATCATGGGCATCGGCGCGCAGCGCATCTTCTGGCCCGAGGAGCTGTGCCACCACTTCGTCGCCGCGGGCTTCCACGTGGTGCGGTTCGATCATCGCGACATCGGTCAGTCGACGCACCTCGCGGACATGCCGACGCCGCGCGCGAATCGACTGCTCGTGCAGCGGATGCTCGGGCGCATCCCCGAGGCGCCGTACACGCTGTCGGACATGGCGTCCGACGTGGCGGGCCTGATCGAGACGCTCGGCTTCGGCTCGGCGCACGTCGTCGGCGCGTCGCTCGGCGGTATGGTCGCGCAGCACCTCGCGATCGAGCATCCGTCGCGCGTTCGCTCGATGACGTCGATCATGTCGACGCCCGGCGGACGGCGCTACCTGCCACAGCCTCGCGCCCTTCGCGCGCTGTTCATGCCGCGCCCGACGGACGCCGCGTCCGCCGGCGAGCAGATCGCGCAGACGTTCCGCGTCCTCGGCTCGACGATGTTCCCGTCCAACGACGAGCGGATGCGCGCGGCGGGTGCGCTCGCGTTCGAGCGCGGCCTCAACCCGCGCGGCTTCTTGCGGCACTTCGCGGCGGTGCTCGCGACCCCGGATCGCCGCCCCAAGCTGCGCGACTCCAAGGTGCCGGCGCTGATCATCCACGGCAGCGCGGATCCGATGTTCCCGCTGCGCGCGGGCCGCGACCTCGCGCGGATGATGCCGGACGCGACGTGGTTGCCGATCGCGGGCATGGGGCATCACTTGCCCGAGCTGTTATGGCCGACGATCGTGGCCGCGATCCGGCGGCATGCCGAGCGCGCCGAGTCGCGTGCTAGGGTGTGAACACGCCGGCCCCCTAGTCCAACTGGTAGAGACAGACGATTTAAGCTCGTTTCAGTGTCGGTTCGACTCCGACGGGGGCTACCCATTCCTGGAGCGAAAGCTCTTCTTGTTTCGTCCGCGATGCGTTGGCTGCAGGCTGTGGCAATTCGGACAGAGAATGCGCAGATTCTCACGGCGGTTGTCGGTGCGATCGCCGTTGATGTGATCGAGCTCGAGCGGTAGCCGGCCATCCGGTGCTCGCTGGGCCCAGCCGCACATCTCGCAGTGCTCAGGCTTCATACCCTCGGCAATGAGCCGCTGCTTGAGATGGTGCGACGTCATCCAACGATTGTTGACGAGAACATCGTCGAGTGGTGTCGCTGCACGAACGGTGACGTTCTTGCCACGAGCCGACCCGGTTCCGGTGAAGTGGGACGTGTCGAGAGCGAGTCGCTTCACGTGTCGCCACATGACCTCATAGTTTCCGCCCGCCGCGATAACCCCGAGAGAGCGAAGCACGGCTGCCATGCTCTTGGCGCCTCGCACGGCGGCTGTCAGTTGTTCGTCTGACCATCGCGATCGTCGCTCGCGCGACCGAGGTCCCCGAACGAAATGGGAAACATCGATCGAGTGGCGACGGATCGACCTTCGCAACCGCGTGTGACTGGCGGCGTCTGGTGTGAGGCCGAGCCGCTCCAGCGTCTCGACGAAGCTCTTCGACTCGGTCGTAGCCTCGAGAAGCTCCTCTCGACTCCACCGCCGCTTCTCGATGTGCGCGACGTCGAGACCGAGCTCCGCGATTCGCCGCTTGACCGTCCAATGCGCGGCACCCTGTCCCGATAGGCCCAGTGCACGGAGCACCGCGACGTACGACGTCGATGTCGCGACCGCTTCACGCAATTGGTCATCATCCCAACACCGCTTCTTCGCCATGCCCCGCAGGCTAGCGACGTTGTCTGACAACCGACGCGTCGCTGTCCGAATACCGGACATTCAGCGCAAGTGGATCACGTGCGCGAGCAATTCGCCGGCGAGGTAGTGCGAGCCCTTCGCGGGCCAGCGCCTGCCGTGACGGAGGAACGTGTTGACCACGCGCTGATCGGCGTCGCGTCGCTTGGAGCGACGCGAGGGATCCACGAAGCCGCGCCGGATCACGCCTCCGCCGAGGTAGAGCATCTCGGTCACGCCGCGGTCGTCGCGCGCGATCACGATCGCGATCAGATCGGCGGCGTCGTCGGAGGTCGCGGCGTCGAAGACGAGCAGGTCGCCCGGGCGTGCCTCGTCGTCCGCGTCGGACAGGCGGTGCGAGGCTTCTGCCCACGCGACGAGATCCTCGCCCGACGTGCCCGCGAAGCCCTCGAGACCCAGGCCGAGCGCGTGGGCCCATTCGATCGCAACCAGGAGCGACGTGCGCTTGTCGCGGATACCGACGAGCGAGCGCAGATCGATCGGCGTGCGAGGGAGCGGCGGCGGCATGGTCGAGCGATGCGGCGCGCGAAGCGACGCACGCGCGTCGGGCTGCGCCGTCGGCAGCTCCGCGATCGCGGCGGCGGACGCGGCCGAGGCCTCGCGGATGCGAGGTGCCGTGGTCACGCGGATCGCGGAGGCGTGACGGTTCGCGACGGGCTCGTCGGCGCGCGGCGCGGGCGGCGCGTGGAAGTCGGGCGGCGGCGTCTGCGCCATGCCGAGCATGGGCGACGCGAAGCGGTACGGGCGATCGCGCGTCGCGCACGCGCCGAGCGTGGCGACCAGGGCGACGGCGAGCGCGCGGAACCGCATGCCGTCAGGGTAGGGTGGTCGTTCGGGGCGTCGCGAGTTTTTGCCCGTGGGCCGCGCGCGCGAGGTTCTCCGTTCGGGCAGGCCTGCGAGATTGTCCGTGGAGCGGCCACGGGGGCGTGCTAGAAGCAGTGCCTTGTCGCGCTACGACCTGTTCCGCAAGCGGATCGCGCCCATCGCCTTCATTCTGGGGATGGGGCTGCTCGTCCGAGAGACGTGCCAGAAGGAGCAGCGCATCCACGCGACGATCGTGATCCGCGCGGGGGAGGCGGAGGCGAAGGTGAAGTCGATCGACGCGAAGGTGGTCGTCGAGGGCGAGACGCTGGGCGAGCTGCACCGCGAGGCAGCGCCCGGGATGCGGATCGGTGACGCGAGGTTCGAGGTCGCGCTGCCCGAGGAAGATGCGCAGCTGATCATCGATGTGGATATGGAAGGTGGAGCGCGGCACGTGCTGCGGCGCATCCACGCGACCGAAGGCGCGACGATCGATCTCGATCTGTCGAGCGACCTTCGCTGATCGGGCGGCCGCGGTCAGCGGCGCAGGCGAACGACGGTCTCGACCTGTCCCGTCCCGGGCATGAGGTCGAACGGCTCGATCACGTCGGGCATGTAGCCGTGCGCGGAGAGCGCGACGAGGTCGCGACCGAGCGTCTCGGGGCCACAGCTGACGTAGATGACGGTCGGTGCGTCGATCTGCCCGACGAGCTCGCGCGCGGCGTCGGTGAGGCCCTTGCGCGGCGGGTTGACGACGACCACGCTCGCGCCGCGGAGCTTGTCGACGAGCGCGCCGGGGTTCGATGCATCGGCCGCGAGCGCGGTCAGCGGATAGCGCGTGCCTTCGACGGCGCGGCGCAGCTGCGAGACCGCTTCCTCGTCGATCTCGACCGCGATCACGCGCGCGAAGCCCTCGCGTGCGAGGTGCAGCGCGATGCCGCCGACGCCGGAGAACAGATCGACGGCCGTCCCGTCGCGGGACGCGTCGGCCGCGAGCTGCGCGACGCGCGCGTACATCGCGTTCGCTTGCGCGCGGTTCACCTGGAGGAACTCGCCCGCGCCGACCTGCACGGCAACGTCGGCGAGCTCCTCGACGAGGTAGCCGTGGCCGAGCAGCACCTGCGCGCTCGAACCGGCGGGCACGATCGCGCCGTCGCGGCGATCGTTCTCGATCACGACGAGCCCGGCGAGCGTCGGATGATGCGACACCGCGTTCGCGAGCTGCTCGAGCTTCGCGCGCGGCGTGCGCGGCGCCACGACGAGCGCGACGAGCACGCTGTTCGCGACCTCGCGCACGATCACGTAGCGCAGCTCGCCCGTGCGCTGCTGCTCGTCGTACGGCACGAGGCCGACGCTCTCCGCGCTGCCGCGCACCCACGACGCGACCTCGTCGATGATCGGCGCGACGACCTGGCAGCCGAGCGTGTCGATCACGTGATGCGTGCGCGGTGCATACGCGCCGAACACGATGTGCTCGCCGTCGGTGCCCGTCTTGCCGACCACGTACTTGCCCTTGTTGCGATAGCCGAGCACGCGCGGCGACGGCCGCACCGGCGCCACCGTCACGCCGCGCTGATCGATCGCGAGGATGTCCGCGAGCGCGAGCTCCACGCGCCGGCGCTTCGCCTCGAGCTGCGCCGGATATGCGAGGTGCTGCCACGTGCAGCCGCCGCAGCGCCCGAAGCCGGGGCACGCCGGCTCGACGCGGTCGCGCGCGGCCGGCCCGATCCGCCGCAGCACGCGCCCCCACGCCTCCGGCTTGTGCGGACTGCGATGATCGATCGCGACCTCGGCCCGCTCTCCGGGGAGCAAGTCCGCGACATGAACGCGCACCCCGCCCGCGATCGCGCCGACGCCGAGGCCCGCCTCGTCGAGCTCGGTCGCGCTCAGCTCCGTGCGGTTGCTCTTCATCGCGTTCCAGGGCATTACCACGAGATGCCAGATCGCGGACCTCTCGTCGTCGCTGCCCTCTCGGGCGGGGTCGATAGCGCCACCGCGGCGGCATTGCTCGTCGAGCAGGGCCATCGCGTCGTCGGCATGACGATGCGCCTCTACGACGCGCGCGGCACCGCGGCCTCCTCGGGTGGACGCTGCTGCGGTCCGCGCGATGTCGAGGACGCGCGCGCGGTCTCCGCGCACCTCGGCATCCCGTTCTACGTCGTGGACCTCGCCGCCGAGTTCGGCGCCGCCGTCGTCGACGACTTCGTCGAGGCGTACCTCGCGGGCGACACGCCGAACCCGTGCGTGAAGTGCAACCAGCACATCAAGTTCACGCCGCTCCTCGAGCGTGCACGCGCGATCGGCGCCGACGTGCTCGTCACCGGTCACTACGCCCAGATCAAGGAGGCGTCCGTCGCCGACGGCTGGGGACTCTGGCGCGGCGTCGACGCGTCGAAGGACCAGTCGTACTTCTTGTTCTCGATGCCGCCCGCCGAGCTGGCCTCGGTGCGCTTCCCGCTCGGCGGGATGACCAAGGACGAGGTCCGCGCGCACGCGCTGCGCCTCGGTCTGCCCAACGCGCAGAAGCCCGAGTCGCAGGAGATCTGCTTCGTGCCCGATGGCAACTACGCCGACTTCGTCAGCGCGCAGGCGCTCAAGCGCGGCCGCTCGCTTCCCGTCGCCGGCGTGATCAAGGACGCCTCGGGCGCCGTGATCGGCAAGCACGACGGCACGCACCACTTCACGATCGGCCAGCACCGTGGCCTCGGCAACCTCACCACGAAGGAGCGGCTCTACGTCACCGCCGTCGATCCCGCGCGCGGCGACGTGCACGTCGGGCCGCGTCCGCTCGCCGAGCGCACCGAGATCGCGATCCGCGACCTGCGCTGGCTCGCCTCGCCGCGCGCCACCGTCGACGCGGCGATCCAGGTGCGCCATCGCGGCGTGCCCATCCCCGCCACCGTGCGCATCGACGGCGATCGCGCGATCGCGACGCTGTCGGAGCCCACGGTCGCGGCGAGCGGGCAGGCCGCGGTGATCTACGACGGCGACCGCGTCCTCGCGGGCGGCTGGCTCGAACGCTAGCGCGGACCGATCACGTCGCGCGAAGCGGAATCCCGTGCACGAGCAGCGCGCCGGTGAGGAACACCGCGATCACGACAGGCCACCTGTCGTCCTCGTCGATCACGGCGAGCGGCACGGCCCACAGGAGGTACCAGGGCGCGACGAGCGGCGAGCACGCGACGAGCGCGACCACCGCGAGGCCGAGACGCGCGCGACCGCGCAGCGCCTCGCGCAGGACATGGAGACCCGCGATCGCGAGCACGACGAGCGGGATGATCTTCGCCGCGCTCGCGGGCACGCCGAGCTGGCCGAGGCGGAACGCGAACGAGTAGCCCGTCGCGGTCTGCGCGTTGCGCGTGAGCGAGTCGAAGGCCGCCAGCCACGACGAGCCGTACACCGCGAACGCGATCGCACCGCTGATGCTCGCCGCGAGCACGAAGCCGAGAGTGGCGACCGCGATCGAGCGCGAGCCGTCCTCGCGCGCCGGCTCGGGTGCCAAGGCGGTATCGGATGCGGAGGCGGTATCGGATGCGGAGGCGGTATCGGATGCGGTGGGCTCGCGATCGAATCGGCGGGTACGAAGGCGTGCGAAGGCGGCGATGCCGATCAGCGGCACCAAGAGTAGCGGCACCCACTTGACCAGGCCGGCCAGCGCCCACGCGGCACCGGCGAGCATCGGACGCCGCGCGCGCATCGCGACGAGCGCGCCGATCGCGAGCGCGGCGATCCACGCATCGTTGTGACCCGCGCCGGCGGCGTGGATCGCGAGGAGCGGGCTCCACCCGACGACCACCGTGGCGAGGGCGGGACGGCGCGCGACGCGCGATGCACCGAGCGTCGCGGCGATCATCGCGAGCGCGGCGAGCGCCTTGAATAGCCACGCGGCCTGGTCCGGCGATTCGCCGGCGATGCGCGCGATCGGCGCGGTCGCGAGCGTGAACAGCGGACCGTAGACGCTCGGCGTGTCGGCCCAGCGAGCGCCCACGTGGGCGTAGGCCACGTCGTCGGGGAACGCGCTCGGGGGCTGCGCGTAGGGGTTGCCGTCGTGGACGACGGAGATGCGGCCGTAGTCCCAGTACGTCCACGCGTCCGTCGAGAGCAGCAGCGGAGATGCGAGCGGGGCGAGCTGGATCGCGATGCCGATCGCGAGGGCGAGGCGGCGCGCGATGCGGCCGCGCGCGGCGAGGACGGCGGCGGCGGTGTAGGCGAGGAACGCCGCGACGAGGCACACGAGGAAGATCCACGACCAGAGCGTGTCGCCCGAGGGGCGGCCGCCGTTGCGCGGGACGAGCAGCGTGCCTTCACTCCAGGAGGCGATCACGCAGACGACGAGGGTGGCCAGGATCGCGCCCCCGAGGACGAGCGTGCCCGCGCGGTGTTCACGCGGCGCATCGGTCGTCGGCACGCGGCCATCGTCGCACGAGTCGCGGACGCGGCCCCGGGGCAGCGCCCTGTCGAGATCGCGATCACGCTCGCCGGCATTCTCGATCGAGCGGGCGGCGACGCCGTGGGGAGCGCCAACGCGCGCGCTGCGGGGCGCTACAATCGGTCGATGGTGCGGGGAACAGCGCTGGTGATGGCCGCGACGCTCGCGATGGTGCCGGCGTTGCCCGCGTGCACGGTGGGCGCGATGGGCACCGGGGCCGCGATCACGGGCATCCACAACGCGGCGGTCGACGAGCCCGACGCGTGGGACTACCCGGTGCCGATGCTCACGGGCGCGGCGATCGGGCTCGTCGTGGACATCGTGTTCGTGTACTTCCTCGAGCGTCAGTGGTCCAAGCCGATGACGTAGTCACCACGGCCGCGTCGGCGACATCGCGTGGATGCGGAAGAACGAGAAGCTGTTCAGCACGTGGTTCAGGATCATCGCCCGCGTGATCTTCTCGAGCGGCAGCTCGGACAGCGCCGAATAGCGCTGCTGGAAGACGTGCAGGTCGCGATCGAACTGCATCTGGAACATCACGACGGGCGAGGCGAGGAGCGCGTCGTCGGTCACGCGCAGCATCGGCGCGGCGAGGTAGCGACCGCCGAACGGAACGGGCCGGCGCGCTTGCTCGAGCTCCTCGATCATGAGCACGGGGCCGATCGTGCGGTCGCGCGCGAGCTCGGCGACCAGCGTCGCGTGGAGCGAGTCGTCGATGGCGTCGTCGTAGACGTGCACCGTGAAGTCGCGCTGCATGCGCGGCGACGCGGCGATCTCGGCGTAGGCGGGGAGGAGGATGTCGCGATGGAACGCGGCGAGGCGCGGGTCGAGCATGACGCGCGCCTGTCGCGGGGCCGCGCTCGCGGTTGCGTGCGAAGTTGTCCAAAGGGGACCGTTCGCGTCGTACACAGCGCTCGCGCTGTGATCCCGCGGACATGGCGGTGGATTCGCTACCCGAGCAGCGCCGCGATCTCGGGGATGGCGAGGTAGGCGGCCCGCCATGCCGGATCGATCAGCGCGTCGAACTTGCGCTGGGCGCTCGCACGGCCCCGCTCGCGAACGGCGGCGGCGCGCGGATCGCTCGCGGCGGCGAGGACGGCGGCGCACGCGGACAGGACCTCCTCCTCGGAGCCCTCGAGGTACTTCTGGTGCTCGAGGAGCGCGAGCGCGCGATCGACGTAGTCGACGGCCTCCTTGATGCGGTTCGCACGCGAGAGCGCGAGCGCGAGGCGGGAGAGGCCCTGGATCTGATAGCCGACGAGCGTGGCCGCTTCGGCGACCGCGGTGCCTTCGGCGGCGTCCTCGATCGCCGAGGAGAGGGCGCCGCGGCGCAGGTGCGCGGAGGAGCGCGCGACGAGCGCGTTCGCCTCGAGGTAGCGCGCGCCGAGGCGGCGAGCCTCGCCGAGCGCCTCGGTGATCAGGTTCACGCCGTCGGGGTTGCCGCGGCGGATGTCGCACGCGCCCGCGTAGATCAGGCAGTCGGCGCGCGACCAGCGCGAGTTGGTGTGCGAGAGGATGTCGAGCGCCTCGGTGAACGCGTCGGCGGCCTCGTCGTAGACGCCGACCTCGAGGAGGATGATGCCGGCGACCGAGAGCGCGTCGCCCTCGCGCGAGCGATCGCCGTAGCGGCGACACAGCTCGAGCGAGCGCTGCGCGGAGGACATCGCGACGGTGAAGTTGCCGAGGCACATCTCGATGACCGCGACGTGGTTGGTCACGATGCGCTCGAGCCACGGATCGCCCGTCTTGTCGATCAGCGCCATCACCGGGCGGTACGCGTCGCGCGCCTGCTCGTAGTGCGCGCGCATCAGGTGGATGCGGCCGCGCCCGATCATCGCGGCCATCTCGTCGTGCGTGGCGGCGATGCGGTGGAACAGCTCGCGCGCCATCGTCACGATCGCGAGGGCGTCGTCGAACCGGCCGAGCCGCTCGAGGATCTCGGCGCGGATGCGGAGGGCCTCGCCGCGGAGGCGATCGTCGAGCGCGGCGGTGCCGTGGTCCTCGGCGACGACGGTCGCGACCATCGCGTTCGCGTAGTCGCCGTAGCGGAGCATGCGCTGCGCGCGGCGGATCGCGACGTCGGCGAGGCGCGCGGGATCGCCCTCGCAGAGGCGCTGGAGGTCGTCGAGGTCGGTGGCGTCGGTGACGAGATCGCCGACGAGGCGGCGCGCCTCCTCGCGGCCCGCGAGCGCCTCGCGCCGGCGCGTGTGCGAGGTCGCGGTGGGCGGCGTCGGGCCGAGCTCGCGCTCGAGCGACAGCGTGCGCGTGAAGCAGGCGATCGCGTTGGGGCCGTCGGAGGCGGCGAGGGCGAGGCGACCCGCGCGCAACCAGAACGCGGCGGCGCCGGCGAGCTCGCCGCCGCGCTCGAGGTGCTCGGCGATCTCGGCCGGCGGCTCCTCGCGGCCCGCGAAGAACCGCGACGCGAGCAAGCGGCCGATCCGTGCGTGGCTCTCGCGCTGCGCCCGGGCGGACAGCGACTCGTAGACGACGTCGCGCACGAGGCCGCGCGGGAACTCGAGCGTGCCGTCGATCGACGTGCGCGCGAGGAAGCCCGCGGCGATCAGCTCGTCGACCTCGCCCGCGACGCCATCGCCGAGCGAGTCGCCGCCGACCGTCGCCGCGTGATCGACGAGCTCGTCGAGGAGCCGGATCGGCACGTGACCACCGAGCACCGCCGCGTAGCGCAGCGCGGCCTTCGCGCGCGCGCTCAAGCGATCGATGCGCGCCGCGACGACATCGCGCGCCGAGGCGGGGACGTCATCGCCCGCCTCGCGGACGGCCTGCGCGAGCTCCTCGACGAACAGCGGGTTGCCGCCGCCGCGCGCGAGGACCGCCGCGATGTTCATCGGCGTCGCGGCGGGCCCGAGGCGGTCCGCGATCAGCGCGCGCAGCTCGCTGCCGACGAGATCGCCGACGGAGAGCACGACATCGGAGGCAGGAGCGGGCAGGCCCTCGGGCCGCGTGGTCAGCACGAGCTGCTCGGGCCCCATCGCGGGGACCGCGAGCGTGTGGCGCAGCACCTCGAGGCTCGCGCTGTCCGCGAGGTGGATGTCCTCGACGATCGTGAGCAGCGGGCGCTCGCGATCGGCGAGGACGGCGCGGAACGCGGCGAGCCCGGCCGCGATGCGCGGGCGCAGGTCGGCGATCTCGGGCGCGCCGACACCGACGCCATCGCGCAGCTCCATCGCGCGATCGATGTCGGTGGCGACGGCCCGCGCTCGTTCGGCGGACAGCTTGCCGCCGAGCACGTGGAGCACGCGCTGCGCGAGGAGCTGGCGCGCACCGCGGCCGCGCGCGGGCGGCAGGCCGAGCGCGGACTGATAGAACTCGATCACGAGCGAGAACGGCGAGAGCCGGTGCGCGGGGCTCGCGGCGATCGCGATCACGCGCTGCGGTCCCGCGGCCGCCGTGCGACGCGCGACATGCTCCGCGACGAGCCGGCTCTTGCCGGTCCCGGCGGCGCCCGTGATCAGCACGACGAGCCGGCGGTCTGCCGCGATCGCGCGCTGGAACCACGCCTCGAGCTCCGCGAGCTGGGCCGCGCGCCCGACGAACGCGCCGCGCCGCGCGAGCTGTTCGCGATCGCGCCCGCGCTCCTCGACGCCGCGCGGCCCGACGACCTCGAGCACGCGCCCGCGCCGGCCCGCGCGCCGCGGCGACGCGTGCTCGCGCAGCTCGAACAGCGAGCTGGTCAATCGGCCACCGGAGCCCGCGAACAGCGGCCGGTCCGCGCTCGCATCGCGCGCGAGCGACCGCGCGTCGTCGATCGCGTCCGGTGGGATCCGGGTGCCGCTCTCGCCGGCGCCGGTGACCACGCCCGTGCGCGCGCCGATGCCGAGCGTCACGGGGCCGACGCTGTCGCGCGCATCGCGCACCATCGTCGTCGCGTCGAGCGCCCAGGCCATCGCGATCGCGACGTCGTCTTCGCCCGCGACCTCGAGGCCGAACGCGACGAGCAGCTGCGTGTCGTCCTGCTCGATCACCACGCCGCCTCGCTGGTACGCGAGCTCGCCGAGCGTGCGCGCGATCGGCCGCAGCACGTCGGCATCGGCGCCCGCGAGCTGCGCGGCGACGATCACCGTGCGCCGCCGCTCGGGCACCGCGGTGACATCGACGGCCGGCAGCTCGTCGTCGATCGGCTCGTCCTCGAACAGATCGAACGGCGCGCCCGCCTCGGGCTCGAGCGACAGATGATCGTCGTAGCTCGTCTCCTCGATCGGCACCTGCATGCCGTGGTGGGTCGCCTCGTCGTCGAACCGCAGCGCGGACGGCGCGACGCCCTGCGCGAACTGCAGCGCCTCGTACGACGGCCGCGTGAACGGGTCGGTGCTCGGCGCCGTCGCCTCGCGGTTGGCAAAGCTCGCATCGGGGAGCGCGTCGGCGAGCTTGGGCACGCCCGACGTCGTCGCCTCGTGTCCCCAGCCCGTCGTGCTCGCCGTCGGATCGCGATCGCCGAACTTGGGGACCTCGTGCGCGCGCATCGCCGTCGTCGATGGCTCGCGCTCGAAGAACGACGGCCGCTCGCGCTCGGTCGCCAGCCGCGGATCACTGCCGACGCGAGGCGGCGGCGCGGGCGTCGTCGGCACCTCCTCGATCTCCGCGAACCCGGGCGTTCCCGTGCCGAGGTCCCCGCGCGGGACGGGCACGTTCGCGAGCGACTGCGTGACCGAGCGCGCGCTGGGCCGCGTCGGTGGGTGCTGCTTCGGCACGCTCATCGACGTGTTGCCGCTCGTATCCGGCGACCACGTCGGCGCGGCCTTCGCCTCGCGCGTCTCGAGCTCCGCTAGCCACTCGGCGAGCTTTCGCGAGCCACCGAGCATCGCCGTGCGCGCGCACGCCGAGAGGATGTCCGCGACCGTCCCGCGCTTGTCGGGCTCGCGCGACAGCGCGACCTCGATCGCATCGGCGATCTCGGCCGGCACGCTCTTGTTCATCTTGTCGACGCGCGGCGGCGTGGTGGTGCGGACCGCGTCGAGGATCGCCTTGAGGTTCGGCCCGCGATACAGCGGCAGCCCGGTCAGCATCTCCCACGAGATGATCCCGAGCGCGAACACGTCCGCCGCCGGCGTCGGTGGCTCGCCGTACGTCTGCTCGGGCGCCATGTAGCGCGGCTTGCCGCGCAAGCGACGCCGCTCGAGCGCCGACGCGAACGTCGCGCGCGCGATCCCGAAGTCGAGGATCTTCACGTAGCCGTCCAGCGACAGCATCACGTTCGACGGCGACACGTCGCAGTGCACGATGTTCATCGAGCCGCCGTACACGTCGGTCTTGCGATGCGCGTAGTCGAGCCCGGCCGCGACCTCCGAGATGATGTACGCCGCGATCGGCATCGGCACCGCGAGGTCGCGCGACACCGCCTGGCTCATCGCCGTCCGCAGGTCCTTGCCCTCGATCAGCTCCATCGCGAGGAACAGCTCGCCGTCGGCCTTACCGAAGTCGAACACCTGGACGATGTTGCGATGCGTGAGCTCGACGGCGATCCGCGCCTCGTCGATGAAGCTGCGGATGAAGCGTCCCTCGCGCGCGCTCGCCGGCAGGATGCGCTTGAGCGCCTGCACCTTCTCGAAGCCCGCGATGCCGACGGTCTTGACCTTGTAGACCTCGGCCATGCCGCCCTGCGCGAGCTTCTCGAGGACGTGGTACTTCCCGAAACGCTCGCGCAGCGCTTCCACTGATCCGAAGGTACCATGGGTCGTGCCCGACTTCGGCGAGCTCGAGACCGTCCTTGGCTACACGTTCGGCAATCGCGCGCTGCTCGAGCAGGCGCTTCGCCACTCGAGCTACTGCAACGAGCTGATCGGCCCGCGCCTCGACGACAACGAGCGCCTCGAGTTCCTCGGCGACGCCGTCCTCGACCTCGTCGTCGGGCATCGCCTGATGACGCGCTTCCCGCAGCTCCGCGAGGGCGAGCTGTCGATCACCCGCGCGCAGGTCGTCAGCGAGACCGGGTTGTCCGAGGTCGCCGCGCAGCTCGGGATCGGTCGCTGGCTCTTGCTCGGCAAGGGCGAGGAGAAGAGCGGCGGTCGCGAAAAGGCATCGATCCTCGCCGACGCGTTCGAGGCGCTGCTCGCGGCCGTCTACCTCGATGGCGGCTTCCCCGCGGCGTGGGACATGGTCGGTCGCCTGCTCACGCAGCGCATCGAGACCGTCGAGTTCAAGGGCTTCTACGACTTCAAGACGCGCCTTCAGGAGACCTCGCAGGCGCACCTCCAGACGACGCCCGTGTACAAGGTCGTGGAGGAGATCGGCCCCGATCACGACAAGCGCTTCGTCGTGATGGTCACGCTCGACGACGAGGAGTGGGCGCGCGCCGTCGGCAAGACGAAGAAGGAGGCCGAGCAGATGGCCGCGGCGGCCGCGCACTTCAAGCTCGAAGCGACCGTGGGTCCGAAGAAGAAGAAGTGACTAGTTCTCCATCTCCGTGACTTCCTCGTCGGAGCGCGCCCGTGTGTTAGG
>CAZUAR010000053.1:0-41340 GCA_964617845.1 uncultured Kofleriaceae bacterium | reverse complement strand
GGGTCGTCCGGAAACTTGTTCAACCAATAACAAGGGAAAGTAGACCTACCAATGCTGAGGGCGTCATTGATCATCGCCGTGCTCGCGAGCTCGGCCGTCGCCGGTGACACGGCCGACCTCGCGATCGAAACGAAGGTCGCGGAGAGCACCGCCGAGAGCTCGCTCACCGTCGACAAGGTGGCGATCAAGATCGACAGGATGTACTCCGCTCACATCGAGCGCTGCTATCGCGATCGCTTTGGCAAGCGCTCCAAGGCGCAAGGAGAGCTGAAGCTGCGATTCACGGTCGAGCCGACCGGGAAGACGAGCGGCATCGTCGTCGCGCCGTTCGACAAGAAGCTGGACAGCTGCATCGCGAAGCGCGTGAAGAGCTGGCGCTTCGAGCCACCGAAGGACGCGAGCGACAACGCGACCACGACCGGCTTCGCCTTCGAGCTCGCCCTCTCGATGCGATCGAGCATCCGCATGTCGGAGGATGACGCGTCTCGCTTCGCCAACATGTTGACGGTGGAGAGCCCCGAGCCGCGCGCCGACGACATGGCGGTCCGCAAGCCCGGCGCGGATCTCGCCGCGCAGCTCGAGGCCGTGAAGAGTGGGCCGAACAAACCCCAGCGGGGTGAAGGCGCGATCGCGACGGGAGGCGCCCCGAAGTCCAGCGCCCCGAGCGGCCGCATCAGCGTGTCGTCGAAGGCGGCGCTCGACAAGACGTCGCTGACGCCGGATGTGGTGCTTTCGAAGATCCAGGCCGCGTACATGCCCGGTCTCAAGCGCTGCTACGCGACGGCGTTGAAGCGAAACCCGACGCTCAGGGGAACGCTGCAGATGTCGTTCACGGTCGACGCCACGGGCAGGTCCACCGGCGTGATCGCGACGTCCGTGGACGCGGACCTCAGCAGCTGCGCGAAGAGCCTGATCGCCAACTGGCGGTTTCCGAAGCCGACCGCGGCCGACGCGGCGACCAGCGCGCGGTTCGAGCTCGCGTTCGCGCTCGCGCCGCAGTAGCGGCTCTTCACTCGCCGGACTTGAACCGAACGTGGAAGTGGTCCGCGTGGTGCGGCCAGTGGCGCACCACGCCGGCGAGCGTGTCCTTGCCGCGCGGGTACTGGAAGATCGCGGCGAGATCCTCGTCGGGCGTGCCGCGCTTCTTCGCGAACTTGTACAGGGTCGCCTGCACCTCGTAGTCGAGGAAGATCATCTGCACGCCGGTGTCGAGGTCCGAGCTGCGGACGAACGCGAGCAGGAGCGCCCACGTCGCGTCGAGATCGAGATCCCCGTTCGCCGCGACGAACGTGTCCGGATAGCCGTCCGGGACGCGGTGGAAGTAGAAGCCGACGTCGACGTCGAGCCCGGACTGGTGCGAGTGGTGGTCGCCGATCTTGCCGCCGCGTGGCGCGGACAGATCGCCGATCGCGAGCGTGTGCACGTCGTACATCGCGCGCACGCCGGCGATCGCGCGCTGCAGGTGCTCGACGACGTGGCTCGCACCGTACGCGCGATGGGGCCGGCGGATGCGATACCCGTCGCTCTCGGGCAACGCCTCACCGTTGACGAGACGTCCGTTCCACGGCTGGCCGACGCTCTCGCTCTCGCCGCTCGGCTCGCGGATCTCCTTCGCGCGCGAGGTCTTCACGACCGCGGTGCCATCGATCACGGCGAGCGCCTTCGCGGCGCGCACGTCTCGCTCGTCGCGCGAGCGCAGCGTCCGCGTCCGCGTCGTGCCGACCTTGCAGCTGGGAATCGTCACCACGGTGCCCGGTCGCACGAGCGTGGTCTTCAGGCGGTTCGCGCGCAGCACCGCGTCCGTGGAGCAGCCGTAGACCCGGGCGACGTGCTCGAGGGTCTCGCCGCGCTGCACGACGTGCGAGCCGGCTTCGGCCGAAGCGACGAGGAGGGCGACCACGAACAACGCGCGCACGGCGAGGATCTTCGCGTGCCACGCGCCGCGCGGGCCAGTTTCTAGTTGTCGTTGATCTCGAGGATCACGGCCTCGAGGTCGCCCGGCGGGATGCGCGAGTTCGCGCGGAGCTGCTCGACGAACTCGGCCTTGTCGCCACCGACGTTCTCGAGGTTCGCGCCGATGCACTTGGGATGCAGGTAGCCCGCGCTGCGCGCCATGCTGCCGCCCATCTCGATCTCGCGCTCGACGGCGACGCGCCACGAGTCCTTCGCGATCGGCTCGCCGCACTCCATGCACTTCGCGCGGCCGGTGGGCGCCTTGTCGATGTGCGGGTAGCCGCCCGGCTTTGCCTTGCCGCCCTTGATGGCGTCGTCCATCGCCTTGTCGAGCTCGTCCTTGTTCGGGATCGTGCCGGCGTAGTCGTTCATCGCCGCCTTGAGCTCGGCGGGAAGCTTGCTCGCGGCACACGTCAGGTGATGCCACTGCATGCTCGGCGTGTCGCCGAACTGATTCGGAGTCTCGATCCCCAGACGCAGCTCGCCCTTGGCGATCGGTTTCTTGCAGGTCCGGCACGCGGCGCGGCCCGACTTCGCTTCTTCGATGATGTTCGCCATCGAGTCGAATCTAGTACATTCGCCGCGATGTCAGGTGGCGAGCAGCCGTATCCCGTCGTGGCAACGAAGGTCGATCCTCGCAGCGAGGAGTTCCGTGCGAACGCCACCGCGAACGCGGCCGCGGTCGACAAGCTGCGCGCCGCGCTCGGCGAAGCGATCGTCGGCGGCGGCGAGAAGTACACGAGCCGGCACAAGGCGGCGGGCAAGCTCCTCCCGCGCGAGCGCGTCGAGCTGCTCCTCGACCGCGACTCGTACTTCCTCGAGCTGTGCCCGCTCGCGGGCAAGGACGTCCCGGGTCACACCACGGGCGCATCGATGATCGGCGGCATCGGACGCGTGTCCGGCGTCGAGTGCTTGATCACCGCGAGCGAGTCGACGGTCAAGGGCGGCGCGATCAGCGAGATGAGCGCGTGGAAGTCGGGACGCCTCAGCGACATCGCCGAGCAGAATCGGTTGCCGTCGATCTCGATGATCGAGAGCGCCGGCGCCGACCTGCCGAATCAGTCGAAGATCTTCGTGCCCGGCGGCCGCGGCTTTCGCGATCTCACGCGGCGCAGCGAGCAGCGCATTCCGACGATCTGCCTCGTGTTCGGCAGCTCGACGGCGGGCGGCGCGTACTTCCCCGGCATGAGCGACTACGTCGTCATGGTCGAGCAACAGGCGCAGGTCTACCTGGCCGGCCCACCGCTCGTGAAGATGGCGATCGGCGAGGACAGCTCCCACGAGGAGCTCGGCGGCGCGGAGATGCACTCGCGCGTGTCCGGCGTGTCGGACTACCTCGCGCGCGACGAGCGGGACGCGATTCGCCTCGGCCGCGAGATCGTGGCGCACCTCGACTGGAAGAAGGGCGCGCACCCGACCCCGCGGCCGGTGGAGCCGCCGCGCTACTCGTCGGAGGACTTGCTCGGCATCGTGTCACCCGACGTCAAGGTCCCGTTCGATCAGCGCGAGGTGATCGCGCGGATCGTCGATGGCTCGCGGTTCTCGGAGTTCAAGCCGCTGTACGGCACGACGCTGATCTGCGGGTGGGCGCACATCCACGGCTTCCCCGTCGGGATCCTCGCGAACAACGGCGTGCTGCTCTCCGAGAGCTCGCAGAAGGGCGCGCAGTTCATCCAGCTGTGCAACCAGAGCGACATCCCGCTCGTGTTCCTGCAGAACATCACCGGCTTCATGGTCGGCAAGAAGCTCGAGCAGGAAGGCATCATCAAGCACGGCGCCAAGCTCATCAACGCGGTGTCGAACTCGACGGTCCCCGCGATCACGATCATGACGGGCGCGTCGTACGGCGCCGGCAACTACGCGATGATGGGCCGGGCCTACGCGCCGCGCCTCTTGTTCACGTGGCCGAACCATCGCATCGCCGTGATGGGCGGCAAGCAGCTCGCGGGCGTGCTCGACATCATCCAGCGCGACGCCGCGGCCAAGCGAGGGGAAGCGGTCGACGAGCAGAAGCTCGGCGTCATGAAGGCGATGACCGAGGGCATGATCGACAAGGAGAGCGACCCGTACTTCGCGACCGCCCGCATGTGGGATGACGGCATCATCGACCCGCGCGACACGCGGACGGTCATCGCCATCTCGCTGTCGGCCGCCTACTCGAAGCCGTTCAGGGGAACGACGAGCTGGGGCGTTTTTCGCCACTAGCGCGGGAATACGGCCGCCGTCGCGCTAGGTTCGAGCACGCCCATGATCGAGATGCTGTCGAGTCCGGAAGTCTGGCTCAGCTTCGCCACGCTCGCCGCCCTCGAGGTCGTCCTCGGCGTCGACAACATCATCTTCATCGCGATCCTGTCGGGGAAGCTGCCCGTCGAGCAGCGCGAGAAGGCCCGCAAGCTGGGCCTTTTGGGCGCGTTCGTCACACGCATGGGGCTCCTCGGCGCGCTGTCGTGGATCATGCGGCTCGACACGCCGCTGTTCTACGTGCTCGACAAGGGCTTCTCCGGCAAGGCGATCATCCTGTTCGTCGGCGGGTTGTTCCTCCTCTACAAGGCGACCAAGGAGATCCACCACAAGCTCGAGGGGGACGACGAGGAAAAAGCCAAGAGGGTCGCGGTGACGTTCGCCGGCGTGATCTTCCAGATCATGCTGCTCGACATGGTGTTCTCGATCGACTCGGTGATCACCGCCGTGGGCATGACTCCGCACATCTGGATCATGGTCGCCGCGAACGTGATCGCGCTCGCCGTGATGCTGCTCGTCGGCAAGGCGATCAGCGAGTTCGTCGAGCGCCATCCGTCCGTGAAGGTGCTCGCGCTGTCGTTCCTCTTGATGATCGGGCTCGTCCTCGTCAGCGAGGCGCTCGGCGTCCACGTGCCGAAGGGCTACGTCTATGGAGCGATGGGCTTCTCCGTGTTCGTCGAGCTGATCAACATCCGCACGACGCGCAAGACCAAGGCGCTCAAGCTCAACCAGACGCCGCACGTCTCGGACATTCCTGCCTGAAGCGCAAAACGTTGCAGTTCGTTACAGCGTGAAGTCCGCCGGCTGCGTGCACGTCGATCGTGCATGCGTCTCCCAGCTCTCCTCCTCGTTGTTCTGACGGCGTGCGCCGGTGGTGCCTACCGCGCCGACGAGCCCGCGACCGCGACCGAGGTCGAGCCGGCGTGCGCGCCGGCCGCCGGCGAGGTCGCCCTCTACGAGCACGCGGGCTATCGCGGGCGTTGCGCGCTGTTGCGCGTCGGTGAATACGAGTCGCCCGATGCGATGGACATCGACGACAACGCGGTGTCCTCGATGATCGTCGGCGATGGCGTCCTCGCGATCGCGTGCACCGATCCGGCGTTCCACGGTGCATGCACGACGTTCGTGGGATCTCTCGTCCGGCTGCCGGTGGACGACTCGCTGTCATCGCTGCGCGTGGTGGCCGCGCGCTGAGTTGCGGTAGGTTCGGCGCGATGCCGAGCATCGACAAGGTCCTGGTAGCAAACCGCGGCGAGATCGCGCTACGCGTGATGAGGACGTGCCGCGCGATGGGCATCGCGACCGTGGCCGTTCACTCCGATGCCGACGCCGATGCGCCCTTTGTCCGGTTCGCGGACGAAGCGGTGCGGATCGGACCACCACCGGCGCGCGAGTCGTACCTCGTCATCAACGCGATCCTCGACGCGGCGCGGATCACCGGCGCGCACGCGATCCATCCGGGCTACGGCTTTCTGTCCGAGAACGCGAGGTTCTCCGAGGCGGTCGCCGACTCGGGGCTGGTGTTCATCGGGCCGCCCGCCGACGTGATCGCGAAGCTCGGCAGCAAGCAGGGCGCGAAGCGAATCGCGAAGGCCGCGAACGTTCCGACGGTGCCCGGCTACGAAGGCGACGATCAGTCGGCCTCCGCGTTCGCGTCGGCGGCGAAGTCGATCGGCTATCCGCTGCTCGTCAAGGCGAGCGCCGGCGGCGGTGGCAAGGGCATGCGCGTCGTGCGCTCCGAGGGCGAGCTCGCCGAGGCGATCGAACGCGCGCGAGGTGAGGCGGCGAGCGCGTTCGGCGACGACACGCTGCTCCTCGAGAAGTACGTCGAGCGGCCGCGGCACATCGAGATCCAGATCCTCGGCGACACGTACGGCAACGTCGTGCACCTGTGGGAGCGCGAGTGCTCCGTGCAGCGCCGGCATCAGAAGGTGATCGAGGAAGCGCCGTCGGTCGCGCTCGACGATGCGAAGCGCGCCGCGATGGGCCGCGCCGCGGTCGATCTCGGCAAGGCCGTCGGCTACGTCGGTGCCGGCACCGTCGAATTCATTGCGGACCCCGCGGGCGACTTCTACTTCCTCGAGGTCAACACGCGCCTCCAGGTCGAGCACCCGGTCACCGAGCTGACGACGGCGCTCGACCTCGTCCGCGAGCAGATCCGCATCGCGCGCGGCGAGCGCCTTGGCTACGACGCGGCACCACCGCAGCGCGGCTGGGCGATCGAGGTGCGGCTGTGCGCCGAGGATCCCGAACGCGACTACCTGCCGACCACCGGCACGCTCCACGCCGTCGACGTGCTCGACACGGTGCGCGCCGACATCGGCGTCGTCGCCGGCAGCGAGGTCGGCATTCACTACGACTCGATGCTCGGCAAGATCATCGCGCACGCGCCGACGCGCCGCGACGCCGCGCAGGTGCTGCGCCGCGCGCTCGACGAGCTGTGGGTGCCCGGCCTCGTCACCAACCGCGAGCACCTCGCGAAGATCCTCGCGCACCCCGCGTTCCTCGCCGGCGAGCTCGACACCCACTTCCTCGAGCGCCACGCGGGCGAGCTCGCCGCGCGCACGCCCGGCCTCGATCGCATCCGCGTCGCCGCGATCGCGCTGACGGTGCACGGCATCGCCACCCGTCGCGATCCGGCCGCGCTCGCGCCGCCCGGCTGGCGCAACGTTCCCGTCGCGGATCAGACGGCGACCTACAAGCTCGGCGATGGCGAGGTCCCGCTCGGCTATCGCCCCGCCTCCGGTGGCGGCATCGACGTCACGCTCGGCGGCAAGACGACGCACGTCGCGCGCTTCGGCGCCGACGGAGATCGCGTGTGGTTCATGGACGGCCCACATCGCCGCACCGCTCGCGTCGTCACCGTCGGTGCGCGCAGCTGGGTGCTCTCCGAGGGTGCGATGCTCGCGTTCGTCGAGGAGCCGCGGTTCCCCGATCCGACGGCGCGCGCCGTCGCGGGCGGCCTCACCGCGCCGATGCCGGGCAAGGTCGTCAAGGTGCTCGTCACGGCCGGCCAGGAGGTCGCGCAGGGCGCAGCGCTCGTCGTTCTCGAGGCGATGAAGATGGAGCACACCGTCCGCGCCGCCGAGGCGGGCACCGTCCGCGCGCTGCACGTCGCGGTCGGCGATCAGGTCGACGCGGATCGCCTCCTCGCCGTCGTCACCGCGTGATCGACGACCGCGCTCGTGAGCTCTGACGGCCAATCGCGGTTCGCGCTATCGTCTGGTGTGCGCGTGTTTGTCGTCCTCGTCGCGATCGCGGCGATTGCATGCGGCCATGACGCACCGACGCGGAGGGTCGTCGAAGAGCCGGTGTCGACGAAGACGGAGCCGTCGAAGTGGCGACCGCGCGTCAAGGCGCCGGGCCTGCGCCTGCCCGACACCGTCACGCCGCTCGGCTACAAGCTCCGCCTCGAGATCGATCCCGATCGCGTCACGTTTCGCGGTCACGTCGACATTCGCGCGCGCGTCACCAGGTCGATCGACGTCATCTGGCTCCACGCGAAGGAGCTCGACATCTCGCGGGCGGCGGTGCGGATCGGCACCGCGTCGAGCGAGGCGCTGACGGTCGTCGCCGAGAAGGGCGACGAGATGCTCGGCCTGACGGCGGGGCGCACGATCTATCCGAACGAGATCACGCTCGCGTTCGACTACACGGGACGCCTTCGCGACGACACGAACGGCCTGTTCCGCCAGCAGGCCGACGGCAAGTGGTTCGTCTTCTCGCAGGGGCAGGCCGTGTTCACGCGGCTGTACGTGCCGTGCTTCGACGAGCCTCGGTTCAAGACGCCGTGGCAGCTCTCGCTCGTGGTGCCCAAGGGCAACGTCGCGCTGTCCAACGCGCCTGCCGCCGTCGAGCAGACGCTCGCCGATGGCCGCACCGAGGTCACGTTCGCCGAGATCGGGCCCTTGCCGTCGTACCTCGTCGCGCTCGCGGTCGGTCCGTTCACGCTCGTCGACGGCGGCACCGTCGGCGCGAAGACACCGTTCCGCATCGCGGTGTGGCCGTCGCGCACCGCCGCGGTGAAGCACGCCGCCAAGCGCGTCTCGCGCATGCTGCACGAGCTCGAGGCGTACGTCGACCAACCGCTGCCGTGGCCCAAGCTCGACTTCGTCGCGGTACCGCAGTTCTTCGGCGCGATGGAGAACACGGGCCTCGTCACGTTCGAGTCGCAGATCCTGTTCGACGAGTCCGACGGCGAGTACGGCTTCGCGCGTGTCGCCGCGCACGAGCTCGTGCATCAGTGGTTCGGCAACCTCGTCACGCCGGCGTGGTGGGACGAGCTGTGGATGTCGGAGGCCTTCGCGTCGTTCCTCGGCGACAAGATCGCGGAGCTCTCGGGCGAGTCACGCGACCCGATGCTCGTGCAGCAGATGGCGCGCGCCGAAGCGCTCGCCGCGGATGCGAGGACTCCGCTGCCGCTGCGCCGCCGGGTGATCGGCAACTCGACCGTCGACGACACGTTCGACGAGATCGCCTACCAGAAGGGCGCCTCCGTCCTCGCGATGTTCGAGAGCTACATGGAGCCCGACAAGTTCCGCGCGGCGCTGCGCGAGCTGTTGCGCTCGCACGCACACGGATCGATCACGACCGAGTCCTTCGTCACCGCAGTTGGCAGCGTGGACGCGTCGGCCGCGGATGCCGTCGCGAGCTACGCGACGTTCGCGGGACCGCCGATCGTGGAGATGACGCTCGCATGCGGCGCGGGCTCGTCGGGGCCGCGGGTGATCGCGTCGTCGCGCGACGGCGCGATCGTCCCCGTCTGCGTGCGCTATCCCGGCGCGGGTGGTCCTTCGCGCGCGTGCGCGGTGATCTCGGCGCGCACCGAGATCCCCCTCGCAGCGACGGCGTGTCCGACGTGGATCGCCGGCAACGCCAACGGCACCGGCTACTACGAGGTCCTCGATGCCCGTGGCGCGAAGACGGCCCCGGACCGGGCGACGCCTCCTCCCGATCGCCCGTTGCCGAGACAGCTCGACAAGCTGTTGCCGGCGGAGCGCATGGCGCTGGGCGCGGATGCGGCGACCGCGATGACGCGCGGCGAGCTGTCGGTCCGCGACGCCCTCGCGCTCGCCAGGACGTTGTTCGCCTCGAAGGACGCCTACGCGCGACTCGGTGGCGTCGCGATCGTCCGCGCACTCGATCCGATCGTCGACGACGCGACGCGACCGGAATGGACGGCGTGGATCGCGAAGCAGTTGCCGAACGGCCGCGTGAAGACCGCGGCGGAGCGCGAGCTCGCGGTCGCGCGAGCGGACCTGCTTCCACGGCCCCGCGGCGCGCGCGTGTTTGATGGGCTCGTGGCGCTGGCTCGCACGAAGACGGGCGACGATCAGCGCTCGCTGTTCTCGCAGCTGGGCGGGTTCGGGGCGGCCGTCGCGCCGCGGCTCGTGGCGCTCGTGCTCGACCCCGCTGTACCGACGGTGGCCGTGCTGCAGTCGGTGTTCGAGGCGCTCGGCCGCGGCGAGAGCCGGACGGCGGCATGGAAGGCGCTACGGCCGAGGCTCGGCGAGGTGATGTCGCGCATCTCGCCGCAGAGTGCGCGCGAGCTCGTCAGCGCGACGGCGTCGCTGTGCGACGCGACTGCGCGCGCGGAGGTCGCGAGTGCCTTCGAGCCGAGGAAGGCCGACATTCCCGACGGAGAGCGCACGATCGCGGCGGCGCTCGCGTCGATCGATCGCTGCATCGCGCGCGCGAAGGCGGCGGGCGATCTGAAGACCGTGCTCCGCGCTCGGTAACTGGCCGCACCGGTCCGGATTGCCTGCGACTCCGCGGGCATCGCGTCCGTCCGGATGACGGCCAGGTGTCCAGACGATGCTCGTGTCCAGCGTGTTAGGGTCGCCGCCGATGACGGTGGACACGGGCTCCGTGCGCTCGGTTCCGGTCGCAGCGTTCCCGCACGGCGGCACGCTCGTGATCGCGACCGATGACGGAGAGTGGCTGCGCCTCGGCGCCGGCGAGTCGCTCGAGCCGATGACCGCGACGGGTCCGATGTCCGATGTCGTCGCGGAGTCCGACGGCACCGTGACGGTCGCCTGCTGGGAGCCGAAGCTGTGGCAGCTGCGCGGCGGAGCGTGGAGCACGATCTCGCTCAGTGCGCCCGCGACGGCGCTGGCGGCGACACCGCGCGGCATCGTGATCGCGGATACGAGCGGCGGCCTGTCGCTGCTAGCGGGCGCCGCACGCGTGCCGGTACAGGAGCTGACGTCGCCGGAGCCGGTCCTCTCGCTCGTGTGGGTCGGCGGTCTGGTGGCGCTCGGCGCGAGTGGTTCGGTCGAGGTCTCGACGTGGCCGGTGGTCGAAGGCGGCCTCGTGCCGATCCACACGGGGACGATCGGGCGCGCACACGCGATCTTCGGCGGCATCCGTCCGGGGACGGCGCTGGTCGCCGGCTCGCGCGGGCTCGCGATCCTCGACGCGGACGGGACGCGCCCGCGCTTGCAGGCGGTGACGACGGACCTGAAGGAGCGCGTCAGCGGCGCCGCGGTGTTCACCGATCGGCAGCGCGCGCTCGTCTACGCGGACAGCGGCGAGGCGTGGATCGTCGACGAGGGATTGGTGCGCGCGAACGCGGTGCGCCTGTCGGCGGGCGTGATCGGCGCGGCCCCGAGCGGTGATGGCAGCGTGCTCGCGTGGACCGCGGACGGCGCGCTGCACACGATCGGCAGTGACGGCGCGACGTGGCGCGTGACCGGTGATGGCGTCGTGCTCGCGATCGCGGATCCGGGACGCACGGGATCGATCGCGATCCACTGGACGGCGAAGAGCGGCACGCGCGTGACCCGAGGACACGTCGCGTGGAACTGAACCGCATCAACTGGTCCGCCGCGGCGGTCGAGCTCGCCGACGAGCATCGGCGCACCGGAACGCCGAAGGCGCGGCGCGCGCTCGCGGCGGTGTCGAGCTTGCGCGGGCGGTTCAGCGATGACTTCACGCTCGCCGCGGCGTCGACGACGGCGGCGATCCAGCTCGAGCCTCTCGATCCGATCCATCGCGTGCGCGACGCGCTCGTGCGGTTGCGCTTCGGCGATCTCGACGGCGCGATCGCGCGGCTCGACGCGCTGCCGGAGGCGGTGGCGGATCTGCCGCTCGTGCTCGTCGTGAAGTCGCTCGCGATCGCACGCCGCGGCGAGCCGCGCACGGCGCGCAACATCGCCGACCGTGCGCTGCAGGTCGACGGGCGTCACGCAGGCGCGAAGTTCTTGCACACCGAGACGAACCTCGCGGCGTCGGTCAAGGGCGGTCTCGACAAGCTCGGCGAGTTGCCGAAGGGCGCCGCGTACGATGCGGCGTGGGCGGATCTGCTCGCGCGCCTGTCGATCCTGCGCCCCGGCGACGCGAAGGCGGTGGCCGCGCAGCTCGAGCGCGGCGTGATCAGCAAGGGAACGCGGGCCGACACGCTCGCGCGCACGGTGATCGCGTGGACCGCGGCGACCGCCGACGAGCTCGCGCGCGCCGTCGAGGCGCAGCCCGCGAGCTCGCGCGCGGAGCAGCTCGCACTCGCGCTCCTCGCCGACAAGCTCGACGAGCCCTCTGCCGCCGTGAAGACGCTGCGCGCGCTGCACGATCGCGTCACCGATCGGCCCGCGATCCGGCGCGCGCTGGTCGCGGCGCTCACGCGGCTGGCGATCGACGAGGCCGCGAACGAGCGCTTCTCGAACGCGCTGCGCGCGGTGCAGGTGTGCAGCGATCTCGAGCCGCACGAGGCCGCGCACTACCAGAACCGCGCAGCGTTGTTCACGCTCCTCGGCGAGCACGAGTCCGCGCTCGACGCGTGGGCGGATCTCGATCGCCACCACTACCGGCTCGCGCTGCTCGGCCGCCTCGATCCCGCGAGCGCGCGTCGCTACGGCGCGCCGCACCGCATGTTCTCGCAAGCCGCGCGCCTGTCGGGTCGCACCGGCGTGTTCTTCGTCGAGGAGCACAAGGAAGGCGCGATCACGCACCGCGAGCTCGTCGTCAATCAGGACGTGATCGACAAGGATCCGGAGCAGCTGCGCCAGTGGCTCCATCACACGCGCGCCGCGCTCGTGTTCGGCTTCGCGAGCCTCGGCGCCGATCGCGATCGCGTGCTGCTCGCACCGTCGACGCCGGCGGTCGCGGAGGCGCGCGCGGACGGCCTCGCCGCTCTCGCGCAGTCGCTCGCGGTGCTCGTCCCCGACGAGGGCCGCAAGCTCGCCGACAAGCTCGCCGCCCGCTTCCGCGCGGCCGCGGCGAACGCGCGCATGCGCTACGCGGTGCCCGAGGTCGCGCCCGACGTGCTCGCCGTGCATCGTCACGCCGTCGAGACGTTCGCGGAGCTCGGCATGCTCGCGCTGCGGTGGGAGCCCGATCCGACGAAACGCTCGGTGTTCGACGAGGTGCTCGACACGGTGCGCGCCGTCGCGCCGCTGTTCGACGAGACCGTCCTCGACGGCATGCTCGCCGAGCGCCAGGAGGCCGCGACGACCGCGCCGCACGCGCTGCGCTTCCTCGACCAGATCATGCGCGTCGTGCTCGAGGTGCAGACCCGGAACGCGCGCCTCGATCCCGCGCAGCGCAAGCGGCTCGGCGACGTGATGGTGTCGAACCTGCGCGTCAGCCTCGTCGAGCGTCGCGTCGTCGACGCGAAGAGCGATCTGTCGCGCCACGAGGTCGAGGCGCTCGTCGAGCAGCTCGATCTCGCGCGCAAGGACGATCCCGAGAGCGCGCGCCTCGAGTACTGGGCCGCGCACCTGCTGATGATCGGCGACTTCCTCGACGAGGCGGTCGAAGCGATCGCGCGCTTCCACCAGGTCGCGAAGGGCGAGCATCCACTCGCGTCGCGCATCGAGCGCATCCAGGAGCTGATCGACGAGAAGAAGCAGCACGGCAAGGGCAAGACGCGCTCGGGCGATGGCAAGAGCCCGACCTCGCGCGCCAGCGAGTCCGACGAGCGCGATACCTCCATGCTCGAGGCCGAGCTCGAGCTCCAGCCGACGTCGATGCAGCTCTACACCGAGCTGTGTCACGAGCTCGCGCGCGCCGGCCGCTGGCGCGATGCGCATGCGTGGGCCTCGCGCGCGCTCGCGCGCTGTCTCACGCCGGCCGGGCAGACGCGTGCACGCGAGCTCGCGCTCGAGCTCCTCGGTCTCGAGACGCTCGACGCGCGCGATCCCGGCGCGATGGCGACGTACATCGCCGGCTCGCGCGCGGGCGCCGTCCCCGCGCTGGAGAAGATCGATGCGTCGTCGACGGACGCCGGCCTCGAGTACGTCCGCGGCCTGTGCTTGCTCGCCGCCGATCGCCGCAAGGAGGCGCAAGCGGCGTTCGCGCGCGCGCTCCAGCGCTGCACGCGCGGCATCTACCTCGCGGTGCTGCGCCCGCTCGCGCAGGACGTCGAGACCGCGGTGCTCGAGGCTGCGAAGAAGGACATCGGCGACGCGCTCGCCGAGGGCCGCTTCCGCGACGCGTTCGAGCGCATCGCCGAGCGCATGTCCACCGTCGCGCGGCCCGAGCCGTACGTGATCGAGCTCGCACGCACGCAGCTCTCCGCGCTGCTGCCGACGATCGGCAGCTCCGACGTCCCCGTCGGTCCGCCGCCGATTCGCGTCGAGACCGCGTGGCGGGGCGATCTCGCGAAGGCGCTCGAGCTCCGCTCGGTTCCCGAGCGCATCCGCGCGCTCGCGGCGCTCGCGGCGAGGGTCCACGAGCCGTCTGTCCGAGAAGCGGACAACCTCGCGCGCAAGCTCGACGACCTCGACGAGCAGCTCGCGATGGCCGCCGCCCTCGACGAATCGACGAAGCGCGCCGCCGCGGGCGATCACGCGGGCGCGCTCGCGCTCCTCGCGGACCTCGGCCCCGCGGGCGAGAAGAGCGCGCGCGTGCTGCGCCAGCGCGTCATCATGCTTCTCCGCCTCGAGCGCTACACCGAGGCCGACGAGGAGATCGCGAAGCTCGCGCAGCTCCCCGAGCCCCTCGCGCGCGAGTTCACGGCGCGCTATCCGGGCCTCAAGTTCCGCCAGCAGATCGCGGCGGCGAGCGCCTTCGTCCGCGCGAAGGACTTCGCGAAGGCACGCACGCTGCTCGCGGATCTGAAGCCCGCCGCGCCGGACCAGGAGGTCGAGCTCGCGTACTGCAAGGCGTACTGCGCGGCGGCCGATGGCTACCGCGCGAAGGAGCAGGGCGATCGCGAGGGCGCGCGCCGCCTGCTGCTCGAAGCGCTGCGCTACGTGGAGGACAAGCTGTCCGACGCGCGCCTCCTCAAGCACGAGCGCTTGCTCGAGCTCCACCAGAAGCTGGAGACGGAGCACTGATCGTCCCATGAGCACCGGTCGTCCACGTCCCAAGACAAGGCTCGCGATCGATCCCGAGAACGCGTACGCGAAGCTCGGCGCATCGCCGCTCGCGTCGCTCGACGAGATCAAGAAGATCCTCTCCGACAAGCGCGGCAAGGCGATGGCCGCTCGCCGCGCGAAGGGCCAGTCCGCCTCGGGCGACGACGAGGCCGAGATCATCGAGCTCCAGGCGATCGAGAAGCAGATCGGCAGCGCGGCCTCGCGCGATGCCTACGATCGCGAGCATCCGCAGAACGCGCTGCTGACCGTGCAGCCCGCGCCGCGCGATCGCGCATTCGAGCCGGCGAAGATCGCGTCGCTCGTCACCGCGTGGCTCGTCGAGGAGCTCGGCGCCGACACGCTGCTGCTGCATCCCGACGCTTACTGGCTGTGGCTCCCCGGCGGTCTCGACGCCGAGCTCGCGGCACAGCTCGCACCGTTCTCGGAAACAGTGACACCTGCACCTCACGCGGAGTAGCCATGGCGGAATATCACAAGGTAATCGGCATCGATCTCGGAACGACCTACTCGGTCGTCGCCGCGTACAGCTACGCGAAGAGTGACGTCAAGGTGATCCCGAATCGCCAGAACGAGCCGACGACGCCGTCGGTGGTCTACATCTCCAACACCGGTCAGGTCTCCGTCGGAAAAGCGGCCAAGGAGAAGATGTCGCGCGAGCCCGGCAACGTGATCTTCGAGGTCAAGCGCATCATGGGCGAGCGCAACCCGCTCGGTCAGAAGTCGATGGCGCGCGCCGGCGGCCGCGATCTCGATCCCGAGTTCGTCAGCGCCTGCATCCTCAAGGAGCTCAAGGCGTGCGCCGAGAAGCTGATCGGCGAGCCGGTGCACGACGCCGTCATCACCGTCCCCGCGTACTTCAAGGAGCCGCAGAAGAACGCGACCGCGGAGGCCGCGAAGATCGCGCGCCTCAACCCGCTCGCGATCATCAACGAGCCGACTGCGGCCGCCGTGGCCTACGGCCTCGACAAGGGCGAGCCGCAGACGTTCGTCGTCTACGACTTCGGCGGCGGCACCTTCGACGTCTCGGTCGTCCGCATCGAGGACGAGCGCACCGCGAGCGTGCTCGGCACCGGTGGCGACGCGCACCTCGGCGGCGGCGACATCGACCAGCAGATCGTCGACTGGGTCCTCCGCAAGATGCGCGAGCAACACGGCAAGGACTTCAGCCAGGACGCGAAGCTGATCGGCAAGCTGCGCCTCCGCGCCGAAGCCGTGAAGATCAACCTCTGCAACGAGGGCCAGCAGCAGGAGTTCATCGTCGAGAACCCGACGAGCGGCATCGACGAGATCAACTACACGATCACGCCGACCGAGTTCGACATCATGTGCAAGCCGATCATCGACAAGACGCTGCGCCAGTGCGACGTCGCGATCGAGTCCGCGGCCAAGACCAGCGGCCTCAAGCACGACGAGATCGACGCGTTCGTGCTCGTCGGCGGCTCCTCGAAGATTCCCGCGGTCTCTCGCGCCCTCAAGGAGCGCTACAAGAAGACCGTCAAGTCGGACCTCAACCCCGACGAGATCGTCGCGATGGGCGCCGCGCGCTTCGCCGCCTCGTTCACGCCGTCGCTCGCGCCCGAGATCAGCGACGCGGCGCCCAAGGTCGACTCGAGCGTCACGGTCTCCGCGGAGCTCGCGAACACCAACATCAAGGACGTCGTCAGCCACACGCTCGGCATCGGCCTGATCGACGACATCTACGATCCGCTGATCCCCAAGGACCACGTGATCCCGCACCGCGTCTCGCGCGGCGGCTACACGACCGCGCGCGACAACCAGACGAACATCTTCGTGCCCGTCTACCAGGGCGATAATCCCAAGGCGTCGCAGAACGACAAGATCGGCACCGTCGTCATCGACGGCCTCTCTCCCGAGCCGAAGGGCACCCACCAGTTCCAGATCACCTTCGCGCTCGACGCGAACGGCATCTTCGAAGGCTCGATCGTCCACGTACAGAAGGGCACCGTGACGCCGATCAAGCTCGATCGCGCCGACGTCGGCCTCACCCAGAAGAAGCGCGTCGAGCTCGCCGCGATCCTCGACTCGAATCAGCTGCCGCCGACGGGACCGACCCCGGCGCCATCGTTCGGCGGCAGCGGCGCGTCGACACCTGCGCCGGCGGCCGGCAGCGATCCCGTCGACGCGCTCGTCCAGCAAGCCAGCGAGCTCGTGTCCACCCTATCGGCCGATCGACAGCGCGAGATGCTCGACGCGATCCACAAGGTGATCCAGGCCCGCGCATCCGGCATCAACGTCGCCGGCGCGGTCGCCACGCTCACCGCGCTGGTGATGCGCAGCCGCAACTAGCATCGATGGACGCCATCGATCGTGTCGCGCCGACTCGTCGGCCCACCGGCAAGGTCGTCCAGCGGCCCGGCTGGCACGACCTGACGTTTCTGCACTGGCGCGTTCCGGTGTCCGCGTTGCGTCCGCACATTCCGGCGTCGCTCGAGATCGACACCTTCGAGGGAAGCGCCTACATCGGGCTCGTTCCCTTCACGATGACCAACGTGCGGCCGTGGTGGGCGCCGCCTCTTCCGGGCAGCAACAACTTCCACGAGACGAACGTGCGCACGTACGTGCATCGCGACGGTCGTGATCCCGGCGTGTGGTTCTTCAGCCTCGACGCGGCTTCGTTCTGGGCCGTGCTCGCGGCGCGGTGGATCTGGTACCTGCCGTATCACCACGCTCGCATGTCGATCGAAAAGCGCGACGGGCACGTGCGCTACGACTCGACGCGAACGTGGCCGAAGCCAGTTCCCGCCACCTGTCGCGTCGACGTGCGTCCGCTCGGTGAACCATGTGCGGCGAAGGTCGGCTCGCTCGAGCATTTTCTCGCCGAGCGCTACCTGCTCTACACGACCGCACGCGATGGATCGCTCCGGCGCGGCGCGGTCCACCACACGCCGTATCCGTTGCAGTCGGCCGAGCTGATCGATGTCGAGGAGACGCTCGTCGCCGCCGCGGGAGTCGGGCGTTCCTCGGACCTGCCGATCGCTCACTTCGCGTCTGGCGTCGACGTCGAGATCTTTGCGCTGGAGCGCCTCGACGCGTAACTGCCAGACACGGAAGGAGATTTTCGCGCGTGCGAGATGCGATGTGGTGGGGAGTTAGCCCCGTCCGATCACGTAAGATGGGCTAATGAGTGGCCCGTACGCCCCATCAACCGTTGGACCAGGTCCCAACGACCCCGATTTTATCGAGCCCGGTGGATGGTTGAGCGACACCGTGAACTCGGGTGTCGAGTACCTGATGGGACTCGGCGGCTACGACGTTCATCGCCGCGGTCGCCAGGGTGATGGCAACGCGGCCGGCACTGCGCCGGGCGACAACTCGTTCTATCGCGACAACGCGGACTGGATGCCGGGCTGGGGGAACACGTTCGGGCTCGACTTCCTCGATCCGAACGGTCATCCGAGCGGTGCCACTGCGCAGGATCGCGCGACCAACTATGTCGGTCATACCGATCCCACCGGTGTGTGGGGAAACGTTCGCGAGAACCTCGTCACGAACGAGAGTGCTTCGATCGCGGCTGCTCGTGCCCGTGGCGATACGAACATCACGTTCGGTGAAGTCTACGACGGTCACGTCGATGCCTATGCGCGTGCGCAGGCCACTGCGAACGCAGCGCATCCCGGTGCGAATCACGGAAACCCGTTCATCGATGACGCGAGCTTCGCCCTGGCCATGTACGGCGCCCCGCTCCTGGAGCACTTGGGAATCAACACGGGGCCGATCACGGGCGCCTCGATCGACATGTTCAACGATCCGAGCGATACGGTCGGTGATGGTTGGGCGAAGCGCATGGGGCTGATGGGGATGGAAGTTGGCGGTGGTGCGCTCCTGGGAGCACACGGTATGGGCCAGGTGATGCAGGGCAACCTTCTTCAAGGTGGCGCGGAGATCGCCGGTGGCATCGGTCTGGCCGGGCTCGGCGTCTACAGCGGGGTGCAGAACACGATCTCGGCGGTTCGCAACGGCATGGGCGTGAGCGAGGCGATCGACGGCATCGGCAACGTCGGTGGCAGCGTCTTGCGCGCGGGTGGCACGATGCTCGGTGACGTGGGTCGCGGCATCGCAAGCTGGTTCTGAAGCATTGGGGTTTCGCGAGAAGATCAAGTCAGCGCTGCTTCGGTTCGCTGATCGTGTCGATCCTCCCATCCGCGTCGAGAGCAACTGGGAGGTTGTCTCGCTGCCTCTTCCAGCGAACAACACGGGGAAGCCTTACATCGATCGGATGTTCGAGGTCGGTGGCGCGATCTGGCTCCTCGGGTCGGTGACCGTGCGCGGCGAAGGTCAGGTCCGGTTTTGCTGCGTGGATCGCGGGCACGGCTTCGAGGCGATCGAGCTTCCGCCGGCAATCGGCCTCGGCGCGTGGGCACTGAGCTCGACGGATATCTGGTTCTGCGGCTACGGCGGTTCGGTCGCGCACTTCGATGGCACGACCTGGTCGAAGCACGTATGGCCGAAGTTCTACTTCGATTTCCAGACCGTCTACGCGACCTCCGGATCGAACGTGTGGCTAAAGACGGCGCAGAAGCTCGCGCACTTCGACGGCAAGGAGTTCCGCCTCGAGACGGCGCCGGAGCTTCTCGAGGACACGTGGTCGGTCGTGTGGGGTGTCGAGGACGACGTCTACGTGCTGCTCAATCGTCCCGGGGAGAGTGGGTTCGCGAAGCGTGACCGCGATGAAACGTGGACGAAGACGATGCTCGGCTTTGGTGGCGCGACTCTGATCGGTGGAGCCAAGAACGATCTATGGATCATGTCGAGCAGTGAGGGTGGCTGGCACTTCGACGGCGCGAGCTGGACGCGGCATGCGACCGCGAAGGGCCGCTTCTGGTCGCTTCACGCCAGGAACGGTGACGCGTTGATCGCCGGTGACGATGGTGCGTTGGGACGCTGGGACGGTGCGAAATGGTCCGTCTCGTCGTTTACCTCTGATCGGCTCACGTCGGTGTGCCGGTATCGCGATGGCCGCATCGTCGCTGGTGGTTCGCAGCTCTATCGAGAACGAGCGCCGAGTCACTCACCGAAGTGATCGAACGGCACGCCGCTGGGAGCGAAGATCTTGCCTCGGAATGGCTTGATCGTTCGCACGGACGTCCAGAACGCCTCGATATGCGTGTCGAATGCTTCGACGCTCGCCCCGTAGGACAGGTTGTAGAGACAAAGCTCATCGACGAGCAGCACCGAGATTCGACGTGCGCTTTGGACGGGAAGGTCGAGCAGATCCTCGAAGTACATGCCCGCGAGCCCGAAGTCCGACTTGGTCGGGACGGGACCATTCTGGCTCAGGATCTTGGCTCCGGTCAGCTGTGTCTCGAACGCGAGCTTCCGTTCGTGGAGCTCCTTTGCCGACGGAAGACTCGGCGAGCGCGGAAGCAATGGCGATACGACGATGACGTTCACCGCATCGTTCGGATGCGTCTCCGGAGGGCACAGCCGGACCTGGCGTTCGATACGAAACCCGTTCCACCGCGGGGGTGGAACGAAATCGAAGTAGTGGAGTTGCACACCTCACCGTAGCGCGACCCTCCTACCGAAGCCTATTGGCCAAACAACTCCTGGGGGCGCGAGACCGGCCTCATCTTTGGGGCCGGCGGCTTCGACCGGATCGAGCTGACAGCCCGCCAGAAATCCGCGCCATATCTCTCGAGCATCTCGTCGGACGCCGTGAATCCCATCCCATACTCCCAGTACTCGTCCATCAAGAAGACATAGAAGCGATTCTCGACACCCGTCTCCACGGACACTGAAGTAGAAGCCCGTCAGCCCGAAATCCGACCGTGTGGGAAATGGTCCCGTTTTCTGCAGGAGCTTTGCAGAACCGAGCTTGAGCTCGTAGGCCAGCGCTTCTTCGAACCCCGTAACGGGTCCCGGAAGGTCCGCGGTACGCGAGAGTAGCGGTGACAAAATGATCGCTGGTGGCTGCTTGAGTCCCGCCTCGTCGGGTGCCAGCCGCGCTTGCTTCGCCACATAAAACAGGTGCCAGCCCTTCGGTATCGTGAAGGCGTAAGCGTGATCGGGAGGGTAGTACTCGCCAGCTCTCCGGCCGTCCCACGGATCCGAAGCGGAGCCGTTCGACGCGCTGGTGCTCGGGACATCCTTGTTTGCGCGACTCAGCACTACCGCGATGGCCGATGCCGCGATCACGATACCGGGACCGACGATGAGAAGTGTTCGCGAGCTGCGTCGGCGTGCGCGGGGCTTGGGCAACGCTCCGGCGGGCGACCGCGCCGTCGGTGCCTCGCTCAGCGGCAGCGACGAGCTCGCCTCGCCGAGCAGCGCCAGCAGTTGCTCGCGCCCGTCACGCGACGCCGCCTTGCAGGCGACCAGCTCCTCGATCGCGGCGCTCGCCGAGGCGGTCCGATCGTCGCGCTCGCGCTCCAGCAGATGCATCACCGCGCGATCCAGATCCGCCGGCACGTCCGCGTTGATCGAGCGCGGCGATGGGATCGGCGCGAACAGCACGCGCGACAGCATCTCCTCCGTGGTTTGCCCGCTGAACAACGAGTGGCCGACGAGCAGCTCCCACAGCACGATCCCCACCGAGAACAGGTCACTCCGCCCGTCGAGCGGTTCGCCGTTCGCTTGCTCGGGGCTCATGTACGACGGCTTGCCCTTGAGTAGCTCGCTCGCGGTCGCGTTCGTTGACGTGCGCGCCTTCGCGATGCCGAAGTCGGACAGCTTCACCGCGCCTTCGTTGGAGAGCAGCACGTTGTGCGGCGAGATGTCGCGATGGACGAGGCCGCGCGTGTCGCCGAGCGGCACGTCGTGCGCGTAGGCGAGGGCGCGCAGGATCTCGACGCCGACGTGGATCGCGACCGCGGCGGGGAGCGGGCCTTTGGCGGCGAGGTCCGCGAGCGAGGGGCCGTCGATCAGCTCGAGGACGAGGTAGGGACGGCCGGACTCGTCTCGATCGAAGTCGACGACCGAGACGATGTTCGGGTGCTGCAGCTTCGCGCACAGCTTCGCTTCGGAGACGAACATCTGCACGAACCGCGCGTCTTCGACAAGGTGGGCGAGCACGCGCTTGATCGCGACCGGTCGAGAGAACCCCTCGTTGCCGACGAGGCGTGCGAGGAAAACCTCGGCCATCCCTCCACCTCCGAGACGGCGCTCGATCTCGTACCTCCCGATGCGCACGAGCCGACGGTAGCAGATGACCTAGCTGGCTCCGAGAACGTGGCGGAGCCACCCTTCTACGAACGGATCGTAAAAGGCGAAGCTCTGCTCCACGAGCCTTCGAGCGTCCACCCGAATCCCGCCGAGGGCGACCAGCTCCCCCATCTCCCCGAAGACCGTCCGGACCGCCACCGCCGGCACGGCCAGCCAGGTCGGACGACGCAGGACACGTCCGAGCGTCGAGATCAGCTCCGCGTTGGTGACCGGGTTCGGTGCGACGACGTTGATCGGGCCCTCGACATCCGTGACGAGCGCGTCGTGCAGCGCGCCGAGCGCATCATCGAGAGAGACCCAGCTCATCACCTGCGCACCACTGCCGATGCGCCCGCCGACACCGAAGCGAACCGCGGGCAACATCTCCGCGAGTGCACCGCCCGCCGGCGAGAGCACGACGCCGAGCCGCGCGTTCACCACGCGCACCCCGGCTGCACGCGCAGGCTCCGTCGCCGCTTCCCACTGTTTGCAAACGTCGGCGAGAAAGTCGTCGCCGAGCGGGCTCGTCTCGTCCGCGCGCTCTCGCTCGATCCCGTAGATCCCGATCGCGGACGCGCTGACGAGCGTCGCCCCGATCCGCGCGCAGGTCTCGGCGATCAACTGCGTGCCGTCGACGCGGCTGCGCAGGATGCGTTCCTTGCGCTCGGGCGTCCAACGCACGCCGACGTTCTCGCCGGCGAGGTGCACGATCGCATCGACGCGTTCGAGCGCCGCGACGTCGATCGTCCCGCGCGACGGATCCCAGGCGACCTCACCCGGCTTCGGAGCGTGACGCACGAGCTTCACGACGTCGTGTCCGCCCGTCGACAGAAATGCCGCGAGCGGTCGACCGATCACGCCGCTCGCGCCGGTGATCGCGACGCGCATCCGTCGCCCGGGTGCTCGCGCATGCCGAAGCAGATCGCGCCGCAGCGTCTCGTGCCGATACGTGAACATTCGATCGAGACGGGCGCGAACTATCGCGTCGCCCATCACGCGCCCGAGCGCACCGAACGGCAGCGCGTACTCGATCCGGTCCTCCATGACGCACGCGGCGTCTCCGTCGGGGATCACCTCGTGCGTGTGCGAGAAGCGCGCGAACAGCCCGCGCACCTGTTCGTCGCGAAAGCTGCGCCCCGGCACGTAGTCGCGATGGACGTGCTCGATGCGTTTCCCGAACGTGCCGGCCACGGTGAGCACGATGCGATCGCCGTCCCGGATCGTCCCGTGCTTCTCGACCACGCGCACGTGTTCCCACGGCGGCGACAATCGCTCGAGCGCGCCGTCTCGCTCGTGCCACGCGAACGCGTCGGCGGCGGGGATGGGAAGCGCGATCCGTCGAAGGAAGGTGGGCACGCGTAGAGGGGAGGATATTCGTGATCTCGCCCGACGAGTCGCGGTACGGTGATCGAATGAAGACGGTGTGGCTCGTGTGGCTCCTCGGCCTCGTCGCGATCGGCGGATGCGAGACCGAGGAGGCACACCTCGTGTCGATCGAGGTCTCGCTCGGCAACGCTGCGCTGTACGCGCCGGCCCAGACGCAGGCGATGGCGATGGGAACGTACAGCGACGGTGTCGAGCTCGACATCACGGCCGACGTGACGTGGAGCTCGTCGAACACGTCGATCGGCGATGTCGATGTCAACGGCGCCGTGTTCGCGGTCGCGCCGGGCCGGACGGACATCAGCGCTGCGCTCGACGGCGTGACCGGTGCCGCGATGTTCACGGTGCTCGAGCCGCAGCTCCAGTCGATCACCATCACCGGACCGTCGCAGTTCGTGCCGAACGGGTTGTTCCTGCAGCTAACGGCGACCGGCAACTACAACAACGGCTCCACGCGAACGATCACCTCGGCGGTGACGTGGTCGGTCGACTCGACGGCGATCGCGACGATCGATAGCACCGGCAAGCTCGCGGGTAATAGCGTCGGTGGAACGACGGTGCACGCGACGCAGGGCGCGGTCTCGACCGACTTCGTCGTGTCGGTGACGCCGGGCGTTCTGACCTCGCTCGCGATCACGCCGAACCCGGTGCCCGCGCTGCCGAAGGGATCGAGCGTCGAGCTGCAGGCGATGGGAACGTTCAGCGATGGTGTCGAGAACGACGTGACGGACATGGTCGTGTGGGCGAGCACGGACGAGCTGATCGCGACGGTCAACACGACCGACGACAAGGGACGCGTCACGGCGACGGGGACGGGCGGCGCGACGAACGTCCTCGCGACGTTCAATGCGAGCCACGGCACGTTCAGCGATACGGTGACGGTGATGGCCGCGCCGGCGGTGGTCGTGCGCGTCGAGATCGATCCCGAGTCGCTGACGTTGCCGCTCGGGCGCGCGGAGAACGCGACGTGCACCGCGGTGTACTCGGACGCGACGGAGATGGACGTCACGATGATCGCGACGTGGGACAGCGCGGACGATGCGGTCGCCACCGTCGACGAGGACGGGCTCGTGACCGCGAACAGCACCGCACCGGGGACGACGCAGGTGTCGTGCACGTACATGACGTTCTCCGACTCGATCGATGTCGAGGCGACGCCCGCGGTGCTCGAGCGCATCGAGGTCACGCCGGTCGACGCGAACGTGCTCGTGAACGGGCTCGACGTGCAGTACACGGCGGAGCGCGTGATGTCGAACGGGCAGCGCGTCGCCACGACCTGCACGTGGGACGCGCCGGGACCGGCGACGATCTCGGCGACGGGATTGCTCGAAGCGGACTCGGTCGTCGCGGGACCGGGGACCGTCACGTGGACGTGCGACGGGATGTCGGGGACGACGAGCTACACGGCGTTCGAGGCGACGTCGCTGGTGCTCGTGATCGAGGACGCGCACGGCGGTACGCCGGCAATCGGCGCGACGCTCGTGCACCGAGCGATGGCGCAGACGTCGGGGCCCGCGTTCGACGTGACATCGCCCGCGCTGTGGGAGTCGTTGACCGCCGCGCTCCAGGTCGGCGTCACGCCCGGGGAATTCACGGCGGCGAGCGCCGGACCGGGAACGGTGCAGGCGACCTTCGATGGTCTCACCGCGACGCGATCGATCACCGTGCAATAGCGTAGACTGCGCCGCGCATGGCGACGTTGCGGCTTCCCGTCGGTGAGATGTCCGAGACGGCGGATGGTCGCGTGCGCGTCGCGATGGCGATGAACGCGCGCACGCGGTCGAGCGTGCAGTCGATCGTCGAGCGGCTCGACGGTGTCGCCGCCGAGTGGTTCTGGATCCCGACGACCGTCGACGAGTACGAGGGCGATCTCGTGCTCGACTACGCGCTCGAGCAGTCGACGTCGATGACGTTCTCCGCCGCGCTGCCGCGGTTCCTCGAGAAACCGCGCGTGTACCTGCCGGAGCTCGTCGAGCTCGCGCGCTATCTCGAGGCGTGCATCCGCGTGCTCGAGCGCGTCGAGGTGGCGGCGGTGATCGGGCCGGCGTGCCTGCGCTACGCACCGCAGCGCACGCAGGGCGCGTGGCGGCTCATGGTCGTGCCGCTCGTCGACGTGTCGCTCGCGGACTGGGCGCGCTCGTCGCCGGAGGCGTGGATGTGGACGCCGGGGCGCGTGCTCATCGGCAAGGAGTCGAGCGACGCGGCCGCCTTCGCCGTCGGCGCAGCCCTGTGCACCGCGATCGGCGGCGATCTGTTCCCGCCGCAGACGCCGCCGAGCGTGCGGTTCAAACGCGCGCTGCGCGGATGGATCGGACAGCCGCAGCGCGTGCGGCTCGGCGTGCGCGATGGCTTGCCGCAGAGCTTCTCCGACGAGGGGACCGCACTCACGGCGCTCGCGCTGTCGCTGCTCGAACCCGCGCCCCCGTCGGATTGGGGCAAGCTGCTCGCGCAGATCGGCGAGCAGCTGCATCCGTATCGCACCGCGGTGCGCTGGGAGTACGAGGGCAACATCGACGTCGCGCGCGACATCCTCGAGCGGTACGCGGCGAGCACGCCGAAGGAGCACGTGCCGTGGGACGTCCTCGGTCGACTGCGCAGCGCGGATCAAGATCCGTCGGGTGCGGTGCAAGCGGCGATCGACGCGCTCGGTACCCCGGAGGTCGGCGATGGGGTGCGCGATCTCGCGGCGGAGGTGCGGCGACTCGCGCACTCGCGTCCACCGCAGGAAGCGCGGCCGCTGATCGAGCGGGCGGTCGCGGCGATCGACGCGCTCGGCTCGCGCGCCGGCGATTTCGGTCGCCTGCACTTCGCGCACATCGAGGCGCGCTACCTCGATCGCGCGGATGCGGCGCTGCATCGGTTGTCAGCGCCGTTCAAGGATCCGTGGGACACGATCGTGAAGTCGACGATCCAGTCGCGCCTCCTGGCGGGGCAGGGGCATCACGCGCACGTCGCGCGGATCTGCAAGGAGACGAAGGCAGCGATCCGCGCGATGCCCCTCGGCGGTGGCGAGCTCGGCACGTACGTCGCCGCGTACCTCGACTACCTCGACGGCGTCGCTCACTACGGCGCGACGAGCCAGTACCAGGACCCTGGCTATCTCGCCGACGCTTTCTCGCGAATAATCGCGTCTCTCGATGCGACTCCCGCCGTTTGCGATCCGTCTGACCCCCTGATCGAAGCCAACGTGCACTGGCTGCACTGGATCGGGGACCTCGCTAACCAGATGAAGATCGACGGTGCAAAGGCAATCCGGACCGGGATCGACGCCTACCTCAGCTCGACCGGGCTGACCCGGCGGATCTCGGAGCAACAACGCCGCGAACGGCCACCCCTCGTGTGGTACGACGCTGGGCGGCTGCTGGCGCTCTCGGGAGCGCCATAGGGGAGCATGTCGACGATCATCATCTGGATCCTCGCGGTCGTCGGGTTGGTTCCCGCGATCGTCGCGACGCGGGCCTACTTGCTGGAGAAGCGGGAGGGCCTCCCGAGATCGACGCTGCGGTTCGCGGTGTCGATCGCGATGGCGCTCGCGCTGTTCGGTGTCGCTGCGTACGCGCAGCTCGCGGGGCAACCCGAGGCGCCCGAAGTAAGCAAGCCGATCGAGCACGACGCGGCGACCAAGGAGAAGATCGAGCTCCTCAAGCAGGAGGTCGCGCGCCTGAGCGACGAGCTGTCGAAGCGGACCGCCGAGCTCGAGAAGCTCGATCCGACGATCGCCCCGCCGACCATCGAGCCGCCGGCGATGTGGCCGCTGATGGTCGCGTTCTCGCTCGTGCTGTTCGCGTTCGGCGCGCTCGCGCTCGGCGACCTTTCGACGCTGTTGCCGAAGAAGCGCACGAAGTCCGAGGAGGCCGTCGCCGAGCAAGTGCCGGGTCAGCCGCAGGCGGAGGGCAAGCCCGAGCCGGCGACGATCGCGAACCTCACCGCGCACGCGAATGCGGGCCGCTACAAGGCGGGCATCGCGATGGCGGCGCGCATGTCGATCGAGCAGCTGCACAAGCTCGAGCAGCTCGACTTCCTGTATCTGCGTGCGTTCTGCCACCTGATGGCGGTCGCGAAGCCTGAAGGCGACGCGGTGCTCGGCTCGCAGGACAAGGCCGACAAGCTCGCCGTCGCGCAGAAGGACCTCGAGAGCCTGCTCGGCCTCGCGCCGCACATGGCAGAGGCGAAGTACCTGCTCGGTCTCGTCAAGGCGCGCGCGAACGACTGGCAAGGTGCGCTCGATACGCTGCGCGATACCAACACGGCCGACCTCGCCAACGTCGACCAGCTTCCGATCAAGGAGAACGAGAGCGCGTGCTTGCTCGCGCTCGCCGAGCAGAAGCTCGCCGCCGCCGACAACGAGGGCGCGACGCGCATGTTCGACGAGGTCACGAAGATCGGCGTGCTCGCGGGGCAGATTCCGGTCGCGATGGTCACGCACCGCATCCTCGCCGTGCGCGAGGCGATCAAGCAGAACAAGCTGACCGAGGCCGCGGAAGGCATCGCGCGCATCCGCGAGGTAACGGGCCTCGAGGACGAAGCACAGAAGGCGTCCAACGCCGCGTGCGATGTCTACGATGTCGCGATCCAGTACAAGGCCGGGGAGCTCGACAAGACGCTCGCCGCGACGCGCGCGTTCTTCGCGCGCTGGCTGCCCGCGCAGCTCCCCGACGTCGAGGATCAGGTCGCCGACGAGTTCCTGCTGCCCGCGATCGACAAGACCAAGCTGCCGCTGCCCGCGGATCTGTACCGCGCGCTGTTCTTCCTCGAGGCGGTCGTTCGCATCGACCTCGCGTCGCGCAAGGGCAGCGCGCTGTCGCCCGAGGACATCGAGGTGCTCTCGACGCTGCTGTTGCGCGCGCTGCAGTTCCAGCCGCGCCATCGCGAGTCGCTCGCGGCGCTCGGTGCCCTGTACCTCGCCTACAAGAAGGAGCGCACCGAGAAGGCGCTCGCGTGGCTCGACGCCGCGATCACGATGGGCGTGCGGAGCCCGCGCGCGCGTGCGCTGCTGGCCGAAGCTCGTCGCGCGGAGCAGGAACGCAAGGAGCTGCTGGCGATGTTCCGCTCCGCGAGCGCGCGCTTCCTCTCGGATCCCGCCGTCGGGATCCAGGTGCGCAAGGCGCTGATCGAGGAGCTCGGTCGCTTCGACGAGTTCCGCCCGGTCGTCCTCGACCTTCAGGATAGCGGCGCGCTCGAGGCGCCACCCGCCGGCGAGATCACGGTGACGGCGCTGCGCGAACGCGCGGCGTTCGTCGGCGGTATCGCGTCCGAGGTCGTACGGCGCGCCGACCCGGCGGCGGTCAGCAAGCTGTCCGAGATCCATCGCGAGCTGACCGCGCTCGCGAACAACGTCGACACGTCGGCGACTCGCATCGCCGCGCTCGAGCGCGCCGTGATGGAGCAGCTCGGCAGGATCGTGCTGAGGTAGCCATGGCCGACGAGACGAACAACAGCGGCGCGAAGATGCGCCAGGCGTTGCTGGCGAAGGTGCCCGTCCTCGAGTACCGCGGCGCATCGGTGCTCGAAGCGCTCAAGCTCGACGCGGACAGCGACCTGCGCGGGACGATCGAGGTCGACGTGGAGGCGTTCCTCACGCCCCTCGAGCTGACGACGAGGCGACGGGGCTGATGTCCTCGGAGCCAACGCTCCAAGCGTGCGAGAACTGCAGGACCGGCTACGACGCTTCCGCGATCGTGTGCCCGTTCTGTCGCGCACCGCGTGGGCTCGGCGGACTCGCGCGGCTGCCGAACGATGGCGATCGCCTCGATCGCATCGTGACGGAGAACCTGCTCGCGCGAAGCGACGCGTCCGTCGAGGACCTGCTCGCGCGCGACCTCGCGGGACCGCTGTCGCCCGGCGATCTGCGCGATGCCCTCGTGCGCGTCGACGAGCGCCTCGACCCGAGCGTCGCCGAGCTCGAAGGTGCGCTGACGCTCGATGCCGCGATCGCGCTCGACGGCATCACCCTCGCCGACCTCGTCGACAAGGGCGGCAACGACATGAAGATCATCAAGCGCGGCCTGACCTTCTTGAAGGCCAAGCGCTTCAACGAGGCGATCGAGTGGTTCTCGCTCAACCGCGAGAACCTGACTCCGTCGCAGGAGCGCCTCGGTCTGCTGCTGCTTCTGATGGAGGCCTTCGCGCACCGCATCGCCGGCGATCACCGGAAGGCGGAGGCAGTACACGCGAAGATCGTGGCGCATCCCATCTACCGGAAGATGCGCGGGCTCGTGACGAAGTGAGTCGGAGCTGGAGTGAGACCGACGGAGTGAGAACCATGAAGACAACCTCGATAGCTGCCCTCGTGTTCGCTGCTGCCACCGCCGTCGGCGGAACAGCGGGCGCCGCACCGTCGTACAGCCGAGCCCTCGACGACTACACGCTCGATCGCGCCAAGGAAGAGCTGCGCAGCATGGCGAAGGCCGAGGGCATCAGCGACGACGCGGTCGAGCTGTTGTTCAAGCTCGACGTGTTCGCGACGTCGAACGACACGGGATGCCCGGGCGTCGATGTCGACGTGATCAACAACACCGGTCACACGGTGTGGAACATCGAGGTCACGATCACGCAGAAGGACGGCCTCGTCAGCTCGCGCGTCGACAAGGTCCACCTGCCGTACATGCTCAAGGACACCAAGGTGCGCGTCACGACGTCGTGCATCTCGGACTACAAGTCTCGCTACGACTACTCGAACGATCCGATCACGCTGAACTACGACGCGAAGGGCTCGCGCTCGCTCGACGCCGCGCTGCCCGAGATGCTGAAGATCAAGCGCGACTACGTGCCGGCGACGATGGGCGTGTCGCCGTCGAACGTCGCGCAGACCGTGAACCTCCTCGAGGACGCGCTCGCGATGGACGACGCGGCCGTCGCGAAGGAGCTCGTGCTGGCGATCGCGCGCACGGGCATCGGCCGCGAAGAGCTCGGCGAGACGGTCGTCAACTACGCGACCGGCGAGGTCGCGAACGAGGTCGTGCAGTCGCTGAGCAAGCTCCCGGCCGCGCAGCAGGCGCAGCTCGCGCGCGCGTTGCTCGGCTCGACGGCGTCCGAGCGGTGGAAGGACAAGCTCGATCCGATGATCGACCGCACGCTGTGCACCGGCAACCGCGCCGACGTGATCGGCCTGTGGATGCAAGCGCAGAGCGAGCAGGGCATCCCCGTCGAGTACTTCCGCAACAAGATCAGCGCGAAGTGCGCACCGACCGCGAAGGACGGCCCGGGCTTCGCCGGCGCGATCGACAAGTCGCCGGAGATGGCGGGCTCCCTCGACAGCCTCGACCCGGCGCTGTTCGCGCAGGTGGTCGGCATCTGGAAGGCGAAGCCGTCGACCGCGGGCCACCTCGCGTTCATGCGCCTGACGAGGGACTCCGCGAAGTTCACGGACGCCGCGAGCGCGCTCCGGCCCGAGCACTACTTCGACGCGGTGATCGAAGTGATCCACGCGACCGACGGTCCGGCGGCGAAGACGAAGTCGGACTGGGTCGCGGCGGTCGGCAAGGATGTCCCGAAGGAGGACATCGACGGCCTCGTGCGCCAGGCGATGACGAAGATGTTCGACGGCGAGGTGCCGATCCCCGGCATGCGCGACGCGATCAAGTCGTACCGCCCGCTCGCGCAGGTCGCTGCCGACGAGGTGATCGCGAACGCCGCGTCGAAGAGCTCCATCGTGTTCGACCCGACCAAGGTGAAGGCAGCGGGCGTCGACCTCGCCGACTTCCTCGCGTTCGAGGCGACGCTCGGCAACGACTGCACGAGCAACGCGGGCGTGCTCGCCGGGTGCGCGAAGAAGATCGCGGCGAACCCGCAGATGGCGAAGCTGACGAAGACCGCGCTCAAGAGCGAGTTCGAGTCGGCGATGACGCGCATCGTGAGCGACACGCGCGACACCGACACGCTCGTCGCGCTCGCGACGGACCTGCGCGGCGCCGGCTTCGACGTCGGCTTCGTGGCGCAGAACGCGTGTCGCGATGCGCGCAACGCCGTCGAGTACAACGGCGATCCCGACGAGTACATCGCGATCGCCGAGCGGATCGCGCCCGATGCGCCGTGCATCGAGGAGGCGAAGGACGCCGCGTCCGCGAAGGACCGCAAGGCGCTGAAGTTCTCGATCCTCGCGCTCCTCGGCCTGATCGTTCCGCTGCCGATCGGCTTCGTCCTCGCGAAGAAGCGCTGGCAGAAGGTGCAGAAGGAGCTGCCGACCGACGCGCCGGTGGAGACGTCCGGCGAGAAGCTCGACGATCGCCTCGGGCCGAACGGCCTCGGCCGCATGCTGCGCGATGGTGTCGCCGAGGCGAAGCGCGACCTCGCGGGTACGGTGGGTGGTCAGGGCCTCGGCCAGATCGACGACCCGATCATCTTCGCGGTGCAGGGCACGGTGAAGCGCGCGGTGAAGACCGGCGACGCGGCGACCGTGATCATCAAGCGCGCCAGCGACGCCGTGTACATCGTCGCGCTGCCCGTGAAGGACGCACGCCCGCAGGTCGTGCAGCGCTACCTCGGTGCGCCGTGGCCCGAGCACGTCGCGCAGATCCAGGCGGCCGCCGGCATGCCGGTGCTCGCGCTCGTCGTGATGTGCGGCCCCGACGTCAGCGAATCGACGCTGCTCGTCGGCTGGCACATCGGTGACGCCTGGTCCGATCCCGACGCACTGCTCGACGCGAAGGAAGCGCGCGAGCGCGGCGCGAACCAGTTCCGCTACACGGCATCGCTCACCTCGAAGGCTGCCTGATCATGTCCACCATCGACTACGGAATCGACCTCGGCACCACGAACTCTGCACTCGCGCGTCAGGAGGGCCGCCAGCAGCGCCTGCTGCCGGGCCCCGACGGTGATCCGCTGCTGCCATCTGCGATCCAGATCCTCGCGAGTGGCGAGGTGGTGGTCGGCCGCGTCGCGAAGGACGCGCTCGACGAGGATCCGCAGAACACGACGATCGAGTTCAAGCGCCTGATGGGCACCGGCGAGAAGAAGCGGTTCCCGGCGTCCGGTCGCGAGTTCACGCCCGAGGAGCTGTCGTCGGAGATCCTGCGCTCGCTGTGCGAGCGTGCGCGCGCCGTCGATGGCGAGTCGCCGCGGGCCGCGGTGATCACGATCCCCGCGATGTTCCAGCTCCCGCAGTGCGATGCCACGCGGCGCGCCGCGGCGCTCGCAGGCATCGAGCACGCGCCGCTGTTGCAGGAGCCGATCGCCGCGGCGATCGCGCACTCGGGCACCGGCGAGGTCCGCGAGGGTAGCTGGCTCGTCTACGACCTCGGCGGTGGCACGTTCGACGTGTCGCTCGTCCGCTGCAAGGACGGCCGCCTCCAGGTCATCGACCACGACGGCGACAACCACCTCGGTGGTCGCGATTTCGATCGGGCGATCGCGCGCAAGGCGATCGACCAGATCCGCGAGGCGGGCAAGCACGGCGACTTCAAGCGCACCGATCCGAAGCACGCGGACGCGTTCGCCCGGATCAAGGTCGAGTCGGAGCGCGTGCGCATCGCGCTGTCCGCCGAGGAGCATGCGAGCTTCCAGGTCCCCGAGACCTCGTTCGCGCTCGATCGCGAGGCTCTCGAGGAGCTGCTCATGCCGCTGATCCAGCGCACGACGCAGCTGTGCAAGAAGCTGCTCGCGCGCAACCGCATCGACCCCAAGGAGCTGTCGGGCCTCGTCATGGTCGGCGGTCCGACGCTCACGCCGTGCGTCCCGCGCCAGATCTACTTCGACGTCGGCGTCGAGGCGAAGCACTACGTCGACCCGATGACGATCGTCGCGCGCGGCGCGGCGCTGTTCGCGTCGACGCAGCGGCTTCCCGCGAGTATCCGCAAGAAGCGCGCGGGCGCCGCGATCGAGCTGCACCTCGAGTACGAGCCGATGACGACGGATCCGACGCCGCTCATCGTCGGCAAGGTCACCTCGCCGGTGCCGCCGCCGCCGGGCCTGAAGATCCAGGTCCAGGGTGCGCCGCTCGCGCCGGTGCAGCCGAACGGCGCGTTCGCGATCGATCTGCGCTTGCAGCAGAACCAGCTCAACGCGTTCGAGCTCAAGGCGTTCGACGGCGCGGGCAACCCGCTCGCGACGGAGCCGGACTCGATCAAGATCCTGCACGGGTTCTCGATCGCGAAGCCGCCGCTCTCGCAGTCGGTCGGCATCATGCTCGCGAACAACAACGTGCACTGGTACCTGAAGAAGGGCGTCGTGCTGCCCGCGCGGCAGACCGTCACGCACCAGACGACGAAGTCGATCAAGCGCGGCCAGTCCGGCGAGGCGATTCACGTGCCGCTCGTGCAAGGCGAGTCGACGCGCGCGGATCGCAACAAGGTGATCGGCGTGCTGCACATCCACGCCGACAAGATCGGGCGCGATCTGCCCGAGGGCTCGACGGTCGAGGTGACGCTCGCCGTCGACGAGTCGGCGCAGACCGTCGGCCGCGCGTACGTGCCGGCGCTCGATCAGTGGTTCGAGGAGGTCGTTCGCTTCGATCTCGAGACCAAGCCGGCCACCGAGGTCGCGAAGGGCCTCGCGGAGCAGAAGGACCGGCTCAAGGCGCTCGAGGCGCTCGCCGACGATCTCGACGCCTCGGTCGCGAACAGCGGCTCGTGGATCCGCGAGGAAGAAGAGAAGGACCACCACGCGGATCGCATCGCGGAGGTCGAGGCGCTCCTCGAGGAGGGCGATCGCGACTCGCTCGATCTCGCCGATCAGATGGTGCGCATGATGTCGCAGGACATCGACGCCACCGAGGACGGCGGTCGCAAGACGCGCCTGACCAACGAGCTCGACGACGTGCGCGCGCGCGCGACCGAGGTGATCGAGAGCGATGGCGAGCCGGCCGACAAGCGCCAGCTCGCGGTGCTCCTCGCCGAGGCCGACAAGGCGCTCCAGCGTGGTGACCTCGATCTCGTCGAGAAGAAGATCGACGACCTGCGCTCGCTGAACCTGACGGTGATGACGCGCCAGCCGTGGTTCTGGGAGGGCTACCTCAGCTACCTGATGAAGGAAGCGGAGAAGCTCGGCGTGCTCGACCTGACGCGCAAGCAGTTCGAGCGCGGCGCGCACGCGATCCAGCGCCAGGACCATCACGAGATTCCCGGCATCTGCCGCGAGATCGTGCAGATGTTCCCCGCCGAGCAGCGCGATCGCGTCGGCTCGATGATCCGTTCGGACGTGAAGTAAGCGACGAGGAGATGACCACCATGGCCACCGCATCCGCACCCAAGTCCTCTACGTCCGACGAGCAGGCTCGCACCGTCGCGCGGTCGCCGGGACTCACGCAGTTCCGCAAGAGCCCGTTCCGTCTCCTCCGTCTGCCGGTCAACGCGACCGCGAAGCAGGCGGTGTGGCAGTGCGACAAGGCGCTCGCTCGCGCGCGCGTCGGCATGTCGCTGCCCGATCCGGATCCGGTGCCGTGGCTTCCGCCCGGCGACGAGATCGAGATCCAGGAGGCCGCGCAGACGATGGAGTCGCCGCTCGCGCGCCTCGTCGAGCAGATCCTGTGGTTCGACGTCGTCGAGGACGCGGACGGCAAGCACCTCGAAGCCGCGCTCACCAACGCGGACGCAGGTCAGCTTCGCCAGTACCTGCACCTGAACCGCGACGCGAGTCACCACGTGCAGGCCGGTGGCCTCGCGCCGAACCCGTATCGCGATGCGGGCGGCGCGCCCAAGACCACGCTGATGGCGCACGAGATCAACCAGGCGAACCTGCGCCTGCTGCTCGGCTTCTCCGCGCTCCGCAACGTCGGCCCCAACATCTACGCGGCCAACACGGCGCAACAGCGCGCCACGCTCGCGTGGAAAGACCAGGCGGGCCTCGTCTCCGTCGAGGATCCGCACCGCATCATCAAGAATCAGGGCGTCCTGCTGTCCACCGCCGACGCGTGGGCGACCCTCCTCGGCGAGGCCGTCTCGCGCTGGGGCGTCCTCCTCAGCGAGGACCTGTTCGCCGAGCACGTGAAGGACAAGATCGCCGCGCTCGGTGACGAGCTGCTCTCCACCGACGACGTCGAGGCCGTGGTGTCCGCGATCCGGACGCGCATCGCGGACCTGATCGTCGGCGAGACGAAGCTCGAGATGGCGCAGGGTCGCATCGGCAACGTCGGTCACCTCTCGGGGCTCGCGGGCAAGTCGCAGACCGAAGGTAAGTTCGACGCGGAGACGTGGCTCGTCGCGTTCCGCCCGCTCAAGACGCAGTTCCAGTCCGAGCTCGCGGACCTCGCACCCGACGCCGAAACCGGCAACGGTCTCGTCGAGGACGTGAACGCGTACCTCGATCGCCTCACCACGCTCGCCGCTCGCTGGCGCCCGCTCGACGAGGGCCAGCTCCTAGGCCTCTCCGCGCTGATCGACGAAGCGGTCCAGGAAGCGTTCGGCAAGCTCCGCACGGTCCCGCGCGAGAAGCAGCTCGAGCCGCGGTTCAAGGAGGTGCTCGGCCGCATCGGCCAGATCGCCGTGTCGTCGTCGATCAAGGAGCGCGTGAAGGGCTACTTCGATCGCCTCGCCGACGTGCAGAAGGCGATGTGCCACTTCTGCGGCAAGCGCGAGCTCGAAGCGTCGTCGTGCGCCTCGGTCTCGTCGCAGATGGAGACCGGCCGCGAGTACTACGGCAACACCACGCGCATCCACTACCAGGTCGGCGCGCGCCCCGTCGCTCGCTGCCCGCGCTGCGCGCAGGTCCACGGCTACATCCGCAACGTCGGCACGATGGCGTTCTGGACGCTCACGACGTCGGTCATCCTGTTCGCGCTCCTCAAGCCCGAGACGTGGTTCTCCAACACGACCACCGGTGTCGGCGTCGTCCTCGTCTGCATCGGCATCGCCGCGGCGTGGGGCCTCGGCTTCCTCGCGCGCGAGATCGCCGCGAACATCGTGACCACCAAGGGCGACCGCAAGTTCGGCGACTACAACTCGTCGACGGCCGTCGAGGGACTGCGTGCCGACGGCTTCGTGTCGATGAAGTACGACTTCCGTCCCAACGCGTGGGAGCTCGTCAACAAGCACGGCGTCAAGGCGCGCCACGGCGGTGGCGACAGCGGCGAGGTGCTGAAGACGCTCGGCTGGATCGCGCTCGTGATCCTCGTGATCGCGCTGAAGGTCGGCGCGCGAGGCGGTTGCTAGCTCGCTACAGGTGCGGGCGCGCATACAGCGCGTCCGGATCGCTGAGGCGCACGTCCTTGAACCCGGCTTTGACGGCCGTGTCCATGGCGAGCACGATCTGCTGGTACGAGACCGGCTCGGTCTTCGTGCTCTCCGCGGCGACCTGGATCTCGGTCGTCTCGGCGAACCACGTCGACTGCTTCTGCGCCTTCAGCGCCTCCTCGAACTTCGACCAGTCGTAGCCGCTCTCGGTCTTCGGGATGCGCTGGTACTCCTCGAGGCGCGACACGCCGATCCAGATCTCGTCGTTCTCGATCAGCACGCTCAGCTTCGGATCGTCGCCCTCGCGATCGATGCCATCGCGGTTCTTGCCCGCCGCCTTCACGTCGAGCTGCGAGATGTTCACCCACACCGCCGTCACGAGCAGAAACGCCGTGAGACAGCTCATCAAGTCGATGAACGGGATGATGTTGAGCTCCACATTGCGGCTCCTGCCGCCTTCTTCGGTGCCGATCGCTGCGCCCATGTCTGATCGACACGACGCTCACCGGCCCGTTGCGATCACTTCGGCGTAGCGATTTGCCCCGGTGACATGTCGTCGCCGGGAAGCTCGAACACGCCCGCAAACAGATCGTCCACGACCAACGCCGCGCCGTTGCTCAGGGTGATCGTTCCGCCCGCGCCGGCCGCCCGATATGTCCAGCTGCCATCACCGGCGCGCTGGAAGTGCTCCACGCGCGCTTCCATTTGCGACACGAGCACGTAGTCCGTGAGCGAAGCGAGTCGCTGATAGTCGTCCCACTTCGAGCCTCGGTCGTTCTTCTCCGTCGACGAGGAGAGAACTTCGACAAGGACCTGTGGATTCACGAGCACGTCATTCGCTGCCACTTCGAGCTTCCCGCACACCACGCTGACGTCTGGGTAGACGTACCGATCCGTCAACCCCACGCGCTGATCGGATGTAAGCACTGCGCACCCTCTCGCACGCAACGCACCGTTAAGCGCAGACACGATGTTCGCGCTGAGCGCGTTATGTCGCGGGCTTCCGCCTGCCATCGCGAACACTTCGCCACGGTAGAACTCGTGCTTTTCGACCTGCTCGCGCTCCCACGCGAGGAACTCCTCGGCGGTCATGCGATGTCGGGGAGCAACGCCGGCCATGCTTCGAGTCTACCCGAACCGCACAGCGTGCCAGCCTCCATCCTGCCATTCCCGTTCGATCGCTTCGCGACGAGCTTCCGCGTTACCCTTCTGGCCGATGCGCCAGTCTCGAAGACTCTCGTTCTCGACTCCGTTCGTGGTCGTCATCGCCGCGTGCGGCGGCTCCAAGCCGCAGCCCGAACCGCTCACCGCGAACCCTCCAGCATCGGTCGATTCGGGCATGACTCCGAGCAGTGCAAGGCGATCGTCGCCGACACGGCGTGCAATCCCGAGTCGGCGACGTGCTCGATCGAAGGCGACGGCTGCGGCCTCGTCGGCTATGTCTGCCGCGCCGGCACGTGGCAACCGAGCCAGGTCGCGTGCAACCCGCCGCCGCCCGAGTGATCAGCCAAACCGCGCGGTGTGCCAGGCGGGCAGCTCGCGCAGCGACGAGAACACGACGTCCGCGTGCGCGAGCGCGTCGGCCGGATCGCTTCCCGTCGCCACCGCGCACACCGTCGCGCCGCACGCGCGCGCCGCGCTGATGTCGTGGATCGTATCGCCGACGACGATCACCTCGCGGACGCCTCGATCTTGCTTGCCGCGCTCGATCGCCTTCGCGACCAGCTTCGCGCGCTCGCGCGAGTCGCAGCCGTACCCGCCGAGCACGAACCAGTCGTGCAGCTTCGCCGCGCCGAGCTTGGCGGCCGCGCCTTGCTTCACGTTGCCCGTCGCGATCCCGAGGACGACCTCGGGCTTGCTCGCGAGGAACGCGAGCGCATCGAGCACGCCATCGTAGACCTTCACGCCCTGGGTCTCGAGCAGCACGTCGAGGCGCGGCAAGTAGCCCGCGAGGAACGCGGCGTGCTCCTCGGCGGTCGCGTCGCGTCCGAGGCGCGCTTGATAAATCTCGTCGATGATGCCGGGGTCGGTCTTGCCGCCGTAGCGAATGCCCTTGCTCGCGTCGGGGATCCCGTGGCGCTCGTGGAACACCGCGTCGAACGCGTCGCGTCCCGAGCCGTTCGCGCTCAGGAGCGTGCCGTCGATGTCGAACAGGTAGAGGAGCGTCATCGAGACACGTGATAGTAGCTCTGGTTTCTCCCGGGCGTATCTTCGCGTGACGACTGCGACTTACTCCTGCCGCACGCCGCGTGGTTCGTTGCGAACCGAGGTCGCAGAGTCGCCAGCAAACTTCAACGCAACCCGGGATGGCGACCGTCGATGGGCGTCCACGATGTCCTACGACAATCCCGTGATCACGCAGTTCTACCGAAGCTTGCTCGACCTCGACGGTCCGAGCACACCCGCTGTCGTCGAGCAGGCCCTTCGACTCGCTGTCGAGAGCACACACGCACAAGTCGGCTACTGCGAGCTCTGGGACGATCGCAACGAACCGGAGTTCGTTCGGATGGAGGGCGTTGGAAGTATCGACACGATCCAGCTCCGAATCTCTCGCGGGATCATCAGCAAGGCAATCATCGAGGGAGTTCCCCTCGTTACCTCGTCTGCACTTGGTGACGTGCGGTTCAAGGACCTCGAGAGCGTTCGCCAGCACGAGCTTCGGAGTGTGCTCTGCGTTCCGGTCATTCGCGACGAGGTCATCGGCGTTCTGTACTTCGAGGGCGAGACCGGACGCTTCACAGCGGAGCACGTCCGAGACATCGAGTTGTTCAGTCGCGAGCTCGCGAAAGTGTCGAATCGAATCGTGGCGCGGTCGAGGCAAGGTCTTGACGTGCTGACCACAGAGTTTCGATTGCATCTCGTGGAGGACGCACTCGCGCGACACGATCACAACGTGACCGCGGCAGCGAAGGAGCTCCAGGTCACTCGCAGAACGCTTTACCGAATTCGCCGCGGGCGCTCGTGATCGGGAGTGTGACACGCGGTATCCAATTGCGTTGGTGAACGCATCGGCACCTCGTTGCTGCTTGCGACCGTCGTGCTGGTTCTCGTAGATGGATACTCGCGCGTTGTCGCTTGGGCAACGCGTTCCACAACGAGAGGGCTCGATGCAGCTGCACTTGAAGGTGCTTGGGGTGAGCGTATTGCTCACGCTCGCGATCATTGGTGTGCGTTCGGTACAGGGCGACACGAACGGCACGTCGGAGGAACCGACGTCTCAGCAACCGACATCCCCGCCAACACGATCACGTTGGTTGCCGGGCCAGCTCTATCCCACTAGCGAGGGTGCGTTGTGGCAACGCCGCGATCTGACGCTCGCCGAGCAGGCGCTTCTCGATCAACCCGACCGAACAATGCCGGGTGAGGCCTACAAGGCTTACGAAGCTGCGGCGAAATATCAGGCCTCGTTCGCTGCCGCGAACTTGGCGAGCACGCGGTTGGGACTCACCGGGATCGAAGAGATCGGAGTCGTGCCGTGAAGTACGGAGTACTCGTCGCGCTCGTCGTCGCATGTGCGAGCACGGAGCCGATGCCATCGCGCACCGATCACCTCGGTCCTCTGACGTTCGACGTCCCGGCCGACTGGACGCGAGTCGACTCGGTGAACGGCGGCATGAGGACGAGCGTGTGGACACCGTCCTCGAACGAGCGGAAGGAATCGATCTCGGTGGTCCGGATCGAGCGGGCGGCCTTGAAGGTCAAAGGCACGACCCTCGAGGCTCTTGTCGAATCGGCCCAGGGCTCACTTCAGGGCGCTCGCATCGCGAAGATCGCGAAGGTCACGTCGAGTCGCGGCCTGACCGGCGTTCGAGCGAGCGTAAGCTTCACGCCGCGCCTCCAAACGACGACGTATCATCGCACGCAGGCAACGCTGATCGACGGCGATGCTCTGATCCACATCTTCTACACCGCGGTCGATCCCGACGACACAGTGGAGCCATTCACGATGGTGCTCGACAGCATTCGTCACGAGGAGGGCTAGTCCATGCGCTCGCTTCTACTTGCTGCGTCGTTGGTCGTTCTACCCGCACTCGCTGAAGCCGCCGAGATCTGCGGGAACGGCCTCGATGATGACGCCGACAGCCTCACGGACGAGGGCTGCTATCCCGGCCTCACGACGGATGTCTGCGAGTCGCCGCTTTCGTGCGCCGAGACCGGCTTGGTGAGTCCAATCATGGGCTCGCTCCGCTACCAGCTTCCTCCCGACGTAGCCCCCCGCGTCCCGTACGGATCTGGCATTGGTTTTCGTCGCTTCTACACGAGCATGTACGCGCCGGCTGGCGGAACACCCGCGTGGCACAAACCGATGGGCGATCGATGGCAGCACACGTACTCCACGTGGATCACCAAGACCGGATCGCCACCGAGCGGTCACCTGATCTGGCACACCAACAAGGGCCAGGATGCTCGTGCCGCGTACTCGTCGAGTGCGAGCGGTTGGGACAACTACACCCTGCAGGCCGGCTTCCACGTGATGTACCTGCGGCAACGTCAAGCCTCACCGAACGAGTTCCAGCTGCGAACGCTGACCGGCGAGACGTTTGTCTACAACAGTTCGGGGCGGCTGACGGAGATCTGGGACTCGCTGAGCCCGACGCCGAACAAAGTCCTCTTGACCTATGACGGCAGCTCGCAGCTGTCGACGGTGACCGACGCGTCGAACAAGCGGCGACTCCTGTTCGGGTACACGAGCGGCGTCGTTACTTCGGTGCAGTTCCAGATCTTCGTGTCGAGCGTTTGGACCACGCAGCACACGACGAGCTACGGCTATACGAGCGGCAACCTGACGTCCGTCACGATCGGTGGCTCGCTCGCCCAGACTAACGTCTACACCAGCAACTATCTGACGCAAATCCAGGACGCTGCCGGCAAGAGCATCATCGCCTTCAACTACAACGCGACTCCCGGCAAAGTCGCACGCATCGACTCGCGAAGCGGCATGATCGGCTTGGACTACAGCTCGGGTCGTGCTTCCTGCTCGGGCAAGACCGTCCTCTACTTCAACCTTGGAAACGCGACATCGTGTGATACCGATGCGAACTGCGGCTCGGGTTTTCTGTGCGGCGGTAAGACCGGAGCCGGTTCTACCGGCCGCTGCTTCCGAGCGGCGCGTTGTCTCACTACAGGAGTGAGCGTCCGGTGGACCGCGCCGGGATCACTGTCTTGATGACCGCCGCGTAGTC
>CAZUAR010000052.1:0-44010 GCA_964617845.1 uncultured Kofleriaceae bacterium | reverse complement strand
GAAACCGTCGCGTTCACGCTCTCGTCGACGAGCCACCCGAAACCCGGGAGCCGCCTCGGCGGTAACAACTATCGTTGGTTCGACTACGACAACGAGGACAACCTGACCCACGTCGGAAACTTTATCTACCTGCCGCCCGATTGGGTTCAGTTCCAACAAGTGAACGCCTTCGACGCAGACCATCAGAGGGTGTTCAAGTTGTTTACTGCGGTCCACTCGGGAGCCACGCTGGGCTGGTTCATGTCCTACGACCCGCTCGGACGGCTGACCGAAGTGCAGTACTTTCCTCGGGTCAACATTCCCGGCACGTACCAGCTGTTTCAGCTCATCTGGATCGGCGACCGCCTCGTTGGATACTGGCAGACGGACATGCCCGATGGCACCACGTCGAAGCGTTACGTCGGCAGCGACGAGACAGGTCGTCCGATAGACATGTTGAGCTGGCCGAGTTCGGGCGACGCGGCACGAGATTGGTCCATCAATCCGTCGGCGTGGGGTGAAATGGAAAAGGCAGGTCACTTTCAGCCCATACTCTTCGCCGGCCAGTATCTTGATGATGAAACGCTCGCACAGCAGTCGGACGGAATCACTACTCATCGTCCTGGATTGGTCGTGAATGGATATCGAACATACGATCCGTTGACGGGAAGTTATCTCCAGGTCGATCCTCTCGTTCCTGAGACTTGGAGTAGCTATGGCTACGTCGACAGTAATCCGGTCGGACGTGTCGATCGAGATGGCCGGGCTTGGGATGGCAGCAGTTGGGACGGTGAGGGCGAGACGATCGTTATCGAAGGTGAAGCCCCAGACGGTCCGACCTGGGTGCCCGTACCCTATGGAGGCTTGTATCCAACGTGGTGCTTCACTTACGAGTGCCTTGGTCTTCCAGGGCCCAATGGTGGTGGTGGCGGGGGCGATTGGGGGCCTACTCGTCCTCCACCTGCTAAACCACCCAAGAAGCCTGAGGTTGAGGTCATAGATGATGAGGCTGACTGCAAGGCTTGCGTTGCTGGCTGCCAGGCAATCAGCGACGTGATGTGGAAGCTCTGCGCGTACTATAAGGGCCTTGATCTTGGTCTCAGCAAGCCCACGGGTGTCATTGATACAAACGGTTGCAATGTCCCCTCTCGCGACGCACTTAAGAACTGCAACCAAGACTGTGTTGGAAAGTACAAACAATGCAAGGCCGGAAAGCCACTGCCAAATCTAACGTTATAGGCGGCGTATGAGAAAAGTGAGCGCTATCGTAGTGACCATATTTGGACTAACGATCCTGGCATGCATTCCGCAGTCGTCTTCAGGCATCTCGATGCCTGAAAGGACACGTCCGCTGAGCAGGCGTATGGATATGGAGGAGGGCTCAGGAGGATGCGGCAAACAAGCGATTTCGCGAGGCCGCATAACCGGACGTGTTCTACTCGACGGAAAACCGGTTCGGTTTTACGGTGTGAGTATGACGCCAAACGCTTCCTTGCCGTTGCTCGAGTCTGCGCAGGTTGTTCGAAGTCACCACGGGAAGTTCGTCTTGTCGGTTAGTGAGGAGAGAACTGTTGACATCGTGTTAGCAGGGCCCGGAATTGCGAGGAAGGTTCTTCTTGGTCAGCACTTAACGCCTTGCACTGGAAGTCTGGGAGATGTTCACGTCGCACGCGGCCGTGAAATTACCGGTCGTGTTGTGGACGCAAAAGGACAACCAGTCGCAGCAGCTGACGTCGTAATAAGGAACAATGGGGTGTCATTGGAAGGACCCGATTCCTTGACGGAGATCGCCAACGGCATCATACGTACGACTTCGAACTCTGATGGAAAATACTCGCTGCGGGGCATTTCACCGGGAGGAGGACAGATACTTGTAGAACGGGGTGATTTTAGTAGTGGAGATCTAACGGTTAGCGAGGAAAAGTCGGTGGATGTAGTATTGTACCCAGTCGGATCAGCACATGGGACGATATCCTTCTGGGAGTCAAGTTTGGTTGGGTCATCAATAATTGCGCAATCGGTCTCGAACCCAAAGATGACCGTCATGGCAACGGTCGATGAAACGGGGAAGTTCTTTTTTGATAAATTGCCGGAGGGGACGTATCAAGTGTTTCTGGTCGAAAGGGCGAGTATCGTGAAGCAGCTTGTTGTGAGAGCAACAACCGACGTCGCGATTGTACTCTGACCACCGCCGACTCCGCCGACTACGACTTGCTCGCTACGGCTTGCCGGGCTTCACGCCGCGCTTGGCCGCGACGTCGATCAATCCATCGAACGTGTCGCGCAGCGCCCACGCCTTCTCCTTGTACGTCGCGAGCGTGCTCGCGCGGAGCAGGCCATCGCCGAACGCCTTGCCGACGCCCTTGCACGGCGGATCGCGCTCGAGCTTGCTCGACGTGCCCTCGTAGATGCGGAAGCACGCCTCGATGTCACCGCGGTTGTAGAGCGGCGCGCCGACGTCGATCGCGCTCGTGATCGCTTCGACGACCTCGACAATCTGTTGCTCGCTGCAGCCGTCGAGGACGGTGAGCGGATGCTGCGGCACCTGACGCGTGATCGTGACCTTGCTGCCCTCGGTGTCGCGCTCCTCGGACCGAGTCTCGTCGGCGAAGCGCGTCATCGAGATCGCCGTGCTCTGGCGGACCATCGGCTTCAGGTACTTCGCGGGGACCGCGAGGTTGATCGATTGACCCGCGTTGATGATCGCGGTGGTCACGCCGATCACCTCGCCGAACTGGTTGAACAACGGGCCGCCCGACGAGCCTTGCGAGATCGCGGCGCTGATCTGGAGGAGCGAGAAGCCGCCGGGCGGGCACGACCGCTCGACCTTCTCGCCGGTCTCGGGGTTGGTGACGATCTCGTTCTCGGTGCACAGCGTGCGGACCTGCGAGACGAGCCCCTCGGTCACCGAGTAGTCGAACACGCCGAGCGGGTTGCCGATCGCCACGACCTGATCGCCCGCGGTCATCTGATCGGAGTCTCCGAGGCGCAGCGGCTTGAGCGCCTTGCCCGTCGGCGCGATGCGAAGGAGCGCGAGGTCGCGGCTGGGATCGTAGCTCGCGACCTGCATGACCTGATGCGTCGTCCCGTCGTGGAGCTTGACCTTGATCTCTTCTTCGCCGGCGACGACGTGGAGGTTCGTCGCGACGAGGCCGCTCGAGTCGAGGATGAAGCCGGTGCCGACCTTGTCGGTGCCCGCTTCGATGCGAACGATCCCGTCGCTCGACTGCTGGACGATGTCCTTCGGTGTCATCCGCATCCGCGGCGAGTGCGGATCCTGCGTGGATCCACACGAGATCAACCCGACGGCCCCGACGAGTCCGACGAGACCGAGCAGCACGCGACGGCGCATGAAACGAGTTTACGTCAGGGAGCCGGGGCGGGCGAGGGCTGGTTCTCGCGCTCCTGCGTGTTCAAGCGGATCGAGCGAACGGCATTTTCGCCCGCGGCGCGAAAGCCCTTGGGATCGCGCTTCGGGTCGACGCCGGACTTGACGCCCGCGTCGAGGTGCTCCTGGTAGAGCGTCATGCGCACCTCTTCCCAGGACGGGCATCCGCCGGGCAGGGCGCGGCAGGATGCGAGCGCGCGGGTCGCGTAGTCGAGCGCGGCCACGACCTCGAGCTTGTCGACGTAGGCGACCGACGCCGCCAGCAGCGCCTTCCACTCCGTCGGCGAGCCCTTCGCGGAGGCGGCACCTGCGACCGAGGCCTCGATCGCCCAGTCCTTGTAGTTTGCATCGCCGAGGCGGCGGCTGAAGTCGCCGAGCTTGTTGCCGTCGGTGGGATCCGCGATCGTGCGAGCTTCGCTGAGCGCAAGGGCGAACTGCGCCGCGTCATCGCCCTTCTGCGCGGGCGACGCGAACATCTCGCGCGCGGGCAGCACGACCATCACGAGCAGCACGGTGATCACCGCGAGGTCGACGAGGCCGATCGAGGACGGCAGCTTCATGCGCATAGAGACACTACTCGCGGCGATCCGTTCCGCGTGGATCGCGAGACGTAAAAATAAACGCACATGTAGGCGCTGAACGCGAGTGTGGTGATCGCCGTCGCATTTTGCCCCGAGGACAGTCGTTCTCGTCCCGAGATGCCACGGCGTTTTCGTGTTCGCAAATCGCGCAACCGCCCTGATGTCAACGCGTTGCGCGCGCGGATCGGCCGTTGCACTCGGCCGCGAGACCGGATCTGTAACTCAACAGGGGATGTTCTAGATGCTCACTGCAATTTCGACCGCGTTCCACAAGGGCGGATGGGGTATGTGGCCCATCCTTTTCACGTCGGTGATCATCATCGCGATCATCGTCGAGCGCGCTGTCTATCTGTTCCGCGCGTCGGTCGACAAGGACAAGCTGCTCGCGCTCCTCAAGAGCCAGGTCATGTCCGGCAACGTGCAGGGCGCCATCAAGGTGTGCTCGGGTAACCCGACGCCGATGACGCGCATCGTTCAGGCCGGTCTCATGAAGTTCAACAAGAGCGACGACGAAGTGCAGGCCGCCATGGACGAGGCCGCGCTCCGCGAGCTCCCCAAGATCAACACCCGCACGCCGTACCTCGCGATGCTCTCGAACTTCGCCGTTATGGCCGGCCTCCTCGGCACCATCTCCGGCATGATCAAGAGCTTCGGCTCGGTCGGCTCGGATGAAGGCGGCAACAAGGCGGCCCTCCTCGCGGAAGGTATCTCCGAAGCACTGAACTGCACCGCGTTCGGTATCGGTACGTCGCTCGTCGGTCTCCTCGGCTACTCGATGCTGCAGGGCAAGACGACGCACGTTGTCGACGACATCAACGAGGTGACCGTGCAGGTCGTCAACCTCGTGACGTCGCACCGCGCGCAGATGCAGCCCACGGCGTAGTCGTTCCTCGCTCTAGCGTTTCAACCTTAGCGAGGAGGACCCAACATGGGTGCAGCAGTAGGAACAGACGAAAAAGGAAGCGTCAACGTCGAGCTGAACATCATCCCGTTCATCGACCTGATGAGCTGCTTGACCGCCTTCCTTCTAGTCACCGCGGTCTGGGTGAACATCGCCCAGATCAATATCCAGCCGAAGGGCAAGACGCGCGACACCTCGAACGTCCAGAAGGACGACGAGACGGTCGTGCTGTCGGTGCTCGTCACGGCGGATCGGATTTGGGTCGGGCTCTCTCGTGTCAACGAGTTCCAGGAGATTCCGAAGACGGCGACCGAACAGGATTGGGCAAAGTTCGAGACCACGCTCAAGGAGCACAAGGCCTCGGCGTTCTTTGCTGATCGGGCCGACCTCGAGATCGCCGCGGAGAGCACCACGACTTCTCCGGTCAAATACCAAGATGTCATCCATGCGATGGACGTGGCCGTGAAGGTCGGGTTCATCGACGTGGGACTCTCTGACCCGGCGGGCCTCGCGGCTCGACCGTCGTTGTAAGGAGGCCGCATGCCCGTTCATGCAGCAGGCTCACGCCTCTACCGCTCGGTTCCGTTCAAGCATCTGGTCAAGAAGGCCGGCAGCTCGCACGGTTCGCGCGCGTCGAACATCTCTCTGAACCTCGTGCCGTTCGTCGACATGATGACGATGCTCGTGTGCTTCCTCCTGATGGTGTTCTCCGCCTCCGGCGAGCTCCTCCAGGCGCAGCGTGGTCTCGATCTGCCGACCGCAGAATCGAAGCAGACGCTGCAGCAGGCGCCCGTCATCATCGTGACGAAGTCCGAGATCACCTATCAAGGACAGTTGATCGCGACCGTCGAGAGCGCTCTGCGCGACGATTCGCCGACCTTCAAGATCGATGCGCTCTACGAGCGTCTCGACGCTGCTGCCAAGCAGATCAAGGAAGACGTCGGCATGGGCAAGCTGCCCAAGGATCTCGCGAAGGCGTGCGACGACGCGAAGAACAACATCCGTCCGCAGCCGGGCAAGATTTGCCCTGACGGTCTCGCGATTCTGCAGGCAGACGAGTCCACCGACGCGCGCCTGATCAACAAGATCGTGAACACCGCCAAGGCAGCTGGCTTTGACAACCTTCTGTTCGCCGTCAAGAACAAGTAGTGCTCGCGCACGAACCGTTCTCGAGGACGAATAGAGATCAGAAAGAGACCTCATGACGCGCCTACTGGCACTCGTCATGCTGGTGGGACTCGCGGGTCTCACCGGCTGCCCGGACAACCAATACGACTACAGGACCTGGACGAAGAAGCTCGACGATCCAGGTCAAGCGGAACGCGCGGTCACGGAGCTCGAACAGCTCGGTCACCCCGGCGCGATTCCCGCCCTCGGAAACGCCTGGAAGTCGCAGGGCAAGCCCGTGCGCCTGCTCCAGGTCATCATCGGCCTCGCGCGGCCGCTGACGCCCGAAGAGGCAAAGGCGAAGTACGTCACCGACTTCGAGAAGACGGGTCGCAAAGCGTCGTGGGACGCGGCGATGCCGTTCCTCACCGAAGCGCTCACCGGCGTCGACGAAGCGAACCCCCGCTCGGTCGACTCGGCGAGCAAGGCCGCCGACGCACTCGGCGAGTCGCAGCAGCCCGCGGGCCTCGATGCGCTGATCGACATCGCGTCCAAGCCGGTGTCGAAGAAGCTCATCGCCGCGCAGGTCGGCGCCGTTCGCGCGATCGGCAAGTTCGAGAACGAGAAGGCGCGCGCCGCCGCTGCGCTGACCAAGATCATCGACCGCGAGCCGCCTCCGCATCCCCGCACCGCGAAGGACAAGGAGACGGGGCGCGCGATGGAGGAGAAGTTCGGTCTGTTCCTCGGCGTCACCGGCGCGGCGATCAACGCGCTCGGCGACCTGCGGTATCCGAGCGCCGCCAAGACGCTCGCGCTCTCGATGTACCGCACGCCGGAGCTGTTCATGCAGATCCGCCGCGCGCTCGTCGCGACCGGCCCGTCGGCGAAGGACGAGCTGCGCAAGATCCTCCGCGGCGATCACGCCGAGGTGAACCAGCTGTTCAAGGACAAGCGCCTCGACAAGTACTGCGGCGACAAGGGCGATGCTCCGCCCGACCAGTGCCAGCCGGTCAGCGCGAAGGACTTCTACCCGGCCGTCGTGCTCGGTGACTTCTACGATCCCGCCGCGGCCACCGACCTCCTCGCCGCGCTCAAGCGCCCGCCGATGCCCGTCTACTTCATGGACGACCAGCCGTCGCCGAACACGCAGTACAACGCGATCTTCGACGCGCTTCGCAAGATCGGCGCGGCCGACGCCGCCGCTCCGGTTCGCGCGCTGTGGCAGGCGAAGGAGACCGAGCTCAACGTGAAGATCCTCGCGATCAGCGCGTACCCGTTCCTCACGCGCGACGGTGCGGGCGTGGACGAGCTCGGCGCGATCGCGGCCGACAACAAGGCCGACGATCAGCTCCGCCAGGAAGCGGCGACCGCGTTCGCGCGTCTCTCGACGTCGTCGAAGTCGCTCGATGTCCTCGAGGGCCTCGCCGACAAGTACTTCAAGGCCTCCGCCGACAAGAAGAAGGAAGCCGAAGGCAAGCCGAAGCAGGACGCCGACGCCGCCGACAAGGTGTTCGAGGCCCAGAAGAAGGCGCTCGAGAAGGCGAAGACCGACCTGATCAAGCTAACGAACGACAAGTCGAAGAGCGCCGAAGACATCAAGGCCGCGACCGCCGCGACCAAGAAGCTCGAAGAGGAGTTCAAGACTCACAAGAAGAAGCACAAGGAAGGGACCGCGCAGTACAAGGCGCTCGAAGGTGCCGTCAAAGCCTATAAGGGCTACGCGCGCATGTTCCAGACGCACATCGCTCGCATCGAGGTCGCGATCCGCTGCAAGCAGGACAAGGCCTGCTACGCGGCCACGCTCAAGCTCAAGCCCGAGGAGAGCGCGAAGAACGCCGCGCAGTACATCAAGGACATCAAGGCGTGGACCGACGACGAGAAGAAGCAGCTCGTCGAAGCGAACGTCGAGCGCGCGATGCTCGAGATCGGCAAGATGGGCCAGAAGGCGTCCGACCTGACCGACACGCTGCTCGACGCCGCGAAGAGCGACGTCCGCCTCGTCCGCCAGTCGGTGCTCCTCGCGCTCCCCAAGATCGCGAAGGTCCCGTGCGCGAACTGCGAGACGAAGCTCGACGCCGCCATCAAGGCCGGCGAGGGCAAGAGCACCATCGGCGACTTGAACCTCGAGACGACGATGCTGCGTAACTACTTCTCGTGGGCCGGCGGTAAGACGCCGGGCTCGACACCCGCCGAAGCGCCTGCCGAGGCCCCCGCCGAGAAGAAGTAGTCGGCCGCTGCCCAAACTCGAACGCCCTCGGAGATCCGAGGGCGTTTCGTTTTTCTCGTCGGGGCGAGAGGATTCGAACCTCCGACCCATTGGTCCCAAACCAATTGCGCTACCAGGCTGCGCTACGCCCCGAGGCCCTAGGGATTACCCGGCTCGGGGCGTTTCAGCAAGGGTGATTTGCGCCGTTACTTCTGCGCGGACGCGCTATCGGACGTCGAGCGGTCGACGATGATCTCGACGCGGCGGTTCATCGCGCGACCCGCGGTCGTCTTGTTGTCGGCGACCGGTCGCTGCGAGCCCACACCGACCGCACTCACCGCGTCCGCGGACACGCCGCGGCTGATGAGGTAGTCGCGGACCGCGTTCGCGCGGCGCGCAGACAGGTCGGCGTTGATCGCGTAGGAGCCCGTCGAGTCCGTGTGGCCCTCGATCGTGAAGTGGCGCTCCGGCAGCTTGGTCAGCGCGTCGGCGACCTTGTCGAGCTGCGCCGTCGCGCCGGGCAACAGCGTCGCCTTGCCGGTCACGAACAGCACGCTGCCCGAGAGCGTGATCACCATGCCGCGCGCGTCTTCCTTCATCGCCATCTGGCGGCTGAGCGCGTCCATCGCCTCTCTCGCCTTCTTGTCGGCTTCGGCGGCCTTCGCCTCGGCGGCGAGGCGCGCGTTGCGCTCGGCGGCGGTCTCGGCTTCCTTGGCCGCGAGCTCGCCTTGCTTGGCCGCGAGCTCCGCTTGCTGGCGGTTCAGCTCGCCTTGCTGGCGCTCGAGCGCGCCCTCGGACGCGCGGAGCTTGCCCTGCTGCGCCGCGATCACGTCGGCCTGCAGGCGAACGCGCTGCGTCTCGAGGGCGGCGACCGCGGCGCGGGCGGCGGCGGCGTTGCCGAGAGCCTCGGCACGCTCGGCCTTGCGCATCGCGATGTACGCGAGGTCGAGCGTGCGCTGCGCGTACGGCTCGTCGGACGACTCGCGCTCCGCGGCGACGAGCGCGTTCTTCGCGACGTGCAGCTCCGCGGGGGCGAGCGTGGCGGCGTTGGAGCGCGCGGCGTGATCGTAGGAGGCGCGCGCCTGGAGGAGCTCCTTCGACGGACCGTGTGCACCGCACGCGGCGACGAAGATGACGGTTGCGAGTAGCTTCTTCATGGCGTCACCTGCCGGTTGAGATCCTCGATCGTCGCCTTCGCGCGCGCGGCTTCGCGCTCGGCCTCGGCCTCGCGAGCGAGCGCGATCGCGACTTCCGCGTCTGCCTCGGCGCGCGCGAGCAGCAGCGCTGCGCGCGTGTTGTCGCCGTTGGCCATCGCGGTGTTCGCGGCGGCGCGCTGCTCTTGCGCGAGGCGCAGGTGGAGTGCGCCCTTGGGCACGTTGGTCGCGCCGGCTTCGGAGGCGCCGCGGATCGCGCCTTCGGTGGCGACGATACGCGCTTCGGGTTTGGGGGCGTGTGCGCCACAGCCGGCGGCGACCGCCGACGCGAGCACGGCAAAAGCGAACGAACGTAGTCTGGTCATGGAGTCCTCTACGGTTTCGCCCTGAACGTTGCGCCGCGCATGCCAAGGCACGAGCCGCGTCGATCCGCGCGTTGTCCGCGAATCTCGCGCGATCCGCGCGACACGATCTGCGTGAACCTCGCGCGAAGAGCGCGTGCGATTTCGCGCAGCGTGCGGTTACCGTAGCCGCGCCGTGGACGGGCGGAACCGGCTCGCGGCCCATGCGCCGGAGCGCACGAGGATCGCGCCGCGCTCCTGGAGCTCCTCGGGCAGGTCGCCCGTGAACGCGTCGTGAAGCGCGTCCGCGAAGTCGGCAGCGCTCGAGAATCGATCGGAAGGGCGCTTCGCGAGGCCGATCGCGAGCACGAGGTCGACATCCGACGGCATCTCGACGAGCTCGCTCGGACGGCGCGGCGACGTGTGGATCACCTTGTACAGCGTCTCGGCGATCTCGCCCGCGGCGTACGGCGGATGACCGGTCAGCGCGCGGTACGCGATCGCGGCGAGCGCGTACAGGTCGGTGAAGTGGTCGACGGCCGCGCCGCTCGCTTGCTCGGGTGCCATGTACGACGGCGTGCCGACGACATGCCCCGCGGTCAGCGTGTCGCCCGCGTCGATCGCGCGCGCGACGCCGAAGTCGAGCACCTTCCAGGTCCTGTTCTGGTGGAGGAACACGTTCTGCGGCTTGAGATCGCGATGCACGATCCCCGCGCCCGCCGCCGCGGTGATACCGGCGCCGACCTGGCGCACCATGTCGACGACCTCGTTCGCGGGCAGCGCGCGCTGATTGCGCAGCATCTCCGCGAGGGTCTTGCCCTGGAGCCGCTCCATCACGAGGTATGGCACCGGCGACTCGCCCACCTCGATCACGCGCACGACGTTATCGGCGACGAGGTTCGCCGCGGTGCGCAGCTCGCGCAGGAAGCGCAGCACGTGGTTGAGGTTGCCGAGCGAGGCTTGCGATAGGAGCTTGATCGCGACGGGACGGCCGTCGGGCGCCGTGGCCTCGTAGACCTCGCCCATCGCGCCGCGCCCGATGACCTCGCCGAGCTGGTAGCCGCCGAGCGTCTGATCGGAGAACCGACCGCGACCGGAGCGCAGGGCCCGCTCGAGCTCCTCGCGCGCCTCGAGCAGCAGCGCTTCGCGATGCGCGGCGAGACGCACCGCGCGCTCGAGCTCGCCGACGGCAGCGAGCGCGGTCTTTCGCGAGATGCGCGCGGTGACGTACGTGGCCGCGAGGACGATCTGCGTGAGGCCCTGCACGATCCACTGATCCCGCTCGGAGATCGGCATGATCTGGACGATGCCCGTGTCGTGCACCGTCCGCGTGATCACGAGAACCGCGATCAACGCTTGCGTGCCCGCGCACACGGCGTAGACCGCGGCCGCCAACCCTTTGCTCTTGCCGAGCCCCGTGAAGTAGATGCCGAGCACGAGCACCACCGGCGCCGGCGAGAACACGCCGAAGAACGGGATCACCGAGGTCACGCAGACCGCGGGGATGAACCAGCCGAGCAGCGTCGACGAGCGGCGGAACGCGATCGGGTCGCTCGTGCGCCGATACAGGAACAGGATCGACGCCAGCGCGCCGCCGACGCACGACAGGACGAGCGCGCTCGCCGTCGGATCGCCGGGCAGTAGCGGCACCGAAAAGGCGCCCGCGAGCGCGATGCACGCGCCGATGAAGCAGAACCGACGCGTGCGAAGGAGCTCGTCGCGCTCGAGCGCTTCGAGTGGCGAGCCGATCGTCGTCGACCCCGCTCCGTGATGCGAGGTGCTCGATGCCTTCGGACGTGCCGGCGCCGCGGTCGATTCGGAGCTCGGATCGAACCCGGGCGGCGGCGTCGCCTCGGTGTCGAGCCTGCGCTCGCCGGTCACCGAGTCGAGCGTCGCGTCGGGCGCTGGAAGCGGCAACGGGGTCGCGAGGCGCGCCGCGGGGGAATCGGCGCGCGCCGGTGGTGGCTCGCGCAGCCTCGGCGCGGTCGCACGATCGATCGGCGTCGTGACGCGCTCGACCGGGTTCGTGACTCGATCGACGGGGCTGGTCACCCGCTCGTTCGGGTCCGTGCGACCGGGAGGGTTCACGCGCTCGATGCGCGGGGTCGCGGCATCGTCCGACGGCGCGATGCTCGGGCGCTTCCGCTGGATCGCGGTTGCGTCGGGGCCCTCGTCGTCGACCACGCTGTAATGCTACGCGTGGTCGCGCGAGCGGTCGAGAAGTCGCTATCGGTCGAGGAGCCGCTCGTCGAGCCAGGCCAGGACCGGGTCGACCGGCAACTCCGCGTGCACCGGGATCAGGATCGAGGTGTCCGCGCCGTTGGCCTGGAGCGCCGCGTCGTACTCGTCGGCCATCGCGACGGGCGGCATGATCGCGACGAGGCGCAGGTCCGAGAAGATGCGCGCGAGATCCGACGGGGCAGGGAGCGTCGCGACCTGGTAGCCGGACTCGCGGATCAGCGTGCGCCATGGCTCCGCGTCGACGAAGACGACCGCGTCGGCGCGCCGCCCGAGCCGTAGGAGATACCCCGATAGCTGGTCGACATACCCCTTGGGACCGTTCGTGATCTGCATGCCCGCGCCCGGCTTGGGACCGCTGGTGAGGACGTAGCGGACCTCCGCCTTGACCGTGAGCGTTCCGCTGCCGGGCAGCTCGAGCGTGATCGAGACCTCGTCGCCGACCGCGAGATCGACCGCGTCGCGGATGAACATGCCGCCCAGCGCGAGCGTGTCGGCGTACTGCTCCACGAAGTCGACCGCGCGACCGTAGCTCACCTTGAGGTGAACCTTGTGCCGAGGGTATCTCCGCTCTTGCTCGTACACGCGCGCTCCAGCGTATCAGGCGCCCAGCGTCGCGAGGGCGGCTCGCGCGACTCGCTGATCGTGTGGCATCGCGAGCCGCTCGGCGGCGGCGAGGCCCGCGCGCAACGAGCGGACCGCCCGCCGTTGCGAGCCCGCGAGCTGGTGATAGAGCCCGAGGCGGATCTCGGCCGGTGGCGACGCGATCGGCAGCAGGCGCGCGAGCTTCGCGAGCTCGGCGATCGCCGCGCGCGCGGGGGCCGCGTACTGCTCGTCGCCCGTGCGCTTCCACAGCGCGAGGTACGCGTCGGACAGCCCGACGAGACCCTCGGTGATCGAGAAGACGGGCGGCGTCTTGCCCGCGATCGCGGTGACGCATGCCTCGGCGGCGGCGCGGGCGCGCGCGACATCACCCGACTGCGCGAGCGCGCTCGCCTGCATGCCGCCGCACAGGATCAGTGACGCGCGGTCGGACATCTGCGCGAGCATCTCCATCGCACGCGCGAAGTCGGCGATCGCGGCGGCGAGGTCGCCCTCGTACAGCGCGACACGCGCGACGGTGTAGATGCCCCACGCTTCGTGCTGTGCGTTCGCGCGGCTGCGCGCCGACTCGCGAAGCTCGACGGCGAGCTCGCGCGCGAGCGTGTAGTTGCCGGTCGCGAACTCGGCGTGCCCGATGATGGTCAGCGAGTCCTCCGCATCCTGCGGGTTGCGGATCTCGCGCGCGAGTGCGAGCGCCTCGGCGCCCGTCTTGCGCACCTCGTCCCAGTCGCCGTTGCCGATCGCGAAGGCCGCCTCGGTGTTCAGCGTCTTGATCAGGCCGTTCGTGTCCCGCGTGCGATGCGCGATCGCGCGCGCGTGCGAGAAGTAGCCGCGCGCCACGCCGCCGAGCCGCGCGAGGCCCGACGCGTAGCCGAGCTGCGCGTAGATCTCGGCGATCGGCAGGTCATCACCGCCACCGCGCTCGGCAAGATTGATCGCGGACAGCGCCGCGTGCACGAGGCCGAGCGAGTCGTCGTTGAAGAAGAAGTGCGTGGTCATCTGCGCGGACGCGAGCGCGGCCTCGACGATCTCCGGCTCGACTCTCGTCGCGGGCGGGCGGCGCAGCGTGCGCGACCACAGCTGTTGCGCGAGACCGGCGGCGAGGCGCGCGCCGAGGCGGAGCTTCGACGAGGGCAGGGCGCGGTCGAGCGTGTCGAGTGCTTGCCGCGAATACGACGCGAGCCCGGCGAGGTCGCCGAGCGCGTAGCTGACCTCGCCGAGCTTGCGCAGCCACCGCGCGCGCCGCACCGCCGCGGCATCGCTCGCGAGCTCGAGCAGGTGCGCGAACATCGTCCGCGCCTCGCCGAACGCGGCGGTCGCGAGCGCGTTATCTGCCGCGCGCTCGAGGTAGTCCGCCGCGAGGCCGCGATCACCCGCGCGCTCCCAGTGGTGGGCGAGCTCGGCGAAGCGCAGCGGGAAGTCGGCGTCGTCGCGGTGGTACGCCTCGACGGCGATCGCGGCGCGACGGTGCAGCACGCGGCCCTCGTCCGGTGACAGCGTCCCGTAGGCGAGCTCGCGCAAGCTGTCGTGCTCGAAGCGCAACAGGCCGTTCATGTCCTCGATGACGTGGCGCTGGATCAGCTCGGAGATGCCCGCGTTCGCGTCGTCGGCGCCCATCGCGGCGGTCGCGGTGAGCACCGCGCTGTCGCAGGAGCGACCGAGCACCGCCGCGGCCACCGCCAGCGCGCGCGCGTGCTCGCCGAGAAGCTCGAGCCGGCGGCGCCCGAGCTCTTGCACGGAGCCAGGCGTCGGCAGCTTGTCGTAGCTCTCGTCGTCGCGGCGCAGGATCTTCCAGCGACCGGAGTCGTCGCGCACGACGACGCCCTGGTCGACCGCGATCCGCAGGTACTCCGCCGCGAACAGTGGGTTGCCCCCGGACCGCGTCGACACGTAGTCGGCGAGCGTCGGGGCATCCTCGTCGAGGGCGAGCATGTCGCGCACCATCGCGCCGACCGCATCGCGATCGAGGCGTGGCACGTCGAAGCGCTTCGCGTCGAGCGCGCGCAGCGTGGCTTCGAGCTCCGGCGTCATCTCGTCGGCGCGGGCGGTCAGCACGAGCGCCATGCGCGACCGCGCGAAGAAGTCGTGACCGACGAAGCGCAGGAACGCCAGCGTCAGCTCGTCCGCCCACTGCATGTCGTCGAGGACGAGCAGGAGCGGCTCCTCGGACACGACCGACGCGATCACCTCGCGCAGCACGCTGAACAGCCGGAAGCGCGCCACGCCCGTCGACGATCGCTCCGCGGGCTTCACGAACGGCGCGATCGCGGGCTCGTACGCGGCGAGCAGGTGGCCGTCGAGCCCGAGCACGCGATCGACCTCGGCGCGTCCGCCCTCGCGACAGCGATCCGCGATCGCGCGCAGCAACGGGCGAAGCGGATGCAGCGGCGCCGCGCGGACAGCCTCGTTGACGGCCACCGGGTCGCACTCGCCGCCGATCACGCGGATGCCGACGCTCGCCGCGCGCGTCGCGATCTCGGCCGCGAGCCGCGTCTTGCCTGCACCGCTCGCACCGACGAGCGCCGTCGCACTGCCGCGTCCGACGGCGAGCCTGCCGAGCTTGGCGTCGACCTCGCGAATGATGTCGCCGCGTCCGACGAAGCCCGCGCGGTACGTGTACGCGCGCGCGCGGGGCGGCTCCGGCAGCGGGTCGAGCCCGCCTTCCTCCGCAGCGATGCGCGCGAGCGCGAGCGCGACGTCGTCGACGTAGCCGAGCCGATCGCGCGGTCGCTTCGCGAGCATGCGCAGCACGAGATCGTCGAACGCGAGGCACGCGGGGACGAGCTCCGACGGCGGTCGCGGCGCGACCTCGAGGTGCTGGAGCAGCACGGCCTTGCCCTCGTCGAGGAACGGTGGCCGTCCGGTCAGCGCCTCGTACAGGATGCAGCCGAGCGAGTAGATGTCGGCACGCGCATCGACGACCTCGCCGCGCGCTTGCTCGGGCGCCATGTAGTGGATCGTCCCGAGCGCGTAGCCGCCGAACTCGAGCACCTCGCGCGCCTCTGCCACGGCGAACTGCGCTGCGAGGCCGAAGTCGAACAGCACGGGTCGATCGACGCCGTCGACGGAGACCAGGAAGATGTTGTTCGGCGACAGGTCGCGATGGATCACGCCCTGGCGATGCACGTACGCGAGCGGCTCGCAGATGTGGCGAAACAGCGTCGCCACGTGGCGCAGCGAGTACGGCGGCGGCCTCGGCGGTGCGCGGCGCGGAGCGATCACCACGGCCTCCTCGCGTACCTTGCCCGAGCCCTTCTTCAGATCGCGCGTGCTGTCGTCGGGCCCGTCGGGCACGGGAAACCACACGCGCAGATCATCGCGAAGCGTCCTGCCGTGCAGCAGCTCCATCGCGTACCACGGCGTGCCGTCGCCGCCGACGCCGTGATCGCGGATCGCGACGACGCCCGGATGACGCAGCTCGCGCAGCATCAGGATCTCGCGGCGGATCGACTCGAGCGTCGACTCCGTCGCGACCCGGACGGTCTTCACCGCCGCCGGCTCGCCGTTCTCGTGGATCGCCTCGTAGACCACGCCCATGCCGCCGCGTCCGAGGACGTCGAGGACCTGGTAGCTCGCGATCTGGATCGGGTCCGACATTCGTTCAGCGCTGCGCGATGACTCGACCCGGCATCATGGTGAAGTCCATCTGACACCAGAAGCCGACCTGCGAGCGCAGCGTACCCGACGCGAGCCCGCAGTCCTTCGCGATCGGATGGCTATCCGCCGGCGCGATCACGATGTCGTGCGGATGCGTGACCCAGCCGCCATGGAACTTGTCGAGGCGCGCGGGCGCTTCGATCACCGCCTGGTAGCACGCGCGCTGATCGGTGGTCTCGTCGCGGAACTGCTTGAGGAACACCATCGGCACGTTGCCGGTGAGCAGCACGACCAGCGCGTCGCGGAACTCCTGTTCGCGCGTCAGCGGCAGGTTCCGCGTGTCACCGCGAAGCATCAGCAGGTCCTTCCACAGCATCTCGAGTCCGTCGAGCGTGCTCGCCCACTTGCCCTCGGGCGCGGGGCCGCTCTTCGTCGACGATGCGGTCAGGAGCCGGATGTCCTTCGCCTCGGACTGCGGCGAGAAGGTCTGGATCACGAGCGCATCGATCGTGAAGTCCCCGGGCGATTGCGGCGTCGGCGGCATCACGAGCGTCGCCGTCTGCTTGAAGAAGCCGAACACCTCGCGCCCCGTCACCATCGCGGCGACGTTGTCGACGAACACGTACGGCAGGTACCACGCGATGCGGCCCTTGTTGTCGACGACGGGAACCCACACGCCGAAGTCGCGCTCGGCCATCCAGCCCTTCTGGGAGTCCGGCTTCGTCGTCGAGTACGACTTCTTGATGTCGGCGCACACGATCGACACCGCCGGCATCAGCGGCTTGTACGTGACGCCGCTCGCCGCGGTGACCGCGTTCAGGTGCGCGTCGCACATCGCCGTCAGCGCGCCGATGTCGGCGTTGACGAGGAACGAGTACATCGTCGCGTTCGTCAGCGCGAGCGGCGGCATCATCGCGAGATCGCCGCCGCGCTGGATATATGGAGGTCGCACGCTCGCAGGCGCGCTGTTGGTGCTCGACGCGCCCGCGCCCGAGCTACTCGCCCCGGGTCGGTGTCCGGCGAGCATCGACGCGACTTGCTTCACGACGTCCGACGCCGCGTTCGCGATCGAGGTGACCATCTCCGTCGTGCCTTCGATGATCGTCTCGAGGATCGACGCGTGGGGTCGCGCCGACGACGAGCCCGCCGACGACGAGCCCCCCGATGACGAGCCCGCCGACGACGAGCCCGCCGACGACGAGCCCGACGAGTCCGGGAGCCCCGGCGACGTTTTCCACGTCTTCGACGCTTCCTCTTGTTCGTCGGTCAAGTCGCCGACGATGTGCGCCGGGCGCCCGCAGATCGCGCGCGAGGCGTGCATGCCGCCCATCGTGGCGGCCTCGACGCAGCCGACGTTCATGCCGGTCTTCACGTAGTCACCCGCCAGATACAGGTTGCCGATGCCGTGGCCCTGCGTGGTCAGGCGAAAGTTCACGCTGTTCGGCATCGCGAGCACGTAGCGATCCGACGGGTTCCACGTCGCGATCCAGTACTGCGAGTCGAATCGCGCGGGGCCGGTCGCGTTCGATCCGACGAGCAGGTCCCAGTTGAAATCTCCGTTCTTCTGCGTGGCGGGCCACAGACCCGCGCTGCTCTTCGTCAGCCACGAGAGCGCGTTGGCCTTGACCATCTCGTTTTGCTTCGTCGCGTAGTCGTGCTCCGTTCGCGGCGGCAGCGGCCACTGCGTATCCGGAAGCGGCGAGCACAGGTACGCGAGGTTCTTCGGCACCACGGGGCTCTTCGACCAGTCTTCGCGCACGAGGAGGTGCGTCATGTCGGCCCAGGTGTCCATCGGCTCCGCGTAGCCGTCGAGCACCGGGCTGTTCAACGTCCACCCGAGGCCCGCGAGGTCGGGCTCGAGCCACAGCTGCGCCGCCTGCGTCTGCGTGGTCTTCACGTTCGCGACCATGTCGCGGAACGGCTTGTTCTTCGCGATCACGTCCTTCGCGATGTACTCGAAGATGCCGATCGAGCAGCCGAGGATCACGCGATCGAAGCCGTTCGTCTCCGCGCCGTACGTCAGCACGAGCGGCGGCACCGGATCCTTCCAGTCGGTCCACCAGTCCTCGAGGTTGACGCTCTTCAGCGCGTCGCCCTCGTTCAACAGCTCGTACTTCGGCTCGCTCGGCCAGCAATCGAGATCGAGCACCTCGACGAGCGGGTCGTACGCGCCGCTCTTCGCGGTCGCCTGGCGTCCGATCGTGATCGTCTCGACGTACGTACCCTCGCGCGACAGCGTCAGCTCGTCGACGCGGTGGAAGAACTCGAACTTCACGCCGCGGTTCTTCAGCACCTGGTAGAGCGGCACGAAGATCGTGTCGCCCATGCCGGCCTGCATCTTCCACATGACCGCGCCCTTGTAGGTCCAGCACATGCGGAGGATGCCGTTGATCGCCGTGCCCGCGCCGACTTGCCCCGGCAGCGAGAAGCCGAGGTCGTACATGCCCGTGATGTACGCGCTGTTCACGGACACGTCGTGCGCGCCGTACTTCGACAGCCATGCGCGAAAATCTAGGTAGTCCTGCGAGAACCAGTCGCCGGTCTTCACGACGCCGCTGTCGATCATGCCGCGCGTCGCCGCGAAGCCGAGATCGCACGTGACGAAGTCGCGGCGCCAATCGATCTTCTCCTCGAGCTTGTCCTCTTCACCGCGGATCTCGCGATGCAGCCAGTCGTGCACCTTCTCGAGCTCGTCGAGGACCTTGTCGTGATTGCCGAGCTTCGCGTGCAGGTGCGCGGCGTCGAGGTTCGGATGGTTGTCGGGCAGCCTCTTCGAGCGATCGAAGATCTGCTTGAGCCAGCCGATGATCATCTCGACCAGCTGCCCGGGCGTCGGCAACACGCCGCCGTCTCCCGGCACACCGGAGTTCGGTGGGAAGTCCATCACCCACGGCACGTAGCTGCCGTCCTGCAGCTGCTCCGTCAGCACGACGTAGTTGTGAGGCTTGAACGCGTCCTGCCACGTCGCGAGCGGCGTGCCCGGCGCTCGCCCGAGCTCGCCGTACGCCTTGCGCAGCACCTTGAACGCGTTCTCGTAGAAGCCGAGGAGGATGTGCAGTCCGTGCTCCTCGATGCGCTGCTCGTGATCCGCGTTGCGCCCCGACGCGCCCTTGCCGCCGAGCCGCCAGCCGAGCTGGTACACGGTGATCTCGTAGTCGTCCTGCCACCCGTCGGCGTCGGTGATCTCGAACGCTGCCATCAGCGCACCCACGCCACCGCCCAGGATCGCGATCCGTTGCTTCGCCATTCGACGGCGGAGCATATCGAGGCTTTTCGCGCGGGTGGGGTAACGGTGGACCTGTTCACCCCGCCGCAATTCGCGGCAGCCTACTTGCGTCCGCGATGTCGACCGAGTGCGTGCTCGACGAGCGGTCTCAGCGCTTCTCCCAGCTCGGGAGCGTAGATCAGACGGATCGCCGACATCGGTTGCCCGAGCGGCATGTCCTCGAGCAACCGCGACAGCGTGACCGCGCCGTACCGCGGATGATCGATCACGTGCAGCTCCTCGTCGTCGGCGGCGAGGTAGCCGACCTGGCGCGCGGTATCGAGGTGCACGTAGCTCGTCGCGTGCTGACCAAACCGCTGCTGCGCGACCTCGAGCGCCTGCGGCCACAACCGATCCGCCGCCGCCTTGTCGTCGCCGAGGTCGAACGTCTTGAACAGCCGTCGATCGACGAGCCGCGACGACAGATCGTGCAGCACGGCGTCCTGTGCCGGCTCGCCGTCGCGCCCGGCCCACGCGTCCATCGCCGTCGACAGCGAGATGTCGTGCAAGCGCAGATAGTCGTCGACGCTCACGGTCGCGCCGCGCGCCATCTCGCCCGCGATCGGCAAGCCCCTCGGCTCGACGCCTTGTCGCGCGAGCTGCGCGAACCGCTCGAGCGTCTTGATGAACATCCACTCGGCCGCGCGCACCGTCTTGTGGTGATAGACCTGCGCGTACATATACGAGCGCGCGAACAGGTACTGCTCCACGGCGTACATGCCGCGCCGATAGTCGACGACGAGATCCGACGGATCGTCGTGATCCGCGTGCACGTTACCGACCTGGATCGCGTGGATGATCCAGTCGAGGTCGTACGTCGCGTACCCCGCGCCCGAGTAGTGGCCGTCGCGAAGCAAGTAGTCCAGCCGATCGACATCGAGCTGCGAGCTGACGAGCTTGCGCGCGAACCGCGGTCGAAACCCGCTCTTCTTGCTGAAGAACCCGGCCAGCCCCTCGACCATCCCGGGCTCGAGCCGTTCGAGTGCATCTCGCAGCTCCGCGTTCTCCGCGATGATGCGCGCGCCCCACCGCTCGTGATCGTTTCCGGGGAACACGTGCTCCCACGCGTGCGAGAACGGACCGTGACCGACGTCGTGCAACAGCGCCGCGACGCGAACCTTGCGTGCGAGCGCGTCGTCGAGATCCAGCCGCCGCGTCACCCGCTGCGCGATGTGAAACGCACCGAGCGCGTGCCCGAACCGCGAGTGCTCGGCGCCCGGATACACGAGCCACGCGAACCCCATCTGCTTGATCCGCCGCAGTCGCTGCATCGCGTGCGTGTCGATCAGGTCGGCGATCGGGCGGTCCTTGCCCTTGAGCTCGATGAGCCCGTGCACCGGATCGCGGAACACCCGGTCTTTGATGGGAGTTGCCATCGGCCGGACCATACCCCGGTCGGCGATCGGGTGGGGCTCTCCCACCCCGATCGGGGGACTCACCCCCAATACGCAATTCGCGCAAATGGTGGTTTGATGCAGGCATGAAGAGCGGGGCCCTTAGCTTGTTCGTCGTCGCGGGTTTGTCGACGAGCGCGTACGCGCACATCCACCTGACCAACCCGTTGTCGCGCACCGACAACACGCAGGGCGATCCGCAGAAAGCGGGTCATTGTGGCGATCCAGCGTACTCGCGTGCGGCGAACCCGACGCGGACGACGGTCTTGGCGCCCGGCGCGACGATCACCGTGACGTGGGCCGAGACCATCCAGCACCCCGGTCACTTCCGCATTGCCTTCCAGCCGAACGGCGACACGTTTGGCCTACCGCCTCCCGGTACCGCCGTCGGCAACTTCCCAAACGTCGACATGACCGGTACGACCGACGCGACGGGCGCGATCATCCTCGCGGACCTGATAGCTGACGGAACTCTTTCGAAAGAGGTCACGTTGCCGAACGTAGAGTGCACGAACTGCACGCTTCAGTTCATTCAGGTCATGACGAACAACGCCGACTACCTGCCCTCGATCGATCCCGCGATCAATAACGATCTCTACTTCAACTGCGCCGACATCACGCTACAGGCGGGCGCTCCCCCACCTCCGCCCGCGGACGATGCAGGTGTCGGCGGTGGCGACGATGCCGGGACCGGCGGGGGAGCCGTCGGCGGTCCGAGCGAAGTCACCGGTGGATGCTCCACGTCGGGCTCGTCCGCCACGGCGTTGTTCGGCCTCGCGCTGCTCGCGGGCTTGCGTCGCCGCCGGCGTTAGCTACCGTTCGCGGATGAAGCTCGCGCTCGCGATCGCCTTCCTCGTCGGTTTCGTCGCGTGCAGCAGCAAGCCTGCCGACCGGTACACGGTCAACGGCAAGGTCGTCGCCGTCGGCGCCACGGCGACCGACAAGATCGACATCCACCACGAGGCCATCCCGACGTACAAGCATCGCGACGGCAAGGTGAAGGGCATGGCGTCGATGGTGATGTCGTTCGCGCCGACGGGGAAGAACCTGCCCGCGGTCGCGGTCGGCGACATCGTGCGCGTGACGTTCTCCGTCCACTGGGACTCCGATCCGGGCACTCGCATCGAGGCGATGGAGAAGCTGCCGCCGGACACGAAGCTCGTGCTCGAGTAGCAACCGGCCGGGCCTCGGCGTGTCGTCGATCCATGGACCTTCTGGACCATCGCGGTCGCGCGCTGCGTCTGTTCGTCGCGGCCGTGCTCGGGGCCGGGGCGGGCGTCGCGATCGTGTACGGGTTCGCGCAGCTGCTCGATCATGACTCGAGCGCCGCGCCGACCTGGTTCGCGATGTTCGTCTGGAGCGCCGCGTTCGTGCTGGTCACGGTCGGCGTGAACGCGTTGCTCTCGGCGATCGCGAAGCGCCGCTGGCACCTGCCGATTCCGCGCGCGCGCGTCGTGCGTCGCTGAGGCTCGCCGCGTATGGTCACGCCATGCGCGCGTTCCGAGGCAAGCACTCGACGTTCACGATCGATCGCCCGGTGCCTCACTCGCACACGGCGACGCGGCGCTGATGTCGACGCGCGAGATCGCGATCGAGCGCATCGATGGAGCCGCGCGGACGAGCGCTCGCGATGCCGTCGTCGTCGAGGCGCCGCTGCAATTGCGCGCGCGCAAAACCCCGGTCGCGACGATCATGCGCACGCCCGGTGCCGACGTCGAGCTCGTGCGAGGCTTGCTCAACGCCGAGGGTGTCGGCGGCTGCGAGCCGTTCGCGATCGAATCCGTCGACGAGGACGCCATCGAGGTCGACATCGGTGCGGACGCGTTCGCGGGGCGCGGGCTTCTGTCGTCAGCCGCGTGCGGCGTGTGCGGCCGCGTGGCGATCGCCGATCTCGAGCTTCGCGCCACGGAGATCGCGGCGGACACGCGCGTGACGGCGAGCGTGCTGGCCTCACTGCCCGCGAGGCTCCGCGAGGCGCAGTCGCTGTTCGCGGCGACCGGGGGACTGCACGCCGCGGGACTGTTCGCGCTCGACGGTTCCCTCGTCGCCGCGCGCGAGGATGTTGGCCGGCACAACGCGGTGGACAAGCTCGCCGGCTGGGCACTCGGGGCGAGCCCGACACGGGCGGTGGTGCACGAGGACACGCCGCGCATCGATCCCGGCAAGCACGTGCTGGTGCTCAGCGGACGCGCGGGGTACGAGCTCGTGCAGAAGGCGATCATGCTCGGCGTGCCGATCGTCGCGAGCGTCAGCGCGCCGAGCTCGCTCGCGATCGAGCTGGCCGAGCGGTTCAACGTCGCGCTCGTCGGGTTTGTCCGCGACGGGCGCGCGAACGTCTATGCGCATGGTTGGCGGATCGCCTAGGCACTTTTGAGAGTGCTTCTCGGGTAGCGAGGGATCGTTTACCGACGGAGAGTGGCGTTGTTTCTTGCCCTCGCTGTCCCCATTCACTAGGTTCAGCGTCGATGAGCCGCTTGGTCGTCATTGCATCCGTTTCCACGCTCGCGCTCGTCGCGTGCGGCAAGAGCACCAAAGAACAACCGTCGACCGCCGGGGAGTCCAAGGTCACCGAGACCGGGCCCGGCAAGACAGCGGGCGCGGGAACACCGGAAGCGGTGAAGGCGCCGACCAAGGCGCCCGATCGCGGCCCCGAGCGAGTGGTCTACTCGCTCGTCGACAATCGCCTCGCGGCGCACCTCACGCGTGGTGGCGGCTTGCTCGTCAACGGCGGCTCGGCGGGCATGGCCAAGTACATGCGCTTCGGCAGCATGATGTCGAAGGACGCGAAGAAGGCGTGGAACCTGCGCCAGACCGAGGGCGAGGTGAAGGTCGCGCGAATGACGGGCAAGACCGGCAGCGTGTTCGTGCCGCTGACCGCCGCGCAAGCGGGACGCGGAACGGTGCGCGCGCGCATCTTCTCGCCGGGCGACGGCGCGCTCAGCCTCAAGGTCAACGAGAACAAAGACATCAACGCGAACTTCTCCGCGGGGTGGAACACCGTCGAGCTCGCGGTGCCCGCGGGTCAGCTGAAGGAAGGCGAGAACCAGCTCTCGTTCTTCACCAAGCCGTCGGAGGTCGCGCTCGCGTGGATGCAGATCGGTGGCGCGACGCCCGTCGGTGAGGATGGCCAGGTCGGCTTCTACGACGCCGGCAAGAAGGCGCTCGTCGTGCCCAAGGACAGCGCGATGTCCTGGTACGTGATGGTGCCCGAGAAGGCGAAGGTCACCGCGGACCTGTCCGACGGCAGCTGCACGGTCAACGTGCTCGCGACCGCCGAGGACGGCGCCACGGCCGACGGCAAGCTCACCGGGCTCGGCTCGGCGGTGGACCTCGCCGCGCTCGCCGGCAAGGCGGTGCGCCTCGATCTCGAAGCGACCGGCTGCGCGAAGGCGGAGCTCGCGAACGCGGCGCTCGTCGTGCCCGGGACCACGCCCACCGTGAAGCGCGGCGATCCGCCCAAGCACGTCGTGTTCATCATCATGGACTCGCTGCGCGCGGATCGCGTTCGCGCGTTCAACCCCACGGCGCGCCCCGAGACGCCGAACTTCGACAAGCTCGCCGAAACGTCGGCGGTGTTCCTGCAGAACTACGTGCAGGGCAACGAGTCGCAGGTCTCGCACGCGTCGATGTGGACGTCGATGTATCTCGCCAAGCACAAGGCGCCCAACATGAAGGACATCCTTCCCGACAAGTTCGTCACCATCGACGAGGTCGCGAAGAAGGCGGGCAAGTTCGTCGCGGGCGTCTCGGCGAATGGCTACATCCGCCCGAAGCGCGGCTATGGCTCGGGCTGGGACAAGTACGTCAACCACATCGAGTCGTCGATGGGCCTTCGGGGCGCCGACATCCTCGCGAAGGGGCTGTCATTCATCACGCCGAAGAAGGACCAGCCGTGGTTCCTCTACATGGGAACGATCGACACGCACGTCACGCTGCGGCCGAAGGAGCCGTGGATGTCGAAGTACGACGGCAAGTACGACGGCCGCTTCAAGACGTTCGGCGATGACGGTCCGGGCGGCATGCCCAAGAACCTGCCGGAGCGCGACATGGAGCACGTGCGCGCGATCTACGACTCGAACGTCTCGTACCAGGACGACCTCGTCGGTCAGCTGATCAAGCAGCTCGAGACGTGGGGCATCGCCGATCAGACGATGATCATCATCACCGCCGATCACGGCGACGAGCAGTGGGAGGACGGACGCTTCGGTCACGGCGGATCGATCCGCGAGACGCTGCAGCACGTCCCGCTGCTCATCCATTACCCGCCGATGTTCCCGCCCGGGAAGTTCCCGCAGGGCACCGAGGGTATCGACATCGTGCCGACGCTCGCCGATGCGCTCGGCGTCGCGATCGATCCCGAGTGGCAGGGCCAGTCGCTGATCCCGCTCGCGAATGGCCAGGTCGTGTATCCGACGATGTCGTTCGGCTCGAAGTACGAGAACGGACACGGCGGCCGCATCGCGCACTGGAAGGGAATGCTCGCGGCCGCGGGATCCCCGAAGATCTACGACCTCGCGAAGGATCGCGGGGAGACCAAGGACCTCTACGGGTCCGCGCATATCGGATCGCGCCTCGTGCTCGATCCGATGTGGACGCTTCGCCAGTGGGGCGCCGAGTGGAAGAAGTCGCAGTGGGGCAACGCGGCGAACGTCTCGAGTCGGTTCGCGGCCGATCTCGGCGAGTAGCTTGGCGCGGGCTCGCAATCTGCGTCCGACCGAGGGCGCGCGGTTTCTTCTCGAGCGCGAGATCGATCCGTCGCAGACCGAAGCGGCGGTATCGGCTGCGCCGACGAGCGCGCTCTACCGCGCATCGATCTTCACGCCGGACGCCGAGTTCACGACAACTGCGACACTCGGCGAGGACGGTGCGGTCCAGCTCGCGAGCGCGACCGGAGCGCCGGGCGATCTCGACGAGCGACTGAAGAACATCGCGAAGCTGGTCGCGCGCGATGCACCGAAGCGCCGCGAGGACGGGCTCGCCGTGTGGCCCGCGCGAATTCTGCGCTGGCGAAAATAAGACGGGCCTGCTGTACGAGAGCTTACATAGTCCGGATGTGGTGATGGGCGTTGTAGAGCCAGCACGAGCGCCGTAAGCTCGACCTTCGAGGTGCCGCGATCTGCGGCATGGTCGGCAATACGTGCAACAGATTCAAGTCTATAGAGAGCTCGCGAAGATCGCTTCGAGCGACTTCGTCGCGCAGCATCCCCACCCGTTCCTCGTCCATACCGGCGGCAAGCTCGAAAGCAGCGACAGGGGGCCGACTCGTGGACTGACGGTGGATCGAATCGTGATCGAAGGACGCCCAGCGCCGAAGGTCGGCGACAACTTCTTCGCGGGGGAGCTCCGCTCGCGGGACAACGACAACGTCGTGACCGTCGGCTTCTCGTCGACGTGCGATGTCGTGATCAACGATCAGTCTCTCTCGAAGCAGCACGCGTGGTTCGAGCGCACGTCGAACGGAAACTGGCGCATCTGGGACAACGACTCGCTCGCTGGAACCCAGGTCAACGAGAAGCCATTGAAGGCGGGCGAGCCGCGCCTCGTGGCCAACGGAGACAAGATCACGTTCGGCTACGTCGACACGACGTTCCTGACGCCGGACGCGTTTCACCGCCTGCTGAAGGGCCTGTTTTGAGCATTGTCGCGCAGCACGGCGACACGCTACCTCACGCGGTCAAGTGCTCCGCGTGCGGTGCGATGAGCCCGAGTGGCTCTTTGCGCTGCGATGGGTGTGGTCGCTTGCTGCGCAGCAGCAGCGTTCGCGAGCCGGGCACGGTGCTCGGGTCCTATCGCTTGATCGAGCTGCTCGGCGAAGGCGGCATGGGGATGGTCTACCTCGCCGAGCATACGAAGCTCGGGCGCAAGGTCGCCGTGAAGATCTTGCGCTCCGAATACTCGGAGAACCCGCAAGCGGTGCACCGGTTCTTCGCCGAAGCACGCGCGGTGAACAAGATCAGCCACCAGAACATCGTCGAGATCACCGACTTCGTCGAGAACCCGGGCAGCGACAACTACTACATCATGGAGCTGCTGAAGGGCTCGACGCTCTCGGCGGTGATCGACAACGACGGCATCCAGCCGCTCGCGCGATCGGTCGGCATCATGTTGCAGGTCGCGTCGGCGCTCGAAGCGGTGCACGCGGCCGGCATCATTCATCGCGACCTCAAACCCGACAACGTGTTCTTGACCGAGCGCTCCGGGCAGAAGGACTTCGTCAAGCTGCTCGACTTCGGTGTCGCGAAGCTCGGCGGTGACACCGCGATCTCGGTCCACAGCACCGCCGCGGGCGCGATCCTCGGGACGCCCGAGTACATGTCGCCCGAGCAAGCGAGCGGCAAAGCCGTCGATTCGCGCACGGACATCTACGCGTTCGGCGTGATGCTGTACGAGCTCGTCACCGGTCGGCTGCCGCTGACCGGCTCGAGCTTCGGCGAGCTCGTCGTGAAGCACCTGACCGTGGTGCCGATGCCACCCGGCGCGATCGAAGGGCTCCCGTATCAAGTTCCGATGGAGCTCGAGGACGTGATCCTCGCGTGCCTCGCGAAGGAGCCCGACGAGCGCCCCGCGTCGATCGGCGTGGTGGCCGAACGGCTCGCCGAGATCGCGGACCTCGAGGGCTGGCAGCTATCGAGCTTTGTCGACACGCACCGCGTCTCCGGCGAGCATCGCGTGCTCGCTCCGATGCGCAAGACCGCCCCGGTGGTGGCGGCGATCGCACCGGAGCCGACGCTGCCGGTACGTGCGCTGTCGATGCCGGACGACATCGCGGCACGCCCGTCGCGTCGCTGGTGGATCGCCGGCGCGATCGCGGCGGTCGCCGCAGGCGTGATCGCGGTCGTCGCGACGCGCGGCGGAACGAGTGAAGCGCCGAGCCCGACCGTCGATGTCGTCGTCGAGACCTCGCCGCCGGGTGCCGAAGTCTTCCGCGGAGACGTGTCGCTCGGGAAGACACCGTCGACGCTGCGCTTCGATCGCGCCGATCGCGAGGTGACGCTCTCGGTGCGTCTCCCCGAGCACGCCACGATCGAGCACACGATCGCCGTCGATCGCCCGTCGCGCGTGTTCCTCACGCTCGTTTCGACGAAGCCACCGCCGCCGCCGGTCGTCGTCGTCGCGCCGCCACCCACCCCGGAGGCGCCGGTCGCCACGAAGCCGGTCGTCAAGAAGACCAGGCCGTCGGCGAAGAAGGTCGACAAGCCGAAGACCACCGACAAGCAGACCGCGCAGCCGGTCGTGAAGACCAAGCCGGTCGATCGCAGCGGCGTGCTCGATCCGTTCGAGAAGAAGCCGTGAAGCACCTCGTCGTCGCCATCGCACTCCTCGCCGGTGCGGCGCCTGCGCTCGCGCAGCCCGCGCCGCCGGCGCCGTCCGCGCAGGAGATCGAGCGAGCGAAGGCGCTGTTCCAGGAAGGCACCGACGCGTACAAGCGCGGCGAGTTCCCGACGGCGCTCGCCGCCTACGAGGAGGCGCACAAGCTCTATCCGGCGCCGCAGTTCCTCTTCAACATCGCGCAGTGTCACTTCCAGCTGAAGAACTGGGATCGTGCCGAGTTCTTCTTCGAGGGCTATCTGCGCGAGGTGCCCGGGGCAGAGAACCGATCGCTCGTCGAGGAGCTGATCGGAGAGGCGCGCACCAACGCGGCCGCGAAGCGTGACGCCGACAAGCGCAAGCTCGACCTCGAGCGAGAGCGCTTCGAGCTCGAACGCCGCACGAAGGAGCGCGAGGCCCGCGAGGCCGACGAGCGCGCGCGCATCGCAGCGCAGTCGCGCGTCGTCGACGAGCCGAGGCCCGTGTACAAGAAGTGGTGGTTCTGGACGGTGGTGGGTGGTGCGGTCGCGGGCGCGACGATCACTGCGATCGCGGTGTCGAGTGACACCACGACGGTACTTCCCTCCGGGAGCCTCGGAACGTGGGACCGTCGATAGTCCGCGCGCTCTCGCTCGTCGCACTCGTCGCACTCGCGGCCTGTGGCGACACCGTCGTGCGCGATGACGTCACCGGTGTTCGCGTGACGATCCAGTACCCGACCGATCGCGGGATCGATCAGCTGCGCGTGTGGGGCGTCGTGGATGGGGTGCAGGCGTTCCCGCCGGACCTCGTCCCCGATCAACCGCGCGCGATGTCCTCGGGCAGCGACACGCTGGTCATCCTCGTTCCCGACGCGCTCGCCGATCACGAGCTCGCGATCCGTGTCGACGGGATCGCGGAGGGCGAGGTCGTCGCATCCGGCGCGGCGCGCGCCACCATGCGAGCGCAGCAGATCGCGGCGGCGACCGTGGTCCTCGGGGAGCGTGCGATGTGTGGTGACGCCATGGTCGCGGCCGGCGTCGAGGACTGCGACGACGGCAACACCGACGACACGGATGGATGTGCATCGCTGTGCTTCGCGGAGGCGGGGTTCACGTGCACGGGAACGCCATCGCAGTGCGTCTCGTCGATCGCGTGCGCCGACGGGATGGACAATGACGGCGACGGGCTGTCGGACCTCGACGACCCGGGCTGTGTCGATCATCTCGATGCCTCCGAGCGCGGCATGGACCTGTGCGATGACGGCGTCGACAACGACGGCGACGGCCTCGTCGACTTCCGCATCGACGGTATGGGGGACGACGCTTGCAAGGCGCCGTACGACACGACCGAGCTCAACGGCGGATCGTGCAACGACGGCGTCGACAACGACGGGGACGGTCTCGTCGATAGCAAGGTCGGCGGCCTGGGCGATCCCGGCTGCACCACGGTGATGGATCTGTCCGAGCGCGGGGCCGCCGCCTGCGACGACGGCGCCGACAACGACGGCGACGGTGTGTCGGACTTCCCGGCGGACCTCGGCTGTGCGGGGGCGGCGGATCTCGACGAGCGCGGCACGCTCGCGTGTGACGACGGGATCGACAACGACAGCGATGGCCGCGTCGACTACTCGCAGAACGGCGCGGGTGATCCGGGATGCAGCGACGCCACCGACAACAACGAGCGCGGTGTCGTCGGGCTCGCCTGTGACAACGGCATCGACGACGACAACGATGGCAAGGCCGACTTCGACGTCGTCGCGGGGATGGGTGATCCGGGCTGCGATAGCCCGGCGGACATCACCGAGCGCGGCGTGCTCGCGTGCGACGACGGTATCGACAACGATGGCGACGGCCTGGCCGACTACAACGGCGCCGTCGGCGATCCTGGGTGCGTGTCGCCGTCGGACATCTCCGAGCGCGGAGACACCGCGTGCGACAACGGCCTCGACGACGACGACGACGGCGCGAGCGACGCGATGGACTTCGGTTGCAACTCGCCTATGGATACCGACGAGCACTGCGCTCCCGGCGGTGGGTGCCCGCAATGCGATGACGGCATCGACAACAACGGCGATCAGCTGATCGACTTCCGCCTCGACGGCACTGGTGACCCGGGATGCGCCGACAAGCTCGAATCCGAGGGCGGCGTGACCGCGTGCTCGGACTCGCTCGACAACGACAACGACGGTCTCGCCGACGCGGTCGACCCCGGCTGCGCGAGCGCTCTCGATCCGTCCGAGCGTGGCAGCGGGACGTGCGACAACGGCATCGACGACGACAACGACGGTCTCGTCGATTTCCGCCTCGACGGCATGGGCGATCCCGGCTGCGCCGATGCGGCGGACAGCTCCGAGCGCGGCACACTCGTCTGCGACAACGGCACCGACGACGACGTGGACGGCACGACGGACTTCCGCCTCGATGGCAACGGGGATCCTGGTTGCGAATCCGTGACCGATGCGTCGGAGCGCGGCACCACCGTGTGCGACGACGGAATCGATCAGGACGGTGACGGCGTCGGCGACTTCCGCACCGACACCGCCGGCGATCCGGGTTGCTCGGCGATCGGCGACACGAGCGAGCTGGGCAGCGCGATCTGCGATGACGGCATCGACAACGACAACGACGGCACCACGGACTTCCGGCTCGTGGGTGGAGACGGCGGCTGCTCGAGCGTCATCGATACCAGCGAGCGTGGTGCGAGCGCGGCGTGTGACAACGGGCTCGACGACGACAACGACGGCGTGCGCGACTTCACGCTCGGGAGCACCGGCGATCCGGGATGCAATGCAGTCGGCGACACGACGGAGCGCTGCAGCGGGACGAGTTGTCCCGAGTGCGACAACGGCATCGACGACGACCTCGACACGCAGACGGATGCGGCCGACCAGCAGTGCACGGGACCGCTCGACGCGTCGGAGATGGGCCCGCCCGGTTGCAGCAACGGCATCGACGACGACGGCGACGGCCTCGCGGACGCGAACGACCCGGGCTGCACGTCAGCCACGGATACGAGCGAGAAAGGCACCGCGATCTGCGACGACGGCCTCGATAACGACGGCGACGGCGCGATCGACTACGTCGAAGGCGGCGGCGACTCGGGCTGCTCGAGCCCGACGGATACGCTCGAGACCGGAACGCTTCCGTGCGACGACGGCGTCGACAACGACGGCGACGGCCGCGTCGACTACCGCGCCGGCACGGGCGGCGATCAGGGCTGCACGGATCCCGCCGACCCGAGCGAGCTCGGAACGACGGCGTGCGACGACGGCCTCGACAACGACGCGGACGGTCGCGCCGACTTCGATGTCGATCCGCTGATGCACGATCCCGGCTGCGCGTCGCCCGGCGACACGAACGAGAAGGGCGGCGGCGTCTGCGACGACGGCACGGACAACGACGGCGACGGTCGGAGCGACTACAACACCAACCCCGCGCTCGGCGATCCGGGTTGTGCGGATCCAGGCGATTCGAGCGAGCTCGGCGTCACGGCGTGCGATGACGGTCAGGACAACGACGGCGACGGTCGGTTCGACTTCGACGTCGACACCGGCCTCTCGGATCCGGGCTGCACCGGGCCCGACGACATGCTCGAGACGTGCTCGGGCGCGGGATGCGCGCAGTGCGATGATGGGCTGGACAACGACAACGACACGATGTTCGACATGGCCGACTGCGGATGCGCCTCGCCGACGGATCAGACCGAGGGAGGCGCGTGCCCGCCGCAGTGCAGCGACGGCCTCGACAACGATGGCGACGGTCTGACCGACTTCCCCATGGACCCGGGCTGTCAGAACGCGGGCGACAACAACGAGCACCGCAACGGCCTCACGTGCGATGACGGACAGGACAACGACAAGGACGGCCTCGCCGACTTCAAGCTCTCGGGCGGCGATCCGGGCTGCAGCGACGTCAACGACGCCAACGAGCGTGGTTCCGGCGTCTGCGACAACGGCATCGACGAGGACCAGGACGGCTTCGCCGACTTTGCGACCCAGGGCAACTTCGACGCGGGCTGCACCGGACCGGCGGACACCTCCGAGCTCGGAACCAACGCGTGCGACGACGGCATCGACAACGACGGTGACGGCTTCATCGACTTCCGCTTGACGAACACGGACACCGGCTGTTCGTCGCTCACGGACGTCTCCGAAAGAGGCGACAAGAAGTGCGATGACGGCATGGACAACGACATGGACGGTCAGACCGACTTCCCCGACGATCAGCAGTGCACCATGCCGAGCGATAACAACGAGGGCTCGTAGTGGCCGCGCTCGTCGGCATCGCTACATCCCAAGGACTTCGCTTCGAGCTCGCGGACCGCGTGACCCTCGGCCGCCACGAGAGCGCTACATTCGTCATCGTCGATCCGCTCGTCTCGGGTCGCCATGCAGAGGTCCGGCGCGCGGACGGCCGGTACCAGCTGGTGGATCTGGGCTCGACGCACGGGACGTTCGTCAACGGCGCGCGCATCACCGAGGTCCATCTCTCCGACGGCGACGAGATCATCATGGGCGCGACGCGCCTTCGCTTCGAGGACCGCGCCGGCGCGAGGTCGTCGGCGGTGAACGTCACGGTCTCCGACGAGACCCACGTGGTGAAGCACCGCCTGCAGCTCGCCGAGCCGTCGGTCGCGCGCGACTACGCGCGGCTGCAGATCGCCTTCGAGATCGGGCAGCTCCTCGCGTCGCGACACGACGTCGACGGCATGCTCCACGCCGTGCTCGATCGCGCGTTCGCGCTCGTTCCGGCGGAGCGCGGCGCGATCCTGCTGCACGAGCCCACGGGGAAGCTCGTGTCGCGCATCGCGCGCCGGCGGGACCGGCTCGGCGACACGGTCGTGCTTCCGCGCAGCATCCTCGACGAGGTCGTCGCACAGCGCGTCGGCGTGGTGTCGAGCGACGCGAGCCTGGATGCCCGCTTCGGCCGCGCGTCGAGCGTGCAGTCCGCGGGGGTGCGAGCCGCGCTCTCGGTGCCGATGCTTCACGACAAGCAGCTCGTCGGCGTGATCTATCTCGACGCTCTTCAGCCCGACGTGTTCGGCGAGCGCGACCTCGAGGTGCTCGCGATGGTCGCCGGGCAGACCGCCCTCGCGATCAGCACGGCACGCATGCGCGCGAGCATCGAACAACAGGAGAGGCTCGCCGCGGTCGCGCAGGTCACCGCCGGCATCGCGCACGACTTCGCCAACCTGCTGACGATGATCCTGAGCTCCGCGGAGCGGATCTACGCGGATACCGACGTCTCGGAGGCTCAACGTACCAACGCCCGGCGGATCGAGACCGCCGCGGTCCACGCCACGCGCCTGACGCGCAAGCTCGGGACGCTCAGCCGTCGAGGACCCGCCGAGCCGCGCTCGATCGACCTGACGCACTTCCTCGGCGAGAGCGTCGACCTAATCCGCGGGCTCCTCGGACCGCGCACGGCGGTGATGATGGAGCTGCCGAAGCGCCCGTTGCGGGTGATCGCGGACCCGACGGAGCTCGAGCAGATCCTTCTGAACCTCGCGTTCAACGCGCGCGACGCGATGCACGAGTCGGGACAGATCACGTTCTCGCTCTCGCGCGCGCAGATCGACGCACGCGACTACGCCGTTCTCGAGGTGAGCGACACCGGCGCGGGGATGCCGCCCGAGGTGCTCGACCGCATCTTCGAGCCGTTCTTCACCACGAAGCCGCCCGGGCGCGGAACGGGTATGGGCCTCGCGGTCGTGCACCGCGTCGTGAGCCAGGCACGCGGCAGGATCAGCGCGCGGTCGACGCCGGGGCAGGGGACCACGTTCCGCATCGAGTGGCCGATCACGACGACGATGTCGGATGCGACCACGCGCGCGCTCGCCAGGCCGCGCGGCGAGCTCGTGCTCGTCGTCGACGATGACGACGCGGTCCGCGAGGTGATCGTCGCGATGCTCGAACGCGCGGGCTACCTCGTCGCCGACGCGCGCAGCTGCGACGAGGCGCTCGCGACCAGCACGACGGCGACGGGGCTACGCGCCGTGGTGGTCGACCTCGTGCTCGCAGGCGCGAGCGGTCGCCGGTTCGTCGAGCGCGTGCGCGCCCTGCGACCCGAGGTGCGCGTGCTCTACATCTCCGGCTACGTCGAGGCGGCCGAGGCCGAGGAGATCACCGCCCTCGACGCGGGCTACCTCGCGAAGCCGTTCGGCGAGCGAGAGCTCGTCGCGCGACTGCAGGCGGTGGTGCACGGCGGTCCGATGGAGCCCGCCCGCCGCCGGCTCGAGACCACGGTGCGGTACGCCGACGGCGCGGCGCTGCTCGCCGACTTCGACGCCGCGACCAACACGGTGAGCGCGCCGCCCAGCCTCGAGCAGGAGACCGAGCGCGACGTCTCGATCACCGTGTGCATCGACGATCCGGGCCGCGACTTCCGCATCCACGGTCGCGTGCTCGCCGTCGGCGACGCGCTGCGCCTCGCGTTCGACGAGGGAGCGGAGACCACGCGCGATCTCATCCTCGCGTGCGCGCGCGGCGAGAGCGTGCCGTACTTCCGCCGGAGCGAGAGCCGCATCCCCGCGCGCCTCGAGGTGCGCATGCGTTCGGAGACCGGACTCGTGATCGTCAGCCACACGCAGAACATCAGCGCGCGCGGGCTGATGCTGACCACGGATCACACGCTCGACGTCGGCACCAAGGTCGCGCTGCGCATCGTGTTCCCCGACGAGGAACCGCTGACGATCGCGGGCCGCGTGCAGTCGCGTCGCGGTGGTGCGCTGCGCGGGCTCGGCATCGAGTTCATGTACACGTCCGAGGATCAGCGCGAGGAGCTCGTGCGCCACCTCGAGGCGCTCGCCTAGCTCACGCGATCACGGGCAGGGCGACGACGAGCTCGACGCCGCCGCCCGCGCGTTCGCTGCGCGTCACCTCACCGCCGACGCGCGCGGTGAGCGTCTCGACGAGGCGCAGGTCGAAGTGGTCGCCGGCGACGTCCGTCTGCGTGCCGCGCACGAGCTCGATCCACGGCGCGCCGTCGATCTCGAGGTCGCGCACGGTCAGCTCGATCCACGGAGCGTCGGCCACGTCGAGCACCATGCCGATCGCGAGGTGCGCGATCGCGGGCTCGTCGAGCGCGGTGGCGGCGTCGACATCGATCGCGTAGTCGACGCCGATCTCGACGGCGGACTCGAGCTCGCCGACCACGCGCCCGATCACCGGGCCGACGGCGGCTCCGCGATGGAGCGGCGCGTCGCTGCCGGTGCTCGCGCGGCGCGGCGGGCGCGCGATCGCCATCAGCGACTTCAGCTGCGCGTGCGCTTCGTCGGCGACGCGTGCGATGTCCTCGACGAAGATCCGCGCATCGCCCTCGACCACCGGCAACAGGTGCGGCGTCGCGAGCGAGACGACCTGGACGAGACCGAGCAGATCGTGCGTCTTGCCGGCGACCATCCTCGCGGCCGTGCGCGCGTACTCCTCGCGCGCGAGCTCCCAGGCGAAGCGGCGTTGCTTCTCGACGAGCGCGAGGCGCGCTGTCGTGCGCTCAGTCTTCGTCATCCTCGTAGTATTCGACAGGCTCGTACCGGATCTCGCGACTGGCTGGACACAGGTTGCGATAGGAGCATCTGTCGCACCACGATCCGGGGTTCGGGCGCGGTCCGTCGTCGACGGCGAGGGCGGCGGCCTCGATGTTATCGAGGAGATCCGGCATCAGCCGATCGATGACGTGCTCGGGTGCCACGGGGGCAGCCCACTCCACCGCACGTTCGGCGATCCAGTGCACGCCGAACCAGAACCGCCGCACGTGACGGAACGCCGCCGCGGCGAGCACCGCATAGCCCTCGAGCTGATCCGCGATCGACGTGCCCGGGATGCGCGCGCCCGTCTTGTGATCGACCAGCGCGAGCGAGTCGTCCTCGAACAGGTAGCCGAGATCGAGCACGCCGCGGTAGTACGCGTCGCCCGAGTAGAACTGCGTGGTCGTCAGATCCTCGCGCACCGCGAGCGAGTACTCGACGAGCTGCCGCGCGACCCGCCGGCGCCGCCGGAACTGGCCGATGCGCGCGACGAACGCGGGGATGCCCGTCGCGAGGTTGTCGTAGCGCATCTGCTCGGTCTCGTTCGGCAGCTCCGCGCGCACGGCTGCGGTCGCTTCCTCGATCGGCGTGCCGAGCAGCACCTGCTCCACGGCCTTGTGAATCGCCTTGCCGATCCGGGTCTCCGGCATGACCTCCGGCTCTTTGATCTTCTGGATGTACTTGAAGTGAAACAGCCGCGGGCAGCGCAGCCCCGTCGACACCTTGGAGGCCGACCACGGAGCGTGGATGAGTGCGCGTGTCGACGGCACGGCCCCCGAGACTAGCCGAAAACTTGTCTCTCGTCGGCGCGTGCCCTACCACCGAAGACGTGAACCAACTGGCGAACCAACTCGCGATCGACCGTCTTCACGCCTGCGAGGTCTGTGCAGCGAAGGTCTCCGAGCTGCGTCGCGGACGCTGTTGGGGCTGCTACGCGCGCTGGGTCGATGCACGGCCCGTCGGGATGGGCGCGAAGTGCGTCACCTGCAGCGAGAAGCGCCGCAAGGTGCTCCGCGCCGTCGAGCTGTTCGGCAGCTGGAAGCCGATGTGCTTCAACTGCTCGGGCCAGCTGCTGACGCTCAATCCGATGCCGAACACGATCGCGGACCTGCGCATCGCCGTCTCTCGCGAGCGCCGGCGCAACGACCGCCGCATCGGGAAAGCCGACACGCGCGTGTTCCGCTACGAGCGCCGCGTCGGCGAGCGCCGCACGGAGCGCGAGGACATCGCGCCGATCGACGACGACATGATCATCGAGGTCAGCGTCAGCATGGACCCCGAGCCGGTGGACTTCGAGGACCTGACGTCGATCCGCGAGCTGGTCACGCACCTGCGGCGGTCCGAGCTCGCGGGCTGATCCGCTTCCCTAGTTCTTCCGGCCGCCGAGCGCGGGCTTCTGGCTCGCCGGGGGCTGGACCATCATGGTCGGCGGCTCGACCGACGCCCTGCCGAGCGTGAGGAACGCGCCGACCGGCAAGAGGAAGCCCGCGGGCACGACCTCGCTGAGCGACTTGCCCTGCGCGCGCACGGTCAGCTTCAGCGACCGCACGTCCTTGCTGACCGACTGCTTGAAGTTGCCGTCGCCCGTGTACGTGTCGACGATCTTCATGACCTCGGCCTTGCGGCGCAGGACGTCATCGATCTGCCGGTTCGTGCCCCGGTACGACTCGAGGGCGCCCAGCGCGAGCTTCGCGAAGCCGCGCGGCGCGATGTGCGCGGCCTTCATCAGCTCGAGCATGCCTTGCGACATGAGCTCCATGGCGTCGAGCCCCGCCCGGTTGCTGTCGATCCACGTCCAGCCGATGCCGTCCGCATAGATCGAGAACGCGGCCAGCTTGTGGCGCTGGATCACGTCGGTCGCGAAGTTCTTGCCGCCGATCTTGTTCAGCGCTTCCTTGCGCGCGGTCGGTGACATCGTCATCACCAGCGAGAACACCGGCTTCTGGCCGAGCACCTCGGCCGCGTACGCGAGGTTCGAGCTCGGCGGGCGCGCCGGCGCCTTCCACGTCGCCGCGACCCGCTCCTTCACGAGGCCGGCGGTGCCGGCGATCATCGTGCCGTCCTTGGTGACCGCGATCGCGTTCTCGTCGCCCATGTCGACCAGCGATGCATCGCCGACCTTCTGGACGGTGAGCCCCTTCTTCATCTTCGCGATCTTCTCGACGTTCAGCGCGCTGAACTTGCCGTGCATCACGGCCACGTAGTTCGGATCGCGCCTCGGCACGATCTGGAAAAACACGGTCGCGTCGTTCACGTCGGTCGCGAGGTCGATGCCGGTCGCCGTCTTCGCGAGTCCACGGCCGCCCTCGATCTCGTTGATCGCCTTGCGCACCATCTTCGACAGCTCGGGCGACGCCTTGATGCCCGGGTTGTTCGGCAGCGCGGTGAGCACCTTGTAGTTGTTCGGCACGACGGCGCCGACGTCGAAGTGCACGACGACATCCGCGTTCGGCATCGCGTACTGCAGCGACACATCCGGCGTCGGTGCCTTCGGGTTCTGCTGGACGCCGAACCCGGAAATTCCGAGCAGCAGCGTGATTACCTCGACGAATCCAGGTTCCATCTCGTCCTCCCAATCAGTGCGGGCATGCGCGCCCCGGCCGAGCATTCGCTCACATCGCCGCGGTTCGCAACAGTCACGACCGCTCAGACGACCCACACCGGCAGAAAAATTCAACCTCGATCCACCTCACATCACGCACCCCGACAGCTCCCCGAAAAAAAACCATGTCAAGACTGGTTCCGGAAACCGACGGCGCTAGGATGGCCAACGTCTCGACGGTACGTGAGTCGCAAACGTTTTCGAGGGAGGCACGACGGTCATGAGTACGCTTGCTGTGGTTGAGGAGATCCTGCGCGAGACCGCCGTACCAATGTCGGTTCGCGAGATCGTGGAACGAGCGGGTGTGCGCCTTCCCAGCAAGTCGAAGACTCCTGACACCGTCGTTGCCCGCGACCTCTCCATGGACATCAAGAAGAAGGGCGAAGGCTCTCTCTTCATTCGCACGTCGCCCGGCCGCTACACACTGCGCACGCTCGTCTCCGCGACCACCCCCGCTTCCGCCACCACCACACCCATGAGCACGCTCCCCGCGCGCAAGCCTGCCGTCGCGGCGCCCTCGTCCACGCGCGCCCGCACCGACAGCGAAGCGACCGGCGGCGGCTTCGCCGGCTGATCGCGGCGCGCGTTGAACGCGCGTACTCCGCCGCGTGACGTTCCTGCGTTGCATTGGTACGGTTAGCCGTTCCGATGATTCGTCGCGCCGAAGTCAGCGACCATCCGTGGATCATCGCGACCGGCGCGGAAGCCTACGCGGACCTCGGTGACTACACGCGGATCCTGCCGTCCTGGCTCGATCAGCCCGGCGTCCTCGCCTGGATCGACCACGACGTCCAGGGCCGCGGTCGCGGCTTCGCGATGCTCGGCTTCTACATGGAGGACGCCTCGGGAACCGCGAGCCTCGCGGGCCAGCGCGTCATCGCCGACCTGCTCGCGCTCGCCGTCCTTCCCTCGCAGCAGCGCCGAGGAATCGGCAGCAAGCTCCTGACACACGTCATCGAGGTCGCCGAGCGCGTGGCCCCGTCCTCCAAGATCGACGCCCTGCGCCTCACGGTGGCCGAGACGAACACGGGCGCGCAGCGCATGTACACGCGCGCGGGCTTCCGGATCATCGATGGCTCCGCTACCTACGACCGCGGACAGAAGGCGCTGCGCATGGCGCGCCCGCTACGCCAGCCGCCCCGCTAACCCACCGCTACTCGAACACGGGCGCCGAAAACGACAACGCCCCGCCGAAGCGAGGCGCTCGACTCATCCGTGACGTGGCGTTAGAAGATGACGCTGCCGCAGGGGAACGTCGCCGACACCATCGGGTTCATCGTGTTCTTGAGCATGTTGCACGCGGCGCCTTGCACGCGGATGGTCATGCCGTTCACGAGGATCCAGTCGACACCGTACGTGAGCGTGACGCCGTTGACGACGACGACACCGTTCATCGCCTGTCCATCATCGATCGTCGCGGTAAGCGAGAGGTCACACGAGATGACGCCGTTGATGATGGTCTGGAAGGCGGCCTGAAGATCCGCCGCGTTGTTGACGGGGTAGTACGGAATGTTTGGCTGACCTGCCACCCAACCCTGGCCTGCGTTCGCGACATCTTGGAAGTGTTGGCTCTGGATCCCGATCGCGAGAACGTAGACAGGAATACCGGCATTGAAAGCGTTTCGAGCTGCCTGCACCGACTCGTTGAGCGTAGCTCCACCGCCGCAGGAGTTCGGCTCGCCATCGGTTGCGAGCACGATCACAGGTGGCGAACCGGCCGGTGGTGGCGATGTGGCGAAGTCCGCAACCGCCCGGTCGATGGATGGAGGAGTCGGCGTATTTCCGTCCGGGTCCACATTCTGGATAGCAGTGCGAATGGCCGCAGCGTTGTTGAGAGCGCGGGGCACGGTCGAGACGTCGACGTTGTTTCCGTTACAGCCGTAAAGCGATGACCCAAAGTACGCTTTGGTCTCGAGGCTGGTGACGACACCCGTGGTGCCGACGAGAGCGTTCACCATCGCGTCATAGCGATTGGGGGCGATGTCAGTGCCGTCCATCGAACCACTTCGATCCAGCAACAGCGTGATCGACGGCGTTGTCGGCATCGGCGTGAAGTTCACCGCCGGGCAGTTCATGTCAGGCCCGTTCGACCCCATGCCGGTGCCGACGCAGCTGCCATCCGCCGTGCACTCGTAGCCCTCACCGCACTCGCTTCCCCCAGGGATGCACTGCGCATCGCAGAACCCATCGGGCGAGCAGTGCCAACCGCTAGGGCAGGTGTTCGCAGCGCCGGGCAGCGGATCGCATGCCTCGTTGCACGTGGCCGGAGCGGTGCTCGGGTCGTCACAGAGGCTGCCGAACTCTTTCGGTCCGCAGCCGCCGCCGAGGGCGAGCGCAGCAGTGAGGAAGGCGTAGTGCAGGCGGTTCATCAGACGGCTCCTTGGAAGTGTTCGATATACGAGCAAGCGCTGCACCATGGGGCGAGTCGCCCCAGGATCAACGGATCCAGCATATTGCAGTTGGGGACAATCGTCCCTGGGGGAATTTTCCCCCCTCAAGTAGTGCGCAAACTGTGTACTTCGTAGAGAAAACGGATGTGGGTGTCCCTGCCAGGGTCACGGTGTCTCGAACGCACCCATGTCGAACCGGGTGCCGCGTGGGCGTGCCCCGTTCTCTAGGTCGACGGCTGGGCCGGCGTCGAGAGCATCGCGTGCCGGGCTCGAGGCCCCCAAATGGAAGTCGTTCGAGACCTCGTTCACGAATTGGGGGTTCGTGTTCATCGCTCCCAATACTGTCGCCGGCCCCGCGATCGTCGCCACGAACTGTGTGCACGAACCGTCGACCGGAGGCTGCGAACCGGCGAACGAGTGCCAGATGATGGAGCCTTGGAAGACGACGCTGGCAATCTCGCAATGCGCACCGAAGACACCACTGCCGTTGCGTCCGGTCCTCGCGATTGTCGCGAACTTCACGCTGCCCGACGGATGGATGAGGTTCAGGCCGACGCCGGTCGTCTCGTAGAGCAACAGGTTGGTGAAGTCGATCGTGCCTCCAAAAACATCGATGCCGACCTGACCGCCGTGAACGCGGACGCGGTCGAGGGTCAACGACGTACTAATCGACGTGACACCAGTATGGGAGGCTTCGATCTCGGTGTCAGTGATCGTCGTCGGCGCGCGAACCTCGAGCGGCTTTCCACCGCGAAGCTCGACGCGCTCGACGACAGCCGTAGCCAGAATCGAAAGGGCACGCCCCTCGACGTCCTCATTCACGATCTCGATGTCCTGGATTTCTGCCGGGACCCGCGTTCGCAGTGTCGGGTTGTCTGAGTTCCCGCCGGTTAGTCGCGCGCCGTGTCCATGGAGATACGCCCTGACGGCAGGTATCGTGATCTCGGCGAAGCCAGCGTAGTTCCCCGGAGCAAACACGACGTGTTCTCGCGACGCGTCGAGCTGCATCAACGCGAACTCGACTGTCGCGCACGGCGCTGTGTTTGTGCATGGAGCTACATCAGCACCCGTGGTGGAAAGGTAGACGATGGCAGCTTCGTCGACACATGTGCCATCGTTCGCACACGCACCGGAAGCACACTCGTCGTCAGCGACGCATGCCCGGCACTGCTTCGCATCGCAGATCGGCTTCGCAACCGGGCAGTCACTGTCACCGACGCATTCCACGCACGCTCCCTCGGCGTCGCAGACTGGTAGCGCAGCAAACCGCACGCAGTCATCGCTCGAAGTGCACCCGACGCAGGTGTCGGTAGCGATCACGCATACCGGCGCGGCAGGCTCGCAGATCCCGGTCGCGCACGTAGCGGGCTCGCACGTGTTGTCGATGCACGCGAGTCCCTCGGAGCACGAGCGGAACTCGGTCTCTCCGAACATCGCGCAGTTCTCTTCGGTGAGACAGCAGAAGTTCGGGTTCTTGGTCGTTCCGCAGCCCACAACCATCAACAGACCCACGCCCAACGCCAAACGAAGCATGAGCCGAGTGTACACGCGGCGAGACTCTCGTTGGAATCCGCCGGCGGCCACCGTTACTGCTCGTCGCAGGAATCGCGTCACAAACCGTGCCACTCCTCTTGGGAGGTACAAGCTAAAATATCGGCGCAATCATTTGACCGATGGTCGGGCCATCGCTATCAACGATCCATGCAGAAGGCAAAGCGCCGCCGTCCGCGCAAGCGCCACGAGCAGCTCGACCTGCTCGACGCCACGGGCACGAAGCCGAAGTCCAAGCTCGGTGGTAAGCGCCGTCGCGCAGGTCGCCCCGCCAAGGGGCCGCGCCCGAGCTCACCGCATCGCAAGCGTCCGACACTCGACGCGAAGAACCCGGTGCACGTCGTCCTGCGCGTCGCGGCGCTCGTCGCCACGCTTCGCGGCTTCGACATCTACCACGCGATCCGCAAGGCCACGATCGTGGCGGCGAAGAGCCCCACGTTCCGCATCGTCCATCTATCGATCCAGCACGACCACATCCACCTGCTGGTCGAGGCGTCGAACAAGACGGCGCTCGCGCGCGGGATGCAGGGCTTCCAGATCTCGGCGGCGAAGTGGATCAACCGCGCGATCAGCAAGGGCCGCAAGGAGCGGCGACGCGGCCAGGTGTTCACCGACCGCTATCACGCGGAGATCATCACGAGTCCGCGCCAGGCGCGGCACGCACTCGCGTACGTGTTGAACAACTGGCGCAAGCATCGCGAGGATCGCGGCGAGCGCTCGCGGATGTGGTGGGTCGATCCGTTCTCGACGGCGGGCCTGTTTCGCGGCTGGAAGGAGCTCGAGGACGTGGGGCCCTGGAAGCTGCGCGAGGACTACAAACCAATGACGGTGTGGGAACCGAGGACGTGGTTGCTGGCAGAGGGATGGAAGCGGCACGGGCTCATCGGCTGCCTCGAGGTGCCGGGGGCGCGTTCTCGGAGGAAGAAGCTACGAACGATCGACCGACGAGAGCGCTCCGGCCGCGCTGATGGACGGTGGTGACCGACCGCGCGTCGCGGGCGCCGCGCGGTGGACTCGTCGGGCGAGGAGCGCGCTCGCTCACACCGCCCACAGCGCTTGCCCTCGCGTGAACGCTCCGTCGAAGAGTTTGAACAACAAACAAGAGGGAGAGACGTCCCCGCGTCGGGGCAGAGCGATAGGTGCGTTCGACTTCGTCGAACCAATGGATGCAATCGTCTCGCTGGAACGTCGGTCGGGCAGGACGATCGAGGTTTGCACCGGCGTTGGCGCCGAGCATCGGGAGAGGAACAAGTCCAAAGCCAGTGACCGACAAGCGGCGGCTCGCCCGCCGAGAGCGCTCGTGCTCCTACTTGCGCGGAGCTCCAACACAACGAAACTCGGCAGTCCTCGCCGAGGCACGAGAGAGAGTTGTCTCGTCGAGGCCCACGGTCACCTCGAGAACGCCGGCCATCGGGTCGCCGTTGATCTCGTAGCAGTCAGCCTCCGACGTCCACTCCCCGTGCCAGTGGGTCGTCAGTGTGAAGGGCATCCCGGTCGGGCCCGTGTACGAACAGCGCGTCAGGCGCTCCTTGTGATGTTCGATCTCTTCGCACGGGACTGCTCCGTTCCGGCTCACGAGCTTCGAGTCACCTCGCGCAGCTCGCGCCCATTCTGCCCACGTGGGCAGTCGTTTGCCGCGCCACTGGCAGAACTCGATGGCGCCGCGGCGACCAACCTCGAGCACGCGCTCGTTGCACACGTTCGGTCGGCGGTCTTCGCACGTACCGGCCGCAATGCACTTCTTCCATTCGTCACACGTAACTGGTTCTCGGTCGATCTCGAAGCCGTCGACGGCTTGACTGATCTCCTCGCTAGTCCCTGGTCGACTGCAAGAGCTCGTCAACACCTGAGGCATCCCCTCATATGACGCCGAAGACCGCGCGGAAGATTTCGTGTGCG
>CAZUAR010000051.1:25515-47034 GCA_964617845.1 uncultured Kofleriaceae bacterium | reverse complement strand
CATCGCGTAGTTCGCCTGGCCGAAGTTGCCGTAGATGCCGGCCGCGCTCGCGGTGTTGATGATGCGGCCGTAGCCCTGGTCGTTCATCAGCGTCCACGCCGCGTGCGTGACCTTCATCGCGCCGAGGACGTGGACCTGATAGACGAGGTCCCAATCCTGCTGCGTCATCTTCTTGAACGAGACATCGCGGAGGATGCCGGCGTTGTTGATGATGATGTCGATGCGGCCGAACGCGTCGATCGCGGTCTTGATGATCTTGTCGCCGTCGGTGACGGAGTCGTAGTTCGCGACGGCCTCGCCGCCCTTCTCCTTGATCTCCGCGACGACCTTGTCCGCCGCCGACGACGACTTGCCGTCACCGGTGAAGCTCCCGCCGAGGTCGTTGACGATCACCTTCGCGCCTCGCGACGCGAGCAAGAGCGCGTGCGACCTGCCAAGGCCACCACCTGCGCCGGTTACCAGTGCGACTTTTCCGTCGAATCGTAGGTCACTCATCGCTTCACTCCTCGCGGGGTTTTCTTGGTGCTCGCGTGCTGCAGCACCGCCGGGAACAACGCTTTCCAGTCATCGATCAAGTCATCGAGTCGGCGCTCCTCCTTGTGGAGGACGGCAGACATCGCCGAGCCGATCATCAATTGCAGCGTCAGATCCAGTGCTCGCTCGAGGCCGGGATGCTCGGCGACGTCCTTGCCGAACAGCGTGCGCGCCTGCGCGAAGATGCGATCGCGGAGCGCGCGCTCGGCGGACGCGAGCACGGGACGCAGCTCGGGATCCGTGCGCGCCGCGGTGCGCAGCTCCATCGCGACCTGGAACATCGTGCCGCTGAAGCACTGCCATAACAGGCCGAGCACGGCGTCGGTGCGCGCCTTCGCGTTCTTCTCCTCGGGCAACGCACCGGCGAGCTGCTTGAGCTCGCGCGCGCGCATCTCCGCGAGGTGATCGACAGCCGCGACGAGGAGCTCGGCCTTCGACGGGAAGTGATGCAACAGCGCGCCGCGCGAGACGTCCGCGCGACGCTGCACCTCGAGCGTGGTGGTTCGCGCGAAGCCGACGTCGATCAAGCTCTCGACGGCAGCGTCGAGCAACGCGCGGCGCGTTTCGTCGCGTCGCTGCTGTTGCGTGCGGGGGGCACGTAACGCCTCTGGCATCCGACGAGCGGTGTACCGCCCAAGATACAGTCAGTCAAGACTGTTTGTTAGTTTCCGTAGCCTTCCCGCGGACATCGATCACGGGCATCGCGATGATGATCTGCGCTCGGGAATCCGCTCCGCAAGAACACGGTTCCCCACGAGACCCTCCCCGGCACTGGCACCCCACCCGGGACCAGTGCAAAGTGCCCAAGCTCGTGGTTCGTCGTATCCCTCTCTTCCGGATCCTGGTCGGCATCATCGCGACCGGCATCATCCTCTACTTCGCGCTCGTGCTGATGGACGCCGGCGCGGAGGCGTTCCCCATCACGCGCACGTACTTCCGCTGGACCGGCTTCGTCTGGTCGACGCTCGCCACGATTCGCCTGATCGACATCTTCCGCGGCTACGAGCTCGGCATCGGGTGGCGATATCTCTACGGCGGCAAGCGCGATCCGATGATGCTCGCGTTCGCCGGTGGCTCGGCGCTGATCACGCTCGCGGGCCTGGGCGTTCTCCTCCTCTCGAGCGGCAGCACCATCGGCGTGCTCATGTTCGTGCTCGGCCTGATCTCGACGGCCGTGTTCCTGTTGCTCTCGCTGTTCAGCGTGTTCACGAGCGTGTCGGTACTCGGCGTGGCGCTCGGCGTGTCGGCGCTCACGGTCGTGCTCGCGGTGACCACCGGCTTCCAGAAGCAGTTCCGGGACAAGGTGCTCGGCGTCAACGCGCACGTCATCGTGCTCAAGTCGCAGGCCACGTTCGCCGAGTACCGCGACGTGATGGAGACGGCGCGCAAGATCGATCCCGACGTCATCGCGGTGCAGCCGTTCATCTTCGCCGAGATGCTCGTCACGCGCGGCAAGGGCGAGCTGTCCGGCGTCGCGATCAAGGGCATCGATCCGTCGCTGATCGGTGGCGTCCTCGATCTCGACAAGCACATGTATGCCGGTCGAGAGCACGAGAAGAACGGCACGTTCCGCGTCGAGAAGCTGCTGCGCCGTCCCGGCCCCGGCGAGCTACCGCCGATCATCATGGGCAAGGAGCTCGCCCACAAGCTCAAGGCCAAGATCGGCGACGTCGTCACCGTCGTCGTGCCGCTGTCGAACATCGACTTCGACACGTGGCGCGCGAAGTCGAGCGCGCCACGCACGCGCAAGTTCGTCGTCGCCGGCCTCTTCTACAGCGGCTTCGACGAGTACGACCGCCGCCTCATGTACACGGCGATCGAGGACACCCAGGAGCTCGTCGGGCGCGGCGACCAGGTGATGGGCGTCGAGCTCAAGGTCCGCGATGTCGATCGGGCCGAGAAGATCGCCGCGAACCTCGAGGAGGCCCTCGGCGGCCCGCCCTATCAGGTGCAGGACTGGTACGAGCTCAACCACAACCTGTTCACCGCGCTGAACCTCCAGAAGCTCGCGCTCGTCATCATCCTCACGCTGATCATCGTGGTCGCGGCGGTGAACATGGTGTCCGCGCTGACGATGATGGTCACGGACAAGACGCGCGAGATCGCGATCCTCAAGTCGATGGGCGGCTCGTCCTCGAGCGTCGCGCGCATCTTCCAGATCGTGGGCCTCGCCATCGGAGGCGTCGGCACGTTCACCGGGGTCACGATCGGTCTCGCGACCTGCTTCGTGGTCAGCTCGTACGGCTACCACCTCGATCCCAAGGTCTACCTGATCGATCGCCTGCCGATCGAAGTGCGACCGCTCGAGGTCGTGCTCGTCGCCGCCATCACGATGGTGATCAGCGTGCTCGCGACCGTCGTGCCCGCCTCGTCGGCTGCCTCGTTGCGACCGGTCGAAGGCCTCCGCTACGACTGAGCGCCACCGGGCGAAACGCGTCCCGATTTCGGTGAGTGGTCCGGCCGGGATCGGCGGGTGGTCATTCACCTACACGTTTGGTTTCAAGCAGATCCCTTGTGGATAAGCTGTCAACGCGCAACTCGAATTGCATTTTTGCAACGAAACTTGCTCACGCGACATGGAAGCTCGATCAGCCACGGCTGTGTGATCGCGCAGTTGGAGCGCCTCACGCTTGGCCCGCTGCTTGTATTTGTCGCCAGCCATCATGCGCAACATCAACTCGCTTATCACCGCTCTGGTTCTCTCGTTCTCCACCGTAGCCGCCGTCGGCTGCGCCGAGATCGGCTCCGACGACGACCTCTCCGAGGTCGACGGCGAGGCTGCTTCCGCCGGCAAGCTCTCCTTCTGGAAGGCCGGCGACGGCTTCCACTTCAACCTCAAGAGCGGCAACGGCGCCGTCCTCCTCACGTCCGAGGCGTACACGTCGCGCACCGGCGCCATCAACGGCGCACTCTCGGTCCTCGAGAACGGCGTCGACCCGGCCATGTACGAGGTGAACAAGACGGCGACCGGTTGGAACCTGCACCTCAAGGCGGCGAACCACGAGTCGATCGCGTTCTCGCAGGTCTACTCGACGAAGTCGAACGCGACCCGCGCCATCACGTCGTCGGTCAAGGCGGTCACCAGCTACCTCGACCGCAAGGAGTCGAACACCACCGGCGCGCGCGTCGAGGTGCTCCAGGGCGAGAGCGGTCAGTGGCGCTTCAACGTCCACGCGAAGAACGGCCAGATCGTTCTCTCGTCGGAGCAGTACTCGTCGGAAGCGGCCGCGGTGAACGGCGCGGTGGCGGTGCAGACGGTCGGTTCGGACGCGACGGCCTACACCCTCCAGCAGAACGCGGCGAAGGGCTGGTACTTCACGGTCAAGGCGGACAACGGCCAGATCGTCGGCGTGTCGCAGCAGTACACGACCAAGTCGTCGGCGCAGTCGGCCATCAACTCGCTGAAGTCGTTCCTCCCCGACGTCCAGATCCTCTAGTTAACGCTTCTACCTAGCTTACGAAGTTGCGCCACGGGCACCCATTCCGGGTGCCCGTTCGCATTTTCGGGTCGCAGCTGGAGCGTGTCGCACGCACGCGGCGCATCGGCGTTAGGAGCCCTGACATCGACGGCCGCACTTTTCGTGCACTGATCGCGATCGTCGTGCGTCTTCACCGCGTGCTGCGCGCTGTGCTCCCTCTCCTGCTCGCCGGTTGCGCGACGGCGGCGGGTGCGTCGATGTCGGCCCCCAGCGCAGGCACCGAGCCCGCACCGGCGCAGCTCGCGCTCGTCCACGGCGTGCCCGGCGAGACGATCGAGTACGAGTTCACGCTGCGCGGACTCCCGGTCGGGCGCGCGGTCGTCGCCGTCGGTGACATCGGATGGATCGACGGACGCCGCGCGCTCATCGTCCGCGGTCGCGGCCAGAGCGCCGGCCTCGCCGCGCTCCTCGCCGAGATGGTCTGGGAGATGACGTCGACGATCGACATGGACCGCGGCTACGTGATCCGCTCGCACGAGGAGACGACGATGACGTTCGCGGGCGAGACGAACCGCGAGATACAGGACATCGGCGACGAGTCCACGCACGACGTGATGTCCGCGGTCGGCGCCGTGCGCGCGTGGCGCTCCTCGCTCGCGCAACGCGCGACGATCTCGATCCGCTTCGGCAGCTCCTCGATCGACGGCACGCTCGTCGACGCGAGCCACGAATACCTCGCGAGCGCCCAGCGCCCCGCGGTGAAGTACACGGGCACCTTCGCGGAGGAGTTTCCGTTCACGGGCTGGATCAGCGACGACGACGCACGCGTGCCGCTGAAGTTCGAGTGCGAGACGCCGCTCGGCACGATCACCGCCGAGCTCGTCGACTATTCCGCTCCGCGAGGCTGATCACTTCGCGGCGCGGATCGACGTGCACAGCCGCGCGGTCATCTCGATCTCGGCCTCGCTCGACGCGTTGGTCTTGCAGTCGAGCGTGAGCTCGCCCACCTTCGAACGGATCAAGATGCCGTACAGCGTCTTGTCCTTGTCGATCACGCCTGCGGCCGAGTAGCGCAGCTCGAAGCCGACGCCGTCCGCCGCCTTCTCCTCCTTGGAGAACCCCTTGAAGCCGTCGTTGTCCTTCTGCAGGCGCGTCTTCGTCGACTCGAGGTCCTTCGAGATCGCGATGCTCTCGTCGAGGGTCTTGCCGCCGAAGATGAACGTCGTCGGCGTGCCATCCATCGAGTAGATCGTCGCCGCGGGAAAGCCCGCGCTCGCCGTGTTGTCCTGCACGTCGGCATCCGGCGCGACCTCGACCTCGATGCCGAGGCTCGCGATCTTCTTCCACACGTAGGCCGGCTTGTCGGCCACCTTCGCCGCGGGATCGCTCTTGCTGTCGCTGTTCTTGCTGCACGCCGCGACGAGCGCGAGTGCGAGCGCGAGCGCGAGCGAAGTGCCGAACGTCCTGGTCATCGTGGCTCCTACTTGCGGAGGGTCTTGCAGGCCGCGAGCACCTTCTGCGCGCGGTCATCGGGGCTCGTGGTCGAGCACGAGTATGACTTGCCATCGATGTCGCGACGAACCTCGACGAAGTAGTTCTTGCCCATGCTGCCGGTGTTCTCGAAGGTCAGCGCCCAGCCGTCGGCGAGCTTCTCTTCCTTGAGGTTCTTCGGCGAGTACATCTCGGCATCGGACTTCGCCGCGTCGAGCGTCTTCGCTTCCTTCTCGACGGTGATGGTCATCGCGCCGATGCCCTCGCCCATCAGCATGTGCCCCTCGCCGCCGATCGCGTCGGAGACCGTGACGCTCCCCGGAACGTCGATCTGCAACGAGAGCTTGGGCAGCTGCGTCGGCCCGGCGGGCTTGTCGCTGCCGCCGCCTCCGTCCTTCTTGCTGCAGCCGACGACCGAAACGAACACGAGAGCCAGTGCGTATGTACGAAGCATGGGCCCGGTCATATCAAGCAGCGTGCCGCGGCGTCTCGACGGGGAATCGGTCAGTTGGCGGCGCCACGCGGGTCGGAGGCGACCCAGGATCGCGGTCGGCGTGGCCGAGCGGACCCGCCTCGCGCAGCTCGGCGCCGTGACGATCGCGCGGAGGTAGTCAGCGACCCTTCCACACCGGCTTGCGCTTGCCGAGGAACGCGGCGATGCCCTCGGCCGCATCCTCGAGCGCGAGCACGCGACCGAGCTCCGCTTGCAGATAGCGAAGCTGCGGCTCGAACTCCATGTCCTGCGAGCGATAGAACGCGAGGAGGCCGAGCGCCATCGCGGCCGGGCTGCGCTCGGCGAGCTCGGTCGCGAGCGCCATCGTCGACGCCTCGAGATCGGCGGCCGGCACCACGCGGTTGACGAGCCCGCACGCGAGCGCTTCGGCCGACGACAGCTTCGCGCCGGTCAGCATCATCTCGAGCGTCTTCTTGCGGCCCACGCTACGCGTGATCTCCGCGGTGATCATCATCGGCCACAGCCCGACCGCGATCTCCGTCGTGCCGAAGACGGCCGAGTCGGCGGCGATGACGAGGTCGCACGCGACCATGAGGCCGAGCCCGCCGGCCAGCGCGGGGCCGTTGACCATCGCGATGATCGGCTTGCCGAGCTCGTGCATCACGCCGAACAGCTCGACGAGGCTCGCGGGCGGTGCGCCGATGGGTGGCCGACCAGGAAGTCGGCCACCCATCTCGTCGGTTCCGACCTCGGGGGGCGCCTTCATCTGCGCGAGGTCGCCGCCCGCGGAGAACGCCGGGCCCGCGCCGGTGAGCACGACGACGCGCGCGGTGGCGTCGGACTTGATCGCGTTGAGCGCGTGCACGATCTCGCCGCAGGTCGCGGGGCCGATCGGGTTGCGCTTGTCGGGGCGGTTCAGCGTGATTCGCGTGATCGGGCCGGTCGCCTCGACGAGGATCGTCGCGTAATCGGACATGCCGGCGGTGTACCATTTTCGCGTGAACAAGATCCTGATGCTTGTTGGCATCGCGATCGCGGCGGTCGCGGTGTGGCTGCTGCTCTCGCGCGACAAGACGCCGGCGGCGAGCGCGGCGGATCCGGCGACAGGCTCCGCGTCGGCATCGGGGTCCGCGGCATCCGCGGCGCCCATCGCGAAGCGCAAGCCCGTCGACAAGGTCGGTCGCGTGTCGCGCGACGAGCGGGCGCGGCTCGCGGAGCAGATCGCGAAGGCGCGCGCGAACCGTCCGGCCGGCGAGACCGCGTCCGGCCCGGCGTCCGCGCAGGGCCCGCGACCGGAGCTCGCCGACAGCGACGCGACGCTCGTGCGCACGACGATGAAGGAAGCGATGCGCGAGATCATCCCGATCCTCGCGGACTGCTACGACAAGGCCGGCGAGAAGGTCCCGGCCGAGATCAAGGTCGTCGCCGATCTGACGCTGACCGGTGATCCCGACATCGGCACGATCATCGACACGAACGGCATCGCCGACGGCGACGGAGCGCCGCTCGAGCCGAGCTTCGACCTGTGCCTGAAGGATGCGCTGGTCGAGATCCAGATGCCTCCGCTGTCCGAGGGCGGCGAGGTCAAGGTCACGTACCCGTTCCTGTTCTCGCGCAACGGCCCCGAAGCAGCCGAGGGTTCTGGTAACCTGCCGCCATGATCCGCCGCGCTTCGGCGCTCCTGTTCGCGATGATCGTGTGTGCGCCTTCGGTCGCCGCTGCAGACGCCAATGACGTCATCATCAGCCGCCTCGCGACGCGGATCATGAACAACAACGGCGAGCTGACGAACGTCGTAGGCCAGAACCTCGAGTTCCGCGCGCTCGCCTCGCAGCTCGGCGTGATCCTCGCGCCCCGCCTGCTCACGCCCGCCGACACGATCGGCTTCGGCGGCTTCCAGTTCAGCGTCGACTACGCGACGACGACCATCGACCCGGGCGCCGACTACTGGCGCGCGCTCGAGCGCACGACCGCGCCGGGCTACATGTCGACGGTCGGGTTCTTCGCCCGCAAAGGGATGTGGTTCCCGATCCCGTCGTTCGAGGTCGGCGTCGGCGCGGTGCACCTGATCGACTCCTCGACGTGGACCGGTCAGCTCTACGCCAAGGTCGGCCTCCACGAGGGCTACCACCAGCTGCCGCTGCCGTCGCTCGCCGTGCGCGGCGCGGTGTCCCGCATGATGGAGCAGCGCGATCTCGACATGACGATCGCGTCGCTCGACATCACGCTGTCCAAGCACATCGGCATCGGCGGCACGTGGCGCCTCGATCCGTACGCGGGCTGGAACCTGCTCATGATCATCCCGCGCTCCGAGGTCATCGACCCGACGCCGAACATCGACTCGCTCCAGCCCGGCAACGAGATGGACAGCGAGCTCAACTTCGTGTTCCGCGAGCAGGACACGATCTTCCGCAATCGCTTCATCGTCGGCGCGAAGCTCAAGTACTACGTCTTCCACCTCACGCTCGAAGCGCAGTTCGCGCTGGCCGGCAGCTCCGTCGACGATCGCGCCGGCACCGACGTCGCGTGCATGCCCGACTCGACGACGGCGAGCTGCGACGCGACAGATACCGCCAAGGCGCAGCGCACGCTGTCGCTCTCGGCCGGCTTCGACTTCTAGCCTTGCCGAGCTAGCTCACGCACTGGACGGAGACGTTGTGCGTGTGGCCACCGCCGCTCGTGCTGGTCAGGTTCAGCGTCTGACCGTCCTTGAGCTGCTGGAACTGCGCCGCGGTGACCATCAGGCTGTGCGAGTGATTGGCGGTGCCGGTCAAGTCGTACGTCTTCGCCATGCCGGCGTTCACGTCGGCGAGCGACACCATCAGGACGTGACCGTGGTTCGAGGTGATCGAGTTGGTCGGGGTCGTGCACTCGGCGGGCGCCGCGTCGGCCGTGCTGCTGCCGCCGTCGTCACCGCAAGCAGCGAGCGCCGCGATGCTCGCCGCGCCCACGCCGACACCGACCACGGACCGAAGAAACTCTTTACGCGTCATCATAGATAAAATCCTCCGATGCACGAGGAGCGTCGCCCAATCGGGTCGCAGCGGCAACCGCCACGGCGTGATGACCGCCACTAACTACATGCGGCTCACATGAGGTCGCTGGGCTTCGAGATCGGTCGATCCGTCGGAACAGCCTTCTTCTTCTCGGCCTTGTTGTCGGCGTCGTCGCGCTTGGCCGCCCGCTTCTGCGCCCGCGGCGTCTTCTTCCACTGCTCCTCGGCGCGCTCGGACCGCTTCGGATCGACGACCTGATACACGATGACCTTGTCGCCCTTCTCGAGCACCGTCGAGTACGAGATGCGGTTGATGCGCGCGAGATCGTGCGACCCCATGCCGTACTTCTTCGCGATATCGGCGAGCTTCTCCTTGCCCTTCGCGACGTACTCGAGCCGCACGCGACCCGTGCGCTCCTCGGCGAGGTCCATGTGCTCCGTCGAGCCGCGCGTCACCACGATCAGCTGCGTCTCGTCGAGCAGCGAGACGCGCTCCTCGTCGGCGTCGAAGTCGGGCGAGACCCACGCGACCAGCACCATCCGCGGATGGAGCTTCGCGTCCTGGTCGAGCTCGTTCCACGCCGCGAGCTTCTCGCGCGTCACGTCGAGTGCCTTCGCGATCCCGCTGAGCGTATCGCCCGTGACGACGCGGTAGAACACGCGGCGCTTGCCCGCGACCTGCGCATCCTTGTCGGGGACCGGGACGATCAGCAGCTCGCCCTCCTTGGTGTCGACGCCCGACGAGATCAGCTTCGCCTTTGCCTTCGCCTGGTTCTTCGCGCGCGCCTCGGCGCTGATGCGCGGGACGACGAGGACCGTGCCGCCGGTGATCTCCGACTCGTGCTCGACGCCGTTCAGCTTGCGCAGCGCGCTCGTCGACACGCCGTACGTCGTCGCGATGTCCTCGAAGCGCTCGCCATGCGCGACCACGTGTGCGTCGTAGTTGTCCCAATCGGTCTGCAGCTCGACGATCCGGCGCGCGGTCTCGGCCCTGGTGCCCAGCGGCACGCGCACGACGTAGCCGGTCTCGCCGGGCGGCGTGCGGCCCTTGCGCAGGTGCGGGTTGAGGCGCTTGATGTCGGCCTCCGACGCGTTCGCCGCGCGCGCGATCACCGACAGCGGCAGCGACGTCGGCACGCTGACCTCGTCGTAGACCTCGGGCGGCTCGACCTTGATGTTGTCGACGCCGAACAGCGCGCGGTTGTGGCCGACGATCGCGGTCGCGAGGACCTTGGGCGGATACAGGCACGTCTCCCACGGCACCGCGTTCTCGTACTCGCAGAGCTTGTAGAAGTCGTTCGTGTTGTAGCGAGCGATCGACCGCAGCATCGCGCCGTAGCCGACGTTGAACGACGCGAGCGCGATGTCCCAGTCACCGAAGCGCTGGTAGAGATCGCGGAAGTAGTCCATCTGCGCGATCGTCGAGCGCAGCGGATCCTTACGCTCGTCGACCCAGCGGTCGCGCCGCAGACCGTAGATGCGGCCGGCATCGGGCATGAACTGCCACAGCCCGAGTGCACCCGCGCGCGACAGCGTGTTCGGGTCGTAGGACGACTCGATCATCGCGACGTAGAGCAGATCCTGCGGCAGTCGATTCTTCCGCAGGTAGCTCGTGATCAGGTCCTTGTAACGGCCCTGCTCGCGCAGCCAGCCCGCGATGATGTTCCTGCCGCGCGGATCGTTCTTGTAGAACACCAGGTAGTCGACGAGCTTCTGCGTCCAGCGCACCGGAAGGTCCGGCAGCTCGAGGTTGTCGAGCCACGGCTGATCCGGTCGCAGCTCGCTCGGCTTTCGCACGACGCGCGCCGTTGCCTCGAGCGCGGATGCGCGCGGCGCTCGCTCGTCGAGCCACGGGCTCGCATCGGGGCGCGGGAACAGCTCGACGTCGATCTCGCGCAGCTCGTCACCGGGGCGCGCGCACGTCTCCCCGACGGCGCAGCCGCGCACGGCGCGACGGCCGTCGAGCTCCTGTGACAACGCGGGCGCCGGATTGGCGATCGGAGGTGCGGCCTGCGCCCCCGGGTGCACCGTTTCGTCCGCACTCGCTGCCCCAAAACGCCCCAGCAACGCGCTCAGAACGAGGAGCCCTGTACCGACGAGCCGCATCGCCTGAACATAGGCGCCCCTGTCGCCGCGAACCAAGTTTTCAGGTCGAGCTTTTGCAAGCCCGATGAACGTCGGGCGCGTAGCAGCGCGAAGCGCTGCGAAGGTAGAAGACACACGATGCAAACGCTGGCTCGACGCGAAACGGTGCTAGGCTGACCTCCAGCACCAAGGAGTCCCGCCATGCCCGGCATGGGTGAGCTAATCATCATCCTCCTCATCGTCCTCGTCGTCTTCGGAGCCAGCAAGCTGCCCGGAATCGGCGACGCGCTCGGCCGGAGTATCAAGAACTTCAAGCGCGCGTCGAAGGTCGACGACGACGAGCCCGAGGAAATTCCTGCGCAGAAGAGCGACGACAAGAAGCAGCTCGCGGCCGGCGGCAAGAAGGCGAAGGAGCTCGCGAAGGGCGACGACGCCGAGGACGGCGAGTGGGAAGAAGTCGTCGTTCGCCGCAAGAAGAAGGCGGCGGACTGATTCAGGCCTGGGGCCGGCGCTGCGAGCTCGCGGCGAGATCGGCCGCATGACGACGCAGCGGCTCTGGTAGCTGCGGATCCGTCGAGAGCTCGAGCAGCTCTTGAGTACGCAGCGTGGTCGCGATGCGGATCGCGTCCGCGAGCGGCGTGCTCGGATTCATCACGAGCGCGCGCTTCACGGCGTGACGTACGGACCACCGTGGATGCGTCGCGATCTTCGCGAGCGCCTCGGGCACCGCCGGGCGGAACGATGCGATCCGGAGGATCTCCGCCTCGGTGACGTGCGGGTTTCCGAGGAGGATCTCGACGACCGCGGGGTGCGGATCGCGAATCAGCAGCAGCAGGTCCTCGCGCTTGTGCGTCCGCGCCAGCGCCTTGCGCTCGCCGAGCGTGAGCGGTCGCCCCGTCGGCTTGAGCGGCCGCTCGGGCGCGAGCTGCTTCTTCAGCTGCGATTCGCTCGCCGTCGGAGGCGACGCGCTCAGGAACAGCCGCGCGATGCTCGCGTGCCCGCGCTCGACCGCCGCGGCGTACAGGCGCTGCCGGGTCGCGTACGACAGCGAGGGCTCGGCCATGGCGTGCGTGATCGTCTCGAGCGCCTCGATCGCGTCGGCGTCGTCCACCCGGTGCGCGCGCGCGACGATGGCCGCCAGGGTCTCCACCCACGCCTCCGGCTCCCCCTCGCCGAGGGCGCTGATCAGCGCGAGGGCCCGCATCCGGGCGTCCCGGATCGCCTTGAGGCGGGCAATGACGCTGTCCGGGCCCACACCGACATTGTGGCACGTTGAGCGCTTGCCGCGGTGCGTGATAGTTTTGACGAGGATGGCGGAGACTCGGATCATCAAGCGGTACGCGAACCGCAAGCTCTACGACACCGAGCATAGCCGTTACGTCACGCTCGATCAGATCAGCGAGATGATCCGCGCGGGCGACGACGTGAAGATCGTCGACAACAAGACCAAAGAAGATCTGACGACGGTCACGCTCGCGCAGATCATCTTCGAGGAAGAGAAGAAGCAACGCTCCTTCCTCCCGCTCAACGCGATGCGCAACATCATCCAGAGCGGCGGCGAGTGGTTCGCCGAGGCGCAGCGCCGCGTGCAGAGCATCCTCCCCGGCAAGCGCAAGGACTCCGACGACGACGCGCCGCCCGAGGAAGAGACGCCGCCCGACGAGGGCAACGACGAGGCGATGGTCAAGAAGCGCTCGCTCGCGTCGCTGCGCGAGTGGGTCGACCACAGCAAGCAACGCCTCGAGGAGTGGCAGAAGCAGGTCGACACGCGCATCCGCGAGACGATCGAAGGCATCTCGCCGTTCCACAGCGTCAACAAAGACGTACGCGCGCTCGCCGAGCGCATCAACGAGCTCGAGAACAAGCTGAAGGCGCTCGAGTCCGGGCCCGACGACAAAGCCGCGTCGTCTTGATCCTCGCGCCAAAGGCGCCAGCGAACCCTATTGGACGGGCAGGTCCTTCGACAGGACCTCGGTCGCGCCGGCCTTGATGTTCACCGCGTAGGTGAACTTGTCGCCGCCGATCTGGAACGTGACCTTGTGGCGGCCCGGCGTGAGCGCGATCGAGCGACCGGTGATCGGCGTCGAGAGACCCGTCTCGTTGCCGTCGACGAGCACCTTCGCGCTCGGCTTGCTGAACACGTGGAGGTAGCCCTTCCCCGAGTTGTCGGCGGCGGCCTGGTTTGACTTGTCGGAGGGCTTCTTGTCGTCGACCGGCGGCTTCTTGTCCGTCGTCTTCACGTCGACGGGCTTCTTGTCGACGGGCTTCTTGTCCTCGACCGGCGGCTTCTTGTCCGTCGTCTTCACGTCGACGGGCTTCTTGTCTTCGACCGGCGGCTTCTTTGTCTCGACCGGCTTCTTGTCTTCGACCGGCGGCTTCTTGTCCGTCGTCGTGACCTTCGCGTCGATCGGCTTCTCGACCGGGGGCTTCTTGTCCTCCGGCGGCATCTTGTCGTTCGTCGCCACCGCGACCGCGCTACCGCCGCCGGACCCACCGCCGCTGCCGACGGCACCGCTGCCGCCGCCGTTTGGCGTCGCGACCGCCGCGCTACCGCTGCCCGTGTCGGGCGTCTCGATGGCCGCGCTGCCGCTGCCCGCATCGGTGGCCGTCGGGCCGCCCGGCTTGAGTGCGCATTCGAGCGGCGTGATCTTTCCCCCCGGTAGATCGAGCGTCGCTTCGCACTTCGTGCCGTTCGGCCCGACGAGCTTGACCTTGCGCAGACCCTTCGTGATCGGGACTTCCTTCTTGTCCCCGACCGTGGCGATCCGCTTGTCGTCGACCCACAGCTCCGCGGTGGTGCCCTCGGGCAGCTGCATGCGAAGCGTGGCGATCGACGACGTCGTATCCGATCCCGTCGACGTCCCGCTTCCGCTGTCGGCGTCGAGCACCAGGAACTTCACCGCGAGGAATCCGCCGAGCACCACCGCCGCGATCGCCACGCCGATCGCGACATCGCGACCGATCGAGGACTTCTTCTTCTCCGGCGCGGGCGTCGGCTGTGCGACGGGGATCGGCCCCGAATGCTCCATCGCGACACCGGGCTGCGCGTAGCCGTAGCCCTGCATCTGCGGGTTCGATGGATACTGCTGGTGCTGCGGATACTGCTGCGGCGGCGGGTGCTGCGGGTACTGCTGCGGATAGTGCTGCACGGGCTGCGGCCCGCTCACGCGGTACTGCTGGCCGTAGTTGCCCTGCGGCGGCATCTGCGGCACCTGGCCCTGCATGCCGAGCATGGTCTTCGCCTGCGCACCCGACTGCTGCGCGTTCATCGGCTGATTCGGCGTGCCCTGCCCCTGGTAGTAGGGCTGGTTCTGCGGCGGATAGCTTTGCGGGTGCGCGTTGTACGCCTGCTGCGGGAAGCCTTGCGGCGGCGAGCTTCCGACGGGCACGTAACCCGGCTGCTCCATCGGCGGGCCCATCGGCGAGGGCTCCGCGCCCATCGGTGACGACACCATCGGCGGCGGCCCCATCGGCGGTGGCATCGACGCCGGACGCTGCGTGCCGACCGGCCCACCCGCGCCGATCGCGGACATCACGGGCTGACTCTGCGTGGGAGCGCGCGGCGGCGGCTTGGGCGGACGCGAGGCGGGCTGCTGCTGCGTGCTCGTCGCCGGGCGTCCCGCGGCCGGCGTCGCGGCGGCGGCGGGCGGATTGTCGATCTCGCCGAAGATCTCCGTCGGAGCCTCTTCGCCGAAGTCGCTGTCATCGCCGCCGGGGTTCGCGCGCGTCGCGGGCGATCCGCTCGCGGGCCCGACCGTGGGCGAGGCGTTGTTCGCGATCTCGCGCTCGATATCGTCGAAGCTCGGACCGCCGAGCTGCGTCGCATCGGACTCGGGGATCTCCGGTGCCTGTCCGAGGTGCTCGACGACATCGAGCTTCGCTTCGGCCGCGGGCACGCCGGCGATCAGGCCGTCGCGACCGACGCGCTTGTACTGCTCGAGCTGCTGGCGCTCCTTCTCGATCTCGCCGGTGAACACTTCCTTGAGCCAGCTCGACAGCGACTTCGCGGTGAACACCGCGTCCTGCGCCATCAAGTAGGCCTGGAGGTCGGCGAGCATCTCGCTGCACCACTGGTAGCGATCGTCGACGTCCTTCGCGAGCGCCTTGAGGATCACCTTCTCGATCGCTTCGGGAATGTTCGGGTTGATCGCGCGCGGGTTCTGCACGTCGACGTTGCGAACCTTCTCGAGCGTCGAGAAGTCCGTCTCGCCCTGGAACAGGCGCTCGTTCGTGAGGCACTCGTAGAGCATCGTGCCGAGCGCGAAGATGTCGCTGCGGCGATCGAGCGGCAGGCCGCGCACCTGCTCGGGCGACATGTATCCGAACTTGCCCTTGAGCACGCCGGCCATCGTTCGCGAGTTGCGCGACGTCGCCTTCGCGATGCCGAAGTCGATGACCTTGACCTCGCCCTCGTAGGAGACGAGCACGTTCTGCGGCGAGCAGTCGCGGTGCACGATCTCGAGCGGACGCCCGAGTGGATCGCGCTTGCGATGCGCGTAGTCGAGACCCTCGAGGACCTTGGCGATGCAGAAGCAGGCCATCGGGATCGGCATCTGCTGCTTCATCTTGCGGAGGCGATTCTGGATCTGGAGCAGATCCTTGCCCCAGATGTACTCCATCGCGATGAAGTGCGAGCCGTCGATGCGGCCGAGCTCGAAGATCTGGCAGATGTTCGCGTGCGCGAGCTGACCGGCGATCTTCGCCTCGTCGATGAACATCTTGATGAAGTCGCGGTCCTCGCCCATCGTCGGCAAGATGCGCTTGATCGCGATGATCTTCTCGAAGCCCTCGACGCCATAACTCTTGGCTTTGAAGACCTCTGCCATCCCGCCGACGCTGATGCGATCGAGCAGGAGGTATTTCCCGAACGGGACGGGCTGCCTCACTCACCAAGAATCGTAGCCGACGCGCGAGGCCGATCACAACGAAGAAGGGGCCTGTTCTCCTCAGTCGGCAGACCCTAGGTCGCAAGCTGTTCGCGTGTCCCGTGGTCGCCAGGCCGTGGCCTGCGAACCACAACGCGCGCTAGAACGAGCCTGCAACTCCGACGAATGCGTCGTTTCCCGAGGAGGAAATGTAGGCCGTCGGGCGCTCCAGGTTGCGCGTGTCGTGACGATACCCCGACACACCATCGTACACACCGTAGGCAAACGTCAGGATCGCGCCGATCCCCGACGCGAGGTTGACGATGCGTGCTTTCCCGGCCGCGCTCGTGCGATCGCGGTCATCGACCTCGCACGTGCGGTCGTCCGAGCACCACGAGCGCAGCATGAAGTACGTCGTCACGTTCGTGCCGGCGAGCGCCACGAGCGCACCGGTGAGGATCCAGCCCTTGGTGCGATCGCCGTTCTGGAACTGCGCCATGGGGGGCAGCACCGAGAGTTGCCAGTAGCGCTTCTGCTTTGGGCGGCGCGCGCGCAGCTCCGCCGAGTTCTTCGCCTTCACGTCGGTGAAGAACACGATCACGTCGGGTGGATAGAGCGCGGCGTCGAGCGTGCCGTCGAGATCGAGCTGCAGGTACGCGAGGAAGTGGCGCTCGGCGTCCGGCTTGCGGCCTTGAAAGAACGCCGCGAGCCCGGCGAGCCGATGCGCTTCGGCGAGCTCTGCCGGACCGAGCTGTCCGCGCAACAGCGTCTCCATCAGATGGCTCACCGTCGCCCAGTCGCCCGCGGTCGCGGCGTCCATGCTCGAGCGCAGCACCTCCGACGGAGTCTTCAGCTCGACGGGCTCCTCGGGTTGTCCCGCTCCGGTGTCGGGGGGAGCCTGCGCGAACGCGATGCTCGTCGCGAGCAGCAGCGCGACGAGGACCTTCACCGCCACGCGGTCACCTTGCGCCTCAGGTGCGGCCGGGCGATGTCGAACACCTCGCGTGCGACGCGCTCGGCGAGCAGCGGCAACGCCATCAGCTTCTCGCCGACGATGCTGTCGGTCACGATGGTGCGATCGAACACGATGCCGACGGCGTCGGACACGCGGATGCGTACGTGCGCGCGCGCGATCGGCACGCTGTCCTCGATCTCGAGGGCGTAGCTCTCGATGTCGACGAGCATGCCGAGGTCGAGCTTGCTGTCCTTCACGGTCTGCGTCGCGAGATCGCGCGCCATCTTCGCGGGATCCACGAGCTGCGGCGATCGATACACGCGGCGCAGCTGCGCCTCGAGCTGGTTCGTGAGCGCCGCGCGCAGCGGATCGCTCTCGAGCGCGCGCATCGACACCACGGCGAGCATCGGGCGCAGCTCTGGCTCCGGAGGTTGTTGCACCTGGTGGACGTTGCCGCCGTTGCCGGTGTTGCCGCCATCGACCTTCGACGGTGCTCCGAGCGCCGCGAGCCGCTCCTGCAGCACCGTCATGAGGCGCGCGGAGACCTCGGCCGCCGCCTTGTCGATGTTCGCGATGCCGGCCGCCGTCGACGACACCGTCGCGAGCGTGACGCCGTCGACGGGATTGCGGATGCGCAAGAGGAGCACGACGTCGTTCTTGTTCGGCTTGCCGACCGTGATCGTGCCGTCGACGATCAGCTTCGCGCTGTCGGGTACGCCCATCTTCGCGCCGATGACGTCGACCTCGATCTTCGCGCCGCGCAGCACGCGCGCGACCTCGCTCGCGACGGGCTGACCGTAGATCTCGAGGCCCTTCTCCGCGTCGAGTGGTAAGAGCGCGACGCGATCGTCCGCGCGGGCAACGCCACCGACGAGAACGAGGAGGATCAGGAGCACGCGCACCATGCGGAGAGCTTACAGGGAGGGCGGAGGCTGCGGGACGACGACGGTGAACGTTCCCTGCGCGCCGGATGCATCCTCGCCGATCGGACGATCGCGCTCGACCCCTTCACACGCGAACGCACTGTCGGCGTAGCAGAGGATCTGGACGCCCGCGCCGCCGATGCGGTTGCCGCCGTTCTGCACCGTCAGCGTTCCGGTGATCGCGAGCGGATCGCTCAGCTCGACCGTCGCGTCGAGCGCCAGCGGATTGCTCGTCATGAACGAGCTCGGTGCCGCCCGTCGCGATGGATCCGTGAACCGAGCCTCGTAGATCGCGCCCGCCGCCACCGCATAGGACGCGACGCCGTTCTCGTTCGCATACGCGACCGTCGGTCCGACGCCCGCGAGCCCGAGCGCACCCGCGGGCACGAGCTCGACGCGAGCGCCGTCGAGCACGGTCGTCGCGTGCTTCACCGTCGAGGACACCGCGATCATCGCGGGTGCCTCGATCGCCGCCGGCACGGCGCTCGTCGTGTCGAACGCGACGACGGCTGCATCGCCCGGCGCGTTCGCGGGCTCGACGACCGCGAACAGATCGCTCGCGGGAACGAGCGCCGTGGGCAGCACGCCGCTGCCGTCCGCGGTCACGGGGATGCGCACGGAGCCCATCGCCTGCGCCGGCGTGCCGCCCGTGCTGATCGTTCCGGCCGTGGCCGGCGCCAGCGTGCCCACGATCGTGACCTTCGCGTTCGCGAGTGCACCGCCGCGGCTCACCGTCGTGCCGTTGACGTTTCGCGTGACGATCGACGCGCCGTAGCTCACGACGACCGGGTTCGCGAAGTTGAAGGTTCCGCTCTCGGCCTCGAGGCGCGGCAACCCGCTGCTCGCCGGCGGCGTGACCACGACGCGCGGAACGCCGCCCGTCGCCGCGATCGCGCGCAACGTGAACGTGCCGTTCGCCGCGGTGGTCGCGATCGTCGACGGCACCTCGATGTCCTCGTCCTCGAGGAACACCTGCACCTTCGCGCCCGCGAGCGGCGTGCCGTTCGGACGATTCACGGTGCCCGTGATCGCCACGCCCGTCGACAGCGTGAACGCGTCACCGCTCCCCGGGAGTGGCGTCGTGACGACCTGCGGCGGATACGCCGGATCCGACGGCACCACCACGATGTGGTGCGGCGTCGACTGCACGCGCGCGGAGTACGCGCCGCTCGCGTTGGTGTACGCCTCGACGATCGCTTCGGGCTGACCGTCGGGCAGGAAGCGCAGGTACGCTTGTCGTCCGACCGTGCCGTCGGTGATGCGGCCCATCTCGAGCGTCACCGTGCCGAACGAATACGTGTCCGTGCCGGGCGGGAGCTGGAACACGCGATCGATCGGCGGGATGTTCGCGTCGAGCGGCGGCGTGACGTGCAACCGGACGTCGCCCTCGAGCGTGCCGTCGATGACGTTTACCGTCGTGGAGGCACTCGGGCACAACACCCCCGAGCTGCTCGGTGTCATCTGCACCTCGTACGTGCCGGTGCGATCCGGCGTGAACGCGATCTCGTACACGCCGTTCTGCGAGAACGTGATCGTCTCGGTCTGGTTGTAGCGAACGCGCCAGTCGATGCTCGAGACGCCGCCGAACTCGCTCTGGATGTTCGCGGTGACACGGACCTCGGTGTCGACCTGCACGTCGCCGCCCGGCGTCACCTCGAGGCTCGAGGAGCACGTGTCGTCGCCGGTGTTGCCGAGGTCTCCCGCGCAGGCGGCGAGGACGAGCATCCCTACGAGGACGAGGCGCATCACCGCACCTCCACGCGCCACGTCTGGCGCTGCAGGCACGCGGGGTCCGAGATCGTCGAGCATGTCGCGTCGCCGTCGGGGCAGTTCACCGGTGTGTTCTTGCGATCGAAGATCTCGACGCGCACCTCGACGATGTCGCCCGGCAGGTAGCTCGCCGGATCGAGGGGGAGCGAGTTGCCCGTCGCGCCGGCGACGACCGCGTGCGTGCTCGCGCCGGGGTTCTTCAGCGACCAGCGGAACCTCGTCGCGCGGAAGATCTCGTCGTTGGGGATCAGCGGATACGGATCGAGATCATCGCGCACCACCGGCACGCGGAACAGGGTCGGCGACGACATCGGCATCGCCACGCCCGCGGGCGGCACGATCGGCGCGAGCTGCGACAGGCACGGCGCCTGATCCGCGACGACGTTGATCGGGATCTCCGCGTCGATGATGTTGTCCGGATAGTCCCCGGGGTTGGTCTCGCCGAGCGGATCCTTCGCCGTCACGCGCACGGTCCACTCGCCGGGGTCGTTCGCGGTGAACACCTTCACGTGCTGCCAGTGCCCCTCGTCCTCGGGGTCCATGATGATCGCGGGCTCGCCATCGACGAGCGACGCGACAAAGCCCGTCGCGAGCGGCGGATCCGCGCTCCACATCGATAGCATCACCCGCTCCGGTCCATCGTCGACATCGCCGACCTTCGCGATCACGCGCACCGGCGTACCGGCGATGAACTGATTGCCGGTGCCGTACTTCGACTGCTTGAACAGCTCGAGCGTCGGCGGCTGGTTGCCGATCGGGATGATCAGCTCCGCCCGCGGCTTCGCGGTCGCCCCGTACTCGTCGGTCGCGTCGAGGATCACGAGCGCGCTGCGCGCCGAGAGCTGCGTCCCTTCCGCCACGAACCTGCGCAGCGCGGGCAACGTGAACGACACGTCGACGTCGGTCTTCTCGTAGAAGGGATCCCGGTCGCAGCTCACCGCCTCCGGAAACTCGGCGAACTTCTTCGCGTCGGTGCACGCGTACACGCGCCACCCGAGGCTAATGAAGTCCCCGTCGGGGTCATCCATGACGGCGCGAAGCATGACGGGATCTCCCGCCTTCATCGGCACGTCGCGCAGGTTCTCGATCTGGACCGACGGGCGCTGGTTGATCGACTCGTAGTAGAAGCACCCAGGCAGGCCTCCCACGACGACGGCGACGAGCGCGACGCGATGCACGGATCAACCGTGCTGCAACCACCCTGCCACGCGCAAGTAGCCTGGATCACGGCCTGTCCTCGACGGGCGTTTCGCACCCCGGGCATCGATCGCGACAGCGCTGTCAGGCTTTCGCGAAATCGCGCGAAGTCGCGGATAGCACTGGCCTTCGGTCAACGGCGCCGTCGACCACCTCGCCGTCATCCTGGCCGTGGGTCATTGCCAGCAGTGGAGGTCTCGCTTCACCGTGCAGGTGCCCGTGATCGACCGGTACTGGTCGCCGATCTTCACCGTCCCGCGCTTCACCTTCACGGTCGCGCCGGCGGGATAGGGCTTGTCGTCGATCGTGGTCGCGACCTCGAGGCGGATCTCGATCTCGACCACGAACGCGCCGCGCACGGCTTGCTCGCCGGGCTTCGCGTCGATGGTCTTCGTCCACGTGTAGTCCGCGATCGTCGGCTGGCTGCACGTGACCGCGTGGCGTCCCACATCGACATCGATGCGAAGGGACTTGCCGGGCTGGAACTGCCCGCGCTTCTCGCCGTCGACCGAGACGTTGCACCACAGGTTGTTCGTGACGACGAGCGTGGCCCGCGCGGGCGCCGCATCGATCGGCGCCGTCGGCGCGATCACCGCGGCATCGATCGGCAGCGCACTCGCATCGGGCATCGCGACCATCGCACCGTCGGGTCTCACCGTACGAACGCCCGCGTCCTGCGCGCGCGGCATCGCCGCGTCGACACGCGCGATCGACGCATCGACACGCGCGATCGACGCGTCGACACGCGCGACGCCAGCATCCCGCGCATCGAGCGCCCCGCTCCCATCGCGCGAGGTCCCGCTCCCATCGCGCGAGGTCCCGCTCCCATCG
>CAZUAR010000051.1:13436-25415 GCA_964617845.1 uncultured Kofleriaceae bacterium | reverse complement strand
CCCGCTCCCATCGCGCGAGGTCCCGCTCCCATCGCGCGAGGTCCCGCTCCCATCGTGCGCGCCCTCGCCTGCGGTCCCCGCGTCGCGATCATCGCTTCCGATGCCCGCATCGGGGTCGAGCACCGCGCTCCCGATGCCCGCGTCGTCGGCCATCGCGACAACGGACGCATCCGCGCCGTCCCCGCCTCCGATGACGCCCGCGAGGCGTAGCGCGCCGAGGGTGCCGCCCCCGGCGAGCACGAGGCCGAGCGCGACGTAGCCGAGCACGCGCCGGCGATCGCGCGAGGCGCCGCCCGCCGACACCTTCTCGATCAGCGCCGCGACCGCGGGATCGTCGGGCGCGAGCGCGTTCGCGCGATCGGCGAGGGCCATCGCGCGCGGCAGCTTGCCGTCGGCGAGCGCGGCCTCGGCGGCGGCGAGCGTGTGCGCGAGGACCGTCGGCGTCTTCTGCGCGACGAACGCCGCCGGGTCCGCGAAGTACGCGGCGAGCTCCTCGGCCGGCTCGCCGAACCCGCTCGCGGTCGCGAGAGCGCGCAGCTCCGCTGCGGCGATCGCCGCCGAGGCCGTGCGCTGCTCGGGCTCCGTCTGCATCAGCTTCTCGATCGCGCGCGACAGATCGGGGCCGACGCCCGGCTTCCTCTTCGCGGGCGCGACGAGCGACCCGCTCGCGATCTGCGCGAGCACCTTCGCCGGCGAGCCCGCGTACGGCAGCGATCCCGTCGCGAGCTGGTACAGCGTCGCGCCGAGCGAGTAGAGGTCGCTCTTCGCGGTGGCGGTGTCACCGCTCGCCTGCTCGGGGCTCATGTACGCGGGCGTGCCGAGCAGCGCGCCCGTCTTGGTGACGAGCGAGGAGTCCTCGGTCTCGAGGCGCGCGACGCCGAAGTCGGTGAGCAGCAGGCGCCCGTTCGGCGCGATCATCACGTTCGCGGGCTTGATGTCGCGATGGACGATCGCCGCGGCGTGCGCGGCGGCGAGTGCGTCGGCGAGGAGCGCGCCGATGCACGCGACGACCTCGGGGAACATCGGGCCGCGCTGCTCCATCTCCTGGAGCAACGACCGGCCGCGGATGATCTCCATGACGATGTACGGCGGGTCATCGCCCTCGGCGCCGCCGACGTCGTAGATGCGCAGGATGTTCGCGTGCTCGAGGCCGGCGGCCGCGCGCGCCTCGCGCTGGAACCGGCGCACGATCTCGTCGCGCTTGGCGAGGTGCGGGAACAGGACCTTCACCGCGACGTCGCGGCGCAGCTGCGTGTCGCGCGCCTTGAACACCGTCGCCATGCCGCCCTCGCCCAGCTCGTCGCCGATCTCGTAGCGGCCGAGCGTGTCGCCCGGGCGGATCGCGCGCGTGCGCATGCGGCCGCTGGTCGTCGGGCTCTGGGGCTCCTGGGTGTCCGCGCTTCCGGGCTCGGACGCGTGGGTGTCGGCGACCGCGGGGTCGGTGTCGTCGGGCTCAGCAGCCAAGGGTCACTAACCCCAGAGCTCGGTTGTGTCTCCGACCAACCGAGCTCGTTGGGGTGTTGGGGTGGCGAGTCTTCGAGCCGGGGTCCCCGACGAATTGATGGGTGAGCGCGAATGCGCGAACCCCGAGAACCCCACGGAGCAGTGAAGTTTGGACAGACGAAGTCTGGTCAAACGAAGTGATCCGTGGGGTTAGGGAGACCACACCACGTGACCGGTCTTGCCGGCGGCCTTCGCCGCTTTCATCGCCTTGCCGAGCCGTCGACCGAGCTCGTCGGCGCCGGTGTTCACGTTGAGGCCCTCGGTGTTCGTGATCGCCGCCACGAGGTGCAGCATGCTCGCGTCGCCGGGCAGCTCGGAGCGCTTCGCGTCGAACGCGCCCTCGGAGCCCTTGATGAACGCGTCGACGTGCTCGGGCGAGAGGACAGCGATGAAGTCCGAGCCGCCGACGTGGCCGACGAACGCGCCGCCACCGGAGGCGACGCGCGCGGCCTCGAGCAGCCAGCGGCCGAGGTTCTTCACGACGTCCTCGGAGTGCGTGATGCCGATCGAGTCGGCGTACGGATCGAAGCTGAGGATATCGACGTGGACGACCGCCGTCGGCTTGCCGCTCTTGAGCGCGCCCTCGATCTCCTCGTCGATCGCGCGCGAGCCCGGCAGGTTCGTCGACGGGCTGCGATCGCGCTCGCGGCGCGCGGCGCGGATCAGCGCCTTCACGCGCGCGCCCATCTCGCGCAGGTCGAACGGCTTGGACATGTACGCGTCGGCGCCGGCCTCGAGGCCCTTGACCTGATCGTCGACGCCGGCGAGCGCCGTCAGCATCAGGATCGGCGTACGCGACCACATCACGTCGGCCTTGAGACGGCGCGCGACCTCGAGCCCGTCCACGCGCGGCATCATCACGTCGAGGACGAGGACGTCCGGGTCATGCGCCTTGACGAGCTTGAGTGCTTCCTCGCCGTCGCGTGCACGCAGGCACAGAAATCCTGCATCACCCAGCGACATGCTCACCATGTGAGCGATGGCGTCGTCGTCCTCCGCGATGACGATCTTCTTGAGAAGCATGGGCTTTCCAAGGTGATACCGCCGATCGAACCCTAGCGTCAATCAATGGTAAGCCTCCGCCGTGGACAACATCGACCCGAAGGTCGAGACGGCGACGCTGAGCAACGGACTGGCCGTGACAACCGTCGCGTTGCCGCACCTCCACACCGCGGTCTGCGCGATGTTCGTGAAGGTCGGGTCGCGGTTCGAGACTCCCGACGACAACGGGCTGTCCCACTTCGTCGAGCACATGCTGTTTCGCGGGACCGAGCGGTACCCGACCTCGCTCGCGCTCAACACCGCGATCGAGCACCTCGGCTCGACGCTGCAGGCCGAGACCGGCCGCCACGACTCGCTGTTCCAGCTCGCGCTCGAGCCCGCGAACGTGCCCGCCGGCATCGCCCTGCTCGGCGAGCTGCTGTCCCGCCCCCGGTTCAGCGAGATCGAGCTCGAGCGCGCGCTGATCCTCGAGGAGATCAACGAGGACTACGACGAGGACGGCGTCGAGATCAACGCGGACGACATCGCCCGCGGCATGGCGTTCGAGGACCACCCGCTCGGCCAGCGCATCATCGGCCCGCGCAAGAACGTCAAGCGGTTCACCACGGCCGACGTGCGGCGCCACTTCGCGAAGTTCTACGGCGCGAAGAACTGCTCGCTGTGCGTCGCGGGCCCCGTCGAGCACGCGCGCATCGTCGACGCCGCGCAGACGTCGCTCGCGCAGATCCCGGCGGGCGAGCGCGCCGAGCTGGTCGCCGCGCCGCCGCACGTGCCCGGCCGCAAGTTCCGCCACGTGCGCGACGCCGGCTCGCAGACGTCGCTGTCGATCGTGTTCCGCGCGCTGTCCGAGCTCGACCCCGACTTCCTCACGCTCGGCGCGCTGCTGCGCATCCTCGACGATGGCATGTCGACGCGGCTGCACTACCAGATCGCCGACCAGAAGGGCCTCGCGTACTCCGTGCACGCGGGCATCGAGCCGCTCGCCGACGCCGCGCTGTTCGAGATCACGAGCGCGACCGCGAACGCGAAGGTGCCCGCGCTGGTCAAGGAGCTGCTCGCTCTCTGCACCGGCCTGCGCAAGGGCAAGATCTCCGACGACGAGCTGGCCAAGGCGCGCGTGCGCTATCGCTACGAGGCGCTCGCCGCGATCGACGACGCCGCGATGATGGCGAGCTGGTTCGGCGGCACGCCGCTGTACTACCCGCCGCCGCCGATCAGCGAGCGCCTCGCGAAGATGTCCGCCGTGAACCGCGACGCGATCGTCGATGTCGCGGGCCGCGTCCTCGCCCCGGACCGCCTGTGCCTCGCGGCCGTGGGCACCCTCTCGCGCGCGCGGCTCGGCGAGCTGAAGAAGACCGTCGACGCCTGGCGCTGAGCGCCTCGAGAATGCGCTTGCCGACCTTATTGTCGCGCGTACACTAACTAGATGCGCGCCTTCTCGGACTACAAGAACATCGTCGTGCTCACCGGCGCGGGCATCTCGCGCAGCGCGGGGCTCGCGACGTACCGCGGCCCGGGCGGTCTGTGGACCGACGAGGACAAGGCGAAGATGTCCCATGTGTCGTCCCTCCGGACCATGCGCACCGAGGTCTGCGACATGTTCTGGAGCTTTCGCGAGGCGATCGTGAAGGTCTCGCCGACCACCGCGCACCGAGCGATCGCGGCGTTCGAGGAGACGCTGCCGTCGGGAGCATCGTTCACGATCCTGACCCAGAACGTCGACGGTCTCCACCAGGCCGCAGGCTCGCGCAACGTGTGCGAGCTGCACGGTAACCTCCGCCGCTGGCGCTGCGAGGAGTGCGGTCACGTGGCCACGCCGTCCGACGGGGAGCCGCCGGTGCACTGCGGCGAGCGCATGCGTCCCGACGTCGTGTTGTTCGGCGAGATGCTCGGCGTCGAGACCGAGCGCACGATGAAGCACGCGCTGCGCGAGTGCGATCTGTTCATCGGCATCGGCACCTCGGGGACCGTCGAGCCCGCCGCGAGCTTCGTGCGGTGGGCGGCGCTCAACCACGCGCGCCGCGTGCTGATCAACCTCGAGGTGTTCGACGACGCGCGCGACCTCTACACCGAGGTCCACGCCGGCGAGTCCGACGCGCTCGTACCGTCGCTGTTCGTCTAGTTCGGGCGCGGCCCGCCGGGGCCACGGCCGCCACCACCGCCGCGACGACGACGGCGTCCGCCGCCGCCGCCACCGGGGCGACGATCGCCACCGCGGTTGTCGCGCTGCTGGCCGTTGTTCTGGCGAGGCGGCGCGCCACGCGAGACGCTGTGGACGCTGCGCTCGTCGAACGCCGCCGGCGGCGGGTTCTTCGACTCGTACGGGTGTCCCTCGACGAGCGGGATCGCCTGGCGCGTCAGCTTCTCGATGTTGCGCAGATCGGGGCGCTCGTCGGTATCGCAGAACGTGAGCGCCATGCCGGACGCGCCCGCGCGCGCCGTGCGGCCGATGCGGTGAACGTACGTCTCGGGCACCTCGGGCACGTCGAAGTTGACGACGTGCGTGACCGCGTCGACATCGATGCCGCGGGCCGCGATGTCGGTCGCGACGAGCACGCGGACGCGACCGCTCTTGAAGCCGGCGAGCGCGCGCTCGCGAGCGTTCTGGCTCTTGTTGCCGTGGATCGCCTCGGCCTCGATGCGGTTCTTCACCAGGTGCTCGGCGATGCGGTTCGCGCCGTGCTTGGTGCGCGAGAACACGAGCACGCGCTTCATCGACGTGTCGCGCAGCACCTCGACGAGCAGCGCGCGCTTGTCGGCCTTCTCGACGAAGAAGACCTCCTGGTCGACCTTCTCGGCCGTGGTGGCGGGCGGGACGACCGCGACGGTCTCGGGGTTCTTCAGCAGCTGATCGGCGAGGTCCTGCGCCTCGCGCGGCATGGTGGCGCTGAAGAACAGCGTCTGGCGCGCGTGCGGGAGCTTCGCGATCACCTTCTTCACGTCGTGGATGAAGCCCATGTCGAGCATGCGGTCGGCTTCGTCGAGCACGAACACCTGGAGCGGACGCAGATCGACGAGCCCCTGCCCCATCAGGTCGAGCAGGCGGCCCGGCGTCGCGACGAGGATGTCCATGCCGCTCCTCAGCGCTTGCTTCTGCGCGTCCATGCCGACGCCGCCGAAGATGACGGTGTTGCGCAGCGGCAGGTTCTTGCCGTACGTGGAGAAGCTCTCGCCGATCTGCGCGGCGAGCTCGCGCGTCGGCGTGAGGATCAGGCAGCGGATCGGACGCGGGCGCGCGCCCGAGTTCTCGTGAGGCGCCGCGAGGCGCTGGAGGATGGGCAGCGCGAACGCGGCGGTCTTGCCGGTGCCCGTCTGCGCGAGGCCCAGGAGGTCTTTGCCGGCGAGGACGTGCGGGATGGCGCGCGCCTGGATCGGCGTTGGCTCGACGTACCCCTCGGCGGCGACCGCCGCGGCGATGGGTGGGATCAAGCCCAGTTCGGAAAACAGCATCGCGGCCACATAGCACGAAAGCCGCCCTTTACAGGGGCGGCTTCGCGATGGAGGGCCACAAGGGGCCAGGGAATCGACTACTTGATCTGAACCTCGATCGCCTGCTTCACCTTGTCGTCGAAGCCGCCTTCACCGGCGCCCGGCTTGTTCGCCTCGAGGTACTCGTCGCGCTTCTTCGCCAGCTCGCCGAGCTCCTTCTGGGCCTGCGCACGCTGCGCGGCGCGCTTCTCGACCTCTTGCCTCAGCTGCGCCTTGTCCATGCCGCGCATGTCCATGGGGAGGTTGTTGTCCTCGAGCCCATCGACCGACATCGTGCCGGTGGCGACACCGCCGACGAGGTCCTCGGCCGCGCGACCACCGCTGCCCTTGGTGGCGTAGTAGCCCGCGCGGTCCGCCTTCGCGGGCGCCGGCGCTGCTTCGGCCGCGGCCATCTTCGCCTCGTAGTTGCGGCGCACGCCTTCGTCGCCGACGATGATCACCGTCGAGTCGATCTTCGCCGACAGCTCGGCCATCTTCTGGTCGTACGGCGTCGCGACCTGCTGCACGCCGCCGTCCTGCTGGATCGAGGAGTACGCGCCACCGCCGAGCTCGGCGATCTGCTGGAACGCGAGCTGCGTATCGGAGTCGTGACCCGCGCGGATCGCGTTGATCGTGATGCGCTTCGCCGCGGCCTCGCGCGCGAGCACGTCGTACGTCGGGACATCGCCGCGGCTCGCGGGCGGCGCATCGCCGACGACGAACACGATCTTCTTCGCGCCGGCGCGCCACTTCATCTTGTGCAGCGTGACGTCGAGCGCCGCGTCGACGTTCTCGGGGACATCGCCACCGCCCGCGGCCTGGTAGCTCGAGAGCTCCGCGAACACGGCGTCGAGATCGGTGCTCAGCGGGAAGTCACGCGTGATGTACTCGTCGCCGACATCGCGGTACGCGACGAGGCCGATGCGGATGTCCGCCTGGTCGTCGGTCTTGCGGATGTGGCTCGCGATCGACCACACGGTGCGCTTCGCACCATCGATCAAGCCGCCCATCGAGCCGGTCGTATCGACCGCGAACACGACGTCGATCTGGTGGCCGTTCGCGACGATCGGGTCGGGGGGCGTCGGCTCGGTCCCCTTCGTCCACGGGGACAGGAGGGCGGCGACGGTGACGGTGGCGACGGCGGCGGTCGGGATGCCGAAAGTGACGATGCGCTGGCGCGTGATCATGGTGGGTGGTGGTTTCCACGCACGACCCGGCACCCCGATCTAATCGAGACGTATCCCTTACTTACCGTGCCTATTTGGCAGGCATGTTCGCGGCCATGCGCTTCATCATCTCGTCGGGCGCGAGCACCTCCTTGTGGGTGGCCACCTGCCACGTCTGACCCTGCGGATCGACGAGCATCGCCCAGCGATCGCCCCAGAACATGTCCGCCGCGGGAGCGACGATCTTCGCGCCCGCCGCCTCCGCCGCCTTCACCGCCGCGTCCACGTCGGGGACATAGATGAAGAGGTTGGCGCTGGTCGGCTGCGCCATCCCGAACACGTCGGAGATGAACACCACCGCGCCGCCGATGCGAAACATGCCGTGCAGGATGCCCTTGTCGTCGGGGCCGGGCATCGCGTGATCCGGCACGGCGCCGAACGCTCTCACCGCGAAGTCGATCAACGCCTTCGCATCCTTCACCACGAGCTGCGGCACGACCGCCGGCAGACCTTCCGGAACATGACTCTTTGCTTTCGCCATGCGCGGACGGTAGGCCGCAGGCGCCGCGATCCGTAGGTGGCAAATCGGACATTGTAGCGGTACGAATCGGCCATGAGCCGCCCGCTCCGCGTTCACGTCCTCGCGCTACGCGAGTGTGCACCGATCGTCCCCGTCGGGATGATGGACCTCCTGCGAAAATCGATCGAGCTGGCCGCGACAGTGCCCGCGTCGCGGCCGCGTCGCGCGATCCAGCTCTCGCTGATCGCCGCCGGCGCGAAGCGCGACGTCGTGTGCGCGAACGGCCTCGTCATCCGCGCCGATCGCACGCTCGCGAACGCGAGCCCGGCCGACGTCGTCATCGTGCCCGCGCTCGATCCCGACATCGTCGCGCGCATCGCACAGAACAAGGACGTCGTGCCCTGGCTGCGCCGCGCCTTCGCCGGCGGCGCGGACGTCGCGAGCGCGTGCACGGGCGCGTTTCTCCTCGGGGAGGCCGGCCTGCTCGACGGACGCACGGCGACCACGCACTGGGCGTTCCAGGCGCTCCTCGCGCAGCGCTATCCAAGGCTCGTGCTCGCACCGCAGGCCGTGCTCTGCGATCAGGGCCGCGTGATCACGGCGGGCGGCGCGACCTCGTTCATCAACCTGACGCTGTTGCTCGTCGAGCGCCTGCTCGGGCCCGACGTCGCGTGGGCCGCGTCGAAGTTCTTCCTGATCGATCCGAACAAGTCACCGCAGGGTGCCTACGCCGCGTTCTCGACGCAGAAGGATCACGGCGACGCCGCGATCCTGCGCGCGCAACAGATCGTCGAGCGCGACGTGCGCGACGCGCCGAGCGTGGACGAGCTCGCACACGCCGTCGCGCTGAGCCCGCGCACCTTCTCGCGCCGGTTCCTCGACGCGACGGGCAACACCGCGCGCGACTACATCCAGCGCGTGCGCGTCGAGGCGGCCAAGCGTGCGCTCGAGGCGGGTGACGCCGTCGCCACCGTCGCCGATCGCGTCGGCTACGGCGACGCGGCCGCGTTTCGCAAGCTGTTCTCGCGCGTCGCGGGACTCACGCCCGCGGAGTATCGCGCTCGCTACGGTCCGCGCGCCGCACCGGCGTGGGAGCCCGCGGCGTCCAAGGTCAGGGCGCGACGCCCGCGTCGGGCGGCGGCGCGGCCGGCGCGGCGACCGTGACCGTCGCGCTCTTGCGAACATCGACCGGACGGCACGACCGCCCGCCGCACACCCAGAAGCGCACGCGAACCTTCACGCCGTGATCGCCCGGGGTGTCGCCGCGGACCGGCACCGCGAACCGCGGCGCATCGGCCACGGGATCGACGGCGTCCGAGCGGCCGAGCCGCTTCTTGCGAACGGTCACCCCGGGCTCCGACGCCACGTCGATGATCACGTTCGCGTCCTTGGACACCACGAGCCCGCGGTCGACGCGGATCGCGACGGAGATCGAGCTGCTCTCTCCCTGCGCGATCGTGACCTTGTCGGCGACCGTGACCTCCCAGCCGGGCTGTCGCGGCTGCGCGTACGCGACGCTCGTGAGGACGAGGAGCGTGAGCGCGAGCCTCACAGGATCTGCGTCGCGAGCTCCGCGAGCGGCGAGCGCTCGCCCTTGGTCAGGATCACGTGACCGGCGATCGACTCGTTCTTGAACCGCTCGGCGACGGTGGTGAGGCCGTTGTTCGAGGAGTCGAGGTACGGGTGATCGATCTGGTACGGGTCACCCGTCAGGATGATCTTCGTGCCTTCACCCGCGCGCGTGACGATCGTCTTGACCTCGTGCGGCGTGAGGTTCTGCGCCTCGTCGACGATCATGAACACGTTGGGCAGCGAGCGACCGCGGATGTACGTGAGCGGCTCGATCTCGACGAAGCCGAGATCGACGAGCTCGGCGTAGCTGCGGCCGTCCTTCTTGTCGGACTTGTTGAGGCCGAGGAGCAGCTCGAGGTTGTCGTAGATCGGCTGCATCCACGGGTTCAGCTTCTCCTCGATCGTGCCGGGCAGGTAGCCGATGTCGCGGCCGAGCGGGAAGATCGGGCGCGAGACGAGCAGCTTCGAGAACACCTGCTCCTCGGTGACCTTCTGCAAGCCGGCGGCGATCGCGAGCAGCGTCTTGCCCGTGCCGGCCTTGCCGACGAGCGTGATCAGCTTGACGTCGTCGTTGAGCAACAGGTCGAGCGCGAAGTGCTGCTCCTTGTTGCGCGGCTTGATGCCCCACACGCCCTCGCGCAGCTTCTTGACCGGGACCGCCTTGCCGACGTTCTTGTCCCACTTGGTCAGCGCGCTCTTGCCGGCTTCGTCCTTGAGCGTGAGGTACTCGTTCGCGTGGAGGCCGGGCGCGTCGACGACGACGGTGCCTTCCGCGTAGAACGAGTCGATGGTGCCGGGCGGCACGAGGATCTCGCGGTTGCCCGGGTAGAGCTCCTCGACGGAGATGCGCTCGGGCTCGAAGTCGATCGTCTGCAGGCCGAGTGCGTCGCCGCGGATGCGCAGGTTGACGTCCTTGGTGACGAGGACCGTCGGCAGCTTGCGATCCTCGTCGCGCACCTCGATCGCGATGTCGATGATGCGCTGATCCATCGAGCGCGAATCGCTCGCGGGCGTGGTCTTCGCGCCGCCCCTGGGAAGCGCGACGCGAACCGTGCCGCCGTTGGGCATCTTCTGCGGATGCGAGAGGCCGCCTTCGCTGCGAAAGCCGTCGAGCTCGCGCGCGATCTGGCGAGCGTTGCGACCGAGCTCGGACTGATCCTTCTTGAACGTGTCGATCTCTTCGAGGACGTAGATCGGGATGATCACGTTGTTGTCGGCGAACGAGTAGATCGCCCGTGCGTCGTGCAGAAGGACGTTGGTGTCCAGGACGTAGTTCTTGACGGCCACGGTCCGACCTTCCGACGAAACGGGTTCGGCGTCGATCAGAACCGGCCAGAAAACGCCGCCCCCACCCGCGTTCTCGACGGGGGACCGGGGTCAGAACGCGCCGGACAACGAGATCCCGACGGAGTCCGCGGTCGCGGTCGGAGCGACGTGCAGCGACTCGCGCGGCGCGGTGAAGTAGATGACAGCCGCGACGCCGATGCACACGCCACCGACGACGGCGAACGCGGTCGCGACGTTCGCGCGAGCGCTCGCGTCGTCGAGGACCTGCTTCTGCTCCAGCGTCGCGCACGTCGGCTTCCCGTTCATCTCCGGGCAGTCCTCGAGACCATCGTCGTACTTCGACTTCGCGCTCATGCCGAGGATGAGGCTCGTGGCGAACGTCGCGACACCGACGCCGCCGGTGATGAACGCGAGGCGCACGCGCTTCTTGTCGCGCGGACCTACCTCGCTCGCTCCGTCGGCGAACGGGCCGGCGCCGTTCGCGCCCCCGCCGAGCTCGGCGGGAATCTCGACGATCACCGACGAACCCGCGAGTCCGTTCGCGCGCGTCGAGAACTCTTGCTTGCCCGGCGCCGTCGCGGTGATGACGATCTCGCCGGGCTCGAAGCGATCCTCGATCTGCGGCGCCGGAGTCACGACCTGGTCGCCGATCTTGATGACGAGGCCGGGCACGGTGGGGTTCGCCACGTTGACCGTGATCGCCGCGAGCTTCGTCGAGACACCGTCGGCGCGTGTCCTCGCGTACGGCGCGCGACCGTCGTTGTCGCGCGCGAAGTCTTTCGCCGCCGCGTCGAACAGCTGCCATGCGCGGCGCAGCTGGCCGAGCTTCTCGAGGCAGTCGCCGTAGTTCAGCGCGGTGCCGGGCGCGCGATCCAGCACGTAGCTCTCGTCGAACTTCTCGCACGCCTCGGCGTACTTGCCGGCGGCGGCGAGCGAGCGTCCCTGCTCGAACAGCTCGGTGCTCTTGTTCTTGGGCTGCGCGAACGCGACCGCGCACGTCAGGAGCAGCGTCAACCCCAGGGAACGCATGCTCCGAGGATAACGCGATTTCAATGCTGGCAGGCCATCGGTTCCTTGACGCAATCGATGACGCCGGCATCGGTCTTCGGACGAACGACGCGCGGCGCGAGATCGACCCCGTTCTGCTTGCACGCCGCGATCACGTCGCTGCGCTTCGAGCTACTCACCTTCGCGAGCCACGCCTTCGCCTTGCTCGCTTCGCCGAGCTGACACGCCGCTTGCGTACACCTCGTGGCGCTCGCGCTCGGCACGCGCTCGCTGCACGCGGCGAACGTATCGGCGAAGCGGCCCTCGGAGAACGCCTTGTCGATCCTCTCCGCGAGCGTCGGCTTGGGCGGCGCCGCGTCGATGGGCACGCTCGCGACCGCTGCATCGGCCACCGTGACCGGCGCGGCATCGACCGCCATCGGCGCGGCATCGACCGCCATCGGCGCGGCATCG
>CAZUAR010000051.1:0-13336 GCA_964617845.1 uncultured Kofleriaceae bacterium | reverse complement strand
CGGCGCGGCATCGACCGCCATCGGCGCGGCATCGACCGCCATCGGCGCGGCATCGGCGGCCACCGCGACCGCAGGCGCGGCGTCGAACACCGCGGGCGCCGCGGCATCGATGGTCGCGACCGGCGTCGGGCGTGCGTCCGCGAGCCGGGCGACGGCAGCATCGATCACGGCCGTCTGCGCGACCGCCGCGTCCGCCGGCACCTCTGCGCTGTTCGATCCACCGCGCGTGGCGATCACCGTCATGATCACGCCGAGGAAGATCGCGATACCGATCACCGCGAACAGCACCTTGTTGTCGCGGCGTCGATCCTGCGCCTGGTTCTTGACGTCGACCGGTGGTGCGAGCCACGCCTGCTGCGCGACCGGATACACCGACATCGGTCCCGTATGCTGCTGCGGCGCGGGCACCGGCATCGGCGGAACCGACACGGGCATCGTGGGGCGCGGCTGATTGATCACCGGTGCGCTGCCGGACTGCGAGTGCACCATCGGATCGATCGCTTCGCTCGACGGACGCTGGCGCAGCGTCGGCAGATCCTCGGGGATCGGATTGGGCGGCGCCGGCGGCGTGGGCGCGACCACGGGCGGTGGCAGCGGCGACTTCGATTGCTGCGACGCCGACGTCGACATCTGGAGCGCGGACAGATCGCGCACGCGCGCGAGGCTCATGTCGACCGGATCGAGCTTCGCGATCAGCTCGGGCGGAATCGGCTCGCTCGTGACGGTGACGCCCTCGACCGACTCGCGCTGCTCCATCTCGACCCACGGCTCGGGGCGCTGGCCGAACAGCTCGCGCAAGAACCGCGAGAGCCCGCTCGCCGACATGATCGCGCTGTTGCGCGCGGCCGCGTTCTCGAGCGCATCGATGACCTCGTCCGCCGTCTGGAAGCGCTCCTCGGGCGTCTTCGACAGGAGCTTGAGCGCGATCTGATCGATCTCGGCGGACAGCCCCGGGCGGCGCATCGATGGCGGAGGCGGCGGCTCCGTGACGATCGCGTGCATGTTCGCGAAGTCGCTCTCGCGCCGATACAGCCGCTCCGTCGTCAACATCTCCCAGAACACGATGCCGAGCGAGAACAGGTCGCTGCGGCGATCCACCGGGGCGCCGCGGCACTGCTCGGGCGACAGGTAGCTGATCTTTCCCTTCACCGTGCCGGAGCGCGTCTCGCTCGCGCGGTTCTCGGCCTTCGCGACGCCGAAGTCGACCAGCTTGACCGAGCCCTCGTAGCTGATCATCAAGTTCGACGGCGACACGTCGCGGTGAACGATGCCGAGCGGGCGGCCATCGATGCCGATGCGCTCGTGCGCGTGATGCAGTCCCGCCGCGGCGTTTCCGATCACGGTGAAGATGTTGCCGAGCGGGATCTCGCGGCGCAGCGATCGCGCGCGATGCAGGAGCGCGCGCACCGTCTCGCCGTGCACGTACTCCATCGTGAAGAAGTACGAGTCGCCGAGCTTTCCGATGTCGTAGACCTGCGCGACGTTCGGGTGGTTGAGCTGCGCGGCGAGGCGCGCCTCTTCGAGGAACATCTGCACGAAGTTCGCGTCGCTCGCGCGCTCGCGCAGGATGCGCTTCAGAACGACGTACCGTTCGACGCCGGCGGCGCTGGCACCGCGCGCCAGAAAGATCTCGGCCATGCCACCAGTCGCTAGCTTGGCCAGGACCTGATAGTTGTTCGCGGTCGAACCGACCTCGGCGACAACACTGGGCACGCCCTCGAGATTGTACGGCCTGTCGATGCGAGGATGCGATTCGCCTACCGCCAGAAGCAGGCGAAAGACCGATATCACGCGTTAACTGTGCGACCTCCCAGGCGTTCGGTCGCGGCACACCCGTTGCTCCTTGTCCCTTCGTCAACAACTGGGAACGAGGAGAAACACCATGAACACCATCAAGACGATCGACATCTCTGCTCTCCACACCATCACCGGCGGCGTCGTGTCCGGCGTGAACCCGGTGGCCGTGGGAAACAACGTGGGTAGCGTGGTGGGCCGCGTGGGCGGCTCGGTGGTCGGCAGCGTCGCGGGCCCGGTGGGCTCGGTGGTCGGCGGCCAGGTCGGCTCCGTGGTCGGCAGCAAGGTCGGCAGCGTCGTCGGCAGCTACTTCAACCGCTAGTTCGCGGATCGCTCTCGTCTGATCGAGAGCGCGGCACGCAGCCCGCAGCCCAGGTTCGATCGTTCCGGGTGAGCGGCGTGCTCCGATCAGCCCAACCGTTTCATCGTCGGGAAGCACCTCCGATCCGCAGGACGGAGAGAGCGCTTGCCCGACGTCTTCTTTCGGAGGTTCTTATGTCCAAGCCCATCGAGATCCAGATCGATCACCTCGAAGCCATCACCGGTGGTGGCATCATCGGCGCCGTCTCCGGCGCGCAGACCGGATGGAACGTCGGCGGCCACTACGGCCGTCAGTTCGGCTCGCAGGTCGGCCGCGAGATCGGACGCCAGCAGGGCGCCGAGCGTGGCGCGCCTCGCATCGGTGCCGCGATCGGCGCGGCCCGTGGTGGTCGCCTCGGCGAGGCCGTCGGCAACTACGGCGGTGCGGCGCTCGGCGCGCTCACGGGCCTCGTCACCGGCCCCTGATCGCTACGACGCTTTCTTGGTCTTCGACGCCTGCGCCTCGGCCCAGGTGACGACACGGTTTCGACCGCTGTGCTTCGCGTGATAGAGCGCGAGGTCCGCGCGTTCGATCAGCGTCGCGCGATCGCGACCATCCTCGGGGAACGCCGCGACACCGATCGACTCGGTGACGGACAGCGCGCCCTTGTCGGTCTCGACGACGACCTTCGCGATCTCCTGGCGGATGCGCTCGGCGACCGCCTTGGCCTGCACGACGTCCACGTTGTCGAGGAGGACCGCGAACTCCTCGCCGCCGTAGCGCGCGGGGATATCGATCTTGCGCGGGACCTCCTGCAGCACGCGCGCGACGCGGCGCAGCACCTCGTCGCCGATCGGGTGACCGTAGTTGTCGTTGACCTTCTTGAAGTGGTCGACGTCGCAGAGCAAGAGCGCGACCTTGTGGTTGTGGCGCGCGCCGCGCTCGAGCATCTCGGCGAACTTCTGCTGGAACGTGCGGTGATTGGTGAGACCGGTGAGACCGTCGGTCGTCGCCATCGTCTCCATCTGCTTGTAGAGGAAGCCGTTCTGGAGCGAGATCGCGACCTGGTTCGCGATCACCGCGAGCATCTCGCGCACGTCCTTGCCGAAGCGCTTCTCGGCGCGAGCGACGAGCGTGAGCGTGCCGACCGGCTCGTCGGCGGCGAGGAGCGGCAGCACGAGCAGCGACTTCGCGTCGTCGAGCTTCACCTTGCGCGTGAAGATCGGCGCGGACAGCTCGCGCGGCTCGCCGCCCGACGGCAGGTAGTGCCGGTTCTTGACGACCATCGACGCGAGGCCCGCGTTGTCCTTGAACTCGAGGTTCAGGAGCTGGTGCTGATCGATGAGCCCCTCGCCGCTCGGACGCACGCGCACGGCGGCGACGCGGTGCTTGCCGCGATCCTTCTCGTACAGCGCGATCGCGGCGACGTCGTAGTCGCAGATCGCGGCGGCGGCGTCGAACGCGGTCTCCATGACCTGCTCGGGCGTGAGCGCGCGACCGAGGAGCGCGGTCGCCTGATAGAACCGCTCGTGCTCGTACTTCGCGCGCTCGACGGCGCGGAACACCTGCTCGGACTGCACGACGCGCAGCACCTGGTGGCTCGCTTCGGCGAGGAGGTCGCGATCGGCCTCGGTGAACGGCGCGTCGCGATCGGCGGCGAGGATGCCGCGCAGGTGGCCGTGCTCGATGATCGGCACCGCGACGAGCGCCACGCCGGCGCGACCGCCTTCGTAGTACGTGAGCTGGCCGGGCTTGGTCGCGGCGCACAGCAGCGGCTGGCGATCGCGAACGACCGCGCCGAGGATGCCGGCGTGGGCGAGGCGCGGCTGCTCGGTGATGTCGTCCGCGTCGGAGGCGACCTCCTTGAGCTTGATGCGCTCGCCGTCGTCCTCGAGCCAGAGCAGCGCGACGGTGCGCGCGTGCAGCGAGCGCTTGAGCGTCGAGAGCACCCAGCTCGCGGCGTCGCCGATCATCTCGACACCGCCGATCGCGAGCAGGCGCTCCTCCTCGTCGCGTGGACGCGGTGCGCGGCTCGCGGGTCCGAGCGCCGCGGCGATCAGGCGATAGTCGCGCGCGCTGTCCTTGAGCGCCGTCAGCTCTTCCTCGAGGCGCGCGGCGCGGCGGCGGCGATAGCGCGCGGTGATTCCGCGCAGCAGCAGGACGTGCGCGAGCGCGGCACCGACGAGACACGCGACGTGGATCGCGCTCGCCGTGATGTTCGGCTCGGTGATCCCCGTGCGCGCGAGCAACGCCCCCTCGAGGAGCAACGCGGCGGCGAGCGTGCCGATCGCGCCGGGGCGCGCGAGCACCGTCATCGCGAACGCGACGAGGCCGTACAGCATCGGATACGCGGGCGACGTCAGGCCGCCGGTGACGGCGATGATCGCGTGGCCGCCGGCGATCAATGTGAGCGAGAGCTCGAGGTCCGCGAGGTCGGTCGCGGCGGCGAGCCAGTAGCTCGCGCGCTGCGCGCGGGCCGACGGCGGCGTGTACTGCACGCGGCGGATGACGGCGATGGCGACGAGCGCGGCGATCCCGACGACGATCATCGTCATCGGCACGCTCGGACTCGACGCGAGGATCGCCGCGCCATCGGCGCCACCAACGGCGACGACCGCGCACGCGACCGCGCCGGCGATCGCGCCGACGGAGACCTTGAGCGCGCGCCGCAGCGTTCGCTTCATGTGCCGCATCGAGATCAGCGACATCAGGGTGTAGCCCCTCCGACGCGGATCACGATCTCGTCGGGATACACCATGCCGAGGTCGGCGCGCGCGCGGTCCTCGATCGCGCCCACGTCGTTGCGCAGCGCTTCGATCTCGCGCACGAGCTCCGCGTTGCGCGCGGCGAGCTGCTTCGCCTCGACGTCGAGCTCCTCGAGCTGTGCCTCGAGCTTGGCGCTGCGCGGATCGCGGCGCAGGACCTGACCGGGCACGTAGCCGATCACCGCCGCGACGATGATCGCGAGCGCCGCGCGTGTGGTCCAGCGGCGTGCGGCCGGTGGCACGTGCATATCGGCGAGGGACTTCGGCACCTCTCTCGACACTACGGATCGGTGGTCGGTGGGCAACTTTTGGCCCACGTCACACCGGATCCGTTTGTGGTGGAGTTTCCGCGGCCTATGTGTACGCTCGCGCCCACATGATGGGGATTCGTCTGTATGTCGTTTCGGTCGCGCTGATCATCGCGGGTTGCGGCGATGACCAGAGCACGACGATCACGTGCGGAACCGGCACGAGCGGTGCGCTCGCCGTCGACGAGCCCGTCGAGGTCACCGCGGAGGGCGGCGCGGATCTGCGCGGCGCCGCGATCGCCGCCCAGGCGAAGACGACGCTGCCGTCGGGCGATGTGTCGATCGAGTGCGCACCGGACATCGTGCCGGCGGGCTTTGTCGCGCTCGGTCCGGCGGTCACGTTCGGCGCGGAGGGGACGTGGTCGGATCGGCCGTTCGTGTTGACGCTGCCGTACAAGGCCGCACGCCTGCCGAGCACGGCGGAGATGCGGGACGTGCGCATCATCGCGAAGCGCGCGGGACAGGACGCGCCGTTCTTCCCGCCGGTCTCGAACCGCATCCTCGATCAGACCAACGCGTACGCTTCGCGCGCCTCGTTCCGCGCCGGCGAGCTCACGACGTATCAGGTCGTCGTCGCCGAGAACGCGGGCGAGGAGGTCGACGAGGAGTTCAAGTGGAACGCGATCATCGGCATCTCGATGGGCGGCTTCGCTGCGAACTCGATCGGCATGCGTCACCCGGAGCGGTTCGACATCATCGCGGACATCGGCGGCGATCCGGGGCCGTCGCAGATCTACTTCCTCGCCATGGTGCGCGACTACCTCTATGGCGGCTTCTGCACCGCCGAGGACCAGGCCGCCGGGCGCGGCAACATCGGCCAGCTCTGCCCCGTCACCACGACGCGCGCGGATCAGTTCGAGATCGGCGGCGACTACGAGCACCAGATCGCGCAGGAGGGCGACGGCGTCGGCCTGACGCTGCGCCGCAGCCTGTACGTGCGCGCCTCGCGCGACCTCGCGCGCGCCCTCTCGAACCCCGCGCACTACAACCCGGAGAACCCGTACGCGCCGCCCGGCGTCGACGACGCGTTCCTCGCGCAGACGGCCGCACAGCGCTGCGCGACGCCGAGGGTGCTGACCAACTTCTACGACCGCGAGTTCAACCCCGACGGCTCGAACCCCGTGATCACGTTCTGCGACGGCGTCGACAAGAGCGGCATGAACGGCGTGTTCGACGGCAACGCGACGCAGAACGATCCGGCCGAGGTGCTGCTCGCCGTCGATCTCGACAACAACGGCAAGCGCGACAGCGGCGAGCCCGTCGTGACCAACGCGTACGAGCCGTTCCGCGACGTCGGCGTCGACGGTAAGGCCGACGCGGAGGAGGCCGGCTACAACGCGCAGACCAACCCGGATCCCGCGAAGGACAACTATCACTACCTGCGCAACCCGCTCGGCACCGAGAACAACGGCGACTACGAGATGGGCGAGCCCTACGAGGACGTCGGTCTCGACGGCGTCGCTGAGGGCTGCCCCGCCGGCTCCGCGCCCGGTTGCTACGACTACGGCCAGGGCAACAACAAGTGGGACCTCTCGCCGAACATCGAGCGCTGGTACCAGAGCGACACGCTCCGCAACTTCGAGAAGCTCACGCCCGCGCAGCGCCAGCACATGTCGTTCTGGTTCGACGCCGGCATTCGCGACTTCTTGAACAACTCGCTCGGCGTCAACACCACCGTCGGCGGGTTGATGGCGAAGTATCAGGCGCCGTTCGGCGTCTACGATCAGTTCAAGACGCTCACGCATGGCGAGTCGGAGGCCGGCTACGACTTCACCGAGATCGACTGGACCGAGATGCCGAAGAACCTCTACCTGCGCTACGGCGATCCCGACGCGAGTCCGGCGGACATCATGCGCGGCGATGGCCGCCACGTCGGCACGGCGGTGCAGATCATCAACCGCGCGCAGACGGCGTTCGCCTGGCTCGACAAGCGCTGGCCGGACGGTGATCGCAGCGAGACGCTCGCCGGCGGCGACATCATCAAGGACCTCGTGCACACGTCACCGACGACGGGCCGCCAGAGCCCGTACGGCATCTTCCTGCCGCCGGGCTACTCCGATCCCGCGAACGCGGACGTGCGCTACCCGGTCGTGTACTTCCTCCACGGCTACGGACAGCAGCCGCAGGACCTCGTCGATCTGTCGAGCATCTTCGCGCTCTACATGATCGCGGACCGCGAGATCGAAGTGCGGTTCCAGAAGTTCATCATCGTGTACGTCGACGGTCGCTGCCGCCCGCAGATGGACGGCGTGCCCGTCGATCCGACCGGCGACAAGTGCGAGGGCGGCACGTTCTACACGGACGCTCCGCTCGGCGGTCCGGCGCAGATGGAGACGAACTTCCTCGAGCTGATGGACCACATCGACGCCACGTACCGCACGAAGCGCCCGTCGACCGCGAAGACGCGGCGGTTCTAGCGAAGAGCCGCCGGCTACGTCACGTGGGCGACGGGCAACGGTGGCGTCTCGCGCCAGCGAGTCCAGCGCTCGAGGATCGAGCTCGCGACCGTCGTCGGGATCATCGCGACGAGGATGTAGTCCGCCATCGCGAACTCGTCGGCGAGCATGTAGACGAGGCCGAGCGACGGCACGATCAGCAGCGCGAGGCGCGCCGCCACCGCGATCCTGGGAAACGCGCCAGCGAACAGGCCGAGGATCAGGCCGAGGAACATCCCCGGAATGGCGCCGAACACCAGGACGAGCGGCAGCACGCCGGCGTTCTGCTCGCTGATCGAGAGCCCCACGGCGATGACGACGACGTTGAGCAGACCGAGGAACGTGCCCTTCCAGGCTCCGGCGGACGGCGTCATGGGTGGATCGTAACGCACGATCCGCGCGGCGCTATTCCGGTCTGCAGCGACGGCCGCGCCTACTGCGAGATCAGCGTCAGCGAACCAACCCCGCGCGCCCACACGCGATCGTACTGGTCGACCGCGACGTCGAGGATCTGGTTCTCGGCGAGGCCGCGACGCATGTCGACCCGGCGGACCTTCTGGCCGTCCCACGCCGCGATGCCGCGCTGGGTCGCCATCCACACCTGGCCGTTCCGCGTCGCGACGACGTCGTTGATCTCGAAGCGCAGCGCGGGCGGGAACTCCCAGCCGTCACCGTTCCAGATCGCCGCGCCGGTTCCGGTCGCGACGATGACGTCTCCGCTCGGCGCGATCGTGACCGCGCGCGCGAGCTCCGACTGGAGACCGTCGGCTTCGGTCCACATGCGAACCTGGCCATCCGCCAACCGCGCGACGCCTTCGTTCGTCGCGAACCACGCGGTCTCGCCGCGCACGTCGCCGTCGACGAGGCCGACCGGAATTGGCAGCATCGACTTCGCGCTGGACGACGTGTCGCCGGTGCGGTGATAGACGACCTTGCCGCTCGACGTGTCGACGATCGCGAGGCCGTACGGACGGCGCTCGATGCCATCGCGGTAGCGCAGGCCGACCCACAGCGCCGTCGGCGACGCGAACCGCGCGAAGCTGATCTCTGCGGCGGCGCCCGGCGTCTGGATCGCGGCGTTCGCGACGGGCGTCCATGCGCCGGTGCGATCGATGCGCGAGAGGTGCGCGGTTGCTTCCGTGCCGGCGCGATGGAGCGCGTACACGGTGCCGCCCGGATCGCGAACCACGCCGAGGACGACGTGATCCGGTCCGCCGGCGACGAAGCGATCACCCGTCCAGTGCCACGCTTGCCGCGCGCCGGTCGCGATCCAGCAATCGTCGACGCCGCTGCACGCGACGGACAGCGTCGTCGCGTCCTGGAACATCTGCTTGCGGCGCAGCCAATCGCGCGGATGCGCGCGGCCGTCCTTCGACATCACGAACCGCGCGGTGCCGAGATCGCGCGTGCCGATCAGCAGCTGGTCGTCGATCGCGCCGAGGCTCGTCGCGCCCGGCGGGACGACGAGATCGATCGGATCGATCACCCACTCCGCGGGCGCACCGACGGTGACCGCGACGAGCCGCATGCCATCGCGCGCGAGCGGACGCACCGCGTTCGGCTCTGCGGGGCCGATGCGATACACGCGACCACCGCCCATCACCACGGCGCCGTTGCCGCGCTTGGTCGCTGCATCCCACGTCACGTCGGGCAGCGCGCGATACGTGTGCCACGCCATCCCCTTGCCGAACGCGACACGCTCCTTGCCCTGATCGTCGGCGCCGATCACGAGCATGCGATCGCCCGGTAGCTCGACGAGCAACCGCGGCGACGAGATGATCAGCCCCTGCCCCGCGCCGATGTGCGCGCTCGTGCCTTTCGGATCGCGCGCGATCAGCCCGGTCTTCGTCGCGATCCACAGCCAGCCCGCGCGATCGCGCACGACCGCTCGGATCGAGTCCTTGATCGGCGTGGCGGTCCAGCCGCCCTTCGCGCTCACGTAGAGGAGGCCCTTCGACGTCCCGATCCACGCGCCGCCATCGCTCGCCGACGCGATCGACGCGCCGCCCTCTTTCTCGAGCGCGGCGAAGTCGAGCCCGATCGACGCCGGTGGCTCGAGCAGCTCCTCGTAGGTCTCGGTCTGCGCATCGTAGCGACCGACGCCGGTGTCGCTCAGGATCCACACGAGCTTGCGATCCGGGTCCGGTCCGAGCGCGAGCACCGTCGAGCCCTCGCGCTTGGTCGCGCTCGACAGCGCGAACACGCCGCCGCCATCATCGAAGCGCTCGAGGTCATCACCGGTCGCCACGAACACGAAGCGCTCGGCGCCGACGACCATCCGCACGGGCGCGGGCTCGGTGAACACGCGCACGCGGACCTTGCCGGTCGACACCGGCGGCAGCGACCGCGTCGGCTCGGGCGGCGGACATGCCGCCGTCACGGCGAGCCCGACCAAACCGATCATGAACGCGGTCCGCACGTTGCGCCGACGGTAACACGCGACCCCGTTCCGGCGTAGGCTCCGATTCATGGCCGGAAAGCGCCGTCCCCCCGAAATTCGCGGAACCCTCGGTACGCTTCTGCGCTCCGCGCTCGCACAAGCGGGAGGCGTGCGTGAGGCGCTGGAGCGCGGTGTTCGCGAGGGCCGGGAGCGACTCGACAACTACCGCTCCGACGCGCGCCGCACCGACGCGCTCGCCGAGCTCGGCGAGATCGTGCTCGATCTCGTGCGCCGCGGCGAGATCGATCCCGACGAGCTGCCCGAAGCGCGCGACGTGCTCCGCCACCTCGACCAGCTCGACGGGGACGACGCCGACGCGGGCGTTGCGCGCGACGATCGCGAGATTGCACAACCGCCCTCGCGCAGTCGCTTCGACACGCGCTCCTCCGACGACGGCACGACGAGCTCTTCGCGATGGACGCCGCCCAAGCCGGCGAAGCCCGCCGCGCGCGTGTGGCGCCCGGTCGATACGTCCCCCGAGGAGCCCGCGGCCCGGCCCGCGCCCACACCCGCGCGGCGCGTCCCGTTGCCCAAGGATCCGCATCGCAAGGGCGGCATCTCGTTCGGCGACGACGACGATGACGACCTCGCCGACTACATGCATCCCGACGACGTCCCCGCGAAACCACCGAGCGACGAGTGATACGTTCGCGCGCATGACCGATTCGATCGTCCGCTACGAGCTCGCCGACAACGTCGCCACCATCACGATGGACGACGGCAAAGCGAACGCCCTCTCCATCGCGATGATCGAGCAGCTCGTCGCCGCCCTCGAGCGCGCGAAGTCCGAAGCCGGCGCCGTGATCCTCACCGGCCGTCCCGACAAGTTCTGCGCGGGCTTCGATCTGCGCGTGATGATGTCCGGCCCCGACCAGGCGATCGATCTGCTCCGGCGCGGCTCCGACCTGCTGCTCCGCCTCTTCGAGCTGCCGCTACCGCTCGTCATCGCCGCCACCGGCCACGCGCTCGCCGGCGGCGCGCTCGTCGTACTCACGGGCGATCACCGCATCGCCGCCGACGGCGCCTACAAGATCGGCCTCAACGAGGTCGCGATCGGGCTGCCGGTCCCCGTCCTCGCGATGGAGCTCGCGCGCGCTCGCCTGCTCCCGACCGAGCTCACCCGCGCGACGCTGCTCGCCAACATCTATACGCCCACCACCGCCGTCGCCGCCGGCTACGTCGACGCGGTCGCCTCCGCCGACGCGCTCGCGACCACCGCCCTCGCCGAAGCCAAGCGCCTCGCCGCGCTCTCGAAGCCCGCGTTCATCGGCACCAAGCAGCGCCTGCGCCAGGCCACCGTCGATCTGATCCGCGGCTCGTTCGAGGAGGACGTCCGCCGCTCGATGCAGCGCTAGGTCCGGAACGCTCGAAGGTCGACCAGTTCCGCGAACATCGCGCGACGTCTCGCGTTCCGACCTTGACAGCCTCGGTCGCCGCCGGTAGTAAACCGGTCCACCCAGGGGATATAGCTCAGCTGGGAGAGCGCGTGAATGGCATTCACGAGGTCAGGGGTTCGATCCCCCTTATCTCCACCACCTAAAGAGCAGCTTCGGCTGCTCTTTACGTTTTCGGCCTGACTTCGGCGGCCGTGCACGACGTTCTGCCGAAGCGGAATCGATCGGAACGGCGAAGGAGGGGCTCTTAATCGCGAGATTCGTTCGTCCTTGTCGAACGTATCGCGAGAAACGCTCGTCCTTGTCGACCGACGAGATCGCGATATCCGTGGCTAGTCGCTCGTAACGTTCAACGTCGGGTGGAGTCTGAGCTTCGGATGCTTCGAGGTGATTCGTTTCACGGCTGCATCAGTCACGCCCGTGTCGACGACGTCCAGATATTCCAGGTTGAACCGCTCGGGCAGCGCCTCTGCGTACGCGTCTGAAAGCGGCGTCCCTCGCAGGTGCAGAAACCTTACGTCCCGGACGCGATCGAGCCACTCGCGCATCTGCGCCTCGGTCATCTCGGACAGATGCAACGACAACGACTCCAGTCGAGATGGAGGAGTGATCGCTCCTTCAATGCGCTTCGCCCTCAGATGAAGGTTCGCCACTGAGGCCGGCAGCTTCCCTTCAACGTGAAGCACGTCCTGCGAGCTCAGAGTCAGATCGGTGAGCTTCGGCAACGCGTCGAATAGATTCGCGGAGCCCCATTCTCGGCTTGGGAGGTTCTCGATTGCGGTGAGTTCCAATCCAGGCAGAGCGGACAACTTCGGTACATGGAACTCATCAGTCACATCGAGATCGAGGCGAAGGAGACGAAGCTTTCTGTGCCTCTGCAACGTGGCTGCGCCGTGACCTTTGAGCGCGCTGAACTTCAGCTCCAGGATCTGCATGTTCGGAAGCTCAGGCAGCTGGGCGAGTGCACGGTCATCGAGCTCGTGACCGTACAGTTCCAACGACCACACCTTCGACGCGTGCGCTTGGAGCCGATCCAGCTCAGCCCACGTCCAGCACTCCGAACGCCGGTGAATACTAAAGCGTTCGCCGTCCTCCCATTCCGGGGGTAGCGCCGGCCCCAGTATGTGGAATGGCGGTTTGCCTTCGCGGAGATGGTAGAGGAGCCCCTCGTCAGCTGTGAACCGACCGCAGCTGAGTACCTCGACGAGCGTCGCTGACCCACTCTCGCCAATCACCGAGAGGTTGATCCATTCGGGCACACGCTTGTTTCGCCACAGCAGGTCAAGCACCTGCTGTTCGCTGCAGTCCTTGAGCTCGTTCGCCTTCTCGTAGCCGCTGTCGTCCGGAAAGACGACTTCATCCCCTACCAAGGGATTGCCGTCGTAGGAGCTGTTCAGACGAACACGGAAACGCAACTCGTCAGGAAGCGGCTCTTCGACGTATCGGCGCGCGAAGTCTCGTGCCGCTACAGCAGCATCATGCAGACGTCCAGCGAACAGTTCGCGATCCATTTCGTCCAGCCTGCCGAGCCCAGTTTACCCGCGTGGAGATTCGCGCGCGATCGCGCGACCTCGCGCAGGTCAGCTTCACCAGCGCCCGGGCCCTCATGCGTCGATTAGACAGCCTACCGCCGAACGCGCGTTGCACTATTGCGAGCGCAGCGGCCAGGGCTCCACAGTTGTATCTGCAACGTGCGCCGGCAATGATGGCGCCGTGAAACGCCGCTTGCGATATCCGACAGCTATCGACGGCAAGCGCGTAGGGAAGTATCCCGCATCCGCGAACGCCGGCGGCGGGTATGTTTGGGACGAAGTGCTCGAGTACCGAGTGTGGTGTCACCCGGATGAGCGTGAGCGCGCTTTTTGATGGCGCGTTGGTCACGCAATTCGATGGTTCCCG
>CAZUAR010000050.1:0-47893 GCA_964617845.1 uncultured Kofleriaceae bacterium | reverse complement strand
GGCCTCGGATTCGCGATCGAAGCGCGACCGACGACCGCCTTTGTTTCAATCTAGGCCGACAGCTGCGACATCGCCGCGTCGACCTCGTCGATCTCCCACAGGCGGCGATCGAGCTCGCGGTCGAGGTCGGTGTCGATGCCGGGACACGCGGCGCGCTGCGCGATCAGGCGGATCAGCTCGTCGGTGGCCTCGAGCTCGTCGGTGATGCGCTCGATGCGCGAGATGCACTCGTCGCGGTGCTTCGCGCGGCGCGTCTGGATCTCGCGGCGACGCTTCGAGCGGCGGCTGCCCGTGATCGGGATCGGCGAGAGCTCGCCCGCGCCCGCGAGGCGCAGCGCGTCGATGCACTTCTGGTGAGCGACCGCGAGGCGAACGAAGTGCTCCAGGAGGTCCTGGAGCTCGTACCGCGCGGCGTCCTCCGGCGAGCTCTCCTCGAGCTCCTCCACGAGCGAGCGGAGCTCCACGTACTGGGTCTGGCGCACCGGGCCCGAGGGGCGCAGCGCCTTCATGCGCGCGCCTTCGCGAAGCGCGCGGACCTGGTTCTCCGCCTGTCGATCGAGGTAGTCGCGGACGAAGCGAAAGCGGGTGGAGCCAACGCCGAGCCCGACGATGGCGAACATCGCGAGCATCGATCCGATGAACCCGGCGTACCCGAGGCCCACGCACGCGGCGAAGATCGACAGCGCCACGCACACGGGGCTGGCGACTGCGCCACGGATGTAGGACAAGCCCGAGTGCCGCTTCGTCAGAGCAGGGGGCGGGGTGGTGACGAGAGCGAGGCTAGGCTGCATGAAGGATCGTCGTACAACCCGCGTGCCATTTAGCTCGGGTGGAACGTGCAGCGTTGCGGCACGGCACTGGGTCGCTCGCGACACACCTGGGCGGCACAGCTACGTGCAGACAACTCAGCGATCTCGAACGAGTCGAACGCGACCGCTCGCACCACCGGGGAACGTGATGTCGTCATCACCGACGGAGACGAGCATCGTCGTGATCGCCTGCGTCGTCACCTGAGACCACGTAGCTCCGTCGAATCGCTCGACGTTCGTGAAATACCCCGCGAGCCAGACGTCGTCGGTCGTGCCCGAGAGCGATCGACCATGGAGAGATCGGTCGACGATCCACGACGTGCCGCCTCCGCGCACCGTGCCCGCGTCGCCCGCCGCGAAGGTGGTGCCGTCGTCGGTCGCCAGCACCGCGACGAACGGCATCGCGTCGGGCGTGCGGTAGATCTCGGTCCATTCTCCCGACGAGGCGTGCTGCCAGATCACGCCGTGATCGCTGCATGCGCCCGCCGCGACGACGCGCCCCGTCGTATCGCGATGGACGGCGTCGACCCGGCAACCGTCCTCGGTGCCGGCGTGCACGGACCAGGTCTTCCCTGTGCGGATCGCGAACGCTGCGCGATCGGGATCGGTGGGATCCGCCTTGAGCGTGCGTCCGACGGCATACACGGTGCCGTCCTCGGCGACGAAGGCGCCCTCGACGACCGGACGCTCCGGCGGATCGATCGGGGTCCACGTGGTCAGCGCGCGATCGCTCTCGAACATGATCTGATGGTCGCCCTCGAAGCTCGTCGAGACGACGACGCGGTTGCCGCCCACGGCGAGCGCCGCGATGTTCGCGGGGGAACCCGGGTTGTCGAAGGGAGCCCACAGCGCATCGTCGTCGCGGAAGATCGTCTGATCCGCGGCGGCCACCACCGTCCCGTCCACGAAGCGCCCGACGTCGACCATCGGCGACGCGACCAACATCGAGATCGGGATCGACTCCTTCTCCGTGAAGTCGATGCCCGTGAACGCGTAGATCGGTCCGCCGTGCACGTAGAGCGTCGTGCCCTCGGAGTAGATCGCACCTTGGCTGGGGGCGCGCAGCGTGTCGCGCGCGCTTCGGGTCATCCGCTCCACGAGCCCGGTTCCGCTCGCGGCGTACGTCCGATTCCCAGCGTGCGCGAGTGACGTGAACGCGCCCGCGCGGCGCAGCGTACTCGTCGCGCCCGTGCGCCAGGTGTAGAGACCGTCCGCGGCGGCGAGCCACAATACGTCGCCATCGTAGAGGATGTCGCGTACGTCGGAGCCGTGCGCGTACCTCGACATGAGTTGGTCGCCGATCAGCTCGAAGACGGTGCGATGATCGCTGATGGTGAAGACGCGCCCGTCGGACGCGGTGATGTCGGTGACGCAGTCGAGCGGGCTCGTGTACGGGATCTCCTTCCAGCTGCCGCCCGGCTTGAAGAACCACAGGCCGCAGGTCCCGTCGACATGCGCGTACAGCGTGTCGTCATCGGTGACGGACAGGACGCGGATGTACGGGTTCGTGACGGGCGGAGCCTCGATCGGGACGAGCGTCGTCCCGACCATCTCGAAGAGCTTCTCCTCCATCGCCGCATACACGCGCTGCTTGTTGCCCGCGAGCATCTGGAACGAGCCGGGGATGACCACGTCCCCGCCGGCCCCGTGGATCTCGAGCGCGTTCGGGAACTGCGTCGTGTAGACCATGTGGTCCGCGCTCGCCCACATCTTGTCGACGGGGGCGTTGACGACCTGTCGCCAGCCGAAGCGCACGCAACCGTTGCTCGCATCGACCCGGCATGTCTCCGAGCAACTCGCGTTGCCCATGTCGAAGCCGTAATCGAGGCAGCTGCCGCCGGTATCGCCTTCGCAGTCCTCGCCGGGATCGATCACGCCGTCCCCGCACACCGCGTCCGTGCACGCACCGTTCACGCATCGCCCCGGCTCGCCGTCGATCTCGCACGCGTCGCCGTCGGCGATATCCACGCAGGCATCGACGCGGTCGCGATCGACGCACGTCGCTTCGATGCACAGCTGACCGTGCGCGCACGACTTGTCGCCACAGGGGACGAGATCGGGATGCAGGCACGCCGCGACACATCCGATGCCTGCTACCAGCGCGACCGCAGCGAAACGCACACCTCACGATCGCACGAATCGCCGACGCATGGCGTACGATGATGTCGCGTGAGCGCGCAGCTCGACCAGATTCTCTCGTACCTCGACAAGGAAGGCGTCACGGAGATCATGATCGGGATGGGGCAGCCCGCCTCGCTACGGCGGCGCGGGCAGCTGATCAAGATCACGAACACGCCCGTTACCCGGAAGCAGCTCGACATCTTGCTCGCCGGGACGGCGCTCTCCGGCTACATCCCCGAGAAGGACGGCGTGACACCACGCTCCGACGTGCAAGTCGGCGCGCGCATGATCCGCGTGATCGTGAGCAAGCGCGGGGAGGACATCATCCTGCGCATCGAGAAGTCGCCACCGGGAGCGACGCCGACGCCACCGCCGGCACCGCTGCAGGTGAAGTTCGGCGCGAGCGCGACCGGGTCGACGACGGCCGTGGTCCCCGTCGTTCCGCCGTCGACGGTGACGCAGCCGATCGACCTCGAGATCGACCCCGCGGATCTGCCGCGCCGCTCGCGCACGTCGACGAAGTCCGCGCGGACGAAGACGCCGACGCGCCTGCCCGAAACGCGGACGAAGACCGGCTCGAAGCCGCCGGCCGAGACGCGAACGCGCAGCCGGACGAAGGTCCCCAAGCTCACGCCCGAGGTCGATCTGCTCGCCGACGAGATGCCGCAGCGCCCCAAGGTCAGCGACGACCTGACGCGCGCGACGCGTGCACCGGGCGGGTTCTCGTCGGTGCTCGCCCTCGCGATCGAGCGCGGCGCGACCGATCTGCACATCGCGAGCGGCCGCGTGACGTCGATCCGCGTGCTCGGCCAGCTGCTGCCGATCGACGACGGACCGCCGCGGACACACGCGGAGGCAGAAGCGCTGCTGATGCCGCTCCTCGACGCCGAGCAGACCCGAAAGCTCGCGCAGGTCGGCTACGTCGACCTCGCGCTCGCGACCCCGATGGGCGCCCGCTTGCGCACCAACATCTCGCGCGCGGCCGGCGGCCTCAAGGGGACGTTCCGCATCGCGCGCTCGACGCCGGCCACGCTCGACGAGCTCGGCCTGCCGAAGGATCTCGCGAAGGTCGTGAACCATCACCAGGGCCTCGTCGTGATCGCGGGGCCGAGCGGTCACGGCAAGACGACGACGCTGTCCGCGCTCGTCGATCTCGTGAACGCCGCGCGCCCGCACCACATCATCACCGTCGAGGATCCGATCGAGATCGTGTACCCGCGCAAGGCGGCGGTCGTGTCGCAGCGCGAGGTCGGCCCGCACACGAGGAGCTTCGCGGCGGCGCTCAAGGGCTCGCTGCGAGAGGACCCGGACGTCATCGTGATCGGCGAGCTTCGCGATCGCGAGACCGTCGAGATCGCGCTCACCGCCGCGGAGACCGGTCACCTCGTGATCGCGACGATGTCGACGCCGTCGGCGGCCAAGACGATCGATCGCCTCGTCGACATGTTCCCGCCCGATGACCAGCAACAGGTGCGCGCGTCGATCGCCGGTGCGCTGCGCGCGATCGTCTCGCAGCGGTTGCTCGCGCGCGCGGACGGGCAGGGCGTGGTCGCGGCGATCGAGCTCGTCACCGGCGTGCTCGCGCTCGCGAACATGATCCGCGACGACAAGCTGTACCAGCTGCCGAGCCTCCTCCAGCGCGGCAAGGCGTTCGGCATGATCCGGCTCGACGACACGCTCGTCGAGCTCGTGCGCTCGGGGCGCATCACCGCGGACACCGCGATCGCCGCGAGCGAGAACAAGAAGGAGCTGGCGAGCACGCTGCGCGGCGGCGGCACGCAGGCGATGCCCAAGCTCGAGGACGCGCCGTCGCCGAACAAGACGAGCCGCATCGCCAGCTTCTTCGGCGGGAAGAAGGAGGGCAAGTGAAGATCGATCCGTTGTTCGATCGTCTCCTCGAGCGAGGCGGCTCCGACCTGCACCTCTCGCCGGGCTATCCGCCGATGCTGCGCGTCCGCGGCTCGCTCGTCGCCGACGGCGATCGGGTGCTGTCGAGCGAGGACATCGAGGAGATGCTGTTCCCGCTGCTGTCGAAGACGCAGCTCGATCAGTTCACCTCGACGGGCGACCTCGACTTCGCGCACGCGCACGGCACCAAGGCGCGATTTCGAGCGAACTACCTGAAGAAGATCAGCGGCACGGGGGCCGTGTTTCGCGCGATCCCGACGAAGATCCTCGCGCTCGATCAGCTCGGCGTGCCGCCCGGCATCACGAGGCTCGCGGAGCTGCGCTCGGGGCTCGTGCTCGTCACGGGGCCGACGGGCTCGGGCAAGTCGACCACGCTCGCGGCGATGATCGATCACATCAACAAGACGCGGCCCGGCCACATCCTGACGATCGAGGATCCCGTCGAGTTCGTGCACACGCCGCAGAAGTGCCTGATCACCCACAAGGAGGTCGGCGAGCACGTGCCGACGTTCCTCGACGCGATCCGCAGCGCCGGTCGCGAGAACGCGGACGTGATCCTCGTCGGCGAGCTCCGCGGTGCCGAGACGATGAAGGCCGCGCTCCAGCTCGCGAGCTTCGGCATCCTGATCTACGCGACGGTCCACACGAACAGCGCGTCGGCGACGATCGATCGCTACGTCAACGCGTTCCCGGCCGAGCAGCAGCCGCAGGTGCGCGGCCTGCTCGCCGACTCGCTGGTCGGCATCGTCGCGCAGCAGCTGATCCCGAAGGCGGACGGCAAGGGTCGCGTCGCGGCCCACGAGATCCTGCTGGGCGGGCTCGCGCTCGCGTCGCTGATCCGCGAGGGCAAGACCCAGCAGATTCCGAGCTTCATCCAGTCCGGCGGCGCCGAGGGGATGCAGACGATGGATGCGTCCCTCGAGCGGCTGGTCGCCGCGGGCACGATCAAGGCGAGCGACGCGCTCGAGAAGGCGCTCGACAAGGAAGCGTTCGTCAAGCTGCCGTCGATCGCGAGCCAGCTGCAAGCGGGGGGCATGCATATCGAGTAGGATGCCGGCGCTATGAAGCGAATCGCCCTGTTAGTGCTCCTCGGCCTGCCTCTGGTGGCTAGCTGCGAGAAGGCCCCGTCCAAGCTCGATCCAGCGATGGAGCAAGCAAAGACGATGACGACGACGACGGATCACCAGGGCTCTGGCTCGGCGAGCGTCAAGAACCCGCACGACATCGCGACGCCGGGCAAGGACATCGACAGCAAGGACATCCTCGCGCGCACCGAGACGGCGCCGTCCGTGATGGTCAAGCACGTGCTGATCGGCTGGAAGGATCTCTCCGCGGCGTACCGCGGTCAGATGGATCCGCGCGCGCAGAACCGCACGAACGACGAGGCCGTGAAGCTCGCGCAGGACACACTCGCGAAGCTCAAGGCGGATCCGACGCAGCTCGACAAGCTGGTCACCGATCTGTCGGAGGATCCGGGCAGCAAGGGCGGCGACCCGTACGAGGTCAAGGCGGACACGGCGTTCGTCCCCGAGTTCAAGAACCTCGCGCTGCGGCTCAAGATCAACGAGGCCGGCATCGTCAAGACGAACTACGGCTACCACGTCATCATGCGCATCCCGCCGCCGCCGCCGGATCCGCTGGAGTCGGCGGACATCCTCGCGCGCACCGAGGTGTCCAAGGAGGGCGTGAAGGTCCAGCACGTGCTGATCGGGTGGAAGGGCGCACCCGGCGCTCGCACCGCGACGCGGACCAAGCAAGAGGCCGACGAGCTGACGAAGAAGGTGTTCGAGCTCGCGAAGTCGGGCAAGCCGATGGCGGATCTGATGAAGGAGTACTCCGAGGATCCGGGCTCGAAGGACAACGCGCGGATCTACGACGTCGCGCCCGACGCGCCGATGGTCGAGCCGTTCAAGAACCTGTCGCTGCGCCTCAAGGAGAACGAGGTCGGCGTCGTGAAGTCGCCGTTCGGCTTCCACATCATCAAGCGCGTGCCGCCGCCGCCGCCCGACTCGCTCGAGAGCGCGGACATCCTCAAGCGTGAACCGACGACGCAGTCGGCGAAGGTGAAGCACATCCTGCTCGGCTGGAAGGACGTCCACGCCGACGACGAGCGCGGCAAGACGCGCGAGCGGCCGGCGCTCGAGAAGCTCGTGAAGGACACGGTCGCGAAGCTCAAGGCCGACCCGAACAAGATCAACGCGCTGATGGCGGAGCTGTCCGAGGACCCAGGCTCGGCGAAGTCGGGCGATGCCTACGACGTCACGCCGGACGCGGGCCTCGTGCCGCCGTTCAAGAGCCTGTCGCTGCGCCTCAAGCCGGGCGAGGTCGGCGTCGTGAAGACGGACTTCGGCATCCACATCATCATGCGCGTCGACGGCACGCCCCAGGCACCGGCCGAGAAGCCGGCCGCGCCGGGCCACGCGGACCCGCACGGCCACTAGTAGCAGCCCGATCCATGCGGTAGGAACGCGCATGGATCTCGGACCAAAGCTCGCGGCGCTCGGAGTACCTCCGGGCGCGTTCGCCGAAGGAGAGCTCGCGGCGCGCTCGCCGATCGATGGCTCGCTCACCGCGCACGTCGCCACCGACGACGTGCAGGCCGTCACCGCGTCGATCACGCGCGCCCACGCGGCGTTTCAGACGTGGCGCTCGGTGCCCGCACCACGGCGCGGCGAGCTGATCCGCTTGTTCGGCGAGGAGCTGCGCGCGCACAAGGACGCGCTCGCCGACCTCGTCACCGCCGAGGCCGGCAAGATCATCGCGGAGGCGCGCGGCGAGGTGCAGGAGATGATCGACATCTGCGACTTCGCGTGCGGCCTGTCGCGCCAGCTCTACGGGCTGACGATCGCGTCGGAGCGCCCCGGTCATCGCATGGCCGAGACGTGGCACCCGCTCGGCGTGGTCGGCGTGATCAGCGCGTTCAACTTTCCGGTCGCGGTGTGGGCGTGGAACTTCGCGCTCGCGATCGTGTGCGGCGACACGGTCGTGTGGAAGCCGTCCGAGAAGACGCCGCTGACCGCGCTCGCCTGCGAAGCGATCTTCGGCCGCGCGCTCGCTCGCTTCGCTGCGACCGGATCGCCGGCGCCGGCGGGGCTGTCCGAGGTCGTGATCGGCGGCGCCGACGTCGGCGCGGCGCTCGTCGACGATCCGCGCGTGGTGCTCGTGAGCGCGACCGGCTCGACGCGCATGGGCCGCGCGGTCGCGCCGCGGGTCGCCGCGCGGTTCGGCCGCTGCCTCCTCGAGCTCGGTGGCAACAACGCGATGATCGTCGCGCCGACCGCGGATCTCGAGCTCGCGACGCGGGCCATCTTGTTCTCCGCCGCCGGCACGTGCGGTCAGCGCTGCACGACGCTGCGCCGCTTGATCGTGCACGCGTCGATCGAGGCCGACGTCGTCGCGCGTATCGAGCGCGCCTACGCGCAGATCCGCATCGGCGATCCGCGCGACCCGTCGACGCTCGTCGGGCCGCTGATCGACGGCGCCGCGTACGACGCGATGCAAGCGGCGCTCGTCCGCGCCCGCAAGGACGGCGGCCACGTCGTCGGCGGTGATCGCGTCGTCGTCCCGGGCCTCGACGGCTACTACGTGCGCCCCGCGATCGTGCGCATGCCCGCGCAGACCGACGTCGTCCGCGCCGAGACGTTCGCGCCGATCCTCTACGTGATGAGCTACACCTCGTTCGACGACGCGCTCGCGATGCACAACGACGTGCCGCAGGGGCTGTCGTCGTGCATCTTCACCAACGATCTGCGCGAGGCCGAGCGGTTCCTCTCGGCGGCGGGCAGCGACTGCGGGATCGCCAACGTCAACATCGGGCCGTCGGGCGCCGAGATCGGCGGTGCGTTCGGCGGCGAGAAGGAGACCGGCGGCGGTCGCGAGTCCGGCTCCGACGCGTGGCGCTCGTACATGCGCCGCGCGACGAACACCGTGAACTACTCGACGGAGCTGCCGCTCGCGCAGGGCATCACGTTCGGGTGATCGCTTCGGTGGTCGGGCGAGTCAGACCACCCCTGTAAAATCGGTGGGTGAGCAAGCGAGATAGCATCCGCCCGCAGGCGTGGAGCGTGGTCGTCGCGGCGCTGCTCCTCCTCGCCGCGGTGGCGCTGGGCGTTCACGGGCTGTGGCTCGTCGCAGGAGCGAGCATCGCGTCGGCGATCGCATGGTTGTTCTTCGGCGCGTTGCCGCGGGCGCATCGCCACAACGCGGGGCGCATCGCGTGGCTGACGGCCGCGGCGTCGCTCACCGTCACGTGGACCACCGCGATGCTGGGCGCGCTCCTCTACGCGGCGTTCGCGGCGGGCGGTGCGGGCGCGGACGTGTGGATCCCGATCTGGCTGCTCGCGGCGACTAACGTCGGTGGCCTGCTCGCGGTGTTCCGCTCGGCGCAGACCCGCACCGAGACGAGCGCCGCGCTCAGCGAGGTCTCCGATCTGCGCATCGCCGTGCTGAGCGCGCCGGTCGTCGAGGCGGCGGAGCGCGCGCGTTGCTCGACGACGTTCGCGGAGCTCAGCGAGGGGCTCGGCAGCATGCTCCAGCTCGCGGTGAACCTGTCGCTCCTCCCGCGCGCGGTCGATCAGGCGAGCCTGTGGGCGTGCGACGAGGTCAACGGCGAGTGGTTCATCTGCGCGGCGACGACGCCGCCGAACCAGCAGTCGTTCCGGCAGCGCGTCGTCACGGAGGTAACGCCGGGCGGCGGGATGGTCGCGAACCTCGCCGCGGGGGCGGAGCCGCCGGACCTCCCGGACACCACGCGACTCGAGGGCGACGTGTACCTGGTCGCCGAGGGGCTCCACGCGCACCCGTGGTTCCTGCCAAACCCCAAGGCAAAGCGTCCCGCCGAGGGAATCGCGGTGGTGCTCTTGCGCCGCAAGTTCCGTCCGGTCGGGGCGCTGTGCTTCACGTGGGGAACCAAGGTGGTCCCCGTCGAGGGGAGCCGCGCCGAGGAGATGATTGACATCCTCGGACGGTGGGCCCAAGCTTTCGGTGTCGGTCTGTCACGGCTGTACCGATTACGAGAAGAGCTGACCAGACGCTGAACGCTGAACCCTGAACGATGAGCGACGAGACCAAGAAGGACGTTCCCACCACCACCGAGGTCACGGTGAACTGGAACGGCCTGGCTCGCTTTCTCGGGTGGCAGCGCAGCGTCGACGAGCTCAAGCGCATCGAGCTCGAGTCGCCGACCGCCTCGCCGTCGCGGCGCACCGGCTCCGACGACTGACTACGCGGACGCGCTGTTCGCCGGCCATCGATGCATGGCCGAAAACGAAACGGGCCCGCCGAAGCGAGCCCGATGCGATCACCGGTTGGTGCTTACTTCTTCTCGGCCGGCGGCGCCTCGGGCGCGGGCGCGGGCGCGGGCTCGGGCGTGGGCTCGGTCTTCGGCGGATCGGCCGGCGCGTCGCCGCTCGTGATCAGCTTGAACTCGACGCGGCGGTTCTTCGCGCGCGCGGCGTTGAGCTTCGCGCCCTTGAGGCCGGTGGGCGGCTCGGCCGGCATCGTGTCGCCGTAGCCCTTCGCGATCAGGCGCGACTCGTCGATGCCCTTGCCCTGGAAGTACGACTTCACGGCGTCGGCGCGGCCCTGCGAGAGCGAGAGGTTGTCCTGGTAGACCGCACCCTTCCTCGGCTTGAGCGCGACGTCGTCGGTGTGGCCCTGGATCTCGAGCTTGACGTCCTTGAACTCCTGCAGGACCGCGACGGCCTTGTCGAGGATCTTGTTCGAGGCGGGGAGCAGCGTCGCGTCGCCGGTCTTGAACGTGATGCCCTGGATGACGCCCGTGAACTTCTTCAGCGTCTCCGGGATCTCGTCGGGGCAGCCGTCGTCGTCCTGGAAGCCGTTCCGGGTCTCCGGCTGATCGCCGCACTTGTCGGCCGCGTCGGGCACGCCGTCACCGTCGTTGTCCGGATCCGGGCAGCCGTCCTCGTCCTGGAAGCTGTCCTTGTCCTCGGGCTCGGCGACGCACTTGTCGGTGCCGTCGGCGACACCATCGCCATCGTTGTCGGCGTCGACGCAGCCGTCCTCGTCCTGGAAGCCGTCCATGTCCTCGGCCTCGGTCGGGCACTTGTCGTTCGCGCCGAGGATGCCGTCCTTGTCCGGATCATCGTCGACCTTGGGCGGCTCGACGACCGGCGCGATCGTCTTCTTCTTGCGGCCGAACTCCTTGTAGATCGAGACGATCGCTTCGGCGTCGAACGCCTGGCCGCTCTCGACCTTCGGGACGAGGAGGCCGCGGAAGTCGAGGCGCACGCCCCAGTCGTTCGCGGCGCGGTACTTGGCGCCGACGCCCGCGTGGATCGCGAGGACGCCGCTCTCTTCGACGACGTCCTTGTTGAGCGAGTTGAAGATCTGGATCTGACCCGCACCAGCGATCACGAACGGCAGGATGCGGTTCGTCGGGTCGGCCGCGCGGAGCTGGTACACCAGGCTGCCGCGGTACGCGAGCGAGTAGACATCGAACACCAGCATGCGCGGCTCGGTCGGGATGACGCCGGCTTCCGCCTCGACGCCGATCGAGTCGTTCGCGAAGTACACGCCGAGGCGAAGACCGAAGATCGCCGAGTTCTTGAGGCTCTCGCGGTCCTCGGGCGCGGCGTTATCGGGGACACCGAGATCGCCTTCCTTGCTGAACACGTGAAGGCCGGCAAGGCCACCGACCTCGACTTCAGCAAGGGCGAGCGACGGGGCTGCGACCAAGGCCAGGACACTTGCGGCGACGCGCTTCATAAGTGCCGTGGTTTTCGTCCCGTGAGTCCCTCTCGTGCAAGGGGATTGGCAGCTTTTTAGCGGGGTTCGACCGCACCGAAAGTGGTCGTCTTGCGACGGGGCTCCGGGGCGGGAGCGAGCCAGCCCTCGATGCGACCGCGGACGGCGAGCATCTCCTCGGTGATGCTCGACCACGCGAGCTCGAGCACCCGGCTCGTGTCGGTGCCGCTCGCGACGGGCTCCTTGTCGAGGATCCGCGCGCACAGGGCGAGATCCCCGACGACGGCGAACGCGATCCGGTCGGCGGCGCGCTCGGTCGCGGCCAGCCAGCCGAGGGCGGCGGTCATGGGGTGCACGCTCTTCTCGCGAAGCCGCGCGCCGATCGCCTGGGCCTGTGCCAGCTCGACCGGGTGAAGCGACGTCGCGAGCCAGCGGTTCGCGTGGGACGACGCGTCGGTCGCGGGAGCGGACGCGAGCTCGATGATCTGCGCGAGCTCGCCCGCGCGCGGCACGAGCAGGCGCGCGATGCGCTCGTTGCGCAGGTCCGCGAGCTGGCGCGCGACGTGGAACGCGAGCTCGGCCTCGTCGACCGCCTTGTCGAGCGCGGGGCGGCCGAACGTCAAGACCGGCGCGAGCACGCCATCGCGGGCCCGCATCGCGATCGTGCACGCGGACCCCAGATCGCGATCGATGTAGACCGGCGGCTTCTTCACGCCGAGCGCGGTGACCACGCGCGCGAGGACGTTGGCGGCCGCGGCGGGAGGCTCGTGCTCCTTCGAGGGCACGGCGGCCGGCGGACGCATGCGCGCGCGCTCCACGCCGAACGGCGGCGCGACCACCGCGAACAGCGCGGTGAGCGCGAGGTCGACGTCGACGCGCGAGATCGCGAGGAAGTCCTCGTTCGTCAGCGGCAGCCGCTTCACCTGGCCCGCCGTCATGCTCTGCGACGCGCCATCGAACAGCTTGTCGAGCTTGTCCTTGGGATCGCCGACGAGCTCGAGCGCTTCCTCGACGGCGCGCGCCTTCTCGGGCTGCTTCGTCCGCGCGTAGAGGTCGTGCAGCGCCCGGTACGACTCGATGCGATGCTTGTCGCCGCGGAGCACCGCCTGGTGCTGCGCGATCGCCTTCTGGTCGTACTTCGGGTTGCCGAAGTAGAGGTCCGCGAGGCGCTGGCGGCGATCCTGGTCGTCGGGCGCGAGCGTGAGCGCGACCTCGAACGCGGTGACCGCGTCGTCGTTGCGATCGCTCTGCAGGCACAGCTCGCCGAGCTGATCCCACAGCCGCAGCCGCTCGTTCGGCCGACCCTCCTCGGTCTGCACGTCCTTGAGGCGCCGGTAGTAGAAGCGCACGAGCGGCTCGACGTCGGGCACCGACGCGAGCAGCTGCTCGAGCTCGTCGGCGACGTTGAACGCGAACGGGTCGTCGTGCAGCGCGTCCTGGAACAGCGCGACCGCCTGCTCGTGATCGTCGAGCTCGTCGCGCGCGATCATACCGGCGAGGTGGCGATAGCGCGCGCGTACCTTCGGATCCTTCTCGGTGTCGACGAGTCGCTGGATCACGTCGAGCGAGTAGCTCCAGTCACCGTCGCTCGTGACGAGCCCGAGGAACTTGGTCAGCAGCAGGTGGTCGCCGGGGCGGTGCGCGAGCGCCTCGCGGTACATCTCGCGCGCCGTCGCGTTGTCGCCGAGCTCGGTGTAGCGATCGCCGAGGTCGGCGAACCGCTGCGCTTTCTCCTCGGGAGGGGCGAGGTTCGCGAGCGCGAGCTGCGATGCGGCGTACGCGAACGGATCGGACGACGCGAGCTCCGTCTTGAGCTGCAGCGAGTCGCGATGCGCCGGCTCGATCGCGAGCGAGATATCGAGGTGCTTGCCGGCGCTGTCCTTGTCGCCGACCTGCTCCGCGCACTTCGCGATGCGGTAGTGCACCTCGACGCGGCGCTCGGGCGAGAGCAGATCCTCGTCCTCGAGGAGGCTCTCGAGCATCGGCCGTGCCTTCGCCCACTGGCCCGCCTCGAACAGCATGTCGGCGAGCTCCTTGCGCGCGCCGGTGTCCGCCGGATCGAGATCCACCGCGCGGCTCAGCGCCGAGCGCGCGCCCGTCTTGTCGCCGAGCTCCATCGCGATCTTCGATCGCGTCATCAGGTAGCGCCGGAGCCGCGCGGGATCGTCCGTCGTGCGAATGATCTCGTCGAGGATCGGCGCGAGATCGACGAGCGCGCCGGTATCGATGCACAGCTCGACGAGCGCGACGCCCGCCTTGTGGTTCTCGGGATCCGCCTTGCGCGCCTGCATGTACAGCTGCACCGCGCCCGTCGTGTCGCCGAGGCCGACCGTCGCGTCCGCCGCGTCGGTCAACCAGCGCGAGCGCTCCGACGCCATCGCCGGCCGCGCGGCCGCCTCGAGGAGCAGCGCGATCATCTCCTTCTCGCGGCCTTGGTCGCGCATCAGCGAGGCGAAGCTGTCGACCGTCTTGGGCAGATCCGGATCGCACGCGCGCGACTCCTCGAACAGCCGCTGCGCGCGATTCCAGTCGGAGAGCTTCGCGTGCTCGGCGGCGCGCCGGAGGACGTCCGCGCGCTCCTTCGTGTCGGCGGTGACCTTCGCGAGCCGCTCGAGCGCGTCGAGCGCTTCCTCCTCGGGAAGACCCTCGCCGACGCTGAGCCGCGCCATCGCCGATAGCGTGTCCGGGTTCCCCGGGGCGAGCTTGTCCGCCTCGCGATACGCGTCGAGCGCGCCGCCCAGATCGCCGAGCTCGCGCTCGTAGATGACGCCGATCTCGCGGAACAGCTCGGCGCGCTGCTTGTCCGCATGCACGTGCACGGCACGCCGGTGGAGCAGGTCGACGAGCACCGGCCACTCGCCCGTCGAGCGATAGAACAGCTCGAGCGTCTCGTGCGCGTGGTCGTCGTCGGGCTTCACGAGCAGCACGCGCTCGAGGCAGTCCGCCGCGTAGTACGGGCGGCCGACCTTCTGCCACGCGGTGGCCATCGCGGACAGCCGCTCCGCGGCGCCGTCCTCCTGGATGTCGATCAGCGCGTTCATCGTGTCGAGCGGCAGCTCGTCGTAGCGGTCCGTGATCCGCGCGAGGCGCAGCAGCACCTCGACGTCGCCGGCCTCGGCCGCTTCGCCGAACGCGGACAGGCGGACCACGAGCGCGCGGTCGGCGTCGTTGCGCTCCTCGAGCGTCGCCGACAGATCGCGCAGGATCTTCGCGCGCTCGCTGCTCTCCTCGGTCGCCTCGACCTTCTGCAGGTGCAGGTCGACGACGCGATAGCCCTCGGTGTCGAGCGACGCACTCGCCGCTCTCGCGACGCCGCGCTCGACCGCCGCTCGGACCCGCGCTCCGTCGAGCTCCGGAAACTCCTCGAGCACCGCGCGGACGAGGATGTCCACGGACCCGAGCGTGGCGGCCTTGCCTCGCATTGGTACGAGTCTACTGCAACGCCGCGTCCGCTACGGCGTGCCGGTCACATCTTCAGGTCTTGGGGCCGACGGCCGCGAGCTTCTCCTCGACGATGATGTCGCTGACCTTGTGGGTCGGCGCGTTGAGCTTCTTCGAGCGCTCGAAGATGTCCCACATCGTGTCGTAGATCTTCATCGTGTTCTCGCGCGCCTTGGCCGCGTCGTATCCCTTCACCTCTTGCGCGACGTTGACGAGGCCACCCGCGTTGATCGCGTAGTCGGGCGCGTACAGGATGCCGCGCGCGTGGAGGTCGTCGCCGTGGCGTGGCTCCGCGAGCTGGTTGTTCGCGGCGCCAGCGACGATCGTCGCCTTGAGGTGCGGGATCGTGGTGTCGTTGAGACCGGCGCCGAGCGCGCACGGCGCGAACACCTCGCAGTCGACCTCCTGCACCTTGTCGATGTCGGTGATCGCCGCGCCGAACTCGCGCTTCGCGCGCTCGCTCTTCAGCTTGTCGACATCGGCGACCGTCAGCTTCGCGCCGGCGGCGTGGAGCTCCTTGCACAGGTAGTAGCCGACGTGGCCGACGCCCTGCACCGCGACGTGAACGCCCTTGAGGTCGTTCTTGCCGAGCTTGAACTTCACGGCCGCCTCGATGCCGCGGCGAACGCCCAGCGCGGTGAACGGCGACGGATCGCCCGAGCCGCCGTGCGTCGGATCGATGCCGGTCACGTGCTTGGTCTGGGTGCGGATGATCTCCATGTCCTCGAGACCGGTGCCGCTGTCCTCGGCCGTGATGTAGTGACCGCGGAGGTCGTTGATGAAGCGACCGAACGCGCGGAACAGCGCGACGCGATCGAACTTGTGCTTCGGCCGGATGATGACGCTCTTGCCGCCGCCGTGGGCGAGGCCGGCGAGCGCGGCCTTGTACGTCATGCCGCGCGCGAGGCGCAGCGCGTCGATGAAGGCCTCGTCATCGGTGTTGTATTCGATAAATCGACAGCCACCGAGCGCGGGTCCCATGCGCGAGTCATGGATCGCGACGATCGCCTTGAGCTGCGTCGATTTGTCGAACTTGAAGTGAACCTCGCCGAAGTCGTGCGCAGCGAGCTTGCCGAATACGTCCATGCGGGTGTCGTAGTGCGGCGGATGCGCGCTTGTCCAGTCGGGTGGGCGCAGACCCGATTGGCATTCGCGATGGGTCCTTTCATCCGCCTGCGAGAAGGCCCGACCACGCCAACGCGCGACAACTGTTCGGCCCGATCTCGACGCGATCTGTGCACGCGAGGTGCACTTCGAACGTGCATGACGTTTTCGACGCGCAACGCGCGACGCACCCGGTGGCGCTCTCGTCCGATCGACATAGTGGACGTCCTGGGAGGGCCGACGTGGCGCTGGAAGTGGCTGGCCCGCATGTGGGCGCGCCTCACCCGCAACCGCCCCTCGCTCTCGCAGTGCGGCAAGTGGCCGGCGGCCCATCGGGTCGTGAACCTCCGCCGTCACTAAGAGCGGAACGCCGTTCTCCTTCCCGGTTCTCGGAACCGAGAACCGTGAATTGTGATTTCTCGGATCCGCGCTAAACCCATCCGCCTCGTCGCGCGTGTGAACCCCATGCGCTCTCGCTCGCTGGCCGCGCTCGCCGCCGTCTCGCTCCTGGCCCCGCTCGCGGGTGCCGACACCAAGCCGAGGAAGGCGCCCGATCCGCGCCGGGGCTACGAGCGGATGGTGAAGAAGGTCGCGAACATGATCGACGACGACCGCGCGTACACCCTCGCGGAGGCGTACCGCCTGTCGATCCTCAACGTCCTGTGGGAGGACACCGGGCGCTGGGAAGGCTCGAGCGTCGGCCCGAACATCAGCGACGTGACGATCGAGGTCGAGGGCTTTCGCGACGGCCCCAAGAAGGCGCGCACGTACCTGATGCCCGTGCTCCGGCACGAGAACTACACGGACCGGACCGCCGACGTGAGGATGGACAAGATCCTCATCCCCGTCGGCAACCAGGCGAAGAACGGCCAGCTCGCGCTCGTGTCGCTGACCGAGCTGCTGAAGGATCCGACGCCGTATTTGTCGAACGCCGACAAGGGAACGATCAAGGGCGGCACGCTGTGGGCGAAGCGCGACACGCACGCGCTCGTCAGCGCGCAGCACGCGTTCCTGCCCGTGCCCAAGGAAGGGCAGGCGACCTTCTGGCCCGTGATCTTCAACTATCAATCCTCGAAGAAGAACCCCGCGGTGCTCACCATCCTCGTCACGCGCCAGGGCACGTCGATGACGATCATCGACAACAGCCGCGACACGGTCACCGGCAGCGGATCGTGGGGCCAGCGCCTCTACTTCAACAAGGGCGGCGAGAAGGCGCCGCTGATCGCCGAGCGCATGACCGACGTGAAGGAGAAGGGCGTCACCGCGAACGGCGAGAACGCGCAGGACCTGAACGACGACGCGAACGTCCTCATGCTGATCCAGGTGCCGCTGAAGTATCGCGCGCCGCGCCGCGCGTACGCGCCGGCCCCGATGAAGATGGCGAAGGGCAGCGGCACGACGAGCAGCTCCTCGACGGCATCGCCGGCGCCCACCGAGGCCCAGGGCCAGGGCCGCCGCACGCGCGAGCAACCGGACATCGACACCGCGGTGCTCGGCCACGGCCCCACGGAAGGTCCGTACACCGAGCTCGACGGGCTGACGATCGCGCGCGACCCGCGGTTCCCGGTGCGCGTGACGCTGCAGTTCTATCAAGCGACCTCGAACGGCGTCGTCGGCAGGGTGAACATGAAGGAGATGGCGCAGCAGATCCGCAAGGTCTACGGCAAGGGTGACTACGTCGGCTCGCTCGTCGTGCCGAGCGGCGCGGATCGCCTGCGCCCGACGAACTGGACGGGCGTGTCGTCGGCACCTGCGGTGTCGTGGACCGACTTCCCGGGCCTCGTGGAGCGCGCGGCGATGTACGCGTTTCTCCCGCTCGTGGTTCGCCGGTCCGCGGGCCCATGACAGGGACCCGATTGTCATAGGCGCTCACCGTGCGCGGACGCACGGCAAACCACATCGACGAATCGAGTACGTCGCGACGCTCGCGTCGACTACTGTTCGCGGATGTCGTCGATGCGCCGAAACAATGTCCAGGTGTCCGGCAACGGACCCATCACGATGATGTTCGCGCATGGCTTTGGTTGCGACCAGACCATGTGGCGGTTCCTGCAGCCGCAGTACGCGTCGCGCTATCGCACGATCGCGTTCGATCTCACGGGCAGCGGCCGCTCGGATCTGTCGGCGTACGACCGCGTGAAGTACGACTCGCTCGAGGGGTACGCGACCGACGTGCTCGAGATCGTCGACGAGGTCGGCGCGGGTCCCGTGATCTTCGTCGGTCACTCGGTGAGCTCGATGATCGGGATGCTCGCGAACATCCGTGCGCCGTCGAAGTTCGCGGCGCAGATCATGGTCGGGCCGTCGCCTTGCTACATCAACGACGGCACCTACGTCGGTGGCTTCTCGCGTGGCGACATCGAGGGCCTGCTCGACACGCTCGACAGCAACTATCTCGGATGGTCGAGCAACATGGCGCCCGTGATCATGGGAGCCCCGGATCAGCCGGAGCTCGGCACCGAGCTGACCAACAGCTTCTGCCGTACGGATCCCGAGATCGCGAAGCACTTCGCGCGCGTGACGTTCCTGTCCGACCATCGCGCCGACCTCCCGCGCCTCGAGGCGCCGACGCTGATCCTGCAGTGCAGCGACGACGTGATCGCGCCGGTCGCGGTCGGCGAGTACATGCACCGCACGCTGCCGAAGTGTACGCTCGCGATCATCCAGAACGTCGGCCACTGTCCGCACCTGAGCGCGCCGAGCCCGTGCACGTCGGCGATCGACGCGTTCTTGGCGAAGGAAGGCCTCTGACGTTTGGAGACCTGGATCGATGCCGCGCCGTGCGGTCATCTGCAGACCGCCGACGACGGGATGATCCTCCGCGCGAACCGAACGTTCTGCGCGTGGATCGGGCGCGCGGTCGAGGAGATCGTCCAGCAGCAGCGATTTCAGGATCTGCTGACGATGGGCGGCCGGATCTTTCACCAGACACACTGGGCGCCGCTGCTGCGGATGCAGGGGTCGGTCTCCGAGGTGAAGCTCGAGCTCGTGCACGCCGACGGGACGAAGATCCCGATGGTGCTCAACGCCGTGCGCCACGAGGTCGACGGCAAGGTCCGCCACGAGATCGCGGCGTTCGTCGCGCGCGATCGCGATCGCTACGAACGCGAGCTGATCGGCGCGCGGAAGCGGCTCGAGGACCTCGTCGCGGAGACGCAGCGACTCCACGCCGAGGCAAAGGACCGCGCGTTGTTCGCGGAGCAGATGGTCGGCATCGTCAGCCATGACCTGCGCAATCCGCTGTCCGCGATCTCGATGGGCGCGAGCGTGCTCGCCGACTCCGTTCCCGAGGCGCACCGCCGGGTCGTCGACCGGATCCAGTCCGCGACGATGCGCGCCGCCAACCTGATCTCCGAGCTGCTCGACTTCACGGCCGCGCGCATCGGCAAGGGCATCGCGGTGAACCCGCACGCGATCGATGTCCACGACGTGGTCGGCGAGGCGGTCGAGGAGCTGCGGCTCGCGTATCCCCAGCGCGCGCTCGTCCACCTCCGCGAGGGTGACGGCGCCTGCGTCGCGGACGCCGCGCGCGTCGCGCAGGTGCTCGGAAACCTCGTCTCCAACGCGGTCGCATACGGCGCCGCGGATCGCCCGATCTCCATCACCACGCGCGGAGGCGCGGGCGTCGAGCTCCGCGTGCACAACGAGGGTGCGCCGATCCCAGCGGATGCGAGGGTGTTCGAACCGATGACGCGCGGCACCGATGTCGGCGGCAAGGCGCGCAGCGTCGGCCTCGGGCTCTACATCGTGCGCGAGATCGCGCGTGCCCATGGAGGCACCGCGAGCGTCGCCTCGGCGGCCGCGAGCGGCACCACGTTCACGGTCACGCTCGGCGCGGGCTAAGGAACGTCGACGAAGATCGGGTTCGTGAAGCTCGGCATCATGTTGCCGTTCACCGGCGCACCGGAGCCCGAGCCATCGACGCGGATCACGTAGAACGTGTCGGCGGTCGGCGCGGCCAGCGTGATCGTCTGGTCGTAGCGCACCGGGTTCGTGTCCTGCGGGTCGAGCGCGATCGACTGCAGCTCCATGCCGCCCTGATAGATGCGAATGCGGGCGAGCGGACGCCACGGCGCGGCTTGCACCTTGACGTGCAGCTCGACCGAGCCGGTCACCTGCGCGGTGTCGCCGGGCATCGCGGCGCCGATGTTCGCGGTGACGAACGCGCCGGTGGCGACGACGACGTGGCGGGCGCGGATCGCGGAGACGATCGCGTCGGGATCGACGGTGGCCGGCACGTCGTTGCCCGCGCCGACCCACACGTACGTGCGCGCCTCGCCCGCGTAGCGTGACGCGCCGTGCGAGTCGGACGAGCCGGTCGCGCACGTCTTGGACCCCGCCTTGACGAGCTTCATCCAGTCGTCGAACACCATCTCGAAGTCGCCCGACGACGATGCGTTCGCCACCTCGACGGCGTCGGCGCTGGAGAGATCGGACAGATCGGTGTCCGCGGGCAGGCCGAGCGTCGCGGGGCTCACGTGTGCCATGCCGGTCGACGGATCGAGGTCGATCGCGTTGAACAGGCTCGAGCTTCCGTCGCGCGGGTGGTTGATCTGCACGATCGCGTTGTTGCCCGTGTCGTGCATCGCCTGGAACACCTGCGCGGGCGTGCGCGCGAGCCACGACGGCGAGCCGTTACCGGTGCGGTCGGGATCGGGAACGAACGGGAAGCCGTTGAGGTGGCCCCAGATCAGCGAGGACACCTCGGCGCCGATCAGCGTGCCGAGCCAGTCGTCGAGACCGAGCTCGCGGATCACGGGGCCGTAGTCCGTGATCATGTCGTGGTCCGTGGACACCGGGACCTCGACGCCCTCGCCCGCGACGGCGCGGATGCGATCGTCGACGGGGAGCGTCGAGTCGGTCGACATCTCGGAGTGCAGGTGCGTGTCGAGCGCGATCCATCCCGACGTGTCGACGACGCGCTCGAGCCGCGCATCCACGGGGACGGTGGCGCCATCGTCGACGACGACGGACGTCGCGACAAACGCGTCGTACTCGATCCCGCGCGAGATGGTGACGCGCAGCGTGCCGGGCACGACGGGGAGCGAGAGGTCGCCCGACGCGTCGGTCCACGCGATGCGTTCGGTGGTGCCGTCGTCGATCACGATGCGCGCGGGCAGGGGCGTGCTCGCCGCGTCGTCGCGGACGGTGATCGCGAGCGTGCCGCTCGTGCCGCGCTCGGCGATCGCGCTGTTCGAGATCGGGATCCGATCGCCCGGCGCCGCGCCGACGGCGAGCGCTTGCATGAAGTACTCGCCCTCCGCGGGGACGGCGATCGTCGCGTCGTTGCCGATCGGGCGCGCGACGGTGATCTGCTTCTGCGCCGCGTCGGTGACGAGGATGTCGACGCCCGGTGTGGCGCGCACGTCGTAGGTCAGCGTCTCGACACCGCGGTGCGCCCAGCCTTGTTGCGTGATGCTCGCGATCGAGCCGTCGCCGACGAGGAAGTAGTGCGTCGTGCCGGCCGCGTCGACCGACGAGCCTTGCACGAGCCGAATGCCGGCGAGATCGATCAGCGTCAGGTCCTCGCCGTAGACGAGCCCGTACGAGGTGGTGGTGCCCGACGTCGCGACGAAGTCGCCTTGCGTCTGGCCCTCGACCGGGCCCTTGCCGGGGACGAACGATGGCGCGCGACCGCCGAGGAACATCGCGTCGTAGAGGTCGTGCGAGGTGTCCTCGGTCCCTTCCTTCGGGAACACGCGCGTCAGCATCTCGAGCTCGGTCGCGCCCGGTGCGAGGCGATAGCGCCGCTCGATGATCACCTCGAGCACCTCGCGCGTGCCGGCGGCGGCGATCAGCTCGAGCTGCGTCGCGGGGCCGCGCACGGCGAGCTCGGCGGTGCCATCGTCGCCCGCTTCGGTGATCACGAGCTCGTCGAACGCGCCGACGGTGAGATCGACCGCCGGCAGGATCTCCTTCACGAGGTCCTCGCTCCACCCAATGTCCGTCTTGCGGACGGCGTCGATGATGCCGCCGCCGGATCCGCCGTGCAGGTAGTAGCCGGCGCCGGGGCCGCGAACGATCACGCGGATCCGATCGTTCTCGAGCAGGAAGTCGCCCATGCGGCCCGCGGCGAGGCGACCCGCGGCGAGCTCGCCGGCGCACTCGACGACCTTGGCGCGCGCGCGCGCATCGGTGATCGGTTGCGTGCAGCCGGTCTCGACATCGGGATCGGGCGTGAGCGGCTGCGGCCCCGTCGGCGGAGCGTCATCGCCGCACGCGGTAACCAGGAGGAAACAAACCAGGACTCGATGCACGTCGCGAGTCTACGTCGATGCTCGTGTCTGTGGGCAATGGCGTTGTAGGGGGTCCCCGACAGGCGCTCGATCGAGTGGGGCTAACCGGTCGTGTTTGCGACGGGCGCGCGTTGGCAATGCCCTTGCTCTGGACGAAATGCATGCGAGCCATCTTTCTTTTGGCGGCTGGAGTCCCGGCGACGATCGTCGCGTCGTGGGCCACGCTCTCGAGCTCCGACGGCGGACCGCCCGTCGACGAAGCAGCGCGGCAGCGATGCGCCACGCGCCTGTCCCTGTCCCTCACGGGACGCCCTGCGACCGCGGCGTTGCTCGCGGATCCCGATCCGCAGTCCAAGGTCGACGAGCTCCTCGCCGACCCGGCGTTCATCGAGCAGTTCGCCCGCTTCGCGAACAGCCAGATGAACCCGGAGCCGGGCGAGACGCCCGCCGCGGACGCGACGTACTGGCTCGCGAAGCACGTGCTCGCGAACCAGAAGCCGTGGCACGAGCTGTTCGACGGCAAGTACCGCGTCGAGGCGGTGCCCGCCGCCGGCGGCAACCCCGCGACCGCGCGCGTCGTCGACGATGCCGCGGGGCTCGGCTACTTCCGCAGCCGCCCGTGGATGGTGCGCTACGCGGGCAACGAGGAGGATGGCTATCGCCTCAACGCCGCGTTCCGCATCCAGCAGAACATCATCGGGCTCGATGTCGGCGCGGTCACGTCGGCGCCCGGCACGGACATCTCGGCGACCGGTCGCATGGCGAGCGGATGCAAGAGCTGTCACTACGACTCGTACTTCGCGCTCGACAAGGTCGCGAAGGTCCTGTCCAGGCGCACGGGGCCCGACAACAACATCACGTTCGTCGCGCCGACCGAGGGACCGCAACAGGTGCTCGACGGTCAGACGATCGCCAGCGACGCCGATCTCGTGAACGCGCTCGTCACGTCGACGGAGCACAAGTTCAACACCTGCCGCCTCGCGTTCCAGTACGCGTACGGGCGCGCCGAGGGCACGTGCGAGGCCGCGCTGTTCGACGCGTGCATCGACGCGTACACGGCGAGCGGCCAGATCCAGGACGCGATCCGCGTCATCACCAAAGACCCCAACTACTGCGAGTAGGAGACACCATGCGAGAACAACCATTTTTCGTCGTGCTCCTGGTGGCAGGATGCGTGGGACAACCGACGGACAACGGCGCCGTCGACGGTGGCACCGACGGTGGCGTCGAGCCGCCGACGTGCCCGGTCACGCGGTCGTACGACGGCTTCGGCGGCCGCAAGCTCGAGGCATCGCGCGAAGCGATCGAAGCCGGCAGCGACCGGTTGCGCATGAGACCGTTCGTCGCGCTCGCCTCGGAGTACGCGCGGGCGCTGTCGCTCGCGTCGTTCGACACCGCCGCGTACGCGGCCACGTTCGGCAGGCCGCCGGCGCGCTGGTTCAACGAGCCGCTCGCGAGCGCCAACACGCTGTACGCCGCGTTCGCGCTCGCCTACGACGCGTGCACCCGGCACACCGCGACCGACGCCGCGTTCGCCGCGGCGCCGTCGACGACGACCGCGACGCTCGCGTGTCACACGTTCGCGATGCGCGCGTGGAGCCGCGACGCGACCGACGAAGAGACGGCCGCGTGTGTCTCGTACGCCATCGACAAGACCGCCTCCATCACCGATCCCCGCGCGCGCTGGGCCTACACCTGCGCGTCCGTCCTGACCGCCTCGGGCTTCCTCACCTACTAGGAGAACCACATGGCATTCGATTCATCGCGACGTGGCTTCTTCAAGCAACTCGGCATCGCGGCCGGAGCCTTCGGGCTCTCGCGGCTCCCCGGCGTGAACCTCCTCGGCGACGCCGAGGCGGCCGCCGGCGACGAGGCGCCCGCCGTGTTCATCCTGAACATGATCGGCGGCTACAACGCGCTGTTCCCGAGCGCGAACTCGTTCGTGGGCAACGGCGCGTTCGGCACGTCGGCGAACAGCGTGCGCCGGGTCGGTACGAGCAATCTTTATGTCGACAAGTCCACGCTCGGCACGCTGTCGAACACGACGCTGAACCAGATGGCGTCGATCGGCGTGAACCACGGGCTCACCGCACACCCGACGGCGCGCTCGGCGCTGATGCTCGACGGCGACAAGAGCCGGCTGATCGCGCTGTCGCGATCGCTGCCGAGCACCGCGGCGATCAAGTGCGCCGTCGTCGGACCGGACATGCCCGATGGCAACCATCGCGCGGTCGGGGACACGTCGCTGCAACAGGTGCTCGATCTGTCGACGACGATCGCGGCGCTCGGCGGTGTCACGGCGGCGACCGCGCCCGATCGCGCGCTCGCGGCGGATGGCATCTCCGCAGCCGAGACGATGTCGAACCCGACGCTCGCGAAGAACATCCGCTCCGGGAAGTCGCTGATCGAGGGCTACCCGGCGGCGTCGGCGCAGCTGCGCCAGGCCACGGTCGCGCTCGACTATCCATCGCTCGCCGCGGCCTACGGCGTGACCGCGGGCACCGGCGGCTCGCTGCCGACGGCGATCCGCAACGAGCGCATGCAGATCATGGGCGCCGAGCTGATGATCCGCGCGGGCGCGAACGTCGTGATCGCGAACTCGCGCGGCTGGGACAGCCACGGCGATAACAACGGCAACGAGGTGCGCAACAAGATGCTGGGTGACGGCATCGTCGCCGCGCTGAAGACGTTCACCGATCGCACTCTCGCGATGACGAACCGCAACGTGGTCACCGTGATCATGGGTGACTTCTCGCGCTCGCTCCCCGGCAGCAATCACCAGGCGAACATGACGGCGACGGTGATCGGCAAGCACGTCAAGCTCGGCTCGACGGGCAACGTCACCGCCGACGTCGGCTTGCCACAGGGCTCGCCGCGGATCCAGGAGCTCTGGGCGTACATCGCCGCGGTGCTCGGCGCGACGGGCTCGCCGTTCGGCGCGAACCCGCACAACCTGGTCCTGCCGTAGCTAGAAGTCCGCGCCGATGCCGAGCTGCACGACGAGCGGATTGACCCACACCGACATCTTCGCCGTGCCGACCTCGACGGTCTCGAACAGCGGCAAGCCGGGCGTGCGCACCTGCACGTGCTCGACGGTGGCGCGCGCGAGCATGCCGGCGATGTACTTGATGTCGAGCCGCGCCTTGATGCGCTTGTAGATCGTCACGTCGAGACCGCCCTGCAGCACGAGCCCGGGCGCGGGCGAGATATCGAACGACGGCTTGCTGACCTCGGTCAGCGTCGGGTTGGTGATCTCGCCGTCCTTCGCGAACAAGATCGATGGGCCGATGCCGACGATCGGCGCGATGCGGCGGTCGACGCCGAGCGGTGCGTAGGCGAGCGTCACGACGATCGGGATCGCGGTCGCCGTGCCGAGCTCGGGGCCGAGCGGGCCGACGCCCGTCGGAATGCCGAGCGCGTCGGGCGCGATCGATTCGTCGCGCAGCGTCCCGGTCGCCTCGAAGTGCACCTCGAACGGGATGCCGAGCACCGCCTCGACGGAGAGCTTGCGGTTCGCCCACGGCAGCACGTAGCCGACGATCGCGCCGGGCACCGTCGCCGACGTGATCGTCGCGCCGGATCCCGCGATCGGTCCGTTCTGGATCGCGAGGCTCGCGGGACCGTTCACGTCCGCGAGCTCCATCTCGCGCGACGACGCGAGCGGCGCGATGTGCACGCCGCCGAGGCGGAAGTAGAAGCGTCGCGGCTTCTTGGCGGACGGGGCAGGGGCGGGCGCGTCGACCGCCGGCGTCTCCGCCGGCTCGAGTGCGGCGACGCTCGCCGGCTCGGCGTACGCGACCGAGGACACGAGCAGGAGCGAGAGCAGCGCCTTCATCGCGACACTCCGCGCAGCGTCGGAGACACGAGCCGCAGCTTCATCTCTCCGGCGGGGACGATCATCTTCACCGCGCCGTCGGCGACGAGCGACGTGATGTTGACCGTGACCGGGAGGTCCGCGGTGTTCGACGCGGAGATCGCGATGCGGCCGTCGGACAAGAACGTCACGGGCCCCTTGAGCGTCATCGCGAGCGGCTTGGAGTGCAGATCGTGGTCGGCGAGGTTGAGCGCGATCGACATGTCGGGCGCGTCCATGTACAGGTCGAGCTGCGCGACGAGCGTCGGCGTGCCGCCATCGTCGAAGATGTAGCCCATCACCGTCCCCGCCGCGGGCTCGCGGATGCGCATCACCGAGGTGCCGGTGTCGGTGCCGATCGTGAGCCCGACGGTCGCGTCCATCGAGATGCTCGTCGCGAGCATCGACTGCGGTGACATCACGACGGGCACGCACGAGGCTGCCGTCTGCCCGCCGGGCAACGCGCAGTTCTGCTGGAGCTCGCCCATCGTGACCGGCATGTCGCCGAGCAGGTACATGCACGCCTGCGTTCCCGGCATGCCGGGGATGCAGTCGTCGCCGGTGAACACCGCCCTCGAGATCGCGCCTTCGGTGCCGGTGATCGCCATGCCGGCGCGGTTGTCGTCGGCGAGGAGCTCGCCGTTGTCGACGAAGCCCGAGCCGTTGACGTCGGTGTACGGACCCGCCTGCGCGAGCATGAACGTCCCCTTGGTCGCGGGGGCGCCGGTGAACGGGATGACCATGTTCGGGCCGCCGCCGTCGCCATCCTCGATGCCACCGAGTGGATCGAGGCTCACCGCCGCGCCATTGCCGCACAGCTCGTTCGCGCTGCAGTTGTCGTCGTTGCCCGAGATCAGCGACAGCTTGTAGCGCGCGCCCTCGGTCCACGGAACGTCGGGGACGAACTCGAGCATGCGGTCGCGCCGGATCAGCGTGCCGGGAACGACGCCGGTGCACGCGCCGTTCGCGTCGGTCGCCTCGATGCGAACGCTGCCCGTGTTGCACGTCGCGCCGAGCGTGACCGACGACGCGGTGATCGACTGCGAGAACGTGATCTGGACGCTGTCGTTCTTGCCGATCGTGAACGGGTGATACGAGTCGTCGGTGTTCTCGCCGCCGGCGCAGCGACCCGGACTCGTCGCGGTGGCGCCCGTCAGCGCGCACGGCACGCCGGGGTACACGCCGGTGACCATCATCGGTACGCCGGTGTTCACGAGGCGCGGCGTCGAGAACGCCATCGTCTGCCCCATCGCGAGCCGATTGCCGGCGACGTCCGCGATGTCGCCCATCACGAGCCGGTAGTTCGTCGAGTACGCGAGCCGCGCCAGAGGGCGGACGACGATCGTCGAGCCGTGGCTCTCGAACACGGCGGGCACCACGGTGTTGGTGCCGGTCTCGAGCCGCATGCCGCCCGCGCGAATGCGATCGATGTCGACGGGCTCGCTGAAGATCACCTCGATGCCACCGTCGACCGGCTGCGTGTCGCCGAGATCGGGCGAGGTCGCGACGATCGTCGGCGCCTCCGTGTCCGTCGGTGCCGTCGCGGTCGGGTCGGTGATCAGCTCGAGCGTCAGGTTCGACGGTGCGACGGTCACGCCGAGGAGCGCGATCTCCATCGACGCGACGTTCTCGATCGAGAGCACGCCGTCGGTCGCGATCGCCGTGCCGATGCCCTGCAGCCCGAGGATCGTCTGCGCCATGACCGCGTTGCCCTTCGGATCCTTCGCGTAGACGGCGACGTCCATGCTGAGGTCGACGTAGAGCGGCGCGCGGTCGTTCTCGGGGCGCTGCTCGGGGAGCTGGTGCGGGTTTCTATACAGACGGCCGCCCGCGTCGCTGAGGAGCTCGATCTGGATGTCGCCGGTGTCCAGACCCACGGGCAGCTCGCCGCCGAGCTTGATGTCGAGGCCGGTCGCCGCGAGGCGCTGGCCGCGGCGCAAGACGAACGCGATCGGTCCGCCGAGCACCGTCGCGTCGCCCATCTCGGCCTCGAGCGCGGCGGGCAACAGCGGGGAGGTCTCCTTGCCGATCAGCGGCTTGTCGATCGCGATCACGTTGGTCTCGCTGCCCGAGCGCGACACCGCCGGGCCCGGATCGCCCTCGCCGCGCGTGCGCAGCACCTGCGAGATCGGCGTCTGGCCGCGCGAGTCGACCGGCATCAGGGCGATCGTCGCCGGCGTCAGCGGCTGCCCGCCGAGGTCGCGAACCGTGTTGCCGAGCTTGACGAGATACGTCGTGCCGGGCGTCAGGTCCTCGATCGGATCGATCGAGACGTGGATGCCGTTGGCGAGCAGCGTCGCCGGCACCGGGACGTTGTTGTCGTCGACCAGCTCGATCGATCCGGTGGCCGACGTGACGGTGCGCGGATCGAGTGGCTCGCTGAACACGAGCCGGATCGTCGACGTGTCGAACATCGGTCGGAACGAGGTCGGCGTCGCCGGCGGCGAGCCGTTGATCGCGACGAGCGAAGGCGCCGCGGCGCGCGGACGCGACGAGCGCGTGGTGAACGTGACGAGCGGGCCCGACGCGGGCAGGTTCGTCGCCTGTGGATCGATCTGCTGGCGGACGAACAGCTCGTACGTGGTGCCGGGCTCGAGCGCCGCGTTCGCGAGCTCGACGGTCTTGCCTTCGCCGATCACCATCGGCATCGCATCGACGACGCCGCCGGGCCCGACGAGGCACACCGCGCCGCTGTCCGCGGTACACGCGCCGAGCGCGCTCGCGTCGACGGCCTCGGAGAACGTGACGAGCACGCGCGCGCCCGTGGGAACGTCGAGCTGTTGATCGATCGGGAACGTGAACACGACGCCGGGCTCGGCCGTCGCGAGCGGCTCCACCGGATCACTACACGCAGCGCAGATCGCTGCCACGAGACACGACCACCTGGTCACGCCCCAACGTATCAAACGGGCTCGACGCCGATCCACAACGGAAAGCGCTCGGCGACGGCGCGCTCCCTCGCCGAGGCGACGCGCTCGCGAGCGACCTCGGAGGCGAACCTGCCGACGACGCCGCGCCCACCCTCGTGCGTGCTCATCATCACGCGCTCCGCATCCTGGGGTGAGAGAGCAAACACTTCTTTCAGCACGTCGACGACGAAGTGTCGGGTGGTCAGATCGTCATTTCGCAGCACCACGAGAACATCCCGGGCGCCGTCGATCGTCGAGCGCGCCGTCCGCTCGCCGTGGACGAGCAGGAACATGAGCGCGTGGGCCTCGAGCGGCGGCGCATCGAACAGCGGCCCGCCGTGCGTGCGGATCAGGTGTCCGAACAGATCCGCGCACGTCGCGGTGCGTCCCGCCATCTGCGCCGTCGCCGAGGCGTGCGCCACCGCCATCACGGCTTCGGGCACGTCGGAGCCGATCACGTCCATCACGCCGCGATCCATTTCTGTGAGGACACGCGCTTCGATCGCCTCGGCGTCGCCACCGAGCGCCTTGATGGCCTCGACGAACGCTTCGTCCTGCAACAGCCCGTAGGCGAGGTGCATCGGCGCGAGCTGCTGCCGGCGCGTGGTGGCCTCGTGATTCGCGACGTGCAGCACGACCTGCATCTCGGTCGACAGCGTCTCGAGGAAGGCCTTGTACTGGCGCTCGTAGCGGCGCCTGCGCAGTCGCTCCCAGCCGACCGCGCCGAGCGCCGCTCCTCCGAGCACGATGTACTCGATCACGTTCACAGGGTGCCACAATCCACGGCCTCGGCTGTACGATCGCGGTGGATGGATGGCGTGCCCGTGCGCCTGGGTCGCTACGAGCTGCTGGCGAGGCTCGCGACCGGCGGTATGGGCGAGGTGTTCCTCGCACGCCTCGAGGGGGCCGCCGGCTTCGAGAAGCTCTACGCGATCAAGCGCGTGCTGCCTCACCTGGCCACCGACGAGCGCTTCCGCCGGATGCTGGTCACCGAGGCGCAGATCGCGTCGAAGATGGCGCACCCGAACATCTGCCAGGTCTACGAGCTGGGCGAGACCGACGGCCAGCTGTACATCGTGATGGAGTACCTGGAGGGCGTCACGCTGCTCCAGCTGTTCCGCAAGGCGTCGCGCGACAGGTCGCCGCTCGAGCTCGGCTTCGTCGCCAACGTCATCGGCCAGGTCTGCGATGCGCTGCAGTACGCGCACGACCTGCGCGATCGCAACCGGAACAGCCTCGGCATCGTCCACCGCGACGTCACGCCGGCCAACGTCTTCGTGTGCGAGAGCGGCGTGGTCAAGGTGCTCGACTTCGGCATCGCGAAGGTCAAGGACACCGCGAACACGCAGACCGACTCGGTGAAGGGCAAGTTCGCGTACATGGCGCCCGAGCAGCTCGAGGGCAAGGAGCTCACGCGCCGCGTGGACATCTTCGCGCTCGGCGTGGTCACGTTCGAGGCGCTCGCGCTGCGCCGCCTGTTCCAGCGCAAGACGGACTACCTGACGTTCCAGGCGGTGATGGAGCTGCCGATCGCCGACGTGCGGCGCTATCGCCCCGACGTGCCCGAGTCGCTGGCGCTCGCGGTCACTCGCGCGCTCGAGCGCAACGCCGTCGATCGCTGGGACACCGTACGCGAGCTTCGCGCCGCCGCGTTCGTCGACGTTCCGCCGTGGTCGCAGGAGCAGATCGGCGAGCTCGTGCGCAGCCGCTTCGCCGGCGAGATCGAGCGCACGCAGGTCGGCGTGTCGGCGGCGATCACGCGCACCGGCATCTCGCCCGAGGCGCTCGCGACGCCGCTCGTCGAAGCCGAGTCGATCACCGCCGAGGACGATGTCGACTTCCCGGCGGTCGACACGGATGCGCAGCCGCTGACCTCGGAGCTGCGCGCCGCCGCGACGGCGCCGATCGCGCCGGGCACGAAGCGACCGTCGCGACTGCCGCGCATTCTCGGCGCGATCCTAGCGCTCGCGGTCGTGAGCGGTGGCACCGCCGCGATCGTGATGCTGTGGCAGAAGCACGACGAGGTGACCGCTCCGCCGACGAAGGTCGAGATCGTCGCGTCGAAGGCGGAGGTCTCGCGCCCCGAGCTCGACGCGACCGCGAACAAGCACAAGCTCGAGTTCAGCCAGTGCGTGATGAAGCACGGTTCCACGTGGGACGGCATCATCGCGACGATGACGGTGACCCCCGAGGGCAAGGCGACCGACATCTCGATCACGCCGCCCGAGGCGAGCGCCTCGCCGCTCGGCGCGTGCTTCATTGCGGTCTACGCCGCGATCCAGTTCCCGCCGGCGCAGGCCGCGCGTCCGTTCAGCCAGACGATCAGCTTGCCGAAGGGGCCGCCGAAGAAGCGGCGCGGCAAGCGGTAGTACGATGTCGTCGTGGATCGGTATGACCTATGCGTGCTCGGTGGAGGCCCGGCCGGCGTCGCGGGCGCGATCCGGGCGGCCGATCTAGGCAAGCGCGTCGCGCTCGTCGACGCCGGTCCGCTCGGTGGCGCGGGGATCTTTGACGGCGCGCTGTCGTCGAAGACGCTGTGGCACCTGTCGGGCGACTTCGCGCGCGCGCAGCGTCGCGACCGCGGCTACGACGGCAGCGCACTCGTCGCGTCGTGGCGCGCGATCCGCGCGGAGGTCGCGTCCGCGTGCCTCGAGGCGCAGGCGCTGCTCGAGACGCAGATCCTCGCGCTCGCCAACCGCAGCGATGGCCGCGGATCGATCGAGCGCATCGTGGGGCGCGGGCACTTCGTCGCGCGCGATGCGGTCCAGATCGGCGAGCGAACGATCGGCGCGGATCGCTTTCTCCTCGCGGTGGGGTCGAAGCCGCGCGTGCCCGCGAACATCCCCGTCGACGGCGTGCGCGTGTTGACGAGCGATCACATCGAGCACGTCTCCGAGCTGCCGGGCCGGCTCGCGATCATCGGCGCCGGTGTCGTCGGCTGCGAGTACGCGACGATCTTCGCGCACTTTCGATCGACACAGTCGCGCTCCACCCTCGATCTATTCGATCGCCAGCCGCGCATCCTGCCGTTCGAGGACGCGGATGTGTCGGCGGTCGTGGCCGCGCGGTTCGCCGAGATCGGCGTGCACGTCCATCGCAAGGCGCAGATCCAGAGCGTCACCGTCGTCGGCGACGAGGTCGAGGTCGCGTGGCTCGAGCCCGAGGACGCGGTGCATCCCGGTACGCCGCGGACGCAGCGCTACGATCGCGTGCTCGTCGCGACCGGCCGTGCACCGTCGACGGCGAACCTGGGCCTCGAGCACACCGGCGTCGCTCTCGACCCCAGGACCGGCGGCGTGATCGTCGACTCGTGTCGTGCCGTCGGTGCGCCGCACATCTGGGCCGCCGGCGATGTCACGCCGGACCTCATGCTCGCGAACCTCGCGGAGCTGGAGGCGCGCCACTCGGTCGAGGACATGTACGGCCTCGATCCGCCGGCGCTCGTGCACGAGGCGCAGTCCGCGATCTACTTCCTGTCGCCCGAGGTCGCCGCGGTCGGGCTCGACGAGCAGATGGCGCGCGCGAAGGGCATCCGCTATCGCGCGGCGATCGTGTCGAACTCGCTCAACCGACGAAACCTCGCGATGCGCTCCACCGCCGGGTTCGTGAAGCTGCTCGCGCGTCCCGACGGCCGCTTGCTCGGCCTGCGCGTCGTCGGCCCGCAAGCAGGTACGTGCATCCAGGGCGTCGCGCTGTTGATCGGGCAGGGCGGCACGCTCGACGCGGTCGATCGCTGCGTGCACCCGCACCCGGCGGTCACCGAAGGCGTGCTCGAGGCCGCGCGCCTCCTGCTCGGTACGTCGCTGTACAAGCCGGACGCGATGGAGGGTCGCTGCCGGATCGTGACCGGCTAGCTATTTGCCGAAGATGAGGCCGCGGAAGTAGGAGCCGACGGCCGCCGGCAACAGCGGCAGCGCGGCGACGTGCGACCAGAACGTCGGCTGACCGTTCGGATCGCCGCCGCGGACGGCGAGATCGTGCGCGAGGCACTCGGGGGTTCGCACGTCGCCGAGGAACGCGAGATCATCGCCCGGCCCGCAGCGCCCGAGGTTCTCGTCGGTCGCCTCGCCGCCGGTCACCCGCGCGAGATCGGTCAGGTCGATCACGATCACGTGCGCGCTCCGAAGTAGCTGCCGATCGCGGCCGGCAAGAGCGGCAGCGCCTTGATGTGCGACATCACCTTGGACTCGCCGTTCGCCTGCGCGCTGCGGACCGCGGCGTCGTGCGCGGCGCACTCCTTCGTGTACACGTCGCCGAGAAACGACATGCCGTCCCCCGGTCCGCAGCGGCCAAAGTTGTCTGGCGTCCCGGTGGTCGTGGCCCCCGCCACGATCCTCGCGAGGTCGGCTGGTTCGATTGACAACATCGTGTGGTCCCCTACGCCGTCTTCAATCAAGAGCGATGCCACGGTGCGCGCGTCGCACGATCACGTGGTTATCGCGTGGACACTCGCGTGGCCGTCGCCTGCGGGTTGCAGCGTCGTCTACTCGGGGACGCGGACGGGGGTCTCTTCGCTGATCGTCGTCGCGCGCTCGAGCACGACCTCGAGCCACGACAGCGCCGCGGGGCCGAGCTCGAGGAACTCGACGCCGAGCCCGACCGGTTCGGCGTCGGTAGGAGTCTCGACGACACGCCGCACGCTGCCGGCGATCGACAGCGGCGGTCCGCCATCGACGAGCAGGGTGAGCTGGCAGCGCGTGCCGATCGGATCGAGCACCTGCGTGCAGACGAACACGCCGCTCGTCGACAGGTTCCGCGTCGTTGCTTCGAGCTCGAGCTCGCGGCTCACGTAGAGCACGGTCAGCTCGATCGAGCGGCGATCGCCGGTGCGCCGATCGAGCGGCATCACGTGCGGACCGCCGCCGAGCAGCGGGTTCCTCTTCACGTCGGTGCGTTGCTTGGGACGGAACTCGTCCCAGCGGTGGCCGCACTTTCCGCACACCTCGTCGGACGGGCTCACCGCGGCACCGCACTCGGGACAGCGCTGGAACCGAAACGTCGGCGGGACGGTGAGCGGGAGCTTCGACGTGGTCGCGCGCCTCGTCGGTGGCGGCCCATCCTCGTCGAGCACGAGCGTCGATGGCAACGGCCGCGCGTGATCCGCGGTGCGGATCGTCAGCTCGCGGCTGCCGACGATGATCGAGTCGCCATCCGCGACGGCGCGCGGGCGCTTCAAGCGCTCGCCGTTGAACAGCGTGCCGTTGCTCGAGTGCAGATCCTCGACGATGACCTCGTGATCCTGCCGGATGAAGCGCAGGTGTCGCCGCGACACCGCGGGATCGTTGAAGCGCAGCATGCAGCCGATATCGCGTCCGATGATCGTCTCGCCGAGCGGAAGCTCGACGAAGTCACCGAGGTACTCGATGTAGAACCTGCGCACGGCAGAGGGGGACTTAACGCGATCCTCGCCGGTGAGGAAGCACGATCTGCTCGGTGCACAAGTCGCGCACGACCCGGTGACCAGGGCTAGAATGGCCAGGCAATGGCCCGCTGCGAGATGTGCGAGAGCTCCCATGCCGGGGGCATCCAGCACTGTCCGGAACATCGGACGGGCGAGACCATCCAGGGCAAGTACGAGATCGGCGCGCTCCTCGGGTGCGGCGGAATCGCGGCCGTCTACGCGGCGCATCATCGGATCCTCCAGCGCGACATCGCCTTGAAGGTCCTGCACAAACGGTTCGCCGTCGATCAGGAGCTCGGCGCGCGATTCATTCGCGAGGCGCGCGAGACCGCGGGCATGGGGCACCCCGCGTTCGTCGCCGTGCACAACGCCGGCACCACCGACGATGGCTGCGCGTTCATCGAGATGGACCGCCTCGAGGGCCGCGACCTCTACTCGATCCGCAAGGAGGAGGGGACGATCAGCCCCGGGCGCGTCGTGCAGATCGCGATCGAGGTGCTCGGCGGGTTGCAGGCGCTCCACGATCGCGGCGTCATTCACCGCGACCTCAAGAGCGCGAACATCTATCTCGTGATCGGGCCGACGGGCGAGGATCAGGTGAAGCTCCTCGACCTCGGGTTCGCGAAGGTCGACGACGATCTCGGCAAGCTCACCACGCGCAACCAGCTCCTCGGCACGCCGCTCTACATCTCGCCCGAGCAAGCCGCGGATCCCACGGCGGTCGATCCACGCGCCGACGTGTTCTCGCTCGGCATCGTGATGTTCGAGATCCTCACGGGGAAGTGGCCGTACACGTTCACCTCGAAGGGCGACCTGCTGCCGAAGGTCCTCAAGGGCGAGCTCGAGCGACACCCCGCGAAGATCCGCCCGGAGCTCCCGGGCTGGCTCGATCTGATCGTCGCCAAGGCGCTCGCGCACAAGCGCGACGATCGCTTCGAGTCGGCGAACGACATGCGCGAGGCGCTCGAAGGAGCGAAGCGCGTCACCGCGAAGCCGACGAGGCCGGGCTTCTTGCGGAGGATCCTCAAGCGATGAGGCGACACGTGCTCGCGTTCGCGATGCTCCTGGGGTGCGGCGAGCCCGAGACGATCACCGACGACTCGGGGCAACCGCTCGGCGCGTGCGAGCGGATGGGCAAGCCGCCGACGACGATCTCGGGAACCGTGTACGCGCCGAACGGGACGCTGCCGCTGTTCGGCGCGAGCGTGTACGTGCCGATCAACGATCCGGGCCCGCTCTCGGTCGGCGCGGGATGCTCGCGCTGCAGCGACGCGCTGCAAGGCGGCGCACGCGTCCAGACGGTCAGCGACGATCGGGGGCGCTTCGTGCTCGCGAACCCGCCGCTCGGCGCCGACGTCCCGGTCGTCATCCAGATCGGCAAGTGGCGCCGTCAGGTGAAGGTCGCGACGGTCACGGAGTGCGCGGACAACCCGATGCCGGCGACGGCCACGTCGCTGCCGCGCACGAAGGCCGAAGGCGACATCCCGAAGATCGCGATGGTGTCCGGCAACTGCGACGAGCTCGAGTGCTTGATGCGCAAGATCGGCGTCGCCGACTCCGAGTTCACGAACGACAGCGGCCCCGGTGCGATCCACCTCTACGCGAGCAACGGCCTGAACGCGATCACCGGCGGTCAGACGCTGTCGCCGATGACGGCGCTGTGGGGGAGCCTCGACAAGCTGAAGCAGTACGACGCGATGTTCATGTCGTGCGAGTGCACGCAGCGCGACACGGAGAAGACGCAGGCGATGATGACGAACATCAAGGCCTACGCCGACCTCGGCGGGCGCGTGTACGGCTCGCACTATCACAACATCTGGATCGACGGGAAGACCAACGGCACCGGCGCGATTCCGACGCCGTCGCCCGCGTGGACGCGCATCGCGACCTGCACGCAGGACGGCATCGGGCCGATCAACGGCATCATCGATCAGGTGTCGAACCCCAAGGGCGCCGCGTTCGCGAAGTGGATGACGAACGTGATGGGCTCGCCGTCACCGGGCGTCGTGCCGCTCGTGATGCCCAAGCAGATGTGCGAGTCGCTCGACAAGACGCTCGCCGAACAGTGGCTGTACTCGAGCGGTACGGAGAAGCCGCAGACGTTCCAGTTCACGACGCCGATCGAGATGCCGCTCGAACAGCGCTGCGGCAAGGTCGTGTTCACCGACATGCACGTGACCGGCGAGGGTTCGCAGCCGGGGCAGCCGTTCCCGACGGGGTGCGACGGCTCGCCGATGTCGGCGCAGGAGAAGGCGCTGGCGTTCTCGCTGTTCGATATCGCGAGCTGCGTCGGCCAGATCCTCTGAGCAGTTGCACGAGGGCGGCCGAGCTTTCACACTCGACGCAGTGATCGGGGAGGTCATCGGCAACTACCGCATCGAGGCCGTCCTCGGGCAGGGTGGTATGGGCGTCGTGTATCGCGCCGAGCACGTGACGCTCGGACGGGCGGTCGCCGTGAAGATGCTGCAGCCGAGCATCTCCAACGACGCGGCCATGGTGCAGCGGTTCTTCAACGAGGCGCGCGCGTCGTCCGCGATCGACCATCCCGGCATCGTCGAGATCTTCGACTTCGGCACGCACAGCGATGGCCGCGCCTTCATCGCGATGGCGCTGCTCCAGGGCGAGAGCCTCGAGGGACGTCTCCGGCGCGCAGGTCCGCTGCCGCCGATGCTCGGCGCGTCGTTGCTCGCGCAGGCGACGAGCGCGCTCGCGGCCGCGCACGCGCGCGGCATCGTGCACCGCGATCTCAAGCCCGACAACCTGTTCCTCGTGCCGAACGAGATGATGCCCGACGGCCTGCAGGTCAAGCTGCTCGACTTCGGCATCGCGAAGCTCGCCAACGATCAGTCGTCGTTCAAGACGCAGACGGGCGCGCTGATCGGAACCCCGGCGTACATGAGCCCCGAGCAGTGCATGGGCGCCTCGGATCTCGATCACCGCACGGACATCTACTCGCTCGGCTGCATCCTGTTTCACGTGCTGACCGGACGGCCGCCGTTCACGTCGGACCACGGCACCGGCATGCTGATCGCCGCGCACCTCCGCGACGAAGCGCCGGACGTACGCTCGCTCGATCCCAGCATCCCCGAGGCGCTCGCGTTGATCGTGCGGCGCTGCCTCGAGAAGGACCGAGCCGCGCGCTACCAGACGGCGCTCGAGCTGCGCGCCGCGCTCGTCGAAGCGGGCGCCCAGTCGCCGACGCAGCCCGGCCAGTCCGTGCCGCGCAATCCGATGCCGAGCCAGCGCTTCACGGGCGCCGAGGCGTACGGGCAGACGGTCGCGCCGACCGACCACGGCATGCAGACGACGAACCGCAGCGCGGCCGCGCAGGTCGTGCCCGCGCCCGTGCCCGCCGCGGCGACATCGCGCGCGCCGGTCATCGTCGGTGTCCTCGCTCTCGCCGCCGTGCTCGTCGGTGGCGGCGTGTTCCTCGCGACGCGCGACGGCGGCACCAAACCCGCGACGCAGACGCCGGCCACCACGCCGCCCGTGGTCGCGACGATCGACGCGGGCACGCAGGTCGCGACGACCGCCGCCGATGCGGCCGTCGAGCTCGCCGCCGTCGATCCATGTCCCGATGGCCAGGAGCGCACCGCCGACACGGCGGGACACTGCTGCTGGCGGGATCAGGCATGGTCGAGCGCGAAGTCGCGGTGCATCGGCGTGCCTCGCTGCCCGGACGGCACCGAGAAGAAGGGCGAGACGTGCGCTCTCGTCGCGAAGATGCGGAAGGAGCCGCTCGCGATCGCGACCCCCGGCACCGCGGTGCAAGCGGTGTCGACGTTCAGGCTCGCGGACACGACCGTCGAGCCGTCCGGCGAGATCGAGCTCAGGTTCCCCGCGCGCGCGGCGTCGAAGCCCGGCGATCAATCGTGGGTGTCGATCTCCGACGTGAACAGCGCGAACACGGCGTACATCACGTGGGCGTTCGTCGCCGACAAGGCCGCCGGCGCGACGCTGAAGGCGCCGTCCAAGCCCGGGACGTACGAAGCGCGGCTCTACACGCACTATCCACAGCAGTCGTACAACGTCGCGCATCGCGTGCAGTTCACCGTCGCTGCGCTCGCGGAGGCGCCGCCGTCATCGACGCCGACGTCCACCGTCGAGCGGTTCTCGCTCGGCGACACGTCGGTCGCTCCAGGCGCGCCGATCCGCATCGTGTTCCCCCGCCCGATGGTCGCGAAGCCGAACGAGCGCTACTGGGTGACCGTCGTCAAGCCGAGCTCGGCCGCCACGCACTACGAAGCGTGGGACTACGTCGCCGACAAGGCGAAGAGCGCGAAGCTGACGGCGCCCTCGACGCCGGGGCAGTACGAGGTGCGGCTGCACGCGAACTATCCGACGAAGTCGTCGAACGTCGTGTTCCGCGCGCCGATCACCGTGAAGTGATCACTTCGTGACTTGCAGCTGCCACTGCTCGGACACGCGGCGCGCCGACAGCTTGCGGTTGCCCTTCGCGAACGAGAACGTCTTGTCCTTGTCGTCGCCCTCGGTCTTCTTCGGCTCGCCATACTTCGCGACGAGCAGCGCGTAGAGATCATCGCCGCCCTTGGGGTAGTGCGTGTGATGAACGACGACGCGGTAGCCGTAGCTCTTGGTCTCGTGCGCCATCCAGTTGAGATCGACGGCGGTCGGCCAGAACGTCCACTCGGTCGGCGGATACACGAGCTCGTGCAGCGTGCCCATGTGGTGGATCGTCTTCTCGTTCTCCTTGCTGATCTGCTCGACGGTGCCGCCGACCATGCTCGGGGTCTCGATCGCGAGGCCCGGCTTGCTCGCATCTCCGATCAGCTCCGCGACCGGCATGTACGGCCCGACGGTGAGGTTGATGTAGTCCTTGCCGACCTTCACCACCGCCTTCATCTTCGCCGCGGGATCGAAGTAGTAGCGCTCGGTGTCCTCGCCGTCCTTCACCTCGGTCGCGGTGCCGAACTTCGCGTCGAATTCCTTCACGAGCTGCGCGGAGAGCTCGGGGGATCCGCCGAGCGGGAACGACATCCCGATCGCGAACGCGTGCTGGTTGTGATCGATGAAGATCGTGTCGTTCGACGGCGAGTACTCCTGGATCGTGCGCGCCCACGCCGGGCACAACTTCAGCTGCAGGTCGTGGTTCTCGAGGCGCGCGATGCTGTCCTTGGCATTCTCCTCGAACGCCTTCTTCATCTTCGTCGACTCGCGCTCCCAGTCGCAGAGCTTCGCGCCCCACGCGGCGTGGAGCTCGTCGGGCGTCGCGCCGAACAGCGGCTTGTCTTTCGCGAATGCGAGGTCGAAGCCCTTGCCGCCGAGCAGCTTCTGCACCGACTCGTACGGCGAGAACGACACGCGCTCGCCATCACCGCTCTTGCCGATCCAGGCGCGGAGTCCCGCTTCGGGGTTGAACCAGAACAGCTCGCCCTTCGGGAGCTTGATCGGCGTTCCCCACTGCTTCGTCAGGATCGGCTCGAGCTTCGTGCCACGCGTCGACACGGAGATCCGCTCGAGGTTGTCCGCGCGCGAGAAGTCCAGATCGTAGGAGACATCCTGGTGTGTCTTCGAGCTCAGGTACCCGCTGTCGGTGCCGACGGCCTTCAGCACGTCGGCCTTCTTCGCGTCGAACGTCGCCTTCGCGATCTCGGGCGGCAACGTCACCGACGTGCCCGTGAACAGCGATGCGACGTCGGTGTTCGTCGGGCGATCCGTCTTGCCTTTGGCGGGCTTGTCGTCGCCGCCCTCCTTGGACTTGCCGCAACCGGCCGCGAGGATCATCGTCAGGAACAGGATGCGAAGGTGCATGCCGCGCTGTAACGTGGCGGCCCGTCCTGGTCAATGCAGCACGACCCCGACATCACCGCGTACCTCTTCGAGCACGCCCGCGACATCATCCTCGTGATCGACGCGGACGACGGACGCCTCATCGACGTCAACGCCGCCGCCGAGCGCGCGTACGGCTATTCCCGCGAAGAGCTCCTCGCGCGGACCATCTACGATCTCCGCCCCGATCCCACCGCCGTCACCCAGCAGATGCGCGTCGCCGATGCCCAGGGCATCCTGTTCGACACCGTCCACAAGCGGCGCGACGGCACGACGTTCCCCGTCGAGGTCAGCTCGCGCGGCGAGCTCATGTCCGGCCGGCGCTGCCTGTTCTCGATCATCCGCGACGTCTCGGAGCGCAAGCGCTTCGAGGCCGAGCGCGAGGATCTCCTCGCCACCACGCAACACGCGCTCTCGCTCCGCGATGACTTCCTCATGATCGCGTCGCACGAGCTGCGCGCGCCGCTCACCAACGTCAGCCTCCAGCTGCAGAACCTCCAGCGCCTCGTCGACCGCGGCGCGACGCGCGCGCACCTTCGCGTCCTCGCCGCGGCCGCGGTCCGCGAATCGGGCCGCCTCACGTCGCTGATCGATACGCTCCTCGATGCGCAGGCGGCCAAGGGCGTCCTCAAGCTCGACCTCGCCGACCTCGATCTCGCCGACCTCATCACCGACGTCGCGGATCGCCTGCGGCCGCGCGCCGAGGCCGCGGGCTCGGAGATCGTGGTCGACGTGTGCTCGATCCGCGGGCGATGGGATCGCCTCCGCATGGACCAGGTGCTCACGAATCTGATGACCAACGCGTTCAAGTTCGGACGCGGGCGGCCGGTTCGCGTCGCCGCCGAGCGCGACCGGTCCACCGCGCTCCTCGAGGTCACCGATCAGGGCATCGGCGTCAGCGACGACGACCTCGAGCGCATCTTCGGCAAGTTCGAGCGCGCGGTGCCGTCGCACTACGGCGGTCTCGGCCTCGGGCTGTTCATCGCGCGACAGATCGTCGAGGCGCACAACGGGCGCGTCGAGGTCAGGAGCACGCCGGGCGTCGGCTCGACGTTCCGCGTGATGCTGCCGCTCGGCGTCGGCTGAGCCACACGGTTGCGAGCACGAGGAGCGGTAACGCGGGCGGTTCGTTCGTCGTGCACCCACAGCCGGCGGGCGCGGGATCCACAGCGCTATCGACGTCGGCGTCGCCGCCGGTGACCCCAGCGTCTGTCGCCGACGGCGGACCATCGACGGCGATCGCGCACGGGTCGGCGTCCGGATCGCCGTTCCACGTCGCCGGCGTGCCGATCGCGTACAGGTTGTGCAGCAGCATGTAGTCGAGGCCGTGGTAGCGGATGTTCTCGCAGCCGGCCGGACCCACGTACGCCTGGTCCTTCCCGCGGATGTAGCGGTTGTGCGACGTGAAGCCGTGCGCTGCCGGCGTCGCACCGGGGCACCGCGGCTCCGCCGTCGCGGACAGCTCGTCGAGCTGCGAGCGCGCGCGCGCGTTGACCATCGGCGCCGTCGCGCAGAAGCCGGCGTGCGCGGGATGGAGCGCGCGGTGGAGCAGCGGATACACGGGCCACTCCTGCGTCTCGGCGAGCGTCGCGAGCACCTGCGGCGTGTCCGCGTCGAAGCCATCGCCGACCGCCATGATCGCGAGCGCCATATGCAGGTTGTCGACGTCCGAGTACGACGGGTTCGATGGATCGCGCAGCGTGTTCCAGACCGTCTGCCACAGGCTTGCCGTCGTCGGCATCACGGCACCGGCGGTGATGTACGCGGCGGCCTTCACCTCGCCGAACGAGTACGCGATGCCGTTCTCGCCGCGGTTGACCGCGCGGTTGTTGCACGCGGGGTTTCGGATGATCCAGTCGCCCTTCGCGAAGTGGCGCGTGATGCGCGTCGCCTGCTCGATCGCCCACGCGCGGAGCGGCCGGGATTGCACGGTGAGCGCCGGCGGGATCAACGCGACGACGAGCGCGAGACCGTGCTGCAGGTGATAGACCTGGTCCTGGCTCTCCTCCTTGTTGGTGACCGTCGGATCGATGAAGTCGGACTCGATCGTGGTGATGCCCGGGAAGCGCGAGGTGATCGATCCAGGGACGTCGTCGCGGAGAAAGAACCCGTTGAGCGAGGGCGTGGTGCTGCACGGCGACGCGAAGGCCGCGTCGGCGGACAGATCGAGGCGCTCGAGCGCGAGGAGCGCGTAGTACAGCTCGTCGCGCGTGCGATCGAGCCGCGTGGCGTCACCGCCGCTCGCGCCCGGGAACCGCTGCGGATCGGACAGCAGGTAGTGCTCGGTCGCGAGGACGCCGAGGTAGTAGCCGAGCGCGATCGTGCCGTCGCCCCACTTCATCCACGCGGTCGTGTCGTTGCGCTCGGGCGCCGGCTGACTCTGACCGGGCGAAGGCCCGACGCTCGTGAAGTCGGTGACGAGGCGCTGGCGGAGCCGGAGGTACTTGTCGAGGTTCTGCGCGGTGGTGTCGGCGCGTGCCGGGATCGCGAGCACCGCGATGACGGTGAGCATGCGAAGCGCGAGTGACATGCGGACGTGCATCGCTCGCGGTCGCCGGCCAACGCAACGACGCATCGCCGTGCCACGAGATGGTTACGTCGCTGTCATCGCCGTGTTCGCGTGCCGCCGGCGCCAGATCGAGTGACGTCCTGCGCCAGCGCGTGCCAGCGCTGCATCGCGCGAAGGCCCGCGGCGCGACCGGCGGCGTAGTCCTCGGCGAGCGCGCGCGGATCGCGCGTCGTGCGACCCGTGCGCAGGTGCCGCGACGGGACGACCTCGATGATCGTGCAGCCCTTCGGCGGCCGGCGCAGGAACGCGACCGAGCGCGCGTAGACGTCGCGATACACGCGGAACGCGCGCGCGAGGCCGGGTTGCTTGCGAAACGCGAGCGACGCGAGCGCGGACTCGAGGCGCGAGGGACCGCCGAAGCGCTCGGGTCGCGAACGGATCACGAGGATCGTGCGGGCGCCGCGGCGATACGCTTCCTCGACGGGGATCGGCGCGCTGACGCCGCCGTCGACGAACCGCTTGCCGTCGATCTCGACGGTCTTGCGGAACAGCACCGGCACGGCGGACGACGCGCGGAGCACCTCGATCAGCGTGTCGCTCGTGGGCTCGAGGTACACGGGCTCGCCGGTCTCGACCGAGGTCGCGGCGACGACGAGCTTGGTCCGGTTCGCGGTGGCGGCCTTCGCGTCGAGCGGATCCTCGCGCGCGAACGCGTCCCACAGATAGTCGATGTCGATCCAGTGACCGCCGCGGAGGAAGCGCCGCGGATCGACGAACTCCGCGCGCGACATCTGCGTGGTGTAGCAGCGGCGATTGCGGCCGTGCTGGCCGGCGAGGTGCGAGGCGAGGTTGCACGCGCCGGCCGACGCGCCGATCGCGAGATCGAACGGGTGGAAGTCATTCTCGAGGAAGACGTCGAGCACGCCGGCGGCGTAGATGCCGCGCATCGCTCCACCTTCGACGACGATCGCGTTCACGAGCCGCATACTGCACGCGATACCGCGCTCAGTCGCTGCGCATCTCGAGCAATCGCGCGATCAGGTGATCGGCGAACGTGCGAACGGCGGCGGTCTGGCCGCGGCGCGCCGGCGACAGCACCCACAGGCCACCGACGGGTCCCGAGACGCTCGTCAGGACCTGCTCGAGCTCTCCCGGCACGACGTTGCGCGGCATCAGCGAGATGCCGATGCCCGCCGCGACGGCGAACCGCGTGGCCGTCATGTCGTTGACCACGAGGCGCGGCTTGAACGCGAGCCGGTGGCGCTTGCGACCCGCGAACAGCTCCCACACCGCGCCGCTCGCGGTGGTCTGCGCGGCGATCAGATCGTGCTTGGCGAGATCCGCGATGCGCTTCGGGCGTCCGCGCGCCGCGAGGTACGCCTTGCTCGCGTAGAGCGCGCGGGTGGTCTCGAAGATCTTGCGCGCGACGAGCTCGGAGCTCTCGATGCGACCGCTGCGGATCGCGAGGTCGAAGCCCTCCTCGAGGATGTCGACGCGGCGATCGGTGAGCTCGAGGTCGAGCGTCACCGCCGGATACAGCGCGAGGTACGGAGCGACGATTCGTGCGAGCGCCGGACCGAACCCCGTCGGCGCCGTGATCCGCACGCGGCCGTGGGGCGCGACGTGAAACGTGCGGACGAGCTGCGTGCCCTCGCCGAGCTGCACGAGCGCTCGCTCGGCATACTGGAAGTACGAGCGGCCGACGTCGGTGAGGTGCAGCCGGCGTGTCGTGCGCTCGAGGAGCCGCGTGTCGAGCCGGTCCTCGAGGCGCGAGATGCGGCGACTCACGGTCGAGACGGGGACGCCGCGCTGCCTGGCGGCGGCCGTGAAGCTCTCGGCACGCACGACGTCGACGAACAGCGCCACGTCGTTCAGGTCGGGACTATCAGCTTTTGCATCCATGATAACAGTGACTCGCGAATGGCCAGACTAGTGCATTCGCGCGGGCGTCGCCATCCTCCTCGCATGACCAAGAACATCGTCGTGACCGGCGCGACCGGCACCATCGGACGTCGCGTCGTCGACGGTCTGCTCGCCAAGAACCTCCCCGTGACCGCCCTCGTTCGCGACGCCGCCAAGGCGCCCGCGGGCACCACCGCCGCCGTCGGCACGTTCGAGGATCGCCCATCTCTCGAGCGCGCATTCGCGGGGGCGGACACCGTCGTCCTCATCACCGCCGCGAACATGCACGCGGACACGCAGACCCTCGCCGCGATCGCCGCGGCGAAGGCAGCGAAGGTCCGCAAGATCGTCCGGATCTCGGCGCTGAAGGCCGCCCCGGATGGCCCGACGGACAATACGCGCCAGCACGGTCGCACCGAGGCAGCGCTTCGTGACTCGGGCCTGACCTACGTGATCCTGCGCCCGCACCTGTTCATGCAGAACGTGCTCGGCTCGCTACCGACCATCACGGGCGAGGGCAAGCTGTACTGGGCCTCGGGCGACGCGAAGATGGGGATGATCGACACGCGCGATGCATCGGACGCGGCGATCGTCGCCGCGACATCGAGCGACTTCGACGGTCAGACCCTCGAGCTCACCGGCCCGGAGTCGATCGACTATCACCGCGTCGCCGCCGCGATCGGCAAGGGACTCGGCCGCGAGGTCGTCTACGTGGCGATTCCGCCCCAGGCGATGGGCGAGACGGTGCGCTCGTACGGCGCCGACGAGTGGATGGCGAAGGTGATCACCGACTACTCGGCCGCGTATACCGCCGGCTTCGGCGACTTTACGACCGACAACGTCGAGCGCATCACCGGCCACGCCCCGCGGTCGATCGACGACTTCGTGCGCGAGGTTCTCGTCCCCGCAGCGCGCCGATGATCACGTGAACTCCATCGATGGATCGGTGAGGCCGAGATAGCGGAGCGTGACGAGGTCGAGCGCGTAGTTCTGGTACAGGCGCCACGGACGTTCGGCGCCCTGTCGCGGCAGATAGTCGAGCGCGCGCGTGACGTAGCCCGAGGAGAAGTCGAGGATCGGCAGCTCCTTCATGTTCGCCGGGCGGCGAGGGCGGCACGACGTGTAGTGCTTCGCGTCCATGAAGTTGATCAGCCGACACACGTACTCGCTCGTCAGGTCCGCCTTGAGCGTCCACGAGGCGTTGGTGTAGCCGGACGCGAACGCGAGGTTCGGAACGTCGCTGCACATCATGCCCTTGTAGACGAGCACCTTGGACGGCGTGATCGGTGCGCCGTCGACCTCGAGCGTCATGCCGCCGAAGATCTGCAGCACGAGGCCGGTGGCGGTGACGACGATGTCCGCGTCGAGTTGCGCGCCCGAGCGAAGCGCGATCCCCGTCGGCGTGAAGCTCGCGATGTGATCGGTGACGACGCTGGCGCTGCCGTTGCGGATCGCGGTGAACAGGTCGTCGTCGGGGACGAGGCAGAGGCGCTGGTCCCACGGACCGTACGACGGCGTGAAGTGCGTCGGGTCGAACGCATCGCCGAGCGACTTCTTCACCTGGTTGATCAGGAACTGCTTCGCGCGCTTTGGAGAGCGGCGGCTGAACTGGAAGAACGCCATCCCGAACAGGACGTTCTTCCACCGCGTGAGCGTGTACGCGGCCTTCGCCGGGATCTTGCCGCGCATCCACTCCGCGATCGGATCCTGGCCGGGCACCGTCACGACGTACGTCGGCGAGCGCTGCAGCATCGTGACGTGCGCCGCCTTCTTCGCGAGCTCGGGCACGAGCGTCACCGCGGTCGCGCCGCTGCCGATCACGACGACGCGCTTGTTCGTGTAGTCGAGGTCCTCGGGCCAGAACTGCGGGTGCACGATCTGCCCGCGAAAGCGCTCGCGCCCGGGGAGCTCCGGCGTGTAGCCCTTCGCGTAGTCGTAGTAGCCGACGCACAGATAGAGGAAGCTGCAGGTCAGCGTGCGGCCGCCCGTGACGTGGAGCGTCCAGCGTTGATCGGCGGACGACCATGTCGCGCGCTCGACGCGGTGGCCGTAGCGGATCTTCTTGTCGATGCCGTAGACCTCGGCGGTCTCGCGCACGTACGCGAGGATCGACGGACCGTCGGCGATCGCCTTGGGCGCCGACCACGGCCGGAACAGATAGCCGAGCGTGTACATGTCCGAGTCCGAGCGAATGCCCGGGTACTTGAACAGGTCCCACGTGCCGCCGAGGCGCTCGCGCCCCTCGAGCACCGCGTAGCTCTTGTTCGGGCAACTCGTCTGGAGGTGGTACGCGGCGCCGATTCCGGACAGACCCGCGCCGACGATGATGACGTCGAGGTGCTCCACCATGCCCATGCGCGGAGCATAATCCCGCGATGCACGCGGTGGCCGGTGTTCGTGACGCGTTCGAGCGCGACGGGCACGTCGTCGTGCGAGGCGTCGTGCCCGCCTCCGAGGTCGCCGCCCTGCGAGACCTGTTCGTCACCATCATCCCGCCGCTCCCGTATCCGCCGGGCGCCGGCGGGGTGGTGCGCGAGCTGACCGGGCTCGCGCGCGGGTATCCCCCGGTCGTCCCCATCGCCACCGATCGCCGCTTCGGGGCGCTGGTCGCGCGAGCGCTCGGTGCCGAGCGGGTGCAGCTGCTTCAAGATTCGTGGCTCTACAAGCCGCCCCTCGAAGGCGGGTCGGTCGAGCTGCACCAGGATCGCACGTACATCGGCTACCTCGTGCCTTCGCGCGTCGCCACGCTGCGGATCGCGCTCGAGCCCGAGGACGAGGGCAACGGGTGCATGCGCGCGGTCGACGGGAGCCATCGCTGGGGCGCGATCGGCGACGACCGCTCTCTCGTCGCGGACAGCGTGGCGTCCCTGGTTCCGACGCTGTCGGCCGACCAGCAGGCGCAGATCGCCGGCGCGCGCGTGCTCGCACTCGAGCCGGGCGACATCTCGATCCATCACTGCCTCACGCTGCACGGCAGCGCGCCCAACACGAGCGCCCGGCCGCGCCGCACGATCATCCTGCGCATGTTCGACGCTGCCTGCGTGATCGATCGCGCGCGCTTGCCCGCGGGCGCGGAGGCGTACTTCCCGACCGACGCCGCGGGCCACCTCGACCCGAGTGCGTTCCCCATCGTTCACGGATAGAGTTCGTGCATGGAGCGTCGTGACGACGACAGACACCCCGCCGAGGATCACGGCGAGAACCT
>CAZUAR010000049.1:0-53421 GCA_964617845.1 uncultured Kofleriaceae bacterium | reverse complement strand
CGTGGGCGCCTCGCTTTCGGGCGTCCCGCGCGGGCTACGTACTACAGGCTCCTAGTCCTTCTTCTTCGTCCGTGGCGTCGGCCGCTCGCGCTCGTTCGCGGGGCCGCCGATGTAGCCCTTGCGGCGGAACCACAGCAGGATGCCGATCGTCGTCACCGCCATGAGGCCGAGCGCGCCGGCGTAGCCGAAGCGGTGGTGCAGCTCGGGCATGTTGTCGAAGTTCATGCCGTAGACACCCGCGATGAACGTCAGCGGCAGCATCACCGTCGACATCAGCGTCAGCGTCTTCATGACCTCGTTCATGCGATTGCTCTGCACGGACAGGTACGCGTCGAGCGCGCTGGTCACGAGGTCGCGATAGCCCTCGGCGATGTCGTTGATGCGGAGGAAGTGGTCGTAGACGTCGCGATAGAACGGAATCGCCTCGGGGGGAATCTCCCCGAAGTCGCCGCGCGAGAGGCGGAGCAGGATCTCGCGCTGGTGGATCGACATGCGCCGCAGATCCTGCAGCGTGCGCTTGAAGCCGAGGATGCGCTTGAGCACGCGCCCGCCCTTGGGCGTGCCGGCCTTGGACAGCACGTCGTTCTCGAGCTGCTCGATCTCGGCGTCGAGCTGGTCGATGACGGGCAGGTACCGATCGACGGCGCGATCGAGCACCGCGTGCGCGAGCCACGCGACGCCCTTCTGCAGCAGGCGGGGCGAGTGATCGAGCTCGGTGCCGATGTCGTCGGAAACGAGGCCGTCGCGATCGTGCGTGACGAGCCAGTGATCGCCGATCACGACGTCGATCTCGACGAGCTCGAGCTTGTCGCGCTTCTTCGAGCCGACGCCGTGGAGGATGACGTAGAGGTAGTCGTCGAAGTCGTCGATCTTCGGCTGGCCGCGCGGCCCCCACACGTCCTCGATCGTGAGGGGGTGGAACTTCAGGTGCTCGAGCAGCTTGTCGGCGTCGGGCGAGTGGCGCTCGAGATCGATCCAGATCGGCTTCTTTGCAGCGAGCGCCGCGATGATGTCGTCGAGCTTGGTGGTCGCCGTCAGCTTCGCGCCATCGAGGATCCGCGCCAACACTCCCGCTTCATACACCCGGAGGCGTGATCGATGGGTTCGACTCGCCGCGAACCTGACGGACGATCTCGTTGAGCACCGTCGTGAGGGCGTGCGAGTCCTGGCCCTTGCGGAACATCGGGCGGCCGGGCGCCACGCTCGACGCGTCGTCGCCCTCGTTCGTCGAGAGGAACACGACACGCTGGGTCAGCGACGGCCGGTGGATCTCGAGCCAGCGATAGACGTCGGCGGCGGTGCCATCGTCCATCTGCCAGTCGGCGACGATCGCGTCGAACTCCTCGTGCTGGAGCAGGACGATGGCGGCGTGACCGCTTTCGACGCGAGTGACGGTGTACGCGTCGCCGAGCAGGTCGCCCATGACCATCAGCAGCATCGGGTCGTCGTCGGCGAGCAGGAGGCGCGGCTTGGTCGTGTCGGCCTCGGACATCGCGTCGCGCATCGCCTCGAGCTGGTTCCGGCGGCGGACTGCGGCATGTGCGACACGGACGACCTCGGCGGGTCGCGCCATCGAGACCACCAGGCATCGCCCCGCGACGACGCGATCGAGCTCGCCGGGGATGTCCGCCCCGATGAAGACGAACTGGTCGCGCAGGTCGTACCGCTTCTGAAGCGCCCAGCGGTAGACCTCGCCCCCGACCGTGTGGGCAGTGTCCCATGGGGCCACGACGACATCGATTCTCCGATCGCCCTCGAGGTGGGCCTGCGCACGGAAGCCGGTCACGGCGGTGATGACATCGAATCCGCTCGCCTCGAACAACCTCGTGAGGAGGTCCAGCGTATCGCCGTCGTCGTGAATGACGAGCGCGGTAGGACCACCCGAGGACACCGTGGCGCCGAGTATACCCGTGCTAGTGTTCTGGCATATGCGTTGGATGCTCTCGCTCGGCGCGGTCGCCGGGCTTTGTGGTTGTCCCGGCAATGGCACGACCAAAGTCGATCCGCTGCCCAAGCCGCCACAACCCACCGCCGAGATGAAAATCGAGCTGCCCTCGATCCCTTCGAAGATCGACATCACGAGGAGCGAGCCGACGGCGAACAATGCGCCGGACAAGAAGTCGCCGATCCTCGACATCCTGAAGGAGGAGAACGCTCGCGAGTTCGCGGCGCTCCGCGCGCAGAAAGAGCCGGCGCACTTCCTCGCGTACCAGATGGTCGAGCAGCGCATCGTCTCGATGGAAGCCGAGGGCGGCGCGCTGATCTCCGACAGCGATGACACCGTGCGCGGGGTCGACGTCGAGGTCCGCGTCGGAACGCCCGCCCTCGACAACACGCGCAACCTCGCGAGCGACGACAACGGCCTCAACGCGCCGCTCAATCGCCGCGGCGTCGTGCCGTTCGGCGACGACAAGCAGGCGATCGCGAACGCGCTGTGGCTCGAGACGGATCGCCGCTACCGCGAGGCGGTCACCGCGCTGAACTACGTGCGTCAGGATCAATCGACGCTCAAGCCCGGCCAGGCGACGCCCGACTTCGCGCCCGACAAGGCCGAGACGTACGCCGAGGCGCCCGTCAAGCTCGAGTTCGACAAGGCCCAGTGGATCGACCGCCTGAAGCGCTGCTCGGCGAAGGCGCTCAAGGGCGCGGCCACGCGCGGGACGTGCAGCGTGCTGTTCACGCAGACCACGTCCTGGTACGTGAACAGCGAAGGCAGCGCGATCCAGCAGTCGTGGACGAACGCGCAGCTCGCGATCTCCGTCGGCGTGAAGTCCGACGACGGCATGAGCCTGTCGCGCCTCGAGCAGCGGTTCGGTCGCCAGCCGGCGGACCTGCCGCCGGACTCCGAGCTCGACAAGATGATCGCGACGGTCTCGACCGACCTCGCGGATCTGAACGATGCCCCGCTCGCCGAGCCGTACGTCGGCCCGGCGATCCTCGAGGGTCGCGCCGCCGGCGTGTTCTTCCACGAGGTGTTCGGCCACCGCATCGAGGGCCATCGCCAGAAGGAGCTGACGAGCGGTCAGACGTTCGCGAGCTACGTCGGCAAGGACATCGCGCCCGAGTGGCTGAGCGTCTACGACGATCCGCAGATCACGACGCTCAACGGCGAGCAGCTCAACGGCTTCTATCGCTTCGACGACGAAGGCGTGCGCGCGCGCCGCGTGCCGCTGATCGATAGCGGCAAGCTCGTCGGCTTCGTGATGGGCAGAAACCCGATCAAGGGCTTCCCGTCGTCGAACGGCCACGGCCGCCACCAGCCGGGCCTGCCGCCGGTCGCGCGCCAGGGCAACCTCGTCGTCGAGACGACGAAGAGCGTGCCGCGCGCCGACCTCGAGAAGATGTTGATCGAGGAGATCAAGAAGCAGAACCGTCCGTACGGGATGATCTTCACGGACATCTCGGGCGGCTTCACGAACACGAGCGCGTTCGCGCCGCAGGCGTTCAAGGTCAACCCCGTGATGGCGTATCGCCTCTATCCCGACGGCAAGCGCGAGCTCGTGCGCGGCATCGACATCAGCGGCACGCCGCTCGTCGCGCTGCAGTCGATCCGCGCGGCGAGCCGCGAGATCGAGACGTTCAACGGCGTGTGCGGAGCGGAGAGCGGCTGGGTGCCGGTGTCCGCGTCGGCGCCGAGCCTGCTCATCGAGAAGCTCGAGATCGAGAAGGGCTTCATCCCGCCCGATCGCCCGCCGGTGTTGCAGCCCCCGTCGATTCGGCCCCGTGTCACCAAACCGAACGAATCGACTTCCGAGTCGATTCGTAAGGAGGCGCCGTGAAGCGCACGAGTTACCTGTTCGCCGTGCTCGTCGCGGCGCCGCTCGCGCTCGTGCCGCACGGCGCCGGCGCGATCCCCGCCAATACGAAGGAGCTCCCGAAGGGTCCGCCGTCGAAGGCGGTCACCGACGACATCGTCGATGCGGTCGCCGAGGAGATGAACCGCGACCTCACGTCGCTGCAGATTCCGGGCGCGCCGAAGCCGTCGAACATCTCGTACAAGATCACCGAGGTCGACGTGAACGACGTCGCGGCCTCGCTCGGTCAGACGACGAGCAAGCGCAACCGCCACTTCGTCAACATCGAAGCGCGCGTGCGCGTCGAGTTCAGCGGTGTCGACAACTCGAACTTCGTCGTCGCGAACGGCGAGGAGATCGACGGCGTCGCCGCACTCAACCTCCCGCTCGAGGCGACGCCGCGCATCGCGAAGCGCGCCGCGTGGCTCGTCACCGACGCCGCGTACAAGGAAGCGCTGATGCAGCTGCGCGCCAAGCTCGACGCGCGTCGCGCGGGCGGCGGGCGCAGCAGCGACATCCCCGGCTGGACGTCGGCCAAGGCCGTGGTCAGCGAGGAGCCGGTGCTGGTGCCCGAGCTGGAGAAGCTCGACGATCTCGAGACGCGCGCGAAGGCGCTGTCGGCGCACTTCCGCGACCTCGGCCACATCCGCGACTCGCGCGTGGCGGTCACGAGCTACCTCGAGCGCCGCTGGTACCTCACCACCGAGGGCACGAGCGTCACCGATACGCGTCGCGCGAGCGGCGTCGTGATCGCGGCGACGGGCCAGGCCTCCGACGGTGCGCCGCTGTCGCAGTACTTCCTGCGCTACGGCCACACCGCGCGCGACCTGCCGACGGACAAGGAGCTGACCGAGGAAGCGAAGAAGATCGCGGACACGATCGACAAGCTCGGCAAGGCACCCGTGATGGAGCGCTATCGCGGCCCCGTGCTGTTCGAGGGCGAGGGCGCCGTCGGCCTGTTGCGGTTCTCGCTCGCTCCCAACCTCGGCGGCACGCCGGTGCCCGAGGGCTTGAACCCGCAGGAAGCGAAGAACTTCGGCGGCGCGTTCACCGACCAGGTCGGCGTGCGCGTGCTCGCCCCGTCGCTGACCGTCGTCGACGATCCGACGGCGCGCGAGGGTGGCGGCAAGGCGCTGATCGGCGGCTACAAGATCGACGACGAAGGCGTCGAGGCCAAGCGCGTCGAGGTGATCAAGGACGGCTTCCTGAAGACGCTGCTCCTCTCGCGCACGCCATCGCAGAAGGGGCAGGTCTCGAATGGCCACGCGCGCCGCACCGCCGAGGGTGGCGCGTTCCACGGCAGCGCGACGAACCTCTTCATCCAGGGCAAGGGCGCGGTCCCGCGCAAGGCGCTCCACGCTCGGCTGATCTCGACGGCGCGCTCCGCGGGCCTCAAGTACGGCCTCGTGATCCGCCGGTTCGACGACGCGGCCATCACCAGCGCGCCCGAGTTCTCGCGTCGCGAGCTCGTGCAGATGATCAAGACGACCGACGTCAACCTGCCTCCGCCGGCGGTGCTCGCCTACAAGGTGTATCCGAACGGCAAGGAGGAGCTCGTGCGCGGCGTGCAGCTCGATCAGATTCCGATCACCGCGTGGGAAGACGTGATCGGCGTGAGCAAGGAGATCATCACGTACAACTTCCTCGCCGCGACGGAGAGCCAGCTCCAGCTGCGTCTGACCGGCGGCACCGACGACGGCTTCGTCCCGTCCGGCGGCATCGAGAGCGGCATCGTGACGCCCGACATCCTGATGAAGCGCCTCGATGTTCGCGGCGTCACCGTCGGCGAGCGTCCGATGCCGATCCTGCCGCGTCCGGGCACGTGATCGCGCGCATCCACGCGGTCGAGCCGCGGAGCCGGGCGAACGGTCCCGGCGCGCGGTTCGTTGTATGGATGCAGGGCTGCACGCTCGGCTGCGCCGGGTGCTTCAATCCGACGACCCACGACGCGAGCGGTGGGCGCGAGGTGGCGATCGACGAGCTCGCGGCGCAGATGCGCGCGTCGGGCAGCGAGGGGCTGTCGCTCTCGGGCGGCGAGCCGCTGCAACAGGCAACGGCGAGCATCGCGCTCCTCGACGCGGCGCGCGCGCTCGGCATGTCGACGCTCGCGTTCAGCGGCTACTCGATCGACGAGATCCGCGCGCTGCCCGACGGGCCGGCGGTGCTCGCGCGCCTCGATGTCCTCGTCGACGGTCGCTACGTCGCGAGCGAGCGCCTCGCGACCGGGCTGCGCGGATCGGCGAACCAGCGCATCCAGCTGCTCACCGATCGCTACACGCAGGCCGACGTGGAGGCGACGCCGGTCGCCGAGATCCGCATCGGCAAGGCCGGCGAGATCGTGCTCACGGGCGTGAACCCGCTGAAGCTGAAGCAACCCTGCTAGACCTCGCGCTCTGAGATACTGGCGGGGTGAGAGGGATAGCTCTGGCGATCGCGCTGGTCGCGACGGCGTGCGTGCGCACCTCGTCGGTGACGTGCCCCGATGGCACCGTGTGTCGCGAGGGAACCGAGTGCCTCGCGATCTCCGACGGCTTCACGTGCGCGGGAGACGATGTGGTCTGTGGGAACGGTCGCGTCGATCCCGGCGAGGCGTGCGACGACGGAAACACCAGGCTCGGCGACGGGTGCTCCGCCGACTGTCTGTCCGACGAGACGTGCGACAACGGCGTGATCGATCCGGTCAAGAGCGTCGGCATGGAGCTCCTGCCGCTCGAGCAGTGCGACGACGCCCCCGAGAACGCGCACACCAGCCACGATGGCTGCTCGAGCGCGTGCACGTCCGAGACTCCGCACTGGGCGCTGCGCCGCTCCGTACCGACCGAGCGCGGTAACGCGGCGATGGTGACCGACACGCTGCGCGAGCGAATCGTGATGTTCGGCGGCGTGCCGGTGCGCGTCGGGACCAGCGGCTTCAGCAACTTCTCGAACGAGACGTGGGAGCTCGCCGCCGACGGCTGGACGCAACTCTCGACCACGCTCTCGCCCGCACCCCGCGCGCGACACGCGCTGGCGTTCGACGGTCAGAGCGTCGTGCTGTTCGGCGGCTTCAGCGGCTCGTTCCTCGGGGACACGTGGCTCCTCGATGGAAACCGCTGGACGTTTGTCGCCACAGATGCGCCGACGCCGCGCGAGTACCACGCGATGGCGTTCATGCCGGGGGTGGGCGTCGTGTTGTTCGGCGGCTTCGACAACAACGTCCGGGGCGACACGTGGGTGTTCGCGAACGGAGCCTGGACCGAGCTCGCGGCCGCGGGCTCGCCGCCGGCACGCGAGAGGCACGTGCTCGCGTTCGATCCCGTGCGGAACGTCCTCGTGATGACCGGTGGTCGGAACGACGGACGCGCCCGCGCTCGAACAAGCGAGTGCGACGTTCGATCCGATCGGTGGTCACGTGATCATGCAAGGCGGTTTCGGCCCCGGCTCGGGGGCGACGCAGGCGCTCGGGCGAAAGACGCAGTCGGCGACGTACGCGTGGGATGGGGCGACGTGGACACCGATCGGGACCCCGCAGATCGAGCTCGAGCGACTCGGCGGACCCGCCGCCAACGATCCGCTGACCGGCGAGGTCCTCGTCTACGCGGGCCTGTACCAGTTCCCCGAGAACGACACGTGCCTGATCTGCACGCAGACGCTCCACGACACGTGGCGGTGGAACGGAGCCACGTGGGATGCCCTCGACTACCTCGAGTTCCCGCAGCTGACGAGCTCCGCCGGTGCGTACGATCCGGATCGCCGTCGCGTCGTGGTCTACGGCGGTGCGGCCGCGCTGAACGGTCAGAACCAGGTCACGGACACGTACGAGCTGGGCGCGGGGAGCTGGCGTCGCGTCGCGAGCACGGGACCGACGGGGCGATACCAGTCGGCGATGACCTACGCCGTGTTCGGCGAGGAGCGCGGCATGTATCTGTTCGGCGGCCGCGACGGCCTCGCGCCGAACGCGGAGACGTGGAAGCTGGTCGGGAACACGTGGAGGGCCGCGGCCGTGACCGGCGCGATCCCGGCGCGCGTCCTGCGCGGCATGGCGTTCGACGAGAAGCGCGGCGTGATCGTGCTCTACGGCGGAAATCTGCCGACCGGACCCGCCGAGGACACGTGGGAGCTCGATGGAACGACGTGGACGAAGAAGACTCCGCTGCCTTCGGTCCCCGGGCCCGGCCCGCGCGCGGACCACGCGATGGCCTACGACCCGATCCGCGAGCAAGTGCTGCTGTTCGGCGGCCAGAGCGGCAACACGATCCTCGGCGGGCTGTGGGCGTGGTCGGGCACCGAGTGGACGAAGCTGTCGTCGGTGATCGAACCGCCTCCGCGCGTCGGCGCCGAGATGGCGTGGGACGCGGCGCGCCGGCGCATGGTGCTGTTCGGCGGCGACGGCAACGATGCCTGGGAGTGGGACGGTACGGAGTGGTCGTTCGTATCGGTCCTCGACGCGCCGTTCGCGCGCGTGGACCACGTGCTCGTGCCGTCGCCCACCGGCGATGGCGTGCTGTCGATCGGCGGCCAGGCGGGCATCGTTCGCGATGACACGCTGCATCTCGTGCGCGACTCCGCGGCGCAGTACGCCGCGTGTCGCTCGACGATCGACGACGATCTCGACGGTGTCGGAGGCTGCGAGGATCCCGATTGCTGGGTGGTGTGCACGCCGTGGTGCGCTCCGGGCGCGAGCTGCGACGGGAGCGCACCGCGCTGCGGCGACGGCACGTGCAGCGCGCCGCGCGAGACATGCGGCATCTGCCCGGACGACTGCGGGGCGTGTCCGTGATCAGTTCGTCTCGAGCGTGTCGGCGGCGATCTTGCCGATGCGATCGAGCACCGTGACGAGATCCGCGACCGGCTGATCCGCGAACAGGTAGCCGCCACGCGGGTCGTAGAGCAGCCACTCGGTGGGCTTCGTGCTGCTCGCGATCGGGACGCAGTCGCGCACCAGCGCCGCGCCGCGCAGGTCCTTCGTGCCGAAGAACGTGTGATCCCACGCGGCGAGGCCGTCCGTGATCGTGAGCATCGCGCGGTAGTCGTTCGGCAGCTGGATGCGCGATGCACGCTCCGCCGCGAGGACATCGTCGAGCGTCGCCGGCGGGTTCGTCGTTGCCGGTTGGCCAAGGCGATCGAGCTCGCTGACGAGCGCATCGACCGCCCGGCGCACGCGCGGCACGTGCGGCGCGATGTGCACGGGGATCTCGGGGAGCGGAACCTCCTCGACGAGCAGATCGATGCCGCTCGCGGTCGCGTACATCAGCAGCCGCTCGAGGCGCTCGGGATCGCCATCGGCCTCGAACGCGTTGTGCAGGAAGGCCTCGGCGTGAAACCCGGACTGATCCGGGAAGCGCTCCCAGTGATCGAGGACGAGATCGATGATCTCCGCCGCGTCGGGATCCTCGCCCGCGAGCGCGAGGTGCGCGGCGCCGAGGGCGATCTGCCCCTGCTGCACGGTGGCCTTCGCGCGGATCTTCGCGAGGAACTTCCGCAGCGCCTCGAGCGGGCGTTCACTCTCGACGATCTCGACGGTGCTGGCGCGCTTCTTCTTCGGCCTAGCCCGAACCATCGAACATCCCGTCGCGATACTCGACGATTTCGCCGGTAACCGCAGAAGCTGCGACGGTGAGGGGAGACGCGAGGTACAGCTTGCCCGGCCCCGACCGACCCTTGTAGTTGCGATTGATCGCCGACACGGTGACCTCGTCGGCCTTCTCCGACACGCCCGGACCGCATCCGATGCACGCACCGCACCCGGGCTTGATCACCTTCACGCCGGTCCGCTCGAAGAGCTCGATGTAGCCGCGCTCCTTCGCGTAGGCCTCGACCTCCTGCGATCCGAACTGCAGGTAGAACCGGACGTCGTCGGCGACGCGCTTGCCGGACTTCTCCGCCTCGGCCATCACGCGCGCGTACATGTCGATGTCGTCGCGCTTGCCGGCCGTGCACGAGCCGCCGTACGCGATGTTCAGGCGGACCTTGCCGATCTCCTTGATCAGCGCGCCGTTCTTCGGATCGCTCGCGACACCGCGATCGGGATCGCCGGGCGTGGCCACCATCGGAACGATGTCGCCGAGGGCGATGCGATGTACGCCGCCGTCGTGGTGCGCGTCCTTGTCGGGCGAGACCACCTTCGCGCGAAGCTGATCGACGCTGACGCCGGGGCGGCGCGACGCGATCCACTCGAGCATCCGGTCGTCGACCTCCATCACGGCGCCGCGCGCCGAGCACTCGGTCGCCATGTTCGCGAGCGTCGCGCGCTCGTCGGGCGACAGGGCGAACAGGCCCTCGCCGCCGAACTCCATCACGCGGTTCAGCGTCTCCTCGCGCTTCGCGTACGTCGCGAGGATGTGGAGCATCACGTCCTTCGCCGTGACGCCTGGGCGCAACCGCCCCACGAGCTCGAAGCGGATCGACTCGGGGACGACCATCGCCGTGAAGCCCCAGTAGAGGAGGGCCGCGTACTCCGTCGAGCCGACGCCCCACGCGAGTGCGCCGGACGCGCCGCCCATGCACGTGTGGCTGTCGGTCGCCTGCACGAAGTCGCCCGGATCGATGAACTGCTCGCGCGCGACCTGATGGCAGATGCCCGGCGACACGCCGTCGACGGCGCTGTAGTTGCGCACGCCGGTTCGCTCGGCGAACGCGCGCTGCTGCACGCGCAGCTTCTCGATCTTGTCCGCGTACTTCGCCATCGACGGAACACCGGTCGCGTAGATCAGGTGGTCCTCGAACACGGCGAACTTCGTGGGGTTCTGCAGCTTGTAGTCCGCTCCGTACTCGTCGGCGAGGAACAGATCGACCTGCGCCGTGGTGAACTCGTGCGAGTAGCCTGCGTCGACCTTCGCGAGGATCGCATCGCCGGGCTTCACGTACTGGCCCTGACCGGGCAGCAGCTTCGACGCGAGGATCTTCTCGGTGATGTTCATCGGGCGCGCGTTGGTCCCCGTCGGCGGCACCGTGATCTCGCCCTTCGACAGGCGCGCGCAGAACGGCAACAGCCCGCCGCTCTCGATGATGCGCATGGTGATCGCGTCGTGCCCGGCGGTGAACTCGTCGAGCGGGATCGACTCGCCCGCTTCGAGGCGGCGCAGCAGCGCGTGATCGCCCATGAGCTGCCCGATGTTGATGTTGTTGCGCGCGTGGATCGGCGCGAAGGACGATGCGATCGCGAGGCGCGATCCGCTGAACACCTCGCACTGCGCGGCTTGCTCGCGGCTCGAGCCGACGCCCTTCTGCGCGCCGGCGACGATCACCTCGAAGCCCTGCAGCGCACCCGGAGGGATCAGCCGCTGCCCGTTCACGATGAGACCGGCGTAGGCGTTCTTCGCGATCTCTCTCGGGTCGTAGTCGAAGCACACCCACGCGGGCGTCATCGCGTCGGTGTTGATGTCATCGAGGAGCTCGTCGGCGGAGACGTCCTTCGACGTCAGCGTCAGTGTTCCAGCGAGCTGCTGGCGGATCTTTTCGGGATCCTTTGTCAGGTAGAGGACTCGCTTGCCCCCAGTCAGCGCGAAGGTACGACCCGACATCGGGCCGAACCGTACCATGCTCGTCGCGCGATCTAGGGTGAGACGAGCCCGCAGGCGTCGGTGCCGCGTGGAACCGCGCGTTATCGCCGAGCTGGCCGTGCTTGTTCTCGCCCCAGCACGACAGGCTGGTGCGCGTGTCGCTGATCCCGCACGTGTGGAGGCCGCCCGTCGAGATCTCGGCGAACCGCTGATCGGTGACGCGGGCCGGGTCGGGGTTCTGGTATGGCAGCCGGCCGAGCTCGCCCGCGTTGTTCGAGCCCCAGCACCACGGCTGTCCGATCCCGTCGAGCCCGCACGAATGCGCGCGCGCGACCGTCACCGTCGAGACGTCCGGCAGCGCCATGCGCCACCCACCGGTCGGCGTGACCGGATCCTCGGGCCCCTGGCAGCCGGTTCCCGTCGGCCCGACCTGGTTGTCGTCGTTCTGTCCGTAGCACGTGACCTTGTTTGTCCCGCTGACGTCGTTCATGTGGATGCACAGGTGGCCACCGGCGGCCTGCGCCGCCGCGACGTTCGCGCGCGTGTGGACGGTGTTGTAGAGCTCGTACACGCCATCCGGTCCGGCGCCGGTCGCTTGCGCGAGCTGGCAGCCGGTGTCCGCGAAGCCGTACACGTAGACGCGGTTCGGATCGCTCGGATCGATCGCGGTGCCGAGGCCGAAGCTGGAGCCGAGCGCGACGGACGTCCAGTTCTTCACGCTGCCCTCGGTCACGCGGCCGAAGTTGAACGGGGTCGAACGATCCGGGGCTCCGGGGACGGTCCCCCAGCAGAACAGCTCGCCGCCCATGCGGATCGCGCACGTCGCGCGAGAGCCCGCGGCGACGTAGATCCACGGCATGCCGCTCGTCGGCGGAAGCACCGTCGGGCCCAGGCCGCTGCTGCCGAGCTGATCGTCGCTGTTGTCGCCCCAGCAGCGGATCGCTCCGTCGTCGCGGAGCGCGCACGTGTGCATCTCGCCGAGCGCGACGCGGGAGAAGCTCTCCGCGGGGAACACCTGGACCGGTTTCGGGATCGACATCTCCATCGTCGAGCCGTTGACCTGCCGCGACGTGTTGTTGCCCCAGCAGTACAGCCGCCCCGCGGCGGTGCTCGCGCTCGCGACGACGATCGCGCACGAGTGGCGATCGCCGGTGACGATCTGCCGCACCGACTCGCACGTGCCGACCGGCAGCAGCACCCGCGACGGGTCGCGCTTCGTCGCCTGCGCGCCGAGGCCGAGCTCGCCGTGCTCGTCGCGACCCCAGCACGAGAGGTGGTTCGTGGTGTCGAGCGCGCACGTGAATCGCTCGCCCGCGACGAGCTCGACGACGTTCGTCTTCACGACGCCGCCGACGTTGCGATTGCCGGTGAAGACGCCGCTGCCGAGCGCGCCGTCGTCGTTGTCGCCGTAGCAACGCACCTCGTTCGCGGCATTGGCGAAGCACACGTGGTTCAGGTTGATCGACACGCGGTTGCCGATCGCGCCCCCGATCTCGAGATCGTCGTCGGTTCCCGTGCCTACACCGAGGTGGCCGGAGCCCTTCGAGCCGAAGCACACGAGCTGACCGTCCGTCGAGCGCGTCGCGCACGTCACGTCGCGCGTGACGGCGACGGAGTTGAACGTGCTGGCGAGGTCGCGCTCGGCGAGCTGGCCGAACGTTCGCGTCGCGACGGTGGCGGTCGGCAGTCCGAGCTGCTGCGCGTCGTTCTCGCCCCAGCAATAGAGGTGGCCGGTCGTCGCCGAGATCGCGCACGCGTGGTCCTCGCCGATCGCCATCGTCGACCACGTGTTCGTTCCGTTCATCGCCTGGAGCAGCGTCGGCGTCACCGGCGGATCGCTGCCGGTGACCGTGAGGTTCAAGTCGCCCCAGCAGAAGGCCCGGCTCGTCGAGGTGATCGCGCACGACGCGGTAGGCCCAGTGAAGATCTTCGTCGGGACCTCGCCGCCGAGGAGCGTCAACATCACCTCGGTGGGACCCACATTCTGGTTGCCGCCGGCGGGCGAGCTCTGATGGTTGTCGTTGCGGCCCCAGCAGTAGACCTTCTCGTCGGAGATACCGCACGTGTGATCCGCGGACGTGGCCACGGCGGTCCAGCCCATCATCGTCGACGCAAGGCCGGGCACGCCGGTGCTCTCGCCGGGCGTGTCGGTGCGCGTGCCGAGCTGGCCGTGGTCGTTGGAGCCCCAGCACCACATCGCGCCATCGGTGTCGATCGCGCAGACGTGGAAGACGCCCGCGCTCACGTGCGCGAGCGAGAGCTGATCGAGCGGTGGATCGGGAAACTCCATCGCGGGCATGCAGGCCGCGTCGATCGGCGCGTCGATGTCGGCGTCACCACCGTCGAGATCTCCGTCGAGGACGCCGGCGTCGCCGGGCTTGAGCTCGGGACGCGAGAAGCACCCGCCGAGGACGAACAACAGCGCCGCCGCCCACGTCGCCCGCATGTCAGAAGGGAAGCGGAGCTTCCTTGGCGGAGCCCGACCCGGTGCCGTTGTCCTTGGGAGGGCTCGCCCCGCGCTCGCATCTCTTCCCCCGACTCGGCCCCCGCACGCCCCGGATGGAGCACGCACAGACCAGCGACAGCAATCGCCAGAATTCTCACCGCCAAAGATAGTAACAAACGTCTGTCCCGATCGCTGTCGCGCTGTTGTCCCTTCACGGTCGGCCGCGGGCGGTTTATCGAGAGTCATGACTCGGACGCCGTATGTAGGTCTGCACGTGGCCACAGGTGCGCGTAGGGCGACCGCGGCCGACATCGTGGCGAGTGTCCAGCGCGAGATCGCAGCCGGGTCGCTGCCCGCGGGCAGCCGATTGCCACCCGTGCGGGCGCTCGAGAAGCAGCTCGGCCTGTCGAAGAACACGGCTCAGGCCGCCTACGACGAGCTGGTCGCGCGCGGGCTCGTCGAGGCGCGCGAGCGCGAGGGCATGTTCGTCCTCCAACCGAGCCGCGTGATCCCGCCGGCGAGAGTCGCCGACGTCCCGCTCCCGGTGCTCGTTCCGCCTCCGCTGCGCCGGCCGGATCTTCCACCGCGCGGGACGACGGCACTGTCGACGGTGTTCATCGATCCCGAGCTATTGCCGACGGAGCGGATCGCGGACTGCGCGCGCTCCGTGCTGCGCGAACGCATGCCCGCGCTGTACGACGCGCAAGGCTACCGCCCACTGCGCGAGGCGATCGCGAAGCGCATGAACGCGCGCGGTCTCGATGCGAGCGCCGACGAGATCATCATCACGACCGGCTCGCAGCAATCGCTCGACATCGTCGCGCGCTCGCTCGCGACGAAGCGCGTCGCTGTCGAGTCGCCGGTGTACGCGTACGCGAAGCTCCTGTTCGAGAGCCTCGGCAACGAGCTCGTCGGGCTTCACCTCGATCCGTTCGAGGGCATCGATCTCGACGCGTGGGGTAAGGCGCTCGCGACGAAGCCCGCGCTCGCGTATCTGATCCCGAGCTTTCACAACCCGACGGGCTACTCGTACTCGTCGGGCGAGCTGCGCGGCGTCCTCGATCTGTGCCAGCGCCACGGCGTCGCGGTGCTCGAGGACGACTGGGGCAGCGACATGCTGTCCGACGGCGAGTACCGCCCGATGCTGCGCATGCTCGGCGGCAAGAACGTGCTGTACGTGAACTCGTTCACGAAGAAGCTATTGCCGTCGCTGCGCGTCGGCTTCGTCGCCGCGTCGCCGGAGCTCGTGCCGACGCTCGTCGCGATGAAGCGCCTCTCGACGCTCGGCAACGCGTGGTTGACCGAGGCCGTCGTCGCGGAGTTCCTCGATCGCGGCTACTACGACACGCACCTCGCGGCGCTGCAGAAGGCGCTCGATACGCGCTACGCGGCGTGCCTGCAAGCGCTCGACGAGCTGATGCCCGACGGCGTGCGCTGGACGCGTCCCGGCGGAGGACCGACGCTGTGGGTCGACCTGCCGCGAACGATCGACATGCAGGTGCTCGAAGCGCACCTCGCGCGGCGCGGCGTTCACGTGTCGAACGCGTCGGCCGCGTTCCTGGGCGAGCCGCACCTGCACGGCTTCCGCGTGTCGTACGCGTATCTCTCGGAGACGGAGATGCGCAGCGCGCTGACGATCCTCGCCGACGCGCTGCGCACGCTCGGCTGACTACTGGAAGTACGGCGACGTCGCCGTGTCGATGCGCGCGAGCAGGTCTCGCGTGAGCGCCTGCTCGGCACCGGCGAGCGAGGGCAGCTGCGCGGCCAAGGTCTCGCGCGCGGCGAGCAGCGCTTCGTACGCGCCGAGGTTCTGCAGCGACCTCAGCGCGTCGACGGCGGAGCGCCGAACCGAGAAGTCGCGATCACCGTTCGTGATCGTGCTCTGTCCGTTCGCAGCGATCGCGGCGAGGACAGTGGCGTCGCGGATCGGCGTCGCGATCGCACCCTGCGGGCGGACGACATCGCCGAACCAGAAGCCGCACACCGCGTCCGCGCCGGCGTTGGGGCCCGCGAAGTCGCAGAAGCCACCGACGAGCGAGCTCCACGCGGTGATCGCTTCGGTCGGATCACCCGCGCGCGCGTAGCCCATGGTCTCGAGGCCGTAGGCTCCGAGGTACAAGCTCGCGAGCTCGACGGGCAGCGAGCCGTCGAGGAACAAGCTCGCGACGTACGTGTACCAGGGCAGCTGGTAGTCGTAGAGCGGGGCGGGCGAGGGTGCGTCGAACCGCACGCAGTTCGGATCGACGAGCGTGTCCTCGTCGGTGCAGAACGGCTGCGCCGGCAGGTTCGGCGACAGGCCGTACAGGTAATGAAGCGCGTCGATGTCGTACGGGCCGGGAACCGGCTGCACGAACGAGACGTCCGGCACGTTGTACTCCATCGTCGACGAGGTCGGCGGCATCAGCGAGCCCTTGAAGTTGTGGCGCAGTCCGAGCGTGTGACCGATCTCGTGCAGCGCGACCTCCTGGACGTAGTTCTCGAGCTTCTCCTTCGCGGTGAAGGCGGTCGACTCGCCGATCGTGCGGCGCTCATCGGCGTACCGAACGCAGAGCGGATCGCCGTGCTGGTCCTGCCAGACGAGCCGCGGCACGCGCTTTCGCGCGCCCGCCGGACGCGCCGGCGCGCCTGCGTCGACGTCGTCGGGGAACGGCGAGAAGAACGCGCCCGAGAAGTAGACGCTCGCGCCGCGGACCTCGCCGGTGCTCGGGTTCGTGCGCCAGTCCGCGTACGCGTAGCCGAGCGTCGGATCGGTATCGACGATGAAGTAGTTGTAGTGATCGTCGCCGAAGCGATCGCTCGGGCCGGCGAGCTCGGCGTCGAACACCGGGTAGCCGAACACCGAGTTCCACGACTCGATGCCACGCGTGATCGCACCGACGAGGTCCGCGCCGCCGAGCGCCGGATCGTTCTGGTACTGGAGGATGCCGCGGCCGATCTTCCACTTGATCGGCTGCATCCCCGGCTTGAACGCCCAGTGGACCGCGCGCGATTGCACGACGGGGCTGCCGTTACTGAAGTTGAGCGGATCGCTCGTGAAGAAGTGCGGCACACCGGGGTTCGGCGTCGGCGTGTAGCCGGGCGTCTCGTAGTAGCGACGCAAGGTCACGCGCGTCGTCGCGGCGACGCGGAGCTCGTTGATGTCGACATCGTCGGGCGTACCGATCGGCTGGTTCGAGTACGCGGCGAAGATGTGCGCGAAGCTGCCGCCGTCGTTCCACGCCTTGAAGTCCTCGACGAACGCGAGCTCGGTCTCGAGCTTCACCGGCGCCGCGCCTTCGGCCCACCAGTCGGCGAGCGCACCGAAGCGGTTCTGGCCGGCAGCGGGATCGATCAGGACGAAGCCGCCCGCTCCGGGCAGCGCGTTGAACGGGCCGCTGTCGACGATCTCGAACGCGTCGATGATCAGCTCCGGCGCGAAGATGTCGCTCGTCGCGCGTCGATCGTCGGCGTCGAACACGAACAGCTTTCCGTTCTGCTCGCGAAAGCGAACGATGCGCGTGCCCAGCGTGCCGGGCGAGGGCCCGTACGGTTGAAGCTGCTCCAGATACGTCGACCAGAACCATCGATCGGAGAGCGCGTTCTTGCGGATCGCGAGATAGAACGATCCGCTGCCATTCGATCGCAGGTTCTTGGTGGTGCGCGCCACCAGTTCGTCGACGGTCGTCGCGCGCGGAATGGCGACGAGATCCTCGTCACCGAGCAACACGTCCGAAGCAGGCTCCGGTTCCTCCGTCGGCTCCGTTACACAACCAACGAGCGACGTCACCGCGAACGCGAGTGACAACCATGCACCACGAGCATTCCCATTCATCACGATCCTCCTGAGTGGCCGCTCGCGCTGCAACGGACACGCCACGCGATCACTCGCAGCGCTAGCGGTCGTGCTCGGACACGATCACATCGCAGCGAGTTGCTTCGCGAGCTCCGCTTTCGCGTACGCGAGGATCGCGTCGTTGTTCGTTCGTGCAGCCCAGTCCGCTGCGCTGGCCGGAAATAGCGACTCGCGTTCGACTGCGTGATCGATCACGCGCTGCCACATCGTGCCGCCGTTCGCGGCGAATGCCTCGACGATCGTGTCGAGCGCGCCGCGGCCGAAGCAGCGAAGCATCATCGCGAAGTCGATGCCCGGATCGCCGACGCGCGCCTCGGTCCAGTCGAGGATGCCGCAAAGCGCTCCACTCTCGTCGAGCAACAGGTGGCCCGGATGCATGTCTCCATGCGAGAGCGCGACGTGCGTGGGCCACATCGAATCGTCATCGACCCAACGCTGCCAACGCGCGGTGATCGACGCGGGTGGGTCGATCAGTTCACGCGAGCGCTGAACGATGCGTGCACATTCCGCACGCTCCTCGCTGATCGTTCGCGCAGGGAGGCGTGGGTCGGTCACGCGCTGCAGCGCGGCGAGCGTGCCGCCGATCGCGGTGAGAAACGAACGAGCCGGTGCCGTGGGATCGACACCGTTCCACACCGGCGCTCCGTTCTCGAGCGTGACCACCGGTGTGCCAAGCAGACGCGGATACGCGATCACGTCATCGGCGATGCGCCAATCCGGCACTGCCACCGGCAACGTGTCACGCACGGCGGCGAGGACGCGCGCTTCGACCGCTGCACCGGCGGCGACATCGGCGCGGCGGGGTGCGCGCACGATCCAGCGCGTGCCGTCCGGATCGCGCGCGAACCGCGAGGAAGTCGAGGCCCATCGTGTCGAGCGTGGGGTCTACGAGCGTGAGGCCATGCCGCGCGGCGGCGGCGACGATCGCGTCGAGCGAATCGAGAGCTTGAAACATGTCGATCTCCAGAAATGCGAGAGCGGCGATCGCGCGAACGCGATCACCAGAGATGGTGCGAGGACACTCGGACCGAGCTCAGCGCAAACGGATCGACGCGGTCATGCCCCGAGCGTAGCGCGAGAATCGCTAGCGGCGAATCTCGATCTGCCAGGAGCCGTGCTCGGTGTCCTCGTAGACCTCGACGCGCGGATCGCCATCGCGAAAGATCAGGATGCGCTTGCCGTCTTCCTCGCTCACGCGGGGCTGTCCCCACTTGTGCGTGAACAGATCGAGGAGCTCGTCCTTTGCCGGAGGGTACGCCTTGAACGGCACGTCGAACGTCAGCGCGCGCACGCGCCCCGCCATCATGTCGAGCTTGAACGTCGTCGCGCTGCGCTCCCACTCCGTCGGCAACAGCGTCAGCACGAAGTCGCGGCCCTGGGCGGTCAGCTCCGTCGGGAACATCTTCTTCAGCTCGTCGACGGTCGCGTTGATGATCGGCACCGCATCGAGCACGTCGGGCTGCTCGCCGAACAGCGCCGCCGCGGGAATGTAGTTGTCGAACGCGAGGTCATGCGACGAGCCGAGCGCATCTCGCAGCGTCGCGCGCCACCCGGTCGTCGGATCGGGCCACACGAGCACCTCCTTGCCCACCGGCTCCGTCGCCGGCCGCCCGGGCCCCCACGCCTCCGCGATCAGCGCCTCCGCGCGCGCGGGCAAGTTGAGATAGATCGCCTTGATCGTGCCGCTCTTGTCATCGACCGCGGTGAACTCGCGCACGCCATCGACGCCGGTCGGGATCCCCGCGCGCACGTCGACCTGACCGGGCGCGTGCTTGCGCGCCTCGGCCAGCTTCATGCCGACCTTGAGGTTCGCGAGCGCCCCCGGCGGCACCACGTGCGCCCCGAAGAACTCCGCGGTCAGCACGTGAAACGGCACGTACTCGACCAGGCAGTTGCGCTCGAGGCAGTCGAGCTTGACCTTCCACCCGGTCGCCTCGCTCGACCACGTGATCTCGGGCTGCCCCAGCGCGTCCCGCGTGATCTCCGGCTCGCCCCACGCCTTCGTCAACAGCTCGCGCGCCGACTGACCCTGCACGATCGCCACGATGTTCGCGACGATGCCGGCATCGACCCGCACCTGCAGCTTCACGTCGGCGACGCCCGAATCGATCTCGAGATGATCGCGCACGCCGCGATGGTCCTCGCGCAACCCGGGCACCAGCTGCTTTGCCTGCACGACCGACATGCCCGGCTGCAGCTTCGCCAGCCCGCGCGGCGGCTCGATCGTCGGCCCGAAGAAGTCCGTCGTCGCCGCCGGTGCCGAATTGCACGCGGCGATCGCGCATACCACCGCGCCGATCGAGACGGACCGCATCCCCCTGTTCTGCCCCCAACTCCGCGAACTGACAACCGGTACGGGGCAGATCACCCCGTGCGCGAAGGGACGATCACACCCGGGACAGCTCGACGACCAGCACCGCCGCCGCGTCGTCGACCGAGACCTCGACGCGCGCCTTGCTCGACGGGAACGTCAGCCGCTTCTGGCCGGCGCGATCGATCAAGCGCGACTTGCCCCACTTGGCTTCGAGGACCGCGACGACCGCGGCCTTGTTCGCGGCGGTCGCGAACGGGACCGCGAACATCGCGCGCGCGACCTCGCCGCTGGTCGGGTCGATCGCGACGCCGATCATCGTCGGTGCGGAGGCGAGCTCGGTCGGCGGCAACGCGATCGTGCCGCCGCCGTTGACGGCGCGGAACTTCGGGTAGGCGGCGGCGAGCTGCTTCTGCGTGAGCCCGACGATCGGCAGCGCGATGCGATCGCCTTGGCCGAGGAGCGCGACGAGCGGCATGTACTCGGCGATCTGGACCACGCCGAGCTGCGCGTCGTAGCGGGCGCGCAGGCCGCGCTGCGGAGCGAACCACGTCGGTAGCGAATCGATGATGACGGGCGTGCCCCACGCGGCGGCGAGCGCGTCGCCCGCGGTCGGCGGCAGGCCCACGATGCGGTAGCCCTTCACGCGATCCTCGATGTCGACGACGACGCGGACGTCCTCGACGCCGGCCGGGACCTCGGTTCCGTTCGCGTAGAGGGCGGGCACCTTCGCGCGCTCGGTGCCGATCGCGACGGACGCGAGCGAGCCCGGCGCGCCGACGGCCTTGCCGAAGAAAGCGGCGCCCAGCTCGCGATGGTAGGCGAGACGGCACAGCGCTTCGCGACACGCGACATCGACGCGCGTGCCGCCCGAGCGCCACGACACGAGGCCTTCGTTCGCGAGGTTCGTGCGTTTGATCGGCGTGCCCCACAACGACGTGAGCTTCGCGATCAACCCGGCGGCGGGCGCTTCGATGCCGATGCGCGCGACGACGTCGTGCGAGAACAGCACGTAGACCTTCGCGTCGCCGGCGGTAGCGATGTAGCGCTCGCGTTGCGCGGCGTCGCGGTACTGCTCGTCGCGCGTGAACGAGGTCATCGCTCGCGCGAGCTGCGCGCGCGGCATGCCGACGCGAATTCCGTCGAGGAGCGACGGAGGTGACATCGACTTGTCGAACAGAGCCGTCGGTGTTGCAGCCGACGAGCCCATGGAAATGCACATCGCGACGGCAGTCGCCGTGATCACCCGCATTGCGGATCCACGATTCGGCAAGAGGCACCGATCGCGCAAGCAAAACCGATCGCGCGTCGCGAGAATCCGCGCGACTGAAAGAATCTCGTAGGCCGTGGCTCGGAGGTTCTACGAGGTCACGCTCGCCCGACTCACTGGATCGTGTCGAACGGCTTGGGCGGCACGAGGAAGTACACGTCGCGCGTGTCGAGCTGGGTCACGCCGTCGCCGTACACGGACACCGTCGCGCGGAACATCTGCGGCGCGTCGGTCGCGGGCACCGTCGTGTTCTGCTTGCTGACGACCTTCCAGCACACGGGCGTGCCGGTGCGAACGCCGACGAACTTGTCGTGGAACGTGTCGCCGTTGGTGTCCTGCGCGGACAGCCCGCTCGCGCACTCCGGCGTGCCGAGCTGCTGCGTCTCGAGGTGATCGATGAACGCGCTGATCGCGTCGACGGTGTCGGTCGCGTCGTCGGTCGTGCGCGCGTCGAGATCGAGCGGCAGGCCGTTCGCGAGGCGAAGGATGCCGGTCTGGATCGCCGAGGCTGCCGACGCGCCCGAGCCGTTGAACACGAGCGGCGCGTTGCCGTTCATCAGATCGATCGCGCCCGTGTCGCGCGCCATCTGTTGCAGGTCGGCCTGCGTCGATCCGGAGAGCCCATCGCCGAGGATGCCGACCAGCTTCGCCTTCGTCGTCGTGAACGCGGGCTTCACGACCGTCGACCACGCGGGCGAGGCGTACGTGTCGCCACCGCCGAACGGCGGCTCGTCGGTCGCGAGCAGCACGACGGGCAGCGCGCCCTGGCGGAAGCACGGGTAGCCGAACGTCTGGTAGCCGCCGTTCTTCGCGGGCGAGCCGTTGCACGTCGAGCGCGCAGGCACCGAGCCCATCGAGTAGCTCGCGCCGCCCTGGCCGGTGACCGCGGCGAACGCGCCGAACGTCAGCGGCTCCATCGAGTTCGATCCGCCGCCGTCGCCCGTCGGCACGGTCGCGAAGCTCGCGTTCGGCTGGATGTCGACCCAGTTCTGGAACGCGGTCGCGCCGCCACCCTGATAGCCGATCGTGCCGGCACCCGCCCACAGATCGGGGATGCAGTTGCCCGGCGTTCCGACGCCGTACGGCGGGCACGCGATGTTGCGAACGACGGTGGACAGGTTCGTCTTGATCGAGTTGATCTCCGCCGACATCGAGCCGGAGCGATCGAGCATCACGTAGAGATCGACCGCCTGCAGCTTCGTCGAGAAGTCGAGGTCCGACGAGAGCGGCGTCTGCGGCTTCTGGTACGGCACCTCGAACACGAAGTCGCCGTTCGCGCGCGGGTTGTCGGCGGCGTTCGTCGGATCCGTGCCGGCGGCCGTCTCGATCAAGTCGGTGACGCCATCGCCGTCGGTGTCGGACGACAGCGCGCTCGACTCACCCGGGTCGACCGTGCCGCTGCAGTTCGCGTCCTCGGAGACGTCGGGCACGCCGTCGTTGTCGCTGTCGCGATCGAGGAAGTCGAGGTGCGAGTCGTGATCGGTGTCGGCGGGCACGTTCGCTGCGAGGCGCGCTTCGGCGCGATCGAGCACGCAGTCGCCGTCGCTGTCATCGTCGAGGTAGTTCTTGACGCCGTCGTTGTCGTAGTCGAACGGGCCCTCGTACATGTCGAGGATCGTGTCGGCGTCGCTGTCGGTGTCGACGTAGTCCGGCGTGCCGTCGCCGTCGCTGTCGATCGGGTCGTCCGCCGACGTGACGAACTCGTCCACGTCGTTCATGGCGTCGCCGTCGTCATCCGCGTCGGCGTAGTTGCCGACGTTGTCGTTGTCGATGTCGTCGACGCCTTCGACCTCGTCGGGGCGGCCGTTCGCGTCGCTGTCGAGGTCGCGGTAGTCGGGCGTGCCGTCGCTGTCGCTGTCGGGCGGTGCCGTCGCCAGATCCGCGTCCGCCGCTTCGCGGTAATCGGGGATCGAGTCGTCGTCGCTATCGTCGTCGAGATAGTCGGGCGTGCCGTCACCATCGGTGTCGGTGCGCGCCGACGCGCCCTCATCGGCGTCGGAGATCATGTCGCCATCGGCGTCGGTGCCGATTCCTTCCTCGTGATCGGCGGGTTCTGCGCACGCGACCAGAGCGAGCAAAGCCAACGAGAACAGCGGAGCAAGCTTCATAGTGTGCTCGCATGTGGTCCACGCCGCGTGCCAACGACCGTTTGCAGTCGTGCGCGTTTCAACGTGGCGATAGAAACCGACACGCGCTCGACGCGCGCCGTGATGGGGACAAGCAACCCCTCGTGTCGCCAGACCCTAGTGATTCCGTTGTCCTCAGTGAATCGTGAGAGCGACTACGTCGGGTACAGTCGCGGCGCGTGGGCACCGTCTTCCTGATCCGTCACGGACAAGCGTCGTACGGCGAGGCCGACTACGATCGTCTGTCGACGCGCGGGGAAGACCAGGCGCGCGCGCTCGGTAAATGGCTAGCCCGGCAAAGGCTCGACGCGCTCTACACGGGGCCGCTCAAGCGCCAGGTGCAGACCGCCGCGTTCGCGTGCGAGTCGGCCGACGCACTCGGCATCGCGCTGCCGGCACCGACGCAGATCGCCGAGCTCGCCGAGTATCCGGCGTTCGAGATGCTGCAGCACCTGGTGCCGCGACTCGTCGCCGAGGATCCGAAGTTCGCGGCGCTGACGAGCGCACCGACGCCGCGCCTGCTCGACGAAGCGTTCCACACGATCCTCGACCGCTGGGCGAACGACCACTGGTACGTCGAGGGCGTCGAGCGCGTGGGTGACTTCGTCGCGCGCGTGCGCACCGCGATGACGCGCGTCGTCGAGAGCGCATCGAGCGGCGCGCGCGTCGCGTGCGTGACGTCGGCCGGGCCGATCGGCGTCGCGGTCGGCCTCACGTTCGGGATCCCCGATGCGCGGATGGTCCGCACGTCGATCGTGATCCGGAATGCATCCGTTACCGAGCTGAAGTTCCGCTCGCGTCAAGCCGCCTGGACGCCCGACCAGGTCTCGCTGGTCACCTTCAACGTCACGTCTCACCTCACCGACGAGCTCACCACCGAGAGGTAGCCATGGACTTCGATCCGCCCGAAACCGTCCGCCCCATCCTCGAGAAGATCGAGAAGCTCATCGCCGAGACCGTGATGCCGGCCGAGCACGAGATCTTCGAGCGCGGCTTCACCGCCTCCGCGGCGCAGCTCACCGAGCTTCGCAACAAGGTCAAGGCGGCCGGCCTGTGGGGACCGCAGATCCCGAAGGAGCTCGGCGGGCTCGGCCTGTCGCTCGTCGAGCACGGACTCGTCAGCGAGCGCCTCGGCCGCTCGCCGCTCGGGCACTACGTGTTCGGCGCGCAAGCACCCGACGCGGGCAACCTCGAGATCCTTCACAAGTACGGCACGCCCGAGCAGAAGGCGCAGTATCTCGAGCCGCTCGCGCGGGGCGACATCCGCTCGTGCTTCGCGATGACCGAGCCCGAGAACCCCGGCTCGAACCCGACGATCCTCTCGTGCGAGGCGCGCAAGGACGGCGACCACTACGTCATCGACGGGCACAAGTGGTTCACCTCGAGCGCCGACGGCGCGACGTTCGCGATCGTCATGGCGGTGACGTCCCCCGAAGCGGCTCGCCACGCGCGCGCGTCGATGATCATCGTGCCGACCGACACGCCGGGCTTCGAGCGCGTGCGCAACATCAAGATCATGGGCGACCCCGGCGACGGCTGGGCGAGTCACTCCGAGATCCGCCTGACCAACGTGCGCGTGCCCGTCACGAACCGCCTCGGCCCCGAGAACGCGGGCTTCTTGATCGCGCAGGAGCGCCTCGGGCCGGGTCGCATCCATCACTGCATGCGGTGGATCGGAATCTGCGAGCGCGTGTTCGACACGATGTGCGCGCACATCGCGCAGCGCAAGATCGACGACGACAAGACGCTCGCGTCGCGTCAGATCGCGCAGGCGTGGGTCGCCGAAGCGCGCGCCGAGATCAACGCGTCGCGCCTGATGGTGCTGCACGCCGCGTGGACGATCGAGAAGAAGGGCTTCGACCGCGCGCGCGACGAGGTCAGCTGCATCAAGTTCTACGTCGCGAACGTGATGCTGAACCTGATCGACCGCGCGATCCAGCTGCACGGCGCGCTCGGCATCACGAGCGACACGGTCCTCGCGCACTACTACGTCCACGAGCGTGGCGCGCGCATCTACGACGGCCCCGACGAGGTCCACAAGATGGTCGTCGCGAAGCGCATCCTCTCCCGCTACGGGGCCGCGCGGTGATGCGGGTGGACCGGAGGGAGATCGATCGGCGAGTACGCGCCAGCAAGGAGCCTCGTGTCGCTCGTTGAAGACCAACCGCGCGCGATCCGCGCCGGCGAGGAGCTCGACCTCGCCGCGCTCACCGCGTTCATCGAGCGCGAGCTCGGCGCGCACGGCGCGATCACCGTCGAGCAGTTCCCGGGCGGCCACTCGAACCTCACGTACCTCGTGCACCACGGCGACCGCCAGTACGTCCTCCGCCGCCCGCCGTTCGGCGCGAAGATCAAGTCGGCGCACGACATGGGGCGCGAGGTCGCGGTCCTCTCGAAGCTCGCGCCCGTCTACGATCGCGCGCCGCGCGTGATCGCGAACGAGCCGACGGGCGACGTCCTCGGCGCGCCGTTCTACCTGATGGAGCGGCGGCGCGGCGTGATCTTGCGCAAGGAGCTCCCCGCCGAGCTCGCCTCCGACCACGCGCGCGTGCGCCACATCTGCGAGCTGCTCGTCGACGCGCTCGTCGATCTGCACGCGGTCGACTACACCGCCGCCGGCCTCGGAGACTTCGGCAAGCCGGCCGGCTACATCGAGCGACAGGTCTCGGGGTGGACCGAGCGCTACACGAAGTCGCAGACCGACGACATCCCGGCGATCTCCGAGGTGGCCGCGTGGCTCGCCTCGCACCAGCCGGCGGACGGTGCGCCCGCGCTGATCCACAACGACTTCAAGTTCGACAACGTCATCTTCGACGCGGACCTCACGCGCATCACCGGCGTGCTCGACTGGGAGATGACGACGATCGGCGACCCGCTGATGGATCTCGGCACGTCGCTCTCGTACTGGTCGCAAGCGACGGACTCGCCCGCCGTCTTGAAGCTGCCGTTCGGCCCCACCGCCTCGCCGGGCATGATGACGCGCGCCGAGATCACGCAGCGCTACCTCGAGCGCTCGGGTCGCACGACGGACTCGCTCGTCTTCTATTACGTGTACGGGCTGTTCAAGACCTCGGTCGTCGCGCAGCAGATCTACTACCGCTTCGCCAAAGGGATGACGAAGGACGCGCGCTTCGGCGCGTTCATCTTCGCGGTGCGCCTCCTCGGCGAACAAGCAACGACGGCCATCGCGAAGAACGCGATCTGACACGAACAGCTGCGAAGGGGACGGCTAGAAGTACATCCGGCAGCTCTTGCAGTAGAAGCGCAGGTGCTCTTCGACCCAGTTCATCGGCGCCTCGCACTGCGGGCACGCCGGCTGCGGGCCGCCGTGCGCGGTCTTCTCTTCCTTGGGCGGCGGCAGCGCCTCGGACGCGGTCGAGATCGGGATCTTCTTCGCCGAGGCGCGCGCCTGCGCGGCGTCGGTCGCGAGATCCTCGGGATCCTGCTTGGGGCGCGCGACGGTCGCGGCTTCCTCGCTGTCGTCGGTGGGGAGGCGCGTCGTCGGCGCGGGCGTCGCGTCCTTCTTGCCGCGGAAGACGGTGGCGGCTTCTTCACCGTCGTCGGTGACGGGGCGCGCGTTGACGTCGGTGCTCTCGGCGTCGGGGAGCTTGCGGTCGGCGTCGGTGGAGTCGCCGACGGAGATCGGAGAGCCGACCATGAGGTCCGGCTCCTTGGGAACGGCGCGCGTCGCGACTTCCTCGGACGGCTCGGCGGCGCCCGTGAAGGCCTGCATCGGCGAGTCCGCGGGCAGCTTCGGCGCGTTGGCTTGCGCGAGCGCGGCGGGGCCGGCGGCGATCGTGTTCTGTCCAGGGTCGGTCCCCGTCGGAGCTTGGACCGACACGCCGAGCGCGGTGGGGGCGCGCATCGAGAAGCCCGGCGCCGGTAGCTTCTTCGCGGGACCCGATTTGTTCGAGACCGTCGGCGGCGGAATGCTCGGTGCCTTCACGCGCGGCGGTGGCGCGACGCTCGCGGCCTTCGTGCGCGCCGCGGGCGGTGGCGGCGCGGCGGGTGGTGGCGCGGGGATCACCGGGTCCTGCGAGGTGTCGGCGCGATTCGCGGCGAGGCCGAAGCTGGGCGGCGTCGAGGGAGACGCGGGCCGCGGCATCGACGGCGTCGCGGCCGGTGAGGCGAACGGAGCCGCCGCGAAGGGCGTCGCGGCTGGTGAGGGGAACGGAGCCGCCGCGAACGGCGACGGTGACGGCGCCGGTTGGTAGGGCGCGTTGAACATCGGGCCGGGAGGCGTGCCGGCACCGAGCGTGTTGGCGCCGAGCGGCCCCGCGGGACCGGGCAGCATTCCGCCCGGGCTCTGCGGCGGAGGCGGGCGCTGCGCGTCCTCTTGCAGAAGGGCGAGCACGTCGATCTGCTGCTGCGGCTGCGGTGGCTGCATCGGCGGGAACGCTGGTTGGCGCGACGGACGCAGCGCGATCGGCGGATCGTTCTTCCCGGCGAGGAGGCCGCCTACAACGACGGTGATGATCGCGCCGAGGAAGAGATACATGCCGTACCCGATCGGCACGCTGACCGCGTGGTTCGTCTGGATGTTGGGACCGATCAAGATCTGTCCCAGCACGACCGCGACGCACAGGAGCGCGACCCCGATCGCCCCCTTGCCGATCGACTTTCGCGAGTCCTTGTTGAGGAACGACGTCAGCGCGAGCACCAGCGCGACGAGCACGAACAGCGACGACGTTCCGAGCTGCACGAAGCTGACCGCGGTGAACGAGCTCGACAGCACGAGATCCTCGCAGGTCCCGTCGCCACCGGTGTTGCAGCCCTGTCCCCCGAGCAGTCCGATGTAGACCGTCTTCTTCTCGATCTCGCGCCCGTCGACCGACGGATGTCCGGCCCACAGTGCGGACGTAGCCATCGAGACGGCGAGCAAGATCGCCGCGACGAGAGCCAGCACCGCGCCGATCAGGCGAGGGGACATGAAACCGAGGCTACCATGCGGCCAATACGTCGAGGGCGGCTGCCGGGGTTGGAGCGGTGCGGAACAGTGGGCGATTTCCCCCGTACAGAACATTCGCAGCGACCGCACGATCGAGGAAGTCCGCCATCGGCGCCCAGAACCCCTCGACATCGAGGAAGACGATGGGCTTGGTGTGGTAGCCGAGCTGGAGCCCGGTGATCTGCTCGAACGCCTCCTCGAGCGTACCGAACCCCCCGGGCGCGACCACGAACGCATCCGCGAGCGAGAACATCATGGCCTTGCGCTCGTGCATCGTGGTCACCACGTGCAGCTCGGTCAGCCCGGTGTGCGCGATCTCGAGGTCGACGAGCGCTTGCGGGATCACGCCGATCGTCGTGCCCTTCGCGGCGATCATCGCGTCCGCGAGCACGCCCATCAGCCCGCGGTGCGCGCCGCCGTAGACGAGCGTCTGGTTGCGTCGCGCCATCTCGCGCGCGAGCTCCTCGACCGCGGCGACGTACGGTGGCAACCCTGCCGACGACGACAGGAACACGGTCACCGCTCGGATCTCCGACTTCACCACGCGGACGCTAACACGCGATACGTTCGCCTCGTGGCCCTTCGCTGGCACGACCGCGCATTCGACGAGCTGACGATCGCCGAGCTCTACGCGATCACGGCGCTGCGCGAGAGCGTGTTCATCGTCGAGCAGAACTGCCCGTACCTCGACGCGGACGGCCTCGATCCCACCTCGCGCCACCTATGGGCCGCCGCCGACGACGGCGCGCTGCACGCGTACTGCCGCATCGTTCCCGCCGGCGCGAAGTTCGACGAGATCTCGATCGGCCGCGTGATCACCGCGAAGCAAGCGCGCGGCACGGGGCTCGGCAAGGAGCTCGTGCGCCGCGCGCTCGCGATCTGCGGAGCACGCGACGTGCGCATCGGTGCGCAGGCGCATCTCGAGCGCTTCTATAACGAGCTCGGCTTCGAGCGCGCGAGCGAGCCGTACGACGAGGATGGGATCCCACACATCGAGATGCTCCGCGCGACGCGGTGACCGGCGCGTCGTCGACGGCGCCCCTACGCGCGCGTGCGACGGAACGCGCTCGCGACGAGGAGCCACACCGCCTCGATCAAGAGCCCGCCGGCCTCGCGCCCTTCTTCGACCGCGCCACCCTTCTCGCTCATCTTCTTCCACAGATCATCGAGGTGGATGATCCCCCAGACGTGCATGACGAGCACGATCGCCCAGACGAGCGCCGCCGCGCCCGCGATGATCCCGACCGTCCACACCTCGCGCTTGGCGGGCAGCACGACGGAGATGACCATCGCGGCGCCGTAGATGAGCATCCAGCGGATCGGATCCGGATCGTTGTACTGGAGCGCCACGCAGATCGCGAACAGCGCCGCCATCACCCAGCTCGCGTAGCGGAACCAGCCCGGGAGCGGCTTCATGCCGCAACGTTACCCCAGGCTCCGCACGTTGCACGGCCCCGACGCGCATGGTTGGATGCCCCTCTATGCGCATGATCCTCGTCGGTCCCCCCGGTGCAGGGAAGGGAACGCAGGCTGGTCGGTTGGTCGCGACGTACAACATCACTCACATCTCGAGCGGCGACATGCTTCGCGCCGCGGTGAAGGAAGGCACGAAGCTCGGCCAGGAAGCCGACGCCTTCATGAAGGCCGGCAAGCTCGTCCCCGACGACGTCGTCATCGGCATGATCCTCGAGCGCATCGCCAAGCCCGACTGCGCCAAGGGCTTCATGCTCGACGGCTTCCCGCGCACGCGCCCGCAGGCCGAAGCGCTCGACGCCGCGATGGAGAAGGCGGGCGTGAGCCTCGATGCCGTCGTGTTGATCGAAGTCCCCGACGCCCTCCTCGAGGAGCGCGCGGTCGGTCGGCGCACGGATCCGGAGACCGGCACGATCTATCACCTCAAGTACAACCCGCCGCCGGCGGAGATCGCTGCGCGCCTCGTGCACCGCAAGGACGACACCGTCGAGGCCGTCACGACGCGCGTGCAGAAGTATCACTCGGAGACCGCGCCGATCATCCCGTTCTATCTCGAGAAGGGAATCCTGAAGCGCGTCGACGGTGTGGGTGAGCCCGATGTGATCACCGATCGCATCAAAGCGGTCTTGAACAGCTAATGGCGGGCTTCGATCACGAGACCATCGACGCGAAGTGGCAGCGGTACTGGGACGACAACCAGACGTTCCTGACACCGACCGATCGCACGCGTCCGAAGTACTACGTCCTCGACATGTTCCCGTACCCGTCGGGCGACGGCCTCCACGTCGGCCACCCGAAGGGCTACACGGCGACCGACGTCGTCGCGCGCGCGAAGCGAATGATGGGCTTCAACGTGCTGCGCGTGATGGGCTGGGACTCGTTCGGCTTGCCGGCCGAGCGCCGCGCCGAGCGCACGGGCGAGCATCCGAGCGTCATCACCGCGCGCAACATCGCCACGTTCAAGTCGCAGCTGCACAAGCTCGGCCTGTCGTACGACTGGACGCGCGAGCTCGCGACGAGCGATCCCAGGTACTACAAGTGGACGCAGTGGATCTTCGAGGTCCTCTACAAGCGCGGCCTCGCGTATCGCGGCGAGCTGCCCGTCAACTTCTGTCCCGCCCTCGGCACCGTCCTCGCGAACGAGGAGGTCAAGGACGGCAAGTACATCGAGACCGGCGACGACGTCGAGCGGCGCCTGATGACGCAGTGGCTGCTGAAGATCACCGAGTACGCCGATCGGCTCTCCGAGGATCTCGTCGGGCTCGACTGGCCCAACGGCACGCTCAAGGCGCAGTTCGACTGGATCGGCAAGTCGATCGGCGCGAACGTCGTGTTCAAGCTCGCCGATCGCGACGACGCGATCACCGTGTTCACCACGCGCCCCGACACGCTGTTCGGCGGCACGTGGGTCGTCCTCGCGCCCGAGCACGCGCTCGTCGATCAGATCACGACGCCCGATCAGCGCGACGCCGTCGCGAAGTATCGCGAGGAGGTCGGCAAGCGCAGCGAGCGCGATCGCCTGACCGAGGCCGCCGACGCGCCGAAGACGGGCGTGTTCACGGGCGCGTACGCGATCAACCCGGTCAACGGTAAGCGCATCCCGATTTGGATCGCGGACTACGTCCTCGCCTCCTACGGCACCGGCGCGGTCTTCGCGTGCCCCGCCGGCGACGAGCGCGATCACGCCTTCGCGACGAAGTTCGGCCTGCCGATCATCGAGGTCGTCAAGGGCCCCGAAGGCACCGACGTGCAGAAGGCCGCGTTCACCGGCGATGGCCCGCACGTCAACTCCGACTTCCTCGACGGTCTTGGCAACGAGGCTGCGAAGGAGAAGGTGATCGCGTGGCTCGAGGAGCGAAAGCTCGGCGAGAAGTCGATCCGCTACAAGCTGCGCGACTGGCTGTTCAGCCGGCAGCGCTACTGGGGCGAGCCGTTCCCGACGTACACGCGCGCCGACGGCAGCGTCGACATCATCCCCGAGGCCGAGCTACCGGTCGAGCTGCCGCAGATCGACGAGTACAAGCCGACGCGCGACGGCGCGCCACCGCTCGCACGCGCGAAGGACTGGCTGCCGTACAAGGGCGGCACGCGCGAGACGAACACGATGCCGCAGTGGGCAGGCTCGTGCTGGTACTACCTGCGCTTCCTCTCGCCGAACCGCGACGACGTCGCGTGGGACAAAGAGGAAGAGAAGTACTGGATGCCCGTCGACCTCTACGTCGGCGGTAACGAGCACGCCGTGCTGCATCTCCTGTACGCGCGCTTCTGGCACAAGGTGCTGTACGACGCGGGCTACGTCTCGACCAAGGAACCGTTCCAGCGGCTCTTCCACCAGGGGATGATCCACAAGACGTCGTTCCGCGAAGCGAGCGGCAAGTACCACCACGATCACGAGGTCGAGCTCCGCCCGGCTGCAGCGCAGCCCGGCGTCAGCGGCGTGTTCGGCGCACAGTCCCTGGTGCTGCAGGCCGTCGACGGAAGAGTCACCGGCGTCTATCACGGCGGCGCCAGCGACATCGTGCTCGAAGGAGTCGTCTCGGGTTCCGAGATCCGCGGCACCGCGAAGCTTGCGGCCGACGACTCGAGGCCGTTCACCGCGAGCGCGACCGCGGAGCACGCCATCCTCGCCATCGACGGCCGCAAGCCGTTCATGTTGCCGCGCGCGGATGCGTACTTCCTGAAAGGCACCGACATCCCCGTCGAGACCAAGCTCGACAAGATGTCCAAGTCCAAATACAACGTCGTCAATCCCGATGACATGAACGCGGAGTACGGCGCGGATTCGATGCGTCTCTACGAGCTGTTCATGGGCCCGCTCGAGGACGGCGTCGAATGGGATACCTCCGGCGTCGCCGGCACGCGCCGCTTCCTCGATCGAGCGTGGCGTTTGCTCGTCGTGCCGGCGGATCCGTCGAAGCCCGACAGCGTCGAGACGCTCGGCGACAAGATCAGCGAGGACGAAGGCGCCGACAACAAGGACCTCGAGCGCGCGCTGCACCAGGCGATCAAGAAGGTCACGTCGGCGGTGACGGACCTGAAGTTCAACACCGCGATCGCGGACATGATGGTCTTCGTCAACGAAGCGACGAAGGCCACCAAGATCCCGCGCGCGTGGTTCGAGAGCTTCGTGAAGATCCTCTCGCCGTTCGCGCCGCACGTCGCCGAGGAGATGTGGCAGCGCCTCGGCCACCAGCAGACGATCACCTTCGAGCCGTGGCCCGCGTTCGACGAGGCGAAGCTCGTGAAGGACACGATCGTCATCGCCGTGCAGGTCAGCGGCAAGGTGCGCGGCCAGGTCGAGGTCGCGACGACGGCGACCGAGGCGGAGATCCTCGAGGCGGCGAAGGCGGACGAGAAGGTCAAGCAGTTCATCGACGGCAAGCCGATCAAGCGCGAGATCTACGTCAAGGGCCGCCTCGTGAACCTCGTCGTCTGAGCGATTCGAGGCAGTTGGGCCCGAATCATCGTTGCTACTCAAACGAGTTGTGGCACGGTGGTCCCATGAGCATCGCGGTCGTTGGAGACAACGCGTCGTACGAGTTTCGGTGGCGCCGCTGGGCGATGTTGCGCGACGTCGTGAAGGCGCACCTCGACAGAGACGGTCACCGCTTCGTGCACTTCGTGTCGATCGAGCGCGCGTTGTGGAGCCCGCTACGGATCGTCGCGAAGCGTCTCGGCGAGGAGGTCGGCGAGATGCGGCGCTTGCTCGCCGATCGGCCGATCGATCTCCTCGTGCTCGGGCCGGAGACGGCCGCGGTGATCTATCCCGGAGCGGTGCTCGCGGAGCCGCGGCCGCTGACGACGAAAGAGCTGACCTCGGTCGCGCCGATCGCCGAGCCGACGCTCGGTGGGTACTTCGCGTCGATGATCGACTCCATCGAGGACGTGTGCAAGCACCCGTTCTCCGACGCGTGCGTCGAGGTCATCGACGGCTGAGAAGGGCGCCGGGGACGCTCGTCGCCAATCGAATGGGGGGCAGACGATCGACGACGAGCGGCGGCGGTAATCGTGGGCCGCGCATCGGTGCGCGGTCGGTGCGATCAGTTCGTCGGAGCCGCGAGCTCGCGCCTGGCCTCGCGCGCGGTCTTGACCGCGGTGGCGAGCGCGCGCTCGGTGCCCGCGAGCGCCTGGTTCGCGGCGTCGTCGAGCTTGGACACGACCTTCTTCGCGAAGCGGAGCGAGCCGGCCGCGAGCTTCTCGGCGAGCTCGAGTCCGTTGTCGACCGCGGTGCGGAGCTCGGTGCGCGCGTCCTGCAGGATCGCGATCGCGGTCGACTGGCTCTTATCCGCCACGTCGAGGGCGAGGTGAACGACGGGGCTCGTCGTCTGGAGCGCGGTCTCGGTCTTGGACTCGGTCTTGGTTTCGGTCTTGGCAGCCATGGGCGTTCTCCTTGACCGACACTCTAAGACGCATCGCGTCATGCGCCACGATCGGACCGCTGACAGCTTCTAACGCAACGCGTTAGTCGTCGATGAATACGCTTTGCATATCGATAGTTACCAGGGGAAGCTCGTGGGGAACGATCAACGGCGCCGCCATTGCCGGCAAAAGGTCACGACGCCGAACCGAGACCTCGCGGGCGTCGGGATCGACGAGCCAGACCTCGGGACAGTAGTGGTGCCACACACGCGCCATGAAGTCGGCGCGGCGCCCCATCGCCTCACCGGCGATGACGACCAGGACGAACCGGTCGGCCGCGTGATCGCGAACGTCGATATCACACCACGCTTCGGAGTCCTCGCCGAACGACCACTGCGTGCGCTTCTCGCTGACCGCGAACGGCGCCGTCACGTGCTTCGCGAGCTGAGCGCGGATGCGCTCGATCGATGGATACACGGGCTAGCTTCGCACCGTTCGCGACGTAAGCTGCTGCGAATGGAGCGCACGTTCATCCCGGTCAACGTCGCGGTGTTGACGGTCTCGGACACGCGGACGCTCGAGACCGACACGTCCGGCAAGCTGATCGTCAACCGCCTGACCGAGGTCGGCCATCGCATCGTCGCGCACGAGATCGTCGTCGACAGCGAGCTGAAGATCCGCGCGAAGCTCGCGCAGTGGATCGCCGACGACGGCGTCGACGTCATCATCGCGACGGGCGGCACCGGCGTCACGCCGCGCGACGTGACCCCCGAAGCCCTCGCGCCGCTCGTGACGAAGCACATCCCCGGGTTCGGCGAGCTGTTCCGGTGGGTGTCGTTCGAGGAGATCGGCGCGTCGACGATCCAGAGCCGCGCGGATGCGGCGCTGTGCGGATCGACGTACGTGTTCCTGCTGCCCGGCTCGACGGGTGGCGTGCGCACCGGGCTCGAGAAGATCTTGATCCCGCAGCTCGATCACCGCACGAAGCCGTGCAACTTCACGATGCTGTTGCCGCGGATCAAGAACGAGCCCACCGGCCGGGCGTGATTCGCTTTACGGTGTAAGACACGTGCTCACCCGCGTGAGCTTTACACTGTAAAAATAGTCTGCGACTCGTTGGGGACTGCCTCCTCGAATGGGTATGCAGCCAAACCTAGACCCAGCTTGGACCGCCCTTCGCGACGAGCTCGTCGCCGCCGGCGCGCTCGCCGATGGCACGAACGTCCTCCTTCGTCGCGCGAATCGCGCAGTCGTGATCGCATCGACGGCGATCGCGGGCCGCCCGACGATCCTCGTGCTCGCGCCGATCGCGTGCGCGGCCGACTGTGATGCAGACCGCGCCCTGGTGCTCGCGAAGGACCTCGAGCTCGGCGCGATCATCGTCGTCGGAGGGATGGTCGCGTTGCGCCACGTGATGGCCAGCACGACCACCAGCACCGCGATCCTCGATGTCGCCACGCATCTCGCGCACAGCGCGGCGCTGCTCGCTCCTGCCTTGATCGATCGCATGCGGACGCGGTCGACCGAGGTCACCACCGCGTTCGCACACTGCGCGGAGTGAGCGATGAGCGACCAGGAACCCAAGCGCAAGAAGCCCGACGACTTCTTCGGAATTCCCGGTAGCGGCTGGCTCGCGCAGTCGGCCGGCACGTTCGCCGACGAGGCGGGCTTCGGCGTCGACATCGCCAAGAAGATCATCGCGCCCGCGAAGCCGGCGATCGAGATCGGTGAGTCCGCGTTTCCCGCACTCGATCTGCTGCCGTGGGAGAAGCCGATGATGCCGACCGCGGCGCCGGGCCTCCTCGACAAGGCGATGCCGTGGCTCAGCCTCGCGGCCGGCGTGAAGGGCGTTGCATCGGGTGCGTACGGTCTCGCTACCGGTGAGGGACGCGCGCTCGACAACTCGCTCGGCATCGTGTCCGGCATCGCCGACACGACCGCGGGCGTCACGGGCCTCGCCGCGCTGACCGGCGCCGAAGCAGGCCTCACCGGTGGACTCGCCGCCGCCGCGACGCCGGCGGGGATCATCGCGGGCCTCGTCGGACTCGGCGTGTACGGCGAGAAGGAGTCGACCGCCGTCATGCAGAACGATATGTGGGGCGACACGATCAACAACTGGTTCACCGACGACAGCGGCAAACCGGTCAGCATGTACGAAGCCGCGTGGGATCAAGGCGGCGACATGATCGACGCGTCCCATGACTACATGGCCAGCACGTGGCTCGGCGAGGACGTCGGCGGCGCGCTCGGCACGATCGGCGGCGGCATCGGCGCCGGAGCCACCCTCGCCGGCGCCACGGCGGCGAACATCGGCATCGGCGCGGTCACCGCTGCGACCGATGTCGCGGTCGGCGCGAAAGACCTCGCCGTCGGTATCGGCACGGGTGCGTACAACCTCGGCGCGGGCGCCGCCGGCGCGATCTCCGACGCGTGGAACAGCGACTGGTGGTAGCTACGCGCGTTCGACGCGCGCGGGGACGTGCTTGTGCCACGGCGTGCCGACGAACGGATCGCGATCCTCGCTCGCGGTCAGCTCGTTCGTGGGGACGCCGGTGACGCGCTCGCCGCTCGCCGACGGATACGACAGACCGAGGCCGTTCGGCAGCGAGACGTGACCGCGCTGCATCGAGGCCGACACCTCGATCGGCACGAGCACCGCATCGCGCCTCGTGACGAGCTTGACGCGATCGCCCGTCGCGACACCGAGCGCCGCGGCGTCGTCGGGGTTGATGCGCAGCGCGCCGGCCGCGTCCTTCTTGCGCCACTCGGGGTCGCGCATGATCGTGTTCGCGGTGAACGAGCGCCGCTCGCCCGCGGTGAGCACGAACGGAAACGCGGCGTCGCGATCGGGTTGCCCCGACGGTTGTGCCAAGCGCGCGAGCTCGTCGAGTAGATCGGGCAGCACGAGGTGCAGCTCGCGCAGCGTCTGCTTCGAGCGCGGTAGCACGTCGGCCCAATCGCCGACCGCGAAGATCACGCCGGACTCCGACGCGCAGATCTTCTCGAACAGCGCGCACGCGACATCGATCGGCGAGCCGGAGAAGCCGGCGCGCGCGAGGGCAGGGCCATGCGCGAGTGCCGCCCGCGCCGCGGCGCCGAACACGACGGCGCCCTCGCGTAGCTCCTCGGGCAGATCCATCGTGCGATAGAGCAGCACCGGAGCGAGGTGCGAGAGCTTGGGGTCGGGCAACACGCGCGCGAGAAACGTCTGCGCGTACGCGTGCAAGCCGTTGGTCGCGGCCTCGCGCAGCGGTGCGTAGTCCGCCTCGCCGACCGCGCCGAGCGCTTCGCACAGGCGTGCGTGGATCTCGGCCTCGGACAGCCCGCCCGCCGGTGGCAGCAAGCGCCGGCGGAGATGGAAGTAGTTCTCGGGGAAGTCGAAGTTGAAGAACGTCGCCTCCGCCTTCTCGAACTGCGTCGACGCCGGCAGCACGTAGTGGGCGAGGCGCGCCGTCTCGCTCATCGCGACGTCGATCACGACGAGCGTGTCGAGCGACGCGAGCGCCTCGCGCATGCGCTTGGAGTCGGCGAGCGAGTGCGCCGGGTTCGCGGCCTCGACGAGCATCGCGCGATAGCGCTTCGGGTGATCCGTGAGGATCTCGTCGGCGATCTGGTTGCACGGTACGAGCCCGCCGACGAGCCGCGCGCCGACCACCGGGCTCGTGCGCTTTGCCTCGCCGTCGAAGATGTTGACCATCGGCACGGGAATGAAGTGCGTGCCCTTCCGCCCGAAGCTGCCGGTCAGCAGGATCAGCACGCGGTGCAGATAGCTCACGAGCGTCGAGTTGACGTTCATCTGCACGCCGAGGTCCTCGAAGCTCGCGAACCGCTGCGCGTTCCCGATCGCCCGGGCCGCCTGGCGCACGAGCGCCGCGTCGCAGCCGGTGCGCGCGATCGCCGCGTCGAGATCGAACGCGGACATCGCCTCGCGGATCGTCTCGAGCTCTCCCTTCGCGACGTGCGCGTCGATGAACGCGTGGTCGATCTTGTCATCGGCGAGCAGCAGCTCGATCAGCGCGACGAGCAGCCACGCATCCGTGCCCGGTCGCACCGCGAGGTGGATGTCCGCGAGCTCCGCCGTCTCGGTGCGCCGCGGATCGACGACGATCAGCGTCCGCGCCGGGTCCGCGCTGATCTCCTTCAGCGTCACGCGCGCCCGCGGGATCGAGTGCGAGTGCCACGGGTTCTTGCCGAGGAACAGCCCGACATCGCAATGCTCGAAGTCCGCGCGCGTCGCGCTGCTCATCATGCGGCCCGCGACCCAGAACTCGCCGGTCTTCTCTTGCGCCAGCGCGCTCGATCGATATCGCGATCCGATCACGCGACGCGTGGCCGCCGAGTATGCGCCGGGCAGGTGGTTTCCCTGACCGCCGCCGCCGTAATAGAAGATCGTGTCGCCGCCGTGGGTGTCGCGGACGGCCGCGAACCGCGCCGCGATCTCGCGGATCGCGACGTCCCACTCGATCTCCTCGAACGTGCCATCCGCGCGCCGCCGCAGCGGCCTGGTCACGCGATCGCTCGCGTGCTGGTAGTGATCGAGGCGGTGCGGCTTCTCGCACGCGTACCCGCGTGACGAGGGATGCGCCTTGTCACCGCGCAGCTTCACGAGGTGCCGGCCGCCCTCGCCGCCGAGCTGGACCTCGAGTCCGCAGTTGCACTCGCACAAGATGCACGCCGTGCGCTTCCACTCCGCCGCGTCCGTCATGGGCGCGAGCATACGCCCCGCAGCGCCGCGCATCGTTGCGCCGGGCGAAACGAGCTATTTCGACCCGAGCAATGTGGCGAGCGTGTCACCGACGTCGACGGAGCCACGCACGCTGCGATTGCCCGCCTCGGGAGCGACGCGACCACGGATGATGCCCTCGTACATCTCGCGATACAGCTCGGCGACCGCGGCCGAGATACCGAACGAGGTGAACGTCGGCACGACGGCGTCGAGCGGCGCGTCGGTCGCCGTGATCGTGCGGCCCGTCAGCTTCGTCAGCGCGGCGGCGACGTCCTCGGCGGTGTAGTCACGTGGGCCAGCGAGCTCGATCGCGGTCTTCGTGCCCGGCGCCGCGCCCTCGACGAGGGCCGCCGCGACCGTGCGGCCGATGTCCTTGGTCGCGACCTGCTGGTACCGCAGCTGCTTCGGCACGAAGGTCGGCAGGATGTCCTGCGCGAGCGCACCGAGCGCCGCGCCCCAGTTCTCCTGGAAGTACGCCGCCCGCACCGCCGTCAGCGCCGCGCCGGTCGCCGCCAGCTCGCGCTCGGCGACGTGCAGCGCCTTGATCGGCCCCGTGCCATCCGCGTGCTGCGCGCCCACGGACGAGAGCAGCACCACGTGCGGCAGCTTCGCCGCGCGCACCGCCGCCGCGATCGTACGCGCGAGGCGCGTGTTCGCCTCGATCGGCTGCGGGCTCGTCATCGCCTGCGACGGCGGCAGCAACACGAAGGCCGCGGTCGCACCCGCGAAGGCGCGGGTCAGCGCGGCCTCGTCGTTCAGGTCGGCGACCGCGACGTCCGCGCCCTTCGCCTTCCACGGCGCACCCTTCGCCGCATCGCGCACGATGACGCGCACCGGCTTTCCCTGCGAGAGCAGCGTCTCCGCCGCGACCGAACCTACGTGACCCGTGACTCCTGCAATTGCGTACATGGCGATCTCCTTGTGCGACCCACCATGCGCCTCCTGGTGTCATCAAGGAAATGGATGTTGTAGATAGTCAATATGCACGCGATTCATGACCTGGCGAGCATCGATCTCAACCTCGTCGTCGCGCTCGACGCCCTGCTCGCCGAGCGTCATGTCACGCGTGCCGCCACCCGCCTCGGCCTCACGCAGTCCGCGGCGAGCCACGCACTCGCGCGACTGCGCGAGCTCCTCGGCGACCCGCTGCTCGTCCGCGGCCCCGGCGGCGCCATGGTGCCGACGCCGCTGGCCGAGCGCATCCGGCCCCGCCTTCGCAGCGTGCTCGACGACCTCGCGACCACGCTGCGCGGCGAAGCCTTCGACCCGACGACCGCGCGCAACACGTTCCGGATCGGCGCGAGCGACTACGTCGAGCTCGTCGTGCTGCCCAGGCTCGTCGAGCGCGTCCAGCGCCTCGCACCGAACATCGACATCTGGGTCCACTCGTTCCTGGAGCACGGCGATGTCGAGCTCGCCACCGGCGCGCTCGATCTCGTGATCGGCCCGACGGCAAGCAATCACGCGGCGGGCATCTACGAGAAGGTGCTGTTCGACGAGTCGTTCACCTGCATCGTGCGCGCGAAGCACCACCTCGCCCGCTCCAAGCTGACCCTGGCGCGTTATTGCGAGACCCCGCACCTGCTCGTCGCGCCGCGCGGCAGGCCCGGCAGTCTCGTCGACGACGCGCTCGCCAAGCTCGGACGCACGCGGCGCATTGGCCTCGCCGTACCGCACTTCCTCGTCGTCCCGTACATCATCGCGTCGACCGACCTCATGGCGACGCTCGCGACCCGCGTGGCCGCGATGTTCACGGAGCCGCTCGGCATCGTGACGATGCCGCCACCGATCGCGATCCCGAAGTTCCGCATGGCCGTCTCGTGGCACGAGCGCAGCCACCACGATGCGCCGCACAGGTGGCTGCGCGAGCAGCTGCTCGCGGCCGTCGCCTCGCCGGGCTAGCCGCGCAGGCCGTGCTTGCGCAGCAGCGTGAGCAGGTACGGGCGATCCATCCGCGCGAGGCGCGCGGCCTCCGACGCATTGCCGTCGGTGCGCGCGATCAGGTCGGCGAGGTACTCGGCCTCGAACTTCGCGAGCGCGGTCGCGCGTGCATCGCGGTAGCTCGCGAGCTCGGCGCTCGGGGTGCGCGGCGCGGACGCGACGGTGGCGGGGGCGCCGGTGCCGAGGTCGAGCTCGCCCATCACGATCGCCGCCTCGACGACATTGCGAAGCTCGCGCACGTTGCCGCTCCACGGATGCGCCTTGAGCGCCGGCATCGCGGAGGCGAGCGGGCCGAGCTCCGCGACGCCGGTGAGGCGCTGCACGAAGTGGAGCACCAGCGGCTCGATGTCCTCGGGGCGATCGCGGAGCGGTGGCACGGTGATCTTCGCGACCGCGAGGCGGTAATAGAGGTCGGCGCGGAACCGGCCCGCGTTGACCTCCGCGCGCAGATCGCGGTGCGTCGCGGCGAGGACGCGGACATCGGCGGCGATGGTCTGCGTGCCACCGACGCGCGTGAAGGCGCGGCGCTCGAGGACCCCGAGGAGCGCAGGCTGCACCTCGAGCGGGAGCTCGCCGATCTCGTCGAGGAAGACGGTGCCGCCGGCGGCGCGCTCGAAGGCGCCGGCGCGGCGCTGATCGGCGCCGGTGAACGCGCCCTTCTCGTGGCCGAACAGGATCGAGGCGATCAGCGTGGCGGGGAGCGAGCCGCAATCGACGACGACGAGCTCGTGCGATCGGCGCGGCGAGGCCTCGTGCAGTGCGCGCGCGACGACCTCCTTGCCGGCGCCGGTCTCGCCGTGGATGAGCACCGACGAATCGACGCGCGCGAGCTTGTGCACGAGGCGCGCGACCTCGCGAATGCCGTCGCTGTCGCCGACGAGCTCGGGCGAGCGCGGTGCGTCGGCCTCCGGCTTCGCGACCGACGACCCTGCATCTTCGATCGCGAGCGTCGTGTCGCCGACCTTGATGCGCGTACCTGCGGGGATGACGGCGCGCTCGATGCGGACGTTGCCGAGCCACGTGCCGTTGCGGCTGCCGAGATCGAGCACCTGGATGCCGGCGGCGGTGCGGCGCAGCTCGAGGTGATAGCGGCTGACCGCGGGATCCGCGAGGACGAGCGCGTTGTCTTCGCTCGTGCCGATCGCGAGCGCGTCTTCGTTCGCGATCTGCGCGCCGGCGTCGGGGCCCGCTTCGACCGTCACGCGGAGGCGATGCACCATGCGCACGGGGCGTGACTGCAGCCGCGTGCGTGGAGCGTCATCCATCGCGATAGCGTATAGCGCGCTCGGCACGTAGACTGCACGCGCGAAGCGCATGCTGTTTCCCCTCCTGTCGACCATGCTCGCGTTCACGGGTGCAAACCCCGGTGCACTGAACGCGTATGACTACGTGCCCGCGGACCTCCCGCAGGGCGCACCGCTCGTCGTGGTGCTGCATGGATGCACGCAGACCGCGATGGCGATGGAAGCATCCGCCGGATGGAACGCGCTCGCCGACGAGCATCGGTTCGCGGTGCTCTATCCCGAGCAGACGACGGCGAACAACCCGGTGCGCTGCTTCAACTGGGCGGGCGAGTACGGCGACACCGCGAACCTCGTGCGCGGTGAAGGCGAGAATCGTTCGATCATCTCGATGATCGACGCAGAGATCGACGCGCACGGGATCGACAAGGATCGCGTGTACATCGTCGGGCTGTCGGCGGGTGCGGCGATGACAGCGGTGATGCTCGCGACGTGGCCGGATCGCTTCGCGGCCGGCGCGATCATGGCGGGCATTCCGTATCGCTGCGCGACGAGCGTGAACGGCGCGTTCTCGTGTCAGAACCCGGGCGTCACGAAGAGCGCGGCAGAGTGGGGCGACCTCGTGCGCGCGGCGTCGTCGATCACGTCGTTTCCACGCGTCCAGATCTGGCACGGCGCGAGCGACACGACGGTCGCGCCGATGAACGCCGAGCAGCTCGTCGCGCAATGGACGAACGTGCACGGCATCGACGCGACGCCCGACACGACGGAGACGATCGGTCGCGCGACGCGCACGACGTACGGTACCGCCGTCGAGATGTACCTGATCGACGGTATGCAGCACGGCATCGCGATCGGCGCGGATCCGAGCGGTCCGTGCACGGCGAGCGCGGGCGCGTTCTTCCTCGACGTCGGCGTGTGCTCGACGGCGCGCGCGGCGGCGTTCTTCGGCGTCGACGGATCCGGATCCGGATCCGGCAGCGGCTCGGGCTCGGGATCCGGATCGGGATCCGGATCGAACGGTGGCGATGACACCGACGACGGCGCGCGAGGCGATGGCGGCTTCGGCTGTTCGGCGTCGCTCGGCGGTGGCTGGCTCGCGGCGCTCGCGGTGCTCGGCGTGCGCCGTAGGCGACGGCCAACGATCTGACGCACTGCCTGTAGGCGGCATCCAACAGGCGCGCGCTCAAGTCGCCGCCGTCACGTGTGCTGCGCCGGGCACGTCAGCTGCACCGAGCGCGCGCATGCAGATCCGCTCGCTCGTCCTCGCGCTCGCCACCACGCTCGCTGCCTCGTCGGCGAACGCCGCGCTCACCGCGGTCACGGGCTTCGGCACTAACCCCGGCGGGCTGACGATGTACGAGTACGTCCCGGCGGGGCTCACGCCGGGCAAGCCGGTCGTCGTCGTGCTGCACGGCTGCACGCAGACCGCGACGAGCATGGAGGCGGCAGGCTGGAACGCGCTCGCCGACCAGTACAAGTTCACCGTCGTCTATCCCGAGCAGACGACGAGCAACAACCCGGTGCGCTGCTTCAACTGGGCGGGCGAGTACGGCGACCCGGCCAACCTCGTGCGCGGGCAGGGCGAGAACCAATCGATCATCCAGATGATCGACAAGGCGCTCGCGACGCACGGCGGCGACGCGAGCAAGGTCTACGTCGTCGGCTTCTCCGCGGGCGCCGCGTTCGCGTCGGTGCTCGCCGCGACGTGGCCCGAGCGCTTCGCCGGCGTCGCGATCATGTCGGGCATCCCCTACCGCTGCGCGACGACGGTGAACGGCGCGTACTCGTGTCAGTCGCCGGGCGTCTCGAAGACCGCGGTCGAGTGGGGCGACCTCGTTCGCGCGTCGCACGCCGGCCCGTATCCGAAGATCCAGATCTGGCACGGCGCGTCCGATACGACCGTCGTGCCGATGAACGCCGACGAGCTCGTCAAGCAGTGGACGAACGCGATGGGCATCGCCGCCACGCCGACGCAGACCGAGATGATCAACGGCGCGACGCGCACCGCGTACGGCGCGAACATCGAGGCGTATCGCGTGCCCGGCCTCGGCCATGCGGTGGCGACGGGCACGGACCCGGCGGGGGCGTGTCCGTCGACGGTCGCGGCGTACTTCTCGAACAAGGGCATCTGCTCGACGGTTCGCGCGGCGATGTTCTTCGGCCTCGCGACCGGCGGCACGGGCCCAGGCCCCGGTCCCGGCCCCGGCCCCTCCGACACCACGAACCCGACCGTGGTCATCACGTCGCCCTCCGACGGCGACGAGGTCACCGGCGCGCTCACGATCGTCGTCGCCGCATCGGATGACGTCGCGGTCGATCACGTCTCGCTCGCGATCGACGGCGCCGATGTCGGCGAGGTCGTCGACGCGCCGTATCAGTTCCCGTGGACCGCGACGGGCGCCGGCGAGCACGCGATCGTCGCGACCGCGGTCGACGCGAGCGGCAACGAGGCGACCACGTCGATCACCGTCACCGTCCCGGGCGCCGGTGGCGGAAGCGGCAGCAATGGCAATAGCCCGACCGGCTCCGACGAGCTGCCGGGGTGCACCCTCGACGCCGGGCATCACCGCGGCGGCACCGGCGCCATCTTCCTCGGACTCGCGGTCGTCTTCGCGCTTCGCCGTCGTCGGCGCTAGAAGCGTCCGCCGATCCCGATCGACGCACTCGAGCCCGTCGCGGACACCCCCACGGCGGACTCGCTTCCTCGCACGACGAGGATCGTCGTCACCACACCGGTCACGATCGCCGCGCCGAACGCGATGTTCGTCGCGAGCGCCCAGCGATCGCCGCGCGCCTCGATCGCCGCCAGCTCGTCGAAGTCGCGATCGGGATCGCCGCGCGAGCGATCGAACTCGTCCTGCGCGACCTTCACGCGCCACGCGCTCGCGCCGCCCGCTGCCACGAACGCTCCGGTCGCGATCGCCCACGCCGGCCACCTCGCGATCCACGACCGCTCGTCGACGGTGACGGGCCTCGGCGAGTCGACCGAGACCTCCGCGGGCGGCGGACCCGACCAGATGCGATGACCGTCCGCGTCGAGGGCGCTCACCTCGATCGCCGTCGTACCGACCGGTAGCGCGATCCTCGGCGATCGCCGATCGATCACGTCGCGATGCGCGCCCGCTCGATCCACCACCGCGACCGCGATCCCGGAGACCAGCCCCAGCGGATCCGCCGACGGCACGAGCGTGACGAGGCCCTTCACGCTCGTCACGCGGATCACCAGCGGGACGCTCTTGGCCTTCGCCGCGGCGAACGGCGCGGTGATCTTCGGCGATGTCCCGTCGGGCAGCGCCGCATCGGGGCGCAACGCGAGCACGCGCGCGAAGTGCGCCTCGGCCTCGGCGGCGCGGTCCAGTCCGGCAGCGAGCTTGCCGCCGAGCAGGTGGAGCTCGATGTACTGGAACGTGTCGCTGCCGCCGCGCGCGAGCGCTTGATCGACGACGCGCAGCGCGCCGGTATAGTCGAGCGCGGCCTCGAGCTCGCGCGCCTTCGCCAGATCGTGCGCCACGTCCTCCGCGATCGCTACGCTCCCGGCGGAGACGATGGCTACGACGAGCGCGATGCGCACGCCGCGAGCTTATCAGGGTCGCGCTGCAGGCTCGGCATTGCGTGTACGCCACGCGCCCGGCGACGAGAGGGCCCGATATACTCGGTGCATGCGAGGCGTGGGGCTGCTGTTGCTCGGATGCGTTTCATGTGGCCCCGGTCTCCAGGCTCCTCGTGAAGCGGCGCGCACCGCGAGCGATTCGTTCGTGAAGGCGGTGTCCGAGCGCGACGTGACGGCGATCGGCAGGTTCTTTGCCCCCGAGCTGGCCTACGGCGGCATGTACTTCGCGAACGCGGAGTGCCTGCAGAAGTTTCCGACGCCGACGGTGATCCGCGCGGACAAGCAGACGGACTTCGCGAGCTGCCTCGCGACGTTGATGCTCGCGAGCTCCGAGCGAAGCGACGAGATGCGGAACGTGCGGGTGTTCGAGTACGCGCCGGGCATCGAGATCGAGGCGAAGTTCGATGCGTCGGAGGATGGCGCGAAGCTCACGTGGATCGGCTATTCGGCGCGGCGTGGCCTGAGCGATGGCCTTCCGACGATCGCGCCGTCGGCGCTCGAAGCCTTTCGCGTCGAAGGGGATCCGAAGGGCACCCCTTCGCCCGAGGACGCCGCCAAGCTCGCCGCGGAGCACTCGGACATTCCGAACGACAAGGCGTGGGCATGGCTCAAGATCTGTCTCGACGCGGACGGCGCGATCACGAACGTGCATCCACGCGAGGCGAGCACGCCGCTCGCGTCCCGCGTGTTCACCGAAGCCGCGCAGAAGTGGAAGTTCAAGCCGATCCGGCTCGGAGGTACGAACGCGGTGCCGGCGTGCTCCCTCGTTCGCCTCTCGCATCCATGGATCGATACGCCCGAGGTGATTCCCCTCGCGTTCGAGCTACCCGATGGCGCGATCCGCGTGCCTCCGTCGCGACTGCAGCTGGTCGCGGGCTCGAAGACGATCATTCCTGACGACGAGGACAAGGTGAAGATCATGCGCGCGGGCGCGGACGGGCTGATCGGCTCGTTCATGTTCTGCTTCGACGAGACGGGTGCGGTCAACGGCGTGCGCGTGCTCGACGCGACCGGCCTCCCTTCCTACGACGAGAAGGTCCGGCGCACGATCGCGACGACGTGGAAGTACCGGCCGTACATCTTCGAAGGCAAGGCCGTCGGCGTCTGCACGGCCGTCACGTTCATCTACCGGCAGACCTAGTCACCACGTCAGCGTGATCGGCTTCGCGGCCCTGCCCGCGGGCACGTCGACGGAGAGCTCCCTCGCGCGCCCGTCGGCGAGCACGGCGCGGATCTTGTGACGGCCCGCCGATAGCGAGTGGTTCAAGAGCGGCGTGACATCGGCGCGCTTGCCGTCGATGAAGATCGTGGCGAACGGCGTCGAGTCGATGCTGATCGTGCCGTTCTTCCTCGGCACGCGCGCGTTGTCGGGCGGCATCTCGACCTCGACCTCGACCTCGGGCGCGGCGTCGGGCGCCGGAGCCTCTGCCATCGCGTCGACGGCGGCGATCGCCACCGACGCATCGACGGTGACGGCGACGGCGGCGTCGGGCCCGTGGATCGCCGCGCCCTTCGGCGTTCGCATGACGTGAACGAGGACCGCGATCGCGGCGACGATCGCGATGCCCGTCAGCGCGAGGAGGATCGCGGTCGCGCGTGCGGCGCGCTTGTTGCGGGGCGAGGCGTCGACCACCGTCTTCTCCGCGTGGAGCGATCGCGTCGGCAAGAGACCGGTCGCGAGCGACGACACGCTCGACCGCGCGCGCGCGGCGTCGACGACCTTCGCCTGCCGGGTTCGCTGCGCGCTCAGCTCGTCGGTCGAGGTCACGACGGCCGCGATGCCGGACGGCGACGCGAGGCCGCCGTGCGTCGACATCGCCGCGACGAGGGCGTCGCCGAGCTCGGCGGTCGTCGCGTAGCGATCGCTCGGAGCGCGCGACAGCGCCTTCGCGATCACGTCCGCGACCTCGACGGGGATCGCGGGATCCACGGCGTCGGCGCGCGCGATCGGCTCCTCGAGGATCGCGCGGGCGGTGAGGTAGTCGCTGGCGCGCTTGAACAGACGCTGGTGCGTCGCGAGCTCGAACAGCACGATGCCGAGCGCGAAGATGTCGGCTCGGCGATCGAGGGGCTCGCCGAGCAGCTGCTCGGGCGCCATGTACTGCGTCTTGCCCTTGATGGTTCCGACCTCGGTCTCGGTCGCGCCGCGGACCTTGGCGACGCCGAAGTCGAGGACCTTCACGACACCGCCCGACGTGACGTAGAGGTTCGACGGCGAGACGTCGCGATGCACGAGGTTCGCGGGCACGCCGTCGGTGTCGCGGAGCTCGTGGGCGTGGTGAAGGCCGGCGCACGCCTGCGCGATGATCGCGCACGCGACGCGGAGCTCGGCGATGCGGTCGGCCTCGCGCGGGCGCGAGATCAGATCGTGCACCGAGACGCCGTCGAGGTACGGCATCGCGAGGAAGTACTCGGCGCCGTCGCGCCCCAGCTCGTGCACCTCGCAGATGTTCGGGTGATCGAGGCGCGCGACGAGCTTGCCCTCGTCGAGGAACATCGCGACGAACGCCTGCGATGCGACCAGCTCGGGGAGCAATCGCTTCACGACCACGATCTTCTCGAAGCCCGCTTCGCCCGCGAGGCGCGCGAGGTGGATCTCGGCCATGCCGCCCGTCGCGAGGTGTCCGATCAGCTCGTAGCGTCCGAGGCGCGCGGGCGCGGGACGCGCCTCGGCAGCGGGCACGGAATCGAGCTGGTACGATGACACGCGTCGCTACTATGCATCGGTTCGCCGTCCTCGGGTTCGTCTTCGTCGGAGCGTGCTTCTTCGACGCGGACTACGGCGCGGGTGGCTTCAAGTGCAGCGATGGACGCTGTCCGAGCGGACTCGTCTGCGACATGGACACGAACCGCTGCGTCACGCACCTCGACGGTGGCCCCGGCGACGCGATGGACGCGAGCGACGCGCCTCCGGATGTCGCGATCGACGCGATGCCGGCGGCGCTGACCTGCGTGGATCCCGGCATCATCGCGATGACCGGTGGCAGTGCGAGCGGCACCACGGTCGGCCGCACGTCGACGATCTCGGCGTCGTGCAACGGCTCGGTGATGAACGGCAACGACGCCGTCTATCGCATCACCGCGGCGGCGGGCGACATGTACCTCGTCGGGATCACGGGCGTGAAGGCGTACGTGATCATGCCGTGCAGCCTGTCGCCCGCGACCCCGGCGTGCATCGGCAACACAGCCGCGTCGCCGGGCAATCCGATCAGCGTCACCGCGACGGCGGCCGGGCAGTACTTCATCGTCGTCGATCACGAGAACCCCGCGACGAGCGCCGCGTACACGCTGACCGTCACGAAGCAGTAGCCTGTTGGGAGCCGCCCACAGGGGCCGCGGTCCGTAGGATCGAGCCAACAGGCGATCCTCGCGGGACCACACGGCTCGCCGGCGGCACGTCCGTTGCTCGACGCTCGCGCATGAAGAGCGTGTGGGTTTTGTGCGCCGGCCTCGTCGCCGGCTGCGAGCTCGGCGGCGAGGGTCGCCCCGATGGTGAAGGTGGCGATCGCGGCGGCGGCGTCGATCGCGCGGCGTGCGTCGAGGCGATGGCGAGCGCGCCGACCTCGGTGCCGGGCTTCGACCCGCACGACGCGCTGCCGACCGCGATGCGCAACACGTGGGCCGCGACGATGCCGCAGGCCGGCGACATGATGTACCCGGGCGGTCGCTATCGCACGCTTGCGCCGGACGCCGCCGGCTCGATGCACCCGGGTTGCACGACGGCGGGCCTCGCGTACACGCCGGCGAGCATCCCGGGCTACCCGTGCGCCGCGCGCGAGTTTCCGTTTCCGGCGGGCGCGAGCGAGGACACCGACAAGCCGATCGTGATCCTCGTGCACGGCAACTCGGAGTCGCCGACGGGCTGGATGAAGTTCGTGCACGCGGATCCCGCGTCGCTGAACTTCCCCGCGGACACGACCGCGCGCGATCAGCTCGCGGAGCTGTTGCCCGCGGCGGGCTTCCGCACGATCGCCGTCGACTTCCGCACCGACAAGATCGACGACCCGAACAGCCCCGAGGGCAAGGACACCGGCAACACGCCGAAGAACGCCGATCACGGCTGGAACGTTCCGATCCTCCAGGAGCTGATCAAGCGCGTCGTCGAGGCGAACCCGGATCGCAAGCTCTCGATCGTCGGGTTCTCGCTCGGCGCGACGACGACGCGAGACGCGCTGCGCCGGCTGTGGATCGAGAACCAGGACGGCGACTGGGACGTGAACATCTTCGAGCGCGTGCAGGACGTGGTCGTCGCGTCGGGTGCGAACCACGGCGTGGTCAGCTTCGCGAAGCAGTGCGGCGTGAACCTGACGATGCGCGGGACCGTCACGTGTCAGATGGGCCAGCGCAACCAGTACACCGCGACGAAGTTCCACCGCCCGCTCAACGGCCCGCCGATCGACGGCGAGGATCAATACGGCGGCTGGTGGGAGACGCCGTGCGCCGACGGGGACTACGCGTTCGGCAAGCGCAACGCGTGCGGCGACAACGCCGTCACCTACACGACGATCACGATGAAGGACCTCGAGAACGGAACGCAGCAGGACGAGTTCGTCAGCGAGCACGCGTCGCGCCTGTATCCGAAGGCCTGCGCGGACAACCTCCTCGACGACCTCACCGACTTCGACACGAGCGGCTACTTCTACAACGGCTTCTTCCGCAATCACTACGGCGCGGTCCGCAGCCCCGCCGGCCTCGCGAAGATCACTGCTGCGCTGGAGGACTGAGATGCGCCACGTGCTGCTTGCTCTGATCATCGCGACCCCCACGGTCGCTGCGGCCGACATCGAGTTCGAGCCCGTGCAGATGCGGACGAAGAAGTCCGCGGTCGAGAAGAAGGACGCCGAACCGCTCGCACCCGCGAAGGAACCTCCGGCGACGCCGCCCGTCGAGCCCGCGACGATCAAGATCGTCGAGCTCGTTCAGATCGATGCCGACGCGGACGACAACCCGCTTCCGGCGCCCAAGCGCGTCGCGGCGAACGAAGGCGCCGCCGCCGTCGAGCCGGCGGGCAACCTGACCGCGAAGGCCCCGGCGGTCGCGCGCAAGGGCGAGCGCTGGATCCAGCCGTATGGCGCGATCGCCGGCGGCGTGCACCTCCAGTCGTTGCATCAGCCGCCGGAGGTGAAGACGCAGGAGCAGAACCCGACGGTCGCGGTGTCACGCCTCGGTCTGCGCGGCGGCGTCGGCGAGCACGTCACGTTCGCGAGCGAGTTCGAGGCGGCGCTCGGCGGACCGATGGGCTACGGCTCGTCGGTGTGGGAGGGCCAGGCGGCGATCGCGATCCGCGATCAGTTCGTGCGCTACGCGCGATCGGGCTTCGCGATCGCGGCGGGCCGCATCGCAGATCCGGCGAGCTACGACTACGTGTCCGCGCACCTCGGCGACCTGCTGTACTCGGATCTGTACACGCGCGATCCGCTGCTCTATTCGGGCGCGGATCGCGGCAACGGCCTGTACGCGAGCTACGACCTCACACCGAACATCAAGCTCGGCGCGACGTTCCACTCGACGAACCCGACCGGCATCACGGGCACGCTCGCGATCGGCGGCAAGCTGCAGCCGTTCGACCGCCCGTTCTATCTCGCGGCCGCGCAGGTCGGGAACTCGCAGAACAACCTGCCGGACCAGAACCTCCACATCTACTTCGGCTCGCCGTCACTCATGTTCTCGTCGGAGTACGTCGAGGCCAAGGCCGAGGTGCAGATGTACTCGCTCGACACGCAGCAGTCGATCGACGACGACCAGACGATCCGCGGCTACAACCTGCGCGCCGGCGTGCGCGGCCGCATCCCGACGCGCATCGGACGCGTGTCGCCGTACCTGAACATGTCGCGCAACAAGAACGAGATCCTCGATCCGATCGACTCGAAGTATCGGCTCCCGGATCTGTTCAAGAGCTACACGGTGTCGATCGGCACCGACGTCGATGTCGCGAAGAAGAGCGGCCTTGGCGCGTCGTACGCGGTCGTCGACACGCGCGAGCCCGAGCATCACGTACGCGAGCACTACCTGAACCTCGGCGCGAGCTACTTCATCGAGGACAGCTTCGCCGTCAGCGTGCGCGGCTCGGTCTTCGCCCAGCAGATCAGCGGCGAGATGATGACGACCGGGTCGCGCTCGTTGTTCGTGACCGCGCGTCTCGTGCTCGACTAACAAGGCACGAGTTCCACGATACACGGTTCGCGACCTGCGCTATCGTCGAGGCAATGAGCTCGCTCGAAGCTGCGCTACAGCGCGCACTGGCCGTGAGGTTGAATCTACAGATCAGCCTGTCGCAGCTCGCGATCGTCGAAGAGTCGATGGACATCCACCTCGATCGCTGGCTCGAGCACCTGCCGACGCCACCCGAGATGCCCAACGGCGAGAGCGTCAGCTACTTGGCGATGCTCGGCAGCGATCTTCGTCGGATGTGGTGGGGAGCGTGGGGCCACCCCGGCGGGTTCGTGCCGAAGATGGCGGACTACTTCAAGCTGTGCAACATCGCGAAGAGCGACGCCGCGTTGCTCGACGGCATCGGCGAGCAGCTCGAGCCCGAGCTCGTCGGTCCATGGATCGGCGTGTGGGGCGGCAAGGTCACGACGGGCTGGCACTTCTGGGATCAGCGTCCGTGGTCGGCGATCGAGGCGCTGTTCGGAACCCACGAGGCGAAGTACCAGCTGAAGAAGTTCGTCGAGGACTCCGGGATCGATCACATCGATCGGTTCACGCAGTCGATCGGGGACTCGCCGTACTCCGAGGTCGAGCTCGCGATCCCCGGCGACACCGTCGACGCACAGGTGACGCGACTGTCGGAGGCGTTCACGCACTTCACCGGCGCACCACTCGCCGCGTCGCTCGTCGAGCGCATGCGCGCGATGCAGCAGCCGCAGTTCGCGATCGCGGTGCGGATCCGCGGCGGCAAGATCACGCGCGTGGGCGCGCTCGCGCCGGGGATCGCGATGCCGGACATCGAAGCGCTGTGCAAGGACGCGCAGGTCACCGTCGATCCGAAGTTGCACAAGATCGTCGGTGCGCTCGGTGAAGGCATCGCGCGCGTCGAGTACGGACGCGCCGGCGACAAGGCCGGTGTCGACGTATACCTCGAGCCGGCGGACAGCTCGCCGAACGCGCCCAAGCGCGAAGCGCCGTCGCCGTCGCAAGCGAACTGATCGTGCCCGCCCGCGACGGATATCTCCTCGCGAGCGACGATGCGTTGATCGCGCAGTCCGACGTGGATCGCTATCGCGCGTCGGGACCCGGCGGACAGCACCGCAACAAGACCGAGAGCGCCGTCCGCCTGCGGCACAAGGCGACCGGCGTGTCCGCGATCGGCGAGGACAGCCGCTCGCAGAGCGAGAACAAGCAGCACGCGGTGCGGAGATTGCGAGCGGCGATCGCGCTCGAGGTGCGCGAGCCCGTGAACCTCGAGGGCTACGTCCCGTCGGCGCGCCTCGCGGCGCTCGTCGCCGGTGGAACCGCGCCGCTCGGTGCGAAGACGCGGCTGACCGGCACGTACTGGGCAGCGATCGCCGAGCTGCTCGATCTGCTGTTCGCCGGCGGCCTCGAGATCGGCGCGACAGCGCAGCGGCTCGGGATCACGACGGGTGCGCTGTCGAAGCTGCTGCTCCACGACGAGCAGGTCGCGCGCGTGGTCAACGACGCGCGGCGCGCGAGGCAGATGCGGCCACTGCGCTGAGCGCGAGCTCTGCCGAATCTAGACGGACTTCGCGGTCACGTCGTTGACGGGTTGTGGTCGGTGCGGCGCGGTGGCCTGTCGTGCGCGGGTTCGTCGTCGACGCCCGCGTCGTGCGCGTTCTGCTCGAGCCCCTCGCGGACGCTGCGACCGCGGGCGTCGTGCTCTCACGACCGACCGCCGAGCCT
>CAZUAR010000048.1:0-53613 GCA_964617845.1 uncultured Kofleriaceae bacterium | reverse complement strand
GGGGGTCTTACTCACAACCGTCGCAAGACGGAAGAAGGTTAGATCTACCAATGAAGGTCCCGAGCTTGGTCGTCGCCGGCGACGGTACGCAGCTCGCGATGATCGAGGACGGGAGCGTCACGGTCATCGACCTCGCGACCATGAAGGCGCGATCCGAGATCGGGCTCGCCGGCAGCGCGGCGGACAGCGACGTCGCGCTCGCGGGCGTGCCGTCGAAGCTGGTCGTGGTGACCCGCATGGCGACGGAGACGCGCCTGTTCGTCATCGATCCGGGCGGCCCCGAAAAGCTCGGAGAAGCAACGACGCGCGTCGGCATGCGCCTCGGAGCGGTCGCGGGGGACAGCGTGCTGTTGATCGGGCCCACCACGGCGCTCCTCGATCTTCGCAGCCTCGACAAGGCGCCCGCGACGCTGCCCGTTCGCGGCGCGGTCACCGCCGCCGGCCCCATGGGCGACACGCGCATGGTGCTCGTGATGGCGGGCGCGCTCGAGGAGTGGGACGCCGCGACGCGCGCTCCCGCGAAGCGCATGCGCCTCGATCGCCCGCTCGATCTGCACGTGATCGCCGGCAGCGAGCGGCGGATCTGGATGGTGCTGAAGTCGGCGCCGCAGCGGATCGAGATCCTCAACTCGCAGACGAAGTCGACGCGCGTGATCGAGGTGCCCGAGCCGATCGAGCGGCTGCACGCCCATCCCTATGTCGACGTGCTGCTCGCCGTCGGCGCGACGTCGACGTTCGTGGTGCGCACCGACCGAGGACAGGTCGTCAAGGTGCCCGGCGGGCCGTTCCACGACTGCGTGTGGGCGGGCAATCAGATCGCGGCATGGCCGGTCGATGGCTACCCGCAGCTCGTGCCCTCGCCGATCGAGCTGAAGGACCTCGCGAACCTCGACGACAACAACGATGACGAGCCCGCGCGCGCCGCCGCCGAGGAAGCCCCGGCCGAGCCGCCGAAGGACGTGCCGGTGAGCGTCCGCGCGGAGGTCGCCTCGCAGAACCTGCGTCCGCGGCTGGCCCAGCCGACGTTCTCCGAGCGACTCGCCAGCTGGCGCGCGACGCTCGACGAGTCGCGCGGACCGATCGCCCCGGTCATCGAGACGGCGGCGGACACGGCGGCGCAGATCCTCGAGCGACGCAGCGCCGGTGGGTGGCGCGGCGAGGTGGCGGCGTGGGCGCGCTCGATCCTCGGGCGCTCGCATCGCCCCATGCCGTTCCTCGACGCCGCGGTGCTCGAGGCGATGATGGCGCGCTTCGACGTGGCCGCCGCCGTGCGCCCCGCGATCGTGCTGCTCTACGGCGCCCACCTCCTCGGTGGCGAGCGCGTCCCGCGCTACGACCTCGCGAGCGTGATCGAGTGGCGCTGGGAGGCCCTCGCGACCGGCGCGATCGCGACGTGCCCTCTCGTGCGCCAGAAGAAGCAGCGGTTCTCGCTCCACCGCGAAGCGGCCGCGGCGCTCGACGAAGCACCGCCGCTACGCGGCACGCTCGTCGGAACGGGCACCGGCGATCCGGGGCACGCCGCGCTCGTCGCGCCGGCATCGGTGGACGCGCACGCGATCGCGGCGTGGGGCGAGAACCTCGCGAGCGCGCCGCTGTTCGTCGCCAACGCGCGCGGCCGCGAGCGGCTCGATCGGTTCGTCCTCGAGGCGCGGATCCGCGGCGCCGTGCCGGTCGTGCCCGACGACGCCACGGCGGCGGCGCATGGCCTGTCGATCGCCGCGCGGTGGCCCGGGCTCGGCGTCGCGTAGTCGAGCATGCGTCGTAGGCCGCGTGTCGTCGGCCGCGTGTCGTCGGCCGCGTGGGTCGCGCAGCCCCGACCGCGTGTCGTTGCTCAGTTCGGGGTCGTGAAGTTGCCCGCGGAGTCCTTGGCGATCAGCTCCATGATGCGGACCGCCTGGACCTCGCTCCCTTTGCTCCACGCGGTGTCGATGCCGTAGGCCTTCGCGAGCTCGACGTTCATGCGGTGGCCCTCGAGGGCCTTCGCGAGGTGCTCCTTGACGCGCTCGTGCACCTCGGTGACGTACGTCTTGCGCGCATCGACGGCGACGCGCTTGGGGTACGGCGCCTTCACGTGGGCCTCCCACAGCTCGACGAAGATCTGCGACATCTGATAGCCGGACGCGGTCGCCCAGTACGCGTGCTTGAACGCGAGGCTCTCGCGCCAGCGATCGTAGGCTTGCACCGCGAACACACGCTTCTGCTCGAGGTCGGCGACCATCTCGTCGTCGCCGCTGCGCAGGCGGAGATCGAGGAACTTCTGGTGCAGGAGCTCGCCGCGATAGTAGTGCGCCATCGCGATGTAGTACGGGTCCTCGATGCGCGGGGCCTTGCGCCACTCGGCGATCGCGGCGGCGAGCGCGGTGTCCGCGGCGTCGAACTGCTTCTGCTCGAGCAGGATGTACCCCTTGCGCGCGTACGCCTCGATGCGATCGGCGTAGGTCAGGTTCGCGCGCGCGAGCACCTCGTCGATGGTGGCGAGCGCGTCGGCCCACTGCTTCTTGTCGGCCTGCAGCGCGACGATGAACAGGTGGCCCTCGATCGACTCGCGGGCCTGCGGGTAGGTCTTCACGAGCTCGCGCAGCGTGTCGATCGTCTGCGCCATGTCCCCGCGGCCGTCATGGATGGCGGCGATGTTGAACAGCGCGATCGGCGCGTAGAGCGAGTCGGGGAACTCGTGGATCAGCTGGCGGTATTGCTGGATCGCGGCCTCGGTGCGGCCGTCCTTGGCCGCCTGGTTCGCCATCGTGAACAGATCCGCCGAGGCGACCGAGGTCATCGTGTCGCTGCCCGGCGGGCCGTTCGCGCGGATCTTGATGATGTCGAGGTCGACGACGCGGGGATCTTTCGCGGTCAGGCTCGAGTCGGAGGGATCTGCTTTCGGCGCTCCCGACTTCGCGACCGCGAGATCATCGGCGGGAGCGATCGGCGGCGCCGTCGGCAGCGTCGGTGACTTCGCCGCACCGCCACACGCGGCCAGGAGAGCGACGATGACGAGCGCGCGACACATGCCTTAGTTATGACGTACGAGCGACGCGATCGGTGTGCGGAGCAAGCGGCGAGTTTTCCTTGACTGTTGTCATGTCACACCGCTTTGCTATGTGCTGATCAACTCATGAAAGTAGCGTTCACGCACAACCTTCGGTTGACCGATGTCCGGGAGACCGAAAAAGAAGCCGAGTACGACTCTGCCGAAACCGTGAGCGCGATCGCCGCCGCCATCGAGGCGGCCGGTCACGAAGTGGAGAAGGTAGAGGTCTCGGGTCCCGCGTCCAACTTGCTCGAGCGCCTCGAGACGATCGATCCGGACATCATCTTCAACACCGCCGAGGGCCAGACCGGCCGCATGCGCGAGGCGTTCTACCCGGCGCTGTTCGAGGAGCTCGGCATCCCGTACACGGGGTCCGACGCCTACACGAACACGCTGACGCTCGACAAGTGGCTCACCAAGCTCGTCGTCCAGCGCGCGGGCATCGACACCGCGCGGGCGCAGCTCGTCACGGTGCGCAACTTCGACTACCTCCTCGAGCGTGGGCTCGGGCTCGCGTTCCCGGTGATCGTCAAGCCGAACCACGAGGGCTCGTCCAAAGGCATCTACAACGGATCGATCGGGTCGTCCGTCATCCGCGAGCCCAAGGACCTGTCCGCCGCGCTCAAGAGCGCGCTGCGCACGTACCCCGACGGCGTGCTCGTCGAGGAGTACATCGAGGGTGCCGACATCGCGCTCGGCTTCATCGAGGGCGTCGGCCACGACGATGGCCTCCTCACGCCGGTCGAGATGCTGTTCGACCCGAACGAGAAGCCCGAGCGAGGCGAGAAGGGCGAGCGCGTCGGCGGGGACAACAAGCAGTTCAACATCTACGACTACCGGCTCAAGAACGTCGAGCCCGGCAAGGTGCAGTACCGCTGCCCCGCGAACATCCCGCGCGATGTCGCCGCGCGCCTGCGCTCGATCTCGATGGACGTCATCCGCGCGCTCGGCCTGCGCGACCTCGCGCGGCTCGACTACCGCGTCACGCAGGAAGGGCGCATCTACCTCCTCGAGGCCAACGCCCTGCCCCAGCTCGCGTCGCACAGCTCGCTGTTCGCGGCCACGGCGCAGGTCGGCTTGACCTACAACGCCACCATCGCCGCCGTCCTCAACGCGGCCGCGCTTCGCTCGGGGCTCGCCACCGCCTCGCAGCTCGGCGTCACCGCGCGACGCGCCCGCAAGGTGCAGCCGATCCGCGTGGGCTTCACCTACAACGTGAAGCGCTCGCACGATGGAGATGACGAAGCCGAGTGGGATCCGCCGGAGACGATCATCGCGATCGCCAACGCGCTCGCGCGCCAGGGGCACATCGTCGTCCACCTCGAAGCCACGCCGGACCTCCCCCGCGTCCTCGCCGAAGCCGACGTCGACCTGATCTTCAACATCGCCGAGGGTGTCGAAGGCCGGAACCGCGAGGCCCAGGTGCCCGCGCTGTGCGAGCTCCTCGGCATCCCGTACACGGGCTCCGACTCGGCGACCCTCGCCATCGCGCTCGACAAGGCGCTCGGCAAGAAGGTGCTGATGCAGCACGACATCCTCACGCCCAAGTTCCAGGTGTGGGAGTCGGCGCGCGAGCGCATGAACCCGGACATGAAGTTCCCGATGATCGTGAAGCCCAACGCCGAGGGCTCCTCGAAGGGAATCGACTCGACCAACGTCGTGGACACCGAGGACGAGCTGCGCGCGGCCGTCAAGAACTTGCTCGAGAAGTACCGCCAGCCCGCGCTCGTCGAGGAGTACATCGCCGGCCGCGAGTTCACCGTCGGCCTCCTCGGCGACAAGCGCCCGCGCGTGCTGCCGCCGATGGAGATCAAGTTCAAGAAGGACAACCCGCGCCCCGTCTACGACTACGGCGTCAAGCAGGAGTGGGAAGAGCACGTCTACTACGAGTGCCCGGCCAAGCTCACCGAGGCCGAGCTCAAGGCGATGGAGAAGATCGCGCGCGCCACGTTCTGGGCGCTCGACTGCCGCGACGTCGCGCGCGTGGACATGCGCATGGACGCCGAGGGCCGCATCTACGTCCTCGAGGTCAACCCGCTCCCCGGTCTCACGCCCGACTACTCGGACCTCGTCCTGATCGCGAAGGCGTCGGGCATGGAGTACGACACGCTCATCGCCGAGATCATGACAGGCGGCCTGCGCCGCATGCGTGACAAGCGCCGCGAGGAGCGCGAGCTGGAGCGCGAGCGCGAGGCGGCGAACACCGCCAAGGGCCTCGCGGACGTGCGCGAGAAAGAGAAGGCCGAGAAGGCCGGCAAGCGCATGGCAAAGCTCGAAGCGACGACGAAGGCCGAGCGCAACGGCGGTGGCGAGCGCAACGGTGGCGGCGAGCGCAACGGCGGCGAGCGCAACGGCGGCGAGCGCAACGGTGGCGGCGAGCGCAACGGCGGAGAGCGCAACGGCGGCGGGAATGGTGGGGATCGCGAGGCCGCGCCGGTTCGCGTGAAGCGCGAGAAGTCGGAGCCGGTCGCGGCGAGCTCGGATGCCGAGGGCAGCGAGCCGACCGCGACGCCGTTGACGACGAACTAGGGCCGCCGTCCAGGTGCGGCGAGTTGTGCCGCCACCGGGGATACGTCGCGGCGACGAACGCGAGCGAGCCGCAACGCGAGCGAGCCGACGCGAGCGAGCCGACACGAACCGAGTCGCGACGCGAGCGACCCGCGAGCAATCGCGACGTGGGCGAGCAGCACGCGAGGTGGCGCGAGCCACGGCGTTGCACGAATTGCGCACGCGATCGATGCAGATGCGGCCAGCCGACGAAGAGCACGCGTTCGTCGTCGGAGTTCGGATAGACTGCGTCGTGGGAGGGAGAACGATGCGATTCGCGCTGCCACTGCTGCTGGTCCTCGCGACTGCGTCCACCGTCGAGGCAGGACCGAGAATGGTGTTTCGCCTCGAGGCGCACGGCCTGCCGCCCGAGATGAACTACGTGCCCGATCAGTTCGCCACCGCGATGGCGCGCGAGCTCGGCGGAGTGCAGGCGGCGTTCACGATCAGGGACGCGGCGCGCACGCAGTGCATCGCGGTGATGGAAGAGCTGAGCGACGACTGCCTGAACCAGATCTCCGAGAACCATCATGCGAAGCGGCTCGTGTTTGGAACCGTCTATGCGATCGATGGTGGCTTCTTGAACGTGACGCTCACGCGCTTCGTGCGCGGGAAGGACGGACAGCGGCGGTCGTTCCTGCTCAAGGGAAGTGTCGTGGAGATGACGGACGACCTCGTCGAAGGTGCGCGGGCATGGTTCGATGATCTCGGCATCGATCTGCGGCGCAAGCGAGCCTTGTCGGCGAGCGGCGGGGCGCGGGGAGCAGCGACGCCACCGCGGGGCAAGGTCAGCGGCCCTACGATGGTGACGCTTGTCGGCGGCAGTGCGCTGCTCGCGGCGAGCATCGGGTTTCTGTACTCGTCGGCGACGATCGCCGACGAGGTGCACAGCCTCAAACCACGAAACCCGGACGACTTCGAGCGGCTGAGCATGCTCGAGGACAAGGGACAACGGCGCCAGACGATCGGTACGGTGCTCGGTGGCGTGGGTGCGATCGCGCTCGTCTACGGGACGATCCGCGCGCTTCGCGAGCGCAAGGGCGTGGAACAGAGCGACCGCGATCAGCTGACGGCGCGCAGCGGCTTCACGCCCGTGCCGATCGACAGCGGGGCGATGCTCGTGTTCGACCGACCGCTGCCATAGCGATCGCGGTGGCCGAGCGTTTGCCGTCGTAGACGCGCGACCTGGAGGGCGATCAGGTCTTGCGGCGGGGCATCGGCGCGTTGCCCCAGCGCTCGACGATGGGATCCAGGCCGCAGCGCTGCTGATAGTCCGCGGCGTACGCGCGCGCGGAGCGGCCGACGTAGACGAGGCCGCGCGCGATCTCGTGCGCGATGTGCGGGCGACACCGGTCGCCCTCCGCGATCAGCGCGTCGACGCGCACGCGGTGCGCTTCGGCAATCTCGCGCTGCTCCTGCTGCTGGAGCTCGTGGGCGGTCGGGACATGGAACGGCACCATGTTCGCCGCGGCGTTGCCGAGCGTCAGCAGGACGAGCAGGACGATGCCGACGAGCGAGAACCACGGGGTCTTCGCGCGAAACGACCGCTTCGAGGAAGGAACGGCGGGCTCGAGGCGCGGGGCGGCGGGCTCGAGGCGCGGGACAGCGGGCTCGAGGCGTGGCGCGGCCAGCTCGAGGCGCGGGGCGGATGTATGCGACGACGGCGAGGTGTTGACCATGGGAGAGAGAGTCGATCAGGAGCTGCGCGTTGCTCGGACGTCCCTGCGGCGCCGCACCTGTCGCGGCCAGAGGGCAACCAGCTACAGGGTCAAGACGTGTTCTTGCTGCTCCGGCCCCTCGCCGGTCTCGTAGTAGATGGTCACGCGATACGTGCCAGGAGGCACGTCGATGCCGGACTTGGTCGGAAAGGGCCCGTAGCACGGAGTGGGTTTGACGGGCTCCCACGCCGTCGGGCTGGGACCGACCTTGCGCTCGACCTTCCAGGTTCCTTGGACCAGGTACGTGGTTCCGTTCTCGCGGGTGATCCGGACGTCATTGACGTCGATGCGCTTCACGTAGAAGTCGAGCGTCTGGCCGGGCGCGAGTGCGAGCGGCGTCGAGATGTTGCTCACCACCAGCTCGTGCTGCGTGACGTCGGTCGATGGAAACGGAAGCACCTTGGCGGTGGTGACGTCGTTCTTGGGGAGCTTGACGATCGTCACCGAGTCGGTCGGCGGCGGCGGGTCCGCGCTGACGTCGTGTGGCTCGTGGGGCGCGTGTGTTGTCTCGACGAGCCTGAGCTGGCTGCAGCCATACGCGTTGGGCGGGGGGAACGCGCGCTGTGGTGGGTGCACCACGATCGACGCTCGCGTATCGGGCGGTGTCAGGTCGAAGTCGTGAACGATGCCTGGAAGCGCGGTGACCGAAACGGGTTGAAGGGCCGGATGTGTTCCCTTCGCCGAGTAGGTTCCCGGCAGCAGTGCCCGAAGCGTGGTGACGGGATCAACGAGCAGAAAGCGATCGTCATCGTCCCACGACACGTCCATGCTTGGTGGATAGCCAACGGTGACGTTGAACGGACTGCTCGGGCTCGTGTCCCAGTGAAAGAACGCCGCCGCGAGATCGATCGTCGTCGTTTGCCCTGCGACGAGCGTGACCATCGTGTCCAGGGACCCGCCCGTGGACGGCCGAAGCAAGAGTCGCTTCTCTCCAGCGAGGAGTCGGACCTCCACATCGCTGTCGATCTTCATATGGTCGACGTGGAGCTCGAAGGGCTCGAGCGGTGGAGATCCGGGGAGGTTCGGGGGCAGTCGAACGATCAGCGTCGCGAGATCCTCGCTGTCGGTCGGATCGATCTGATCGCCTTTGCCGCCAGCGCCGTCGACATCATCCTCGCCCGTGATCGTCGCGCAGCCCACGAGCGACAGAAGTGCGATGCTTGAAAGAAGTGGTGTTGTTCGCATGCGCGGTCGCGTGAGCAAGGGTCGGACCGTCGCGCAAGACGCGAAATCGACGAGGATCTGCGCCAGCGTGGCGCGATCGTGAACGGTCGCGTTTCCAGGCTCGCGCATACGCCACGCTTGTCCGGCATTCGGACAAGACGTGACGGCTACGTGGCTCGCCATCGTTGTCCGGCATTCGGACAAGACGTGACCGCCAGGTGCCTCGCCATCGTTGTCCGGCATTCGTCCGGCATTCGGACACGCTCGGGGTCGATGGCTCGTCGATCCGCCACGCGCGTCCGGCATGCGGACACGCCGACGCCGTCAGGCCGGCAAGTAGACGCGGAACACGCTGCCGCCGGAGGCGCTGTCCTCGACCTCGATCCAGCCGTCGTGCTCCTTGACGATGCCCGAGCACACCGCGAGGCCGAGGCCGGTGCCGCCGGAGCCTTCCTTCGTCGTGTAGAACGGGTCGAAGATCTTGTCCTTGATGTCGGCGGGGATGCCGATGCCGGAGTCGGCGACCGAGCACCGGACGAAGCGTTGGTCCGCGCCGGTCTCGAGGCCCGGGCGCGTGCGCTTGACGGTGCGCGTCTCGATCGAGAGTGCGCCGCCGTCGGGCATCGCCTGGACCGCGTTGAGGAGGAGGTTGATGAGCACCTGCTGCAGGCGGTCGGCGTCGCCCGGGATCTTGGGCAGCTCGGCTTCCTTGTCGACGCGCGTGCGGACCTTCGCCGTCGAGAACTGGCCGGCGAGGAGCTCGACGGTGGAGGACGCGAGCTCGTTCAGGTTGACCGCTCCGCGCTCCGTCGCACCGACCTTGCGCCGCGTGAAGTCGAGCAGCCGCTGGATGATGCGCGTGATGCGGGCCGTCTGCTCCGCGACGATCTCGGCGTTCTTCTCGACGGCCTCGGGGTCCTTGGACTTCTTCTGGATCGAGCGCGCGCGGCCGGCGATCACGTTGAGCGGCGTGCCGACCTCGTGGGCGATCTCGGCCGCGAGCTGACCGATCGTCGCGAGCTTCTCGGTCTGGCCGAGGCGCTGCTCGAGGGCGAGCTTCGCTTCGTTCTCGCGCTGCGTCTCGGTGCGTGACTCGCGCAGGGAGAAGGTCATCTCGTTGAAGCGCGTGGCGATCGCGCCGATCTCGTCGTCGCGCTCGGACAGGATCACGTGCGAGAGGTCGCCCTTGGCGACGTCGTCGATGCCGCGCAACAGCTTCGTGATCGGGCGCGACACGAAGCGCGACGCGAGCGCGCCGACCATGACCGTGGTGACGAGGACGATCAGGATGACGAGGATCAGCGCGCGCGAGTAGTCCGCGCCCGTGGCGTCGAACGCCGAGGCGGACGTCGAGATCTCGAGCATGCCGAGGACGGTGCGGTCCTCTTCACGCTCGCCGGCGGCGCGTAGCGCGACCGCGTAGAAGAACTGGTCATCCTCGATGTCCGTGAACAGCGAGCGAGGCGAATCGATCAGCGTGGTGAGGCGGCGCAGCTGCGCCGGCGAGACGTCGTCGGCGGGCGGCACGGTGGTGGGCACCTCGCCCGCGCGGCTGCGCGGGAGGACGACGATGCGCCAGTTGCCGGACGCGCGACCGAGCTCGCGCAGCTGGCTCGGCGTCGGCGGCTTGTACGCGATGCCGAGGTCGAGGGGACGCGCGAGGCCGGCCGCGCCCCGGATCGCCGCGAAGCGCGCCTGTAGCTCGGCGCGCTGGCGCTTGAGCTCCGCGCGTTCGCGCTTCTCGCGCCGCCGCTTCTCCGAGGGCGACTCGGTGCCCACCGGGGGTGTCGGCATGGGCGCCGGTGCGGTCGTCGGTCCGGTCGGCAACGGTGTCGGATCGGGCTCCGAGTCCGGATCGTTCGGGTCGGGCTCGCCCAGCTCGGCGAGCTTGCGATCGACCTCCTCGAGCTCGCGCCGCAGCTGATCGGCGCGATAGCGAATGTCGCGCGTCGCATCGCTGGCGTCCGTCTCGAGCGTGACCCGCAGCGTGTTGATCATCGCGCGCGCCTCGCGCTCGACCGCGGCCGTGCGCTCGGCGACGCGTGCGCGCAGATCGAACAGCGCGTAGGTCGCGGACGCGATCGCGACGACGACCGCGGTCGCGACGGTGATGCGAGTGGCGACCTTCACCGCCGGTCAGCATAGCTCGGCGGTTGGGCGCGGGAGTGACTTCATGCTCCCGACAAACCCCGATACGGTGCCCGCATGATCAAGGAAGAGCTCACGGATTGGACCCAGCAAGGCAACACGGTGTCGGCGAAGGGCGAGACGCGGTCGCAGTTCCGCTCGCTGCAGGCCGATCTCAACCAGTACGCGCAGGCCGGCAACTTCGAGCCCGTCGTCGTCGACGGCATCATCGGCCCGCGCACCACCGAGGCGGTCAAGAAGACGGTCGCCGCGGTGCTCGCGAAGAACTCGCTCCTCGTCCCGGCGGAGTTCACCTACGACGGCGCGGACCACGTCGCGAAGTACGCGGCGCGCATCCGTGACTGGCTGCACTCGACGGCCGCCACGACGCTCGCGGTGAACCCGTTCCGCGTGTACACGAAGGGCCAGGGCAAGGACTGGAACATCAAGGGCGACATCGCGTACGGCGCGGGCCCGGTCCACGATCAGTTCCAGCAGCTCCAGCGCCAGCTCAACACGCTCGCGGATGTCGTCGGCTTCAAGAAGCTCGACGTCGATGGCTTCATCGGCCCACGGACCGCCGCCGCGGTGATGGCGACCTACGAGAAGGTGAAGGCGAAGAACGCGATCCTCGCGGTCACGCTGTTCCCGCCGCCCGACACGAAGGAAGAGACGGCGGAATACGCGGCCTTCATCAACGACTGGCTCGACAAGATCGCGATCAAGAACCTCGTCGCGGAAGCCGGCGCCTAGTCGCGCCTCATAGGTGATCACTTAGGGACCTGCCCCGACGACAACGAGGCCGGTCCGAAGACGGCCAGACCGCCTGTCTCGACCGGGATTAGACCGGCGCGCATTGGCGAGTAAGAAGCGCATCCCGGATGCAAATGCAGTCGCGATGCTGACGCACCCGATGAGCGCTGCGACGAGCTCGTCGATGATGTGGCCGGAGCACATCGCCACGCGTCGAGTCGAGACGTGTTTCCCGCCAACAAGTTGTGCGGCGTGCGCCAAGAATCGTTTGAGAACGGCTGCGCAGAGACTCGCCCAGATGAGACCTGCGGCGATGTTTGCGTTGGCGGTGTCGAACTTGTGGAGGTTCGCGTAGGACTTCCATTCCTTGAACACCAGCTCGATCTGCCAGCGAAATCGATACAAGCGAGCAACGAGCCCGAGGGAGAACGGAGTTCGCGGCAGGTTGGTGCACAGACGAGTCATCGTGGCTTCATTGCCGGGCAGGACGATCACGCGAAATTGCAGCTCGCTCCGCGCGTACTCGACGTCGAGGTCCATTTGGTGCCCGCTATTACGCCGAATGAAGCGCGACAAGAGCACGCCCTTGTTCACCATCACGCGCTTGCCGTCGATCCAGGCGGCGCGTACGAGCGGATCGTGGCTCCGACTGAGTCGGACGATGAAGCTTCCACCTGCACGTCGAACCTCGTCGAAATACTTCGTACTGGGATAGCCACGATCGGCAAGAAGGAGCCGATCTTTGAGCGTGGATGGCTCGGGCAAGAATTGCCGCTCGGCCTCGCTGTCCGGGGCGATCTCAACCCTACTGACCTCGTCGGCGAATCCACTGTAGGTCGCATGAACCTCGACCGCGGCTGGCTCGGCTGTCGTGAACCTGCCAGGGAAAACGTCGCGCAGCTTCTTCTTGAGCGCGAACGAAGATCCGTCTTGAACCACGAAATCTTTGAAGCGCGAGACAGCGGCATGGCCGTCGGGGGCGAGCGTCTGGATGCACAATTGCTCGACGAGCCGAGCAAACATCTGCCGCATGAATGCGGCGAACCCGGGCCGCGCGAGTCGGTTGTAGAACGCCTTGTACGCGACCGTGACGTCGTTCTGATGATTGAACTCGCGTTGCAAGTCCGCCAGCGACTCGACTCGACCACCTGCAAGCGCCGCGACCGTCGACAAGAACAGCCTGTGCGGCGTGATCAACCGCAGTCGCTCACTCTGACCCGTCGAGCGCCCGAGTTGGTTAACGTCTTCGACGGACAACGCGCGTGCGAGCGCGGTCCGCATCCTGGTAAGGTGCGATGTAGACAACGCAGTCTCCGAACTGTTGGCGTGGTAACCGCAGATTGGAGGCTGTCGTTGTCGCTTGTCGATCCCAGGGATCTCCCGTCCGATTCCTCGTCGGTGACCGCTCTTAAGATCTCACCTATGAGTCGCGCCTAGTCGTAGATCTCGCCGCGGTGGATGTAGCCACCGTAGCCGTAGCCACCGTACGACTGGCCGACGAGCGCGGTGACCTTCTTCTCCATCGCATCGTCGAGGTCGGTGCCGCGCGTGCGGAGCTGGCCGGCGGCGGCCATCTTCATCTGATCGGACGAGCTCGGGTCGTTCAGGATCTGCTGGAGCGCGGTGTCCACCTCGGGGCCACCGTTGTACGAGGAGTACACGGCGGTCTGCGCGACCTGCGGATCCGAGTCGCGCATCAGGTTCGCGAGCTGCTGGCTCGCGCGCGGGTCGTCCATCGACGCGAGGCCGGAGATCGCCGCGATGCGGTCCTCGGGCTTGCCGCTGCGGGTGGCGTCGATGATCGCCTGCTGGGCGCGCTCGCTGCCGATCTGGCCGAGCGTCTGGAGCGCCGTCGCGCGGACCGACGCGTCGGTGTCGCGGGTCAGCGCGATCAGCTTGTCGGTCGAGTGCTCGTCGGGGTTCTGCATCAGCGACGAGATCGCCGCCATGCGCACGCTCGGGTCCTTCGACTCGATCGCGCGGAGCACGAGCGCCCGGGCCTCCTCGGTGCCCTGCCCCGCCAGCGCGTAGACCGCCGACATCGCCGCGCCCGGCTCCTTCGAGTCGAGCATCTCCTGCGCGAAGCGGATGCCCTCCGGCGCGCCCGACTGCACGAGCTGCTGCATCACCTGCATCTTGATCTGCGGGTTTTCGCGCGCCGCGGCGAGGAGCGCGGTCTTCGTCTGGTCGGTCATGCCCATCTGGCCGAGCGCGTTTGCCGCCACGCCCGCGAGGTCCTTGTCCTTGCCCGTGAGGGCCGCCATCAGCGCGTCGCGCGCGTCCTGCGTGCCGACGCGCCCGAGCACCATCGCCGCGTAGTTCTGCTCGTCGCGGCGGCCGCTGAACAGCGAGTCGCTGAGCAGCTGCGCCACCGCCGGATCGCTCGGCCGCGAGTTGGCGAGGAGGTCGAGCGCGTTGACCCGCGTGTTGCCGCGCGTCTTGCCGGCGATCTCGACGAGCGCGTCGAACGCGCGGGGCGAGGCGGAGTCGGCGAGCATGCGCATCGCCTCGTAGCGCTCGTTGCGCGAGCCCTTACCCGCGAGGTCGATCGCGAACTTCAGCGCGTCCTCGTTGCCCGCCTTGAGCAGCCGCGGAAGCGCGGCGCGCCGCTCGGCGTTCGAGCCGGACTTCATGATCGCGAGCAGCGCCTGGTCGACGTCCTCGCCCTCGAGCTGCGCGAGCTGCGCGAGCGCGCCCGAGATCTGCGCGCGGTCGCCCATCGCGGCCTCGATCAGCAGCTCGCGCGCCTCGGGGCCGCCGTTGTTCGCGAGCGCCTGGGCCGCCGCGGTCGCGCTCTGGCGATCGCCGGTCTTGAGGATCTCGCCGAGGAGCTTCGTCGCCTCGGCGCCGCCGATCTCGCCGATCGCGTTGACCGCCTGGTAGCGGGTGTTGTACGAGCCGCGCAGCGCGGCCTCGCGCAGCACCGGAAGGGCATCTTCGCCGGCCTTGCCGAGCGCGGCGAGTGCACCACTGGCCAGCTGTTGGTCGCCCGACTTCACGATCTCCGTGAGGCGCGCGAGCAGGCTGTCATCGATCTCGTCGATCATCGACAGCGCGATCGAGGCGATCCGCGAGTCGTCACCGTCGATCAGCTTGCGCAGGACCACGCGTGACGCGGGCGTGCTCACCGCGCCGAGCGCGTAGGTCGCGGTCTGCGCCGCCGAGTAGTCCGCGCCCTTCGCGAGCTGATGGAGCACGGCCACGGCGCGATCGCTCGCGAGCGAGCCGAGGGCGCTGATCGCCGTGGTCTGCACGGGATCGCCCCCGCGCTGCGCGAGCTCGACGAGCAGCTGCTCCGCCTTCACGCTCTGGGTCGAACCGAGCGCGGACACCGCCGCGTTCCGCACGCTCGGACGGTGGTCCTTGGTGTACGAGACCAGCTCCTCGACCGCGTGCTCGGTGCCGATCGTTCCCATCACGCCGAGCACCGCCTCGGGAACACCGCGACGGGGGTCCGAGAGCAGCGGCGCGATCTGGTCGATCACCGAGTCATCGCCGACGGCGCCGAGCTTCGCGGCGACCTGCTGGATGTCGCGCACGGACCGCGACGAGAACATGGTCGCGACGAGCTCCTCCTTCGACACGCCCGCAGCCTCCGGCGACACGCGCATCGGCCGGCGAATGTGCGACGGCAACGAGCCGCCGCGAGCGCTCGTGACGGTCGCCGCCGGCTTGTTCGAGGGCGCCCCGTGGTGTGCCTTCACCGTCGCGACCCCCGCGACTCCGGCGAACAGGGCACAAGCAAGCTTCCAACGCGTCAGTGTGGTCACGGCGGCTCCTCGAATGCGACGCGCCCTCGGGTCTGGCGGCGTCTTGGGTGTCTGTGTCAAACGAACGCGAAAAGGTATCGATCCATTCCGCACGAGCGTCAGGCTCGTGTAAGGCAAGGACCCGAATTCAACGGAGATTGGACGTCGAAGCCGGCTCGCGGTTCCCTGGAATAATCCGGCGTCCTCGTCGCAACCGCTCACGTCGATCGCGTGTCGCCGCGATCGCGAATCTTCGCCGCAAAGCGTGCGCGTCGCAAGCGCGCAGCGAGCGCCGCCGCACGATCGTATCCCTCCCCCGTAGCCCTCCCCAGCGCTCGACGAAGATCTAGGCGCGGGTTGATGACGGATCCGTTGACGTCACCATCGGCCTTCGTAGACTGGATGCATGTTGACGCCCGAGCAGACCAACGAGATTCGCACCCGCTTGCAGGCGGACCTCGCCCGACTCGGCGATCACGCGCACTCGGCGATCGAGTTCACGATGGACCGGGACCGCGATCGCATCGGGCGTGACTCCATGGACGAGGCGACCGAGGAGGAGGTGTACTCCACGCAGCTCCGCCTCCACGACCGCGAGACCTTCCTCCTCGCCAAGATCCGGGAGGCCATGCAGCGGCTCGACGCGGGCACCCTCGACGAGTGCGAGGAGTGCGCGGAACCCATCGGGTACAAGCGCCTCCTGGCCCGACCCGTCACGACACTCTGCTTCGAATGCAAGTCCGCACGCGAACAGGTCGAAGCCGAAGATCGTCCCGAGTAGCGGGTTTGGTCACTCGTCGCATCCTCTGGTAGTATTTGGCCCGTCGGGGATGCGCGACCGCTATCAGATCACCGAGCGACTCGACCACGGTGGTATGGCCGAGGTGTTCCGGGGCGTGGCGGAGTCGATGGAGGGGTTCAAGAAGAATGTCGCGATCAAGCGCATCCTTCCGAACCTCACCAAGAACCAGAAGTTCGTGGCGATGTTCCTGGATGAAGCGCGACTGTCGCTTCACCTCCAGCACGCCAACATCGTCCAGGTCTTCGACATTTCGAGGACGCCGGACAACGCGTACTTCCTCGTCATGGAGTACGTCGATGGGTGCAACCTCAAAGCACTCATCGAGCGCCAGAAGCAGAAGGGCAAGCGCATCGAGATTGCCCACACGATCTACCTGATGATCGAGTGCTGCAAGGCGCTCCACTACGCGCACATGCTCGAGCACCCCGAGACGGGCCAGCCGCTCGGCATCGTGCACCGCGATATCTCCCCGCCGAACATCCTTCTGTCGAAGAACGGCGAGGTGAAGCTCGTGGACTTCGGCCTCGCCAAGGCGAACACGCAGATCGAGTCGACGGACCAGGGCGTCGTGAAGGGCAAGTTCAGCTACCTCTCGCCCGAGGCGGCGAGCGGGCTCGAGGTCGACGCGCGCGCGGACGTGTTCGCGGTCGGCATCATCCTGTGGGAGCTGTTCACCGGGAAGCGCCTGTTCTACGGCGACAGCGACTACCAGACGGTCGAGCTCGTGCGACAGGCCCGGGTGCCGTCGATGCAGCAGCACAACCCGGAGATCGAGCAGGAGCTCGAGCAGGTCGTCCGCAAGGCGCTCGCCCGCGATCCCGACGACCGCTACCAGAACGCCGCCGACCTCGGCGACGCGCTCGCGCAGTATCTGTTCAGCCGCCGCATGAAGGTGACGGCGCGCGACATCTCGACGCTGGTCAAGGACACGCAGATCGAGATGATGCGCAAGCGATCGGCCGAGCCGAAGGAATCGCTGATCGACGCGCTCATCAACGACGAGATGAACAAGATGACCTCGCTCCTCGAGAGCGGCGGTCACGAGGTGCAGAGCGATCAGGGCGCGATGTCGCTCGATCCGAGCTCGTTCGTCGACCCGTCGAACTGGGCGAACGACCTGAACCAGTCGCAGGGCCCCGGTGGCCGCGCGCCCAAGCAGAAGCAGACGCGCCCGCCGCAGAACAAGGGCGGACGCCCGGGCGGCTCGGCACCGCCGCACAACGTGAGCAACAGCGAGATCGAGTCGCTCGAGTCGATCCTCGAGCCCGATCGCACCGGCGTGCACGACAAGGCGAGCGGCCCACCATGGGCCATCATCATCATCGTGATGGTGCTGCTCGCCGCCGGCGCCGCGATCGCCGTCGTGTTCGTGATGGGCTAACGGCCGCGCAGGCGGTGACCGAGCAGGTCGCAGCGCGGCTCTATCGCTGCGGCGCGACGCCGGTCAGCCGCGCGAGCGCGTCGCTCGACGGCGCGATGATCGTCAGCCGCGCGATCGCGCGCTGCACGTCGGCCTTGCGCTTGAGCCGCAGCGCGAGCGCACCGTACTGGCCCCACCCCTCGATGTAGTCGGGGTTGTACTGCACGGCCTTCTCCGCGAACTTGATCGCGGACGACGCGTTCTGCTCCGCGGCGAGCGCGGCGAACAGGTACGCGACGTAGAGCGTCGGATCCTCGGGGATCGCGACGTCGAGCTGGCGCTGCATCTCCGTGGCGTTGTCCATGTAGTACGCGGTCACGGCGAGGCCGAAATGCGCCTGCGCGAGCCGGCGCGCGCTCGCCTTCTCGCCGAGCATCTGGTTCGCCGCCGTGTACGCCTCGAGCGCTTCCTTGTACTGCTCGGCGCCGATCGCGATCTTGCCCTGGACGATCTTCTCCTCGGGCGTGCCCTTCAAGCGCTTCGCCGTCGCGACCTTCACCTTCGCGAGCAGCGGCGCGTTCCCCTTGTAGTCCGCGCTCACGACATCGGCCGCGAGCAGGATCGACTCCGCGTCGACCTCCGAGGCTTCGATCGCGCGGCCGAGATGCAGCGCTGCCGTCGGCAAGTCGCCGCGGCGCAGCGCGAGACGTCCGCGTTCGCGATCGCTCTGCCAGCGCACGACGCTCGGCATCTTCTCCGCGCGGTCGAGGAGCTCGATCGCGCCGCCGTGATCGCCGACGAGCATGCGCGCGCGCGCGGCGGCGACCAGCAGCGTCGGGCTCGCGGCGTCCTTGAGCTGCGCGACCATCGCGTCGAGCGTCTCGCGCCCGCCCTGCGGATCGTGGTCGTCGATCTGGCTCTCCGCGAGCTCGAGCCGCGCGTCGAGGATGCCGCCGTTGACCGCCTCGGTGAACGCGGTGCGCGCCGCGCGTCCGTTGCCGGCGTCGCGATACAGCCGGCCCAGCTCGAGCTGCGCGCGCGGCACATCGGGATACGGCGGGCCGGCGACGATCTTCTCGAGCAGCGCCTTCGCTGCCTCGCGCTGCGCGGCGTCCTCGGAGCGGCGCTGGATCGCGGCGTACGCGGTCGCGAGGGCGACGCTCGAGGTCTCGGGCTTGAACCGCGGCACGATCGCCTTCTTCGCCTCGTCGATGTCGCCCTCGGCGAGATCGATCCACGCCTTGCCGACGAGCGCGAGCTCGAGGCCCGGAGTCTTCTTCAGCGCCCCCTCGAAGTCCGCCCGCGCGCCGGTCACGTCGCCGAGCGCGAGCTTCGCGTATCCGCGCACGGCCATGCCGCGCGGCAGGTTCGCCGCGTCGGGGTTGCGCTCGAGCGCATCGAGCGCCTCGCGCGCTTCGCCGAGACCGAGGAGGATCTGGGCCTGCGTGATGCGCGCGCGGCGGCTGCCGGGCCACTGCGCGAACAAGCGGACCGCCGCGGGCTTCGCGCGCTGGAGCTCGTTGAACATGTACAGCGTGTCGAGCGCCTCCTCGCTGAACCGCTGCTCGTCGCTGCGCACCTCGGCTGCTGCCTTGAGCGCCGCGAACGCGTTCTGCGGATCGCCGAGCGCGAAGTCGATCTGCGCGAGCGCGAGGTTCGCGAGTGCGACCTGCGACGGCGACACGCCACGCGTCTGCTGCGTGAACGCCATGGAGCCCTCGGTGATCAGCTTCTGCAGCGCGAGCCGCATCTCCGACGTCTGCGAGTTGTTCTTCGCGATCATGTTCCCGCGGACGAGTAGGAACGCCTTCTCGATCAGCGCGGCCGGATGATCCGGCATCGCACCGAGTGCGCGCTCGACGGCGCCGAGCGCATCACTCCACGCGTTCGTCGACGCGATCGCGCGGGCGAGCGCCACGGCGTAGAGCGGACGTGGCTCGCGCTCCTGCGCCGCCTTGAGGTCCGCGATCGCCTTCTTGTGATCGCCCGCGAGCAGCGCAGCCTGCCCAGACACGTACAGCGACGTCGGATCCTCGGGGGCGAGCTCGATCGCCTTGTCGGCGGCGGTCTTGGCCGCCTTCGCGTCGCTGTCCGCGAGCGCGATGTACGCACTCGCGATCGCGCTATCGAGGCCGCCCTTCCCCTCCAGCTTGGCGACCGCGTTCTGCGCCTCGGTGATGCCATCGCCGAACTCGTAGGCGAGCACCGCGCGTGCACGCGCGAGCGCCGCGCGGTTGTCGACGGTCGACGACGCCTGCGCGATGCCGAGCAAGCGATCGCGCGCGCCCGACCAGCCCTTCCACGTGTCCGACTTGGCGAGGTCCGTGGCCTGCGTGCGCGCGGTCGCGATCTGCTTCTCGAGGCGCATCGCGCGGATCTGGAAACCCGCGAACACGCCACCGCCGATCACGCCGCCGCCGATCAGCACCCACAGCGCGATCGCGAGCTTGCTGCGGCCCCGGCGCATGCCGGTCTTGAGCGGCTTGGAGACGTTCGATCCTTGATCCGGAAACATCACGGCCGCGGGCTGCGACGACTCGCCCGGGGTCTGGATCATCAGCGCGGAGATCCGCGGATCGACCTCGTCGGGTCGTCGCGTCGGCTCGTCGACGCCGATGCGCCCGTTCGGTGTGCCCGCCTGCGGCGGCGGCACGGCGCCTCCCGGCGATTGCCCCGCGACCACCGTCGCGCGCGCCCAGTTCGGCTGCCCACCGGCGGGCGGCGCGGCCGGCTCCGACGCGAACAGCGCGTCGACCGCGTTCGCCGACGCTTGCTGCGCCGCCGACAGCCGTTGCGGTGGCTGGGGCAGCGGCGCGGCCATCGTCGGCATCGCCGCTGCGATCGGCCCGGAGGGGTGCGGCAGCGGCTGGATCTGCACGGCATGGCCGTGGACCGGAAGCATCTGCACGAGCGGCGGTGGCGGAACCGCCTGCCCGATCTCGGTCCGGCGCGAGGCGCTCGCGAGCGATGGCACCTGGTCGAGCGGGCCCGAGGGCAGCTGCACTGCATTGCGTACGGCGGTGCCCGGTCCGGGTCCGACGCCCCGGTGGGTCATCGACGGTCCGTCGACGATGTCGAGCTCGCGGCGATCGAACTTCCGCCGATCCGCCGTCTCGTCGTCGAGGTCGTCCTCGTCGAGGATCATGTCGTCGCTGTCGAGCTCGACCGAGGACACCACGCCCTTCTTGCGCATCTTCTCGCGCGCGGCCGGCGTCGGTGCGGGCAGCTTCGTCTGCGCGCGCTGCTTCGCCGACGCGGAGGCCGCGGGCTTTGCCGCCGACTTCACGACCGCGCCGCGCGCGTTGTCCGCGGGCAGCTGATCGAACACGTCGCTCCTCGGTGGATCCGCGACCTCGCCGAAGTCCTCATCGTCGTCGTCGAGCAACTCGGCCTCCATCGTGCCCGACTTGTCGCCGACCGCGAGCATGCGCTCCGACGGGATCTTCAGGCTCTTCGGCTCCGACTGCCGCGACATCACGTCGCTCGTCTTCTTCTTCGACCCGGGAGCCGACAGCGAGGTCGGCCGCGTGTACGAGCCCACCGCGATCGGATCGTCGTCGCCCGTTGGCTCCTGGTCCGCGCCGTGGTTCGGATAGTGCTTCGTGTGGCTATCGCTCGGCTCCGCACCGACGAAGCCGATCGCGGGGTGCGTCGTCGACATCTTCGGTCCACCACCGCGCGACGCTTCGTCGAGCAGCTGCTTCACGCGCGGATCGCCGGGCGCGAGCGCCTGCGCCTTCTTCAGCTGGTCGATGGCCGCCTGGACGTCGCCCTTCTTCAGCAGCGCTTCGCCCTTGAGCGTCTGCGCCGGCGCCGAGCTGTGATCGAGGTCGAGCGCGACGCGCATCTCCGCGAGCACCTCGTCGTAGCGCTTGAGCGCGAGCAGCGCTTGCCCGAGCACGATGCGTCCCTCGACCGTCGTGGGCCTGCCGAGCAGACCCAGTCGGCAGACCTTCACGGCCTCCTGGAACTGTCCGGACGCAACCAGCGCCTGGCCCCGGGTGACAAAGTCGCTTCCCGACACAGTGACCGGTCGAGTTTACCCCACCCCCCACCCACGCGGCGAATTCGCCGGATCAGAGCGATGTCGGCGGCTTGTCGTCGGCCATCGCGTCGTCGTCGGTCGCTTCGGGTAGTTCGACGCGGTCGGTCAGACCGGGCATCTCGTCGCCGCGCACCCGCACCGCATCGACCATCCACCACTGCTTGCCGTGGCGCTCCCAGCTCTGGAGGGCGTGGGTCTCGCGCAGCGTGCCCTCGCGGTCGAGGTACCACGAGATCTTCACCTGGACCTTCGCCGCCTTCGACCCGGCACCGTCGACCTTCACGACCTCGTAGTCGGTGATCTTGAGCTCGTTCGCGCGCTCGTCCATCTCGTCTACGAACTTCGCGCGGTCCTTCGGCGGGATCGCGGTCGCGGCGACCGAGTACCGCTGCCAGCGCACGCCTTCGTTGAACACCCGGATCGATTCGGAGAGGGTCTCCGTATCTTTCTGAGCCGCGCTGCACGCGCTCGCGCCGATCGCCATCGCCAATACGAGTCGCTTCATGGCTCTCCTCCACCGGCCGCGCGCTTCCGGCGCACCGCCTTGATCGCATCGAGGTCACGCTTGCCGAGCTCGCGGCTCGCGACCAGCACCACCAGGAACACCACGCCGACCACGCCCGCCTCGACGAGCGCCATCAGCTTGCCCGCGAGCGGCAGGAAGCGCCCGACCGCGAACGCCACCGCCGTCGCGACGCCGATGCGCGCGAACGACAGCGCCGGGATGAACGCGCCGAGGCGCCGCCACAGCATCACGCCGGTGATCACCGCGCCGACGATCATCGCGCCGCCGGTCACCATCGCCGCGACCTCGAGCGTGCGGCCCGCCTCCGCCGCGATCGGGATCGCGATGTAGTTGCCGACCGTGGCGATCACGAGCGTCACCGCGGCCGCGATGATCGCGTCGCGCGTGTGACCCGAGCCGTTCAGGATCGTGCCCGCGATCGCGAACACGCTGAACGCGACGTTGCCGAACGCGAGATAGAGCAGCGCGGGCGCGCCGAGGTGGGCGATGTCCGCCGGGTAGATCAGGCCGAGCATCGGCTCCGGGTTCGCCGCGAGCACCACGGCGATCGCCATCGCGAACATCAGCGAGTAGCGCGACGTGACCTGCACGTAGCGCCGCGTGGTCTCCTTGTCGTCGGTGAACGTCGAGCGAGACACGAGCGGGAACACCACGAACGTCGCCGCGATGATCGCCTGGTAGCTCAGGCGCCCGAGGTTCTGGACCGCGGCGTAGTAGCCGTTCTGCACGTCGGCGAGGTCGCTCGGATCGAAGTGATAGCCCGCGAGCTTCGTGCCCCACGGCACCGCTTGCTCGAGCGCGGCGCGAAGCTCGGTCGCGTGCGCCGCGAAGTACTCCGTCGTCAGGCGCTTGATCAGGATCGAGTCGATGAACATCAGCGCGTTGAACAGGAACAGGTAGATCGCGACGCCGCCGAAGAACCGGATCATCGGCATGATCGGCAGGCGATCCTCCTTCGCGATCCTCCCCGGCAACCCGATCCACACCGCGGCCGCGCACAGGATGATGCCGACCGCGGCGACCCATCCGCCGATCACACCGACGACGCCCATGCCGGCCATCGCCATGCCGAGCAAGCCGATGCCGCGCAGCGTGGCGAACGTGATGTCGAGGCCCGCTTGCTTGTGGAACTCGTGCAGGCCGTTCGCGGTGCCGATGAACACCGCGTAGAACGAGTACCCGCCGACGATCAGGCCCGCCATCATCAACGGCGCGGTCTTGTCGGCGTCGTGGAGGAAGTGCGCGACGATCGGCGCGGCGGCGATGAACCCGATCGCGATCACGAGGCCGAGCCGCACGTGCATGCGCAGGCCCGCCTGCTGCACGCGCCGCGCCTTGCCCGGCTCCTGCGCCGCGAACTTGCTGACGCTCTGGATCGTGCCGGTGACCAGCACGTTGTTGACGAGCGACGCGATGTTCGTGACGAGCGAGTAGCTGCCCCACGCGCCGCGCGACAGGATGTGCGGCAGCCGGAACTGGATCACCATCCCCGCGACCATGAAGTAGAGCTTCGCGAACGCGATGTAGAGGACGCCGCGCGCGGCGCCCGCCCCCGTGCTCGCTACCGGTGGTGCGGCCGCATCGGGTGCCGGCGGTGTCGGTTCGGTAACGGTCTCGGGCTTGGAATCAGCGTCCGACATCGCGCGCGTTCTTCAGCGGGTAGCACGCGCGCTGTCAAAGCGGCAACTTACCGGCGGCTTCGATAGCGACTTATCGAAGCGCTCGCGCGCTACGTGGACGGCTTCGGGCGCGTGACCACGAGGTGCGCCTGCTTGTCCTTGTCGACGTAGCCGAAGCGGAACGGCAGGCGGCGCTTCTTCTGCTTCGCCCACAGCTCGATCATCTGCTCGTCGTTCGCGTTGTCCTGCGCGCCCTCGAGGAAGGCGCCCGCGTAGTGACCGTAGGTCTCCTGGATCATGCCGGCCTTCTTCGCGTAGCGCGGCGGGATGCCCGTCGAGTCCGAGAGCATCCACGCGAGGTTGTCGAGGAGGTAGTCGCGGATCAGCGAGAAGTCGCCGCGCCACAGCAGATACGACGCGCCTTTGACGAGCACGGTCACCTTGCCCTTCGCCTCGAGGTGCCGCTTCAGCTCGGGGTGCTTCGTCATGTAGTCATCGCCGAGGTTCCAGCCGATGTGGCGATGCACGCGCGTCGTCGAGTCGCCGATCTTGCGATACGTGATCTCGACGTTCGCGAACGCGGGCGAGAACGACGGGTCTTCCCAGTCGTGCTTGAGCGACTTCTTCTTCTCGGTATCCAGCACGTCGATCTCGGCCTGATCGAGGTAGTCGATCTTGCCGAGCTCGTCGAAGCGGAAGTACTTCATCGACACCGGCTCGAAGCCGCCCGCGACGAGGCCGAGGAGGAACGACGACACCTGGCCCGGCAGATCGTTCTTCTGCTGCTTCGACAGGTTCTCGCTCGTGTTCGAGCCGACGCTGATCAAGCCGCCGATCTCGCCGCGCAGCGCGCCGAGCGAGCTCTCGATCTGGTGGGGGGTCAGGCTGCGGAGGCGACGCGGATCGCCGGACTGCTCGAGCGAGATCGTCGTGATCTCCGTGGCGTTCGGGAACGCGACGAGCGCGGAGATCAAGTCTCCGCCGCCGAACGGATAGACGACGGTGGTCGGCGCGTCCTTCGGGACGACCGCGTCGAACCACGTGCGGCCCTTCTGGAAGTACTGCGCCTGGAACTTCGCGAGCTGCGCGGTGATGTACTTGCAGTGACGCTGGACGATCTTGCCGAGCTGCGCCTCGCGCTTCGCGTCGCCCTTGGTCAGCTCGGCCGGGAGCGGCTGGTCGGCGTCCGCGCACGCGGCCACGCGGTAGAGGAGCTTCGCGTCCCCGATGAAGTCGACCGCCTCACCCGCGAACGCGGGCGACGACGCGGCGAGGACCGCGGCAACGAGGACAAGACGCATGTTCGATAGATACGTACGAGCCGGCCCGATCATTCAGCGGCGACCGCACCCTCGTACATCTTGTCGAGCATCTGCGAGTACTTCTTCTCGACGACCTTGCGCTTGACCTTGAGCGACGGCGTCAGCTCGCCGCTCTCGATCGAGAGATCCTCGGGGAGGATCTGGAAGTTCTTGATCGTCTCGTACTTGGCGAGGGTCTTGTTCACCTCGTCGAAGTACGGCGTGAGCATCTCCTTCACGGCCGGGAGCTTCACGACGTCCTTGTACTCGCCGGAGTGCCCGTTCTCCTTCGCCCACTTCATGATCGCCTCGGCGTCGACGGTGATCAGCGCGGTGACGAAGTTGCGCTTGTCGCCGTGCACGATGACCTGCGAGATGTACGGGCACGCCGTCTTGAGCTTGCCCTCGATGTGCTGCGGCGCGATGTACTTGCCGCCCGACGTCTTGATCAGGTCCTTCTTGCGATCGGTGATCCGCAAGAAGCCGTTCTCGTCGACCTCACCGATGTCGCCGGTGCGCAGCCAGCCGTCGTCGGTGAGCGCCTCCCTCGTGGCTTCGTCGTTGTTGTGATAGCCCTGCATGATGCCGGGGGACTTCATGAGGATCTCGCTGTCCTCCTTCGCGAGCCTTAGCTCGGTGCCCGGCATCGGCAGACCGACGGTGCCGAACGCGTACTTCGTCGGGCGATTGACGAACGACGCCGCGCTCGACTCGGTGAGGCCGTAGCCCTCGAGGATCAGGATGTCGCACGCGTGGAAGAACTCCGCGATCTCGCGCGCGAGCGGCGCCGATCCGGAGATGAAGAACTTCACGCGGCCACCGAAGCGCGCCTTCACCTTCGAGTAGACGAGCCTGTCGGCGAGCTTGTACTTCATCGCGAGGAAGCCGCCGGGCTCCCTGCCCTCCTGCCGCACCTTGGACACGGCCTTGCCGACGCCCAGGCCCCACTCGAAGATCTTCTGCTTGAGGCCGCCCTTCTTCGCGCCCTCGAGGATCTTGTTGTAGGCCTTCTCGTAGATGCGCGGCACGCCGGCCATGATCGTCGGCTTCACGACGCCGCAGTTCTCGACGATCTTCGGGATGCGCCCGTCGATGGCGGTGACCGAGCCCGACGCGATGTGGCCGGACATGAGCACCTTGCCGAACGAGTGGGACATCGGCAGCCAGAGGAACTGCACGTCGTCGGCGTTCCACAGCTTCACCGCGTCGATCGCGTCGGCGCAGTACGCCCAGCACTCGTGGAGCAGGCGCACGCCCTTCGGCTTGCCCGTCGTGCCCGACGTGTAGATCAGCGTCGCGAGGTGCTTGCCCTCGACGCCCTTCACCGCCTCGTCGACGGCCTTCGGATCCTTCGCGAGGTGGGCGGCACCCGCGGCCTCGAGATCCGCGAGCGTCATCACCCAGTCCTTGGCGCTCGCCTCGGGCGAGCCGTCGAGGAGGATCAGCTTCTGGAGCTTGGGCATCCCCGCGCGCTTCTCGGCGAGCTTCTTGTACTGGCTCGCGTCCTCGATGAAGCAGTAGCGAGTGTCGCTGTCGGCGAGGATGTACTCGCAGTCCTCGGCGGTGCTCGACGGATACACGGTCGTCGTCGCGCCGCCCGCGGACAGGATGCCGAGGTCGCACAGCAGCCACTCGACGCGCGTGTTCGAGAGGATGCCGACGCGCTCCTCGCGATGCAGCCCGAGCGAGAGCAGGCCCGCGGCGATCGCCTTGACGCGCTCGTAGGACTGCTTCCAGGTCATCGAGCGCCACTCCTCGCCGACCGGATAGCGATAGGCCTCGCGATCCGGTGTATCGGCGACGCGTTTGGCCAGCAGCTGTGCGATCGACGTCGTTGTGCGGGTCAGGCGCTCGGGGGCAGTCGATTCCGGCATCGCGGGACTATCCGAAATGATCCGGCCGCCTGCAACGAGCGAGAGCGGTTCTAGGCCCCGCTACGGCCGATATGTGGCGCGTTCTAAATTCGGTCGCGGCGCGGTAACGTCGCGGCGTGGTCGTCGACGCGCGTGATTGGCTGGATCTTCTCGGCGTGGCCTGGCGCGCCGAGCGGCAAGCCGCCCGCGCCAAGATCGCTCTCGAGCGCAGCGGTCGCGTGCTGTCGGAGCGCGTCGCGCTCGGCATCGCGCTCGCGAGCCTGCGGATCGTCGACGAGCGGTCCGCGTTCGGCGAGCGCGTACGCGTCCGCGTCGCGGTCCCCGATAGCGTCGACCTCGACAACCTTCGCCTCGCTCCCGGCGACCCCGTGCGGCTGTGGGGCGAGCACCCCGACGAGCCCGGCGTCGTGCGCGGCGTCCTCGAGCGGCGCGAAGAGCAGAGCCTGTGGCTCGTACTCGACCGCCCTGTCGACGCGATCGATCGCGAGTACGCGCTCGACCCCGAAGCGCCCGAGGTGACGTTCGACCGCGGTGACCATGCGATCCAGCGCGCGAAGGTCGCGCTGGCGACGAGCGACCTCGCACGCCTGCGCGACGTGGCCGCCGGCGTGAAGTCCCCGCGCCCGCTCGCACCGACGACGTGGACGCCCTTCGACGAGGCGCTCGACGAGAAGCAGCGCGCCGCCGTCGACGCCGCGCTTCGCTCCGGTGACATCGCGTTGATCCACGGGCCGCCGGGCACGGGCAAGACGCGCACGCTCGTCGAGGTCGTGCGACAGCGCGTCGCGCGTGGCGAGCGCGTGCTGTGCGCCGCGCCGTCGAACACCGCCGTCGACAACCTCGGCATCCGGCTCGCGCAGATCGCGCCCGCCGTCGGTCAAGCGCCGCTCCGCGCGGTGCGCCTCGGCCACCCCGCGCGCGTGCACCCTGCCCTCGCGACGCTGACGCTCGACGCACAGGTCGCCGCCGACGGCGCGATGAAGCTCGCTCGCGAATGGAACGATCGCGCGCGGCAGCTCCGCAAGACCGCCGCCGGCCGGCGCGGCCCCGAGGCGAAGGCGCTGTGGCAAGAGGCGCGCGAGCTCGACCGCGACGCGCACCAGGAGATCGCGAACGCGGAGCGCCGCATCGTCGATCGCGCCGAGGTGATCCTCGCGACCTGCGTCGGCTGCGATCATCCGCTCCTCGAGGCATCGGCTCGCGAAGATCAACCGCTGTTCGACTGCGTGATCGTCGACGAGGCGACGCAAGCCGCGGATCCGCTGCTCCTGATCGCGCTCGGGCGCGCGAAGGTCGCCGTGCTCGCCGGCGATCCGAACCAGCTCGGCCCCGTCGTGGTCGGCGGCCCGCACGTCGAGGCGCAGCTCGGGTCGACGGTGTTCGAGCGCCTCGTCGGCGGCGAGACGGTGATGCTCGAGCAGCAGCACCGCATGCACGAGCAGATCATGACGTTCCCGTCGCGCTCGATGTACGGCGGCAAGCTGCGCGCCTCGCCGTCGGTCGCGTCGCGCACGCTCGCCGAGATCGGGGTCGCGGCGGATCCCGCGCGCACCCGGTCGCTGTGGCTCGTCGACACCGCGGGCAAGGACTGGATCGAGCAGCGCACCGACTTCGATCCCGGCGGGTCGCTCAACAACATGCCGGCGTTCCAGTTCGACCCGAGCACGTTCAACACGGGCAACGCGGAGCGGGTCGCGGCGGAGGCACGGCGGCTGCTGTCGCGCGGCTTGCCACCATCGGACATCGCGATCATCGCCGCGTACTCCGCGCAAGCGCGCCGGCTCCGCGAGCTGCTCAAGGCGGAGCGGGCGGCGGGCCTCGAGATCGGCACCGTCGACGGGTTTCAGGGACGCGAGAAGGAAGCCGTGATCGTCGACCTCGTTCGCTCGAACGAGCGCGGCGAGATCGGCTTCCTCGCGAACACGCGGCGCATGAACGTCGCGCTGACCCGGGCGAAGCGCTTCCTCCTCGTCGTCGCCGACTCCGCCACGCTCGGGGAGCATCCCTACTATGCGGAGCTGCTGCGCTACCTGGACGAGATCGACGCACATGGGAGCGCCTGGAGCGACGATGCGTCACTGCTGAGCGGTGCATGACTTGAGTCGCGCACCGAGTAGTGGGACAACCCCCGGTGCCGTGAAGAACTCGACGATCGTTTCCGCTGTCCTGGGTCTCGCTCTGTTGTCCTCCGCCGCTGGCTGCGCGAAGTCGACCGACCTCGGCAAGATGCAGGAGGAGACGATCGCCTCCGTGAAGGTCCAGCTCGCAGAGCTCGATATCCTCCAGCGCCGGTACGACGACCTCGCCCGGCGCAAGAGCGACATGCCCGCGGCGAACGAGCACCTCGCCGGGGCGAGCAAGGCGATCAACGAGGGCCGCACGCTCGCCGCGTCGGCGCCGACGCAGGTCGCGACCGCGGCGAAGTCGGGCAACCCCGAGGCCCTGACGCAGGCGCACTTCGACATCCTCCATCAGCTGCAGGAGGACATCGCGATCGCGAAGGACCACCTGGTCGCGTACGAGAACGCCACGACGTTCGCGACCGCGAAGACCGCAGCACCGGCGCCGATTCCGACGCCGGCCCCGACGCCGGACACCCCCGTCGCGAACGACGGTGATGCGGCCGCGAAGATGCCGGCCGGCACGGCGCCCGCGGGTCACACGACGGACATTCCGTGCAGCGCCGAGATCGCGCTCCAGTGCCCCGAGGGTCAGATCGACGGCTGCATGAAGACACCGGCGACGGCCACGCACGCCTGCGTCGCGAAGTAGCGCACGGGTCGCAAGTGACGTCTGTTCGTCGGTGACGGTCCGGCGAGAGGCGCTATCATCGTCGCATGCGAATTCCGGGGTCGCCGAAGGTCATCATCCGTTCCTGTCGCGACTACGACGCCGAGCGGATCCGGACGATCATCCGCGAAGGGCTCGAGGAGCTCGGTCTGCGGCCGTTCGGCCGGACGCTCGTGAAGCCCAACCTCGTCGCCGCCGGCCCGATGTTCCCGCACGCGTACACGCGCCCCGAGTTCGGCGAGGGCGTGCTGCGCGCGCTGCGCGACGTCGGCAAGGACTCGATGACCGAGCTCGCGGCCGGCGAGCGCTGCGGCATCACGGTGCCGACGCGCGTCGCGATGCGCGAGTCGGGCTGGGACGCGATGCTGAAGAAGATCGACGTCAAGCGCTACTGCTTCGAGGAGGAGCAGCAGGTCGAGATCCCGCTCTCGCATCCGCAGCGCCTGCGCGACTACCTGTTCACGCCCGAGCCGGTCGCGCGCGCCGACTTCTTCGTCAACACGCCCAAGTTCAAGGCGCACCCGTGGACGACGGTCACGTTCTCGCTCAAGGCGTACATCGGCATCCAGGACGATCGCCATCGCCTGATCGATCACGACCACAAGCTCAACGAGAAGATCGCCGACCTCCAGCACATCATCCAGCCGTCGTTCATCGCGATCGACGCGATCACCGCGGGCGAAGGCCGCATGCTGACGCCGACCCCGTTCCCGCTCGGGCTCATCATCATGGGCAACAGCCAGGTCGCGTTCGATGCGGTGTGCTGCAACATCATCGGCGTCGATCCGCGAACCGTCGATCACATCCGGTTCGCCGAGGAGCACGGCTTCGGCACGACCGACCTCGGCAAGATCGCGATCACGGGCGACGTCTCGCTCGACGAGGCGAAGCAGCGCGCGAAGGGCTTCAAGGTCGGCCTGATCCGCGTCGAGAAGTACTTCGAGGGCACGAACATCTCCGCGTACGCGGGCCCGCCGCCGGAGGTGGAGCACTCCGACTACTGCTGGGGCGGTTGTCCCGGCGCGATCGAAGAAGCGATCGAGATCCTCCGCGTGTTCGACAAGGAGACCGATCAGAAGATCCCGCGCATGCACGTCGTGTTCGGCAACTACGCCGGCGCGATTCCCGCGCGCCCCGGCGAGAAGGTGATCTTCATCGGCGACTGCACCGCGTGGAAGGGCGAGCTGAACGGAAAGCTCGTCGAGATCAAGAACGTCTACAAGGAACGCTCGACGATGGATCCGCACACGGCGAAGGGTGACGACGTGTTCGTCAAGCTCGCGAGCGCGAAGGCCAAGCTCGCGGGCGACGTGGTGCGGCTCGAGGGCTGTCCCGTCTCGGTCGCGGAGCAGGTCCTCGCGCTGATCGCCGCGGCGCCCAAGCTCAAGAACCCGTACCTCGATCCCTCGAACATGCTGACGTTCACGCGCGCGTACCTCGGCTGGAAGGCGCGCGTCACGCTGAACAAGCTCCAGCGCAAGCGCTACCAGCAGAACGGCACGTTCCAGCACCGCGGTCAGGCCGCGCCAGATCTAGGAGGACCCGCATGATCGGTCAGATGCCGAGGTGGCGGCCGCTCTCGCGCAAGCGACGCACCCTGCCCTACACGTTGCCGCGTTCATCACGCAAGCGCCTCGTCAAAGCGGCGCGCGAGCCTCGGCCGGTGGATACTGGTCTCATGTTGTTCGATGCGTCGAGCGAGCTGCCACGAGCGACGGTCGTGCGCGAGCGATCGTCTCTCTTCGAGCTCGTCATCTCGGGAATCGCGCAGTGGGTTCGCGATCGCCTGCGCTGGATGCGGCCTCGCCTGATCCCGCTCGTCGTCGCCGCGATCGGCCTCGGTGTCACGGTCGAGGCGGTGAACCAGCTCTCGCGCCCGCCCGCGCAGGTCGAGTCGTCGGTGAGCGCGTCGTCGTATTCCACGTACCAGCCGGGTCGCATCCGCATCGTGCTCCAGCAGTAACTGCGCTAACGTCCCGCGCATGGGGATCCGGGCGGTTCATCACCTCAATTGCGCCACGATGTGTCCGTTCGCCGGACAGCTGCTCGGCCAGAAGTCGTGGCGCGGTCACATGGTCGCGCACTGTCTCCTTGTCGAGACGGATCGCGACGGCCTCGTGCTGATCGACACCGGCTTCGGCACGGCGGACATCGACGGACGCACGCGGCTCTCGCGCGGGACCAAGCTCATGCTCGGCGCGAAGTTCGATCACGCCGAGACCGCGATCGCGCAGGTCGAAGCGCTCGGCTTCGCGGCGAGCGACGTGAAGCACATCGTCGTCACGCACCTCGACCTCGATCACGCGGGCGGCCTGCCCGACTTCCCCGACGCGAAGGTCCACCTGCACGCGAAGGAGCACGCCGCCGCGATGGCCCGCGCCACGTTGCTCGAGCGCAATCGCTACGTGAAGGGCCAGTGGGCCCACGGGCCGAAGTGGGAGGTCTACGCGGAGGACGGCGACACGTGGCGCGGCTTGCCCGCGATCACGAAGCTGCGCGGCGTCGACGCGGACATCGCGCTGTTGCCGATGCACGGCCACACGCGCGGTCACTCGGCGGTGATCGTGAAGTCGCCCAAGAACGGAGAAGACCGCTGGCTCGTGCACGCGGGCGACGCCTACTTCCATCACAACACCGTCGAGGGCGGCAAGGTGCCCGTCGGGTTCCGCGCGTTCGAGCGCATCACGCAGATCATCCCGTCGGCGCGGCAGGCCTCGGCCGCGGCGCTGCGGCAGCTGCGACAGACGTACGACGACGTCGACCTGTTCTGCGCGCACGATCCGCACGAGTTCGAGCGAATGGCCCGTGCCTGAGCTGCCCGACGTCGCGATCTACGTCGAGCGCCTCGCCGCGCTGACGGTCGGCAAGCCGCTCGAGGGGATGCGGATCGCGAGCCCGTTCGTGTTGCGCACGGTGTCTCCGTCGCCCAAGGAGCTCGCCGGCGCGACCGTCGAGAGCGTGGAGCGCCTCGGCAAGCGCATCGTGATCGGCGTCAGCGGCGGTCGCTACATCGTCATCCACCTGATGATCGCGGGGCGCCTGCGCTGGAAGAAGAAGGGCGAGAAGGTGCCGAACAAGGTCGGCCTCGCCGCGTTCGACTTCCCGAACGGCACGCTGATCTTCACCGAGGCGTCGCCAAAGAAACGCGCGTCGCTGCACCTCGTGCCGGATCGCGCGGGGCTCGCCGAGTTCGATCGCGGCGGGCTCGACGTGTTCCGGGCGACCGCGGCGGAGTTCGGCGAGCGGTTGCGCAGCGAGCGGCACACGATCAAGCGATCGCTCACCGATCCGACGCTGTTCGACGGCATCGGCAACGCGTACTCCGACGAGATCCTGCACGCGGCGAAGCTCTCGCCCTTCCGCATGACGTCGTCGATCACCGACGAGGAGATCGCGACGCTGCACCGCGCGTGCATCGACGTGCTGACGGTGTGGACCGAGCGCACGCGCGCGGAGGTCGGCGATGGCTTCCCCGACAAGGTGACCGCGTTCCGGCCCGAGATGGCGGTGCACGGCAAGTACGGCCAGCCGTGTCCGGTGTGCGGCACCAAGGTGCAGCGCATCGTGTACGCGGACAACGAGGCGAACTACTGCCCGACCTGCCAGACGGAGGGGCGCTTGCTCGCGGATCGATCGCTGTCGCGCCTCCTCAAGGAAGACTGGCCCAGGACCCTCGAGGAGCTCGAGGACCGGAAGCGCGGCGTCGCTACGAAGAAGTGAGCGCGACGGCCGCGCGCTCGATGTCGTCCTCGGACAAGAGCACGTGGTTGGCGGCGGGCCCGAGCGGGATGAACGAGTCCTTGCCCGCGACACGCGCGAGGCGTCCGCGATAGCCGGCGGCGAGGAGCCGCGCGAGGACGTGCTCGCCGACGCCACCGGTCTCGCGCGTCTCGTCGACGACGAGGACGGCGGTGTGCCGCTCGCTCGCGTTGACGAGGTCCGCGATCGGCAGCGGTGCGAGCCAGCGCAGATCGAGGACGCTCGCCGCGATCCCACGCTCCGCAAGCCGCGCGGCGACGCGAAGTGACATCGGGACTCCGTTCGCGAACGACACGAGCAACAGGTTGCCGGCGCCGGCGTCGCTGCACAGGCGCGCTCTTCCGAGCTCCACGCGCTCGCGCGGTGCGAGGCGGGTCGCCCACGCACCATCGCCGGGGTGCAGATCCTTCGTGTGATAGAGCGCGATCGGCTCGAGGAAGATGCACGTGCGCTGGTGGACGCGCGTGTGATCTGCGCACGTTCGCAGCATCGCGGCGGCGTCGTCACCGCGGCTCGGTGCGGCGACGACGAGCCCCGGGATGTCGAGCAGCGCCGCGACGGAGTTGTCGTTGTGGAAGTGCCCGCCGAAGCCCTTCTGGTAGCCGAACGACGGCAGGCGCAACACGAACGCGCTCGCGAACTGTCGCTGCGAGAAGAACGGCAGGGTCGCCGCCTCGCCGCGAATCTGGTCGGCCGCGTTGTGGAGGAACGCGAGGTACTCGATCTCCGGGATCGCGACGAAGCCGAGGTGTCCGGCGCCCTGCGCGAGACCGAGGATGTACGTCTCGTCGAGATGCGTGTCGAAGATGCGCTCGTCGCCGAACTGGCCGCGCAGCCGGCGCGTCACTCCATACACGCCGCCCTTGCGAGCGAGATCCTCGCCGAACAGGATCACCTCGGGCACGTCGGTGCACAGCTCGACGAGCGCGTGGTTGAGCTGCTGCGCGAGCGTGATCGGCTCCGCGGGCACCTCGATCGGCGCGGCGGGTTGGCTCGCCGCCCCAACGCTCGTCGGATAGCGCAGCGGCGCCATCACGTCGTCCGCGTCGCGCAGCGGTTCGGCGGCGAGCGCGTCGGCCTTTCGCGCGACGACCTCGGCGCGCGCGGACTCGTAGAGGTCGCGCACCTCTGCCGGCGTCGCGTACCCGGCGTGAACGAGCAGGCGCGCGGTCACGAGCAGCGGGTCACGCGCTTCATCGGCGCGGATCTTCGCCTCGCTGTGGTACGAGAGCTCGACGTCGGCTCCCGCGTGACCGAGCAAGCGCACCGTCTCGACGTGGAGGAACACCGGACGCCGCGTCGAGCGCGCGTGCTCGATCGCCTCGCGCGCGACGGCCACCGTGCGATCCATGTCGCGAGCGTCGGCGACGAAGTACGCGATGTCCGTGCGCGGCTTCATGCTCGCGGCGACCCAGCCCGGCGCGGTCGGCACGCTGATCCCGATGCCGTTGTCCTCGCACACGAACACGATCGGCGCCGGCTTGCCCTGGAACGCGAGGTAGGCGGCGGAGTTGATCGACCCTTGCGCGGTCGAGTGGTGCAGCGATGCGTCGCCGAAGCTGCACAGCACGACGGCGTCGTCGGGGACCGCGGGGCCAATCGCGAGGTGGAGGGCGCGACGCTTCTCGATCGCGATCGCCATCCCGAGCGCCTTCGGCAGGTGCGACGCGATCGTCGAGGTCTGCGGAGGAATCGCGAGCTCGACGCTGCCCCACACCTTGTGCCGGCCGCCGGCGATCGGCTCGGTGCGCGCCGCGCACATCCCGAGCAGCACGTCGCGCACGGCGTGCGTGTAGCCGGCGCGACGCGCGCGCTCGAGGAAGAATGCACCCGAGCGGTAGTGAAGGAACGCCGGATCGGTGTTGCGTGCGGCGTGCGCGATCGCGGCGTTGCCCTCGTGACCGGACGAGCCGATCGTGTAGTAGCCCTGGTTGTCGCGGCGCATGTCACGCGCGACAAGGTCGAGGTGGCGGCTCAGGAACTGCGAGCGCGCGAGGCCGAGCGCCGACTCGCGATCGAGCCCGAGCACGGACAGCGAACCAGGCCGAGACAGCGCACCGACCGCCGCCTGGAAGTTTTCGTCGACAATCTCACCCCTCGATTTCGCGATGCTCACCGCGGCGATGCTACGCGAAGCGCCCTCCGAGAAAAATCCGGCAAAGAATAGATCGCGATCGGTGTCCAAGCGTTCGAGGTCGAGCATGAGGAAGCTGATCGCTGGGATTCTCTTGTCCTCGGCTCTGTGCGCGAGCGCGGGCTGCATGCACTCGAGTGATGTCGCCCTGGGCCGCGTCGTCATCTACCGCAACGGCGTCGCCTACTACGAGCGCCGCGCGACGGTATCCGGCGGCGTGCTCACCGTCAGCGTTCCGCGCGATCGCGTCGATGACTTCCTGAAGTCGCTCACCGTCGTCGACGCGATCTCGAAGCAGCCGCTGCCCGTCTCGATCCCGCGCGAGCAGTCCGAGGACGGCGACCACCTCGTGATGAAGCTGCAGCTCCCGACGAAGAACGCCGCCGATGTCGTGCTGACGTACGTGACCGAGTCGCCGGCGTGGAAGCCGAGCTATCGCGTCGTCGTCGGTGACAAGGGCAAGGTGATGGTCGAGGGTTGGGCGATCGTCGACAACACGAGCGGAGAGGACTGGAAGGGCGTGAAGGTCGGCGTCGGCTCGAGCTCCGCGCTGTCCTTCAAGTACGACCTGTGGAGCGTCCGCCAGGTGCATCGCGAGACCCTCGCGTCCGAGGAGAAGTTCGCGATCGCTCCACCGACCGGCGTCTCGCCGTACGGCGGCGCGGTCGTCGACGGCAACGCGAACGGCGAGATCGCGCTCGCCGAGCTCGACGACCAGGAGATCCGCCGTCCGCAGGGACATCCCGAGGACGCCACCGCGGCGCGTATCGCGAACAAGAACGAGCGCTACAGCACCGCCCGCAAGACCAATCGCGGCGGGGAGGACGAGGACGAGGAGCCGTCCGCGGACACCGGCGACGATGGAGGCGGGAGCTTCGACGGTACGCTGAGCGAGACGTCGAGGGACAAGCGAATGCTCCGCCGCGTGAGCAGGTCGCGGCCGAAGAAGAAGGATGTCGCGAAGGGTCCGGAGAAGCCCGGCGACGGGCGCATCGACGACGGCGACCGCAAGATGCGCACGGTCACGCAGCAGCTGCTGAAGGGCAACCAGACGATCGTCGTCGAGGGATACGGCAACAGCAACGTCCCCGATGCGGAGCGGCGCGCCAACGACCGCGCGAACATCGTGCGCAACCGGCTGATCGACCAAGGCGTGCCGCCCGCGCGGATCAAGGTCGTCACCAGGCTCGAGCCCGATCAACGCGAGCGCGTGCGCCTCGTCGCGCAGGCGCCGACGCAGACCGAGCAGAAGCAGCAGACGCACGGAGGCAAGGCGGTGAACGACCTGTCCGCGCAGCCGGTCGGCGAGAGCCACTTCACCAGCCCGACCCCGATGACCGTCGAGCGCGGCGCGAGCGCGATGGTGTCGATGATGCGCAGCGAGACCGCCGGCGAGGTCGTCTACCTCTACGACGCCGAGAGCGATCGCGGCAACGCGAGCTTCGCGTTCCGCGCGGTGCGGTTCGTGAACCCGACGGACTCCACGCTCGAGACGGGTCCGGTCACCGTGTACGGCAACGAGAAGTTCATCGGCGAAGGCTTGACCGAGCCGATTCCGCCGCGCGCCACCGCCGTCGTGCCGTACGCGCTCGATCGGCAGATCGTCGTCGAGCGTAACGATGGCGAGGAGAACCGGCTCTCGCGTCTCGTGACGCTCCAGCGCGGGATCGTGACCGCCGAGGTCCAGCACATTCGCCGCCGCAAGATGACGATCACGAACCGCCTGCGCGAGCCGGCCAAGGTGTTCATCCGTCACACGGTGAACAAGGGCTGGGTCGTGCTCCAGGCGCCGAAGGCGTTCGAGCGGATCGGCGACGCGCACCTGTTCGAGATCGAGCTGCGGCCCAACGAGGTTCGCACCGTCGAGATCGCGGAAGCAACGCCGATGGAGCGCACGCTCGATCTGAACGCCGACGTCACCCTCGACATGATGCGCGTCTATGCCGACGCGCCCGACGGTCCGCCGGCGCTCAAGGAGCAACTGAAGAAGATGCTCGCGATCCACACGAAGCTCGTCGATCTCACCGAGGAGTCGGCCTCGCTGCGCCGCCGCCTCGCCGACTACAAGGAGCGCATGGACGAGCTCCACGGCCAGATCGTGACGCTGCAGGCCGTGAAGACCGGCAACGACCTGATGGCACACCTCAAGGCGAAGATGCGCGACATCTCCGACCGCGTGCAGAAGACGACGATCGCGCTCGTGAATCAGGAGGAGAAGATCATGCTCGCGCGCGTGTCGTTCCAGGACGCGCTCGCCGAGCTGTCGCTGCCAGATGCTGTCGCTGCACGTAAGTGACGTGTGAGACGCGAAGCTGCTAGCGTCTGCCCATGCAGATACGCCGTAGCTTGCTCGTGCTCCTCGTCACAGTCGCGGCATGTGGGGATGACGGCTCGTCGCCGGGTGACGGCGGTCCGAACGACATGTCGATCGTCATCGATATCGACAATGGCTCGTGCGGCGACACGGTGCGCCTGACCGGCGAGTACGTCGACTGGTTCACCGAGGTGAGCTTCTGCGGCATCAACGAGGCGGTGTTCGAGGTCGAGGGCGACGGGCCGATGGACTCGACCGCGCCGAACGGCCGCTTCGATCTGTGCACGCCGGACCAGCCCGGCACGCGCTTGAACATCACGCAACCGGCGGGCAACTCGCAGTGCACGGTGCCGCCGTCGGACTACACGATCCCGACGATCCTGTTCGCGCGCAAGGACGTCATCCAAGCCGGCGCGTTCTACAGCGTGCGTTCGTGGACCACCGCGAAGCAGGCGGAGATCTTCACGGCGAGCGGCACGACGTTCGACGGAACGAAGGCGCAGGTCCACGTCCACGTCGACGGCAACCCGCGCGCGGTCTCGATCGCCGCGGCGCACGGGACCGCGCAGGCGATCGCGATGGGCGGCGCGACGTGGAGCGCCGGCTCGACGGGCGTCGACGTGTTCTTCCCGAACGTCGACGTGGGGAGCGGCCAGACGATGCTGACGGTTACCGGCAGCGCCGTCGGCGCGGGGAACATTCCGCTCGTCGCGGGCACGCTGACGAACGTCACCGTCCTCGCGCTCTGATCGCTACTTCTTCTTCGCCTTCTTCTTCGGCGCTTCCTCTTCCTTCTCGACCGCGGCGGCCGCGGGCTTGCGCCCGTCGTCCTTGGCCATGCCGAGGCTCGCCTTCAGCGCCTCCATGAGGTCGATGACCTTGCCGACCGGCGCTTCGGGCGCGATCGTGATCTCCTGGCCTTCGATCTTCTTCTGGATCAGCTCGGCCATGCGCTCCTGCACCTCGTCCTTGTACTTCTCGGGCGACCAGGTCTCGTGCGCGATCTGCTGGATGATCTGCTTCGCGAGCCCGATCTCGGCGGGCTTGAGCTCGGGGAGCGCGGGCAGCGGCACTTCGGTCCACGGCTTCACCTCGGCCGCGTAGCGCAGCTGGTGCATGATCAATCCCTCGTGGAACGGGCGTAGCTCGACGATGTACTGCTTGCCGCGCGCCGAGTACGACGCGACACCGACGAGGCCGGTCTCGATCATCGCGTCGCGGATCAGCTTGTACGCGCGCTCGCCACCCTTGTCCGGGCCGAGGTAGTAGCTCTTCTCGACGTAGAGCGGATCCACCGACGCGGCCGGGACGAACTCCTCGAGGGCGATGGTCTGGGTCGCGACCGCGTCGAGCGCCTTGAGCTCTTCGGCGGTAAACACCACGTATTGTCCCTTCGCGTGTTCGTAGCCCTTGACGGTGTGCTCGCGGTCGACGACCTCGTTGCACTTCGTGCAGATGTACTGCTGCTTGAGGCGGGCCCCATCCGCTTCGTGCAGCAGGTTGAAGCTGATGTCCCCCGACGATTCGTTCGTCGTGTAGAGCTTCGTCGGGATGGAGACGAGGCCGAACGAAATCGTGGCAGTGCCGATCGAACGAGCTGGCATGCGACAATTGTAGAGCAGTAATGTCCGATCCGAAGAATCCCGGACCTTCCGGCATCGAGGGCGGCGAGAGCCTCGATGCCTACCGCGCGAAGCGGACCGGCGGTTCCACACCTGAACCGATGGCCAGCACGGTGGAGCCTGCGGGTTCGCCGGCGCGTGGTGGGCCGAAGATGTTCGTGGTCCACCAGCACGACGCGACCCGCATGCACTACGACCTGCGGCTCGAGATCGACGGCGTGTTGTGCAGCTGGGCGGTGCCCAAGCCTCCGTCCATGGATCCCGACGACAAGCGGCTCGCGGTGAAGGTCGAGAACCACCCGCTCGAGTACGTCCACTTCGAGGCGGTCATCCCCGAGGGCAACTACGGCGCGGGGCCGATGATCGCGTGGGACCGCGGCATGTTCCGCCCGCTGATCGATGCCGCGCAGGGGATGCTGGACGGCGAGATCAAGTTCGAGCTGTACGGCTACAAGCTGCAGGGCGCGTTCACGCTGGTGCACACCGGCAAGGGAACGCGCGGGCGTAACTCGGGACGCGGCTCCAACGACTGGCTGCTGATCAAGAAGCGCGACGCGCCCGCCGAGCAGTTCCTCGCATCGGGCACACCCCTGTCCGAGGCGAGCGTGCTATCCGGGCTGACGATCGACGAGCTATTCGCAAAGAGCCCGCGGCACCAAGCGATCGTCGCGGAGATCGGGACGCTCGGCGCGCCGAAGCGAGCGATCGTTCCCGGATCGGTGGAGCCGATGCTGTGCCAGACCGCCGACGCGCCGTTCTCGTCGTCGGACTGGGTGTTCGAGCTCAAGTACGACGGCTTTCGCATGACGAGCTACGGCGGCGCGGGCCAGGCGATGCTGAAGTACCGCTCGAGCCAGGACGCGACAGATCGCTATCCCGAGCTGACGAGCGCGATCAAGGCGCTGCCGATTCCGGGGCTCGTCCTCGACGGCGAGATCGTCGCGCTCGACGCCGAGGGCAAGCCGGACTTTCACAAGCTGTCGTTCCGCGGCCAGATGCATCGCACGAGCGAGATCGCGCGCGCGGCGATGTCGGCCCCGGTGACGTACGTCGTGTTCGATCTGCTCGGCGCCGCGGGCTACGACCTGCGCGGCTTGCCGCTGCTCGTCCGCAAGTCGCTGCTCCAGCGCATCCTGCCGACGATCGGACCGCTGCGCTACGCCGAGCACATCCCGACGATGGGTGAAGCGCTGCTCGCGCAAGTGGTCTCGCGCGGGCTCGAAGGCGTCGTCGCGAAGAAGGCGTCGTCGCTCTACAAGAGCAAGCGCAGCCCCGACTGGCTGAAGATGAAGTCGGACCTCGAGGCCGACTTCGCGGTGTGCGGCTTCACGGCGCCCAAGGGCACGCGCACCGGGCTCGGCTCGCTGCACCTCTGCGTGTGGACCGACGACCGCTGGGTGTGGGCCGGCAAGGTCGGCTCCGGCCTCGACGACAAGCTGCTCGCGTCGCTCACCGCCGAGCTGTCGAAGAAGCCGAAGTGGAAGCTGCCGTTCCCGCGCCCCGAGGCGTCGAGCGATGCGATCTGGATCGAGCCCGAGCTCGTCGTGCAGGTGCGCTATCGCGAGTGGCCCGAGGATTCATCGCTGCGCTTCCCGGTGTTCGAGCGACTGCGCCGCGACAAGCACCCGAAGGACTGCCCGATGCCGAAACGGCGCACCGGCGAGGCCGCACCGCACAAGGCGGGCGCGACCACGAAGGAGCCCGGCCCCGGCGACTCGCTCGAGCTCGTCGTCGACTCGCAGGTGCGCGAGCTGCGACTGACGCGCCTCGACAAGCTGCTGTGGAAGGACGACCAGATCACGAAGGGCGACCTGATCGAGTACTACCGGTCGATCTCGCCGTGGATGCTGCCGTACCTGAAGGACCGGCCGACGGTCCTCGATCGCTATCCCGACGGCATCGACGGTGACCGCTTCTATCAGAAGGACATGCCGGACTGGATCCCACCGTGGCTGCGCACGCAGACGCTGTGGTCCGAGCACAGCCAGCGCGAGGTCCATTACGTGATGCTCGACGATGCCGACGGGCTCGCGTTCGTCGCCAACCTCGCGTCGATTCCGATCCACTGCTGGGCATCGCGCATCGGTCACCTCGAGCATCCCGACTGGACGATCGTCGACCTCGATCCGAAGAACGCACCGCGCGAGCATGTCGTGCCGCTCGCGCTCGCGATCCACGAGCTGTGCGATGCGGTCGGCCTGCCGAACTACGTGAAGACCTCGGGACAGTCGGGGTTGCACGTGCTGATTCCACTCGGTGGCCAGCTGACGTTCGAGCAAGCGCGCACGCTCGCGTACCTGATCGGCCTGCTCGTCGAGCGAAAGCACCCGGACATGGCCACGACGAACCGTTCGCCGAGTCAGCGCGGCGGCCGCGTCTACCTCGACTGGGGGCAGAACGCGCACGGCCAGCTGCTGGTCGCGCCGTACAGCGTGCGTCCCGTCGCGGGCGCGCCGGTGTCGATGCCGCTCGTGTGGAGCGAGGTCGTGCCGGGTCTCGACCCCAAGCAGTTCAACATCCGCACCGCGATGGATCGCGTGTGCGCGTGGCCCGAGGATCCGTGCATCAAGATCCTCGACGAGCGTCCGGACCTGCGCGGCGTGCTCGACAAGCTCGGCGAGCTCGCGACGGACTGATGTCAGGCTACGGGACCGCGAGCGCCGGCACGCGCACGCGATGCGCGACCGGATCCGGCGCGACCTTCGCGCGCAGCATCGGCGCGAACGCGCTGCGATAGCTCCACGCGAGCAGGAGCTCGAGGACGACGAGCCCGATCGCGATCGGCAGACCGGCAGGCACGAGCATCACGTGGAAGAACACGATGCCGACGATGATCGGCGCGAGCAGCGCGAGCGCGAGCGGGACGAACCGATTGGACAGCAGCGCGAGCGCCGCGGCGATCTCGACCAGCTTGACGAGCGTCAGGAGCTTCGAGCCCACCAGCGCAACAATGAATCCCATCGCCTCGGGCGGTGGTGGCGGCTGGGGCGGCAGGTACGGGACGAAGTAGTTGATCCCGAAGGCGAGGAAGACGAGACCGAGCAGGACACGCGAGATGGGAGCGAGATGCCTCATGCGCCTGTTTTGACCATGTTGCTCGAAACGCACTAGATGGGACATCGACAAGGCGCTATTGTCCCTGTAGCAACTATGGATCTGAACCGCGCAGCCACGTTCATTCGCGTCGTCGAGGCCGGCAACTTCACGCGCGCGGCCGAGGCGCTGAACCTGCCGACGTCGTCGATCAGCCGCAGCGTCGCCAAGCTCGAGGACGACCTCGGCATCACGCTGCTCGAGCGCACGACCCGCCGGGTCGCGCTGACCGAAGCGGGCCGCGCCTTCTTCGAGCGAGCACGCGAAGCGCTCGCCGGGCTCGAGGAGGCGAACAGCCTCGCGCTCGACGCGGCCAAGGAAGCGCACGGCGTGGTGCGCGTCGCGGTTCCCGTCGAGATGAACGCGACCATCGGCGGCTTCTTCGCGATGTTCCTCGAGCAGCACCCGCGGATCCGCATGGAGCTCACGTTCACCAACCGCGGCGCGGAGCTCGTCGGCGACCTCGTCGACATCGCGGTCGCGATCGGTCGCCTGCCGGACAGCTCGCTCGTCACGCGGCGCGTGGGCAACGCGACGCACAAGCTCTACGCATCTCCCGCGTACCTCGAGCGGCGCGGCACGCCGCGCACCGTCGCCGATCTCGCGAAGCACGACGCGATCGCCGACCGCGCGGCGGGTGGCGAGGCGCGGTGGGAGCTCGTCGGCCCGCGCGGCGCCGAGCACGTCGACGTGCGCGCGCGCATCGTCGGCGACGCCGCGGCGTTCATCGCCGACGCGGCCCGCGCCGGCCTGGGCATCGCGATGCTGCACTCGTGGTACGGCGAAGCCGGCGTCCGCGACGGTTCGCTCGCGGCAGTGCTCCCACGGTTCTCGTCGCAGACAGCGCTCCACGTGCTCACGCACGGCAGCCGCCACCTGCCCCGCCGCGTGATGCTCGTGCGCGACTTCCTCGTCGAGGGCCTCGCGCAGACATGCACCGCGCACGGCAAGCTGAACGCGGCCTAGCTCACATCTCCAGGACGAAGCCGTCCTTCGCCACCGCCGGATACACGCACGTGTATCGATGCGCCTTCGTCATCGCCTCGTCGTCCCACACCTCGGTGTAGCCGCTGCGGTAGTTGAAGCAGAGGTGCTTCGGCTTGTTCGTCGACGAGACGATCAGCGCGAGCGTCTCGGGGTTCGGGTGACCGTACGCGCTGCCGTCGCTCGACACGAGGAAGCGCGGGCACTCGATCTTCTCGAGGAGCGCGGCCGAGATGTTGTTCTTGCTGCCGTGATGCGACAGCTTGAACGCGTCGAGGCGAACCCGATCGCCGGACAGTCGCTCCAGCGACGCGAGCATCACCGACGGATACGCATCCGCGCCCAACAGGATGCGCTTGCCGTCGTACTCGAACAGGAACGCGATCGAGCTGCCGTTGGGAGCCGTCTTGTCCTCGGTCAGCGTTGTCTCGAGGAGCTCGTTCATGATGTCCGCATCGAGGCCGTCGAGCGGCTCGGCCTTGGCCCCGAGCAGGTCGTCGTCCTCGGGCGCGTCCTCGTCGCCGTCGGGGTCCACGTCCCACGCGCCGAGCTCGTCGTCCCACGCACCCGCGAGCTTCGTCAGCTGCTTCTGATACGGCGAGAGCAGCGTGAGCACCGCACCGCCGTCGAGCGGGACGACCGGCAGCGGACCCTCGTCGGGGACGCGCACCGCCTTCTCGCCCGACGTCCCGAAGCTCGTGTTCCACGGGATCTTCTTCTTCGCGAGGAGCTTGCCGAGCTCCTCACCCTCCGCGACGCCCTGCGTGTCGTCGGCCGGATCGAGGTGGACGCGCGCGTTGAACCAGACCTGCTTCGGCGCGATCACCGGCGGGGTCGCTTTCAACAGCGGCAGGATCCCGCAGATGTGATCGCGATCGATGTGGGTGACGACGAGCAGCTCCAGCTCGACCGGCGCGCCTCCGTCGAGCGCTGCGAGGCGCGGCGCCAGCGTCTCGCGATAGGTCTTCTTGAGGCCCGCGTCGATCAGGATGCGATGTCGCTTCGCGTCCGTCCCGTACTCGATCAGCAGGCAATCGCCGAACGACGCCGGCAGCATCTCGATGCGAATCACGTCGAACCTCCCAGTTGCCAGTCGGCCTCACCGTACGCGACCAGCGCGAGTCCGACGGGCAGGTTGCAGAGTAGTGCCTGGACGCGCAGCTCGCGAACGAACTCGCCGACGGTACACGAGGCGCGCTTCTGACATGCGAGCAGGACGCGCATCGCCTCGCGGGCGAGCGGGCCCATGTGACGGCCGCGGACCGTACCGATCGTCGCGACGACCACCGATGCGCGAGCGCGACGAAACGCGGCGATGAAGCTCGAGAACGGAACTTCGTCGAGCGCGGTGCGGCACCCGAACAAGAGGACGATCGGTCCCGGTACCGGGTGCGCCGCCGGCGGCTCGTGGACGTACGCGGCGTCGATCTCCTCGGCCGCGAGGTGATCCGTGTCGCCGATCTCGAGCACCGACGCGCCCATCTCCTCCTCGGTGTGCGTCACCAGCAGCAGCACCTGCGGCTTCTCGCTCGCGATCTGCTCCTTCCACTGCGACCACGAGGACGATGGACACAGCTTCGCCTTGCCCTCGACGAGGAGCGTGCCGACCTCGTGGATCGCCGCGTCGAACGCGGGCTTGTCGAACTTCGCCGCCTTGGTCGCCGCGCCGAGTAGCACCGACGTCACGCGTTCGACCGGCGCACTTCGCTGGCTCGCCTCGGGCGCGATCCCGACGTCGGCGCCCTGCGCGCGCAGCTGCGTGCTCGCCTGCTCGTCGAACATCCGGCGCTCGATCACGTGACGCATGCCCCAGAATCCCTGCGGGCACACCGTCATGTCGTTGTCGGGACAGTCGACGCATGGCGTCCCCGCGAGGACGGCCGCGCACAGCGCCGCGGCCGGCTTGGGAAATACCCGGTCGTAGATGTACTCGAGCGGCACGAGCTCGTCGGGATGCAGCGTCGAGATCTGGACGCGCCCGGGCGCGGCGGCGAGCGCCGAGAACACCGGGCTCATCCCCGGTAGCTCGCGCAGCGCGCTTCCGAACTGCCGGCCGAGGCGCGCGAGCGTCACGAGGAGCTGCTTGGACGCGTCGGACGCGAGCGTCGCGTAGTCGTCGGGCTCCTTCGTGATCTGCTCGAGCGTGCCGCGCAGCTTCTTGATCAGCGCGTCCGTGGGGCCGAGCGAGACGTACGCCGTGTTCGGCCCGAACGCGGTCATGCCGCGCTCGCCGTCGTTGTCGTTGAGCAAGAACGCCGCGTCGAAGCCGGGCCGACCGCCGAGGTCGTCGAGGTTGCAGCGAAAGACGCTCTCCACCTCGATGCTCAGCGCCGGCGTTACCGCGCTGTCCGCGACGGCCGCGGTCATGGTCAGCGTCTGCAGGATGCGATTCTCGTGGAGCACGACCACGCGCGCGCGCACGTCACGAACACCTGCCGGCGGCGTGAAGTGAAACACGCATGGCTTGCTGTCCCCGGCGGCGGGCAGCCACAGCGGCGCTGTCTGCGGCTGCGCGAACAGCGCCGGCGAGACGACGACGACGGTGAGCCGGTGTCCCTTCGGATCCGGCGGTAGCTCGTGGTCCGGAAACGGCGTCGAGGGCGATGCCCAGCCCTGTGCGGGCGCGCCGATCCGGATCGCCAGCGCGTACACGCGACCGGGCTCGAGCGCGTCGTCGGTGCGCGTGCCGTCGCGAAGGAGCTGGCCCTGCACGTAGCGACCGACCACCTTCTCGGGCGGCTTCGCGTGCTTCTTCAGATCCTTGAGCGTCAGCGCCGGATCGGGCTTCTCCCAGTCGAGCTTCCCCTCGCTGTAGTGCGAGGCGAAGTCGTTGAAGCCCGGGATGGGTGCGGGCAACCGCGGCCCGAAGCTCTCGAGCCCCGAGCCGCTCTTTGGCCGCAGCGCCTCGAGCAGGTCTCCCGCCACCTTCGACGCGTGGCTCGCCGCGAGGACACCGGGCTGCGCGAGCAACAGCGGCACGAACCCGGCCGCGAACAGCGCGCGATCGAGCGTGCGATCGCGGGCGAGCGCGCGGACCAGCGCGCCGAACCACGCGGCCTGCTTCTCGACGGGGACGTCGAGCACCCCCACCACCGCCGCGGACGCCTCCGAGCGCATGGCGCCGAGCGCCGCGAGGACGTCGCGCGACGTCCCGATGCCGCCGAGCGCGAGTACGGTGTGAACGTCCGGAAGGCTCGGCGAGAGCACGAATGCCGCGAGCGCCTCGGCGAGAGTCCCGGGGAAGAGCAGGAGGTCGATCTGCTCGCGCGCGGTCGCGACCTCGACGTGGCGCACGAGCCCTTGGTGCGGGTCCTGGCTCAGCCGGTCACGTAGCTGGGTGCTCGGAGCATCGCCGAGGTAACCGATGTCGATCGGCCAGTCCCAGCGGCGAGCCACCGCGCGACCGCGCTCGTCGAGGAACGCCACCGACGCGACGCCGTCGGCGCGCTTCAGCGTGGAGACCAGCCACGCTGGATCGGCTCCCGCGCGGAGCGTCGAGATCTCCATCGCGACGGACGCCGCCGGTGGGAAGCTCCGGCGCCACCGTTCGACCATCTCGCGAGCATCGGGGGCGAAGTGGCTCCGCGCGTCCTCGGCGTACTGCAGGAGCTCGCCCGTCCAGCGGATCCGGTCCTCGCCGCCCGAATAGAGGGACACCCCGCCCGCGAGCGCGCAGGCGAAGTCGGTCTCGGACAGCTCCGCCCCCCAGGATCCAAACCATTGACGCGACATCGGCCCTCCGGTGTCGCCCACATCGACACCTTCCTCGAATGGACCACGACGGGCCTCGCCGGGTGCAGACCCGAACGCCGCAAAATGCGGCGCCTGCCTCATCCCTACCCCATCCCACCTCGATGTCCTCGACCAACGGTCGACTCCTCGTTGAACGGAGGTCCATGCAGATCGAACAGAGGATCAAGGTCGACGGAGAGTGGAGCGTACGGTCGGGATCGCTCGCGCGCGAGCCGCAGCTGACGCTGGTGTTCGCATCGACACAGGCGATGCGAGATCCGACGACGTGGGCGGAGCTCGCGCGCATGTATCCGCACGGGCGCATCGTCGGGTGCTCGACCGCCGGCGTGATCGCCGGGGTGCACGTGAACGACGACACGATCGCCGCGACGGCGATCGCGCTCGACGAGGGGCACATCGAGGTCACGACGGCGACGGTGAGCGAGGCCCCCGACAGCCACGCGATCGGCGCAACGCTCGCATCCAAGCTGCGCAGCGACGGACTCGTGCACGTCATGGTGCTGTCCGAAGGCATGCGGGTGAACGGCACCGCCCTGGTGAAGGGCTTGACCGCGAACCTCCCCGCGCACGTCGCGGTGACCGGTGGCCTCTCGGGCGACGGTGGCCGCTTCCAGCAGACCGCAGTGTGCGTCGATGGGCCGACGCCGTCGGAGCAGGTCGTCGCGATCGGCTTCTACGGCGCGCGCCTCGAGGTCGGGTACGGTTCGCTCGGCGGATGGGACCCGTTCGGTCCCGAGCGCAAGGTCACGCGCTCGGAAGGCAACGTCCTCTACGAGCTCGACGGCGAGCCCGCGCTCGATCTCTACAAGCGCTACCTCGGCCCGCACGCTGCGGAGCTGCCGGGCAGCGCGCTGCTGTTCCCCCTCGCGATCCGCGCGGGCGATGGTGACGACGCGCCGATCGTTCGCACGATCGTGGCCGTCGACGAGCAGGCGAAGTCGCTCACGTTCGTCGGTGACGTCCCGGCGGGGTTCCGCGCGCGCCTGATGCGCACGAACTTCACCGGCCTCGTCGACGGCGCGTCCGCCGCGGCGGCGACCTCCGTCGAGGCGATCGGCAAGGGCCGCACACAGCTCGCCGTGTTGATCAGCTGCGTCGGACGCCGCACGATCTTGAAGCAGCGCACCGAGGAGGAGATCGAGGCCGTCGAGGAGGTCCTCGGAGGGACGCCCGTGATGACCGGGTTCTACTCGTACGGCGAGATCGCGCCGTTCGGTGCGTCCGCGCAGTGCGAGCTGCACAACCAGACCATGACGATCACGGTGCTCGCGGAGCACTGATGCACGCGCTGCTTCGCCGACAGGTGCGCAAGGCGTTCGGCGACGCCCCGCGCAGCGCCGAGCTCGAGAAGCTCCTCGCGCTTGTCGACGAGGCCTACACGGCGGCGGACGCCGATCGCGCGATGCTCGAGCACACGCTCACGCTCGCGTCCGACGAGCTGTACGTGCAGAACCGCCGGCTCGAGCGCGAGCTCGACGACCGCAAGCGACTCGAGCTCGAGCTTCGCCACGCGGAGAAGCTGCGCGCGGTCGGCCAGCTCGCCGCCGGCGTCGCGCACGAGATCAACACGCCGGTCCAGTTCGTCGGCGACAGCCTGAGCTTCCTCGACGACGCGTTTCGCGAGATCGAGTCGCTGCTCGGCTCCGTCGAGAAGCTCGAGGGAGCGCGCGAGCGGTTCGCGACGAGCGACATCGCGTACCTGCGCGAGGAGATTCCCGCCGCGCTCGCGCGGTGTCGCAACGGCACCGGGCGCGTCGCGACGATCGTGCGCGCCCTCAAGACGCTCGCGCACCCCGACCAGGTCGAGCAGCAGGTCGCGCTGCTCGACGAGGCGATCCACAACACGCTCGTCGTCGCGGCCAGCGAGATCAAGTTCGTCGCCGACGTCGAGCTCGATCTCGCGCCCGACGTTCGCTTGGTCTGCCACGTCGGCGAGATCCAGCAGGTGCTGATCAACCTGATCGTCAACGCCGCGCACGCGATCGCCGATCATCATCGACCGACAGGGACGCGCGGAACGATCCGCATCGCGACGCGCGTCGAGGGACGCATGGTGAAGCTCTCCATCTCCGACGACGGCGCCGGCATCCCCGAGGCGATCCGGCACCGGATCTTCGAGCCCTTCTTCACGACCAAGCCGGTCGGCACGGGCACTGGCCAGGGCCTCTCGCTCGTCCACTCGATGATCGTCGATCACCACGGTGGCCAGATTGGCTTCGAGTCGCAGCTCGGCGTGGGCACGACGTTCACGATCGCGCTCCCGCTCGACGGCCGCGCGTCGCAGGGCGCCCTCGCCAAGGCAGGCTAGCTCTTGCTACGCGTCCGACGTTCGTCGGACTTGTCGTACGTGCCGATCAGCTCGCCCTGCGCGAGCGTGTGTCCCTTGACCGCGGACATCAGGTCTTCCTTCGTCATGCCGGGTTTGTCGGGAATGTTGTCGAGCGCGAACACGCGGAAGACGTAGCGGTGGCGCCCGTTCGGTGGGTTCGGGCCGTCCCACTGCTGGCGTCCGTAGCTGTTCGTGCCGACGACCGCGCCGTGGGGAAGATCGCGCTCGAGCCCGCGCGCGGTCGGAGGGATGCCGACGACGACGTAGTGCACGAAGATGCGCTCCGGCGCATCCGGGTCCTCGACGAGGACCGCGATGCTGCGCGTGCCCTCCGGCACCGGGCCCCACGCGATCGACGGAGGAACGTTGTCGCCGTCGGCGGTGAACTGGATCGGAATGATGCCGTTCGCGCCGAACGCGGGCGAGCTGACCGGGAGAGGCCGCGGATTGTGGGTCGAATAGTCAATTCGAGTCTGCATGATCGAGGCTACCCCTCGCGCGTGACGCGACCAGCGTGCGCGACCGCCCGCGGGCGATTTGCCGTCGGGCAATCTGCTACGTTCGCGCCGTGAAGATCGCCTGCATCGGCGGAGGGCCCGCCGGGCTCTATCTCGGCATCCTCGTGAAGCGCGCCGCCCCCGAGCACGAGGTCGTGGTCTTCGAGCGCAATCGCCCCGCGGACACGTTCGGCTTCGGCGTCGTGTTCTCGGACGCGACGCTCGGCAACCTCGCCGAGGCGGACCCCGACACGCACGCGCAGATCACCGCGAAGTTCGCGCGCTGGGACGACATCGAGGTGCACGTCGGCGGCGAGGTGCTGACGTCCACCGGCCATGGCTTCTGCGGGCTCGAGCGCAAGGCGCTGCTCGGCATCCTCCAGAGTCGCGCTCGCGAGCTCGGCGTGCGGGTCGACTTCGAGTGCGATGTCCGTTCGCTCGACGAGGCTCGGACCCGCGCCGCTGCCGCGCTCGGTGGCACGCCCGAGATCATCGTCGGCTGCGATGGCGTCGGCTCGTGGGTCCGCGACTCACTCGCCGCCGACCTCGGCCCCCACGTCGACGTGCGCCCGAACAAGTTCGTCTGGCTCGGCTGCACGGTCCCCTACCGAGCGTTCACGTTCATCTTCAAGCAGACCCCGCACGGCCTGTTCCGCGTGCACGCGTATCCGTTCACCGCCGAGCTCTCGACGTTCATCGTCGAGTGCCGCGAGGACACCTGGCGCGCCGCCGGCCTCGCGACCGCCGACGAGGACGGCACCCTCGCGTACCTCGAGGGCGTGTTCGCCGACGAGCTCGCGGGCCATCGACTGATCAAGAACCGCTCGATCTGGCGCAACTTCCCGACCGTCCGCTGCGCGCGGTGGTCGACGCGCACGCACACACCCACGGCCGACTCGCACGTCGTGTTGCTCGGCGACGCCGCGCACACCGCGCACTTCTCGATCGGCTCGGGCACCAAGCTCGCGATGGAGGACTCGATCGCGCTCCGCGACGAGCTGTTGTCCTCGCGCGACGCGTCCGCCGCCCTCGCCGCCTACGAGGCGCGCCGCCGCCCCGAGGTCGACGCGCTGCAAGCCGCCGCGCAGGCATCGCTCGAGTGGTTCGAGGGCACCGAGCGCTACATGCAGATGACGCCGCTCGAGCTGACGTACTCGCTGATGACGCGCTCGTTGCGCGTGTCGCATCGCTCGATGCACAAGCGCGACCCGCACCTCGCGCGCGGCATGGAAGAGCTGCTCGCATCGCGCGCCGGCATCGCCGACATCGTCGCGCCGACATCGTTGCCCTACTCGCTCGGCGACGTCCGGCTGCGCTCGCGCATCGCCCTGTCGGCCTCCGATGACGACCTCGTGCGCGTGGCACGCGACGCGGCGCTGGTCGTCACGCGAGCGCTCGCGCCCGAGGACATCGATGCGCCCACGTGGGCGCCGATCGCCGAGGGCGTGCACGCCGCCGGCGCGAAGCTCGCGATGACCCTCTCGACCAGCGCTGCATCGACCAGCGCTGCTTCGACCAGCGCTGCATCGACCAGCGCTGCTTCGACGATCCCCGCGTCGAACGCGACCGAGCGCGCCACCGATGGCTCGCTCCTCGACGCCGCGAAGCGCGCGGCCGCGCTCGGTGCCGACCTGCTCGTCCTCGATCCGGGGCGCGACAACCTCGCGATCGAGCTGTTGCCGTTCGTCGTCGAGACCGTGCGCGCCGTGTGGCCCGCCGGCAGGTGGCTCGCGGCCGTGGTGCACGACATCCCGCGCACGCGCAACGCCGTCGTCGGCCACGCCGCCCAGCTCCGCCGCGCCGGCGCCAACCTCCTGTGGATCGACTCGCCCGGCGATGGCAGCGCGCGCCTCCCCGCCGCCCCGATCGCCGATCGCCTGCGCAACGAGCTGCACCTGCCGACGTGCGTCGACGCGGACGATGCTACGCTGGCAGATCTCGATGCCGCGATCGCGGCAGGGCGCGCGGACCTCGTCGTCGCCACCAAGATGCCGAGCGCGACGCGGTCGGCGAGCTAGTCATGCGGTTCCGTCGATATCAACTCACCAAAGAAGCCGTCGCGATCGTCTACCGCGATCAACCGTGGATCTTCCGCGACCACCTCAGCTCCGCTGCCAAGGTGTTCCACGACGGCGACCGGCTGCGGCTCGTCGACGGCGCGAACAAGGTCATCGGCTACGGCATCTACGACGCCGAAGGCGCGATCGCGATCCGCATCCTGCGCCGCGGCGACACCAAGCCCGACGCGGCCTGGCTGCGCGGCGCCCTCGCCGCCGCGCTCGCCCGGCGCGAGCCCCTCGCGAAGCGAACGAACGGCCTGCGCCTCGTGCAAGGCGAGAGCGATGGCATCCCCGCGGTCGTCGTCGATCGCTTCGGCGACACGCTCGTCGTACAGAGCTACGCGCGCGGCGCGGACGCGATGGCGCGCTTCGCCGCGCTCGCGATCGCCAACGAGCTGCGCATCCCGAACGTGCTCCTGCGCCCCGCCCATCGCCGCAAGGGCGAGGACTCCCCGCAGCGCGTGCTGCGCGGAGCGCCGCCCGACGTCGCGCGCTTCACCGAGGACGGCATCGAGTACGCCGTCGATCTCGCGGGCGGACAGAAGTCCGGCACGTACCTCGATCTGCGCGGTCTGCGCCGCGCGCTCGCGAGCCACCTCGCGACCGCCACGCCGGCACCCGATCCTTCGGCGCCGAGCATCGCCGCGGTCGCCGAGAAGCAGTCCAAGCGCGCGGCGAAGGCGACGCCACCCTCGGCGTCCGTCGGCTCGACGCGAACCCCGTCCGCCGCGCCCTCGAGCGCGCGACCCGCGATCGACGCATCGTTCGAGGGCGCGCGCGTGCTCAACCTGTTCGCCTACTCCGGCATGCTCGGCCGCGCCGTCGAGCACGCCGGGGCCGCCTCGATCACGCACGTCGACGCGTCCGACTCCGCGCTCGCGTTCGCCCGCGAACATCACGCCAAGGACGCGAGCAAGCACACCTACGTCACCGCGGACATCTTCCACTGGCTCCCCTCGCTGCCCGCCGACGAGATGTTCGACCTCGTGATCGTCGATCCGCCGTCGATGACGAGCAACAAGCAGCAGGTCCCCGCGGTCCTCGCCGGCTACAAGAAGCTCTATCGCGCCGCGATGACGCACGTGAAGCCCGGTGCTTTCCTCGTCGCCGCGTGCTGTACGAGCCGCGTCGAACGGCGCGAGTTCCACGCCACCGTCGCGAGCACGCTCGGTCCCGGCTTCGAGCACGTGCTCGACGTGCCGCCCGAGCTCGATCATCCGGTCGCGTTCCCGCAGGCGGACTACTTGAAGATCGAGATCTGGCGCCGTCGCTGATCACGGACGCGGAGTGCCGCCCAAGGCTCCCACCGTTGCGATCCGCGACCTGGTGTTTGCGGATCGGTCGCGAAACGAAACGTCGGTTCCTCGGATAGCTTCGGTGGTGCCCGCCGAAGTCTTTCGCTTCATGACCATCAGGCCGCCTCAGGCGGCTCCCGCTACAGGCGCGAAGAACGTTGTGGTGCTGGCCACAACTCGCAGCGACTTCCTGACGTCGCTGGCAGAAAAGAGAAAAGCGGGTTCCCGCGACGGCATGGAGAAGGTCGCCGCAGCGTTCATCGCCGGGGACGGATCCTTCATCTCGACGAAGCGACAGGTGTACGCGACCTTCTTGGCATTGGTAGATCTACTTTCCCTCGTTATGAGTTTCCGTACGACCCCCGTGGAA
>CAZUAR010000047.1:0-63801 GCA_964617845.1 uncultured Kofleriaceae bacterium | reverse complement strand
GTGGGCGCCTCGCTTTCGGGCGTCCCGCGCGGGCTACGTACTACAGGCTCCTAGGCGCTACCCCGCAGCGGCCCCACCGATCATCCCGTCGGGAACGGAGGCGCGTATCGTCGTGGTGTGCAGCTCGCTCCATGGGTCAGGGCTCGGCTGTGGCGTGTCAACGATTGGCCCGCCGAGCTACAGGTGATGTGGTCCGAGGCGACGGCGAGCACGCCCGATGCGCGCGCGCTGTGGGAGCTCGGCTGCGCGTTCGAGCACTGCGTCCCCGATCGCAGCCGCGCTCTCGCGGTGATGATCGATGCATCGCGCGCGGGTCATCCGGAGGCGCGCGAGCGTGCGATCGCGATCGCGACGAGCCTGCGCGGGCGCGTCACCGTCGCGGAGCTGTCGCTCGCGAACAAGGACCACGCGGCGGCAGGTCGCGCGTACATCGATGCGGGGCTTCGCGAGCTGGCGATCGAGCCGCTGAGCAAGCTCGTCGATGCGGAGGCGTCTGTGCTCCTCGCGATCGCGAAGGGCGCGAGCATCGATGCGGAGCAGGAGATCGCGAAGGCGCTCGCGGCGAAGAACTTCCTCCACGCCGCGCGCGTCGCACGCGCGGTGCTGCCCGAGAAGTCGACGAGCATCGCGATCGCGGCGCTCCGCGCGTGCCCGAACGATGCGGCGTGCGAGGCCCTGCTCGTCGAGGACCTGTTCCAGCGCAACGCCATCAGCGAGCTGCTCGACCACTATCGAGCGACGTTCGTCGCCGCGAAGACGCGACGCGAGTACGTCGAGCGCATGCGCGGTGCGGCCGTCGAGCTGATCGCGCGCGACCTGCAGAAGGGCCTCGCGCTGCGCCTGTTGCGCCTCGCGCTCGAGACCTCGTACGACGAGCTGCTCCCCGAGATCTCGTCGCACCTCGCGGCGTGGGAGATCCTCGTCGCGCACGCGCGCGAAGCGAAGTCGATGGTCGAGCTCGTGCCGCTGATCCTGAAGGCGCTGCGCGCTCCGCTATCGCAGGACGACGCGCTGTACCTCGCGCGCCTCGGTCTCGAGATCGCGTGGGGCGAGATGCGCGACTCGCTCGCGGCGCAGCCGTACGCGGCGACGGTGCTCGACTTCGTGCCGGATCATCCGCAGGCGATCGCGTTCGTGCGCGACGCCAACCTGGATCCCGACGCGCCTCCGCCCGCGGACGTCCCGGCGATGCCCGTCGTGCGCATCTCGACGCCCATCCCGAAGGTGACGTCGAGCGGGCGCATCCCGGTGATCAAGGTGACGCCGCCGCCCGTGCCGTACGCCGACGACAAGCCGGTGAAGCGGGCAGCCCCGGCGGCGGACAAGGCCGCGTTCCGGACGACGAATCGGCTCGCGCTACTCAATCCGCCACCGCCGCGCACCACGACGCTGCGCCGCGATGTCTCGCCGATCCCGTCGCCCCCGCGCGCGCGCAGCGAGACCACGCCGCGCGCGCCGCGCGTCGTCGTGCCGATCGACGTCACGATCGAGCTGTCGAATGGCTCGTTCTTCACGACGGTGCTGCGCGACATGAGCACGTCGGGCGCGTTCGTCGTCACGAAGCGAAAGCTCGAGGTCGGCGCCACGCTCGGACTCGAGCTGCGTCTGCCGACGAAGGACGCGCTCGATCAGCAGGTCACGCATCAGACGACCGCGAAGATCGCGCGCCAGACCGACATCGGTTACGGCATCCAGTTTGTCGACCCGAGCCAGATCCTCGTCGACGCGATCGTCGCCGTCACCGCGAAGTAGCGGTACGGTCGGCGCATGAGCTGGAACCCCGCGCAGCCGCCGAGCGACGATTCATCACCGGCGACGGACGTCGAGCTCGTCATCGAGACGCGCGCGAGAGACCTCGGTGACATCGTCGTCGGTCGCGTGCTGCCCTCACCGCGGCGGCGGCTCGTCGGACCGTTCCTGTTCTTCGACGAGATGGGCCCGGTCACGCTGTCCGACGATCGGGCGCTGACGGTGCGGCCGCATCCGCACGTGTGCCTCGCGACGGTGACGTACCTGTTCGACGGCGAGATCGTGCATCGCGACTCGCTCGGCACGACGCAGACGATCACGCCCGGCGCGATCAACTGGATGACCGCGGGACGCGGCATCGTGCACTCCGAGCGTGCGCCGCGGCCCGGCGGAACGCTGCACGGCATCCAGCTGTGGTGCGCGCTGCCCAAGGAGCACGAGGAGACCGAGCCGACGTTCGAGCATTGCCCGGCGAGCTCGATCCCGCAGATGACGATCGACGGCGCGACGGTGCGCGTGCTCGCCGGGGAGGCGTACGGGCTGCGCGCGCCGGTGAAGACGTGGTCGCGGTTGTTCTACGTCGACGTGCATGCCGAGAAGGCAGCGGAGCTCGAGGCGCCGGATCACGCGGAGCGCGCGATCTATGTCGTCAGCGGCTACGTGCAGGTTGCGGGCGACACGTTCGAGCGCGGCAAGATGCTCGTGCTGACGCGCGACCGCGCGGTGCGGCTTTCGCTCGAGCCCGGCACGCGCATCGTGATGCTCGGCGGCGACCCGCTCGACGGGCCGCGCCACATGTACTGGAACTTCGTCGCGAGCACCAAGGAGCGCATCGAGCAGGCGAAGCAAGACTGGCGCGAGCGCCGCTTCCCCGTGGTGCCGGGCGACGAGATCGAGTTCATCCCGCTGCCCGACGACGCGCACTAGTTACTTCGCGGTCGTCGTGCCATCACTCGGCGCGCCGCAGGCGATCCACTCGGCGAGCCGCTCGCGATCGCTGTCGGCGGGCTGCGAGGTCTCGTCCTCGGGCGGCATGTTGCGGTTCGCCGACGCCGGGCCGATGGCGGCCGTCTGATCGATGTGGTTCGCGACCTGGCGAATGCCGAGCAGCGTGTCGAAGTCGTGGTCCTTGGTCGCGCCGTTGCGGTCCTCGCCGACCTTCGTCGACGAGTGACAGTTCGTGCAGAAGTCCTCCATGAACGCCTTGCCGAAGTTCTCGTACGTGAGCGTCGAAGTCGGCGGGCACTCGGTCTCGGTCGGCGGTCCGAGGACGGCTTCGTCGTGGCAACACCCGTGTCCGCCGTGGGCCATCGTGGTGGCGAGGACGAAGCCGAGCAGCGTGACCGTTTTGATGTCGAAGCGCAGCCGCATGTCGGAGCAGCATACCCGATGATAGGTTCCCGCCATGGGTCGCAAAGAGGACGCGCTCGAGTACCACCGCCGCGGACGCAAAGGAAAGCTCGAGGTCGTTCCGACCAAGCCGCTGGTCAGCCAGATGGATCTGTCCCTGGCGTACACGCCCGGCGTCGCGGATCCGTGCATGGAGATCCACGCCGACGAGGAGAAGTCGTTCGAGTACACCGCGCGCGGCAACCTCGTCGCCGTGATCTCGAACGGCACCGCGGTGCTCGGCCTCGGTGACATCGGTCCCGCCGCGGGCAAGCCGGTGATGGAAGGCAAGGCGTGCCTGTTCAAGAAGTTCGCCGACATCGACGTGTTCGATCTCGAGATCAACGCGACCGAGGTCGACAAGGTCGTCGAGATCGTCGCGGCGCTCGAGCCCACGTTCGGCGGCATCAACCTGGAGGACATCGCGGCGCCGGCGTGCTTCGAGATCGAGGAGAAGCTGCGGCAGCGCATGCGCATCCCCGTGTTCCACGACGATCAGCACGGCACCGCGATCATCTCCGGCGCGGGCCTGCTCAACGCCGCGCAACTCGCGAACAAGGCGCTCGAGGACATCAAGCTCGTCGTGTCGGGCGCCGGCGCCGGCGCGATCGCGTGCGTCGAGTTCTTCTGCGCGCTCGGCCTTCGGCGCGAGAACGTCGTGCTCGTCGACTCGAAGGGCGTGATCCATCAGGGCCGCACGGACCTGAACCGCCACAAGCAGAAGTTCGCGATCCCCGACGACGGTCGCCGGACGCTCGCCGACGCGATGAAGGGCATGGACATGTTCATGGGCCTCTCGGTCGCGAACACGGTGAAGCCCGAGTGGCTGAAGACGATGAACGAGCGCCCGATCATCTTCGCGCTCGCGAACCCGGATCCCGAGATCAGCTATCCCGACGCGATCACCGCGCGCCCCGACGCGATCGTCGCGACCGGCCGCTCGGACTTCCCGAACCAGGTCAACAACGTCCTCGGCTTCCCGTACATCTTCCGCGGCGCGCTCGACTGCCGTGCGACGAGCGTGTCCGAGGCGATGAAGCTCGCCGCCGCCCGCGCGCTCGCCGAGCTGACGCGCGAGCCGGTGCCCGACAGCGTGATCATGGCGTACGGCGGCAAGGCGCTGAAGATGGGGCCGGACTACTTCATCCCCAAGCCGTTCGATCCGCGCGTGCTGTGGTGGGTCGCGCCCGCCGTCGCGCAGGCCGCGATGGAGTCCGGGGTCGCGCGCATCAAGTTCGACATCGACGAGTACCGCGATCGCCTGATGGCGAAGGGCTCCAACGCCGCGTACTCGATCATGAAGACGATCACGCAACAAGCGCAGCGCGATCCGCGCCGCATCGTGTTCCCGCAGGCAGCGTCGCCGCGCCTGCTGCGCGCCGTGCAGCAGATCGTCGACGAGGAGATCGCGAAGCCCGTGCTCCTCGGGCGCCCCGAGGAGATCAAGCGCCTGTGCGAGGAGATGTCACTTGACCTCCTCGACCGCGTGCAGATCATCGATCCGCGCGCGGAGGTGCACCGCGCGTACGCCGATCGCCTCTACGAGCTGCGCCAGCGCAAGGGCATGACGCTCGACAACGCGCGCGCCGCCGTGCAGCGCGGCGACTACTACGCCGCCGTGATGGTCGATCAGGGCGACGCGGACGGCATGGTGACCGGCTTCCGCTTGAACTATCCCGAGACCGTGCGCCCCGTGCTCGAGGTGTTCGGGCTTTCGCCTGGCGCGAAGGTCGCCGTCGGCATGTACATGATGGTGCTGCAGAACTCGGTGAAGTTCTTCGGCGACACCGTGTTCAACATCTTCCCCGACGCGGACACGCTCGCCGACATCACGCTGCAGATGGCCGATGCCGTCCAGGGCTTCGGCGTCACGCCGCGCATCGCGCTGATCTCGTACTCGAACTTCGGCTCTGTCCGCCACCCGGACGTCACGCGCCTCCATCGCGTGCTCGACATGGTGCGCGAGCGCCGGCCGGAGCTCGAGATCGATGGCGAGATGCAGCCCGAGCTCGCGCTCGACATCGCGCGCCAGAAGTCGAACTACGCGTTCTCGCGCCTGACGAAGCCTGCCAACACGCTCGTGTTCCCCTCGCTCGCGTCGGGCAACGCCGCGTATCAGGTCGCGAAGTCGATCGGCAACGCATCTGCGGTGGGCCCGATCCTGCTCGGCGTCGCCAAGCCCGTCGCGGCGATGCAGAGCGAGGCCACCGTCGAGGAGATCGTGAACATGACCTCGCACGTGGTGCTCAAGGCGCAGCAAGCCGCGGTGCGCCGCGAGGCGAAGCGCGCGTGAGCACGGGCCGGAGCCTGTGGCGCTGTTCGTGATGGGCGACAACCGCGAGAGCTCGAACGACTCGCGCTACTGGGGCGTCGTGCCGGAGGCGAATGTTACGGGTCGTGTCATCGGGATTTATTTTCCGTTCGGTCGGGTAGGAAGTCTCGACTAGTCTGCCGCGTAGCAGAATGCTACACTCTGTTTCATGGCAGGCATTCCGGTGCGCTTGAGTGCACAACTCACCGAACGAGCGAAGCGGGTCGCCTCCATGCAGGATCGCTCGCTGACGGAGCAGGTCGAGCATTGGGCGCGCCTCGGTCAGCTCGTCGAGGAATCCGTGTCGGCTGCCACCGTCCTCCGCCTCAAAGCGCGCAGCTACGGACAAGCGGTCGATGAGGCGCTAGAAGCCGCGGACTCGCCGGAGGGACGCGCGCGGGCGCTGGCGCTGATCGAGAGTCGAAATCCGGTGCGCTACGGCATTGGACGGAACGGAAAGCTCGTGAAGGTCACGAGCAAGCGGCGATCTGCAACTAAGCGATGACTCCTGTCCTCGTGTTCCTTGCCGGCCCCAACGGTGCCGGCAAGTCGACGTTCTACGAGCTTCACTTGAAGAAGCTCGGACTGCCTTTTCTGAATGCAGACGTGTTCGCCGCGGAGACCGGTGTGGACTCATTCGAGGCCGCTCGTATCCTCGATCGAAGCCGCTCCGAGATGATCGCGCGCGGCGAGAGCTTCATCACCGAAACGGTCTTCTCCGATCCGCACGGCGCGAAGCTCGACATGTTGCGCGCTGCGGTCGAGGCGGGGTTCGACGTGCGATTGATCTTCATCGGCCTCGGAAGTCCCGATCTCTCACGACGGCGGGTCGCTCAACGCGTCGCTATTGGGGGTCACGATGTGCCGACCGAGAAGCTCGCGGGTAGGTATGCGCGCTCACTCGCGAACCTGAAGTCGGCGATCTTCGTCGTCTCCAATGTCCGGATCTACGACAACAGCTCGGCGACCGAACCCTATCGACGGCTCGCGCGGTTTCAGAACGGCCAGCTCGTCTTGCGTGGGGAAGGACGCATGCCCGCGTGGACGAAGGGCATCATCCCGCCGGCCTCGAAGAGGCGCCGCAAGAAGCGGTAAGAGAGCAAGCTCGCGCCGCTTCCCCGTCGAGGAGTATGCTCTTCGCGGTGGCTGGCAAGCGCGACTCCGCGACGGAGATCATCGCCGACGCTCCTGCGGTAGCGGCCGCCAGGAGCGCCACCGTCACGGGCTCGTTGATCGGGCGCACGCTCGGCAAGTTCACGGTGATCGAGCAGCTCGGCAAGGGCGGCTCGGGCGAGGTGTATCGCGCGGAGCAGGTGCAGCTCGGGCGCAGCGCGGTGATCAAGGTGCTGCGGCGCGAGGTCGCGGCGGCGCCGAACAAGGTCGAGCGGTTCCTGCGCGAAGCCAAGCTCGCCTCGCGGCTCGATCATCCGTATGCCGCGCACGTCTACGCGTTCGGCGCGGAGCCGGACGGCGTCTTGTGGATCGCGATGGAGCACGTGCGCGGCGTGACGCTCGACGAGCTGATCGCGCGACGCCGCGCGATGCCGGCGACGCTGTTCGCGCCGCTGTTCGGGCGACTGTGCGAGGTCGTGCACACGGCGCACGAGCTCGGCATCGTGCATCGCGACATCAAAGGCTCGAACGTGATGGTGATCGAGCGCGCAGGGCAGCTGTTGCCCAAGCTCCTCGATTTCGGCATCGCGAAGGGCGACGGCGAGGGCGTGTCGCCGGGCGTGGACGGTCCTGGGTTGACGGGGCACGGCTCGACGCTCGGCTCGCCGCACTACATGTCGCCGGAGCAGTGGTCGTCGCCGGGCGACGTCGACGCACGCGCCGACATCTACGCGCTCGGCGTGCTCGCGTATCGCTGCCTCGCCGGCGAGCTGCCGTTTGCCGGCATCGACCGCGCCGGCCTGCCGCAGGCGCACCTCGAGCGGCGCCCGCCCGCGCTGCCCGCGAGCGTACCGGCACCGGTGGCGCTGGCGGTCGAGCGAGCGCTCGCGAAGGCACGCGAGGCGCGATGGCCGAGCGCGCTCGCCTTCGGTGAAGCGATGGCGCGCGCCGTCGGTGGTGCGACGCCCGAGGCGGTGCCGATCTTCGATCCCGCGGCGCGCGAGATCTGGATCGAGACGGGGCCACAGCCGATCGCGGACGCGGTCGCGCGGCTCGCCGGGGCGACGACCACCGTCGAGGCCGACGCCGCGCTGCGCGAGCTGATCGCGATCACGTGCCGCTGGCTCGCGGTGGTCGCGCTCGCGCAATTGCCCGACGAGGCGGCGACGGCCGACGTGCGCGAGAAGGCGCGCGCGGTGGTCGGACGCGACAACGGCGCACCGTGGCTGTGGCTCGCGCGCTCCGTCGCAGCCGCGATCGATGCCGGCGTGCCCGCGTCCGCGAGCGGCGAGGTCACCGAGGACGTTCCCAGCACGCTGTTGCCCGAGCTGCGCGTCGCGCTCGCGGGCAGCGAGGCGCTCGAGCAGCTCGCCGATCGCCTCGACGATCGCGATCGCCCGCGCACGTTCGCGGCGCTCGCCGCCGATGTCGCCGCGGCGGCCGCGGCGCTGCGCCCGCTCGAGGCGCTGCTCGCACATCGGCTCGTCGTCGGGATCGAGGGCGGCGCGGAGGCCTGGCAAGGCGTGCGGAAGCGCAAGCGCAACCGCGTGCTCGTGTGGGGCGAGCCGCTCGCGCCTGGCCAGGTCGCGTTGCTCGACGCGTCGGGCAACGTCGTCGTGAAGCTGTCGCCGCTCGTGCAGGTGATCGCGCCGCTGCCGTCGAGCGAGCCCGAGCTGTTCTTTCTGTGGCGCAGCGGCAAGGGCCAGGCGCGCCTCGTCGCGGCGCCGTGGGGCTTCGAGCGCGACGACGACGACGCCGCGCAGCGCCTGTCGATCCTGACGACCGAAGACGGCGACACGCTCGCCGATGCGAAGGACGATCGCTCGCCGTATCCCGGCCTCGCGTCGTACGGCGTCGCCGACGCGGAGCGCTTCGTCGGCCGCGAGCGCGAGGTCGAGGCGCTCGCGAACCGCCTGGTGCGCGCGCCGATGATCGCCGTGCTCGGGCCCTCGGGCGCGGGCAAGAGCTCGTTCATCCACGCCGGCGTGATGCCGCGGCTCGCCGAGCAGTACGAGCTGCTGACGATGCGCCCCGGTCGCCACCCGCTGCACACGCTCGCGTCGCTGCCCGCGATCGGCACCGAGACCGAGGACAGCGCCGGCATCGCGGAGCGGCTGCGCGCGCTCGGCGAACGCGCGCCGCGCGGGCTCGTCATCGTCATCGATCAGCTCGAGGAGCTCGTCACGCTGTGCACCGACGCGGACGAACGCACGAAGTTCGCCGAGACGCTCGCCGCGGCGACCGCGGCCGGGCCCGGCTCGCCGGTCCGCGTGGTCGTCACGCTGCGCGATGACTTCGCGAGCGTGATCGAGAGCGAGGCCGCGTTCCGCGGGTGCTTCGAGGTGTTCGTGCTCGCGACGCCGCTGCCCGAGGCGCTGCGGCGCATCGTCATCGAGCCCGCGCGCCGCGCGCAGGTCAGCGTCGATCCGCGCGTCGTCGACGACATGGTCGCGGAGGTCGCCGGTCGTCCCGCGTCGCTGCCGCTCCTATCGTTCACCGCCTCGCAGCTGTGGGCCTCGCGCGATCGCGCCGCGCGCCGCATCACCCACGACTCGTACCTCGCGATCGGCGGCGTCGCCGGCGCGCTCGCCACGTACGCGGACCAGATCTACGGCTCGCTGTCCAAGCGCGATCAGCAAACCGCGCGCGATCTGTTCGCACGGCTCGTCGCGAGCGACGGCACGCGCATCCCCGCGCCACGCGAGGAGCTGGAGCGCATTCCCGGCGCGGCATCGGTCCTCGCCAATCTGATCGACGCCCGCCTCCTCGTCGTTCGTGAGGATGACGGTGCAAGCGCGACGGACGTCGCGCGCGCAGCCGAGCCGGAGGCGAGGCGCAGGTACATCGACATTGTCGAGATCGTCCACGAGTGCCTCGCCGAGCGCTGGCCGCGTCTCGCTCGCTGGCGCAGCGAAGATGCCGCCGACCGTGCGCTGCTCGGCGACGTGCGCGCGGCCACGCGCCGCTGGATCGAAGCGGAGCGCCGGACCGACCTCCTCTGGCACGGCAAGGCTTTGCTCGAGCTGCGCCTCCTCGCCTCGCGCTCCAGCGCGCTCACCGACGACGAGCGCGCGTTCCTCGAGGCCGCGGATCGCGCCGAGAAACGCGCCCGCCGCGTGCGCCGCGTCATCGTCGGCGGGCTGATGGTCGCGCTCGCCGGCGTCGCCGTCGTCATGGCCTACCTCGGGCTCGCGGCCAACAAGAGCCGTCACGCCGCGGAGCAGAGCGCTGGTCAAGCACGCACCGCCGCGACGCTCGCCGAGGAGCGCCTGACCGCGGGCCTGATCGCGCAGGGTCGCCGCGAGCTCAACGACAATCGCGGCCTCGCCGCGCTCGCCTACTTCGGCGAGGCGCTGCGCCGCGGCGCCGACTCGACCGGCCTGCGCCTGATGATCGCGATCGCGAGCCGCGGTCTGCGCGACGAGGTGCTCGTGCTGCAAGGCGAGCGCGTGTTCGGCATCACGCAGCTGCCCGATCCGATCGGCGGCTTCGCGATCGGCACCACCGCGGGCACCGTCGGCTTCTTCGATACCAGCGCGAAGCGCATCGCCGACCTGCCCGCGGGCGTCGGCGAGATCGGCCTCTTGCGCACGCGCGGCGACAAGATGATCGCGATCGCGCGCCAGGGCCTCGCCGTGATCGACATGCCGAGCCGCACCGTGATCGCCACGCTCCCCGCGATCGGCGCCGCGTTCGCGGACCTCGGCCCGGCGCCCGACGAGATCACGCTGCTCACCGACGAGTCGATCAGCATCGTCGGCTTCGACGGGAAGGAGCGCCGCAAGGCCGACTACGACTTCTCGCAATCCGACAGCGAGCCCGTGTTCGGCCAGGGCCACGTGTTCGTCGCCGACGGTGAGATGGTCCGCGCGTTCGACCTCGTGACGATGAAGGGCCGCGTGATCGCGGATCACATCTACGCGGGTCCCGGCGGCAGCGGTGACGGCTCGACGATCTTCTACGTCGACCAGAAGCGCGGCGCTCACATCCTCGATGGCACCGGCAAGGAGCTGCTCGCGTTCACGCCGCACCAGCGCACCGAGATGCTCTACGCCTCGACCGACGGCAGCCGCATCGGCGCGATCGGCGATCGCCTGCTCACGGTGTACGACCGCGCGGGCAAGGAGCTGCACGCGGTCCCGATGTCACCGCAGGACGAGGAGCTCCTGGTCCGCCTGCGCGGCGACGACGTGTGGTCCGCATCGACGCACGGCGTGATCCGCCACTACCACCGGGGCGTGCTGGTCGCGTCGTCGACATCGCACACCACGGAGATCGAGGACCTGCGCATCGCGGGCGACTACATCATCTCGGTCGGCTTCGACGCCACGATCGTCGTGCAGAAGGCCGACTCGCGTCAGCTCCTCCTCGACACGCCGCCGTGCAAGGCGGGCAGCTATCAGATGTCGGGCGTCGCGCTCGGCTACCTCTGCGAGGACGGCGTGCAGCACATCTACGTCGGCCGCCGCGAGATCGGTCGCATCCAGGATCGCGGCATCAACTCGTCCGCGTACGACCCCGCATCGAAGCGCGCGGCGATCACGGCGAAGGAGGCGATCACGATCTTCGAGGACAAGAAGGCGATCGCGACGCTGTCCGAGCATCCCGGCCTCGTCGCCTTCGAGGACTCCGACCACCTCGTGTCGATCACCGGCGACGGTATCGGCGATTCGACACCCGACATGTGGCGCTACTCGATCTCGCAGAAGACGTGGCAGCAGCTGCCGATCGCGTTCACCGACGAGGTCCGCGCCGTCCAGGGCGTCGCCGGCGGCATCTTCGTCGGCACCAAGACGCACGTGATCCTCGTGCGCGGCGCGACCGAGGTCCGCCGTGTCGAGGTCGCGGCGCCGGTCGAGTACCTGTCGGCATCGGGAAATGGTGCGATCGCCGCGGCGCACCTCGAGGGTGGCGCCACGGTCCTCCTCGACGGCAAGACGGGCGAGATCGTCCGCCGGCTCGAGCCCGTCGAGTCGTTCGGCGTCGCCGCGATCCTCGACCAGACCGGCGATCTCGCCCTCCGCACGAGCCGCGGAACGCTGACGATCTGGGAGCGCCAGACCGGCGACAACCTCGTGTGGAACCTGGAGTTCCTGCGCGGTTCGTTCGCCGCCGCGTTCGCCGACGACGGCAGGATCGAGATCGTCGGCCAGCGGCTCGGCGTCATCGATATCCCGCGCGAGACCCGCCCCGTGGCCGAGATCCTCGCGACCATCGAGTGTCGCGTGCCGTTGCGCGTGGCGGGCAGCCGCCTCGAAGCGGCCCCCGTTCGTTGCCGTCGAGACGGCACTTCGCGTACGCTAGCGCCGTGATCGAGGACACCGGTGCAACGACGGAGCAGATCGACAAGAACGCGCCGTTCGGCGATCGCGTCTTGCTCGTGATCGATGGCGCGGCCCTGCAAGTGGTGCCGCTCCCCGGTTCGGGCACGCTGACGATCGGCCGCGCGAGCGCGTGCGACGTCGTGATCGATTCGGGCTCGGTCTCGCGTCATCACGCGAACCTCGTGCTGGACAAGGACGTCAAGATCGAGGACATCGGCAGCTCGAACGGCACCACCGTCGACGGCACGAAGATCGCGACGCACGTCCCGACCACGCTCGCGATCGGCGTCCCGTTCCTCGTCGGCGCTGTCACGCTGATGGTGCAGACGCGCGCGGGAACCCGCCGCGAGGCCACCACGAAGTCGAGCCAGCTCGCAGCGCTCGAGCAATCCGCCGCGCGCATCGCGGTCGGCAAGCTGCCGATCCTCGTCGTCGGCGAGACCGGCGTCGGCAAGGAGCGCTTCGCCGAGCGCATCCACGAGATGTCGCCGCGCCGCCCCGCCTCGTTCGTCCGCATCAACTGCAGCGCGATCAGCGAGCCTCTCCTCGAGGTCGAGCTGTTCGGCAACGACACGCGCCCCGGCATGCTCGAAGCCGCCGACGGTGGCACCGCGTTCCTCTCGGACGTCGACCAGCTGCCCGGCTCGCTCCAGCAGAAGCTCTTGCGCGTGCTCGAGGACAACGCGGTTCGCCGCACCAACAGCGCGAAGACGCGCGCCGTCGACATCCGCTTCATCGCGTCCACGTCGAAGGATCTGCAGGCCGAGGTCGACGCGAACAACTTCCGCCGCGATCTCTACTTCCGCCTCGCTGGCGCGACGTTCGTCGTCCCGCCGCTCCGCGAGCGCAAGGACGAGGTCATCCCGCTCGCCGAGCAGTTCATCATGTCCGCCGCGGGCCCGCTCGGCCGCGTGTTCGCGCTGTCCGAGGACGCGAAGCAATGGCTCGCCGGCCACGACTGGCCCGGCAACATCCGCGAGCTCCGCAACGCGTGCGAGCGCGCGGTGCTCCTCGCCACGGGCGCGACGATCGATCTGCACCACCTGACGATCACGTCCGACGACTCGATCAAGCGCCCCCCGGGCCAGCGCTTCCGCAGCTCGGCCACGATCCCGCCGCCGATGGGCATCACGGCGCCCTCCGCCGCCGACATGCCGACGCAGGTCCGCGCCACGGTCGCCGAGCTCGAGAAGCAGCGCATCCTCGAAGCCCTCGAGAAGTGCGCCGGCAACCAGACCCGCGCCGCCGAGCTCCTCGGCATCTCGCGCCGCACGCTGATCAACCGGCTCGACGAGTACGGCATCGCGCGCCCGCGCAAGCGCGACGAGTGATGCGCGCCGTCTCCGTCCCCGCGTTCGCCGCGCAGTTCATCGCCGGCGGCGGTCGCGACGTGGACACCGCGCGCCTCTCGCTCGACGCGAAACCCGGCGAGCACGTGCAGGTCACCGACGACAACGGGGACGAGATCGGCCTCGCGATCGTCGACACCGACAACGCGCGCCTGCGCGTGTTCGCCGTGCCGCGCGACGGCTTCGCGAAGATCGACGCCGCGCTGATCGGCTGGCGCGTCGAGCGCGCACTCGCGCTCCGCAAGCAGCTCGATCTCCCCGGTCCCGACCATGCCTATCGCATCGTCCACGGCGCGGGCGACGGCCTGCCCGGCCTCGCCGCCGACGTGCTCGGCCGCGTCGCCGTCATCTGGGCCTACAGCGAAGCGCTGCGCCCGCTCGGCATGAAGCTCGCCGAATCGATCGTCGGCTTCGCGCGCCTCGACGGCGCCGTGGTGAAGCTCCGCACCAAGGGCGGCGAATCGAACGTCGCGCAGGACACCACGGGCACCGTGCCCGAGACGCTCGTCGCCACCGAGCACGGCGTGCCGTTCGAGATCCACCCGCTCGGCGGCCTCAACACCGGCCTGTTCACCGACATGCGCGAGCAGCGCCGCGGTCTCGCGCGCTTCGTCAGCGGCAAGCGCGTGCTGAATCTATTCTCGTACACCGGCGCGCTCTCGGTCGCCTCCGCCCGCGCCGGCGCCGCGACCGTCACGAGCGTCGACACGTCGAGCGGCGTGCAGTCGTGGGCCGCCGGCAACTTCGCGCGCGCGGGCTTCCCCAGCGACCCGCGCTGGAAGTTCGAGACGGGAGATGCGTCGCGCTTCCTCGATCGCGCGGCGCGCGACAAGGAGCGCTACGACGTGATCCTCTGCGATCCACCGTCGACGAGCTCGGCCGCCGGCGTGTCGTGGGCGCTCGGCCGCGACTACCCCGATCTCATCGCGAAGTGCGCGGCGGTGATCCCACCCGATGGCCTGCTCTGGCTCGCTGCGAACACGCACGAGCTCGGCTCGCTCGCCAAGCTCGCGCACAAAGGGCTGCGCCAGGCGAACCGCACCGGCGTGATCCTCGAGCAAGGCGGCTTGCCGCCCGAGTATCCGACGCTCGTCGCGCAGCCCGCAGATCGCTATCTACAGATCTGCCTGTTGCGAGTCAGTTGATGCAACAACCGAGGTCGAACACCTGCGACCTCAGCTTGCTCGCAAGACCCGGCTGTCCGCGGTGTCGGTGCTCAGAAGATCGTGCCGGTGCAGGAGCCGAGGTCGAAGAGCAGGAAGATGAGCGCCTTCTCGTCGGACTCGAGGCCCGCCGAGCAGCCGGCCGGGAAGTTCGCGTCGACGGTGTTGGTCGACTGCGACACGTGCATGCCGGCGTAGACCACGCGACCGCACTTCTCGGTGTCGGGCGCGGAGACCGGCGTATCGAATGACAGGTAGTGCACCGCGACGGGGCTCCCGGAGCCGTACATCCAGCGCCTCGTCGTCGGCGGAACGCCGATCGCATCGGTCGTCTTCTGCGTGAGCCCCGTGATCTGGCCGAGCGTCGTCGACGCTCCGACGTTCACGAGCCACTCGGCGAGCGCCATTCCCTTCGGGTGACTCGTATCGATCATGTCCGGGCCCGCGGTGGATCCATTTCCCCAAGTCGTCGTCGACTGCCACTCCGGGATGAGCGTCTTGGCCCAGATGTAGTGATAGTGCGTGCCGAAGATGCGTCCGCCGAGGTCCGCGTACTGGCGCAACAGATCCGGCGACGTCTTGTTCTCGGGATGCTCGCTTCCTTCACAGGAGTTGATCACCGCGTCGAACTTCTTCAGCTCGTCGAGGTTCCCCCACAGCGCCGTCGACGGCTGGGGGCTCCCAGGCGCGACGCCGCCCGAGCCGTTGTAGAAGACGATGCGCTTGTCGCCCGACGAGGCGTCACCGAACTCGTTCGGATCGATGCCCATCTTCGTGAAGATGCACGCCAGCGAGTCGAAGCTGCCCGTGACCATCGCGATGCGCGGGATCTCGCCCTCGTTCCGGTTGCGAGGAAGGCGGAACGTTCCATCGGGCAACGCGTTGTCGCCGCACGTGTTGGAGACGGGCACGTTCACGATGCGGCGCCACTTGCCGGTCGTGAGGATCACGGTGGTCGTCTGCCCCGGCGGAACGTTGTCGAGCCGGAAGCTTCCGTCCGTGCCGCTCTCCGTGCGGGTGAGTGCGCCGCCCGGCAGATCGCCCTCGCACGAGCCGCACTGGACCCCGTCCGTGAACGGCGGAGGTGGAGTGCCGGGCACGTAGACCGTCACACCGTAGAGCGGCAGCGTTCCGTTGGGCGCGAAGACCTTGCCGCTGATCGTCGTGTTGCACGGCGCGTCCTGCGGGCCGGTGCCGCCGTCGCCGTCGTTGCCTCCGCGCTTCTCCGGCCCGCAGCCGGCGAACGTAAGAACCGAGAGGGCGATCGCGATCTCTGTTGCACGCATGTTCCGAGCCGCAATTTACGCTGACTGCGGGGGGAGTCGAGCGCGAACTGTGGTCGGTTTGCGAGGCTGATCACAACTCACATCTCGCACCCTCATCAGGGCGAGAACGTTAGGGGATTCCGAAGCGTGTTAGCGTCGCTGGCGGGTGGTCATGGCTCGCGTTGCCTTCGTCGTTTTGCTGGGAATTGCCGCGGGATGCGGGGATCAGTCGCTCGCGACCGACGCGGCGTCCGCGGCGTGCTCCGATGGCATCGACAACGACGAGGACGGGCAGATCGACTTCCCCGACGACCTGGGCTGCACGGGCACCGATGACACGTCAGAGGACAGCTCGCCCTCCCCGGCCTGCCTCGATGGACGCGACAACGACAGCGACGGCCGCACCGACTACCCCTCCGATCCGGGCTGCCTCGTCCCGCAGTCCGATAGCGAGGACGACGATTGTCCCGATGGCCCGGCGTGTCCGCAGTGCGCGGATGGCGAGGACAACGACAACAACGGCGTGACGGACTACCCGGACGATCCGGGCTGCGTCGCGGCGGGCGACACGATCGAGTTCACGGACAACTCGGTCGCGTGCGGCGCGGGGCTGACCGTGAACATGCTGCCGGCGACCGGCATCGTGAACGGTGCGCTGACCTTGGCGAGCGTGTCGAATCGTTCGTCGCCGTGTGGTGGCGGCGGCGGCGTGCAGGGCATCGCGTACGTGTTTCACACGTCGGTGCCGACGGTGATGGTCGCGTCGACGACGGACTCGCTGACGGTGTTCGATTCGGTCCTCGACCTGCGCGGCGCGGGCTGCAGCGACGCGGCGTCGGAGATCGCGTGTCACGACGACATCAGCGCGGTCAACAAGACGTCGAAGATCACGCAGGCGATCGATCCGGGCACCTACTACTTGATCGTCCAGGGCAAGACGACGAGCGACACCGGGACGTTCGTGCTCGACGTCGACTTCTTCCCGGGCGCGGGCACGCCGTGCGTCGGCGAGGACGAGTGCGGACCCGGGCTCCAGTGCCGCATCCCGTCGGGCCAGGGCGCGCCCGTGTGCATCGGCCCCGTGTGCGACGACGGCATCGACGACGATGGCGACGGCAAGGCGGACTACCCGCTCGATCCGGGATGCGCGACGCCGGACGACGCCGACGAGAGCGACATCTGCAACGTGACGCCCACGGATCCCGCGTGCCCCGCGTGCTCGAACACGCTCGACGACGACGGCGATCAGCTGACCGACTATCCGGACGATCCGAGCTGCGCGGCCGCGTCGACGACCGCGGAGTCGTGCCTGCAGAGCGAGCCGGTGATCGTGGCGACCGGGCCGCTGACGAGCGGGACGACGACGGGCGCGACGAACGACTACACGCCGGTGCCCGGCAGCGTCAACGGACACCTGTGCTCGACGACGAGCGGACACACGGCGCCGGATCGCGTGGTGCAGCTCGATCTGCCGGCGACGCAATCGCTGCAGCTGCGCCTCAACCCGGTCGGGTTCGATAGCTCGCACACGTTGCTGAGCGCGACGTGCAGCGGCGCGCCGATCGATTGCTCCGACAACGCGACGATGAACCCGATCAACGGGCTCGCGGCCGGGCGGTACTACGTGGTGATCGATGGCTACGCGAGCGGCGCGGGGACGTTCACGCTGAACGTGCTCGGCACGATCGCGAACGGCGAGAGCTGCGAGACGCCGTTCTTCGCGCCCGATGGGCTCCAGTGCAACGCGGGCTACGTGTGCAAGGGCGCGGCGGGCAGCCGCACGTGCGCGCCCGCCGAGTGCAGCGACATGGCCGACAACAACACCGACGGCCGCACCGACTTCCCCGAGGATCCCGGCTGCTCGTCGGTGAGCGACGACGACGAGGACACGGTGTGCCCCGGCGCGTCGTGCCCCGCGTGCGCGGATGGCGTCGACAACGATGGCGATTCGCAGACGGACTATCCGATGGACACGAGCTGCGCGGCCGCGTCGTCGACGACCGAGGAGTGCCGCGAGACGGAGCCGCTGGTGGCGATCAGCGCGCCGACCACGACGGGGACGCTCGTCGGTGCGACGGACGACCACGATCCGTCGTGCGCGACCTCGAACCTGCCGGATCGCATCTACAGCTTGAACATCACGCAGCCGCTGCAGTCGCTCGTGATCGACACCGAGGGCTCGGCGGTCGACACGGTGCTGTCGCTGATGGACTCGACGTGCACCGAGCCGGCGCTCGCGTGCGACGACGAAGGCGGCGTCGGCGCGGGCGACTCGCTGATCACGCGCAACAACGTGCTGCCGGGTCGGTTCAAGATCGCGGTCGACGCGAAGACGACGCCGCTCGATACGTTCGCGCTCAACGTGCGCGGCACGCTGTACCCGGGCGCGAGCTGCGAGGGCCCGCTCGTCGCGGCGGGCGTGGTCGTGTGTCCGCCGATGTTCGGCTGTAACGGCGCGCCGGGCTCGCGGACGTGCACCGCGGCGCAGTGCCTCGACGGCATCGACAACAACGGCAACGGCCGCGTCGACTTCCCGAACGACCCGGGCTGCACGTCGGCGAGCGACAACGCCGAGGACACCGTGTGCCCCGGCGCGTCGTGCCCCGCGTGCGGCGATGGCATCGACAACGACGGCGATGGCCGCACGGACTACCCCGCCGACGCCGCGTGCGTGTCGGCGGCGCACACGACCGAGAGCTGCTTCGACACCGACGCGATCCAACCGGTGACGTTGCCGCTCCACGCCGGCACGCTCGTCGGTGCCACGGACGATCGGTTCCCGATGTGCGCGACGACGACGGGCGCCGATGTCGTGTGGTCGCTCGACGTGCCGGCGCTGCAGTCGCTGACGATCGACACGGAGGGCTCCGTCGTCGACACGATCCTGCAGCTCATGGACGGCGACTGCTCGAGCTCGGCGATCGCGTGCGATGACGACGGCGCGGTGGGCTTCGGCGACTCGCTGATCACGCGCACGTTCGTGCCGGCCGGCAGGTACACGATCGGCGTCGACACGAAGTCGATCGTGCCGAACACGTACAACCTCGCGGTGCGCGGCGTGATCGCGCCCGGTGGCACCTGCGAGCACCCGCTGTTCGCGGCGGGGGCGCTGACGTGCTCGGTCGGCTTCGCGTGCGATGGGCCCGCGGGCTCGCGCACGTGCAGCGTCTCGGAGTGCACCGACGGCATCGACAACAACAGTGACGGCAAGACGGACTTCCCGTTCGACCCGGGCTGCGCCTCGCCGTCGGACGACGACGAGACCACGGTGTGCCCGGGCTCGGCGTGCCCGGTGTGCAGCGACGGAACCGACAACGACCTCGACGGGCAGACCGACTTCCCGAACGACGCCACGTGCACGAGCGCGGCGTCCGACACCGAGGCGTGCCGCACGTCGGAGCCGGTGCGTCCGATCACGGGGCTGCTCACGACGGGCAACACGACGTCGCTGGTGCATGACTTCTTCCCCGCGTGCGGCAGCTCGGCGAACACGGCGCCCGACGAGGTGCTCGAGATCGACCTGCCCGCGATGGACTCGCTCACGCTGAACCTGATCGGCTTCGACACGGCGCACTCGCTGCTCTCCAGCGCGTGCGAGAACCCGCCGCTCGCGTGCAGCGATCCCTCGGTGCTGACCCGCACGAACATGACCGCGGGCCGCTACTACGTCGTCGTCGACGGCTGGGGCAGCGGCAGCGGCGAGTGGTCGCTCGCGACGACCGGCATCGTCGCGCCGGGCGGAAGCTGCGAAGGCGCGCTGTTCGCGGCGGGCGCGTTCACGTGCTCTGTGGGTCACTCCTGCGCCGGCACGGCGGGCTCGCGCGTGTGCACGTCGGGCATGCCCGCGTGCAGCGATGGAACCGACAACGACGGTGACACCAAGATGGACTACCCCGCCGATCCGGGCTGCCTGTCGGCGGACGACACCACCGAGACCGACGCGTGCCCCGGCGCGGGATGCCCCGCGTGCGGCAACGGCGCCGACGACGACACCGACGGCGCGACGGACTACCCCGCCGACCCGCGGTGCGTCAGCGCGTCGTTCTTCCTCGAGTCGTTCTGTCCGCCGGAGATGAACATCGCCGGCATGATCTCGACGCCCGCGACCGCGGGGACGCTCGTCGGCGCCGCGGACGACTTCGAGCAGTCGTGCCAGACCAACACGGGCAACGACGTGACGTACGGGCTCGCGCTGCCGGTGCCGGTCAGCGAGCTCGTGATCCACACGGTCGGCTCGGCGGCGCCGAACACGGTGCTCTCGCTGTGGACGGCCGACTGCATGACGGAGCTCGCGTGCGACGACGACGGCGCGCCGACGACGGCCGACAACAAGTCGCTCATCACGCGCACGAACGTCGCGGCCGGCAACTACGCGATCCAGGTCGACAGCTTCGGCACCACGAACAACAGCCCGTTCCTGCTGAACGTGCGCGGCACGGTCGCGCCCGGAACGGCGTGCACCTCGCCGCTATTCTCGACGGGCGTGCTCGTGTGTCCGTCAGGCACCACGTGCAGCAGCGGCACGTGTCAGTGACGCCGATCGCCACAGGTTGATCGAGAACACGGCGAGCGCCGTCCAGATGAAGCCGAACGCGACGAGCTTCTCGTGCGCGAGCGGCTCGCCGTACGCGAGCACCGCGAGCAGGAACTGACCCGTCGGCGCGAGGTACTGGAGGAAGCCCACCGTCGACAGCGGCAGACGGCGCGCGGCGCTGGTGAACAGGATCAGCGGGATCGCGGTGACGACGCCGGTCGAGACGACCAGCACGTGGTCCATCGCGGAGCCATGGCCGAGCACGCCGTACGCGCGGTCATAGATGAGGTAGCCGACGGCGATCGGGACCATGAGCGCCGTCTCGATCGCCGAGCCGACGAGCGCGTCGACGGTGGCGAGCTTGCGGATCATCCCGTAGAGCCCGAACGTGATCGCGAGGAGCAGCGAGATGTACGGCACGCGCCCCGCGCGCCACGTGAGGATACCGACGCCGACCGCCGCGAGACCGATCGCGATCCATTGCAGGCGCGTCAGCTTCTCGCGCAGAAAGATCGTCCCGATCGCGACGGAGATCAGCGGATTGATGAAGTAGCCGAGGCTCGCCTCGAGCAGGTGCCCGCGGATCGCGGCCCACACGAAGATGCCCCAGTTGAGCGCGAGGAGCGCGCCCGAGAGGAACATGAGGCCGACGAGCCGCCGATCGCGCAGCGCGCGCACCAGCGCTCCGCCCTGCCCCGCGATCGCGACGAGCGCCGCGAACGTCCCGAGCCCCCACACCGCGCGATGCGCGAGGAGCTCGGGCGCGTCGACGTGGGCGAGCTGCTTCCAGAACACCGGCGCGAAGCCCCACAGGCCATATGCGAGCACGCCGTAGGCGAGGCCGCGCCGTCGCTCGCTCATGTCCATCGCGTTACATCCACGGTCATCAGGGTCACGTCGCGATGCCGGCGATCGTCGTCTTCGCCTTCGCCATGCGCCGAGTCTATGGCACGGTGCCCGTGTCATGTGCGGTCGCTACACGCTGACGAAGCAGGATGATCTCGTCGACGATCTCCAGGCCTCGCTCGGCGAGTCCGTGGAGGGCGAGTGGTGGAAGCCGCGCTTCAACATCGCCCCGACGCAACCCGCCCCCGTCGTGATCGCGGCGCCCGCTACCTCCAAGGCGTTCAGTCACACGCAGGCCGACGGCGGCAGCGAGCCGCGGCGCCGGACGATCGAGATGATGCGCTGGGGCCTCTTGCCGTTCTGGGCGGGCAAGTCGAGGGCGAAGCCACCGCTGATGATCAACGCGCGCGTCGAGACGATCCGCGACAAGGCGGTGTACCGCGACGCGCTCGCGCACAAGCGCTGTCTCGTGCCGGCCGACGGCTTCTTCGAATGGAAGCGCGAGGGCGCGGGCAAGTCGGCGACGAAGCTGCCGATGTACATCCACCCGGAGCCGCGCCGCACGATCGCCTTCGCGGGGCTGTGGGCGCGGATGCGAACCGACGCGGGCCTGGTCACGTCGTTCACGATCATCACGGGCCCGCCGAACACGCTCGTCGCACCGATCCACGATCGCATGCCGGTCGTCCTCGATCCCGGCGCCTATGCCGCATGGCTCGACCCGGCGACGTCCGCCGACGACGCGCACGCGCTGCTCGTCGTTTCATCGATCGAAGACTGGACCGTCGACGCCGTCTCGAGCCGCGTGAACAGCGCGAAGAATGATGACGCCTCGCTGATCGAGCCGACCTCGGTCGACGCTCCACCGGCGAAGCAGGGCTCCCTCTTCTAGCGCCTATCGCCACGGTGGCTCTGGGAGTAGCCATGAGGGTCGCGGCTCCGAGGGAGTTTCGCCCCCCTACGTGGGATTGCGCAGCACGCTGCGCGACGCGCGCACCGCGGATGCCCGAACGTGAACGCGCGCGATCTCCGACGAGGAATTCACGCGGCGATCGCGTGTGGCCGATCGGTTGCACCCGTCCACTCGCACACCCCACGAGGAGAACGAACGAGATGACCACGCGCACCGCTCTGTCCACGATCCTGTTCATCGGCCTCGCCGCTCTCGCCGGCTGCGCGGCAGAAGCTCCCGAGGGCGGCACCGGCGGCGGAGGAGGAGGGAGCGGCGACGGCGGTGGCGGCGGCGGTGGCGGTGGCGGCGGCGGCGGCGGCGGCGGTGGCGGTGGCGGTGGTGGCGGCGGCGGCGGCGGTGGCGCAACGGCCACCGACGTGATCAACAAGATCTCGAGCACCGAGTGCGATCAGGCGTTCACCTGCATGGCGAGCTTCCCCGCCGCCGAGTGGGGCATCACGTTCGCCGAAGCCTTCGGCGCCAGCGCCACCGAGTGCTACACGGTGAACGCCGAGTACTGGGATGCCGCCGCCGTCGAGGCCGGCATCACGGCCGGCACGATCACGTTCGACGCCGCAGCCGCCGCCGCCTGCATGTCGGGCACCGTGACCGCGCCCGTCTGCACGACGTTCTGGACCGAGGGCCCGGGCATCCCCGACGCGTGCTGGGACACGTTCACCGGCACGGTCGCCGCGGGCGGCCAGTGCACGACCGACTTCGCCTGCTCGGGCGATCTCTACTGCGGCGAGGCCGGCACCTGCGTCGCCGACACCGCCGCGCGCACCACCCCATCGGACGGCCTTGCCGCCCATCCGAAGCTCCTGATGCTGCGCGGCCTACGCTGAGCTGTCCGAATGCCGGACAAATTCCAACGCGCTGGACAAAAGTGGTGGATTTGACCAATTCGGCAGCGAATTGGGGTCGGACCCCATTACATTTCAGATTTGGTCAAATCCACCACCGAACTGAGTCCGAATCTCGGACACCGCTACTTGCGGAGACGCGCGAAGAACTCGCGCGCGACGTTGGACTGCGGGTGATCGACGACCTGGGACGGCGGGCCGTCCTCGGCGATCGTGCCCTTGTCGATGACCCACACGCGCGTCGCGACGTCGTGGGCGAACTGCATCTCGTGCGTGACGACCAGCATCGTCATGCCGCCGGTGGCGAGGTCCTTCATGACCTCCATGACGTCATCGCGCATCTCGGGATCGAGGGCGGAGGTCGGCTCGTCGAACAGCATGACGTCGGGTTGTTGCGCGAGGGCGCGGGCGATCGCGACGCGCTGTTGCTGGCCACCGGACAGCTCGTGCGGGAAGGCGTTCGCGCGGTCGCGGAGGCCGACCTTGTCGAGGAGGTCGAGGCCGCGCTCGATGGCCTCGGCGCGCGACTGCTTTTTGACGACGGTCGGCGCGAGGATGATGTTCTCGATCGCCGAGAGGTGCGGGAACAGGTTGAACTGCTGGAACACCATGCCGACGCGCACGCGCATCGCGCGCAGCGTCTCGCGATCGATGTGGCCGGAGTGAAGCTTGAAGCCGCAGATCTCGACCGAGCCCTCGTCGAAGGTCTCGAGGAAGTTCAGGCAGCGCAGCAAGGTGGACTTGCCGCCGCCCGACGGGCCGACGATGGCGATGGTCTCGCCCTTGGTGACGTCGGCGGTCACGCGCTCGAGGACCTTGCGGCCGCCGTGTGACTTAGAGAGCGTGCGGACGCTGATCACGCGCCAGCCTCCTTTCGAGTCGGCGGGCGAGCTCCGAGAGCGGGAAGCTCAGCACGAGGTAGAACGCGGCGCAGGCGAGCCCCGGGATGATCCAGCCGCGCATGTCGACGGCGGCGATCGTCATGCGCTTGGTCAGCTCGATGACCGTGATCACGCTGACGAGCGATGAGTCCTTGAGCAGCGAGACGAAGTCGTTCGTCATCGGTGGCAGCGCGAGGCGCAGCGCCTGCGGGATCATCACGTAGCGCAGCGTCTGCCATGGCCCCATGCCGAGCGCGCGCGAGGCCTCGCTCTGACCGCGCGGGATCGCGAGGAGCGCGCCGCGATAGACCTCGGCCTCGTACGCGGCGTAGTTCATGCCGAGGCCGAGGATGGCCGCCTGCATCGGTCCGAGGCTGATCACGCTGGACAGGCCGTAGTAGAGGACGAACAGCTGCAGAAGCACCGGCGTGCCGCGGAACAGCTCGATGTACACGCGGGCGACCGCGCGCAGCGGGAACGCGCCGTAGACGCGAGCGATCGCGAGCAGCATGCCGAGCGGCACCGCGAGCAGGAACGCGAGCAGGCTGATCTCGAGCGTGACGAGGGCGGCCTGGAAGAACTGGCCGAACATCTCGCCGTCGAACGAGCGCGGCGGACGCGTGACACCGCCGCCGAGCTGCGCGTCGCTCTGGCGGTTGTCCCACAGGCGGTGCTTCGTGAGGATCGCCTGCAGCTCGCCGGTCGCGCGCATGTCGGCGAGCGCGGCGTCGAGCGCGGCCTTGAGCTCCGCGTCGCCCTTGCGCATGCCGATGACGTACGTGCCGCGCGCGACGTCGTACGGGATGCAGCGCAGCGCCTTGTTCGGGCAGCCGTAGCGATCCGCGATGATGTTGTCGAGCAGCACGGCGTCGCTGCGGCCGAGCTCGAGGTCCTTGTACGGCTCCTCGTTGCCCTCGTACACCAGCGGCTCGATGCCGTGGAGCATGAGCAGGATGTCGTGCGCGACGGTCTGGTTCAGCGTGCCGACGCGCTTGCCCTGCAGGTCGAACACCGAGCGATACGGCGAGTCCGCGCGCACCGTCAGCGTCTCGGCATAGATGAAGTACGGATCCGAGAGCAGGATCCGCTCGCGCCGCTCGGCGGTCGACTCGAGCCCGTTCATCACGACATCGAAGTCCCCGCGCTCGAGGGAGGGCACGAGGTTCGACCAGGTGTACTGCTTGAACACGGGCCTCACGCCGAGGCGCTTCGCGATGCCCGCCATGATGTCGACCTCGAACCCGATCAGCTCGCTCGGCTTGTCCGGGTTCTCGTAGACGAAGGGCTCGCCGCCCTGGATGTCCGCGCCCCACGTGATCTCGCCGCGTTGCCGGATGCCGGCGAGGGTCTGCCCCGCCGGGTCGGTCTGGGTCCCGCAGCCGATCGCCAGCGCGATCGCGACCGTGCAGACGAGACGTCCCCAGATCACGCGCGCCAGGCTACCATTGGCCCATGGATCTGGGGCGCATGCTGGAGAAGTGCGTTCGCGACCAGTGGTCGATCGACGACATCGACTGGGAGCTACCGCCGCCGAACTTGCCACGCGACAAGGAGGAGGCCGTCGTCCAGGCGTTCCTCGACATGGCCGGCATCGAGCTGCTCGCCGGTGCGCTGTTCGAGGTCCAGCGCGACAAGACCACCGATCCGACGCTGAAGAAGATCTTCGCCACGTTCGTCGCCGACGAGAAGCGCCACTCCGCCGTCGCGATGCGCCTGTCGAAGCACTACGACGTCCACAAGTACCGCACGTACGTCGAGAGCGAGGCGCTGACCAAGTTCCGCCCGCACTTCCTCGCGCTCGTCCGCGACACGTCGCCCGAGATCGCGAACGCGTACATCACGTCCGGCGAGCTGATCCTCGACGTCGCCCTGCTCCGCTCCCTCGACGACTACGTCGCCGACGACATGTCGCATCGCGCGATGCACCTGATCAATCGCGACGAGTCGCGGCACATCGCCGTCGACTTCCACATGACCGAGCACTACTGCTCCGACGAGTACATGGCGCTCATCGCGAAGCGCCCGCGGCCCTCGGTGCGCGAGATGGCGCGCATGGCCAAGGTGCTCGGCACGATGATGTGGTTCGCGAAGCCGTTCCTCCAGCAGGTCTTCCTCGCGCCGATGGACCGCACCGATCCGTCCGGGCGCCGCATCCACGAGGCGTTCAAGCGCATCCAGCTCGTGCTGCGCAAGCCGACGGTGGCGCGCTCTCCGTTCTCGAAGATGATGATCAAGATGCAGGAGCTCTACAACCGGCCGATCATCGGCAAGGTGTTCGGCCGCGTGTTCCTGCGCGTCCTCGGCGCCGAGGACCGCGCCGCGCGCATCCTGTTCACGCAGGACGAGCTGAAGAAGACGATGAGCATGTCGTTCGACGAGCTCGCCGAAGAGGCGCTCTCGCTGAAGTACAGCTAGGAGCCGCGCTCGCACACGCGCGCCGACCATCCCATGTAGCGTGCGCGCCACACGTCTGCGCTCGCACGCGCCGCGATTTTTCACACTAGCGCGCGGCGCTTTTGCGCGCACAACGAAGGAGCGGTGTCCTTCGTTCGCGTCGTCGCGTTGCTCGTCTTCGTCGGCCTGGCGTGCTGGATGATCTGGCCGGCCGATGCTGTGACGGCGCTCGACCGCGATGATTCACGCGAGACCACCGCGTCGATCTCGCCCGTGACGTCGTTTCGCGGAACCGATCTGCCACCGGAGTTGTCTGTCGACGAGGACGGCAACGTCTCGTTGGTCGACGACGCGAGCGCCGAGCGCGTCCGCATCGAAGGCATCGTCATCGACGAAGCGAAGGCTCCGATCGGCGGCGCGACCGTGCGCCTCGGCGCGCGCGCGGTGATCGCCGAGGACGATGGCACGTTCGCGCTCGACGACGTCGCGTCGGGGAAGATCATCCTGCGCGCGGAGCGCGGCGAGTGGTACGGAGAAGAGACCGACTACGCGACGGCCGACGGCGACCCGATCGAGATCACCGTGCGCCGCGGCTCGACGCTCGTGCTGCACGTCGTGGCGCAGGCGAACGGCGCGCCGATCCCGAACGCGAAGGTCGACATCGACAGTCGCGAGCTGTACACGAACGCGAGCGGCACGATCCGCGCGCGCGGCCTCGATCCCACCGGCGAGCGCTTCACCGTGACCGCCGACGGCTTCGGCACCTGGCGCGGGGACCTCGAGCTCGACACCGAGCACCCGACCGCCGAGAAGGAGATGACCGTGAAGCTCGCGAGCGGCGCGCCCGTGAGCGGCATCGTCGTCGACGAGCGCGGCGAGCGCGTACCCGAGGCGTGGGTGTCGATCTCCGCGGTGACGCCGGACGGCTGGAGCGACTCGGTCAGCGCCAACGAGCGCGGCGAGTTCACGTTCACCGGCATCTCGCCGGGCAAGCACGAGATCCACGCGAGCTCGCAGATCCACCTCGCGAAGCCCGACCAGCTGATCACGCACGACGGCGTCGCGCCGACAACGGGCATCGTCGTGACCGTCGGGCTCGGCGCCGAGCTCGCCGGCCGCGTCGTCGACAGCGCCGGCAATCCCGTCGCCGGAGCCTCGATCCGCGGCGCGTCCGGGGCCGAGACCGACGCCGATGGTCGCTTCGTCGCGACCGGCCTCGAGCCCGGCGAGCTCGCCGTGTCCGCGGCGATCGACAGCCGCGCGTCCGAGGAGGTGACGGTCGCGGTCGCCGCCGGCAAGCGCAGCGAGGTGCAGCTCGTCGTTCGCGACTCGAGCCTCGCGGGTCGCGTCGTCGACCGGCGCGGCACTCCGATCGCCGATGCCCAGCTGTGGGCGAAGGCGACCGACGAGAGCAACACGTTCTTCGCGTCGACCGACGAGTACGGCAAGTTCGACTTCGGCGGCATGCCGCCCGGCGACTACCTCGTGATCGCGCAGCACGAAGAGGAAGGAAACCGCCGCCTCCCCGAGGACGCGACGTCCGTGTTCCACACCGGCCGCCGCGATCTCAGGATCGTGCTTCCGGCGCTCGCGACCGTCACGGGACGCGTCGTCCTCGACGGAATGCCGGTCCACTACTACGGGGTCATCATCACGAAGACGCCGGACAGGCTCTACACCGAGCACACCGCCACGATCACCGACGACGCCGGCACGTTCGCGCAGAAGGACATCGCGCCCGGAACGTGGAGCGTCGTGATCCTCGGCCCCGGCTTCGCGACGAAGATCATCGACGGCGTCGTCGCGCGCGAGGGCGGCACGACCGACCTCGGCACGATCCGGGTCGATCGCGGCCGCACGCTGACGGGCCGCGTGACCGACACGCGAGGGCGCCCGGTGCCGGACGCGCTCGTCGTCGTCGGCGAGTCGCTGTTCTCGCTCGCGAGCAATCGCGTCGATCAACGCGCGCAAGGCGACACCTCGGTGCGCACCGACGCCAGCGGGCGCTACGAGCTGGCCGGCCTCGCGAGCAGCGACTCGCTGAAGATCGTCGCGACGACGAGCACCGCCACCTCGATGGAGCGACGCCTCGCTCCCGAGGAGACCGTGGCCGATCTCGTCGTCACCGAGGCCGGCACGATCGCCGGCCACGTCGCGAACATGCGCGAGCCGCTGCGCTCGGTGATGATCTCGCTCGCCGATGTCGACGGCATGCCCGGCGAGCTGCGGTTCTACGGCAACATCGATCGCGCGGGAGACTTCCGCGTCGCGAACGTTCCACCGGGTCGCTACGAGGTCCAGATCGTCGGTGACCACATGCTGCCCGACAAGCTCGTCGATGTCGTCTCCCGCGAGACGACGCGCGTCGAGTTCGAGCTCCCGCTCGTACAGGTGAAGCTCACCGTGCACGCGAACGAGTGCAGCATCCTCTACCTGACCGCGCCCGGGGTCCGCGCCATCGGCGTGTGCAGCGAGAACGCGACCACGTGGGTCGCCGTCGCGCCCGGCAGCTACAGCGTCTGCCGCACCGACGACGCGTGCGCCACGATCAGCGTCGCCGCCGCGCCCGTGGAGCAACGTATCGACATTCGCTTCCCCGAGTGACTAACCCCAGAGCTCGGTTGGTCGATCCGACCAACCGAGCTCGTAGGGGTGTTGGGGTGGCGAGTCTTCGAGCCGGGGCCCCCGACGAAATAGACGGGTGAGCGCGAATGCGCGAACCCCAAGAACCCCACGGAGCAGTGAAGTGATCCGTGGGGTTAGTGCGGGTGCGCGTGGTCGTGCACTTCCGCCGCCGGCGGCTGCACGCCCTCGGCCACCGTCATCGGATAGCCCTTGCGGTGCCAGTCGTTGATGCCCTCGTCGAGCACGACCGCCTTCTTGTGGCCGCGCTTGCGCAGCTCGTCGATGACGATGCCCGACAGGTGATGCGGACATGCGCAGTACGCGACGACCCACACGTTCTTCGGCACCTCGTCGAGCCGCTTCATGTCGTGATACGGGATCGAGACCGCGCCCGTGATGTGCGAGCGCATCCAGTCCGACGGCGGACGCGCATCGATGATGATCATCTTCGCGCCGGCCTTGTACGACTTCGCGACGTCGTCGACGGCGACGAACTTGTCCTCGCGCAGCTTCCACACCGGGTCCTTGCCCTTCGGGTTCACGACGAGCGGCTCCTTGCCCGTCGGCGGAGGCAGCTGCGAGATCTTCGGCGGCTCGCTCGAACCGAGTGACCGCACGTACGCGACGACGTGATCGATCTCCGCGTCGGAGAGCACGTTCGCGAAGCCGGCCATCTTGGTGCCCGGGCGACCGTTCACGATCGCGTACTTGATGAACGGATCCTGCGCCTGCGCCTGGAACATCATGTTCGCGAGGTGGATCGAGTCGCGCCGCGTGGTGCGATCGCCGTGGCACGACGCGCAGTGCTTCGCGTACAGCGGCTCGCCGAGCTTCGCGTCGCCCTTGCCCGGGAACGGCAGCACCTTCGTCGCCGGTCCTTGCTCGCGCAGGAAGGCGACGAGTCGCTTCACCGCCGCGTCGTCGAGCGGACCGCCCAGGTTCTTGCCGTACGCGGCCATCGACGTCCCCGGCCGCCCCGTCACGATCGAGCGCGTCAGGAAATCATCCGTCGCGCTCTCGAGGAACGTCTGGTTGCTCAACGAGGGCGCGTTGTCCGCGGCGTAGCCCTTGAGATCCTTGCCGTGGCACGGAGCGCAGTACCCCGCATAGATGTCCGCGCCCGACAGCGTGGACGGATTCGCGTCGATCGCGACCGCGTGCGCGTCCTTGGGCGCCGGTTGCGGCGGCGGCGCCGAGCCGCCGGATCGGGCATCTCCGCACCCGACGAGGACCAGTAGACAAAGGAGAGCCCGCATCGCGCTGGCTATACCATCGCGAGCGGGCTTTCGTTACCGCACTAGTGGCGGTGATCGCGGATGACCGGCCCCTGCTGCGGAGGGGGCGGATCGTTGCGGCGATGATCGCGAACCTCGGGTCCGCGTCCGCCTGCTTCCCAGCGCCCCTCGACCCAGACGTGGCCACGGCCGCGGCGCTCCCACCGACCGTCGACCCACCGCTGGTTCGCGCGCACGCGCTCCCAGTGTCCCGCGTGCCAGACCCAGCGTCCGCCCTGGCGATGCCAGCGTCCCTGCACGAACACGAAGCCGGGGCGCACTTCCGTGACCCACACCTGCGGCTGCGGCGGCTCCTCGTAGACCTCGGTCTCGACGGTCACCGTCGCGCGCGGCGGTGGCGGCGTGTACACGCGAGCATGACCGCGGGCGCGAACAACACAGCCCGCCGCGCCACCTACAAGCGCGGATACCAGAGCAAAGCTAGCAAGAGTCTTCAAACGCATCGTTCCTCCTCGATGTCAGTGGCATGAGCAAACACGAGACCATCCGCAAACACCCGATTTTCACGATCCTGCCGGTTCGGCGTGAAGCATTGGAACCGTGGATTTAACGCCACACACGGCGAGTATGCCATCCGACGCACATGGCTCGCCGCTATTCACGGCCGGTGAGTTACCATCACACCATGGGCCGCCTGTTCGGGCTGTTGCTGGCGTTGTCTGCCTGCAAGGTTCAGCTCTCCGACGGAGCGGACGGCGGAATTCGCAGCTCCGACATGGGCGTGAGCGATGCCACGATGGATGCCACGATGCTCGGTCCGTGGGGCACGCCGATGAAGCATCCGTCGGCGAGCAACGCCATGCTCGGCGAGGACGATGGCTCGCTTCGCTACGACGGCCTGGAGATGATCTTCTCGATCCAGGACGCGGCCGACAACAACTTGAAGGACCTCTACACCACATCGCGTGCGTCGCTCGCTGATGCTTGGACTCCGGCCGAGAAGCTTTCGTTTAGTGTCACCGGCGCGTCCGACGAAACGCCGCGATTCTCGCCCGATGGCCTCACCCTCTACTTCGCGTCCGGGCGCGCGGGCGGCGCCGGCGACCTCGACATCTACGCAGTCTCGCGCCTCTCGCTCGACGCGGCGTGGAGCGCGCCGATGCCCGTGCTCGGCCCGAACTCGACAGCGCTCGAGAAGTGGTACACGCCGTGCGCGAACACGTATCTCGTCATCGTCGGCGGCGACATCGCCGAGGGCACGATCGGCGCCGCGCCGACGATCTCGACCGAGCTCTCCGACATGGCGACGAACGAGACCGGGCCGTTCCTGACGCCCGATTGCCTCACGACCTACTTCGCGTCACCGCGCGGCGCGCCGCCGACGAAGATCTACATGTCGACGCGAGCGTCGATCTCGTCACCGTGGTCGGCGCCGACGGTGTTCACCGAGTTCTCCGCGATCGGCGGCGATCAGGAGGATCCGTGGATGTCTCCGGACATGACGATCTTCTCGTTCGCGTCGAACGTCGACGGCACCAAGGACCAGTACCTCGTCACCCGGTAGTCTTGGCCGCGTGCCCCATGATCACGGGACCGTCGACGGTGCCGGTCGGCGTGGGTGTCCAGCCGCGCGACAAGCGATCGTCGAGCAGCTCGTCGGCCGTCGGGCGATGGTCCCAGACCGAGACCGCGTCGATGCGACCCAGTCACGTCGTGTCGAAGACGAGGTGAGCACAGGCGTGTGACGTGATCCGCACGATCACGTCGTGCGTGTACTCGTCCTGGATCACGACGTCCACGATCATCCCCAGGGGCCAGCGGACGAGGTTTTCGAGTGTGTCGAAGGATGTCGCCGCGGCGAGCGAGTCGACGAGGTGGGCATCGATCACACCGACGGTCCGCAGCTCCCGAGTCACGCCCGGATGATGCCAGATCTGGGATACGATACGTCCGTGCGTCTGGCCGTGCTCTATGTCCTCGTCGCGGCGGGGTGTGCTCGCGATCCGGCCGAGGCCGTGTGCCCCGAGATCGGGACCGGCGACCTCGTGATCACCGAGATCGGTGGCCCGCAGACGGACGCGGACACGCTCAAGCCGTGGATCGAGCTCTACAACGCGAGCGGCAGCTCGATCGACCTGCTCGGCATCCGCGTCCGGTTCCGCCGGCTCACGGGGGACGAGATCGGCGCGGCGATCGTGCGGCGCGAGCTGAGCGTCGCCGCCGGCGCGTACACGGTGCTCGGCCTCGACCTCGACGAGGGCGACGAGGCGTACATCGACTACGGCATCGCGGGAGACTTCCACGCGAGCTGGCCGAGCTCGGCCGCGCTCGACATCTACGCGTGCGATCAGCAGATCGATCAGGCCCGCTACGATTCACTTCCCCGGGCGGGCACGTACTCGCTCGGCGTGATGCCTCCGACCGAGCAAGCGAACGACCTGCCCGCGAACTGGTGCACCGACACCACCACGAACACGAACAGCTTCCCCGGAACCCCGCAGCGAGCGAACACCGCATGTCCCTGAAGCGAACCGTTGCCCTTGTCGTACTCGCCGCCCTGGTGGGCTGCACGCCCGTCGGCGGGCAGCGCTACTCGCGCAAAGAAGCGCAGCGCTCGCTCCAGACCCTCGAACAGCCGGGCCTGACGCTCGGCGAGTTCACGATGACCAAGGTCGTCGACGGCGACACGATCCGCGTCAATGGCCTCGATAGCTCGCTGCGCCTCCTCGGCATGGACACCGAGGAGACGTTCAAGAACGAGGCGGATCGCCGCGCCGTCGAGACCGACTGGAACGCGTACCTGAAGGCGCGGCGCGGGCATCCGCGGCCGGGCCGCATCGCGACGCCGATGGGCGAGCAGGCGAAGAAGTGGGCGAAGCACTTCTTCGAGGGTGTGGCGAAGGTGAAGCTCGAGCGCGATCATCCCAAGGAGATCCGCGATCGGTTCAAGCGCTACCTCGCGTACGTGTTCGTGCAGAAGAACGGCGTGTGGGTGAACTACAACGTCGAGGCCGTGCGCGCCGGCATGTCGCCGTACTTCACCAAGTACGGGCACTCGCGCCGGTTCCACAACGACTTCGTCGCCGCGGAGGCGGAGGCGAAGGCGGCCAAGCGCGGCATCTGGGCGAGCGGGGTCATGAACTACCCCGACTACCCGGAGCGCGTGGCGTGGTGGACCCCGCGCGCGGAGTTCATCGACGCGTTCCGCAAGGCGGGCGAAGGCAAGGACAACTTCATCGACATCTCGCAGTGGGATGCGATGAACCGCCTCGAGGCCTACGTCGGCAAGGAGGTCAACCTCCTCGGCGTCGTCGGTGACGTGCGCATCGGCGAGAAGGGCCCCTCCAAGGTCACGCTCTCGCGCGCGATGTTCAACGACTTCCCGCTCGTGTTCTTCGACCGCGACGTGCTCGGGACGTCGGGGATCATGCAGTGGAAGGGCGAGTACGTCTGGATCACGGGCGTGCCGACCACGTACGAGAACAAATACAACCACCGCAAGCAGGTGCAGATCGTCATCGATCGCGCGAGTCAGATCCGGCTCTCGCAGGTACCCGGCTTGACGCCACCTAGCGTCGGAGGGAATTCGCCGTGACTCGACTCGCCTTGCTCGTAGCTGTCCTGGGGTCCGCGTGTGGTCCCGATTCCTCCGCCGGAGACTGCAGCGACACGCTGCTCGCCGGCGATCTCGTGATCACCGAGGTGTTCGCGGATGCCAAGGCGCCGCCGGGTGGCAGCGGCACCGACGAGGGCAAGGAGTGGTTCGAGATCTACAACAACACCGAGCGCCCGGTGGAGCTCAAGGGCATCACGCTCACGCACTCGCGCCCCGACGGATCGCGCGCGAAGTCGCACACGATGACCGCGGTGACGATCGCGCCCGGCCAGTACTTCACGCTCGGCAACTCGGCCGAGGACCTGCTGCCCGCGTACATCGACTACGGCTTCGGCGCGGACCTCGGCGACTTCTTCAACACCGACGGCGGTCAGCTCAAGATCGCGTGCGGGAGCTCCGAGATCGACAGCGCGATCTACGAGAGCGTCAAGGAGGGTCGCTCGCGCCAGCTCACGTCCGCGCAGCCGCCGGACTACCAGCTCAACGACGTGGCGACGAACTGGTGCGAGGCGGATGCGACCGAATTCGAGGAAGCGAACTTCGGCACGCCCGGCTCGGACAACGACTGCACGCCGATCGTCGTCGGTCAGTGCAACGACGCGGGCACGATGCGCGATGCGGTGCCGCCGACGATCGGCGACATCGTCATCACGGAGGCACTGCCGAACCCGGCGGTGGTCAGCGACACCGACGCCGAGTGGTTCGAGGTCTATGCGGTGAACGCGGTCGATCTCAACGGCGTGCTGCTCGATCGCGCCGGCGACACCGCGAACCCGCGCGCGATCGAGAGCCCGGACTGCGTGCACCTCGACGCGGGGAGCTACGGCATCTTCGTCAAGAACACGGACACCGCGCTCAACGGCGGCCTCCCCGCCGCGTCGATCAAGGGCACGTTCACGTTCTCGCTCGTCGACGGAACCGTCGCGGCGCCGGGCGACGTGCGGCTACTGCTCGGCACCGACGTGCTCGACGCGATCGCGTGGACCTCGTCCGTCGACGGCAGCTCCGTGCAGCTCGATCCGGATCGCCTCGACCCGACGGCGAACGACGACGAGAGCAACTTCTGCGCGGCGACCACAGCGTACAGCGCCGACAACAACGGCACGCCCGGCAGCGCGAACATGCAGTGTGCCGCGCAAGCAGGTCCCGGTGAGTGCCTCGACAACGGCACGCCACGCGCGATCGTGAAGCCGACGGCCGGCAACCTCGTCATCACCGAGTTCCTCGCGAACCCCGCCGGCACCGGCACGGACAACACGCAGGAGTGGTTCGAGATCCAGAACGTCGGCGCGACGTCGTTCGACCTCAACGGTCTCGGGGTGAAGGGCAACGGCGCGACGCCCTTCGTCATCGCGATCAACGACTGCAAGCCGGTCGCGGCGGGTGCGTATGCGCTGCTCGCGCACAACGCCGATCCGATGCAGAACGGGATGCTGCCGGAGGTCGACGCCACGTTCCCGACCTCGGTCGCGATCGCGGCGAGCAACGGCAGCCTGACGATCCTCGACGGCACCACGGTGCTCGACGCGATCACGTGGACGACGATGATCGTCGAGGGCTCCTCGAAGCAGCTGAAGCCCGGCGCGGCGACGACGACCACGACCGCGAACGACCTGTATCCCGACAACTGGTGCAACGCGCTCGCCTCGCAGGTGTACGGCAGCGCCGCGAACCTCGGCACACCGAAAGACGACAACGTCTGCCAGTGAAGGCGCTCGCCGCGGTCGCGTTTGTCGCGCTGGCAAGCTGCAGCGATGGCTCGGAGTGCGGTCCGTCGGAGGGCGTGGTCCAGCGCATCGTCGACGGCGACACGATCGAGCTCGAGAGCGGCCTGACGATCCGCTACCTGATGATCAACACGCCCGAGACGACGCAGGGGCACGACGACTGCTTCGGCCAGCAGGCGGTCCAGTTCAACCGCGATCTCGTCGAGGGCAAGACGGTGCAGCTCCGCTACGACGTCGAGTGCGAGGACCGCTTCGATCGCACGCTCGCGTACGTCTCGGTCAACGGCCAGGAGGTCAACAAGCTGATGCTCGAGCGCGGCTACGCCTGCCTGCTTCACATTTCTCCAAATGGCGACGATCGCCTCGACGAGTACAAGGCGCTCGAGAGCGCGGCGAAGGCCGACAATCGCGGACTGTGGGGCGCGTGTAGCCCCATCCCGTGCAACTGATGTTAGCTTCGACGGCGGTGCGTCGCGCGATCCTCGCGTCCTGTCTGGCAGTGGTGCTATCCGCGCGCCCCGCCGCCGCCATCCCGTACGAGACGTTCATCGACGTCAGCGATCAGGCCGACCTCGAGGACCTGCTCGCGTCGAACGACATCCGGCAGGAGACGTACGACGAGCTGCTCGATCTGCTCGGCCGCGGCGTGAACCTGAACACCGCGGATCGCGGCGAGCTGTACGCGCTGCCGAACCTGACGTACGACGACGTCGACAAGATCATCCAGTTCCGCACCCTCAACAAGGGCGTGATCCGCGACCCCGCGGACCTCGTCGCGGCCGGCGCGCTCTCGCAGGAGAAGCTGCTCGCGATCGCCGCGTTCATCGTGTTCGATGCGCCCGGCGACGACAAGCTCGCGCTCCGCGGCTGGGTCCGCGCGATGACGCGGTTCACGCACACCGATCGCATCGCGCCGCCGGTGATGCTGCGCTCGCGCGTCAACGCGATGAAGCACCTCGAGGCCGGCATCGCGATCACCGAGACGCGCCTGCGCATCGGCGACCCGGTCTACGATCCGAACCGCGACGCGCTGATCGCCGAGAAGGCCGGCGTGCAGGTGCACGTGCCGAAGGCGTTCGTGAAGTGGGAGAACGACGAGCTCGTCGCGATCGCCGGCTCGTATCGCGCGGGCTTCGCGCAGCGGCTCGTGTTCGACAACTCGTCGAACTACAACCCGAACGGTCTCTACATCGACGACGATCTGTTCTACGCGGCGGACCTCGAGCGCGACTGTCGCGAGTCCGCCGGCGAGCTGACCGACTCTCCGTGCACGGGTGCCGCGGCGTCGCGCTACGTCACGCCTGACTTCTCGTGGCGCAACGGCCTCCTCGGCGTGGGCATCGGCGCGAAGCGGCTGCAGCTCGGCACCGCCGGCTGGCTGCAGGGGTTCGCGTGGGCGTCGATGTCGCGGCGCAACATCTATCAGTACGAGCTCGTCAACCGCGGCACGTGCGACGACCCGCACGACGACGACGCGGACGGCTGCGCGGCGCCGACGGTGTACGTGCGTCCCGAGGGCGATCTGCTCGAGCCGACCACGCAGTTCTCGTTCACCACGCTGCCGAACGTGTTCTCCGAGCGGCTCGTCGGCGCGAACATCGCGTACTTCGCGGACCGCCGGAACTCGGTCGGCGCGACGGTGTACGGCGCGAACGAGGCGAACCTCGTCGAGGGCATCGACCTCGACTTCCAGGAGTGGTCTCGCTATCCGTACGGCCGCACGTTCGGCGCGGCGGGCGCGAACTTCTCGCTCGGCCGCGACTGGCTCGACGTCTTCGGCGAGGCCGCGATCAGCTACGACAAGAGCACGCCGAACACGCCGCCCGCGAGCGGTGGCGGCGGCCCGGCGGCCGTGTTGCGCATCACCGCGACGCGCCCCAAGGAAGAGCTCGAGACCGTCTTCCGCTACTACTCGACCGACTTCGCGAACCCGTACGCCCGTCCGATCTCGCAGTCCGACGAGTTCGACGGACAGCGCTCGCGCGACGAGGCCGGCGTTCGCCTGCGCTACCTCAACAACCAGAAGCTCCTCACGCTGCGCGCGCTGGTCGATGTCTGGGTACCGCCGTCGACGCTCGAAGCGGACAATGCGCAGCCGAAGCTCGACACCTACGTGCGCGCCGACGTGCGGACCTCGCAGGAGATCCGCGCGGGCCTGTGGGTCCGCTACCAGGACAAGGACCTCACGCGCGGCGGTCACGATCAGTGCTTCGAGGTCTCGACCGAGACGTCGGAGACCGGCGAGCCCGTCCCGTGCGGCGGTCGCCAGCTGACGACGACGGCGCGCGTGCGCTACATGCCGAACCGCAAGGCGTCGCTGACGCTGCAGCTCGATCACCAGCTGCTCGACGACGACTCGGCGTCGATGACCGCGTTCCGGCAGGACCTCGCGGCGTGGGTGATCGGCCTCTACCACCCGAGTCCGGACCTGCGCATCCGCGCGCGCGTGCGGTTCCTCGACGAGGCGATCGCGGACAACACGTACCTCGAGCGATCGATCGCGGCGGTGGGCGAGGTAGCGCAAAAGGTGCGCGAGCGCGACGAGATCCGCATCCGCGTGGACAGCAAGTTCTGGATCGACGATCGCGACAGCACGATGCTGCGGCGACCGAATCCAGAGCTGCAGTTCTGGCTGTCCTACGAAGCGAAGCTGTAGAAACGGCGTTGCACGCCCCCCGACTCGTAGTAGCGTCTCGGCGATGGCGTTGCCTACCTCGACGATCGTGCTCGGCCTTCTGACCGCGCTGCCGTTCGGCCTCGCGATCAAGGACACCGTGAGCGGCAAGCCCGCGCTCGACATGCGCAGCGACGACGAGCGCGAGGCGGAAGAAGCGATCGCGAGCATGGAGCGCGCGCAGCGCGAGTACGAGGAGCAGGAGGCGAAGACGAAGGCCCAGCTCGAGGCAGCGATCGACGAGCTGATCCCGATCGCGACGCCCGCGCGGCTCGCCACCCCCTACAAGTTGAACCGCGAGCTGCCCGAGCTCTCGAACATGGATCGCCTCGAGGAGCTCGGGCATGCGGTCGTCACGCCGGCGCGCAACGGCGACGGGACCCTGAAGAGCCTGTCGATCTCGTTCCCGCAGCATCACGATGCGGACGTCTGCTCGCTCGTCCGCCATCGCCTCGACGAGGCGTGGGGCTCGCCGGAGCGCACGTACGCGAACGGAGACGACGACCGCAGGCACTACGCCGCATCGGAACCCCACGAGCGCATCACGTTCATCAACCGCGACTACGGGCGATGCGAGCTCGTCCTCGAGGGGTACGTCGGCGCGCGCGACTTCGTGAACAAGACGGAGGCGTCGACGATCCCCGTGTGGGCCGTCGGCAAGCCCGCGGCGAAGCTCGTCGACAAGCTCGGGGGCGACGCGTTCTCCGACGCCGCGCAGATCCGCTGGACGCGCCCGGGCGTCGGCGCCGGGCTCGGCGAGACCGAGCTCTACGCGCGCGTCGTGAAGGGCAAGGTCGTCACGATCACGGCGAAGTTCCAGACTGGCGAATCGACGATCGGCGTCGTCGCCGAGCAGATGGTCGCCGACTTCGGGGGGCCGACGGAGTCCGATCCGGTGATCTGGGAGAAGGCGAAGATCTCGCTCGCCACCGTCGACGACTCCGCGGGCGACTACCTGCTCGTCGCGGGCGATCCGCTTCCGGACGAGGAGTAGCGCGTGGCGATCTCGACCATTCTCGTCGGCTGCGATCTCTCCGACGGCAGCGACCAAGCCCTCGACCGCGCGATCCCGATCGCCGAGCAGCACGGCGCGCGCATCGTGCTGGTGCACGCACAGGCCGACGACGCTCCGATCGCCGAGGTCGACAACGAGGTCCTCGAGAGGATCGGCGAGGTCAGCGCGGCGATCCGCGTGGCCGAAGCGCGCGAGCTCGCGACCCGCATGGAGGCGATCGTCGCGCGTGGGCTCAAGACCGACGTCATCAGCCGTATCGGCCCGCCGGGCGAGATCCTGTCGAAGGCCGCGGGCGAGGAGCACGCCGACCTGATCGTCGTCGGTACGCACGGACGCACCGGCATCTCGCGGTTCTTGATCGGCAGCGTCGCGACTGACACGATTCGCCGCGCGACGTGCGACGTGCTCGTCGTGCGCGGCCCCGTGGTGAAGACGGTGTTCACGCGGCCGTTGATCGCCGTCGACTTCTCGGCGGCGTCGCACAAGGCGCTCGCGCACGGCGCCGAGATCGCGGCGCCCGGCTCGCCGATCGCGGTGGTCCACGCGTGGCAATTGCCCGCGGGCTCGTGGGGCGCGACGCTCCTCGGCCAGGCGCGGTTCCCGTGGAACACGGTGCGCGACGCGGTGCTCTCGGGCGTGCAGGCGCAGGCGACGAAGTTCGAGAAGGAAGCTGCCGAGGCGGGCCGCCCGATCAAGGTCGAGCTCGTCCAGGGCCAGCCCACCGACGCGGTGACCGAGGCCGCGGAAAAAGGCGGTCACGACCTCATCGTCGTCGGCGCGCACGGCCATCGCGGCGTGCGGCGCTTGCTCCTCGGCTCGGTCGCCGAGAGCACCATTCGTCATGCGCCGTGCTCGGTGCTCGTCGTGCACGAGCCACCGAGCGACAAGAAGTGACGATCAGCTCCCGCCTTCGAGCGTGAGCGCGGCGATCTTGTTCTCTTCCTTGGCCGCGTCGTCCGCGCCCGGAAGCGACTTCTTCTGCTCCGTGATGTTCGGCCACGTGTCGGCGGTCGGCGCCTGGGCCTTCAGGTGCTCGGGCCACGACGCGGTGTCGACGTCGGCGACCTTCTTCGCGCCCGAGACGAGCGCGTTGATATCCTTGTACACGTTCCACTTCGTGGGGAGCTCGCTCTCCTCGAAGATGGCCGTCGTCGGGCACTCCGGCTCGCAGGCGCCGCAATCGATGCACTCGTCCGGGTTGATGGCGAGCGAGTTCTTGCCTTCATAGAAGCAGTCGACCGGGCACACCGCGACGCAGTCGGTGTACTTGCACTTCACGCACGGGTCAGCAACCACGTATGCCATATCGTCCGATCTAGCCATAACCGGGCCGCCGGTGCAGAGTGTCGCGCATGAAATCGACGTCGGTGCTGCACCTGTCGTTCGCGGTGATCGCCCTCGCCGGCTGCCAGCGCGGCGAGGCAGATGAATCGAAGACAGCCGCGGCACCGCGACCTGTCGTCGCACCCGCCGCCGACGTCACCAAGGACTACGCCGCCGACATCGAGAAGCTCTGCGATGTCATCCGGCTGTCGGGCGCGCCCGAAGACGACGCGCAGACCTTGACGACCGCGAACTGGCTGGCCGCGAACCTGACCACACAGGAATCTCGCAAGTTCCTGGTCTCGATCCAGCCGCTGGTCGGCGCCGCCAAGGCCGACGCGCTCGACGCCGAGGCAACGCGTGTCGGTCTCGCGAGCTGCGCGCTCTCCGAGATCTGGCGCCGTCCGAACGCGGTTCCGCCTCCGTAACCCGCGACCTCCTCGCGTGTCCGGCCGTGTCCGAGCCTCGGCCGGATCGTGTCCGGCGTCCGGACATCCCGGACAAGCACTCGCGTCTATTCGCGCGCTTGCGACGGCACGCGCCATGGAATGGGTGCGCGCGGAGGTTCTCAGTGAGCTCGCAAAGCAACAAAGACAAGAGCATTCAGGAAGCGATCCGCGCGATCCACAAACAGTTCGGCTCGGGGTCGATCATGCGTCTCGACAACACGACGGTGCAGACCGTCGATGTCATCCCCACCGGCTCCGTCGCGCTCGACGTCGCGCTCGGCTGTGGCGGTTTGCCCCGTGGTCGCATCGTCGAGATCTACGGGCCGGAGTCATCCGGCAAGACCACGCTGACCTTGCACGCGATCGCCGAGGCGCAGCGCGCCGGTGGCGTGTGCGCGTTCATCGACGCCGAGCACGCGCTCGACACCGAGTACGCGCGGCGCCTCGGCGTCCAGCTCGAGGATCTGCTCGTCAGCCAGCCGGACTGCGGCGAGCAGGCGCTCGAGATCGCCGACACGCTCGTGCGCACGGGCGCGATCGATCTGATCGTCGTCGACTCCGTCGCGGCGCTCACCCCGCGCGCAGAGATCGAAGGCGACATGGGCGACTCGCACATGGGCCTGCAGGCGCGGCTGATGTCGCAAGCGCTGCGCAAGCTGACGGCGCAGATCTCGCGAACCAAGACCGTCGTCGTGTTCATCAACCAACAGCAAGCGCGGGAACAACGGAACTCGCGCTGAGGATGACACCGATGCTGAGATCCGCAGGCCCAAGCACGATCACGTGGTTTTGGTTGGGTGGGAGGCCTTTGGCGCCGCTACGACCGCTGTGACGCCCCGGCACCAGAGCACGCACGAGGTCTCGCCTAACCTCTGGCGACGCCTTCGCAGTGCGTACTTGCAGCGTTCGGATCATCACTCGAACTTCGCTGAGTGCATGCTCCGAGGCTCGACCTACGCGGGACTGTCCATGGGCGATCTCGATCTGACGCTTCAACATCTCGCGGTCGCGAACCGAGGCTTCGAGATGCATGTCCATCGTTCCCTCCCCGATCTTGCCGCGCCGGAAGCGTTCAAGTATTCGCGCATCGGCCTCCTCAATCTGCTTCAGTTTCCGTTCGAAGCTAATCAGATCCTGTTCCCAGTCTTGTGCCGTTCCTCTCGCTTCTGCTTCGCGCTGACTGAGCGCATACCCGACAACATCGGGTCGTGCCAGTAGCTCGGCGACTGCATTCCAGACCCGCGCGTCAATGTCCGAAGTGCGTTGCATCGGCAGCGTGCAAGGTTGCGTACCAAGAAGCGGGCGACGGCGATGGCTACAAACGTAATAGGCCGGACGACGCCCCCAAGCCGAAGAGACACCGATCCATGCGCCACAGAGCCCGCAGATAGCGATCTCTTCGCAAAGGTATGTGTGCTTCGTCTTCCGCAGGCCCCGGCGCTTGTAACGCAGCAGTACCTCTTGAGCGCGATGCCATAGGCCGTCATCGACTAGCTTGGGAACGCTGATCGTCAAGCCGCGAGCTTTGTCGGGCACCCAAATACCTGTTCGGTACGTTTCGCGACGAACGATCGCCCAGACTCGCTCTCGGTGCCACACCGCCTTGGCGGCTTCCCATGACTCTGCCTGCCGATTCCAATTCTGGCTCGGCGGCGAGAGCCGCCTACGGTTGAACTCGACGGCAATCGTTTCGCAGGACTCCCCGCCCGCGATGCGTTCGAACACTTCGACGACGATGGCACTCGTCGTCGTGTGGGGCGCCCACAACCCCGTCTCACGATCATAGCTATATCCGTAGGGCGTGGGTCCCGAGGGTTTCTTCCCCTTCGAGATCGCAGTCAGCTTCGCTTCCGTGATGCGTTTGATCCTCTTGCGGTTGTCGTCCGCAGACACCCAACCCTTGATGATCGCCAGCAACTCGTCAGTGCTCGAATTCGGATCGATCACCGTTCTGGTCGCTTCGAAGGCGAGCTTCACGCCAGCACGCTTGAAGCGCCCGAAGATCTCCAACCGCTCCAGAAGATCGTCAGATCGCGTGATTCGATCGTCCTCGACGACAACTACAACGTCGAACTGTCCCACCTCGGCATCTTCGAGGAGGCGCCGAAAGGCCTCACGCTTTTCGAGATGCCCCGCCTTTGCCGACTTTCCGTCGTCGACGTAGTGCCGGGCGGGACGAACGAGCGTCCATCCTTGGCTCGCAACGAAGTCTGGGAGAACCCGAAGCTGACTCGCGATCGTGTGCTTGTCTCGCTGCTTCGACGAGGACACACGCGCGTAGATCACGGCACGAGTCTGCGCGCTCATGGAACCCTACTCTCCTTCTTCGTCGAGAAGACGAAGGACCAACCGTGCAAGCGTCTCGATCGATGTGTGGTCGACATGCTCGCTGTAGACGATTCGAACCCGAGGATCTTCAAGGTGATTCAGACCGTTTCGACGCTCGTCCGCTCTCGTGCGTCCGATCGCGTCGCGGTTCGGATCTCGCGAACGCTTGCGAGTCACGGCGTCGCCCCCGACGTTTGCGTCGAGCGCTGCGTACGGGCTAATTCACCATCACTGTCAGGACTTGGCGCTCCTCGTGCCCCCCGCGCCACTCGACGCGTCCGCCGAGCGCGAGCAGCTCCGTGCGGTCGCCTTCGCGCTCGCTCCGTTCTGAGTCGGCACGTCCCTCTTCGGCCAGCAGAAGTCGCCCGCGCGCGACGCGCGCGGACGCTGGCTCGCGTAGCGAGCTTCTCGAAGTACGAGCGCTCGATTCTCGTGGCGCGCTCGACTTGTCGCCGATCGCCGGACTCGCGTGCGAGTTCGAGGTCGAGTACGAGACGCATCCACTCGTCGCGCTCGTGGTCGCGATGATGCTCGGCGATTTCTTGGACCGTTGGGTCGCTCATGAACGAGAAGCCGAAGCTAGCCACAACAACCGCGAAGCTCCAAGCCCCGAATTCGCGCCACCAACTACGCGACCGGAGACGCGTTTCTCGACGAGGAATCGATCGCGTGAGCGATCCGTTGTGGATGCTTGTATGTCGAGCGAAAGCAGCCGAAGTAGATCACGCGTCGCCCTCGCGGTAACGAGCCGCGATCTCCACTGCCACGTGGAACTCGCCGACGATCCATGCTGCACAGAACGCGTCGAAGGCTGCCCCGCGCGCGGCCTCAGAACCCGCGAGATCGAGCCATCGGCAGTCGATCTCGATCTCACGTTCACGATCGGATTCGCCGACAAATGGGTCGGTAAGATCGACGCCCTGTTCGATTTCCTGAACACACCGATCGAGCACGTCTTGCGCCCACGAGAGGTCTTCGGTCCACGGCGTCGGAAGTCGGCCGTTGGCGAGATAGGCCGACGTTTGGAGCCTTTTGTTCTCGGCGAGAAACTCCGCTTCGGAAACGCTTCCGAATTCGAAGTCGCGAAGGAGCCGAAGACAATCGTTGAACCGCTTCACACTCGTTGTGGACCCGAAGTGAGAGGTCGATCCGCCGAGTTCCTGGAATCGATGCTCGGCGACACGGATCGCGAATCGAGCTGCGCTTCGAAGCGACCTCCAGTGGAGGTGGTTGGTCATCCTGCTTCCTCTTCGGTCGATGGGACGCGTTCGTTTTCATTCGCCCGGTGCGCCCGGGATGGCGAGACGGTCGCGGAGTTCCTTAAGCTCGACGAGAAGCAATTCTTGGAACTGCTCTAATGCCGCGACGCGTTCTTCGAGCTTCACTTGGTCCGTTTGGTCAGTTTTCGCCGGTACCGATCCGTCGTCGGGACGAGTGCGTCTCGGGGGCGGCCAAGAGCCGAACGTCTCCTGGATTCGCTTCTGGACCGCGTCGGCACGGTCCTCATAGAAGACGTCCTCGCGTCCTCTCCTACCGTCTGGCAGCCCTAGCTCTGTGCGGATGAGGTACCGCGTCCAGAACTTCGCCAGCAGCTCTTTCACCGTCACGAGTCGACGCCGCACGCGAGGTCCGCTCATGGTGCGCCTCGGCTACTAGAGAAGAATGTGGTGAGTCGGTTCTGATCAGAAGCGCGCGCGAACGTATCCGTGGCAGTCATTGTCGTATCCCTGATTGATGTTGATCATGTAGTCCTCTTGCTCTTGCTGTTGGTTGCGAAGAACCGAACGTAGTGGCGCCGTCCGGCGTGGATGTGACTTCGTTGCGCGAGCTGTTATTCAACGACGATCATTTTTTCCGTTCGAGAAGCTCCTGTCGCTCTCCAGGATCTCGACGAGTTTTCGTTTCCACCAACTCGGCCGGGGAGTCGTCGCGGTGGACTCGACGACTGCTACGAGCGCATCGGCGACGCTCCCCTGGATCTCGACGAGTTTTATGTAGCGATCCCGCTCGACCCAGACTCGGCCGCTGTTGCCGATCACGAGAAAGCACCGGACGCCTGACGTTGCTAGTGCGATCCGTCTGCCGCGACGTGGCTCCGCGTCAGCCACGCGGGCTCGGTCGTAAAGGTATCGATCACCGGAACACTGTCCGTATTGTCGCCATGCCTCGACCTTGTCGGGCTCGCCGAGTAGGTTCTCGATCTCTGCATTCGTCCACGCGTCCGCGAGTAGCTCCTGTCTCGTGACGAGTCTTGAGCGCTCAACGGCTTCACCCCACGCTTTGAAAGCCGCGAAGAGCCCGACGATCGCCTTCGCAGTGCGCATCCTCGTTCGCGCTCCTTTACCCCGAGTGTAGAAGTCCTTCTGCGCTTGTGCGGCTTGTCGCCGTTCAGTCGCGGCCTCCTCGTCGGCTCGTCCCAGCGCCGCAAGGCGGGCGGCCTGCAGACTGTCCTGCGACGCCGCCACGTACAAGAAGCCGCCCACACGTTCCCATTGCCATCCACTTGGCAGAGCTGGGAATGGCGCCGTGCATCGCCGCCGCTGTTGGCATTCGATGAAATAACTCTCGACGTCTGAGATCACAACGTCACGCCCGAGACTCGCGCGATTCCCGCATCTCTCGCAGACGGTGAACGTGTTGGCGTGGATTGCCGAACGAATCATCCGTTCGCTCGATTCGCCCGCCCTGGATACGCATTCCCATGTCGTTCTTGGAAATCTGCACGGAGGTGAAAACGGTCCGCCACTACGATCATTCAGGAGCGAGGGCGTGATCGTCGTCGAGCAACGCGATCGCTCACGGGATCGATGAAGTACATCCTTTGCGTGCCGGGACTTCTGGTCGGAAAGCTGATCCGTCACGCACGTGTCGATTTCTTGGGCCGACGTTCCAGGTATCGTTAGCGACGATGCGCTTCGTTCCGCTCACGCAGACCGCGAGCTTGCCGACAATAGGCAGCGCGATCGAGCGACCAATTCTCGATCTCAAGGTCAAGCCAGCACCAAACGCCTTCGAGAAGGCGAAGGACGTTGCCGCGTTCGCAAATCACGTCGGCGGCACCCTGCTGATCGGCGCGAGTGAGGTCGATGGGCGACTTAGCGCGTATGTGGGCCTCGATGATGCCGGGGACGTTCGCGACGCGTACTCGAAGGCGGTTGCAGATCTCTGTCAACCGCATCCGCTCGTGGACTTCGAAGACTTCGCGGCTCCGGGAAGCAGCACGAAGCGAGTCGTCGCCGTGAACGTGTGGCCGTCGTTGAACCTCGTCGGCGTCAAGGTGCTCTCACACCCAAACCCCGGCGGCTACGGCGGTGTTTCGTTCGTCTACCCGGTGCGTAGTGGAACCGATGCCACGTACCTCGAACCAGGACAGCTCGCCATGTACATGACCCCGTCGGTCCGCCGCGTCGCTGTGATGCTGTCGAAGATCCCACTTGATACCGAGGTCCACATCTACATCCGTTCGGAGTCGCACAAGTACACCGCGCACTTCGTAGGAGTCTTCGAGGAGGAGAACATCGCGAAGTTCGTTGGAGGTGACCGCAACCCGTTACGGGCTCTCCCTCTTGATCGAATCCTCACCGTGTACGAGACATGGGATTCGCAACTGAAACGAGTCGTCTGGAAGATCATCGCAGAGATCCACGGATAGTCGTTAGACCTGAACCTCCGCTGATGGGACATGAGAAGGTTCAGAGCGACATCACTGCGCGCTGCCTCTCGGCTCACCACGAAGACGCTCGATCTCAGCCTGCGCTTCCGCGAGCTGGGTCCGGGCGATATCGCGTTCCTCGCGGACGTTCGCAACCTCGGTCTCCAACTCGCTGGCGCGACGCTGGTGTCCTTCCTTCGACGTGCGCTCGATTTCCACGCGGTTCGTCAGGTCGGAGACCATTGCGTCGAGGCTGCGTTTCTCCCTGACGTGTTCGTCGCAGTCCTTCTGGAGCGAGCGGATCTTGCCCTCCTGAGCCTGGAGTTGCGACTTCAGGTTCTGATTGTCGCTGTTCGCCGTGTTGAGATGGCTCGTCAGCGACTCGATCGTCTCGTCGCGTTCCTTGATGGCGTCTTTGCCCATCTGAACGCTCGCCTTGTGCGCGCTCTGCTCCAGCTTGAGATCCTCCTTCGCCTTCGTCGCGGCTGTCGCCTTCGACGCGCCGAACGCCAGACCGGCCAACCCAACGAACAGACCGGTTCCGTCCCCGCTTGTGCTCATGGTGGAACCATGGATCCGAGATCTTCATGCACCAACCTGCTGCCTCACAAATTCTCTAAGCCGTCGAGAACACGGTGCAGATCCCTGCTGGGCACGAGACCCCCGGTCGTGCCTGCTTGGTCGCTATCCCTTCCAGCGATTCGTCTCATGTTGGGCGAATGATGAACGATGACGTCCGCCGTGCCGCGCTCAGTGTGGTGCTCGATGAGTCTCGATCGACGATCGAGGGACTGACACGCGCTCTCGGTTTCGCGAGGTCGGACATCGAGAGCGTCGTTCGCACCAAGGACTTCGTGGTCTGCGAAAACGGCGAGGTGACGCTGAGCGAGTCGGGCCTGAGGTGCGCCGAGGCGCTGCGAGCCGAGGTTGATGGTGCGTTCATGCCGATGTACTAGCGCCGGGAATTGTCCACGACTTGCTTCGAGCGACCAAGCGCCAGCGTATTTTCAAAGCGTTGCCTTAGGACGTGATGACCTTCCCGCAGAACTTCGGACTGCCTTCTTCCGCTTCCTCGTTGGTTTTCGACGCCTGCGTCGTTTGGCTTCGCGTTCCTTCGCCGCTTTACGTTCCTTCGCCTCGTGTTCGAGCTGGGTCGCTCCAGCCCACCACGAGAGTCCGAGCAGCAGCGCGAGCACGCCGAACCCGGCAAACCCCCATGGCGCGATCACGATGGCGGCGCCAACGACCTGCATGACGAATGCGGCCACTATGCTTGTCAGTCCGAACGTCGCGGTGAACGCTCCGAGGGGCTTGGAGCTTCGCCCCGCCATTCGGACCGCGAAGTCGGCGATGCGCTCTGCTTCGACGATGATGAAGTTGATGGGGTTGACGGTCATGGCTCTCTCTTGGGCAAAGCTCTCCCGTCACGACGTGCCTGCAGCGCGTCGTCGTTCGAGCGTCTCGTATCGGCTGACTAACTAACTAGCGGGCTCTTGTCTGTGCTGGATCAGAAGCCGCTCGCTGTGTCAACTGCTGTCGTACTTGGTCGTGAACGAACCAGGCGTCAGCAACGAAGCACGTGATGAAACTGAGCGCGATGGACTCATGGATGAAGCTCTCGTGCGCGCGTACATGAAGCTCTCGGCGTGCGCGCCCAACAGTTACTCGGAGCCGGTGAGGCGGGCAGGATTACAGGCACACGTCGAGGATCGTCGGGCTCGTATCGGCGGTCGATTCCTATCCCGGATACGATCGCGGGCTTCTCACTCCGGGACGATTCGCTGACCGCGTAATGAGCATCGAGCGTCCGTGGGCGGTGGTCGAGTTGCAGCATGTCGACGAAGATCCACGACCTTTCATCGCGGGGCGATTTGCCGAGCAGCGGCAGCATTGCGTCTAGGCGTTCTACTCAACTGTTTGAGATCGTGACCCAATCGGGTCGCGAGTCGCGAACGCTCGCGTCGCGGTACACGCGTCGAGTGGCATCTCAGGAGATCGTCCGACTCCTCGCGAGACGCGCGTCGAGCTTCGTCGCTCCGTACGGAACGGGAGGTCACACGAGCCAGCTATGCTCGCGCTCGTGCACTTCGTTCCGCTCACGCAGTCATCGAGCCTGCCTGCGGTTGGCAACTCGATCGAGCGACCCGTCCTTGATCTCAAGGTCAAGCCAGCCGCGAACGCCTTCGAGAAGGCGAAGGACGTGGCCGCGTTCGCGAATCACGTCGGCGGCACGCTGCTGATCGGTGCGAGCGAGGTCGATGGGCGACTTGGCGCGTACGTCGGGCTCGATGATGCCGGTGACGTTCGCGACGCGTACTCGAAGGCGGTTGCCGACCTGTGTCAGCCGCATCCACTCGTGGACTTCGAAGACTTCGCGGTTCCCGGGAGCCCGACCACGAAACGAATCGTCGCCGTGAACGTGTGGCCGTCGTTGAACCTCGTCGGCGTCAAGGTGCTCTCACACCCAAACCCCGGCGGCTACGGCGGTGTTTCGTTCGTCTACCCGGTGCGTAGTGGAACCGATGCCACGTACCTCGAACCAGGACAGCTCGCCATGTACATGACCCCGTCGGTCCGCCGCGTCGCTGTGATGCTGTCGAAGATCCCACTTGATACCGAGGTCCACATCTACATCCGTTCGGAGTCGCACAAGTACACCGCGCACTTCGTAGGAGTCTTCGAGGAGGAGAACATCGCGAAGTTCGTTGGAGGTGACCGCAACCCATTGCGTGCTCTCCCGCTTGACCGGGTCCTCACGGTCTACGAGACGTGGGACTCTCAGTTGAAGCGAACGATCTGGAAGATCATCGCTGAGATCCACGGATAGCGTTCGTCCAAACGTCTACATCAACGAACAGTCAGTGATCCACATCGAAGCGCTTAACGCGCGACTGCAGCATCGTGCGGACATCATGGGAACTAGACTAGAGGATAGGTAAGCCGACGTGGAGGGTTACGAAGTGGACTTCGACGCAATCAAAGCAATCATCGTGTTTCTTGCGGGCATCGCCGCGACAATCCTCGGACAGTGGGTCCAACGCGGTTGGGGGAAGAAAGACCGCGAGCTAGATCGTCTTCAATCGCGCGAAGACAAGAATCGGGACGAGCGTCGAGCTGCATACGCAGAACTGATAACAGCTACGAGCGCATTTCTGGATACGGGGCAAGTCCTGGCCGTCCTGCAAAAGATCATGTTCGAGAAGAAAGAGGAGATCCACGCCACGTACATCGCGATGGGCCAACCCGAGCACATCGCCGAACAGGAATCGATCAGCCAGCTCGAAACCGTACTTATCGAGAAAGCTCGCGAAGCACTGGCCGCATTTCTTGTCGCCACAACGAATTGGCGACCCAAGTGTACAGCCGCATTGCTCGTGGAGAGTGACCCCGAACTGATCGCGCGGATCACCGGCCTCATACCAAAGCCCATCGACGCGGCAAGAGACAGCAAGACAGCCGCAACCTTCACACAGGAATTGGCCTCGCTGGCCGAACGGCTTGAGGGACTCACGGTGCGATTGACTGGTGCGTTTGCTCCGTCGGCGCAAACCGCGCTCGTCAAGGCGAAGAAGTCCTGAGTAGTCCTGACCTAGTCCCAATCGGCGAAGAATGGCAACGTCGCGCCCACCGGCTCCGATTCGGATCGTAGGTCGGTCACGTAGTCATCGATCTGCAACTCGCGCTTGTGGCCGGTGACCTTGCGGATGCGCCACGGTTCCGCACCGCTCACCAGCGCGATCGATACGAACGAGTGCCGCAGCAGGTGCGGGAAACAGTTCTCGATCCCAGCTCGCTCAGCGCGCTCGCGAACGATCTCGTACAGCCGTTGCGGCGACAGCGAGGTGCCGATGTCGATCGCGTTCCTGTTGACGCTTGGCTTCAGCGCGCGGAACACGCGACCGGTGCGAACGCCACGCGATCGAAGCCACGCGATCCAGGCGCGCAGGGCTGATAGAGACTCGGCATCGAGAGCGACTTCGTGCAGCTCGCCGCCCTTCAGTTCGAACGTCAACTTGTTCCCTGCGAGGTTCTCCATCAACGCGCCGCACGCACCGCCACGACGGATGCCAACCCGGAGCATCAACGTGATCACCGCGCGGTCGCGAATGTCGTATGGCGCGTTCCCGTTGCACGCAGCAACAAGCGCTCGGGCTTGAGGCACCGTCAGCGAGATCCGCTTCTCTTTCGGATCATCCTTGAGAAACTCGGCGACACGCGCGAAATCGAGCGCAGGGTTCGCTTCGAGTTCCGACCAGCGCCGCGAGGCGAAGCGCAGGCCTTTCAGCAAGAGGTTTACGGACTGGGCTTTCAGCCCATCGTTCACCAGCGATGTGCGCCACGCGACGACGCTGTGACCCGTCCACGCAGCTGAGTTCATCGATCCCACGAATGCCAGGTAGCGATCGACGGCGTTCCGATAAATCGCCTTCGTCCGGTCACGAAGTCGGACGCTGCCGTCGACGAGCTGCTGCAGGATCGTGGGAGGTGTCCCCATCCTCTCGACTGGTAACACGAGCTTCGTCAGCTCGATCGACTCGTCTTCGTCGAGAGCGATGGCATCACTGTGCTATCCACCTTACGCAATGGGGGTTGTAGCTGCCATGAGCCCTGACGAGAACAACATCTACCTCGAATCCGAGGAACTCGATCCTCTTGCGAAAGGGCCTTCGCCTCTCGTTTTCACGACGTCGCTCGCATCGGACGCCATCTACTTCAACGCGGCACGTCGCGCTCTTGCACAGGCAAGGGCTCTGAAACCCGCCGTCGACGCTGCGCACCTTCGCTGGAGTCAGTTGCAGGCTCGGGCGCGAGCGGCGGATCAACTTGATGTAGACGGCGAGCAAGCGCATCTAGGTTACGCACTCGAAGAGGAAGAGCCTAGGATTGCCCAGGCGTACGGGCCGTACATCGAAGCGTTGGCGGTCACGCAGGTGATGGCTGCGAGCGCGCTCGAAGCACACATCAATGATCAGGCGAGCGCCCGACTCGCACGGCGAGCCTTCGAGAATTTCGACAAATTGCCGCTCGAAGGCAAGTGGCTGTTCCTGCCGCGGCTGGTTCCCGAAGATCAGCGTAGCGGAAGCGGGTTCGATCCGGGAGCCGAGCCCTTTCAGGGGTTCGCGAAGGTCGTGAAGGCTCGAAATGACCTAGTGCACTTCAAAACGAAACGCGAGGAGTGGGTAGCCGGGGAGGCTCCAGCATCTCTTTCGAAGCTCGGGCTGACCCTTGATGCGGCCGAGAGATCACTCGTTGCTGCAGAGGCGATGATTCGTCGACTTGCGGAGGTCTTTTCGTCTCGGGCGCCGTACTGGCTGAACACTGCCGACTACATGGCATTCGACTGGGGCATCGAGGGTCTCGACATGAGTGACGACATCTAAGGTCATTGATCCTTGACTCCAAGTCGGTCCAGCTTGACCACCAGCCTGTCGTTGCCAGCCACCTCCGTGGTGGAGGCGCGAAGCTTCGTGAGCCGCGTGATCACTTTCGCGGTCGTAGCGTCGGGCGGGCCAGCGACGCGTGGTCTGACGTCGAGCTTCCCTTCGCGGATCGCCGCGAGGAGTCTCTTGAGCAACTCGGCGATCACTTGCTCGCTTCGTTCGGCGAACCAGTGAAGTGTCTCCAATTGTTCGCGCGTGAACAGCGAAAGCTCGGGGTGACCGACGTCCATGGAGTTTCGTAGATCGATGATCACCAGAAAGTCGCGCTCGATCTGTTCCCGCTTGTACCCAAGTTCCTTCAGGCCCTCCTTCAGCCTCTCCGACTTTGTGCCGTAGATGATCTCCAGAACCTTGGAGAAGTTCAGGAGAGCCTCGCTCATGAACTCAGCCACCGTCTTCGATTCGCGGAGGAGGCGACAACCCGTGGAGTAGTAGTTCAGAGCTGCCAGTAGACGCCGTCGGTGTGGGACTGCTACCAGCTCCACGTCCTTGTACGCCTGCACGAACGCTTTCTCCAGCGTCTCCTGTGTCGTCACCGTCAATGGAAGCTGAAGCTGAGCAAGCTCCCACGTGAACTCGACCGAGCCGATCGTACCGTCGACGCTCTCCACGTAGGGCGGGTCGGCAAAGTCCAACGCCAACCACGACGGCAGAACAAAACACTCCGCTTCGATGGCAGCGTGGATCGCTTGCACCGTCTCGAACCGGCGCCGAATAGTGAGCACGCTGCCTTTGAGATCGAGCGATCCGTCTTCGGCTCGAACCTCAAGCGGCTTCAGGGCTCCACCGGTATCCGACCAGTACTGACCGTTGTTCGTGTTGAAGTAGACGGAGCACGTGGACGCGTGTTGAACGAGCGTACGCCCACCCTCGTTCGCATCGCCGAACGCCTGCTTCGGTTGAAACCGAATGTTGATCACGACGTCGTTCGGAAACGTCGGAGCAACGTCACCTCGGATCTTCAGCTGCCGGGGACGGACTTGGTACGTGAGCATCGAGGCCAAGGATGGGCGCCGCTCAGCGACGAGACAAGGGCTCGTGGTCTCCGTCGGACTCAGGTTTGAAGCGCCGCCTGCCCTCGACCGACTCGTTGCTGCGTTCGCTTTCCCGATCTAGCATCCGCCTTCGCTCAGCTCGTTGCGCAGCCTTCATGTAGACTTCCATCCGCCGACGCATGACGATCATTGTCTGCCCGTTGTCGAAAGTCGCGAACCTGGTTGCAGCATGGGCACCCGAGCGCATCGTCAGCTTGCTCGACATCGATTCTGCGTTCCCGGAAACCGGCTCCGTCCATGCGGGAAAGCACTTGCGCCTGCGATTTCACGACGCCCACGTCGCGACTCCAGGCCAGGTGTTGCCCGGACCCGAGCACGTCGCCGAGCTGCTGGCATTCGTTTCCCAGTGGGACCGCAGCGCGCCGATCTTGATTCATTGTCGTGCCGGTATTGGTCGCTCCACGGCTGCCGCGTTCATCACGGCTTGTCTTCACAACCCGCACGTTGCCGAATACGAGATCGCCCTTGCGCTGCGCCGCGCTTCTCCGCTCGCACGGCCCAACGAGACCCTGATTACGCTGGCTGACGCCGCACTGGGGCGACGCGATCGAATGTGCCGTGCGATTTCCGACACCGGTCGCGATCTGTCATGGAGCCAAGTCGAACTCGCACTTCGATCGGAAGGTGAAGGGCGAGCCTTCGAAATGTCGTCGGCGTTCTGACCATCAACTATCTCGATCAAGGGTCGCAAGCGCATCCCGAACCCGTCGCTGAACGTCGGCGATCCCGCTCGCGAACCCTTCACGCCATCCGCGTCCACGAGCGTCGTCGAGTTGAAAATATGTACGCAACGCGTCGCGCACGATCGCGCTGGTCGAGATGCCGTCGGTTGCGATGGCGGTGTTGATCAGCGCGTCGAGTTCTTTGTCGATGACGACGTGGAGGCTGCGCCTCGCTGGCGCCTTCTTCTGCCTATTCGTTCCTGCGGACATCTAGCAACTCCCATCCGCTCACGAGGGTTTGCTCTCTGCTCGACGGACAGATTCTCCCGTCGACGTGCTGCCGTCAACGGTTAGGATCGTTCGAAGATCATCTTGTCCACGAAGTCGTCGCGACCGACGAGCATCGGGATGTACTTGATGTCGAGTGCTGCGGCGAAGGGATGGTCTGAGCAAACGATGTACTCCGACCATCGCCACGGCTCCGGCAGCAGGTCGTGATGCTTGTAGATGTAGTAGTTCGCGTCGATCACGTGCCCATCGGGGAACGTCAACCACACGTGAAACGGATAGGTCGTGTCGCCGTCGCGGTGCGCGCCGCGAAGCTCCTGCTTGAGGCGCTGGTAGCTGGTTCCGTACTCTCGTTTCCCGGAGACCTCAATGTCTCCGACGGTAAGGAAGCATGCTGCGCGGTTCGCCCACAGGTTCTTGAACAGCCACGAATGGATCTGGCCGCAACTCACTCGGATGCTCTGCGAGTCGAGCGGATTCGAGTCGACCAAGCGGCCGACGAGAGCAAGATGATCGAGAGCCCTTCCAGCCTCAGGCGCACGGCGAACGATGCTGGATTCGAGGGCGCCCCATTTGACGGACTTCTCGGTGGCGGCCTTGAATGCCTCGAAGTACTCGTCGCCGTGGTGCACTCAGTACCGTCCTTTCGCCGTCCGCAGGGAGAGGTCTAGCATCGGCGAGACCTGTCACACGAACCATAGGACTGCGTTGTCAGACGGTCGCGCGACGATACACGGGCATGGAGTGTCCGCGGGTCCGAGAAGCCAAGTTTCAGGTCGCACTACATTCGGCGGCGGGTACGACGCCGCCACGTGACGTTGTGGCGTGCGCCACTCGACAGCCGAACGCTCGTTGCCACCGATGCACGTACAACTGTCCGTTCGGGGCGCCGTTCCGTCGTCCAACGCGCTGAGATCGGCTCGCACCGGTCAGAAGAGGTGCTTGGTCAAGCGCTCGTACGAAAGCCCGCGGCCGCCCGAGCCGCCCTCGCGAACTTCGACCCAGATCGAGCCGCATGTACCGCACTGGGTGAACGTGTGCTTCACGCGGTCGATCCCCCGGTTGAACGCTGTCTCGTGCGAAACCGATCGACCGATCGGAGTCGCTGTGGTTGGCGGTTCTGTCCCGCTGCAACCGGTGCAGGTACGTTCCATGCGAATCACGTCCGACATCTACTGGACCTTCGGTTCGGTTCGGCGAATCGACCAACCCGGTCCGAGCAGCGACGCTCGACTTCGCTCCACGTGCCAGCCACGCGGCGGTGAAAACGTAGCCAGCAGTTGATCGATGTCCGCCGATTCGAGCTGGATTCCACCATCGCTGAGCCTGCACGCGAGCATGCTCGTCGAGATGTCGAATTGGATGAGGTCGTCGACGGGAAACGGCGAGGCTGCGAGTACTGCGTGCCAGAAGCGGCTCATTCGGCAACTATAGCGTATGAGATTCGGGACGATGGAAGATTGTTTCGCTTGCTGACGTCGAATAACCTCGGCCTCACATGAAAGACGCCAGCTCTAGAATTGCAGCCCTCGCTGCTGACTTCGTTGCCCAGCTTCAGGAGATCGCCAAAGACGAACTGCTCGCGATGCTCGGCGGTGCCGCCGGAGGCCGCGCCAAGTCTCTGAACCTGAGAGGCGCCAGCCGCGGTCGCGGCGCGAAGCGCGACGCAGGCGCGTTGGAACAGCTTGGCGAACGCTTTCTCGCCTTTGTCAAAGCGAACCCGGGCAAGCGAATCGAAGAAGCGCACGCGCAGCTCGGCACCACAACGCGTGATCTCGCGTTGCCGATCCGAAAGCTGATCGCGAGCAAGGCGATCCGGACCGAAGGCAAACGCCGCGCGACGCGGTACTTCCCCGCTGGGGGCTCAGGCGCGAGCAGTGCGAGTGCATCACCGAAGAACAAGTCCAAGAAACGCAAGCGCTAAGTCGCTGGTGTGGCGATTCGCGTTACGGCAAAGCTGTCACACAAGAGTGTCCACCTACAGTGGACCTAAGCCCTAACGCAGGCCTACCCGTCAAATTGTGAACAAGACCGATTCGGGCTTGTAGCGTGTCTTCATGGACAACGCAGTAGCTGGCGGCACACGTGTACTCGTTGTCGACGACAGCCCGACGGTGCTTCGAGTGACAGCGTCGGCGCTCGCGCGAGCGGGTTATCACGTCGTCACTGCAAGTGACGGTGACGCGGCGATCGCACAGGCGGAATCGACGCCACCCGACGTTGCGCTGGTGGATCTCGTGATGCCGACGGTCAGTGGAGTCGAGGTCATTCGTAGGCTCAAGGATACGCATCGCGATCAAGTCCATGTGTTGGCCTTCACCGCGAACGATCACGCGGAATCGCGGCAGGCGGCATTGGATGCCGGATGCGACGACTTCATCTCCAAACCTGCGGCTATTCTCGATCTGCAGATGCGAGTAGCGCTTGCAGCGAGGCGACAACGTGCGTTTGTCGATGCCCGTATCGCGCGCGAAACTCTGGAGCGGCAGCGTGTCTACGCGGCTGAGAGCGTAGCCCTGTTGGCGCACGACTTGCGAAACGCAATCATGGGTACCGTGGCAACACTAGATGTCGTCGCGTTGAGCGACCTAGAACCCGAAGTGATCGACCTGGTGCGCGGGTCAGCGGGATCCTTGAAGCTCGTTTCAACTCTCGTTGCGAATCTTCTCGACGTTGGACGCTTCGAAGACGCGGCGGTGTTGCCAACGGCCGTGACCGTAGATGTTCGAACCATGCTCGATGAGGTCGTCTCCGTGCACGCGGCTTCGAGCGGGACGAGAGTCGGTTGGGAGATCGACTGCGATCCAACGCTTGTTGCTCGGTTCGATCGCGGATTGATCGAGCGCGTCCTCCACAACGTGATCGGCAACGCCCGACGCTACGCTGGCAGCAATGGGCTCGTTCGGGTGAGCGCGAGGCAGTGGTTCGAGATTCCGCCCGGGTCGGTCGAAATCGCCGTCGAGAACAGCGGGCCGCCGGTTGGCGACGAAGTCGTTCCGAAGCTCTTCAACAAGTACGGAAAAGGAACGGATAAGAAGGGGCAGCGCGGACTGGGCTTGTACTTCTCGAAGCTCGCCTGCGAAGCGCACGGTGGCTCCATCGCATACGCTACGACCGACGGCAGACCTGTGTTCGTAGTGCGGCTGCCTGGGACGGCGTAGGGCTTGCGGCTCACATCATGAGGAGGCTGCGGATGATCGTGATCACGCGAGTGCGTTTCGGCGACGGACGGGCCAAGAGCCTCAACAACATCACCGCCGTGTGGTGTGAGTCTGAGCAACTCGATCCGACGTCGGTGGAGACGACACACTTGCCGCGCGAAGCGTCGGTCGCGTTCATCGTCGCGCAGATCAAGAGCGGGGTTCCGGTGTTCGCATGCGGGTTCGGGCCACCGATGGCGGATGTCGAGATCGTCGTCGGCGAGGACGGGCGCGAGTTGATCCGCACGAAGGGCGACGGGATGAATGACCTGATCAAGTTGCCGACGTTCTGACGGTCTGCGATTCGCGAGCGGATCGCAGAAGCGGCGAAGCCTACAGCTTGTGCGCCGTGATCGTCTGACTCACGCCCCCACAGCTTGATCCCGAGATCCTCGGCGAACGTGCCGGTCCTCGCGGTCGAGTCCCCACGAAGCATGGGCGGGCTTCAGCCTGTGCGTGGCCACACCAACGGCTTCCAGCTTGCGATGCGTTTCGTGAGAGCGCGGACTTCAGCCTCGATGGCCTTGATCTCAACCGCCAGCTCGGCTCGTCGGGACGCGACGGCGCGATCGAAGTCTCGATGCTGACGGTCAAGCTCTTTGAACGTTGGGAGCAGGTGTCCGTTGACGAGCTTGGTGCCGCTTCGCACGCTGATCGCCAAGGCGGTGTCGAGCTGCGCGAGCGAGTCTCGCCGCGCCGCGAGCGTGGTGTTCAAGACGGCAAGCAACGACACGGAGCCGTCGGTGGAGATCTCGAACGGCGGAAAGCCAACACCATGGCATTCGGCAACGATGTGGCTGACGGTTGTCACACCGTAGTCATCGTGAGGCGCGATCGTGGTGGTTGCGGAGACGAGCGTGGCGTCGCGAAAGCAGCAGGGGCACGTCCCGAGAAGTTCGTCGCACTTGCCGAGCCTTCTCCGCTTCGTCGAAATCCGGCGGCGGGTGCGAACGGGACGGCTCGCGAGCTTGTTCCGAGTTCGCACCAGCGACCAGGCTATCGCAGCAGGATCGAACGATAGGGTAACGGTGGGCGATGAGACGAACAATTCAGATGTACGGGGCCGTCGTTGCCGCGGGGCCCGCAGCGGTGAAGGCCCAATTCCTCGATGTACGGTGCCACGGCACGAGCAGCCAACCGTTGAGCGTCGCCCATTTCCGCCCGAGGTCGAGATCGGAAGACAAGCACCATGCGTTCGGAGCCTGCTGCTTCGGTGAGGTCTTGAACTCTGAAGACGGTGCTGATCCGCAGCTTCGGAGAGGTCCGCATCCCCGAACGCTTGGTACTTCGCCGGACCGACACCTTGCAGATCGATCACTGCGCTCGCGCAATGCGCGATGATCCTCTTCGCAGAGACAAGCGGCATCGCTGGCGACGAGAGCTGGGTCACGATGTCGACGAGGATGTTGGCGTCGATGATGGTCATGCGCGATCGCAGCCTGCCATGAGCGATGTGAAGCGCCGAGCTGTCTGATTTTCCGGACACTGCAGCATTCGGCTGCGGCAGCGATGGGGTAGCGATCGCTTGTTGCCGTAGACGCCGACAACGCGGGCTAAATACAGTGGCAAGCGATGCAGCGGTGGGATGCAGCGTTAGTGGGTTGGCATCACCTACGGAGCTGAAATGAGTGTCATCGGTCCGATCGTCGGCAAGGTCACCTCCACCTCGGCACGGGTGCTCGTTGATGTGCCGTCCGGTGGACGCGTGAAGATCACTGCCGAACGTGATGGCGCCAAGGTGATCAGTGAAACGGTTGTGGCGACGAAGGATGCACCCGTTGTTTCTGCGACGCTCAAGCCGTTGACGGCAGGGATGCGCTACCGCGTGCGGGTGTCCATCGACGGGAAAGAGATCCCGCAACAAGGATCGGTAAATACCGAGCATGAACACGACACTGATTGGAGTTTCGTCGTCGTCAGCTGCAACGACATAGACTACGCGCCCAAGCTCGATAGCTATACCAGGCTGTACAACGACCACGTTCGCTCGACGGCCAGCGCGGTTCTACACATCGGTGATCAGGTCTACGCCGACAAGGTCTTTCGTGCGTGCGTCGGCGCGCTTCGGGAGGTGCCCAAGGCGAAGTGGAGTACGCACGAGGCTTGGGTTCGAACAAGCTATCGGCAGCTCTATCGGGACACGTGGAGCCGACCGGGCCTCCGCGACATCCTGGCGAACTCGATGAACCTCATGATCTGGGACGACCACGAAGTTGTCGACGACTGGGCGGATGGCGATGCCTTCCGGCAGCGCGATTCGCCTGAACACTTCGTGAGCCGACAGGCCTGGCATGTGTATCGCGAGTATCAGCGGCAACTCTGGGACGAGGGTCCGCTCGCAGACGTTCCGGCGAACGGAGGGTCGGAGCACCACCTTCATCGATTCGGTGACCTGGGCTTGATGTTCCTCGATTGCAGAGGAGGGCGCGCATATCATCAAGACACCGCCAAGCCGTACTTGGGTAACGCACAGTGGGGAGCGATCAACGCCGCGCTGAGCGCCAAGGGGACCTTTGGCAATGCGATGGTGCTCGTCGTGGCATGCCCTGTGCCTCTTGTGTTCATGGGGCCGCGAGCCACCGAGAACTATACCCACGATAGTGGTGACGTCCTCGGCAACTCGAATGACCTCCTCGGCCACTGGTCCCACGAGCCATATCGGACCGAACAGTACGATCTGCTGAAGAAGCTATCCGCGTGGAAAGCAGCGAAAGCGGGCCGCGAAGTCGTCCTGCTCGGCGGCGACGTCCACATCGGCCTGGCTGTCGACGTCTTCGAGCGCCGGACTGGAAACTACGACGACGGCGAAGCACCCATCTTTCGTCAACTTGTCACAAGTCCCTTGCGGCGCGAGACGCACGAGGGGGTCAAAGGCAAGGTGTACTTCAGGGCGATCGACAGCGATCGACTGCTCTTTCGCGACATGCGGCCGACATACGCGTTTCGCATTCGCGAGCATCTTTTCGAGCGCAACGCTGGTCTGGTTCAGATCGTTAGAACGAAGTCCGGGTCCAACGTGAAGCTGGGGCTGATCTCGCTCTGACGGACTCCGACCAAACCACCCTGTAGCAGGAGCTGCATGATAACCCACCAACACATCATCTCGTCATTCGCTCAGCACGGCTTCGGGAACTGCACGTCAATCGGTGTTATCAAGGCCGCGATTGAGGTCTGGGGTATCACCCGGATCTGGGAGGCGAAGGAACAGGCGGGTGTCACAACATTTCTTCTTCGGAACGGCAGAAACGTGAGTTTGTCCGTCGAAGAGCTGTCACTAGCGCGTGACAACTCCGGGTTCCAACTGCTCGTAGACACTCCGACGAACCGGGACATTGTTTCGTGTGCATGCATCTGCTTTGCGGTCATCTGCAAGAGCAAGCAAGAGTTCGAAGAGTACGATTCCCTTGCAGAGGCCATCGAGGACGTGAACAGCGGTGAGAACGCCACCGACGCTCCTCGCTACCTGGGGCTAGACAAACACCAGGAATACATATCGTATCGACAGTGCTTCGCCGTAGGCGGCGTAGTAGCCCACAGTCTGAAGCACACCGTCTACGTGAGCCATGGAGACTACGACGACTATGGCCGCGTGAACCGTCTCGATAGCATTCGGGAATGGATGCGATTTGCCCGCAAGATGTACCGGTTCCGCTCCGACTGACGGCAGATCTCACACACGGAAGACACCTCGAAGAGTTTTGAAGATGCCGCGCTATGTCCATCGCCCTCGAAGGATCCTCGCACGGGAGGGCTAGGGAGGCGTGAGGACGCGAACGGCGTGACGTACAAGCACGGGAAGTAGAGGACGCAATGGCGGATGGTGATGAGATCGGCGAACAAACCGCAAAGGAAGCAACTGTGGGAGGGGAACCGAGTGGCGGAAGTGGAGATCGACCGTCGCCACTGGCTGGAGAGGAATCGCAGTCATCGATCGCAGCCGATGAAGTCCCAGAGGTGAATCCCCCCGAGGTGATGATCTCAGGAGTGAAGCCCCAAGAGACAAAGTCCCCACCCACCTCCGCACCTCCGAGCAATCCGTTTGGATGGATCGAGAAGAGTGCCGTCTACGTTATCTGCGCCATAGTCTTGCTGGTCGCAGGTCTCGCTCTGAACCGAAACATGAAGACCGTCGACACTGCGTACGGGAGCGCCCTCGCGGACATTCAGAAAGAGTCCGAATCCACCGGGGCCTCCGCACATGATCGATTCACGACGAAGGTCGCGATCCTTGGCATGCGAGACATGATCAGCCTGCGAAGTGCCGTGCTGTTCGTCGGCTTCCTCGCTCTGATGCTGGGGTGCGTACTGGTCTTGAAGGGGGTTGAAGCCACGTACAACCTGAAGCTGACCGATGGATCGAACGAGGCGACCATCACGACCGCTTCGCCCGGTCTGGTGTTGATCACCGCAGGCGTCGTACTCGTGATTGTTGCGCTCAAGGTCGAGTCGAAAGTCAGCCTTGAATTGGAGGGCGGCGAAAGCCACACAGCTGCGGACGCAGCAACGCCTGGTGCAGTCCGATCAGGAGGTGCCGGATGTCAATTAGAGCGTTCGTCTTGGTACTTGTCCTTCTAGTGTCCCAACCCGCTCTCGCTGACGTCTACGCGGATGCAAAGCAGCTCGCTGCGGCGAAGGGAAGTGCCGAATCGCCTGTGCAAGCGGCCAAGCGCTGGCAGAAGGGACTTGCGAGACTCAACGCAGTACCGGTCTCTGAGCGAAAAGACTACCGGTACTGCTACTGGCGAGCGGTGCTGACGTTCCGGCTCTCTGGAGCAGACGCGATGAAGACCGAACGGTACGACTGTACGTCGCTGCAGGTCGCAGGGACTCGCGCCGATTCGAAGGTAACCACCCCTGAGGATCGAGCGGAGGCTGTCAACGCACTGAGCGCGCTCGCTGAGGACTTCTACAAAGAGAAGATCCTCTACCTGACGCTGCAGCTTGCAGCCGCGAAGAAGGAGGGAGGAGGAAAGGTCGTGATTGCCTGGGCGAAGGTCAAGCAGTTGAAGGATAGCGGAAAACTCTCCGAGGAAGATGCGAAGGCCGTGCTCAACGCATTAGAAGACGCTTCGAAGGGCTTCGACCGCGCTGACTTCAAACTGGATCCCGGTGCTATCGATTTCGACAAGATCGATTGGAAGAAGATGAAGAAGGAAGACCTCGACAAGATCCCAACCGACGTCAAGGAACAGATCAAATCAGGTGGATTCGAATCTGCGAAGAAGCAAGAAGTGGAAGGTCGTGGCTCTCGCAAGTAGCCCGGTGCCTGCCCAACCGCCCACGTGATCTCTAGTTAGTCGCGTTCACTGTGTCCAGTACCTTACCGGGAGATGCCAATGCGCTGTTTGCATGTCACAGACCTTCATGCTGGCTCAGCGCGATCGCAACAAGCGCTCCGTGCGGGTTGGCAGGGGGTCCCTCAATCGGCCACCGAGCGAATTGACTTCGTGGTCATTAGCGGAGACATCGCCGACAAGTCCACCAAGGAAGACTATTCCACCGCCTTGGAGTTTACGCGGAAGGTCCTCCTGCCTCTAGTCGACAATGATGTATCGCGGATCGTCGTGGTCCCAGGAAACCACGACATCGATTGGTCCTGCGACTCGTTCTGGGAAAAGGACGCATCGAGCGCGAACGTGTACACACGGACGTCTCGCGATGGAGACGGTGCCTCCTGCACTCGCTACATAGACGCCACTCGATATCACGACCGATTTGCCTCCTTCTTCGACCACTTCTACACTCCACTCTACTACTCTGAAGTGGAGATGCCTCGCCTCGTTCGCCGGTTGAGTCTTGCCGGGATGACGGATGGTCAGGACTGGTCGCTCCATGTGTGCGAAGAGCGTGGAGTAGCTTTCTTCGGCTTCAACTCCTGTCGGAGCATCGACAAATACAATCCAAACTGCGCCGAAATATCCGAACTCTCAATCATCAACGCTCAAGCCGAGGCCGCGAAGCTGAAGGCGAGGGGTGTTCGGTCGATCGTTAGTGTCTGGCATCACGGACTGGTCGCAGAACGCGGTCGCCAGGACGCGTTATCAGATGAGACTATCGACCTGCTGTTTAGAAGTGGGTTCAGGATATTTCTCCACGGGCACACGCATAAGGATGAGGCTAGAATAGCCGACAACTTATATGGCCAGAGGTTGATGGCTATCGGCACTGGAAGCCTCGGTGCCCCACAAGAAGATAGGCCCGGCGGGATCGGCAACGAGTTCAGACTGATTACAATCGTTCAACCCCGCGCACACACAGTCGCGTTTCAGAGGACTCCGGGCGGATGGATCCCTCAGCGCAATCGAACTCTCTTCTTGGAAGAAACCTGAGGCATCCCCTCATATGACGCCGAAGACCGCGCGGAAGATTTCGTGTGCG
>CAZUAR010000046.1:0-65642 GCA_964617845.1 uncultured Kofleriaceae bacterium | reverse complement strand
GTCGGACATCGCGTTCTGCCATGCCGCCCGATCGGCACGATCGGGACGAGGTGAGTGCGAGCCTCGTCCCGAGGGCCTCGGGTCGCCACATCCCCCGTCTTCGATCACGAAGGCATCGCACGAAGCCTCGCGCGCGATGACGTGGGGCCGCGCGAATGGTGTCGTCGATCCGCGTCGGAGATCACGTCACCCATCACGCAAACGTCAGTTCCACTCGGGGCAGCAGCGCTCTCGCAGCAATCAGGTCTGGGCTCGTCGTTGCGTGCTGCGCGCTCGATCCTGAGGAATGGTCGACGTGGTCGGACATCGCGTTCTGTCGCCGCCCGCTCCACACGATCGGGACGAGGTGAGTGCGAGCCTCGTCCCCGTCTTCGATCACGAAGGCATCGCACGAAGCCTCGTGCGCGACGACGTGGGAGTTCCACTCGGGGCAGCTCGCCGATGCATCAGCGCTCTGGCAGCAAGTAGGCCCTGGGCTCGTCGTCGGACGCTACGCGCTCGCTCCCGAGCGGCGGCATGGTAGACGCGATGGTCGCCCGTCGTTCCTCGGTACGATCAACGCGTTCCTCGCGTTCCGTGCGGCACTACGCGCAGTGCTCGCTCACAACGCGAGTGGCAAGCCGGCGATCCAGAGCATCCTGTGCTCCGGGCTCGGGACAGCGATCACTGCGGGCCGCGGCGGAGGACGAGCTCGAGCTATTGCGCTAGGGGCCGTCCCTAATTGACCGGTCCAAAGTCCGGATAGATTCCGATCGGTTGTGAGATCGAATCCCGTCGACGTTGAGCGCGGATCGCCGTCGTGATCGAAGCTGTGTATGCAGCGAAACGCTCTGACCGACGAGCAGTGGATCCGATTGCGACCGTTGCTGCCAATTCGTCCTGAAGGACGGAAGGCAACGCGCGGCGACCGCCTGTTCGTCGACGCGGTCATCTATCGAGCCAAGACGGGCGTTCCGTGGCGAGACCTGCCTGAGCGATTCGGAAACTGGAAGAGCGTCTACAACCGATTTCGGAACTGGGCGAGAAGGATTGCTGGGCGCGGATCTTTCAAGAGCTTCGAGTCGACGTTGATGACACCGCGTCGATCGCCGATGGCTCTGTAGTTCGCGCACACCAAGATGCGTCGGGCGGAAAAGGGAGATCCAAAGCAATGCTATTGGAGGCTCTCGAGGAGGTTCTCGACCAAGATCCACGCGATCGCCGACGCGAAAGGCCGGCCGCTCCACGTCACGCTGACCGCCGGCGAGCGACGAGATGATGGCGACACGCAAGATCGCTGACTACGCCACCGGTGCGGCGTTCATCGCTGACACCGGATACGACTCCAATGACTTTCGCGAAGAGCTGCGCAATCGCGGCATCAAGCCGGTCATCCACAGCAACCCCGAACGCAGGCGCGCGCTCCCACTCGGCAGGAAGCTGTATCGCACCCGCTATCTGATCGAGGTGTGCTTCCACGAACTCAAACGCTTCCGCGGAATCGCAACGCGCTACGACAAGACCAAGCGCAGCTTTCTCGCGATGCTGCACATCGGATGCATTTGCCTATGGCTCAATTAGGGACAGCCCCTAGTCGAACAACGGTTGCTCGTCGCTGAGGTTCCACGAGAAGCTCGGCGCGACGGGCTCGGCGCCGCCCTCGTAGTACCAGAACATCACGACGCCCCACTTGCGGTCGTCCATGACGAACTCCTCGGTGAGCTCGGCGTTCGCGTCGGCGGTCGTCACGCGCAGCGTGTGAGCACCGGGTGCGAGATCGAAGTCGAACGGGATCCAGGTGTGCTGGCCCTCGACGAGGAAGTCACCGGTGACCGCGAGCTGGTCGTCGATCGACACGCGGATGTCGACCTGCGAGAGATCGAAGCTCTGGTTCGACACGAGCAGCGTGAATTCGGGGGTGACGCTGGAAGGCAGGTGCTGCTGCGGGACGTTGCGCGGATCGTCGGACCCACCGCTGTTGCACGCGACCAAGACGAGGAGAGAGGCAAGCGAGGCTCGAAGCATGCGGTCCACCGGCAGCAAGCGCCGTGCCTCGCGGAAGCATGCGAGATCGCGAGGCCGGGCCTCAGATTTCCGAGCAGCGATCGATGTCGACCCAGATCGGCCAGTGGTCCGAGCCGTCGACGTACTCGACGCCCGCGCCGATGATCGGCAGGCCGCGCGGGTAGAGGTTGTCGATGCGGATCGAGTAGGCCGGGATGCGCATCGTGCCGGTGTCGAGGGAGATCGCCGACGCGAAGCCTTTGCCGAGCAAGTAGTCGTCGAGGACCGATGCTTGGTCCTGGCCGACGATCGCTTCGGTTTGCGTCAGCGGGATGATGCCGTTCGACCACGCCCACGGATTCGAGTTGAAGTCGCCGCCGACGAGGACGCGCTCGTCGATATCGTTGACGGCGGGGTGTAGCTGGCGGATGCGATCGACGGCCCCCATGCGCACGTCGAGGTGGAGGTTGACGATCTGCAGGCGATCGGAGCCGACGACGATCGTGGTCGAGAGTGCGTTGCGATCGCGCGGGCGAATCGGTTGATCGAAGTGCGGGAGGCGGCGGACCGCGACGTCCTCGAGCGGGTAGCGAGAGAGCGTGGCGATGCCGTGCGTGCCCGAGCCCTCGACGCGGGCGGGCGCGTAGACCCACGTCATGCCGAGGCGATCCGCGAGGCGCTGCGTGCGCGTGGCGGCCTCGCCGGGGTACGCCTCGACCTCCTGGATCAGGAGGACATCGGCGCGGGCGATCTCCGTCGAGGAATCGATCTGCGCGGCGAGGTTGTCGGGGTCGCCGCCGAAGTGGACGTTCCAGCTCGCGACGCGCAGCGTGCAGCCCGGTGCCGCGAACGCGGCGGGACGCGGGCCGAGCTCGGGCGTCAGATCGCCGGCGATCGCGGCGATGTCCTCCCACTCGCTGCCGTTGTCGGTCTGCTCGACGCACGCGGTGAGCGCAAGCGCGAGCAGGATCGCGCGCGTCATGGACGCACTCCGATCGCGAAGCCGAGCCACGGCGCGACGCCGCCTTCACCGACGACGATCGAGCCCGACGTGCGGAACACGAGGTGGCGCGAGAAGCGCTCCCAGCCGATCGACGCGAAGCCACCGCCGCCGGTGTCGGTCATCCCGTCCCAGTCGGGGACCGGCGAGGGGATGCGGCTGTGAACGAGCGCGGCGCCGAGGTCGGCGTAGAGCGCGTTGCGCTCGCCGCGGACGATCGTCGCGTGCACGTACGGCGCGGCGGTCGCGATGTGCTGGTCGCGCAGCACGATGTAGCTACCGGCGACGCCGAGCGAGAGGCGCGAGGTCAGCGCGCGCTCGTAGCCGATGCCGTAGAGGCCGGCCTTCCCGCCGACCTCGGCGTAGAACAGGTTCTTGCTCGGCTCGGCGGGCGCGACGGACTTCGTGATCGCGTCGTCCGCACGTGCCGTCGACACGCAGGCCAGGAAACAGAGCACGAGCCCACCACGCATCGACTGCATGGAGCGTAGCGGATGGCGCCGCGTTGCCCAGCGATCACGCGATGCCGCGAGCTGCCACGGGCCACTAGTAGAAGAGACCGTCGGTCGTGACCGCGTAGAACAGGCGGCCCTCCGCGACGCGGTCCGCCGCGACCACACCGTCGGAGAACGTCGCACGCCGGGTCCCGTAGGTACCCTCGACGCCGACCGCGTGGTGGGTGGCGAGCGTGACGCGCGCCCCGGCGGTGGTCGTGAGGATCCGCTCGTCGGCGTCGTCGTCGACCAGCGTTCCGCGGATCTCGTAGAGCCGCGACGCGACGCGGAGCTCGCCGGTGCCGCGGCGACCGAAGCGGAGCTCGCCGAGCGCGGCGGCGCCGGGGCCGCGGTGATAGTCGCGATCCATGCGCTCGTCCTCGGTGAGGCCGCCGCCCGCGCCCCACGGCACGAAGTAGCCGGCGGCCGTGCCCTGCAGGTAGCCGCGATCGCCGAAGCCGAGCTCGGCGGTGATGCCCGGTCCGACGCCGAGCATGCTGTGGCGCACGCGCTCCTGGTTCGAGAAGTCGTACGCGGCGAACAGGCCACCGAGGCCACGGATGTTGCCGCCATCGCCGAAGCCTCGACCGAGCGCGAGACCGCGCGTGTAGAGGTTGCCGTCGAGATCGTCGCCGTTCATGTCGAGCGCGCCGCGCAGCTCGAAGTGATCGAGCGGGCGCCTCGGCGTGAAGTCCGCGTCTCCGGTGAGGCCGTGCTCGGCGACAAACTCGAGGTGCACCTGCGCGTCGCGCGCGTGATCTCCGAGGACCGCGTCGGTCTGTTGCGAGACGCCGACGCCGAAGTGCGCGTACAGCGACGGCGGCACCGTGCGGTACCAGGCGTCGCCGTACCACGAGCGATTCGCGGCGGCGATCGGATCGAGGAGCGTCGCCGCGCCCTTGCGGAACCAGCCGGGCTTGCCGTGGCGCGGATCGAGCAGCGCGCGCGTGAAGCGATGGATCGGCTCGCCGAGGAGCATGCCGACGAACGGCGTCGTGATCTGATCGTTGAGCGAGGGACGCTCGTTCTCGAGGAAGACCTCCCAGATCAGCGAGCCGCCGAACGCGTACGCGCCGGAGACCCAGAAGCCGTGTCCGGTCGAGCGCGCGGCGGAGAACAGCGCGACGCCGCCCATCGGATGCGCGAGCTGGTTCGTGGTGTACGGATCGTCGTCGTAGCCGAAGCCGCGCTCGAGGTTCAGCTTCATCGAGTCGGGATCGACGTACGCCCAGTCGAAGCCCGCGAGCTGCGACGAGATCGACAGGCCGATGTCGAGCGCGAGCACCTCGATCGTGGCGAGCGCATAGCTGCGCTTGACCGGCGGATCATCCTTCGTGACGCTGACGCCGGTCTTGTCGACGTCGACGATCGGCAGGCCGGGCTGAGCTACCACGGGTGTGGCGGTCGCGAGGAGGAGCGCGAGAGGGACGAGACGCATGTCCTCGACTGCTGCGAGGCGCGTGCCCGCTCACGGCTATTCGAGGCGGTACACCGGTAAGAGATTCACGCGGTCGTCCCACGACGGGTGATGGCGATAAATCCAATCGAGCCGTTGTTCCGTCGTCGGTGACGGTGTGCGGTTCGCGAACTCGGAGAATTCGTCGGCGAGCGCCGGTGTCCTAGCGAACATGTCGCGCACGGCTTCCTCGAGCACGTACGGCTCGACGTACTCCTTGCGCTCGAACACCGCGTTGAACATCCCCCATTGCGCGAGCGAGTCGGGAAGCGATGGCTCGAACAGGTGCAGGATCAAGCGAGCCTTTGGCTGCGCGATCGGCACGAAGATCGCGCCCGCGTCGAGCGTGCGCTTCTCCGAGGCCCACGCGCCCGTGATCGTCGCGCGCGTGCGCCCCTCGTACGGCGGTGCGTAGGTCACGCCGTCGGCGCGAAACACCTCGACGGACGCGGGGACCTTGGTCACCGGCGCGTACGCGATGCCGTGATGATCGAGGATCGCGGCCACCATGCGCGCGAAGCCGCCGTCGACGATGTAGCCCTGCTTCGGCGCGGTCACGCTGATCGCGGGCACGATCGTGTCGTACAGCGGCACGCGCCAGATCTCGGGCTTGCTCTCGTCGTAGACGAGCCAGATGCCGCCGGTGAGCTCGCTGAGGCGCCGCTCGTACGCGTAGCCGCGAAACTCGATCTCGCGGCTGTTGCCGTCGGTCTTCCACATCATCGCGACCTCGGTGCCCGCGAGCTTCGCGTCGGCCTCGTCGGCGGCGCGCGCCGCGCGGGCCCAGCTGTCCGCGTTCCGGACAGCGTCCTCGAAGATCGCCTGCAGCGTGTGATAGGTGCTCTCGGTGCGCTCCTTGTACGTGCGCCAGCTGTGCGTCTCGACGAGGATCCCGATCCTCCCGCGCGCCGCCATGTACGACGTCGAGAACCGAGGCGGCGCTTCGCCCTTGCCGAAGCCCGACGCCGGGCTCTCGTCGTCGGCGAACGAGGGATAGAAGTCGACCGGCAGGTGCCCGAACTGCGCGAGCCGTGCGCTCACCGCCGCCGACAGCTCGTGCGTCGTCTCGTCGAGCGTGTCGCCGCGCGGCGCGTACGGGGCCATCGTCACGCTGATGTCGTGCTCGAACTTCGCGCCGTCGGTCGCGTGGAGATCGACGAGCAGCAGCGGATCGAACCGGCGGAACACGCCGAGCGCCGCCTGGACCTCGGGCGAGTCGGCCTTGACCCAGTCGCGGTTCAGGTTGAGCCGCGCCCCGTTCGTGCGGAAGCCCATCTCCTCGGGGCCGCGCTGGTTCGGTCGATGGTTCGGCCCGAACTGCTCGTGACCATCGGGGTTGAGCACGGGCACGAACACGAGCGAGACGTGATCGAGCGCGCCCGGCGCGACCTTGCCGTCGAGGAGGTCGCGAACGAACGCGAAGCCCGCGTCCTTGCCCTCGATCTCGCCGGCGTGGATGCCGCCCTCGACGTAGATGTACGGCAGGTTCGCGTGGCGCTCGACGCGAAGCGCGACGAGGGGCCGGCCTTGCAGCGTCTCGCCGATCGTCTCGCACGTGACGCCGGCATACGCGCGCGCGAAGTCACCGCACAGCGTGATCGCCTCGTCGTAGCGACCGGTTCGCTTGTATCCAGAGGCTTCCGCGAACGTGGTCAACACGGGCGACGGCCGTGAAGGTACGCACGACGCGCAAACGAGGGCAACGGCCACGAGGCGCATTGCCCTTCGTTATCATGCGACGCGCGCGACTAGCGATGACGGTGGTCGCGGATCACCGGACGGCCACGATCGCGATCGCGGTCTCGGCGCTCGACGCGATTGCGGTCGACGCCACGGCGAACCGTGTAGCCGTGCGGGCGGTAGTGCCGGTACGCGTTCGGGCGCTGGATGCTGACGATCGCGCGCGGCGGCGCGGAGTAGTACGTCCAGCCGCGGTTGTAGTGTGGCGAGCGGTACCAGCGGCCACCGTAGTAGCGCCAGTAGAAGTTGTTCGAGTAGAACACCGGCTCGTCGTAGTCGGCGATGACCGAGACGCCCGGGCTGACGTAGACGAGGTCGGGCTCGTAGTACGGATCCGACGTCGCGACCACGGCGCCGCGCGTGTGCACGGTGCCCGTGCACGCCGCACCCGCCCCGACGGACGCTGCGGCTACAAACAGAAGTGCAAGTCGACGCATTGAATGCCTCCGCCCCGAGAAGGAGCATCGACCGTGCCAGCGCGGATCTTCGCGAGTGCTCGTCGCGATCGCGTGCGCTCACGCAGCAAACGTGTCGCGCGCGCTCACCGGGATTGTCCGAGCGCGGATATGTTCCGCCTCGATGGTGACGAGCAAGGCCACGACGATCGACGAGTACCTCGCGTCTCTCCCCGGCGATCGCCGCGCCGCGATCGCCGCGGTCCGCGACGTCGTCAATGCGAACCTCCCGCAGGGCTACGAGGAGACGATGCAGTACGGAATGATCAGCTGGGTCATTCCGCTCGCGACCAAGCCCGACACGTACAACAAGCAGCCGCTCGCGATCGCGAGCCTCGCCGCGCAGAAGAACCACATGGCGCTGTATCTGCTCGGCGTGTACGGCAACCCGCGGATCGAGACGTGGTTCCGCAAGGCGTTCGCGATGGCGAACAAGAAGCTCGACATGGGCAAGTCGTGCGTTCGCTTCTCGACGCTCGACGCGCTCCCCCTCGACGTGATCGGCGAGGTGATCACGAAGGTGCCGCCGTCGGAGCTGATCGCCGCGCACGACCGGGCGCACGGCAAGGCGGCGAAGGCCACGCGCGCCGCTGCCCGCGCGAAGGCGCCCGCGAAGAAGCCCGCGGCGAAGAAGCCCGCCGCGAAGAAGCCCGCAGCGAAGAAGCCCGCGGCGAAGAAGCCCGCGGCGAAGAAGCCCGCGACGAAGAAGCGCTGACCAGCGCTGACGAGCGACCGGCTCCTAGATCGCGAGGACGATCTTGCCGAAGCCCTCGTTCGTCGCCATGTACGCGTGCGCGGCCGCGGCCTGATCGAGCGGCATCACGCGATCGATCACCGGCACCACCTTGCCGCGCGCGAGCAGCGGCACCACCTGCTGCTCGAACGTCTGCATCACCGCGAGCTTCTCCTCGAGAGCTCGCGCGCGCAGCTGCGTGCCCGTGATCCGCAGGCGGCGGCGCAGGACGAGCCCGAGATCGAGCTCCTGCCGTACGCCCGCCATCAGCCCGACGAGCATGATCCGCCCGCGCTCGCGCGTGCAGCGGACATCCTCGTCGAGGTAGGCCCCGCCGACGAGCTCGAGCACGACGTGCGCGCCGGCCGGCTCGATCTTCTTCACCGCGTCCGCGAACCGCGCGTTCTCGCTGACCACGCCGGCGTCGAGGCCGAGCGGCCGCGCGCGCTCGAGCTTGTCGGGCGTCCGCGCCGTGCCGATGACGAACGCACCGAGCGCGGCGCCGAGCTGGACCGCCGCGGTCCCGACGCCACTGCCGGCGGCGTGCACGAGAAGCACCTCGCCGCAGGTCAGCCCTGCTTGCGAGACCATCGCATCGTGCGCCGTGATGAATGCTTCGGGGACCGCAGCCGCGTGTTCGAACGCGATGCCGTCGGGAATCCGCGCGAGCGCACGCTCGTGAGTCGTCACGTACTCCGCGTACGCGCCGCCGCCGACGAGCCCGAACACGCGGTCCCCGATCTTCCAGCGCTCCGCCCCGGGACCGAGCGCATCCACTTCTCCCGCGATCTCGAGGCCCGGGATGTCGGGCGGAGAATCGGCAGGAGCGGGATACGCGCCCATCCGTTGAAGGAGGTCAGCGCGGTTGATCGCGGTCGCGCGAACGCGCACGCGAACTTCATTGCGAACGGGCTCGGGTCGTGGCCGTTCCACCACGGCGAGCACGTCCGGTCCACCGGGTTTCGTGATCGCGACTGCGCGCATTGTCATGCGGGGACTATCCCGCAGACGCAGCGCGCATTCACTCGTACGGCTTAGCGAACGAGGACGACGTTCGGCGACGACTGCTCGCGATTCTTCATCGCGACCATCGCGAACAGGACGGCGTTCGTCGGGTTGCCGAACAGGCCACCCTTCTTCTGGTTCTTGCCGAGGTCCGTGATCGACGACTGCAGCGCCGTGAGCTGGCTCGTGAGCTCCGAGCTGCTGGAGCTCGTGGCCTTGCCGCCGGTGACAGAGTCGAGCGCGAGTACATCGAGAGTCTGGAAGTTCGACATGTTCAGGTCCTTGTGTTGAGTGGTGACGGTTCCGGTGATGTCAGGTCTTTGATCACGACTCGTGCCACTCCGAACTAGCTGAAATCGCTACGAGACCGCGCGTGAGGCTGCTTTCCTGCGGGTTACAGATCGTGATCTGGGGGACTCACAGCAGCGCGCTTCGAGGCCCGCCGAAGACAGCTACGGACAGGTGAGCCGAGCCGCGACCGGCGCCGGGCCCGGCACCGCGCCGCCCCCGGTCTGGCCGTACACCCGGGCCCCGACACACCGCACCGTCCGGTCCGGCATCCGGACACAGGTGTGGCTCGTCCCGAGCGCGAGCTGCACGCCGCCGGTCAGCTCGGTGGCGAGCGTCGGCAGGCCGTGCGATGCGAGCGTTCCGTCGCCGAGCTGTCCGCTCGTGTTCGCGCCCCAGCACCACACGTTGTTGTTCGCGTCGCGTGCGCACGTATGTGCGGTACCCGCGGCGATCTCGACGAGCCCGGTCAACGCGAGCAGCCGCGGCTCGTCGGCTCGCATGTCGCCGCCATCGCCGAGCTGGCGCGCGACGTTGTTGCCCCAGCACCATCCCCCGCCGGTCGCGTCGATCGCGCACGTGTGACGACCGCCGGCCGCGACCATCGTCGCCGACGGTGCGGCGGTCACCTCGAGCGGCACGTAGACGTCGCCCTGGTTGTCGTCGCGACCGATCTGACCCTCGTTGTCACGGCCCGCGCACCACACCTCGCGCGACGTCGTGACGATGCATGTGTGGTTGCCGCCGGTGGCGACGCTCTCGACGTTCGCGAACATCGACGCGACGGGCGCGGACGTATCGCCGGCGACGCTGCGCCCGAGCCTCCCCTCGAGCCCGTCGCCCCAGCACCACGGGACACCACTCGCGCCGACGACGCACGTGTGAGCACCGCCGGCCGCGATGCTCGTCGGCGTGACTCCGATGCCGAACACCGTTTGCGGTGACAGGTACTCCGTGTCGCCGCCGAGCAGCACGCGGTCGCGCTCGTTGTTGCCCCAGCACGCGACGCGTCCGTCCTCGAGGAGCGCGCACGCGTGGGACAGACCGACGGCAACCTGCGCGACGTTGTCGAGCCCGATCGCCATCGGGGTCGCGCGACTCGTCCGCGTGCCGTCGGCGAGCTGGCCGAACGCGTTGTAGCCCCAGCACCTCGCGCGCCCGTCGGCGCTGCGCACGCACGTCGCATCGCCGCCAGCGGCGACGGAGTCGGCATCGGCGTCGACGATCACCGCGGCGGTGTCGAGGACGCCGGTCCGCTGGCCCGCGCGATCGCTGCCCCAGCACGAGACGACGCCTGCCTCGTCGATCGCGCACGCGTGATTCGCGCCGGCGCTGATCGCGCGCGCGGCCGGAAGATCGATGCGCTCGGGCACGAGAGCGTCGGCGCCGGTGCGCGCGATCTGTCCGCGATCGTTGTCGCCCCAGCACTCGACGACACCGTCGCGATCGCGCGAGCACGTCGTCTCCTCGTTCACCGCGAGCTCGACGCTCGGCGAGACCGCGACGATCACCGGCGCGAAGCGATTCTCGGTGCCGCCGTCGCCGAGCTCTCCGTCGGCGCCGAGGCCCCAGCACGCGACGACGCCATCGGCGGTGCGCGCGCACGTGTGGCCGAGGCCGGCGCCGATGTCGACGAACGCGAGATCGGTCGCGACGCGCACGGGCGTCTGGGAGCTCGCGACCGCGGGGTCGCCGATGCCGAGCTGCCCCGAGCCGTTCGAGCCCCAGCACCACGCGCTGCCGTCGGTGCCGATCGCGCAGCCGTGGTTCGCGGAGAACACGCCGTCCGCGCTGCTCGCTGCGGCCTTCGCGATCGCGGGCACACCCATCACGCGCACGGGTGCCATGCTCGAGCCCGCGCCGTTGGACTGGCCCCAGCAGTACAGCTCGCCGCTCGCGGTCCACGCGCACGAGTGCGCGCCGCCGGCGCTCACGCCGACGATGTCCGGCGGCAGCGTCGAGATCCGATCGGGTACGTCGCGCGCGATGCGATCGCCCATGCCGAGCTGCGACGTATCGTTGCGCCCCCAGCACCACACGCTTGTCTCGACGAGAGCGCACGCGTGCTGCGCACCGGCCGACACCATCGTCGCGGGGCCGAGGTCCGCCGGCGTCACGGCGTCGAGCCGCGTCGCGCGTCCACCATCGCCGAGCTGACCGCTCTCGCCCGCGCCCCAGCACCGCACCCCGCCATCGGCGAGGAGCGCGCAGCTGAAGTCCTGCCCCGATGTGATCGCGGCGACGTCGACGATGGGCTCGCACGCCCCCGGATCGGGTGGATCGTTCGAGTCATCGCCGCAGCCCACGGCGAGCCACGCGAAGGCGATCAACCATCGCACGCCAGAAGTGTACTACCGCCCGACGAGGAATCGCTGATCGAACGTCGAGCGGATCGGACGACCCTCGTCGTCGAGCGCCGGCGCGTATCGGAACTTCCAGATCAGGTCCGCGGCCTGTGCATCGCGCGGCCCGCCGAACCCACGCACCAGCTTCGCACCGACGACGAAGCCCTCGTCGTCGATCGTGACGCGCGCGACGAACAGCTCGGAGTCGTCGACCTCGCGCTCGCGCACCGGATAGACGAGCCGTGCGGTCCGAGCCTTCGACGCCGCGGGCGGAGGTGGGGTTACCAGCGCGATCGTCTCGGCCGTGATCCGTGCCCCATCGCCGAGGCCGATGCCTCCCCCTCGCCCACCGCTGCCATCGCCCGACCCATCGCCGATGCCATCGCCCGGCCGATCGCCGATGCCATCGTCTCCCGGCTCCTCGACGCGAACCGCGCCGCGCGGATCCTCCACGGTCCGCGGCGTCGATGTCCCTGCACGCGCCGGCCGTCGCGAGCGAGCCGAGGCGGCGCCACTTGCACTCGCGGCCGGTGCGGGAGCGGTCGCCTCGACGGGCTCGTCCGGTGGCGCGGCGACGATCTCGATGGTCGTCGCCGTCGTCGGCGGCGCGGGGCGATCGTGAGTCGCGAGCGAGGCGAGCACGATGCCCAGCACCGCGTGCCCCGCGATCGATAGCCCCAGCGTCTCGGCGCGCACACCGTATCTTGCCTCGGTACGCGGCGCCCGCGCCGCTCACGGTCGCTACACCTGTGCGGTCGCCACGCCGCGCTGCGACGCTGCCGCACGGCGTGCGCGCCCGAACCCCGCGGATCTGCGTTGGCGAGGTCCGTGCACGAAGGGTGCGAGATGCCCGCAACCACCACCGTCGAGCGATCCGGCCGCGGTGCGATCGTGCGCTTGCGGGGCGACATCGTCCTCGCGACATCGCGCAAGACGTGGGCGTGCATCCGACCGCTGCTCCGCAAGCGTGACTGCGATCCCGTCGTCCTCGACTTCTCGAGCGCCGGCCGGCTCGATTCGTCGGCGCTCGCGATGATCTCGTTGCTGCGGCGGCAGCTCGACAAGGATGGCCGCTCGCTCGAGCTCGTCGAGCTCGCGGATCAGCACGAAGCGGTGCTCGCGCTCGTGCCCGCCGAGATGCCCGCGCCGGCGACCGCCGAGCCGCGGATGGGCTTCGTCGAGCGGGTCGGCGAGCACGTGTACGCGATGGCCGACAGCGCGCGTCAGCTCGGGTCGCTGATCCGCGAGACGGTGCGCCAGGGCGTGCGCGTGCTGTATCGACGCGAGCGGCTGCCCGCCGGCGCGCTCGGCGAACAGATCGCACGCATGGGCGCCGACGCGATCGGGATCGTGGGCCTCCTCGGCTTCCTCCTCGGCATGACGATGTCGTTCCAGGGCGCGGTTCAGCTGCAGCGCGTGGGCGCCGGGCCATTCGTCGCCGACATGATCGGCTTCACCATGGTGCGCGAGATCGCGCCGCTGATGACCGCGGTGATCCTCACCGGCCGCACGGGCGCCGCGATCGCCGCCGAGCTCGGGACGATGCGCGTGCGCTCCGAGATCGATGCGCTCGCGACGATGGGCATCAGCCCCGTGCGCTACCTGATCGTGCCGCGCCTCGCCGCGATCACGCTCGTCGGTCCGGCGCTGTCGCTGATGTGCATGTTCATCGGATGCGTCGGCGGAATGCTCGTGGCCGCCTTCTCGCTCGACCTCGCGCCGATCACGTTCTGGCAGCGCATGGCGGAGCGCCTGACGATCGCCGACTTCGCGCACGGCCTATCGAAGAGCCTCGTGTTCGCGTGGATCATCGGCTTCGCGGGCAGCCACCTCGGCATGCGCGCGAGCGCGGACGCGAGCAGCGTCGGCTCCGCGACCACGCGCACCGTCGTCGTGTCCGTGTTCTGCATCATCCTCGTCGACGCGATCTTCGCGACGATCACGACGCTCGTGAGGTACGGATGAGGGACCATGACATCCTCGTCGAGTGCCGCGGCGTCAGCGTCGGGTACGGAGAGCCGATCCTCGAGAACGTCGACCTCGCCGTCGAGCGCGGCGAGATCGTGGCGTTGCTCGGCGGCTCGGGTTGCGGCAAGTCGACGCTGCTGCGCTCTCTGACCGGCCTCTTGCCGCCGCTCGACGGCGAGATCCGCTTGCTCGGCAAGCCGCTGTACGAGGCGTCGACCGACCAGCGGGCCCGGCTGCTCTGCCGCACCGGCACCGCCTTCCAGCAGGACGCGCTGTTCGGCGCGATGACCGTCGCCGAGAACGTCGCGCTGCCGCTGCACGAGCTGACGCGTACGCCCAAGCCGGTGATCGACGAGATGGTCCGCATGCGGCTCGCGCTCGTCGGACTCTCGGGGTTCGAGGACGTCCCGCCGAACAGCCTGTCGGGCGGCCAGCGCAAGCGCGCCGCGCTCGCTCGCGCATCGATCCTCGATCCCGACGTGCTGTTCTGCGACGAGCCGTCCGCCGGGCTCGACCCCGTCGTCGCCGCGACCATCGACGAGACGCTGAAGTCGTTCCGCAAGGTCCTCGGGATCACGATCATCATCGTCACGCACGAGCTCGAGAGCCTGCGCGCGATCGCGGATCGCGCCGTCATGCTCGGCCGCGGCAGCGTGCTCGCCGAAGGAACGATCGACGAGCTCGAGCACTCGCGCGACGAGGATGTCTTCAATTTCTTCCATCGTGTCCCCGAGCTCCAGGCTCAGGACCAGAGGAGCCAAACGTGACCACCAGGAACAAACGCTGGCGAGCCGGTGCCTTCGTCGTCGGAGCGCTCGGACTGTTCGCCTTTGTCATCATCATCTTCGGCGGCCTGAAGTTCTGGGAGGAGCAGGCGACCTACCGCATCGAGTTCGACGAGAGCGTGCGCGGCCTCGAGAAGGGCGCCTACGTCTACCTCGAAGGCATCCGCGTCGGCCGCGTCTCGTCGATCGGCTTTGGCGACGGCGCGAAGGCGAAGGTCGTCGTGACGATCGAGATCAAGGAGGACACGCCGATCCGCACCGACACGCGCGCGCTGCTCCAGTACGCGGGCATCACCGGCCTCAAGGTGATCGACCTCGAAGCAGGCTCGCCGTCGGCACCGGTGCTCCCCGAGGGCGCCACGATCCCGCAGGGAGAGACGGTCCTCGACAAGTTCGAGCAGAAGGCGCAGCAGGTCGCGGAGCAGTCGACGCAGCTCATGCAGCGCGCGAATCAGATCGTCGAGAACGTCGCGAAGATCACCGAGCCGTCGCAGTTCGCGTCGCTGCAGGAGATCATGGCGAACACGAAAGCGCTGACGCAGAACCTCGCGCAGGCGACGGCGCACCTCGACGCGATGGTCGCCGAGAATCGCACCGCCGTTCGCACCTCGCTCGGCGCGGTACGCGATGCCGCGACCCGCGCGACCGAGATGCTCGACGGACACATCGGCTCGCTCGTCGCGAACGCGGATGCCTTCCTCGCTCGCCTCGACGACGTGATCCGCGCCAACGAGGGTCCGCTGCGCTCCGCCGTCTTCGACCTCCGTCAGGCGAGCCGCAACTTCAAGGAGCTCTCGCGAGACGTCCGCCAGCGCCCCTCTCGTCTGTTGTTCTCGCCCACCCCCCACGAGAGGAAGCTGCCATGACGTCCTCGCCTGCTCTGATCCTCGTCATCCTCGCGCTCGCCATGGTCGTCCCCGGCTGCGGCGGCAAGCTCCCCGAGACCCGCTACTACCAGCTCGCCTCGCCGGCCGCATCGACGACGCGAACCGGCGACGCGGTGCTCGTCCTCGAGACGCTGCAGACCGATCAAGCGTACGACGACGAGCGCATCGTCTATCGCACGAACCCGTATCGCCTCGACTACTACAACTACCATCGCTGGAGCGCGGCGCCCGGCACGCTGATCGGCAACTACCTCGAGACCGCGTTCGAGCGCACCGGCAAGTTCCGCTCGGTCGTTCGCGAGCTCGCGCCGAATGCCTCGGTGATCCTCGGCGGTCGCGTCGTCGCGATCGAGGAGGTCGACACGCCCGAGCGCTGGACCGGACGCATCGTCGTGGAGCTCTCGCTCACCGACGCGCGCACCGGAGAGTCACTGTGGTCCGAGCAGCTCGAGGAGACCGAGCCGCTCGCGACGAAGTCTCCCGAGGGCCTGGCGAAGGCGCTGTCGATCGCGATGAATCGCATCGCGACGCGCGCGGCGCCGATCGTCGCGGACCTCGCCGAGAAGCAGGCCGCCTTGCACGCGAGCCAGCCCGCGACGGTCGGCCGGCGGTAGGCGGCGGCAGCAATTGAACGAAGGTCGATAGTGGCGGATCGAAACGCCTCGTGACGTCATGGCACACCGCGTTGTCCGCCGATAGTTTCGGAACACGAGCTATTTCAATAAGATCAAAGGTCCGACCAGTATTCCATCCTTGGCCTACAGTATGCTACACGGTGCGTCATATGCGTACCGGACTGCTCCTGGCTTTGGTTTCCACGACGGCGTGCACCCCAGACATGCTCGATCCGAACGACGACGTCACCACGCCGTCGTCCGTACGCGAGCGCCTCGAGGATCGCACGCGCCTCCTCGTGTCTCGCGATGCGAGCACCGGCTCGATCACGGCCGAGAAGAAGAACGGCCCTGACTGGGAGACCGGCACGATCGCGCTGCCGTTCGAGAACGGCGAGATCGAAGTGTCGAGCGACGCGAGCGACGCGCTCACCATCGAGAGCATCGAGATCGACTTCGACGACATCGCGCTGCCCGAGTCCTTGTTCGCGGGGCGCGAGGCTTCGCTGACCGGCGTGCGTCTCCAGCTGTCGGACTCGGTTCGCGCGACGGCGACGTGGGCAAACGACAACGACGTCGCGATCGTCGCGGAGCTGCCGTTCGAGCTGCACTGGGCGATCACGATCGGCGGCTCGAAGACGGAGCTCGGCTCGCCGAAGTTCCCGAAGGTGCCCGTCGGTCTCCGCCTCGTCGGCGATGGGGCGCACGTGGATGCGTCGCTGTCGGCGTACGTCGAGGGCGAGCTGTGGAGCTGGGCCGGCCTGATCAAGCTCCGCGAGCTGGAGCTCGGGGTCGAGGCGAGCCTCGCGCCGCCGCTCTAACGCTTGACGTTGATCGTGATCGTGAGCTGCGTGCCCTGGCGAGTGATCGCGACGTCGATCCTCCGCGCTTCGCGGATCTTCGTGTAGACCTCGAGCGCCTGGTCCGGCGTGTCGAGAGGCATGCCGTTGATCGACCTGATCGCGTCGCCGTTCCGGAAGCCCAGCTTGGCCCACACCGAGCTCGGACGGATCGCGTAGAGCTTGAAGCCCGTGGGCTTGCCGCCCGTGACCGAGGGAACGACCCGAGCGCCCTTCGCGGCGACCATCGGATTCGAGAAGATCTTGTCGATCGCCACGTCCGTCATCTCGTAGTGGGTCGCATCGATCTTCTTGATGCCCGCCTCGATCACGGCCCCGGCGAGGGCGTCGGCGTCGCTGTCGACGGGCGCTTCCGCGGGCCCCGTCTTCTTGTCGAACGGATCTCCGCCGAGCTCCCCGCGGACGTCCGACGTGACCTTCGTGTCGGGGCAGCTCCTGGGCATCTTCGGCCCGAGCTTGATGATGATCGTGGCCGGCTTGATCTGCACGACGAGTCCGGTCGCTTCCACCGCGTCGACGAACAGATCGAGCGCCTGCTTCGGCGTCATCTTGGTCGGCGACATGATCGTCACCTTCGTCGCGTGCTTCGGGACGTCGGCCGAGAACACGATGTTCTTGCAGGTGAAGCCCGTGACCCAGGTCGCGAGATCCCGGAGCGAGGTCTCTGGCTGAAAGCTCACCGAGAGCTTCGTGCCGGCCGGCGGCACCTTGCAGGCGTAGAGCGGATCGAGATCATCGGCGCGAGCGACACCCGCCGAGCCGATCAGTGCCACCAAGACGAGCGCGCTGCGATGCATCCCGCGGTGGTAGCATGACCCTTCCTACACTCCGGAGCCGACGTTGCTCGCTCACCCCTCGATGACCTCACGCGGGAAGCGGATCGCCATGCTGATCGCGCTTATCATCTTGTTCTTCCTGCCGAAGCACGTGGAGTGCGGGTACCCCGATGCCGAGTGCGGGCACACCGAGATCCTCCGCCAGTTCTGCAAGTACTACGAGGTCGAGCCGGTGGGCTTCTGGGTCATCGAGAAGCTCGCCCACGGCGACGTCGGTTTCGCGTACACGAGCGGTGAGACCTGTAAGTAACGAACGCTTGCCAGCGGCGCGCAAATCCCCAAGACTGAAGTGGATGTACCGCGACGATGCGATCGATCTCGACGAGCATGACCGCGCGGTCGGCGCGATCCTGATCGGCGAAGCACTCATCGCCGAGTGCGACGCGAAGAGCCACCTCGACAAGGGCGATCCCAAGCGTTGGCGCGCGATGCGCGACCTTCACGACGATTACCCCGAGGTGTGGCGCCAGCTCGATCGCGCCAAGAAGATCCTCGACAAGCGCGGCGCGAACACGATGGGCTACGAGGAGCTGCGCTCGCACGTGAAGCCGACGATCGTCGTCGCCGGCAAGGACGACGAGCAGCAAATCGATCGCGATGCCCTCGACGATGCGCGGCGCGCGATCGGCGAGCTCAAGCTCGCGGTCCCCGGCACCGACTGGAAGGCGATCGCGAAGCGCACCAACGAGCTCGCCGCCACGCCAAAGCTGCGCAAGCCGCATCGCCTGCTCGCGACGACGCTCGTGACCGCGTTCGTGTTCGCGATCGCGGGCTGGTTCTTCGCGATCAAGCCCGAGAAGAAGGTCGACCAGCGCGAGGCGATGCGGCAGGAGATCGCCGATGTCGCCGCGCTGCGCGTGCAGCGCATCGAGCGGCTCGGCCTCGTGGTCAACGACATCTGCGATCCGTCGACGGCGCACGAGTACATCAAGCTGCTCGTGCTCGACGGCCAGAAGGACGCCGCGGTGAACTTCCACGAGGACTACACGGATCGCTGCGGCGAGGACCGTGTCGTCGAGAACTGGGCCAAGGCGCCGCGTCCCAAGCCGCGCCAGTGGCAGCTGCCCGTCGGCGCGCGCTGATCTGGATCAGGCCGCGACGACGATGTCGACGTCGTGGGACAGATCGCGTCCCCACGAGATCTCGAGGCGGCCGAGGACCTGCCACTCGATGGGCCCGGCGTTCGGCGTGACCGCGGACGCGATGGTGCGCGCGACATCGGCGAGCGGATTGCCGCCCGCGGACTGCTGCGGCCGCAGCTCCAGCGCGTCGGGCGGGACGACGAGCTCGAACTCGAACGTCTGCTGCGGATCGAACGTGCCCGACGGCGCGAGCTCCTTGTCGAACTGATAGACGTCCGCGTGCGACGAGCCGACGCCGCCACCATCACCGCGCTTGACGGCGATGTAGCGCTGCCGCGCGCGCAGCGTGACGAGCACGCGCTTCGCCTCGACGGCCTCGGTCACCGCGAGGACGAGCTTGCCCTTGAGGGTGCCGCCCGGCGCGACCTTGGTTTGCTCGAGCTCGAGCTTGACGCTGCCGCGACCGAGGCCCGTGACCTGCTTGCTCGTCGCCACGACCTGGCTGCCGACGGTCTTGCCGACTTCCTTGAGCTGCCCGCCGGCTTCCTTGAGCTGACCGCCGAGCTTCGAGAAGAAGCGTCCAGCGCCTTTGAGGATCTCGTCTCCGTCCGCCATGGGCGGAGCATGCCACCGCCGCGCGCGACGAGCTACGCGGGGTCGTAGTCGATCGCGACGATTTCGCCCTCGCTGCGAGGCAGCGTCACGCCGTCGCCGACGCGCAGTCCCCACAGCGCCTGCGCGATCGGCGATTGCCAGCTCACGAGGCCACGCTTCGCGTCCGCCTCGATCGCGCCGACGATGTGATACGTCGTGCGCTTGCCGTCCTCGTCCTCGACGGTGACGCGCGCGCCGACGCCGACGGTGCTTCGATCGGGCTCGACGGTCTGCGCCGTCGCGAGGTGATCGGCGAGCTCGCGCATGCGATCCGGATCGCCGCCGGTGCGCCCGAGCTCGTCGTGCTCGGCGCGGATCGCGGCGAGACCCGCGGGCGTCACGATGTTCGGCACGGGCACCGGCACGCCGCGCTTGCGCATCGGCGCCTCGGGAATGTCCGCATCCTCCTTGGTGAACGCCTTGCTCACTCGCGCAGCATACCTGCTGTCGCATACGTCGCCACGCGTCGCACGCGCGGCCCGGCGACACGAGGTGCTACGGTCGTCGCGATGTCATGGCGAAGCTGGCGCAGCGACGCCGCCCTCGTCGGCTGGGGCGCGCTGACGTTCGCCGCGCTGCTCGCGAGCTTCATGTCGTTTCGGCCCGTGCGCGACGCGCTCGTCCTCGACGGCAGGCCGGACGATATCCCGTGGCTGTTCCTCGGCACCTTCATCGCGGGTCTGATCGCGTCGCCGCTGTGGAGCCACTTCCTCGCGAGGCGGCAGAAGCGTCGCGTGGTGCCGATCGCGTTTCACGTGTTCGCGGTCTGCTTGCTCGTGTTCTCGGTGCTGGTGCGCGCCGCGATCGAGCCCGTCGCCGTCGGGCGCGCGTTCTACATCTGGTCGAGCGTCTTCAACCTGTTCGTCGTGTCCGTGTTCTGGAGCTTGCTCGCGGATCTGATCGGTCCGCAGAAGGCCAAGTCGCTGTTCGGCCCGATCGCCGCCGGCGGTACGCTCGGCGCCATCGTCGGGCCGTGGCTCACGACGCTGCTCGTCGAGCACGTCGGCGTCGCGAACATCCTCGTGCTGTCCGCGTTCTGGCTCGAGCTCGCGGTGGTCGGCGTGTGGCAGCTACGGCGGCACGGCGAAGCGGCGGAGGCGCACGCGACCGACGGTGCGCGGCCGCCCGACGATCCGACGCCGAGCAACATGTTCACGGGGCTCGATCGCGTGACGAAGTCGCCGTACCTGATCGCGATCGTCGGCTACGTCCTGTGCACGGCGACGGCCGCGACGTTTCTCTATCTCGAGCAAGCGTCGATCGTGAAGGAAGCGTTCGTGCACCTTCCGGACAAGGCCGCTCGCATCGCGCGCACGGACTACTTCGGGACGCTCGAGACCTGGACGCAGATCATCACGTTCGTCGCGCAGATGATCATCGCGAGCCGTCTGTTGAAGTGGCTCGGCCCCGGGATCGTGCTGTGCATCCTCCCGCTCGCGCAGCTGTCGGCGATCATCGCGCTCTCGACGACGGCATCGCTCGCGGTCCTCGCGATCGTCATGGTCGGAACGCGCGCCACCACGCACGGGCTCACGCGACCCGCGCGCGAGCTGCTGTTCACCGTCGTCGATCGCGACGAGAAGTATCACGCGAAGAACGCGATCGACCTCGTCGCGTACCGGTTCGGCGATCTCGGCTCGAGCTGGCTGCACAAGGGGCTGGTCGCGCTCGGCGCTGGAAGCACCACGCTTCTCTTCGCGAGCGTCCCGCTCACGGTCGGGTGGATCGCCCTCGCCATCGGGCTCGGCGTCGGCTTTCGGCGTCGCGCGAACGAGTGACGCTTTGCGCGCGCTCGTGCGTCAGGATGCGATCCGACGGACGATGCCGGCGTCGACGCGCTGGTCCAGCGCGCGCTCGGTCGCTTCGCGCGCGACGCCGATCGCGCGGCGCCCCTCGTCCATCGCCCACGGATGCGGGCGCGGCAGCTTCTCGAGCACGAGCGACACCATGTCCGCGCGCTCGGGGATCGCGGGCTCGCTGCGGCTCCACGGCGCGGGCGCGGCGATGTGGTGGAACAACAGGCGCCCGGCCGGCATCTCGGCGATGCCCGCGCGATCGAGGATGCCCCCGTCCCAGCACGGACGCGTGCCGTGCTGCAGCTCGGTCCACACCGGCTGGAACATGCCGGGCACCGCGCACGAGGCGCGGATCGCCGTCGCGAGGTCGCCTCGCACGACCACGTGCGTGCGCCGCTGCAGGATGTCGAACACGCTGATCCGCACCGGCACCGCGCACGCCTCGATCCGATCGCGCGGCAACAAGCGGCGCAGGATCTGGTCGAACTTCTTCCCGGCGAGCAGACCGGCGCCCAGGCGCGGATCCCAGAAGTCCTCGCGGCGCAGTCGCTGCAGCTCCTCGGCGAGCTGCTCCGGCGACAGCCCCGCCGCCCACATCCCCGCGACCATCGCGCCCGCGCTCGAGCCTGCGACGTGCGCCGGCACGAGCCCGCGATCGAGGAGCGCCGCGAGCATCCCGGTGTGCGCGTAGAACGAGAAGAACCCGCTCGACATCGCGAGCCCGAACGGGCGCTCGGCGAGCCAGTCTGCGAGCGTGGTCACGACGTAACTCTACGCAATCTTCTCGACGCTGACAGGCCGCGGCCTCGTGTTATGACGCACGAATGTCGACGACACCGACGGCAAACCCGCCGGCGAAGATGCCCCGCCAGATCGCGTTCATCATCGGGAACGAAGGCTGCGAACGGTTCTCGTTCTACGGCATGCGCAACATCCTGGCGCCGTTCCTCGTGACGTCGCTCTTGTTGTTCATCCCCGACGAGGTCGTGCGCAAGGCCCACGCGAAGGAGGTCTTCCACACGTTCGTGATCGGCGTGTACTTCTTCCCGCTGCTCGGCGGCTGGATCGCGGATCGCTTCTTCGGCAAGTACAACACGATCTTCGCGTTCAGCCTGATCTACTGCGCGGGCCACGCCTGCCTCGCGATCTTCGAGACCAACGTCAACGGCTTCTTCGCCGGCCTGTTCCTGATCGCGCTCGGTGCGGGCGGCATCAAACCGCTCGTCGCATCGTTCATGGGCGATCAGTTCGACTCGAGCAACAAGCACCTCGCGAAGGTCGTGTTCGACGCCTTCTACTGGATCATCAACTTCGGCTCGTTCTTCGCGTCGATGTTGATGCCGATCTTCCTCGTGTCGTTCGGCCCGTCGATCGCGTTCTTGATCCCGGGCATCCTGATGTTCATCGCCACCGCGGTGCTGTGGCTCGGCCGTCGCATGTACGTGATGGTGCCGGTGCGCAGGACGAAGGACCCGCACTCGTTCGTTCGCATCGTCGGCACCGCCCTGATGTCTCCGGGCAGCGGCGCGACGGCACGCATGCTCCTCGCGGCCGGCGCCGTCGCGTCGATCGTCGGCGTCATGTTCGCGGGGCTCGAGCTCGTGCCGATCATCTGCCTCGTCCTCGTCATCGTCCTGTTCTTCGGAGGCATCGCCACGGCGACCGGGCTCGACAACTGCCGCGGCATCCACCCCGACGACGCGATCGAGGGCGTGCGCTCCGTGCTGCGCATCCTGATCGTGTTCGCGCTCGTCACGCCGTTCCACTCGCTGTTCGATCAGAAGGCGTCGACGTGGGTGTTCCAGGGCGGCGAGATGGCGCTGCCCTCGTGGACGCTCGATCCGACGGGCCGCACCGACTTCCAGCCCGCGCAGATGCAGATGTTCAACCCGTTGTTCGTGATGATCCTCATCCCGTTCAACAACCTCGTGCTCTATCCGTGGCTGCGCCGCCTCGGGTGGGATCCCACGCCGATCCGCCGCATGACGTTCGGCATCCTGTTCTCCGCGTTCGCGTGGATCATCGCCGGCGGCATCCAGCTCGCGCTCGACGGCGGCGACAAGCTCCACATCATGTGGCAGCTCCTGCCCTACGCGGTGCTGACGTTCGCCGAGGTGCTCGTCTCCGCGACCGGCCTCGAGTTCGCGTACTCGCAAGCGCCCCTCTCGATGAAGGGCGTCATCATGAGCTTCTGGAACCTGACGACCACCGTCGGCAACCTCTGGGTGCTGCTCGTCAACGACGTGCTCCTCAAGAAGAGCGTCATCGAGCGCGTGAAGGACACCGGCCTCTCGCAGAACGCGTTCCTGATGTTCTTCTTCGCGGGCTTCGCGTTCCTCGCGACGATCGCGTTCTGGCTCTACACGCGACGCTATCGGCCGCTCGACAACTACCGCGCCGCCGCGCCCACGCCGGACCCCGGCGAGAGCGACACGAAGGCGCCGCTCCCCACCGCGACCGCGCGCGAGAAGTAGCCCGTACTCCGCGCGAGTCCGCGCTAGTCCTTCTGGCGCTCGACGCGTCCGTCCGCGTGGCGCGCGAAGCGGCCCTCCTCGCGGGCATGCACCGGTGCCTGGTCCTTCCACGGCCAGCCGCCGAACTGCGTGCGGCGATAGTCGTTGAACGCGTCCATGATCTCCTGCCGCGTGTTCATCACGAAAGGCCCGTGCTGCACGACCGGCTCGCCGATCGGCCGCCCCTGGAGCACCAGGATCTCGGCGCCGTCGGGCCCCGCCTCGATGTCGAGCGCGTGGTCCGGCTTGACGACGATGCCCGTCTTCGCGACGAACGTGCGCCCCGCCGCCGCGAGCTTCCCCGCGAAGAGATAGACCACGCGGTTCGTCCCCGGCTTCGCCGGCGGCACGGTCCACGTCGCTCCGCTCTCCATGTTGATCGTCCAGATCGCGATGTCGCTCTCCGCGCGCGCGGCCCACGAGCTCGGCGGCGGTGCGAGCGGCGTTGCATCCGCGAGCGCTCCGGCGACCACGGTCACCTCGGTCGCCCTTCCCTTCGCGTCACGATGCACGTGCCGCGGAATCTGATCCGCCCACAGCATCGTGAAGTACGGGTCCTTCATCTTGTCGGCCTTGGGCAGGTTCAGCCAGATCTGGAACAGCTCGACGGGGTTCGGGCCGCTCTTGTCGAGGAGCGGGAACATCTCCGAGTGCACGATGCCCTTGCCCGCGGTGAGCCACTGCACGTCGCCGCGACCGAACCGCGCGGCCGCACCGAGCGAGTCGCTGTGATCGATCAGCCCGCGCCGCACGATGGTGACGGTCTCGAACCCGCGGTGCGGGTGTCCCGGAAATCCCGGGACCTCCTCGCCGTGATACATGCGCCAGCCGTCCTTGCCGGCGAAGTCCATGCCGATCTCGCGGCCTTCGAGCGACGCGGCCGGCCCCATGCGATCATTGCCCGCGGGGTACTTGTCGTCGTGGTGCACGCAGAACAAGAACGGGTCGGCGGTGCCCCACGGAAATCCTAGCGGAATGGTCTCGAGGATCGGGTCACTCATGATTCGCCCACTGTAGTGCTGCTTCGTCCGACCGCGAAGTCCTGGCTCGCGCAACGCAGTATTGCCGCCCCCGTCGATCAGCGCGCGCCCGACGCAGACCTAGCCGATCGGTCGTCGCCGAGCGCGCCAGCGTCGCGTGATTCGGCCGCCCCATCGACACGGAGTTGCCGATTCGATCGCGCTCGCTTTGATCCACACGGCTCGTGCATGCACCGCGTGGATCCAACCGAAACAGTCCTCGCGACGTTCAGAAGCAGCAGGAGTCGCGATAGCCGCACGTCAAGCACCGATAGTGCGCGTGCTCGGGCTGCATCAACGTGCTGCAGGTCGGGCACGTCACCGAGAGATCGCACGTGCCGCGCGGCGTCTCGGCCGCGACCTCGTTCTGCGCGCGCTCGAGGATGCTCGGCGGCGGCGTGACCTTCTCGGGCGTACCGGAAACGAGCGGTACCCAGGCGGAGGGCGGCAGGGTGCCTCGGGGGAACTTCTCCATGATCGAGTTCGTTACCACCGGGGTCTGACATCCCCGCTGGCCGGCGGCGGGAGGGCAAGCGGCCTCGGGTGGATATCGGCGAAATCAATGACGAGAACGGCGAATCACTCGCTGCGCTTCACGTCGAGCCAGGCGCAGCTGTCGTTCAGCATCCGGCCGCGGAGCGCCCGCCGGTTGGCGTCGATACCACCCTGGATCCCGACCATCACGTAGCCGTCGGGCTGGTCGATCCACTCCTCGGGCTGGAGCGACACGGTGATCGCGTCGTCGGCCTCGACCGCGGTGCCGCGGAGGCGATACGAGCCGTTCGGCACGGTCGGGTTATCGGCGAGCGGGCCGAAATCGAAGATCGCCCGCGCGCGGCCGCCGGGTTCGACATCGAGCGTGAGCTGCGCGGCGGTCACGCCCTGGGAGCACTCGTAGCGACCCGTCCACACGGTGTGCGCGGGCAGCGACGCGATGGTCGGCGCGGTCGATGGCGCGGTGTTCTGCACGCCGGCCGGCTGCGGCGGTGGAGTGCTCCAGCAGCCCGCGCCGGCGAGGAACGCGAAGCAACCGGCGATAGCGACCCGCGCTCGCATGTCCGCGATGGTACCGCGGGCGGGCGGGCTACGCGGGATCGCGAGGCGATTCGCGCGGCACGAGCGTCGGGAACGTGTTGCCGCTCGGCGGATCGATCAGCGTCACGTCGTCCTTGTAGACGCGCGCCGTGATGTAGAGCTGGTAGAGCGCCGCGGTCAGCGGCATCGACTGATAGCGGTCCGGGAACTTGTCGCGCAGCACGGAGCGGATCGTGCGGCCGTGGCGCGCGCTCAGCGTCGGGAACAGGTGGTGCTCGACGTGGTAGCCGAAGTCGAGCGTCAGGAACTCGAGCGGCCGCGGCAGCGTGACGCTGAGCGAGTTGACGAGCGGATCGTTGATCGCCGTCAGCGGGCTCAGGTTGTGGTTCGTCATGATGAACATCATCACGATCGAGTTCGCGACGACGAGCGGCAGCAGGTAGATGAAGATGAACGGCACGAAGCCGACGACGAACGCGACCGCGAGCCAGAACGCGACGCCGAGCGAGAACTCGAGGATCGCGCGCCGATGGAGGCCCGGGCTGAGCATTCCGCGCTCGCGCGCCTTCCACAGCATCTGCTGGCTCTGACCGGTGAAGCCGAAGAACAGCGAGAGGAGCGAGAGCAAGCGGCGGCGACCGAGGCCGAAGTAGTCGGCCATGATCCGCGCGCCCTTCTGCGTCTCGTACTCGATCAGCGTCGGGTAGAGATCGGGATCCTTCCCCGGCTGCGCGCAGTGGTTGTGGTGGACGCGGTTGTGCCACGCGGTCCACAGCGTGGGCGACAGCGTGAACGGCAGCAGGCAGATGAAGCCGAAGATGCGGATCGGCGTTCGCCCGCGCACGACGCCGCCGTGCATCAGCTCGTGGCCAAGGAACACCGCGCCCGAGAGCGACCAGCCGATCAGGATCGACGCGACGGGCCACAGGGGCGCGGGCACGTGCCCCGCGACGAGCAACCACGCGATCGTCGAGATGAACGCGATGTGGAACGGGAGCCAGAGCAGGCGCGAGAGCGCGGGCTTGAGCGCCTCGGCGGGAAGCTCCGGCCGTACGGCATTGGCGTACGTCGCGATCGAGCGAAGCTCCATGGCACACGCGTTAGAGCACGGAATTGCCCGTGCGCGCACCCCGATCACGTCACGACTTCGTCGGGTCGGCGTGACGCGCCCAGTAGCGTGGCGCGGCGTGGCGGTTACCAGCCGATGCCGGCCTCGAGCGACGCGAAGCCCTGGAGCTCGGTCTTGCTCGTGGACAGCTCGGGGGCGCCCGTGAAGTACGCGAGGCCTGCGGTCGCGGTCATCACGAAGTCGATCTTCTTGTACAGCGGCAACAGCCACTGCGCGGAGAACGCGGCCTCCGGGCCGGCCGTCGAGTAGCCGTTGCTCGACGGACCGCCGAACACGAACCCTGGATCGTCGGGACCGATCTGCAGCTCCGCGAAGCCGAGCCCGCCGCGCGCGTTGAGCGTGCCCTTCCACAGCGAGCGATCGGCGAACGTGTAGTTCGCGCGGAGGTGCATTATCTCCTGGCCCGGATCGTTGTGGATGATCGCCTGGCCGGTGCCGCACGTCTCGATGCCGAAGCGCCAGTAGACCCGGACGTCGACGCAGATCGACGGGCGGCCATCGGTGTCCGCGCTCGATCGGCCCACGCGCACGTTCACGCGGTTCTCGATCGGCGCGTGCTCGCCCGGCGTCGCGGCGCCGTCGTCGACGGGCTCGTCGGCGTACGCGATCGCGGGCACGAGCGCGGCAACGAGGACACCGATCCGGAGCACGGAGCGACTATCCCATGCTTGCTCGGTGCACGCTAAGGTCATCCACATGTGGTCCCGCCGACAGGTCCTCGCAGCCGCCGGACTCGGAGGCCTCGCCGTCCTGCCGCGATTCGGCTTCGCGAAGGATCCTCCCAAGGATGCACCGATGACTGATCTGATCGTTCGCACGATTCCGTCGACGGGCGAGAAGGTGCCCGCCGTGGGCCTCGGCTCGTGGCAGACGTTCGACGTCGAGGATGTCGCCCCGATCACACCCGTGCTCGAGAGGTTCCTCGCGCTCGGCGGTCGCGTGATCGACTCCTCGCCGATGTACGGCAAGGCCGAGGCCGCGATCGGCAAGATGATGGCCGCGCTGCGCAAGGCGGATCCGAAGACGCCCGCACCGTTCTTCGCGACCAAGGTCTGGACGCGCGGCAAGTCCGACGGCATCGCGCAGATGAAGAAGTCGCTGTCGCTGCTCGGCATCCAGAAGATCGAGCTGATGCAGATCCACAACCTCGTCGACTGGAAGACCCACCTCGCGACGCTGCGCGAGTGGAAGGCCGCCGGCACGGTGAAGTACATCGGCATCACGCACTACGCGCACGGCTCGTTCGACGAGCTCGAGCAGATCATCAAGACCGAGAAGATCGACGTCGTGCAGCTTCCCTACAGCGTCTCGGATCGCGCGGCGGAGAAGCGGCTCATCCCCGCGGCCCGCGACGCCGGTGTCGCCGTGCTCGTGATGCAGCCGTTCTCGTCGGGCTCGCTGTTCGGCAAGGTGAAGGGCAAGGCGCTGCCGAAGGTCGCGACGGAGCTCGGCTGCACCAGCTGGGGGCAGCTGTTCCTGAAGTTCCTCCTCGGGAACCCGGCGGTGACGTGCCCGATCCCCGCGACCTCGAAGGTCAAGCACGTCGAGGACAACCTCGGCGCGATGCGCGGCGTCGTTCCCGACGAGGCGCAGCGCAAGGCGATCGTCAGCGCCGTCGCCGGCTGATCGGATCAGGGCTGGTCGGCGCTGCCGGCGTTCGAGCCCTGGCCCCACCGCTGCCCACGCGCACCGCGCATGCCGCGGAAGCGCTCGCGCATCTGCTCCATGCCCGCCGAGAGCTCGTCGGCGGAGATATCGCCGTCCTTGTTCGAATCGACGGTCGCCGGATCGAGGCGGCGGCCCATGCGGCCCTCGCTCAGCTCGTCGACGGTGAGCTTGCCATCGCCGTTCGCGTCGAAGCGCGAACGCATGTCTTCCGCGCGCTGCTTGCGACCGGCCTGCATCTCCTCGGGCGAGATCTGGCCGTCCTTGTCGGTGTCGAGCTTCTCCATGCGCTCCTTGCGGCGCTCCTCGCGACGCTCCTGGCGAGCAGCGCGGCGTTCCATGCGCTCCTCGTCGGTCATGTCACCGGACTCGAGCGACGGCATCTGTCGATCGGTGGCCTCCGAGCCGTTGCTCGGCAGGCGCGGCGGCAGCTGGATCTTGCCCGAGCGCGGCTTGGCACCGCTCTCGGCGGGCGCGGCGACCGTGTCGCCGGAAGAGGACGAGGGAGCAGCCTGCTCGGCACCATCCGTCTTGCAGGCGCCGGCGAGCACGAGACACAGAACCATCGCGAGCTTCATGCCCGGCTGTTACAGCAAGGCTCGGGCCGGCGCGCAAGTGCTTGTTCTCAGGACCCTCGGATTTCAGGCACCTGCGGCTCCTGCAAGGACTCCCGCAGAATCCGCACCACGGTCTCCCTCGCATCCCGCCGGTTGGCGCGCAGGCTCGCGATCACCGAGATCCCGATGCAGACGGCGATCACCCCGACCGACGCGAGCGGCGGGATCTTGACCCAGTTTGCCGCGAGGAGCTTCGCCCCGGCGAACCCGAGCACGGCCGCGAGCCCGAAGCGCAGGTACCGCAGATCCGCGAGTGCACCCGCGAGCACGATGTAGAGCGCGCGCAGGCCGAGGATCGCGAGCAGGTTCGAGCTGTAGATGATGAACGGATCTTCCGTCACCGCGAATGCGGCCGGCACCGAGTCGATCGCGAACACGATGTCGGTCATCTCGATCGCGAGCAGCGCGATGAACAGCGGCGTCGCGACGCGCTTGCCATCGATCTTCACGAAGAAGCGGTGGCCGTGCAGGGTTCGCGTCCAGCGCAGGCGCTTCTCGAGCCACAGGATGACGGCGTTCGGCTCGCCCTCCTTCTTCTCCTCTGGACGGAGCAGCTTGATCGCGGCGAGCACGAGCAGCCCACCGAACACGTAGGTCAACGCGTGCCACCGCTGCACCGCCGCGGCGCCCGCGAAGATCAAGACGCCGCGCGAGATGATCGCACCGAGGATTCCCCACGTCAGCACCCGGCGCTGCTCGGTCGCAGGGATCGAGAGCGCTGCGAAGACGAGCAAGAACACGAACAGGTTGTCGACGGAGAGGCTCTTCTCCAAGAGGTAGGCGGCGAGGAACTGCTCGCCCGCTTCGCGACCGAACCAGAGCAGCACGAACAGGTTGAACGCGAGCGAAACGCCGACCCAGATCAGCGTCCAGACGAGTGCGCGCTTCTTGGAATCGACGTGATTGCCGCGATGCGCGAACAGATCGATCGAGATCGAAAGGAGTACGATGAATGCCAGCAGGGCCCACGCCCAGACCGGCACGACGAGTGACGACATGTCACCTCCGCAAGGTGCGAGTTGGATGCCAATCGAGAACCGACTCAGGCAGCCAGATCGCGCGGGGGCCGGAACACGCGGCCCGCATCGAGCGAGCGCGGAGGTAGCACGAAGTTTTCGGCGAGCGCTCGCATCTCACGCGGCACCGCACGGGTAACCACGCGCTCGACGGGAGCCGTATCGTTGCTGGCATCGAGCTCGGTCTCGAGCACCGTGATCTCGTCCGTGATCTGCGTGGCGTCGCGCGTCTGGCCCAGCGAGAACGCCAGGGCGAGGAGCACGAGCAACTTCACGATCACGGCACAAGCATAGGGCACTACTCGCCCCGCGTCTTGCGCCCCACGATGAGGAAATCGACGCGACGGTTCAGGGCGCGCCCCTCGGCCGTCCCGCTGGTATCGCGGGGTTGCTGCGCTCCGAAGGGCTCGAGCTCCAGCGGGCCGAGGGTCGGTTACCGGGGCGCACGCGCGATCCACACGACGTGGCGCGCTCCGCTGTTCGGGCGCGGTGGTACGCGATGCGTCTCGACGGTGAACCCCACGGCGCGCAACCGCCCGGTGAAGCCCTTGTCGTCCGCGACCGACCACACGCCGAACGTTCCGCCCGGCACGAGCGCGCGACGCGCACGCTCGAGCCCGCGCACGCCGTACAGCTTCGAGTTGCTCGGCGCGGTGAACGCGTCCGGACCGTTGTCCACGTCGAGCAGGATCGCGTGATAGGTGCCCTCGCTCATCACCTCCGCGACGTCCGCGATCCGGACGGTCACCCGGGCGTCGTCGAGCGGATGTGCTGCGAGGTGCGCGAGCGGTCCACGATTCCATGCCACCACCTCGGACACGAGCTCCGCGACAACGATCGTCGCATCCGTCGGGATCGCTTCGAGCGCGGCGCGCGTCGTGAACCCCATGCCGAGTCCACCGATCAACACCCGCGCTCTCGGCGGTAAGCCGGCACACCCGAGCGTCGCGAGCAGCTCCTCGGAGCGATGACTCCGGCTGTTCATCAGCTCGGCGCCGCGCATCCGGAGAACGTATTCGTCACCGCGTCGCGAGAGCACGAGCTCTCCATCAGGAAGCTTCGCGCGGCCGAGCTCTTCCCAGGGAATCACCTGCCGAGCGTAAGACGACCGGACGTGTTGAGGCGAGTCCATGGCGTCTGTAGCATCGTGCACGGTGGAGTCATCGGCCGAACTGCTGCCTGCGGCGGAGTTCGCTCGTCTCGTCGGCTCGCTCGAAGGCAAAGCGTCTCCGCGCCTGCGCCAGCTGTTCGTCGAGTGCGATCCAGGTGCCGACCTCGAGGATCAACTCACCGCGCTCGAGAAGCTCGGGCGCTTCGTCGTCGCGGGTCCGTCGATGAACACTGCGGGCCACGACGGGCTCGCGCGCCTGCAGCTCCTCGTCGAAGCACTCGAGCGCGTCCCCGCTGCACGCGCGCGCTTCCAGGCCGTCGTGAAGTCGGTGCTCTCGCAGACGCGCGCGATCAAGGCGTTCGGCGAGATCGGTCTACCGAACGCGCGCGGCCTGCTCGCCGAGACGTCCGATCGCCTCGCACGCAAGTTCCTCCCCGAGGCACCGGCGCCGCACGAGCTCAACATGCTCATCGGTCGCATCATCCGTAAGAACGACGACCTGAAGTGGCTGGGCCCCGCCGCCGATCCGTTGCTCCACCGCCTCGCCGACGTCGGCGGCGATTGCTGGGAGCCGCTGCGAACGTCGGTGATCGATGCGATCAGCATGATCACCACGCGGATCGCCGCACTCGGCATGGCGGAGGCGTTCCGCACGCGCACCAACAAGAGCGGCGTCCGCGACTCTCCGCTCTATCACCTGCAGCGCGCGCGTCCCGAAGAGATGCCCGCGCTGATCGAGGCCTCGTTCCGCCACCTCGACCAGGTGAAGGTCGCCCTCGAAGAGCGCGGCGTCTCGATCGATGTCGTCTACGCACTCGACTCGATCGAGCGCGGCCTCCGTCGCATCGAGATCCTCCTACCGTTCGCAGATCCCGACGACACGCTCGAGCCGACCACCGAGATCCGCTCCGTGATCGCAGCCGTCGGTCTCGGCCTCGTCGGCAATCGCAGCTTCTCGCAGCTGATGTCCGACAACTTGCGGCTCCTCGCACGCAAGGTGATCGAGCGCGCCGGCAAGACCGGCGAGCACTACGTCACGTCGTCGCGCAGGGAGTACTTCAAGATGCTGCTGTCCGCGATGGGCGGCGGCTTCCTGACGCTCGGCACGGCGGTGATCAAGTACTTCATCAAATGGCAGCACTTCGCGCCATTCCTCGACGGTCTGTTCTCGTCGATCGACTACGCCGGCAGCTTCCTCATCATGCAGCTGCTCGGCTTCACCCTCGCGACGAAGCAGCCGTCGATGACCGCGGCATCGCTCGCCGGCGTCATTCGCGATCGCGAGGGACCGGGTCGCCTCGACGAGCTGGTCAAGCTCATCTCGCAGATCGCGCGCTCGCAGTTCGCGGCGGCGATGGGCAACGTCTCCGCCGTCATCCTCACCGCCACGCTGTTCGATCTGATCGTCGTGCGAATGAACGGGCAGTCGTTCCTCCCCGAGAAGGACGCGATCAAGACGATCCAGTCGTTCGATCCGCTCGGGTCGGGCACGATCTTCTTCGCCGCGCTCACCGGCTGCATCCTGTGGATGTCCTCGCTCGTCGCGGGTTGGTTCGAGAACTGGGTCGTCTATCGCCGCCTGCCCGAGGCGATAGAGCACCATCGCTGGGGCGAGCAGCTCGGCAAGGAGCGCATGGCCCGCTGGGCGCGCTTCCTCGAGCATCAGGCGTCCGGGTTCGGCGGCTCGATCTCCCTCGGCTTCATGCTCGGCATGATCCAGCCGATCGCGATGTTCTTCGGCCTGCCGCTCGAGGTCCGTCACATCACGCTGTCGACGGGATCGCTCACGCTGGCGATGCAGTCCGTCGGCATCGACGCCGTCGGTTGGGGGCCGTTCATCTCGGCGTCCGTCGGCATCATGATCATCGGCCTCTTGAACTTCGGCGTGTCGTTCGCGCTCGCGCTCCTCGTCGCCCTTCGCGCTCGCGACGTCCCGCGCGGCGAGCGCCGCACGCTGCCGCTCGCGGTCTTCAAGCACTTCCTGCGCTCGCCGCTGCAGTTCTTCTGGCCGCCGAAAGACGACCCGAACGCGCCGCCGCCCGCGCATCATCACTAGCGCGATGCCCCGCGCGATCGGCCTCGGCTGCATGCGGCTCTCCACCGAGCCCGCGCGTCCCGACGAAGCCACGTCGCGCGCCATCATCGACGCCGCGATCGCCGCGGGCATCACGCTCGTCGACACCGCCGACGTCTACTGCCACTCGGACGCCGACCTCGGCCACAACGAGCGCCTGCTCGCGAACCTGCCGCCCCACGTCCGCATCGTCACCAAAGGCGGGCTCACGCGCCCCGACGGTGCCTGGGTCCCCGACGGGCGCGCGAAGCACCTCGCCTCCGCCGCGCGCGCGTCGCTCGCCCGTCTCGGCCGCATCGATCTCTACCTGCTCCACGTGATCGATCCCGAGGTGCCGCTCGCCACCAGCGTGCGCGCGCTCGCTCGCCTCCGCGACGACGAGGTCGTCCCCGCGATCGGCCTCTCCAACGTGAACCTGACGCAGCTCGAGTCCGCGCTCTCGATCGCGCCGATCGCCGCCGTCGAGATCGAGCTGCACCCGTACAAGCTCGACGCGCTCCGCGGCGGCCTGCTCGACGCGTGCACGTCGCGCGGGATCGAGATCCTCGCGTACCGCCCGTTCGGCGGCCGTCGCGGCGTCTCGCGCCTCGCGCGCGATCCCATCGTCCGCGCGCACGCGACGCGCCTCGCCTGCACGCCGGCCGAGCTGATCCTCGCGTGGCTGCGCTCGCTCTCGCCGATGGTGATCCCGCTGCCCGGCGCCTCCCGCAGGGAGACCGCGCTGTCGGCGGCCACGGTCATCGAGCTCGACGACGACGCGAAGCGTGCGCTCGACGATGCGTTCGTGACGGTGACGCGGAGAGCCGCGCCCGCCCACGGAGACCGTCCCCTTCAACCCGCGATGCTGTCCAGCCCGCGGACCAGCGAGGTCGTCATCGTGATGGGGATTCCCGGCGCGGGAAAGTCATCGCTGGCACGACAGCTCGTCGAGCGCGGATACACGCGGCTCAACCGCGACGACCGCGGCGGCTCGCTGCTCGAGCTGGCGCGCGAGCTCGACGCGGCGCTGGCGAGCGGCGCGAGGTGCGCGGTCCTCGACAACACGTACGCGAGCCGCGCGTCGCGCCGGCCCGTGATCGACATAGCTCGACGTCACGGTCTCTCGGTGCGCTGTGTCGTCGTCGACACGCCGATCGAACGCGCGCAGCACAACGCCGTGCTGCGCATGCTCGAAACGCACGAGCGGCTGCTCGAACCTGCCGAGCTGCGCGGCACGGACATCGGACCCGGCGCGCAGTTCCGCTGGCGCCGCGAGTACGAGCCGCCGCGCGAAGACGAGGGCTTCGACGAGATCGCGATCGTCCCGTTTGCAGAGCTCGCGCGCGAGCACGGGCCTCGTTCGGTCGCGTCGCGCGATGACCACCCTGCCATTCTCGTCGAGCTCGACGACATCGTGTGGCGCGGGCGCCCGCGCACCGTCGACAAGATCGCGCTCCACGACGGCGCGCGAGATGCGCTGCGCGCGTGGCATGCCGCGGGTCACGTGATCGCGGCGACGAGCTGGCAGCCGGGCGTCGCGCCGACGAGGTTCGCCGAGCTCGTCGAGCAGCTCGCGAGGGCGCTCGACGTCCCGTTGCGCGCGATGGCGTGCTTCCACGCGGCGGGCCCGCCCGTGTGCTGGTGCCGCAAGCCGCTGCCCGGATTGGCGCTGGCCATGGCGCGGCAGCATCGCCTGCGCTTCGAGGTCTGCGTGGGCGGCGGCGCGGCGGACAAGGGCTTCGCGCTCCGCGCGGGCATTTCCTATCGCGACGCGCGTGATGGATGGCCGCATCCAGACACGTGACCCGCGGAGGTCGCGAATCGCAGCCAGACACGTGACCCGCGCCGGCGTACGATGGTCGAGTGACACGCATCGCGGTGATCGATCCGGCGCTCGGCGTGCGCATCCATGGAGCGCGCGTGCTCCGCTACGATACCGCCGCCGAGGCGCACGAGGATCGCCCCGCGCACGTCCGGGCGGCGAGCGGCCTCGCCGTGCACGCCGGCCGTCTCGTCGTGGCGCAGGACGACGCGAGCTTCTTCGGCATCGTCACCCGTGATGGCGTCACCGCGATGCGGTTACCGAGAGGCCTCGACGGCCGACGACGCTTCGAGGTCGCGCTCGGCAACAAGCTCGACAAGCTGGACCTGGAGTCGATGGTCGCGATCGATGACGAGCTGTGGGCGTTCGGCTCGGGCAGCTTGCCGATCCGCGAGAAGGTGTGCCGCGTGCATCACGGCATCCCGCGCGTCCAGGACGCGGCGCCGCTCTACGCGCGGCTGCGCGAGGCGCTCGACGGTGCGCTCAACATCGAGGGTGCCGCGCGCGTGCAGACCGACGGTCGCGACGAGCTATGGCTGTTCCATCGTGGCAACACGGGACCGCGCGATCCGGGGCCCGCGGTGCTGCGCCTCGGAACGATGGAGACGCGAGCGTGGCTCGTGGCCACCGCGCCGATGCCTGCGCTCCTCGATGTCGATGGCTATGCGCTCGGCGAGGCCGACGGCGCGAGGTTCGGATTTACCGGCGCCGTCGCCGACGGCGGGCGCGTGTTCTACGTCGCCGCCGCCGAGCAATCGCCGAACGCGATCGATGATGGCGCTGCGAGTGGCTCGCAGCTCGGCGTGATCGATGTCGCGACCGGCGTCGTGCGCGCGACACACTTCGCGGGTCCGGACGGACATCCCGTCAAGGCCGAGGGCATCGCGCTCGACGCGACGCGACCGAGGCGTGCATGGATCGCACTCGACCCGGATGATCCAGAGATACCGGCGCAGCTGCTCGACGTGGAGCTGACCGGGCCGTGGTGGTAGCTGGAGCGGCTGACTACCACTCGCCGCCGACGACGAACATCGTCCGCTCGTCGCTCGGCAGGACACCGACGGTCCACGAGGACTTCTCCTCGCGCCACAGGTGCCACGACGCGCGCGGCAGCGTGTACGCCGACGTGATGCCGACCGGGTAGCTGATCGCGAACGAGAGCGCGCCGGTCTTGAAGTCGTGCAGGTACCACAGCACCGCGACGCCGGCGAGGTTGAGCGCGGTGCCGCCGAGGTGCGTCAGCCAGAACGACTGGCGCTCCTTCTTGCCGAGCTTGGTGATCGACTTGCGCAGCTCGGCGAGCTCGACGCAGCGGTCGGCGTTCGGCGCCGGGACGTGCGCGCGCAGCGGGAAGATCAGGCGCGAGCCGATGCCGATCGTCGCCTTGGTGCCGCCGACGAGGAGCGTGTCGCGATACTTGTCGTCGAACTCGCCGAAGGGGTTCCACTCGGCGAGGGCGAGCGCGAACTGTCCGGCGGCGGCGCTGGTGAACACGATCGTCCACGCGAGCTGCCATCGCGACGTGTTGACCTCCGCGACCTCGAGGTGCGCGCGAAGCCGGTCCGCGTCGGCCGCGCAGTCCGCCGCTCGTGCTTCGCGAGCAGCGAGGCTGAGGACGGACGCGAGGACGATCGCTGCTTTCACGGAGCAGGCTGGTTTATCACGAGCCAGTACAAACCGAGCTGTTTCACGGCCTCGACGAACTGCACGAAGTCGACCGGCTTTCGCACGTAGCTGTTGGCGCCGAGCCCATAGGACTTGATCAGGTCCTGGTCCTCGAGGGACGAGGTGAGGATCACGACCGGCAACAGCTTCGTCCGATCGTCCGCGCGGATCGCCCGCAGGACCTCGAGTCCGTCGATCTTCGGCAGCTTCAGGTCGAGCAGGATCACCTGCGGGATCTCGGTCGCCGGCCGCGATGTGTACGCACCGCGCGCGAAGAGGTAGTCGAGCGCTTCGGCACCGTCGCGAACCACGACGACGCGGTTCAGGATCTGACTCTTCTTGAGGGCGCGAAGCGTGAGCTCCTCGTCGTTCGGGTTGTCCTCGACGAGCAAGATGATCTTGTCCTTCATGGTGCCTCCGGATCTCCAAGCGTGAAGAAGAACGTTGCACCCATACCAGGCTCTCCCTCGGCCCACACCCTCCCGCGGTGCCGCAAGATGATGCGTGCGACGGTCGCGAGGCCGACGCCTGTCCCTGGAAATTCACGTTCTGTGTGAAGTCGCTGGAACACGCCGAAAAGCTTGTGCCGGTACTGGGGGTCGAAGCCCGCGCCGTTGTCGCGGACGAAGAACACGCGCTGACCGTCCTTGTGAAGCTGCCCTACCTCGATGCGGGCATCCGGAGTCTTCGACGTGAACTTCCACGCATTTCCGAGGAGGTTGTCGAACGCGATCGCCAGCATTCGCGGATCGACGGTCGCGAGGAGGCTGTTCGAGATCCGGACGTCGACCGAGCGATCGGGATCCAAGCGTTGCAGCTGTGCCAGCGTGCCGCGCGCGGTCTCGCCGAGGTCGATCGACTCGAACGACAGGTCGTGCCGCGTCACGCGGGACAGCGCGAGCAGATCATCGATCAGCCTCGCCATCCGCTGGGCTTGCTCGCGCACGCGGTCCAGAAGGCGCCTCCCCTCCTCGTCGAGACGGTCGCCGTAGTCCTCGACGATCGCCTGGCTGAAGCCGTCGATCGCGCGGAGAGGCGCCCGCAGATCGTGCGCGACGGAGTAGCTGAACGACTCGAGCTCCTTGTTCGCCGCTTCGGCGCGGTCCTTCGCGTCGACGAGCGCCTGCTTGTCTTGCTTCGCATTCGTGATGTCCTGCGAGATACCGAGCAGGTAGATCGGCTCGCCGCGCTCGTCGACGATCGGGACCTTCTTGGTGTGGAGCCAGCGCTTGCCGTTCGCGGTGTGGATCGGCTCCTCGGGGATGTCGACGAGGATCTTGTTGCGCAGGGTCTCGCGATCCATGCCCTGGAAGTGCATCGCTTCCTCGGGCGGAAAGAAGTCGTAGTCGGTCTTGCCGATCATCGCCTCGCGCGAGACGCCGATCAGCTCCTCGCCGGCTCGGTTGAAGCGCGTGAACGCGAGCTTGTCCGCGTCCTTCACGAACACCATGTCCGGGATGTTCTCGATGATCGCGTCGAGAAACTTGTTCGCGCGCGCGAGCTCCTCCTTCGCACCGCGCAGCTCGTCGTTCTCGCGTAGCGCGTCGACGTGGCGTGCGTTCGCGATCGCGATCGCGGCGTGGTTCGCGAGGTCTTGCGCGAGCTCGAGGTCGAGCTCGTCGAGATCGCGAGCGTGCGGGCGATGACGCAGGATCGTCAGCGCGCCGTACGGCTGGCCTTGTACGCGCATGGGAACCACGAGGGTCCCCGAGAGGCCGATCCGCGTGAGGGTGTCGTACATCTCGTCCGAGATGCGGCCGCGCGCGCTCGCGAGGTTCACCGTCGGGAACAGCACCGCCTTCCCGCTCTGCATCACCTGGTTCGTGTACTCCGCGCCCGGACCGAGCGGCTTCTCGTACAGCAGGCGCAGCTCGGCGAGCAGCGTCGGGTCCGGATCGTAGAGCGCCGCGGCGTGAGGCCCCTGCGGTGTCTTCAGGAGCACGATGCAGGTGTCCTCGATCAGCTCTGCCGCCTGATGGACGAGCGTCTCGAGGAGGCGCTGGGAGTCGGTCGTCGCTTCGGCGACCGCGGCGATCGCCGTGGACAGGGTCCGGATCCCCCGTCTCAGCCGTTCCACCTCCGTTGGCATCCCCGCCTACTATCGGGTTTTCGCTAGTTCGTGGTCCAGCGATCCTCGGCGTTTCCGAGCATCGCCCATGCGAGCTCGCCATCTCGGACCACGCGCGGCAGCTCCGAGAGCCGCTGTGGGGACATCCGCACCTCGACGATGCGCGCGCCGCGGGTGATCGCGGTTCGAACCAGCGACGAGTCGACCGGGCGATACGAGATGCCGACGACGGCACCGTGGGCGCGAAGCGCTTCGAAGCCGCCGAGCGCGTACCCGGCGACCCGCTGGACGAGCGCGACGCTCGGGGCGCCCTCGCGAAGCGCGTGCGCGACGACCTCGGCGAGGTGAGCCGGCGAGGCGTTCGCGACCGACAGGACGAGCGGCTTGCCGGTGCGTGCGGCCGCGGAGACGAGGTCGAGATCGGACCAGTCGTAGAACAGCTCGAACGCGCTCGAGCCGAGCCAGTCGAGGCGCTCGATCGCCTGCTCGTCGCCGACGCTCGACAGCACGAACAGGCCGCGCTGCTCGGCACGCTCGAACAAGGCGGGGTACCACGACCATGGCAGCGTCATCAGCTTCACCGCATCGCAGCACGCATCGGCGGCGGCATCGATCGCGGCGAGCACGCCCTCGATCTGCTGCAGCCCACTGCAATCGATCGCCGCGATGATGAACGGCGGATGCCCCTCCCCTACCGGTCGCCCGAGCCGCATGGTCGTCATTCGGCACGTGGGTCGGCCGAACCCGTCCATCATGTAGGTCTGGCAGGTGAAGCAGTCCTCGCGGTCGACGGGCCCAGGATCATGCGTTCACGCGAGGCGTCAAACCCCGTGGCGGCAGGGGGTTCCGGCCAGATCAGGGAGACCACGACCGCGACGACGAACGACATCGGCACCGTGATGATCCCGGGATTCTTGAGGGAGATGAGGCCCGCGGGGTTCCCGAGCAGGTCCTTCCACACCGTCGGCGAGAGGATGATCAGCACGAGGGCGACCACCGTCCCGAACGCCATGCTCGCGACCGCCCCGCGCGTGGTGAGCCGCCGCCAGGTCATCGCGAGCAGGAGCGCCGGGAAGTTCGCGCTCGCCGCGATCGCGAACGCGAGCCCGACCATGAACGCCACGTTCTGCCCCTCGAACGCGACGCCGAGCAGGATCGCGATCACCGCGAGCACCACCGTCGCGATGCGCGCGACGCGCAGCTGCTCTTGCTCGGTGACCTTGCCGTCGCGAACGACGTGGCCCCAGATGTCGTGCGCGATCGCCGCCGCGCCCGAGAGCGTCAGCCCCGCGACCACGGCGAGGATCGTCGCGAACGCGACCGCCGAGATGAACCCGAGGAACCCGGTGCCGCCGAGGACCTCGGCGAGCAGCGGCGCCGCCATGTTGTAGCCCTTGTCGACCGCCTTGATCGAGTCGCGACCGACGAGCACGGCCGCGCCGAAGCCGAGGATGAACGTCACGAGGTAGAAGAAGCCGATCAGGCTCGTCGCGTACGCCACCGAGCGCCGCGCCGTCGGCGCGTTCGGCACCGTGTAGAAGCGCATCAGGATGTGCGGCAGTCCCGCCGTGCCGAACATGAGCGCGATGCCGAGCGAGACCACCTCGAGCGGCTCCGCGACGAGCGAGCTCGGTGCGAGCACGCCGTCGCCGTACATCCTGCGCGCCTCGGCGAACAGGTTCAGCGGGTTGAACCCGAACTTCGAGAGCACGATCACCGCCAGCAGCGTCGCGCCCGTGAGCAAGAGGCCCGCCTTGATGATCTGCACCCAGGTGGTCGCGATCATCCCGCCGAACAGCACGTACAGCAGCATCACCACGCCGACGAGCGCGACGGCGACGCGGTACTCGAGGCCGAACAACAGGTGGATCAACCCGCCCGCGCCGACCATCTGCGCGATCAGGTAGATCGTGACGACCGCGAGCGTGCTCGACGCCGCGGCGATGCGCACCGGACGCTGGCGCAGGCGAAACGCGACCGCGTCCGCGAACGTGTACTTGCCGAGGTTGCGCAGCGGCTCCGCGATCAGGAACGTGATCACGGGCCAGCCGACGAGCCAGCCGACGCTGTAGATGAGCCCATCGAAGCCGCTCTTCGCGACCAGCCCCGCGATGCCGAGGAAGCTCGCCGCGCTCATGTAGTCGCCCGCGAGCGCGAAGCCGTTCTGCACCGCGGACACCGAACCGCCCGCCGCGAAGAAGTCGCTCGTGGTGCGCGTGCGTCGTGCGGCCCACCACGTGATCCCGAGCGTGATCAACACGAACCCGAGAAACCACGCGATCGCGGTGACGTCTGGATCGCCGAGTCCACTGTGCGTGGGCACCTTACGATTCCTCGTCGGTGGAGGCGGACCGGAGTGACTCGACTTGCGGGTCGTACACCCGGTTCGCCCAGCGCACGTAGACCATCGTCAACAGCGGCGCCAGGACGATCACGGAGGCCCCGAGGAGGATGCCGACGCTTGCGTCACCGACGAGCGCGCCGACGGTCGACTTCGCGAACGCGACGAGCAGGATGAACGCGAAGTAGCCGACCATCATCACCGCGGTGAGCGCGCCACCGACGCGCCATCTCCTGGCGTTGACCCTGTGAAGCGCCTCGTCCCTGTTCGCGGCCATGTCCGAGTATGACGCGAGGCCCGTTTGTCTCGCTCGTACGCATCACGTTTTCGAAACGACGACGAGCGCCTTCGCGAGGCGCTCGTCGTTCTCGATCCTTCATTGTCAGTCGCTGCGGGGGTCGAGGTGCGTGATGCGAAACGCGAGCTCCGGGACACGGCGGCGCGTGATCTCGGCGGCGACCTCCTCGCGCAGATCGTCGATGACCTCGGCGAGGCGCACGAGCGCTTCGTCGATATCGAGATCGTAGCGAGAGGGAACCAGCGTGACTTCTACGCGTGCTGCGCTCGGCGCCGGCGTGACGGCCGCGAGGGAGAGCTCGTCGATCAATGGATCGTCGATCTCCGCCAGCGCATACGTCAACGCATCGAACACCTGTCGACACACCTGCAGATCCTTGTGGCCACGACGGCCACGCGAATCTCGATGCATATCGCTCCTATTCAGCCAGACGAGTTACATCGACCGGTCCGCGGTGCGGACGGCCAGGACGGTCACTTCGAGTGAGGCTGAAGGGGCTGCATGACACGGCTCCTCGTGCGAGGTGGCCAGAACACTACGCACGAACGCGCCGGTTGCAAGAACGATCTTGCAAGGCTCGATTACTTCTCGGTCTCGAGCGTCTCGACGATCTCGAGGGCCTTTGCCTTCGCCTGCTCGGCGGTGAGCCCGTCGATCTCCCAGCCCTTGCGCGAGTAGTACTTCTTCACGCCGCGCTTGGTGCCCGAGAGATCGAGGCAGTAGTCGTGGCCGTGATCGCGGCACTCGCGCGCCTTGGCCGTCGCCTTCTCGCGATCACCGTTCTGCGGGAACACGAAGCGGATCTCCTCGCCGTTCATCTCGTAGCGGAAGATCTCGTACTGACCCGCCCACTGCGACGCGGCCTGGAAGATGCCGACCGGCTCCTCCGTCAGCGCGAGGAAGATCTGGAACGTGTCGCGATCGTTGCGCGGCAAGTGATCGATCCAGATGCGGTCCTGCGTCAGGCTCGCATCCGTCTTCACGACCGGCGCATCGCTACGCGTGAACTTGTACGTCGCGAACGCGGCCGTCGAAACAACCGCCATCACCAAGAACGCCTTCTTCATCTCGTCATTCCTCCGTGTGCGCGAATCCTACTACCATCCACGCCATGCGCTACCTGATCGCCCTGCTCGCTGCGTGCGGACCTTCCACTCCCGCGCAGCCGACGACGAAGGTCGAGGTGCCGAACCGTCCGCTGCGCCCGGGCGACCTGACGACGGATCTGTCGCCGGCGCTTCGACCGCTGAGCTGGTGGCTCGGTGACTGGAATGCCGTCGACGGCAACGGGCAGGAGCACTGGATCGCGGCCGACGGTGCGATCTACGGCGTCTCGCTCCTCGACGGCGGTCGCTTCGAGGCGATCATCGTCGACGACGCCAGCGGCCCTGGTCCCGCCGACGGTGTCGTGCGCCTGTTCGCGATGCCGGGCGGGATGAAGAGCGTCGAGTTCCGCGCCGAGGCGATCGAAGGCGAGAGCGCGCTGTTCGCGAACCCCGCGCACGACGATCCGAAGAAGATCGGCTACGCCCGCACCGCCGACTCGCTGCGCGCCACGATCCACGGCGATGCGAATCGCCTGATCACGTTCGACTTCACGAGCACCGACGCCGATCGCGTGACCGAGCTCGAGCGAGCGGACATCGCGTTCTCCGACGACGTCGGCAAGCGCGGCGTCGAGGGATGGATGGCCGCGTTCGACGCCAACGGCTGGATGATGCGCAACGGCGAGCGCGTGAGCGGCGCCGCGATCGGCGAGATGATGACGCCGGTGCTGGCGGACGGCACGCTCGCGTGGAAGCCGATCGACAGCGGCGTGCGCGGAGAGCTCGGGTTCACCGTCGGCAAGGCGCGCTTCGTCGGCAAGACGCCCGCGGACAGCTGGCGTTCGACCTACGTCACGATCTGGAAGCAGCAGCCCGACAAGAGCTGGAAGGTGCTGTTCGACGTCGGGCGCCCGGTCAACGAATAGCTAGATCCCGGCGACGTCCTTCGCCGGCATCAGCTCGCGCGGCGTCGCGATCGGCGGGTCCTGCTCGTCGGGCGTCGCCTTCTTGCCATCCCACACGCGCGCGAACTGCGTGTCGAACGCGTCGAGCACGGCGGGGTCCGGGTACCGGACGCCGAGCACGACGGGTGCCACATCACGCAGCGCGCAACCGTCGAGGATCAGCCGTGTGCAACCTCGAGTCCGCGGCTGTCACGTTCGCCACGTGGCTAATGCGATGACGTCGTCACCTGCCGATGAACGGGACGCCTGGCCGAAAAAAGGCGCGGCGCCCGGGGGAGGCGCCGCGCACCGAGGAGTCTGCAGATGCAGGGGCCTCGGGAAAATGTGCACGACGTCCCTGGGAGGAGGAGGGGGACGTAGGACGTCGTGCGGAGATGTTGCGCGACGTCCCTGAGGAGGAGGAGGAGGGACGAGGACGTCGCGCGGAACTTCGTATGTGATCGTCGGTAGAACTACTCCGTCGATGGTTTCGTGATCGTCTCGAGCTACTTCGTGATCGTCGGTGGAACTACTCGCGTCTGTGATCAGCGGACCTGGCAGCCCTGGATCTCGCCGGCTGCGCCCTGACCGGTGGTGAGGCACGCCGCCGCGGCGCGCTCGACCATCTCGCGGGTCGGCAGGTAGCACGAGCCGTCCTTCTTGGTCTGGCTGATCCACTTGATGAGGCTCGTGCGCCACGCCCACAGGCGCGCGCCCGATGCATCGCCGTACGAACCCTCACCGGAGTAGTCGTCGTTCCAGTTGAAGAACGAGCCGCTCCAGTTGGTCTCGGCCTCGAGCTTCACGAGATCCGCCGGCGGATCCTTCATGATCTCCTCGAAGCGAATCGCGGACGCCTGCATGCAGAGGCGACCCTTGTCGGTGCCTTCGCCGAACGAATAGGTCGGGTTGTGACCGCCGGACCACTTCTGCCAGAACTCGGTGCCGCCGAGGCTGAACTCGCCGCCGCTCGGATAGTCGTACGACGTCGGAGCGAGCGTGCCCTCGGGGAACGTGATCAGCGCCTTCGTCACATCGCGCGCCTCGGCGTAGGGATCCGCGGGCGGGTTCGCGCAGCGATCGGCGACCGCGTCGACGAGCTGCCGGATCGCGGTGCGGCCGACGTACGCGACGGAGTCGACCTCCGCGATGTCGTCGAACTTGTCGTCGTCCTCGGTGCCGTACGTTCCGTCCGCACCGTCGCGGTGCTTGACGAGTCCCTCGGCGGCGCGAGAGTGCAGGCCGTTCTCCTTGAGCTTGTCGGCCGAGATGTCCTCGTTCAGGTAGGCGACGATCTGTGCCTTCTCGCAGTCCGTGGGGTTCTCCGCGTCGGTCTTGCCGTCGCTCACGCCCACGTCGTCGGCGCCATCGGTCTCTTCGTCATTGGCCACGCAACCCGTGGCGGCGAACAGACCGATTGCAATCAACGAGAGATGGCGCATGACAAGCCATGGAGCAAGGCGCTTGCCAGCGCATGTGCGCGAGATCAGGGACGCCGCGAGCGCGACCGCGGACGCCGGCAACTGGAGTGGTCGGGATGACCGGCGACTGCCGTCGTGCAACGGCGTGCACGAACCGATGTCTTGACCTGGTGCGCCAGCGAGTCAGGCGAGGAGGTCTCGCGAGCCTGGGAGTCGTCGCACTCCTGGTCGCGCTCACCGCCGAAGCGTCCGCCGAGTCGTGCAAGGACGATGCGCCGTTCGACGAGGCGACGTTCAAGGCGCGCGTCGAACGGCTCGCCGGCAAGGAGCTCGACGGTCGCGCTCCCGGAACGAAGGGCGACGCGGCCGCGCGCGAGGCGATCGTCGATCGCTTCACGTGCCTCGGGTTGTCGCCCGCTTTCGGTTCGTCGTACGAGCAAGCGTTCACCGCGGACAACAAGACGACCGCGAACGTCGTCGGATCGATCCAGGGCGAGACGGACGACATCATCCTCGTGTCCGCGCATCACGATCATCTCGGCGGCGGGCACCTCGGCGCGAACGACAACGCGAGCGGCATCGTCGCGCTGCTCGCGGTCGCGCAGTCGATCGTCCAGAGCGAGGACACGCCGAAGCGCACGATCGTGTTCGCGGCGTTCGGTGCCGAGGAGACCGGCATGCACGGCAGCTACTTCTACGAGGCGCACGCGCCCGAGCACCTGCCGTCCGATCGCATCGTGCAGGTGGTGAACCTCGACATGGTCGGCTCGCACGCCTCGCGCGGGTACGTGGCCGCGATGGGTACGTTCAAGGGCCTCGCGTCGACGCCGATCCTGAAGAAGCTGCTCCCGCGGTATCCGAAGCTGTCGGTCCCGATGGGCGGCAAGGCGCGCGGCTCGGACTTCGAGCCGTTCTGCAAGAAGGGCACGCCGTACGTCTTCTTCTGGACTCCCGACAAGCGCTGCTACCACGCGACGTGCGACACGCCCGACCGCGTCGACTACAAGCGGATGGTCGACATCGCGAAGCTCGCCACCGACCTCGTCACCGCCATGGCCCAGACCGAGGTCGATCTCGCGGATGCCAAGCAGCGCCTCGGGTGTTTTGGAAAACGCCGCTAGCGTGGGAGCCCACCACACTGTGGGATCCGGCCACGAACTAAGCCCTTAACTTTCCTCGCGCCGATGTGGTCCTCGCCCTGCACCTGGTGGTGCTGGGAGGGGTCCGTGCACCTTCGATCGCTCACGCTCTTGTTCTGTCTGGCGGCCTGCGACCAGACCGTCGCCGGTGGAGAACCGGTCGGCGGTAGCGTCGACTCGGACGCCGAAATCCAGCGCTTCTTGCGGCGCGCCTACCTCGACCTGACCGGCGAGACACCCTCGGAGGCCGACCTCACCGCGTCGACCACACGCCTGCGCGACGCGAACAACTCCGCGTCATCGCGCGGCGAGCTGGTCGGCGAGCTGATGGACAGCCAGGACTACGCGGACGTGTGGACCGAGGAGCTCGAGAACAAGATCTTCGCGGGCAACACGCTCGAGTCGCACTACCAGCTCGTGTGCGGGCTCATCCGTGGAACCGCGAGCGAGTGCCTGTCGTGCACCGCGACCGACAACTGCGCGTGCACGTGCGCGCAGATCGCGCCGCTCGCGCTCGAGCGCGAGAAGGTCGCGACCACCGCGGCCGACTTCCACGGTGGGATGGCGACGTCGGTGCTCGAGAAGCGGTACGCGATGCAGACGGGCTACTTCGCGATCGCAGGCTCGCCCGAGGCGCGCATCGCCGCGCTGTTCGATGACTTCCTCGCGCGCACGCCCGAGCCCGACGAGATCGAGAACGGTCGCGCGCTGATCATCGGATCGATCCTGCCCGGCTCGCCGGCGGGCGTGATGTTCCACGAGTACGGCTCGTCGTACGAAGAGATGCTCGACATCGTGTTCGAGAGCGAGGTCTATCGCGAGGCTCTCGTGCGCCGCGTGTTCGATCGCTACCTCGCGCGTTCGCCGAGCCCGCTCGAGCTCGCGCACTTCTCGGCCACCCTCGATGCGACGACACCCGACGCACGCTCGCTCGTGCGGGCGGTGCTCTCGTCGCGGGAGTACTTCGAACAATGAAGCGCCTGCTCTTGATCGTCGCGCTCGCGAGCGCGTGCACCGAGACCTACTACTACGAGCCCGGACAAGCGGGCGACGAGGAGAGCGATCGCACGCCGAAGGCGAAGACGTCGTCGCAGTTCTTGCGCACGGTCTACGCGGACCTCCTCGGTCGCACGCCCGAGTCGTACGAGTTCGTCGTGAAGTTCAACGGCGTGGAGCAGTTCCGCTTGCCGATCGACGAGGAGCGCGAGCTCTCGAACGTGCTCGACGGTCTCGGCGATTCGCTGCCGATGCGCAACCTCCTCGTCAACGGCCTCCTCCACTCGAAGGAGATCACGGTCCCCGACAAGGCGACCGCGGGCGGCAGCGATCCGCGCGAGTACATCACCGAGCAGTTCGAGAAGCTCCTCGGACGCGCGCCCAACACGTACGAGCTCGAAGCGTTCGCCGAGGCGTGGAAGCAAGACCCCGCCGTCGGTCCCCGCACCGTCATCCGCGCGATCATCGGATCGCGCGAGTACCAGAGCCAGTAGGACCAAAGGATCATCCATGGCCATCTCTCGACGCAATTTCCTCCGGGGTGCACTCGCCGGACTCGGCGCCGCCGCGGCAACGTCGGCGCTGTCTCCACTGATCCGCGTGAAGAAGGCGAGCGCCGCGGGCAACGGCAAGCGCGTGATCATCGTCGGCATCGGCGGCGGTCTGCGCCTGCGCGAATCGCTCGGCATGGCAGAGGGCCCGACGATGCCGAATCTCCTCGGCACGACGCGGCTCGTGTCGATGCCGAACCCGCAGCCGTCGCAGGTGCGCATCGCGCCCGAGTACGCGGCCACCGCGCCCGCGCTCGCGTTGCCGGCCGTTCGCTCGACGCCGCTGTACACGCAGGGCACGTTGATCACGAACCTGCGCTACGCCGATGGGCCGCCGGGCCACCTGCAGGGCCACGGGTGCCTGCTGTCGGGCGCGTACAACCGGATCGAGAACCGCGCGGACGCGCACCTGCCGACGCCGACGATCTTCGAGCTGCACCGCCGCGCGACGAACGCCCCGGCGACCGACACCTGGTACGTCTCGCAGGTCGGCGGCTTCTACCGCGCGCTGATCGCGAGCGACCACGTTCACTACGGCTCGAAATACGCGGGCATCTACCTGCAGCCGCCCGGTGCGATGCAACCCCTCGCGCCGATCATCGCGAGCGGTAGCCGCGAGCTCAACGTCGTCACCGCGAACGGTCTGCCGACGATTCCCCTCGATCCCGCGGAGGACGCCGCGGCGGCGAAGCTGACCGCCGTCCTCGACGGAAACTCGCCGAAGTTCGCCCCCGACGATCCGATGGTGCACCTCTCGCCCGAGGACAACGGCGAGGTCCAGGCGCACCTCTCGCAGATCTACTCGGACGGCTCGTTCCAGAGCTACTTCCCCGAGAGCTTCGGCATCGGCATGCGCCAACCGGACGGCGGCATCGACGGCACTCCCGACGCGCGCACCATCTATCACGCGGAGCGCGTGCTCGCGAAGTTCAAGCCCGCGGTCATGGCGATCACGCTGCTCGACGTCGACGTGTGTCACTCCGACTTCAACGGCTACCTGCGCAACCAGCAGATCGCCGACGCGTGCGTCGCGCACCTGTGGGACTTCATCCAGGCCGACGAGGAGCTGCGGACCACGACCACGATGATCGTGCTGCCCGAGCACGGCCGCCACGGCTACTTCAACAACAACAACCCGGACAGCTACGGCAGGTACGGCATCGATCACGGTCAGGGCGACGACTCCGATCGCGACGTGTGGATGCTCGCGCTCGGCCCGGACATCCAATCGAACAACGGAGCCGGCAACGTGATCGCACCGTCCGCGCCCGCGCAGACCGGCCGCACGTCGGGGCGCTACGAGACGATCGACGCGGTGATGACGGCGATGACGCTGCTCGGTCACGACACCGAGATGAAGGACACGCTGGTCGACAAGGGCATCCGCCCCGGCCTGCTCGTCGAGGAGGTGATGGCATGAGGCGCCTGCTCGCTCTCTCCCTGCTGGCGCTCGGCGCCTGCGGCAGCGACAGCATCCCGCCGTCGCCCGACGCCGCCGTCGAGGACGATCCGCTCGCGGTGCACGACACGCCGGCGCCCGGCTCGCTCGACGATCTGCACGCGCGCATCATCAGCCAGCGCTGCTCGGGACAGCCCGGCCTGTGCCACAACGGGCAGTTCGAGCCGAACCTCTCGACGCCCGCGCTGACCTACGCGTACGTCGTGAATCGCCCGGGCATCGAGAAGTTCGATCGCCTGCGCGTGAAGCCCGGCGACCCGGGCGCGAGCCTCTTCATCGACAAGATCCGTAACCGCAACGGCGTCGCGACGCAGATGCCGCTCGGCGCCGAGCCGCTCGAGGAAGCCGACATCGTCGCGCTCGAGGACTGGATCCGCGACGGAGCGCTGCGCTCGCCCGGTGCCGATCCCGCGCCCGTGCTCAACAACCCGCCCAAGCGACCGCAGCTCGGCATCTACGACACCGCCGGCAACCGCCTCGACAACGGCGGTCAGCTGAACGTGAACATCGGCCAGACGATCGTGCTGCGCCACACCGTGCAGGACTTCGAGACTCCCGACAACCTGATCCCGTTCTCGGGCGTGTCGCTGCAGCTCGGCAACGACAAGGCCGTCGTCCTCGATCCCGCCAACGACGATCCGCAGACCGGCGCGACGACCTTCGACAGCACGAACCCACCGATGGGCATTGGCGACGCGATGAACCGCGAGCGCACGTTCACGATCCCCGCGAACCTGCCGCGCATCGACACCGTCACTGAGGTGCAGGACTCGATCCCCGCGAGCGGCGTGAACATGTACCTCCAGGCGTTCTACATCGACGAGCTCGACCTCGGTCCGCCCGTCAAGTTCGGCATGATCGCGTTCGAAGGCGCGACCTTCGCCATCCACATCAACTGACCATGAGGACACCCATGACTCGCTTCGCCCTCGTCGCTCTGTTGATGACCGCCGCCTGCGCCGACGACGATCCCGCGCCCAGCGCCACGGTGCGCATGGCCACGCCGGACTCGCTCACCCCCGCCGACGATCGCCTCGACGATCTGACGATCTCGATCGACTACCTCGACGCGGACGGCGACCTCGGCGGCGGCACGGCCGAGATCCATGACTGCCGCTCCGACGCGCTCGTCACGCTCCTCGAGATCCCCGCGATCGCGCCCGACGACATCGTCGACGGCGACGCGGGCGTCAAGGGCTCGCTCGATCTCCACGTCAACGACGTCGGCGCGACCACCTCGAGCGCGCTGCCCGACGCGTGCGCCGAGCTCGGCATCGACGAGATGTCGCCGGACGAGGCCGTGTTCTGCGTGATCCTCGTCGACGCCGCGGGCCATCGCGGCGCGGGCGACTGCACCGAGTCCATCGCGATCGCGCCTTAGAGCGGATCCGAGAAATCACAATTCACGGTTCACGGTTCCTCGGTTCCCTATTGTCAGGCGCGACACGTAGCGTGGCTAGCGCGGCGCAGAGCGTCGCCACCTTTGGGTGCGGTCACGATGGTGCTGTCCAACGAAGCCCACTCCACCAAGAGCGTAGATCACATGCGCTGTGCTCGAACAATCGGCCGTCGTCGAATAGGGAACGGTGAACCGAGAACCGGGAAGGAGAACGGCGGATCCGAGAAATCGCAACACTCTTAGTTACCCGCGACGCGACGGCGCAGCTCTTTGACCTGCGTCAGCCACGTGTTGTCGCCGCGCCAGAGAAGCGCGAGCTCGGATCCTTCCGCCACGCGATCGAGCACGTTGGTCGCGAGCTGGACCACCGCGGGCGAGGGCCGCGTCGGGTGCGTGCGGATCCACTCGTCGACGAGCTCGACCATCGCGTCCTTGCGCGCGCCGAGGTTGTTCGAGGAGCCGCGCGCGTAGTTCTGGAGGCGCGCGATGACCTCGCAGGCCGCGACCGCGGCGCAGCCGAGCTCGACGTCCAGCTCGTCGTCGTCGACCTCCTGCGCCGACGACAACGTGTCGGTGACGAAGGTCAGGTCCGACGCGTCCGCCAGGTCGGCAAACCAGTCGCACGCCGCGTCATTCTCGAACGCGCCAGTTCCCCAAACGCCCATGTCGGCCACCATTAGCGAATCGCGATCATGATCGTCAAGTAGAGTGTGCATTCGTGGCGAAAGAAGTTCCGGATCTCCGGCGCGATGCGTCAGAGACGACGAAGGACGAGGACGACGAGGCGCTGCGTTGTTCTGCATGTGGACACGAGATCGCGAGACGCCGGGATGCGATCGCGATGAATGGGGCGCACGAGCACACGTTCGTGAATCCGTCGGGTGTCGTGTTCGCGGTAGCGTGCTTCCGCGACGCGGCGGGCTGTTTGGAAGTGGGTGACGAGGACGCAACGTTCACGTGGTTCCCGGGATGGACCTGGCAGATCGCGATCTGTGGCCGATGCCGGGCTCATCTCGGGTGGAAGTTTCGGTTAGCTCCGGAGGCGTTTTGGGGGCTGATACGCACGAAGCTGCGCGGGTAGCGATATCGTCGACGCGATGAGACCGAGGCCGGAGCTGGACATGGTGGCGATCGCGCGCCGCGTGCTGCGCGACAACGGCTTCGAGCCGGAGCTGCCCGCGGGGATCGAGGACACGGTGCCGGCCGAGGATCCGGTGGCCGGCGTGAAGGACCTGCGCGACCTGCCGTGGTCGTCGATCGACAACGCGGAGTCCAGGGACCTCGATCAGATCGAGGTGGCCGAGCGGCTCGACGACGGCAGCATCCGCGTGAGGATCGGGATCGCCGATGTCGACGCACTGGCCCCGCGCGAGTCGCCGATCGATCGCTACGCGGCCACGAACACGACGACGCTCTACACCGGCGTCGCGATCTTCCCGATGCTGCCGGAGGCGCTGTCGACGGACCGCACGTCGCTGCTCGAGGCGGTGGACCGGCTCGCCGTCATCACCGAGATGGTCGTGATGCCGGACGGCGCGCTCGCCGACGATGCGACGCGGATCTATCCGGCGCGCGTGCGCAACCACGCCAAGCTCGTGTACGAGCGCGTCGGCGCGTGGCTCGAGGGACAGGGATCGATCTTCGAGAACAAGACGATCGCGGAGCAGCTGAAGCTTCACGACGAGGCCGCGCAGAAGCTCCGCGCGAAGCGCTACGCGCTCGGTGCGCTCGACTTCGAGACGATCGAAGCGCGCCCCGTGATGCGCGATGGCAAGATCGTCGACCTCCAGGTCCAGCACAAGAACCGCGCGCGCGAGCTCGTCGAGGATCTGATGATCGCCGCGAACGGGGCGACCGCGCGGTTCCTCGAGCGCGCGGGGTTCTCCTCGATCCGCCGCGTCGTGCGCGCCCCGAAGCGCTGGGACCGCATCGTCCAGCTCGCCCGCACGCTCGGACACGAGCTGCCGATCGAGCCGAGCGCGAAGGCTCTCGCGGAGCTCCTCGCGGCGCGGCGCGAGGCGGATCCGACGCGGTTCGCGGATCTATCGCTGTCGATCGTCAAGCTGCTCGGTCCCGGCAACTACGAGCTCCAGCGCGCGACCGATCCCGACACCGGTCACTTCGGTCTCGCCGTCGACGACTACACGCACTCGACCGCGCCGAACCGCCGGTATCCGGACCTCATCACGCAGCGCTTGCTCAAGGCCGCGTCGGTGGGCGCGAAGCAGCCGTACACCGACGACGAGCTCGTCGAGCACGCGGCGCATTGCACGGATCGCGAGAACGCGGCGCGCAAGGTCGAGCGAACGATGCGCAAGGTCGCCGCCGCCGCTCTGCTCGCGCCACGCATCGGCGACGAGTTCGACGCGATCGTCACGGGCGCCGCCGACAAGGGCACGTTCGCGCGCCTGTTGCACCCGCCCGCCGAGGGGCGCGTCGTGAAAGGCGAGCGCGGCCTCGATGTCGGCGACAAGATCCGCGTGCGACTGATCGATACGGAGCCCACGAAGGGCTTCATCGACTTCGCGCGCGTGTAGCTAGATCGACTCGATGCGATCGTTGCGGACGCCGTTCGTCGGGTCCCAGTGCAGCGTCACGCCGAGCGAGCCGCTGATCGACAGTGGCTCCGCGTACGACAGCCGCGAGAGCTGCGCGTAGTCCGAGGGATCGATCGCGTCCATGTCGGGCGCGGGGATCTGGCGCTGCGTGAGCGACACCGTGAACGCGAGGTCGACGTGATCGCCGAGCTTGACCCCGATGTGCGGAGACAGCGTGACGACGCGCCGGCGGTTGGGATGCAGCAACTGGACCTCGGTCTCGAGCTCGAGGCCGAACTCGAGCTTGTCGTGGCGCAGCGTGCCGACGGCGTTGATGCCATGCACCGGGTGCGTCGAGAATGTCTCGCCGAGCTCGTTGCGCACGCGATAGCGCTCCGTCACCCATCCGAGGTGATAGAAGACCGCGAGCCGGTTGCCGCGCGGATCGTCGCTCGCGAACCTGTCCCACTCGATCGCCGCGCGCGAGCGATTCGAGTACTTGTACTGCGCTTTCGGATCCTCGAAGTTCGTGTAGCTGCCCGCGCCGATCGACCAGTGCTCGTCGAGCAGCTCGATGTACTCCGCGCCGGCGCGGATGAACCACTGCTCGGTGTCGAGCGAGACGAGCCGGCCATCGATCTCGAGCGGCGGCTGCCGGTTGAGGCCCGCGTTCGAGAACATGCCGCCGAACACACGCCGATCGCGTTTGATCCAGCGCCCGAGGATGTTGAGGTTCGCCGACGCCGACCGGTACTTCTGCGTGTAGCTGCCGTTCGCGCCGATATCGATCTGCAGGCCCCACGGCGATCCGGCATTCGCGCCCGCGGCCGCGACCTCGGGCGGCGCTTCGAACGCGACCGTGACCGCCGCTGGAAAGCGCGCGCCGACGAACAGCGCCATGCCGCGAAGGAACGCCGGCTGCAGCTGCGCGCGCTGCTCGTCGTCGGTGCCTCGCGACGCGACGTCGACATCGAGCTCGATCACCGGCGGCGCACCGCGCATCTGACCGACGAACCGCAGATGCACGCGATCGATCAGCGCGACCTCCGTCGCCGTCACGTAGATGACGACGTCGGCACCCGCGCGCGGCGAGGGCAGCATCACCTTGTTCGCGTCGATGAAGCCGAGCAGGAACGCGGGACAGACCTTCGTGCGGCCCGTCGCTTCGCACTCGAGCGCGACCCGAATCGGTGCCGTCTGCGCTTCTGCGCGCGCGAGCCCGATGACGAGGCACAGCGCGAGAGCCACGAATCGCACGCCGGCGAGCGTACTGTAAGGCCTGCGTAACGTCGCGGTTTGCGCGTACTTACCGGCAGATCGTACGCCCGCACCGCGCGTGGAAGTTCCTTGTCCCCCAACCAAGGAAACTGACATGTCTCGCGTTCGCACCCTCTTTGCCTCCCTTGCCCTCGCGTCGAGCCTCCTCGGCTGCGCCGTCCCCCACGCCGAGGCTCGCTCGGTCACGCCCATGCACGGCGAGGTCGCGCCCGACCGCGCACGGATGCCGATCAAGATCATGCCGACCGCACCGAAGGTCACGCGCCAGCAGGTGCGCGCGAAGCTCGCCGAGCGCCGCAAGCTGACGATCCAGCGCTTCCTCGCGTATCGCGAGGCGCGCGTCTATCCGGTCAACACCAACGTCGGCGTCCCCGGCGCGATGCACATCTGGCTCGACGAATTCGGAAACCTCTGCGCCGCCGCGACGATCATCGCGCAGGACTGGGGCCGCGAAGCGTCCGTCAACGTCTCGCGCGAGAACAACAACATCGCGCTCGCGGATGTCACCGAGGGCGAGCTCTACAACTGGATCCTCACGTCGGGCATGACCCAGGCGGAGATCGTCGCGATCCAGGCGCCCGGCTTTGCCGGCGGTGGCTTGCGCGATCCGGAAGAGCCTTCCCGCCTCGCCGAGGTCACGCGCCTCTATCAGCTCTACACGGACGTCGAACGCCAGATCCGTTCGCTCGACAAGCACAACCTGGACCTCGCGGTCGACGAGCTGATGAAGCACCCGCAGCTCGCGCGGGATCTGGTCAACGGCAAGACCGCGAGCGCCGGCCACTTCGGCAAGCCGTCGAACGTCGACCGCATCGGCTACGAGCCGTCGCTGCCCGTCGCGCCACCGACCGAGCCGACGGTCGGCTTCGCGCAGCCGCCTCCGGCGTGACGTCCTACGCGGTGATCGCCGCGATCTTCTTCGTCAGCGCCTTCTGCGGCTCGCTCGGCTCGACGGTCTGCATCGCGACGAGCTTCTTGAGATCGCCCTCGAGCTTCATCTCTCCCGAGAGGAACGCCTGCACGCCCGCGGCGGCATCGCCGTCGACGAAGATCTTTCGAGCGAGCTCTTCGGAGAGCGTGATCGCCGCCTCCGCGTCCGGCTGATGTCCCTGCGTGAACAGCCCGTCCTTCATGAAGATCTTCGCGTCACCGCGCGGCGAGGTGACGGTGACGTTCGCCGTGACGGCCTTCATCTCCGGCGGGATCTTCAGATCGCCCGCCTGCGCGATCAGCTCGTCGACCTTCGTGAACCATTCGGGAGAGAGGAACGCGTACATGCCGGCAGGCTAGCGCATAGAATGCTGGCAAATGCAGTTCACGTTCGGCGACATCACGGTGCCGTGTACCAACACGGATCGCGTGGTGTTCCCCGACGTCGGGATCACGAAGGGCGAGGTGATCCAGTACTACGCGGACATCGCCGACGTGATCCTGCCCGAGCTTGCCGGACGACCGCTCACGATCGAGCGCTTCACCAAGGGCATCGACAAGGGCGGCTTCTTTCAGAAGCACGTGCAGAAGCACTATCCGAGCTGGATCGATCGCGCGGAGCTCGGCACGAAGACGCGCGTCGTCTATCCGATCTGTAACGACGCCGCGAGCCTCGTGTACTTCGTCAACCAGGGCGGCTTCGTGCTGCACATCTGGACGAGCCGCAAGCAGGCGCCGGCCAATCCCGATCTGATCGTGTTCGATCTCGATCCGCCCGATGGCCGCTTCGACCTCGTGCAGAAGACCGCGCGCCTGTTGCACGAGATCCTCGACGAGATCGACCTGACCGCGTTCGTGAAGACCACGGGCTCGAAGGGGCTGCACGTCGTCGCGGCGCTCGACGGCAAGTCGACGTTCGACGAGGTGCACGGCCTGACGAACGAGATCGCGAAGATGATGTGCGAGCGCTATGCGGACATCGTCACGCAGGAGTTCTACAAGAAGGACCGCGCCGGCCGGCTGTTCCTCGATACGCTGCGCAACGCACTCGGCGCCACGGTCGTCGCGCCGTACTCGCTGCGCGGACGCCCCGGTGCCCCGGTGTCCGCACCGATCGAGTGGGAAGAGCTCGACGACGTGACCCCGAACGGGTTCACGCTGCGCGACATCGCCGGTCGCCTGGACTCGATCGGAGATCCTTGGAGCAACCTGCGCGCGCGCCCCGGCAGTGTGAAGAAGGCCACGAAGAAGCTCGCGGCGCTGCGCTGACCGAGGTGTAGATTGATCGCATGCGCTGGCTGTTGCTCGCGATGCTCGCCGGCTGTGCCGAGCCAACGGGACTCGGGGCAGCGAGCGCGAGCCACTACGCCACCGCGGCATCGGCCACCGTGGTCGTCGCGAACGCATCCGACGGCATCCGGCAGTACCGCATCTGGCGCGTCGAGATCGGCGAGGCGCCGCCCGGCACCGACTGCAAGAACCGCCAAGACCCGCTCGTGTACTTCGACGTGTTCACGACGCTCGGCTCCGCGCCGCGCGGCGACATCCGGCTCACGACCGAGGTGCCGCCGTTCGAGTTTCCCGCCGTCGCCGTGCAGTACTCCAACGGCACTGCGATCGACGGCGCGATCATGATCGACGCGGCGTCGTCGACGGGGCTGTTCGGGACGTTCCGCGGACAGGCCACGCTCGACGGCGCCGTGGTCACGTTCTATGCCGAGTTCGAAGCTCCGACCTGTGGTGTGTGAGTCACGGACACGCCGTCGCGGCGAGCAGTGATCGATACGAGTTCTGCGTGGCGCCGCCGCAGCGGCAGTCCGTCGGCACGTCCGCGTCGTCGACGCACGCGGAGTCCGCGTCCTTGAACACGCGCGTCTCGCTGCAGTCTTGCTGGTTGTTCATCCAGTCCTCGCAGTCGCCGACGAGATCGAGCTGCGCGGTGATCTGCGCGTACGTGCGCACCGCCAGGTGACACGCGCGCGCGTACGTCGGCAGCGCGTTGCCGAACAGGAAGATGACCTCGTACGTGTCGAGGCAGCCGGCGGTCGTGATCATCGTCGTGCCGGCAGGTCCCGCCCAGTACGACGTGGTGAACACGATCTCGGTGTGCTTCGCCATGCCCGGATCCGTCTCGGTCACGGTGACGGGGAACGGCGCGAGGCCGGCGCGGATGCAGCCGGTGAGCGAGGCCCAGTCGATGTCGTCGTGCGGCCACGGCGGCAACACGCGCTCGCCGTCGACGATCGGCGTGAGGTTCATCGACGAGTCGTCCACGCGACCGACGTTGTACGTGGTGCCCGTGCGGTTCAGGTACAGCACGGCCGGCTCGCACCTCGCGTCGACCGGGACGTCGTCGCCGTTGTTGCCGCAGCCGACGACGCACACAGCAACGACGGCGAGCCTCATCCTCCCATTGTCGCACGACCGCTCGCGAGATCGCGCAAGGCTTGCGCGGCCGCACGGGGTACCGCGACGCATCGTGCAGAGATTTCGCCGGTGCCTGCCCCGCGGGTGGTTCGACGGTTGCAGCGACCACGGTCATGAGCCACGCGATCCAAGCGTTCAACTACGTGAATCGGCCGTATGCACGCGTTCGCGGAGATGTGCTCGCACATCCGACCGAGCTGTTCGCGGCGGCGACGTCGTCGGCCAATGGTGCGAAGACCGCCGAGCTCCACGCCAAGGCGGGGCCGCTCGAGGTCGGCGCGCACATCCAGATCGAGATCCTCTCGATCACGGAGGTGCAGGCGAACAACCGCCCGTCGACCAAGCTCGCGCTCACGTGGAAGGCGGCGCACCGCTCCGCGCTGTTCCCGACGATGCGCGCGACGCTGTCGATGTATCCGCTGTCGCCGACGGAGACGCAGCTCGAGCTCGACGGAACATACGACCCGCCGCTCGGTCCGGTCGGCGACATGATCGACGCGATCGCGATGCGCGACATCGCCCAGACGTCCGTGCAGCACTTCGTCGACGACGTCGCCGCGTACCTGCGCGAGGGAGCTACCTCACAATCCATTCCATCGGCGGAACGCTGAACTTCGTCGTGCCCATCGAGATCGTCGACGCCGCGCTGCGGAGCGTGCCCGCCAGCGTCGGGATCACCTTGTACGTCAGCTGATAGTGCTTGCCCGGCTCGAGCGGCGGCAACGTCAGCTCGAGCTTGCCCTCCGCCGCATCGAACTTCGTCACGGTGCCCGCTTCGACGAGCGCCTCGAGGCTCGGCGTGTCGACCTGCACGCCTGCGGGGAGTGACTGCACGATCTTCACGTCGTTGCCCGACGGCGCGGTCGCCGTGATCGTCAGCTCGACGGGCTTGCCGACCTGCGCGACGTCCGTCGCACGAGTGACCTCCATCTCGAGGCCTTGCTCCGTCGTCTGCTTCTTCCACGGCACGTAGCCGCGCAGCGCGAGCGAGTAGCCGAGGCCGGGCACCGCGGGCTCCGCGACGATCTTCCACACGTGCGATCCCGCGAGGCCGGTCGCGGGCGCGGGCGCCTCGAGCGTGAGCACCTCGCGCAGCGCTTCGCGATCGAGCGTGCCTTCCGTGACGGGCACGCCGTCGACGAACAGCGAGATCTTCACGCCCGCGGGCACCGGCGTCTTGAACAGCTCGACGACCGCTTGCATGCACGACAGGTTCGCGCGGCCATCGCCCCAGCCACGCTCGGGGCTGTACGAGCCGAGCAGCGTCGCACCGAGGTCCGCCATCGGCGCCTTGGGATCGCCCTGCAACGCGAGCACCGCGAGCGCCGTCGCCTCGACGCGCGTCGGCACCATGCCGTCGGAGCGCACGACACCGGCGGGAACGTCGAGGTACATCGAGCCATCGAGCTCCGCCTCGAGGCCGTTGCGAACGCGCTCGCGCAACGTGTCGGCGAACGCGCCCTTCGCGCCGCCGCTCGCGAGGATCGCCGCCGCGGTGTACGCGTCCTGCACCTGCTCCGAGGTCCGCTCGAACGCGCCCGCGGCACGCATCGCCACGCCTTGTGCGCGCTGGCGCTCCTGCGTCGTCAGCTTCGCGCTCGCGACGGCGCGCGTTGCCTCCGCCGTGGCGACGAGCACGCGCTGCAGCGTCCAGCCCGTCCCGCCGGCGAACGTACCGTCGGGGCGCTGGCTCTTCGCGAGGAACGCGGCCGCGCGCTCGCCGAGGCGCGCGAGCACCGGGTTCTGTGGGTGCGCGAGCGTGGCCTCGACGAGGAGCGTCGCGTTGTCGACATCGAGGTTACGGCCCGCGCGGATCGCGCGCTGCCCCGTGATGATCGACAGCGTGCGGATCGCGTCGGGATCCACCTTGTCGCCGAGCGCTGCGAGCAGCTTCTCGGCCTTGCCGGCGAGGAGCAGCGCGTACGCGTCCTCGGCGACGCCCGAGCGCAGCGTCGACACGCCGAGCTCCGCGCGCAGCAGCGACAGCGCGCCGGGATAGACCTGAAGCCGCACGCGGTCCGTCGCCGGATCGGAGTCAGCAGGGCCTTCGATCGTCAGCGTGCGCGGTTCGGCGAGCGTGCCGGTGCGCGTGACCGTCTCGGGGCGCCCCGACGGACGCACCTCGATCGTTCGCTGCACGGCGTCGCTACCGGCGAGCCCGCCGAGGATCGTGATCGTGCCCGCCTTCTCCGCCTCGAGCGTCGCGTACTCGACGATACCGCTCTGCGCGGGGATGGTCCTCGTGCCGCCGCCGCCGGCGAGCCGGCCGTTCTTCACGTCGAGCGAGAGCTGGCTCGTCACCGGCGCTTCGGTCGTGTTGATGATCTGGATCGGCAACTTCACCTTGTCGCCGATCACGAGGAACTTCGGCACGACGAGGTCGACGTACGTCGGCAGCGTGCCGATGAACTGCGTCGTCGCGCCGCCCTGCGCGCCTTCCCGCGAGTGAGCGAGCGCGAGCACGCGCCAGCTCGTCAGCCGATCCGGAACGCGGACCGGCACCGTCGCGTTGCCCGCGTCGTCGGTGACGACGAGCGGCTCGAACAGGAACGTCTCGGGGAACCACGAGCGCACGGCGTCCTCGCTGTCGCCACCGCCTGCACCGCGACCGCGCATGCCACCGCGCCCACCACCGACGCCGTAGCCGGAGCCGGTGCCCTTGCCGGCGCCGATCGTCCCCCAGCCGGTGCCGCCGCCGCCCGGCCCGAAGCCGATCGCGTCGTCGCTGCGGAGGACGCCGGCGGCCTGCGCCTGCTCGATCGCTTGCTGGCGCGCGAGCTCGGGATCCCCGTCGGCCTTCTTCATCTTGTACTGGCCCTCGGCGCGGTCCGACTCCTTCTTGCCCATCTTTCCTTCTTCGAGGGCCATCGCCGTGCCGGTGCCTCCGCTCTCGTCCGCGCCATCGTCGGGCCGATCTTCTTCCTCGGGTGGCGGAGCCTCCGACGCCGTCAGCGCGAGACCCTTCTGGGCCTGCGAGTAGTCGGCCTTGTCGCGCCCCTTGCAGCCCGCGATCACGACAAGTCCGAGCAGCATCGTTCGCATCGTCTTCGTCGTCCTCATCACGGCTTCTCCTTCTTGACCCACGCGGCCCAGTTCTCGACATCCTCCGGCAGTCGCGTTCCGACGACGATCACCGCGCGCGGATCCGTGAGCGACAGCAGATCGCCCGGCAGCATCGACAGCCGCAGCTCGCGACCGTACGCATCGACGACCTTCTCGCCACGCGCCTTGCACGCCGCGAGCGCTTGCTTCCACAGCTTCGCCATCGCGGGCGGCTGCATCTTCTCCGTCGCCGGCGCGCTCTTCTCCCAGACGCGCGCTTGCGCGTGGAGCTCCGCGAGCACCGTGTAGAAGTTGTCGGTCAGCTCCTCGACGGGATCGAACATCGTGCGCGCCGTCGCCGTGATCACGGCGTCGAGCTCCGGCGGCGCGGGGATCGCGGACACGCGCAGCACGGTCGCCGCCGCCGCGTTGGGACCGCGGATACGACCGAGCGTGAGCGCCTGGCCATCGAGGAAGCCGAACGCGGGCTCGTTCGTCTGCACCTGTGGCTGCACGCGCGCCAAGCTGTCGGCCCCCTCCAGCGATGCGATCTGTCCGAGGCTCGCGTCGACGCCGAACAGCCCGACCGCGGCCTTGCCACCCTTGCCCGCGATCTTCGTGTGCACGTCGAGCTCCGCCTGATCTCCCGGCTTGTACGCCGGCTGCTTCGGCTCGACGGTGACGGTCAGCTCGCGCTGCGGCTTCACGAACACGAGCGCGCGCTGGCCGGCGCCGGTGATCTCGACCCAGCCCTCCGCCTTGTCGTCGATCGTGATCTCGGCGCGGCGATTCTCGTCGAGCTTGACCTTCGCCTCGCCCTTGAGGTGCTTCACCACGAGCTCCTTCGGCAGCGTGCCGGTGAACTCGGGGCCGCGGATCAGCTCCGCCGTCACCTTGTCGCCGACCTTCGCGAGGATCGGGTTCACCCGCAGCCGCAGCTGCGGCACCTGCCCCGGCAGCACGCGCAGCTTCGTCGACGGTTTGCCCTCGACCTCCGGCGCGCTGACGACCAGCTCGTACCCGAGCATCGTCGTCGCCTGCGGCCGCTCCTGCGATTCGCCCTCGGGCGGCGTGAGCGAGAACCGGATGATGCCGAGCGCGTCGCTCGTCACCGGCTCCGACAGCGCGATGCGCCCGCCGTACTTGCCCTGGATGCATCCGAGCGCCGACGCCGCGCTCGCCTCGCCCTCGTCGAGCGGCGTGTCGATCCACGGCCCGAGCTGCACGTCCTTCGAGCCGCGCGTGACGCGCCACGTGAGCGCCCGCGGGACCTCGCCCGCGATCTTCGGCAAGCAGTCGCGCGTGCTCTTCGCGAGGTTGCTCACGCTCGTCGTGAACTCCTCGGGACCGTCGAACGCGCTCACGATCTCGGCGTTGAGCGTCGACAGCTCGGGATCCTCGAACGAGAATTCGACGGTGAGCAATCGCTCGCCACCGGCGGCGAGCCGCTGCCCCTTCGCGATGTTCGCCGCGCACTTTCCGAGCGGCGATGGATTCGAGCCGACCGCGACGATGCCGCCGTTGCGATCGACGCGCATGCCGAGGTGCGCCGAGCTGCCATCGCTCTCGTCCTCGCCGTCGGTGCTCGTGGCGCCGACCCACTTCGCGCACGCGCCCATCGGCTCGAGCCACTGATCCATGCGGACCTGATCCGCCATCGACACCTCGCCGCCGATCAGGTCCTCGATCTCTCCTCGCGTGACGAGCGCGACCTTCGGCGAGGGCCGGTACGGCAACGCCGGGATCACGATGTTCACGGGAGCTCCGGGATCGATCTGCACGCTCGCGACGCCGTCCTCGTCGACCTCGGCGTCGATGCCGGCGTCGTTCGCCTCCCACGCGCGCTTCACGTTGATCTTCGTCTTGCGCACGACGTTGCCGTCGGGCGTCGTGACGCGCAGGTACATGCGGTTGTTGAAGCCCTCGACGAGCCCGTTGCCGAACTCGGTCACCGACGACACGGCGATGCCGTCCTGACTGAGCAGCACGCTCGTGCGCTGCTCGACGCGATCGCCGGCCGGATCGAGCGCCGCGATCTTCGCCGTCATCGTGACCGTGCCCTGCAGGTCCGCGGGCACCTGCGGCAGCGCGAGCTCGAAGCGCCCGTTCGCCTGCGCCTCGGCCGTCTTGGGCAAGAGCTTCTCCTGCCAGTCGAGCGGAGGCGGCCACTCGCCGTCGATCGTCCACTCGATCTCGAGCTTCGCCTTCGCGACCGGCGCGCCCGAGCTGTACACGACCGAGCCCTTCACGCTCGGCTTGTCGCCCGCGCGATAGAACGGCTTCTCCGCCGCGACGTCGACGCGGAAGCGCGGCAGCTTGAACGGCTCGACCTTGAACCGCACCTCGTCGCGCGCGGCGCCCGACTCCCAGGCGATCGTCCACTCGCCGGTCTTCGCTTGCTTGTCGATCGGGAACGTCCCCGCGACCACGCCCCAGTCCGTCGCGGGCGCGGTCTCCTCGAGCAGCACCTCGCCATCGGGATCGCGAACGAGCCAGTGGCCCGGTCGACCGTCGAGCGGCGCGAGATCTCGCGCGCGCAGCACCACGGCGCGGAAGCGCACCACGTTGCCTGGCTCGTACAGCGGACGATCCGTCAGCACGTGCACGCGCGCCGGCGTGTACAGCGGGATCCCCGCCTCGAGGGTCCCGGCGCCGACGCGCGTGGTGAACGCGGCGCGCAGCTTGTAGTCACCGTCGGGGACCTCGGGCACCTTGAACGTGAACGTGTTGCGCTTGCGCGTCGCCGGCAGCGGCGTCGCGACGTTCTTCGCATCGACCAGCGACAGCTGCACCGTCTGGATCTCGGGCACCTCGAGCGACTGCACCTCGTCGGCACTCGCGATCGTGTAGTGCGCGGCCGCGTTCAACGTGACGGTCGCGTCGATGCCGCGCCGCAGGTTGGAGACGTGCATCTGCGCCGTCTGCCGGATCGTCCCCGACGGACACGCGTACATCGTCAGCCCGTAGTCCATGAACGCCGACTCGCACCGTCCATCGTGCGTGTCGATCCGCCCGATCAGGATCGCGCCGGCGATGATGCCCGCGATCGCTAGATATCGCTTCATCGGTTTCCCCCACCGACCAGCGTATCAGCAGGGAACCGGGCGCGCCCGAACGGTGTCAGCTACACGCCATCCCAGAAGTCACATAGAGACGCCTTGTACGCGGAGCCGACCGTCGGATCGTTGTCGATCACGAGGTGCTGCTCTGTCGCGCGCTCGTACGCCGGCCACGCGGGAGCGCCGCCGTGGTTCGGGTCCATCGTCGTCGCGAACTGCGACCAGTACGCTTGAAGCAGGTCCGCGGTCGGCTTGCCCGCATCGCCGGCGCGCGCGAGCGGATACCGAGGATCGGTCGCGAACAGGAACGGAATCTCCGCGCTGTGAAACACGCCGAGGTCCGGCATGAACGCCTGCGACGGCTCCTGCTGGAAGCTGTAGTAGTACGTCGGCGCTCCCTTCGCCGCGACCGCACGCGCTGTTCGGCGCGCCGGACAGACGAAGAACGCATCGCCGGAGATCTCCGCGATCGCGCGGTTCGCATTCGGGAACGACGCGACGGGATAGCGCGCGACGATCTCGTCGATCGCCGACGCCGGAAACCGCCGCGCGAGCGCCTCGCGGTACTCGGTCTCGTCGGCGACGACGGTCGCGAACAACGACGTGTGGAACAGCGTGCCCTCGTCACGCGTCGCGCCGAGGATCAACGGCCGCGACGGGAAGTCGCCGCTCTCGAACGTCTCGCGCAGCGACCTCTCGATCACGAAGCCGTCGACGTTCGGCAGCGTCACGAGCGGCGGGCCACCTTGGTAGAACGGTCCACCCGGAGGAGCGCCCATCTCGATCGGGTTCGTCGCGTCGATGAACTCCTGCACGGTCTTGCCGCGCAAGCACGCGGCGACGTCTGCGCCCGTGCAGCCGAGCGCATCCGCGACGCCGATCGCCGCTGTCTCCGCTTCGGCGCGCGACAGCTCGAGCACGCTCGTCGTGCACAGACCGCTCTCGCTGATCGCGGCGCGGAACAAGCCCTCGGTGCGCGGCGACACGTAGTGCACGCACGCGCTGTAGCCACCGGCCGACTCGCCGAACAGCGTGACCTTCGTCCTGTCGCCGCCGAACGCTTCGATGTTGCGCTGCACCCACTCGAGCGCCGCGAACTGATCGTCGATGCCCCAGTTTCCCGACGACGGATACGCGGGGTCCTCCGATGCGAACGCCGGATGTGCGAGGAAGCCGAACGCACCGAGGCGGTAGCTCATGTTCACGACGATCACGCCCTGCGCCGCGGCGAGGTTCGCGCCCGAGTAGTACGCGTCGCTGCCGCTGCCAAAGATGAACGCGCCGCCGTGCAGCCACACCATCACGGGCAGCTTCCCGGACGAGCGCGGATCCTTCGGCACCCAGACGTTGACGAACAGGCAGTCCTCGACGCCGCCGCCCGCGAACGACACGCCCTGCGGACACGGATCGCCCGGCGTGATCAGCTCGCGCTCCTCGTCCCACGGCTCCGGCGGCTGCGGTGGCTTGAACCGCAGCTCGCCCACCGGCGCCGCCGCGTACGGAATGCGAAGGAACTCGCGAACGCCTTCCTTGTCGAGACCGATGACGACACCGGTGTCGAGCTCCACGCGCAGTGGATTTCCCGGATCATCACCACAGCCCGAGATGACGGCGACCAACGCGAGAAGTGCGAGCCTGCGCATGCGCGGACTCTAGTCTACGCGCGAGCGATGTACGCGCGCCGGCACGTTTCCTTCGTGCAACGCGTTGCACACCACGCGCTCGCGCTACACCTACACGACACGATCGGACATCGCGATCACGCACGTTCGCGCGTCGAGCTCCGTCGCGGTCGACGCTCGCATTGGCAGCGAATCGCACGTCGTTAGAGCACCGCACATCTGCCGATTCGCGGAATGCACTCCACGGCGGGACGGAGGAGTCATCGGGCATGCTGGAGCTCCTTCGAACAATGCTCTGCCGAATCGAGCCGGTCTGCTCGGTCGCTGAGGTGGACGGGTTCGTCGGCGGCGCGCGCTACGGCAAGTCCCGCGTGGTTTGGCGACACCTCTCCCGCCTCTCGAGCTTCTGCTCGAGCTCCTCGCGGACGCTGCGACCGCGGGCGTCGTGCTCTCACGACC
>CAZUAR010000045.1:0-68531 GCA_964617845.1 uncultured Kofleriaceae bacterium | reverse complement strand
CACGGGTTCGAATCCCGTCGGGGTCGCTCATTTTCGTTCGCAGCATCAGTACCTTCCGAGCCTTGGACCAAGCTTGGACCATGGATCCCGTGAAGCTCGACGAGCTTCCCCTCGAGTAGCTGCACGCGCAGCTTCGCAACCTCGTTGCACAGCGCCTCCCATGGTGGCGTGGAGTAGACGTCGAGGATCTCGCCGGGCTTTGGTCCATGCGTGACCCAGCGGAGCAGCGAGTCGATCGCGCCGTCTGCGCGCGAGAGTGTGATCAACGTGCGGCGGAGATCGTGCCCGCGTCGATTCCGCGTCGACGCCTTCGTCCGCAGCTCGAGCTTCGCGAGGTCCTCCACGAAGCGCACCTGAGTGTCCGCGGCCGCGTAGACGTTGCCGGCGCGACGCGTGCGAACGATCAGGTCGCCGCTCTTCGGCGCCTTGCCGTACGTGCGCTCCCAGCCGCCGAGCTTCCACGCGGCGAGGATCTTCGCGAGCGTGGGATGCACCGGGACAGCGCGCGCGATGCCGCTCTTGGTCTCGACCACGTGGATCGTTCCGAGCGGCTTTGTCGTCGCGTCGTAGCGTGACCACGTCGACTTGAGGACCTCGGTGTGTCGGCCGCAGAAGAACTTCAGCGCGTAGATCACGCGCCGATCTTCGGGGATGCGCTCGTCGCTGATAATCTGCTCGATCTCCTCGCGCGTGAAGATGGCCTGCGCCCGCCACGCCGGATCCTTGTCCTGCTTCTTCGGCAGCACACCGCGCTCGAAGATGGCGGGGTTCGACGGGATGAACTCTTCGATGACGGCGCTCTTGAACATCGTCCCGGTGATCGATGCGATCTCGCGGATCGTCTTCGGCGCGAGGCTCGGATCGGCGCGGAGCTCCATCACGAGGTCGCGCATGTGCCGCGGACGAACGTCGGCGAGGAGCATGTGGCCGATGCGCGGCAGGACGTGCTTCTCGATGCGGTTGCGGTCGTCCCGCACGGTCTTCGTCTTCCGAGCGTCAAGCCACTTCGCCGCGAACGCGCGTACGGTCAGTGGTCCACCGCCGAAGCGCTCGCGGCGCGCGAGCTCGGCGTCGACCTCACCCTGGCGATCCTGCGCCCATGCCGCAGCCTCTGCTTCCTGACCGACTTGGAACGGTGTTCGAATGCGCTGCCATTCGCCGTCGAGGTCCTTCAGCTTGGCGTACAGCCGACGACCGCGCGGAAGGATCGACGTCACTCGGACCACGATATCACCGCTTTCCGCCGAGGAGGACGAGCCGGGCGCGCGAAGTCTCGGCGTCGACGCGCTCGGTGATGCGGGCTTTGGAAGGGATGCGGACGGCACGACCGATGCGAACATGCTCGAGGCGGCCGTCGCGGATCGCGTCGCGCACCGTGCGCTCGCTGATCGAGAAGCGCTGCGCGTACGCGGCGACGGTGATCGCCTCGGCGTCGTTCGCGGGCTTCGCGGTGATGCCGCGGCGGTCGAGCTCGCGCGCGACCGCGTCGGCGATCAGCTTCTCGAGGTCGATCACCGCGTGCCTCCGATCGGCAGCGAGCGCTGCGCGGTGCGCTCCTTCGCGAGCTGCTCGTAGCCCAGGTCAAAGCCGATCCAGCGTCGACCATGCTTCTCTGCGACGGCGCCGGTGGTTCCCGAGCCGAAGAATGGATCGAGCACGACGTCGCTAGGGCGCGAGCCGGCGAGGATGCAGCGCTCAGCGAGGCGCGGCGGCATCGTCGCGAAGTGCGCTCCGTCGTATGGCTGCGTCGCGATCGTCCAAACCGATCGAGCGTTGCGCGTCGGCGGAACGAGGTACTCGTCGCCGTGATAGTTCGGCCTGTCTTCGCCTTGGCCTTTGAGTTGGCGCTTGTTGAAGGACTTCGCTCCAAGCGGAACAATTCGACCAGCTTCGACAGCGGGTTCAGCGATCGCGGCCGCGTCGTAGAAGTACGACGCGCTCTTTGTGAGCAGGAAGACGTACTCGTGCGCCTTGGTCGTTCGGTCCTCGATCGGCGATGGCATCGGGTTGGGCTTGTGCCAAATGATGTCGTCGCGCAGCCACCAGCCATCGTCCTGCAGCGCCAGAGCAACGCGCCACGGAATGCCGACTAGGTCTTTTATCTTGAGCCCACACGCACGAACCGCGCGCTGTCGCTCCTTGTCGAACTTGGGATCATCGGTGCCGCCGGCGGCTTGCCACCTCTTGCGTCGCCGCTCCGAATCCGGCGTGCCTGTGAGCGTCGAGCTCGACGCACCGTTCGGACCCCTTGGATTTACGACGTACGTGTCTCCAAGGTTCAGCCACATCGTTCCGTCATCGCGGAGTACCCTGCGCGCCTCCGAGAAGACGGCGACAAGGTTCTCGACGAACTTCTTCGGCGAAGGTTCGTTCCCGATCTCGCGGGTGCGTCGCGGATCGCCGTCGCCGAAGTAGGATCGCAGCCCCCAATACGGGGTAGACGTGACGATGGTCTGCACGCACCCGTCCGGCAGCTGATGAAGCAGCTCGCGGCAGTCGCCGACGTAGTGCGCGCTGACAGTTGGATCGATCACCGCCCACTCCTTCGCCGCAGCTCCGCGAGCTCGCCGTCGATGCGCCGCCGTTCGGCGTCCAGGTGCGGCACGGTCATCGCCGGCGGCTTCCCGCGCGCGGTGCGCGTGAACGTCCAATACGCGTTCGTGATGCCGTCGTGCACGCGGATGCGGGCGCGCTCGAGCCGGGCGATGCGCTGCCGGCGGGTCATGAGCGACCTCGCATGACGATCGCGAGCTCGATGCGACCGTCGTCGAACACGACGATCACCAGCTGCTGGAACACGAACACGTCGCCGTGCAGCGCGCGGGGAGCACCGTCGCTGGAGTGCACGCGATGAGGCGATGCCCACGGCGCGCGTGTGTCGTTGCCTCCGTGCGGGTTCACCGCTTACTCCCCGGCGCGGGGTTGCCCAGCTTGTACACGCCGAACACCGGACGAAGTCGCCGCATGTGGCCGACGAACGCCGCCCGGTCGCACTCGATCGCCCCGAGCTCGATCGCTCGCGCGCGCTTCGTCTTCGACACGTCGTAGTGGGGGAAGCTCGCCGGCGGCGCGGCCTGGAACCACGCGCGCTGTAGCCCGAGTCGGTCAGCCATAGCGTGCAGCTCGTCGAGGCTGTCCGCGATCATGTGACTCATGCGCATCCCGCGGAACAGGATCGCGGCGTTGTCGACGTAGACGCTCATGGCATCCAGTCCTCGACGATCGGCGTGTACTCTTTCGCCCCGTCGGAGCCGACGAACTCCGCGACGCCCGCGTCCGTGACGACGTAGCCGAGGTTGTTCTGGCCGTGGACGTAGCGACCGAACACCATCGTGCGGTCGAACACGCGGCGTGCCGCGACGCGCGTGCCGAGATCGGGCGCTCCGTTGTTCCGCTGGTTCATCAACCAGCCGTCGACCTCCGTCTTGCCGCCGATCGCGGCGTACCGATCGTCGGGCTTCCAGCACGACTCGATGCGAGCGCGGAGGTCGGCTGGGACCCAGGCGGGCCAGACGAATTCGGACCAACGCGTGACGAGTCCCCGCATCAGTGCACCGCCTCGTCGGCCGCGCTCGCCGGCGACCACTGCACGACGACCGGATCACAGATGTCGTCCTCGTGCGCGTTGCAGAACCGCACGCGGTTCGTCGCGCGGCAGTTACGGCACGTGACCCACTCGTCCTCTTCCCAGCCGACGCTCGGGTTGCCGGTCGTGACATACGCTTCGAGCCGGCGCTGCTCGTCGAGGCTCGTTCCGCAGTTGCCGCACGGCGTGCCCTTGTGTTGCGGACCCGCGAAGCCGGTGCGCTCGCCTTCGACGCACGACGGGCAGATACGCGAGGTGTAGCGCTCGGTCGCGAAGTGAACCTTGTCCGCGTCGGTGACCACGACGACGTTGCAGAACGCGCAGAACGCGAGGGAGGGCGCGGCGGTGGTCATGGCTTGCTCCACGTCGGCGCGTACTCGCCGCGGGTGTTCGGCCCCCACGAGCGAAGCGCTGCTCGGTGTGCCGGAATCATCGCGTTGAGGCCGAGGCGATGCGACCAGCACAGCGCGCCTGCGACGGCGAGGTTAGCGATCAGCGTGCCGAGGTACACGCTGACCGATCCGGTCCCGCCGCAGTCCTCGCACCAGTCCGCGTCGGGCGTTTGGCAGTAGCCGCTTCCGTAGCAGTCCGAGCATTGCAGCTCGACGGTGGCGGTCTCGAAGTCGATGGCGACGAGCTTCATCACTTCCGCCTCCATTCGCGCCGGCGCGCATTCGTCGGATCGAGCCGGCTCTCGACGAGCCCGAGCCGCGCGAGCGCTTGCAGCCGGTTCACGAACGCCGTCGGCTTGATCCGATCGTCGACGGCGCTATTGATCGTCGCGGTCGACTGCCACGTGCTGGTGACGTGGAGCAGGACATCGGCAAGCGCTGGCGAGTACGCCTCGATGTGGATGCGGCCGGCGCCGTTGCAGTGCGGGCAGGAGATCACGGTGTCCTCCTCGCGAGCCGGCCCATCAGGAGCGCGACGTGCTGGTCGCTGACCGTCCAGAACCCGAGCGCGCCCTTCACGCCTTCGATCGGCGTGCACCACTGCGCATCGTCGAAGCGCAGCCCGAACGTCTCCCCGTCGCTGAGCAGGTCATTGCCGACGTAGAAGCGCGCCTCCTCCTCGGTCAGCTCATCGCCGGGCCCGAACACGCGGCCGAGGGTTGCGGCGCCGACGATCGCGCCGGTCGGGAACTCGGCGATCGCGGTGTACGGAATCTCGTCGCGCTTCAGTCCGAATCCGAACGTGCCGTCGATGATGTCGCGGAACGCTTCCATGTCGCGCTTCTTCGAGGCGTGGATCGCGATGCGCTGCCCGACGAGCGATCGCGCGAATCCCGCCATCGATCGCCCGCGGTTCTCGGTCCGTTTTACGCCAGCGGCTCGTCGACCTCCTACGATCAGCGAGGCCCAGGGCTGCATGATCGAGAGCGCCTTCATCGAGAGCCCTCCAGCTTTGGATACGCCAGCGCCTCGAACCGCAGCACCTCGCGGCGCCGACGACGATTGAGGCACCACAGGTAGCGAAAGCAGCCCGGGTGACGGCGCGTCGTCGTCAGCTCGGGAAGCCACACCGCGAGCCATCGCGCGAGATCCTCGCCGTCCACGGGGCGGGGTGCGCCGCGGCGGACGAGCTGCGCGATCGAGTACGCACGGCCCCGTTCACCGCTGCGGATCTTCGACGCGGCCCGCGCGCTGAAAACCTCGCCGTCGGCGAACACGCGCACCGTACGGCGTCCCGTGCGTCCGACGTGCCGCGCGTTCGTCGCTTGATAGATCGTGCCGACGTGGCCCTGGATTGGATCCGCGCACGTCTCGACTCCGACGACACCTCGCGAGCGGAGCAGCTCGTGGCAACGCGCGATGAACCAGCTCTCTCCGTCGTGCGGCACCTCGTCGAGCAGGACGAAGCGCGAGAGGGTCACGCCCTGTCGCTGATCGAGCGTCGGGAACACGGCGCGATGCGCGGCGGTGGAGGCGAGCGGACCGTAGCAGGCTACGCCGACGAGCTCGCCGCGCCGGTAGAGATGGATCGGGTGCGCGGTCGGTCCGCACGTGCCCGCGTAGTGGTGCCGCACGACGAACGACTTCGCCTCGAGTGGCGCGCCGATCGCGACGTCGTACTCCGACGGGCGGATCCGCTCGCCGACTACTCGATACGAGATGCGGCGCTCGGTGTGGCGCTGGGCGCTGGAGGTGATCACCCGGCCCTCCGTCGTCTCGGCTCGTGCATCCGCATCGCTGCGCGCCAGAGCGCCTCGGCGACGTCGGGGCACACGCTGTTGCCCGCGAGCCGCACGAGCTCGGTCTTCGTCAGCGGCTTGCCCTTCGGACCGATCACGTGCAGCACATACGAATCGCTAAAGCCTTGCGCGCGGAAGAGCTCGCGGGCCTCGAGCATCCGCATGCCGATGTCGTAGATGACGATTTCCGGGCACGCCGGCAGCTGCACGAGCTGGTGCGCGTGATCCAGCCACGGACCGTCGACGCCTTCCTCGACGAGGAAGCGATACACGCGCCGCGCTTTCGCCGCGATGATGTCGTTCCACTCGGCGGCGCAGTCGTACTTCACCAGCGCGAGCCGACGAGCCGTGTCGATCGTCGAGACCGGAACGTCGGGACGCTGGCCGCGCGCCTCGCCTTCGCGCTCACCGTTGTAACGAAGGAGTGAAGCAGCGACGATGCCGACATGACCACCGCCGCGATTGTTCGCGGTGATCGTGTGCACAGGCTCGTCGGCCGTGTGGCCGGTCGATGTCCCGTAGAACTTCACGAGGCTCGCAGCGACGAGGTGATGGTGGTCCTGCGCCGTCACGGTGCCGATCGGCAGATCGACCGAGCTCGCCTGCACCTCGTCCTCGCGCCGCTCGGTGTACGCCTTCGCGAGAAACGCGACGCAGGGTTGCGCCTTGATCCCGCCGGCGACCACGGTCGGGTGCGGCGCGCGTGGGTCGTACACCCGCGGCTCTTGCCCGGGCCGCTCTCCGTTGCCGCGATGAACCAGGAACGGGACCGCGATCGCCTGCTCGCCGCGGTTCGCAGCGGTGACGGTCGGCACCGGCTCCTCGATGTCGTGCGGCGCGTGCCGATCGCCGTGGGTCAGGTGCATCAGGAAGGGCTTCGCGACCGCGAATTCGCCGCGCTTCGAGGTGCTGACGGTCCGCATCGGTTCATCGATCGATCGCGGCTCGTTGCCGCCGCCGCCCCAGGACTTCACGGGCAAGATGAAAGGCGACATCGTCTCGAGGACGAAGCGACGCATGCCCTTTGCGACGCGACGACGCGTCGCGGGCACGTGAGGCTTCTTCCGGTCGAAGATGCTCGGGCACGGGATCGACCAGTCGATGATCTCCGCGGCGGTGCGCCACGGCTTTTTCTCGGTCGCGTCGACGAGCTCGGGTCGGACGTGCGTCGGTTCGGGCCATTCGAACGCGCGGCCATTCGCGCACATGACGATGTAGACACGCTCGCGCGTCGTCGGAGCGCCGTACTCCCATGCCTTCAGGACGCGATACTCGAAGCTGTAGCCGAGCGCCTCGACCTCCGCGCGCCACGCGGCGAACAGGGTGCCCTTCAGCTTCGCGATCGGGCGTCCGTACTTGCACCGCTTCGAGCAGCCGTCGCCGCTCTCGTCGCGCTTGCCCGGGCATCGCTTGTGATGCTTGTCGTGGACCGGGCCCCAGTTGAGGAACTCGACGACGTTCTCGACGATCGCGATCTCGGGCATCGTCCAGCGAAGCCACGGGATCAGCACATCGGCGAGCGCGCGGATCTTCACGGCCTCGGGCGAGAGCCGCTTGCCGCTCGCGCGCGAGAAGAACGCGCAGGTCGGCGACGCCCACAGGTAGCGGACGAGCAGACCGAGCGTCGCCTCGAGCGGCTGGACGTCGCGAACGTCCTCGATCATCACGCGGGTCGTCTCGTGGTTCGCCGTGTACATCGAGATCGCGGCGGGCCAGTGGTTGACCGCGACGTCGGCGGACTTGCCCATCGCTCGCCGTTTGCCCTCGCCTGCACCGCCACCGCCAGCGAAGAGATCGACGTCGACGCGAGCCTTGCCGGAGCGACGCGTCGGCCGCGCGCCGCGCTCGGGCAGGAACGAGAGCTGGGAGCGTTGCGGACGAAGTTTCACAGAGCGCGCTCCGCGTTCGCTGCCGCGCGCCCGGCTTCGGTGAGCTCGATGCCGCGTGTTCCGTTGGAGACCCTGGGCCCCATCGAGGCGAAGCCTTCGAGGATCAACCGCGACACCGTGCTCCGCACCGCGGCGCGCGTACCGCGGACGAACGTCTCGAGCTCGCGCAGGGAGCGCGGACTTCGACGAAGCGCGTCGAGTACGCGCGTGCGCATCGCGAGCTCGGCGCCGCGATCGATGTCTTCGCGGATCGCGCACGATCCGCACTTCGGACATCGCGTGACGCCGTTCTCGTTCTCGCGACGGACGAGCTGCGACACCTCGCCGGTCCAGCCGCACGCTGGAACATCGTCGGACGCCGCGGGCTCTTCGCAGGCGGCCCATCGTTCGGCAACGCCCGGCCGCATTGCGGTCGAGACGCCCGTCATGTTCCGGTGCCAGTTCAGCGCGACCGCGGCCGCCGTGATGACGTGGTGCTCGAGCTTCGGTCGATCACCGTTGTAGTGGGCCTTCGTCGCCTTCCCGAGCAGGTAGATGAACAGCGCGATCCAGTCCTCCGGCCGCTTGCCGGCGTCGTGCTCGACGCCCCAGCGTTCGATCTGATGCGCGGCTTCGATGCGCACGGCCTCGAAGAAGTCGTCCGTGCGCGGCGTGTTGATCAGCGCGGTGAGGCGATCAACTTCGGCGCGTGCGTCCGTTAGCAGTGCGACGAGGTTCGGATCGAAACGACGACCTTTAACCTCGTCGAGCAGGGCGATCACCCTCGCCGGCGTTGCCGCGGCAATGAACTTCGCATCCGCCTCGGCCGCGCCAACCTCGGCGATCCACATGCCGTCGCGATCGACGATCGTCCAGGTGCCGTCCGGGTTCTCTCGCGCCGTCCACGGCTCGGGATGGGTCGTAGCGTCTGCGAGTCGTCGCAGCGCTTCGTGGTCGATCGTCATGCCAGTCCTCCCTGTGCACGCTCGCGTCGGAGCGATGCCTCGAACGCCTTCGCGCGCGAGATCGCGCGCGGCTCGATCGCCGCGATCGCGACGATCAGGTGCTTCATCTGCGGCCGCGAGAGAACCGTCGCGTGCACCCAGAACTTCGCCTTGTAGTACTCGGTGCCGTCGGCGAACGTGCGCAGCTTGGCCCGCTGCAGGTCGCGCAACACGTACGGCAGGTGATCGCAGTCGATCGCGATGTCAAGCTCGTCGACAACCAGCGTCTCGGTCGGTGCATTGAGGTAGACCGAGCCACCGAGGTCGAACGCCCAGGACGTGATCGGCTTCGGATTGGTGCCGAGCGCGGCGGCGTGTGCCTCGCCGTAGCTCTTCACGAAGTCCTTCACGGGATGCCCGCGGCGAACCATGTCGTCGACGAGCTGCTCGCGGAGCGATTCGTGGACCGCGTGCGCGATCGCGTCGTCGAAACCGATGCGGAACCAGGTCATGGAGAGACCTCTGGGAACGCGGCGTGCTGCACGCCGTCGAGGTAGGGCAGCTCGATCACATGGTTGCCGCCCGGCCGCCGACGCTTCAGCTTCGAGCCGTCGTCGAACGCGATCGAATCGTCGTCGCCGATATCCAGCTGGCGATCGGCGCCGCAGTCCGTACTCTCCTCGGCTTGCTTCAGGAAGAAGGGGACGTGAGCGACCGCGCACTGATCGCGCAACGATCGGAGCCAGTCGACATGGCACTCGCGAGATCGCAGGCCGCTCTCACAGCCGGCGATCACCCAGTCGAGGTCCTCGACGAGCGGTCGTGCGTTCGGGCTTGCCGCGGCGAAGTCGACCGGGCCGAGTAACGGCTCGCACGAGAGGAATCGAACCTGTGCAGGCGTCGCGAGCAGCTCGGGAATGCGCTCGACGGCAGCCGCCTGATTCTCGACGCTGACTCCCCACCACATGTTCGGGTGAACGAGGCCTTCTTTGCGAAATGCGATGAGATCGAACCAGCCGTCTCCGTCCTCGAGCATCTGCGCTGCTGCGCGCGCGACACGACATTGCGTGTCCGGATCTGTGAAGTACGCGCGCATCCGCGCGGCGCGCTTCGTCAAGGTCTGGAAGGTGTGACCGCCGCGATCCTCGGCGAGGCACGAGATGATCATCACCGCCACGACCTGATCGACCATCCACGTCTCGATCCCCTCATAGAAGAGGTCCGACATCGAGTCGGTGAAGATCCGACGCGGCCTCCTCCATCGAAGCGGATCCCGCAGGTGCTCGCTGACGAATCGAGTTTTTCCCGACCATCGCGGCCCGTTCTTCGTCAGAGTGATGAGGCCTTCGTATGCCTGGCCTGGGCCACAGAAGCGCGCAGCTTGCTGCTCCGCGTAGCAGCCACCGCCGCTCGCGTCGCCGCATCCGCTTTGCTTCGATCCCGCCGGCGCTGTCCGGCGACAACCGCGGATCGGGTTCCATGTCGTTTCGGTCCACGAGATGCCGGTCTTGTCACCCATGGGCGGGCTCCTTCTCCGCGCGGAACCTCTTCACGCCGCGACGCACGCCGTCGAAGAAGCCCTCGACGAGTTCATCGTCAGCACCGATGTTCGCCATCGCTGCGACCACGAGGCACTCGATCGCGGTCATCGCGACGGCGTGCTCGACGTTGTCGACCGCGTCGGCGAGCCGCTTCATTGTCGCCTTGATCTGCGCCATCTGGATGTCGTTCGGACTAGCCATTGCCGCTCTCCTTCGCCTCTACCGACTCCGGCGCCGCAGGCAGGAACATCGCCTCGAGCTTCGCGAGCTTCTCGGCCGGATACGTCTCGGCCACCGAGACGAGGTACGCGCTCGTCTGATGCACCGCGGCCACGTTGTTCGCGCGCGTCGCCTTGGCGAGCTGGCATGCGAGCGCGACGATCGCCGCCTCTTGTCTCGTCATGCTCACGCTGCCCTCCGAACTGCGGACGCTTCGATCAGCGCTGCCAGCTCGCGAAGGCGCAGCCCTTGCTCCTCGACGATTCGCTCGAGACGCGTCACGCGATCCAGCAGTCCGCGAACGCTCATCTGGCGCTCGCTCATCAGCGACCGCGCGACCTCGCGCTTGTAGCAGCCGCACGACCGCGTACGTGGAAGGTTGCAGCGGATGACCGTCACCTCGGCGCCGCACGTGCACTTGCACAGCCAGAGCGTGGAGCCGTCACGCCCGCGGCCTGGAGCGCGGCCGACGACGAACAGGCGTCCGTAGATGCGGCCGGTGATGTCGATGGCAGGGCGGCTCATACGTGAAATCTCTCCGGCGCCTCGCGCCAATCAGGCTCGTCGTACGAGTTGAAGTAGAAGCCGCTGACGCCCGCGATGGGCAGCACCTGATAGTGCTCGGCGTTGTTGTGGTACGTGTCGTCGGGATTCGCGGTCGCGTCAGCCTTCGCCCACGTGATGAACGAATCGGCGTCGGCCCTGTTCATGAACAGCGCGCGCGGCGTTGCTTCGTACGGCTGCTCGACATCGAACACGCCCCACATGCGCGTCGCTGCGCTGAACTCTTTCCACTTGGATTCGCTCATCCGTATCTCCTTCGCGCGCTGGTGCCGAATCGAACGGCCTGCCCACTCCAGCGCATAGCGGTCCTGGTAGCCGCTCGCTGCCTCTCGGCGACGAGCTCGGTCGCGGACCTGACGACCGTGCCTCGCGTGGGCTTGCTCGACACGCGCGAGGTGGCAAAGTGCTAGCCGGCGCCCTCCTTCAGCGCTTTGTGATGCTGCCAGTGACAGTCCTTGCACAGCCATCGAGCGGCTTCGAATAGTCGTCGTGATGCCCGTGCACTCTGTCGTTTGATCCGCACCGTTCGCACGGCTGACGAATCAGGCGACCGTCTCGGAGAGCGTTGTTGACTGCGTTTCGAGCGCGATACTTGTCCGGGTGTCGCTCGCGGATCGCCTTGAGGTGCCGCTTCGCGTCGGCACGCCTGTTCGGCCGCCTAAATCGCTCCTTCTCATACGCCACGTAATGATCGTGGTTGCGTCGATAGTTCGCTCGCACCGCCGCCTTCGTGCACTCCTTGCACTTCCTCGTGCGCGGATAGAACTCCGTCGTCGGCTTGCTTGCCTCGCAGTGCGAGCAAGTAGCCGTGTCAGGAACAGGAGGAGTGATGTCAGGTGCGCTCATGTCAGATCAAAAAGGGATGTCCGAGTCGTCCTTCTTGGCGAACGGATCTCCGAAGTCGTGCGGTGCGTTCGGATGCGCAGTCGCCGCGCGAGACGCAGCGTTCGGATTCGAGGCGTACGGACCAGCACCGTTCGACTTCTTTGGGCCGCGCGAGTTGCGGAACACCGATTTCATCTCGGCCGCGAACGCCTTGAGCTCGCCGCCTTCGAGCGGGTTTGCCGCCTTGAAGCGACCGCCTCCGACGCGGTTGACCCACTGCACCTTCACGACGGCGCGTTCGTTGCCGTCGTCGCCGGTGAAGTACTCGGGCTCGCAGACGATCTCGACGACGTTCGGCAGCAGCTTCGCACAGCCGGCGCGGTCGAGGCTCGCGAAGTCTTCGAGGTTGTCGCCCTCGTAGCCCATGTGCTGCAGGGACTCGACGGTGCGATCCGTCGTCTTCTCGGTGAAGAAGCCCTTCCAGGCTTGGGGGTGCTCGCCGTTGTAGTGCTCGTCGTCGACGATCTCGAAGTCGACGGCGACGAACTTCGTGTTCTTCTGGCTCGAGCGGTCGAGCGCAGTGGCGATGGCGCGGGCGCGGTACGTTGCTTTTTCGAGAGGGAGAGACATGGCTCAGGCTTCCTTGCTGGGAGTGGGAGTCTTGGTGAGGCCGTCGAGCACGCGAGCGAGCGTCGACTGCGGTTCGGTTTCGAGCATCGCGACGATGCGGGTGCGCGTCGTCGGCTTGGCGCCATCGGGCATCACGATCGCGAACTCCTCGACGGCGATGCGGTTCAGCTCGGTCATGATCTGATCGACGATCGACGGAGCGAGCGACGAGGCGAGACGAGCGCGCTCGATGGCGTCCGCGAACGGCGCCCACGGATGCGCGGCGTCGAGCTCGAACTCCATCTCCATCGGCACGGTGAGGCGCCACTTGGCGTCCCATGCTGCTTCACGAGCGAGCTGTACGATGCGCCGGCCGGTTGACCAGCCGCGAGCGCGCTTCTCGTCCTCGTCCTTCTTGGCTCCTCCTTCGAAGCGAACGAAGGCGACGATCTCGCACCACTCCTTGAGCTGGCCCGCGAACGACGCTTGCTTGCCGTCGTACACCTTGAGCTGGAAGCGGTCGTAGTCGGGGCCCTCGGGGTTCTTGAACGTCGAGGTGACTGAGTGCGCGATGAGGATGATCGCCACTCCTTGCGCACGCACGAGGTCGAGCTTGGCGAGGAAGCGTCGAAGCTCCTCGACGGCAGCGCGATAGCCCTTGCCGAAGCCACCGCCGACCTTCTCGATCGAGTCGCACTTGTGCTTCTTCATCAAGTGCTGGTGGATCAGCGCCTCGAGCGCGTCAGCGGTGTCGAGCGCGACCGCCGTGAAGCCGTGACCGGGGTTGGCGATCAGGTCGTCAACCATGTCGTTCAGCTGGTCGTAGCTGCGCGGCTTGAACTCGTCCGCCTCGCCCGGGTTGAACGGGTAGCGCGCCACGTCGAGCTCGCCGGAGCCGCCTTCAATGTCGCCAAACAGCGCGCCAGCGTCCGCAGCGAGCGACGACTTGCCGACGCCCTCGGGGCCGTACACGAGCACGCGTGGCGGCAGCGCGAGCTTCCCGCGCTTCACCTGCCCGAGCTTGCTCGCTGGCCTCTTCGCTTCCTGTGGCGGCGCCTTGTTCGGCGTCGGCGCACGGGGAGTTGTTGCCGCGGCTGCCGGTCGCGGTCCGGTCCCGTTCGGCGCTGGTGGCGTCGAAGCGGGATGCTTGCTCGGAGTGGGTGTCGCCATGCTTATGGCTCCTCGTGGCCCGAAGGCCGGTTTACGCCGCCTCTTGCGAGGTGGCTGATTCAGCGGCGAGCTCGGGATGAGCTGCGCCACGCGGAAACAGGTGTTCGTCGTCGATGTCAGCGCGGCCTGCACACGCCGCGAAGAACGCGCACGCCTCGCGGCCACGCACGCACGCGTCATGGTTCGGCGGCGCGACATCGGCCGCTTCGAGCGCCTGCATCGCTGCGATCGTGTCGAGCAGGTCTTGGCGCATGCGCGGCAGTTCGTCGTCGAGTCGCACGACGACGGAGCGAGCGAGGAAGTCGTCGATGCGATCGGCGACCTCGTTGGTCAGCCGCTCCTCGAACTCGTCGAGCGTCTCGTCGCTGGCGCGCTGATTCGAGTGGAGCCGCGGTTCCTGCGGGTGGCCATCGGCGTCTTTCTTCCAGCCGGTGCCGTCGCATTCGTCGCACTCGACGGTCTCTGTGGTGACGAACGTGATCGTGATGGTGCCTTTGCCGCGGACGACGCCTTGCTTGCCGCCAGCGGAACCACCGCACTTCTTGCAGCCCTTGCCGAGTGTGTACTTCCGCGACTCCTCTGGCGTTGCGAGCTTCGGCTCGTGCTGTGGCCGCTTGAGTACGTCGTAGACGCAGCCACTGATCTCGTAGTCGAGGCCGAACGAAGCACCGTCGACATAGATCGAGACCTGTGTGTCGATGGCCAGGCGGTCCCAATAGAGCGAACCGGGGCTCGTGTCGGCCGTCGACGTCTTGTGCTCCACGACGTACACGCGGCCCGTGGCGCGGTCGCGGATGAGCGCGTCGATCTTGCCGCCGATCTCGACGTCACCGAGGAAGTAGCGAAACTGTGCCTCGACCGCGAGCACTTCCCAGTCTTCGTTTGACCAGCGCGTGTGGTAGGCCACGATGATCGTGCGAAGTCGAACGCGGTCGACCTCGTCGACGTCTGCGTGATCGACCGCGAGCATTGCATCTTCGAGCCGCTCATCGATCTCGATGCCGTCAACCACACGGACGCGATTCGGGTTCGAGTGCCACGCGATGTACCAAGCTTCGAGCGCCTTGTGCGCGTGCGTTCCGAACGCCATCGCTGGCGTGCTCGGAGTCTGAATGCCGAGCTCGTAGCGGAAGCGATGTTTGCGCGGGCACTCGCGGAAGACGCGCAGTCGCGATGCGGTGTAGAGCTGGCTCACGACTCGCCTCCACTTCCGAAGCGGCGACGTGCCGCGATTCCGCGCTGCCAGAACAGCCGCGCGATACGAGCGCCGAAGCGCCACGGGACGATGATCGAACTGCTCATTCCTCGCCCTCCACATACGGATACCGAACGTGCCCCTTGCTGTTGAGCCAGCGCCTGTACTTCGTCGGCACCGCTGGACCCGCCGGCATGCGCTCGCGCAGCACAGCGCGCGGCACCGGAATCGAGTGGCCGATCACGTCGAGCGTGCGCGTGCGGCGTCGGTAGTCGTGCTCCTTGAGCGCGGCGATCGTGAGCACGCCGAGCATCCACCCGACGAGCACTGCGCCGACGTATGGTGCGTGCTCGACGAAGAGGCCGATTGCGTCGGCGAGCAGGTAGGCGATGGCGACGAACGCGAGCCCGTACGCGACGGCCTGGATGGCGATGTGAGCGATGAGGCGGCGGCGGGAGATCACGACAGTCGCTCCATTTCCTTCGCGACCGCTTGCGCCATCGCTTCCTGCGCGACAGGAGACAGCATCATCGAGTCCGTCGCGATGCGCTTGATGCGTTCGAGCGCGTCGGCGACCCTCGCTTGATACACGGCGTTAACCTTCGCGCTCGGAAGCTCGGCGATAGCGAGAGCTGCGGCTTGTGCGCAAAGCAACGCCTCGACATCGTGCGAGTCGACGTAGACGAAGCGTTGGCGGATGGCTTCGACCTGAAACTCGACCACGTCTTCGCGATGCGGTCCGCCGAGGCACATGCGCGCGATGTCGCGTGCCTTGTCTTCGGAGTCGGCTTGCGCGATGCCCGAATCGCAGATGCGTTCGCGGTTGGCGCTCCATGCGCGCCATAGATAGAGAGTGGTCACCTGATAGCTCCTGTCGAGAAGTAGATGAACGAGCGAGATCGTGCGTGCGCGCGATTCGCGAACGAGCGGATGCAGAGCAGCTTGTCGACGAGGAAGTCGCCGGCGCGCTTGCAGTGGTCGAAGTAGAGGCGGTTGTGCTCGAGGCGTTCGGCGGCGGTCACCTGGCACCGCCCGCGCGATCCGGATGCAGCGGATGGCAGTCCCAGCTATGACTCGGCAGATCGATGCGCCACGTTGCGAAGCTGTGGCCATCCGACTTGCGCTGAATGCAGAGGCTCACGTCGCGCTCGTCCAGCTCGTAGCTGTGGCCGTTTGCCTTCACCCACGCGCGAAAGGCGTACTCCCCCGTCCGACCGTAATCGGCCCACCACAGCGTCAGGCCGTTTCCGTCGTGCGGCAGCGCAGCGACCGCGGACAACGCATTCATGATTAGAGCGACGGTGCCGAGGTCGATGCCGTCGGGCGTGACGACGCCGCGAGAGCGCTTCGTCGACTCGGCGATTGCGGAGGAGACTGGGTCGAGGGGTTTTGCCATTAGCGCACCGCCTTCGCGCTCAGCTCGCACGCGTAACACGCCGCACCGTCGAGCCCGAAGCCGCACGGCTGCACGTGGATCTCGGCGTCCTCGACCTCGTCCGCGACAAGCTCGTTCACGCGGCGCTGCAGCGACACGGACACGCCGGCCTGATCGAGCGCGGCGAGCGCCAGGTCGATGAAGTCGCGCTCCGTGAACGTGCCCGGCGAGAGCGAGATCGAACCGGCGAGGAGCGCGTCGATCTTGGGGTTGGGGTAGTTGAGAGAAGTGGACGGCGGCAGGTCCTGCCCCTGCTGTAGCGCCCGAGACGACGAGGCCAACGTATCCTGCTCGGCAGACGCTGCAGCGTCAGCTTCGCTCCGGTGTGGACCTGTGCGCTCCTCGGAATGCTCCGAGTCAGTTACCCGCGATGGCGTCGGCTGCACCGTCGCGCGATCCACGCGCACCTCGTCGCGCACGTCATTTCGCCGTGCTGCGCCGTCCGTAACTTGAAAGCCGAAGATCGCACCGTCGGCGATCTGCGGAACTTCAACCGGACCGCCGCGCGAGATGACGCGGTCGTCCGACATGCGAGAGAAGGGGTCGCGCGTCGACATCTAGCAGCCCTCCGCGATCAGGGACGTCGCGAGCCTGCGCTCAACCTTGACGAATCGCGACGCTCCGAGGTCTGCTCGCTTCGCCATTAGCGCACCGCCTTCGCGACGACCGGCATGCCGAGTCGCTTCGACACGACCTCGTCAAGCTCGTCCCACTGCTCAGGGCTAGCGGGATAGCGAACGTGGAGATCGCCGTCGATACGTATGTACCCGCGGATCTCGCCGTGCGCAGGACGAGAGATGACGTGAACGAGCGCGCCCTTGTCGTCCCAGCGCTTGCCCGAGGGCGCGCTGTGGCCGAGCTGCTTCTCAGCGTCGACTTCGATGTAGAGGCGACCATCGAGGAACGCTGCTTCGACGTCGGCGACCGTCGGCGACGGCAGGGTATCAGCGAGAACCTCTTCTTCGAGATCGAGGCACTCGCAGGTACCGGCGAGACCACCGCGATAGCAGTGGCATCCGCCGGGGAATCGCTTCTCGTAGCGACGGTTGAACTCGCTGCGCTGATGCGCGGTGAGGTGAGCCATGGCTACGCCGCCTCCAGCTGGAGGTCGCGGTACCTGACGCCGACGCCGCTCTCGATCGCGCGCTGCACATCGGCACAGAGCTCCTCGGCCGTGGTCGGGTCGGGCTGCGGACCGACGACCTTGCAAACCTCGAAGGTCTCGGTGTCGATCTCGATGTCGGCGGTGAGCAGGAACTCGTGCGAGCGCGTGCCGGCGCGCCACGTCGCGTTGACGATCACGCCGCCGCGCGTCGGCTCGAGGTCGGTCCAGCTGAGCGGAGCCGAGGCGAGGAGGTGGGACGGGGAGAGGAGACCGCCGTTCGTTGTCGAGAGCATGTCCTATCTGTATCAAGCGTCGCTTGATACGTCAAGTGGTGCTTGATGACGCTATGTCGATTTCTTCGATCTCCGACGAGAAATAGTCTTGGGACGACGTGACACGATAGCGTCCATCAGAGCGATCATCGCCATCAGAGTCCTTGGGTCGTCGCCAACCGCCTCGAGTAGCCTCTTGCCGCTCGCCTCGGCCGACTGCCTCATTCCGGCCCGTTGCGGTGCCGTCATCATCTTCTTCGCCACAGCCTGCCTCCGTTGTCGCCGGGGATTGCCGTCTGCTCGAAATTGAGCTGGCTACGTCCGACCACCGAGGGATACCGCGCGATCCTGACAGTGCGTTCAGTGAGGTCGCGTGTAACTACGCGTCTCACGATAAGGAAGAAAATCGGGAGTTGAGTGGAGGCGCAAACTTAGATCGAGATCACTCCCGCACGGGTATGTGTCGGGTAGCCAGGCGAGAGTCTACTTCTCGGGCTCAAGTCCGAACGCGGTGAGCACCATGTTTCTCTCGCGCTTCGTCAGGTTCAACCACCTCGACGAGAATTGGTCGCGAAGTTGAGACATCGGATCGTGTGGGTTGCAGATGTTCGGCGCGGCGATGCCGAGGACATCGTTGGCGGCTGGCATCCACCAAATGTTCGACGGCTCTGGCACTTCATCCTTCGGGCCGAGCACGTCGTGAATCCCCTGCACGGAGATCGTTGCGCCCGCGCGCTTGAGCTCGCTTGCAAACCTGGGAAGGGACCACTTTCTCTTCTCGAGCTGCTCGCGAATCCATTGCTTGTAGGCCGTGGTCGCATGGAATAGCGGGACGCTGCCGTCCTTGCCTGTCTTCGCCGCAGAGCGTTTCGCCATCGCGACTTCGGAAGGTTGCACGATTCGCATCAAGTCACGCTTGACACCCGCATCAAGGAATGCTTGATACTAGGTGCGTGAAGATTCCACAGCGCATCACCGCGTGGCGAAAGCACGCGGGTCTCTCGGTGGCTGTGTTCGCCGACAAATGCGGTGTATCGACGGCCGCTGCGTACCAATGGGAAGCCGGCGACTCGACGCCGACGCTCGATCGCCTCGAGAAGATCGTCGAGGCATGCGGCACCACGCTGGCCGACTTCTTCGGCGAGCTGCCCGACGAACCGAAGAAGCGAGCGAAAGCTTCGTGACATCGTCGTCGGTGATCTCACGACGGGAAATCCCCGTCGCCACCACCCGCTACCTCGTCGCGAGGCAGCGTGAGGCACAGGTCGCGTCATGAGCGCGGATGCATTCGACAAAGCGCTCGTCGAAGACGCGAATCGTCGCGCTCGTCGAATGATCGACGACGGCGTCGAAGGCATCGGCGGGATGCTCGTCGCGGCCGGGCTGTGCGTGATGGACCGTGCCGACCTGCGCAAGGCGATCGACCACAACGGCCGCCGGCTCTCGCTCGAGCACGCGCAGGCGCTCGCGCAGCGCATCGGCAAGGTCAACGCGTCGCTCGCCACACGCATCGGCGCAGCATTCGTCGAGCCGCTCGGTCTCGGCGTGTTCCCGCTCGTCACGCTGACGGACAAGGAGCGCGCCGATCGTCTCGAGCGAATGCTGCGCGGCATGCCGCTCGGCGAGGAGCTCGTCCGCAAAGCACTGGAGACCCCATGAACATCGAGGTCCTCCGTCACGGCATCGTGCGCGTCGTTCCTTCGCTGCTTCGTCGTGTGCTCTTCCGCGAGACCGATCGCATCGCCGAATGCGTCGCTGGACCGCGCGGCTGGGAGTGGCGCTGGGACGCGAGCGGCAAGCCCGTCGACGACGCGACGGTCAAGTTGATCGATCGCGCGCTCGTCGAGGAACGTCGCAAGGCGCTCGCGCATCTCGCCGCATCGAGCAACGTTCGCTTCCTCGTCGTCGAACCACCTCGACTGCCGTCCGAGCCTCCGGGCTGATTCGCTTCCCAGCGCGCAGGGCAGCCCGGGGTGGTTCGAGTCCACCGACGCGCACGTGACATCTCAGGGTGCAGAGACTCGGGCGACCGAGAGTAGCGATGCTCGCGCGGAAACAACCCCGTGCGCCGATGCGCGATCTCCGTCGAGCGCGGTCGCCACGAGTCGCCGTGCGGGCGCGTCGCAGAAGACGGCGCGCGGTTACGGATACAGCGTCATCTGCATCTCGATGTACGACGAGGATCTCGATCGTCTCGATGATCGCGTGAAGCAACTGAAGGCCGCCGGTTGGACGAAAGCCAACCGCTCGCACCTCATCCGCATCGCGCTCGCCGAGTTGTCCGATGAGCAGCTCGCAGAGATCGCCGCGCTCGAGAAAGGACGGCGGTAGTGGCCGTCCGCTGGATTCGCCCGCGCTACGGCCAAGCGCCGAACCGCTTCCACGCGGAGCGTTCTCGCACAAACGGATCGTATCGCACCGAGTGCGTCGGCGGCTGGTCGACGAGCGAGGTCACCGAGGAGCTCGTCGACGACGGCAAGGGCAGCGGCGAGTACGCAACGGAGAAGTGCCGCGCGTGCGTGAAGGTGATCGAGGCGGCGAAGAGCGAGAGCGCGTTCAGCGGGGAGGGCGGGTAGCGCATGCGTAAGCCCCCCCCCCGAGTCGCACTGCCGAGAGACGTCTACGAGCGCCTCGTCGCTGAAGCGAAGCGTCGCGGCGTGCCCGTCGAGAAGCTCCTCGAGCAGGTGCTGGAGGGCGTGCCGTGGCTGAACTGAAACGCTACCGCGAAGGGCGGCAAGGACGGCCGCGGTCTCGAACGCTCTCGAAGCACGAGATGACGCGGGCGCAGCTCCGCATCGGTGCGCTCGAGAACCCGCCTGTCGACGTCGAGCGGCCGAAGACGCGCGGCGAGTGTCGAGACACGCAGCGGCCGTGCCCGTTCGTCGCGTGCAAGTACAACCTCTACCTCGACATCAACCCTGGCACGGGGACGATCAAGCTGAACTACCCGTATCTCGAGCCGTACGAGATGGAGCAGAGCTGCGCGCTCGACGTGGCTGATCGCGGCGGTGTCACGCTCGAGGAAGTCGCGAAGGTCACCAATCTCGTTCGAGAGCGGATCCGTCAGATCGAAGTCCGCGGGCTGCTCAAGCTGAAGATGACCGCGCCGTCTGGCGCGAGCGAGGATCTCGGCACGCTGCTCGTTGAGGAGCGGCAACGGTCGCGGAAGGGGCGTCGGCGTCGATGATCGAGCTTCGCCCCTACCAGTCCGCCGCGATCGAGGCCGCCGTCGATCTCGTTCGATGGGAGCATGGATCCCCATGACTACCATCGCTCAAATCGAATCGCTGGGTCGCAGCCTCGGTGCCCTAACCGACGAGGAGTACGAGCGCTTCGCCGATCAAATCGCAGATGCCGATCGAGGTGCATACAACCTCAGCTTCATCTTTGCCGAGCATTGGGTGAAGTCAGGCTGCCAGATCTACAGCGTCGATCACTCGCTCGCCGCATTGCTCGCCGCAACTCGCGCACCCGATCTTGAACCGGCATATCTTCCTCACGAACTATTTCTCGTGAAGGTCCCGTCGGCGTTCCTGCCGACTGGCAACGAGAACGCCGTCACGCTGATCTGCGTGGCGTCGATCAACGGCAAGCTCGCCGTCGGCCTGTGGTCAAGAACCGACGTCGCCGAGTGGACCTACACAGAGGATGAGAAGGTCGCCGAGGAGCGCGACGTTCCGGCTGAGCACCGGCGGAAGTGGCTCCTCGCAACGAGGATGGTCTCGAACGTCGTGGCGTTCATCACCGCTCATCGCGAATGCGTGAAGCGCACCACGAAGCCTGGAGCAGCGAGAACCGTGAACACCGTCCACCCGCCGCGCGACGTGGTCATCGATCGAGCGTTCCGAGATCGAGTGGCGACGCTCGTCAAAGCTGGCACGCAAGCCGAGATCAGGCGCGCACTCGCGCACGTAGTCCGTGGTCATTGGCGAAACCAGCCAGTCGGCATTGGACGTCAGGAGCGACGTCTCACCTGGGTGCGACCGCACCGTCGCGGTGATTCTGCACTCGGCACCGTTGTTCGGCGAACCGAACGGATCGGCGACGATCCGTGATGTCGAGCGTCTATCAGGAGCGACCGTACCAGCGCGAAGCGATTGACGCCGCTCGCGCGAGACTTGCTGCCGGCGACCGCTCGGCGTTGTTGTGGCTGGCTACCGGCCTCGGCAAGATGGTGATCGCTGGGAGTATCCTTCGGGGCACTGTCGCGAAAGGCAAGCGCGGACTCTTCCTCGCGCATCGCGAAGAACTGCTCGATCAGTGCGTCGAGAAACTCGCCGGATTCGGTGTCGAGGCGCGCGTCGAGCAGGGCAAGCGCCGCGCGGGACACGCGCAGGTCGTCGTCGCTTCCGTTGCCTCGCTGCAGCGCGGTCGGCTCGACTCGATCGCGCCCGAGACGATCGCGACCGCCGTGGTCGACGAGGCGCATCACGCGCCGGCGAAGACGTACACGAGCATCCTCGATCGCCTCGTCGCCGCGCGCATCATCGGGCTCACCGCCTCGCCGTGGCGGCTCGACAACAAGCCGCTCTCGAAGATCTTCGCGTCGGTCGCGTACCGCTACGATCTGCGCAAGGCGATCACCGATGGATGGCTCGCGCCGATCACCGCGCGCCGCATCGTCGTGGACGCGATCGACCTGTCGGAGGTGAGCGCGAAGGGTGCCGCCGACCTGAACCAGGAGCAGCTCGCCGAGGTGATGAACCGCGCGCGGGCGGTGCGCGGCGTCGTCGAGGCGGTGCTGCGCGAGGCGGGCGATCGCAAGACGATCCTGTTCGCCGTTGACGTCGCGCACGCGCAGGCCCTCGCCGAGCTGCTCAACGAGGCGCAGCCGGGCTCTGCGCTCGTCGTTCACGGCGAGATGGATCGGGACGCGCGCAAGGCGGCGCTCGCCGCCTACACGTACGGCGACGTGCAGTTCCTCGCGAACGTCGACGTCCTGACCGAAGGCTTCGACGCGCCGATCACGAGCTGCATCGTCAACGCGCGGCCGACGAAGAGCCTGACGCGCATCGTGCAGTCGATCGGTCGCGGCACGCGCAAGCACCCGGGCAAGACGGACTGCCTCGTGCTGGACGTGACCGGATCCGTCGGCAAACACTCGCTCGTCGGTCCCGCGGATTGTCTCGCCGGCGCGAAGGTCGACGACGAGGTTCGCGCCGAGCTCGAGCGCCTTCTCGAGGGCGGTACACGGAACGTCGGCGAGGCGCTCGACGAGGCGACCGCGGCCGCAGCGGCGCGCCGTGATGCGCTCGCGCGCGACGCGTCGATCCGTTTCCACGCCGAGCGCATCGATCCGTTCATCGGCCGCGACACGCAGCCGGCGCCGGAGCGATCGCGCGAGAAGCCGAGCGATCGGCAGATCCGCGACCTCGAGAAGCTCGGCGTGAAGAAGCTCCCCGACGGCATCGACTTCCTCGAGGCCGATCGGCTCATCGTGCGGCTCATCGCGCGGCGACGTCAGGGCCTCTGCACGCTCGGTCAGGCGCGGCAGCTCACGCGCTACGGCATCGATCCGCGCGAGGTGAAGTACGCCGACGCGACGCGACTGATGATCGCCTTGCAGAAGGCGGAGTGGCCCGATCCGCGAACGGACATCGAGAAGGTCAGCAAGCTCCTCGAGGCGTGGAGGTCCGGCGAGGAGCCCAGCGCCGCGCCCGCGAACGACGCGAGCGATCTCGACTTGCAGTGGGGTGCCGCGTGAAGCGCATGAAGGCATCGGAACAATCGATCGCGGCCATCGTTGTCGCCTGGCTCGAAGCGCTCGGCGCCGACGTGTACCAGGAGGTTCAGGTCTCGGGTGGCGTCGCGGACATCGTCGCGCGCGTCGGCTTCGAGCTCTGGATCGTCGAGGTCAAGACGTCCCTGTCGCTCGCGCTCGTTGCGCAGGCTTTCGAGCGGCGCCGGCTCGCACATCGCGTGGTGATCGCGGCGCCGGCGACGCGGGCGCTGCGAGACGTCCTGCCGATCATCGCCGAGCTCGGCATGGGGCTCCTCGAGGTCACGCCGGGCGAGACGATGCATGGCGCATCGATCCCACCGCGCGTCGTCGAGCGTTTGGCGAGCCGCCGCTGGAACACGCGACCCGTGGCGCTCGCGCGCTCGCTGCGCCCCGAGCACAAGACGCACGGCAAGGCGGGCGCGGTGGGCGGTGGCGGCCGGTGGACACCGTTCCGCGGCACGTGCGAGGCGCTCGCGAGCATTGTCCGATCCGAGCCGGGGATCACGCTCAAGGCCGCCGTCGCGAAGACAAAGCACCACTACCGGAGCGAGCGCAGCGCGATCAGCTCGCTCGTGCACTGGGTCGAGCGGGGCAAGGTCGATGGCGTGAAGCTCGCGCGATCGCACGGGACGCACGGGGCGCTCGTGCTGGTTCCCGACGGAGGAGCCCGATGAGCATTCAGGAATGGACACGCGATCTCGCATTGATGGCCAGATTGGCAAATGACCTCTCATTGGCGGTGAATGGCCGTGGCGTTGTCGACATGAATGATGTTGGTGGAGTGACGAAAGCGTTCATCCAACGAAGCCACGCCAACGGACTGCCGAGTGATTCATCGTTAGACGCGAGGCTCGCATGGCAGGCGACGGCAGCTGCGACATGGCTGAGCAATGGAGGGCCGAGATTTTCTCCATCTCACAGTGTCGCTGCTTCATTCGTTCTCACGAAGCAACAGCCCGGCGAAGTGAGATTGCCGTTCAACACAGTGTTGCTTCAATTGCCTAAGGGCTTTATGCCTTCATCAGTAGAGGGCGAATGGGAGGGCGCGATGATGATCGCAAAACTTCCAACGGAGCGTCCCATGGTGGCGGTGTTCTCGTCGATACAACGCCCGGGTGATCGTTCGGGCGTTGTATCGATGTTCTTCTCGGAAGATATCGACGAGAAGGACGTAGATCATGCACAGATTGGCGAGAACTACGCCACGATCAGCGGCATAGCGCCGACATCGGTCACGCATCGCAACAATGCCGCTGCAATGACTATCAGAATCGTGCGAAATTTCGCCAGCTGGATGTCGGCATTCCCGACTCGTGCGGCTGACCGCAAGAATGCCAGTGTTCGCACAGGCGAGGTCGGGGCAAGCATCGCACATGGTCCAGTCGTTTATCTCAAGACAGAGGTGCAGCTCTCAGCGGAGATGCGATTAGCAGCAAAGCGGTTGCTCGATTCTAAGGCCTCCTTCGAAGTGCAGAAACTGGCGTTGCGGCACATCGTGCGTGGCCATTGGAAAAGGCAGGCAAACAAAGAAGGTCACAAGACGATCTGGATCGCACCGTATTGGCGCGGACCTGACGGTCCGGCTGCGTGGGGGCGCGTCTACCGCATGGACGACAAGACATGATCGACCGCGATCAAATCCGCGTCGAGCTCGCGGTCGAGCGCGTCGTCGACACGTACGCGCTCAAGGGCATACGGCGCGGCAAGTGGCTACGGCTCTCGGAGTGCCCACGCTGTCGCGATCGTTCATCGCGCGAAGCCATCGCGATCGAGATCTCGACGGGCCGCTGGATCCATCACGGCAGCGAACGCGCCGCCGGCGGCATCTGTAGCGGGGATCTGTTCGATCTCGTCGCTGCGTGCGAGGGACTCGATACTCGCAAGGACTTCCGTCGCGTGCTCGCGCGTTGCGCCGAGGTCGCTGGCATCGTCGGCGCCGCGACGAACCCGGAGATCGAAGCACGAATCCAGCAGCGCCTCAAAGAACAGGCGGCGCAAGACGTCATCGATCGCGCCCGCCGGCAGCGTGCCGCACAGAACGCGGCTGAACTGTGGCTCGAGCTCGCGACGCGAAGCGATGCGGGCGAGCTGTACCTGACGCGGCGCGGGCTCGATCCGTATCCGCTGGTTCGCGCCGGCGCTGTTCGCTTCGACGAGGACGGCAATCCGTGCGTCGCCCTGCGATCGGCAGAAGGGCGCGTGACCGCCATCGCGACGCGTTACATCGAGCCGGGCGGCCGGCCCAAGGTCATGGTGGGCAAGGACACGTCCACCGAAGGAACATTCGTCGACACGGTCGGATCGATCGCGCACGGCCGCGACGTCTTCATCGTCGAGGGTGTGATGGACGCGCTGACCGCGCGTGAGGCGTGGCCGTCCGCGACGATCCTCGGTGCGAACGGCGTGGGGAACGTGGCGAAGGTCGCCGCGCTTGCGATCTCGAGAATTCGCCTTGCTCGCACGCGCCTCGTGCTCGTACCGCATGACGACGAGAAAGGCATTCGCGCGATGACCGAAGCAGGGAAGATCGCGATTGCCGCCGGGCTCGATCTGGAATCTTCGCTCGAGGTGGTCGCGTTGTCGCACAAGGATCTTAACGATGCGTGGTGCGCCGGCTGGCGACCGCAGCTCACGTTGCCGCTGTACGGAGGGGAACCGTGAGCGCCGCGAACATGGTCGTCGCGCGCCTCCGTGCGCCGGTGGCGCAAAACAGCGAGCCCGTCCGGCTTGCCGAAGCGTTCCAGGCGAACTGCTTCGAGCTTGGCGGCCTCTCCACGCTCGTGCGCTGGGCGCGTGCCTGGTGGCGCTACGACGGTGTCCGGTACGTCGAGTTCGACGACGAGGCACTGACGCGGGACATCATCAAGTTCCTCGATATCGTCGTCGTCGAGAAGATCGACAAGGAAGGCGAGAAGCGCCGCGAGAGGGTCACAGCCCGCAAGCGGATCATCGGAGAGGTCGCGACAGCGCTCCTGTCGACCGCTCCGATCATCGAGGGCGGCGCCCCGCAGTGGACCTCGCGGAAGGAAGGCGAGCCCGACGCCACGCGCCTGGTGCCGTGCAAGAACGGCCTGCTCGACCTGCGCGAGCGACGCGTGTTCGAGCCGACTCCGCGCCTGTTCGCGACGCAGAGCCTCGGCGCGCGCTGGGAACCCGACGCGCCGGATCCACGCGCGTGGCTCGCCTTCCTCGACTCCGTGTGGGGGGATGATCGCGAGAGCATTCGCACGCTACAGCAGATCTTCGGATACCTGATCTCGAGTGACACGCACTTTCAGAAGCTCTTTGCGATCATCGGTCCCAAGCGGTCAGGAAAGTCGACGATCGGCCGCATCCTGAAGGCGCTGGTCGGCGAGGAATCGGTCGTGAATCCGACGCTCGGAAGCCTAGAGAAGCAGTTCGGACTCGCTCCTCTCGTCGGGAAGATGCTCGCGATCATCGGCGACGCGCGCCTGGGCGGTCGCGCTGACCAGGCCACGGTCATCGAGCGCCTTTTGTCGATCAGCGGCGAGGATCCGATTTCCATCGATCGGAAGAACAAGTCCGCGATCAACGTGCGACTCCGCGCGCGCGTCATGCTGATTTCCAACGAGCTGCCCAAGCTCTACGACACCAGCGGAGCGCTCGCGTCGCGCTTCCTGATCCTGCAGACGAAGAAGAGCTACCTCGGCGACGAGGACTACAACCTCGAGCAGAAGCTGCTCGCCGAGATGTCGTGCATCTTGAAGTGGGCCGTCGACGGCTACCACGACTTGCTCGAGAACGGCCGGTTCCTCGCGCCAATCGCGAGCGAGAAAGCGCAGGCAGACCTCGTGGCGATCTCGGCACCGTTGACGGTGTTCCTCGACGAGGTCTGTCACGTTGGTCCGGGGCAGCAGATCGAGGTCGGCGAGTTCTACGACCGATGGAAGTCGTGGTGCTCGTCCAACGGTCGCGAGCCGGGAAACAAGCAGGTGTTCGGTCGCGATCTGCACACCGTGTTGCCGGAGCTCGGCGAGCGCCAGAGGACGGGCTTGGACGGTAAGCGACGGCGCTACTACGAGGGGGTCGGCCTTGCGTGAAACCGCGAAAAACCGAGTCTGGAGACTCGATCCTGCACGTGAGAGTTGTCCTAAAACTATCGCGTGCAGCAAACGAGCTAAGCAGTTGAATACTCATTCGCTGCACGCAGCTGCACGCGTTCATTTCCTACTTGGTTCCAAGATCGAAGAGAAACGAGAACAAGATCTAGATGAGCGCGTGCAGTCGCGTGCATCGCGTGCAGCAACGAATGCGCCTCATTTCGCACGACGAGGTGCGTCGTGACACGTGGAACGCTCAAGGTAGCCCCTCAGAACAGGCCCCCCTCAGACACCGTGGTTCACCCCGGTTCAGAGACCGTCAACGTGCGCGGCGGCTCGCGAGAGAAGCGCCGCGGCTCGTACTGCACGCCACGCTACGTCGCGGACACGCTGCCCACGTTCGAGCTGGACCCGTTTTCGAACGAGCGCTCGCATATCCGCGCGGCCGTCTCGCTCACGCTCGAGCGCAGTGACGACGGCTACGGCATCGACGCCGCGACTGCCGGCAGCTACTTCCGCGCCGCTTCGAACGGGCCGCATGCGCACCGCGGCCATCGCGGAGCGTTCGGCCACGCGACGCCCGACGCTCGCGTCTGGCTCCAGCCCGACTACAACGAGACGCTCCTCGCGTGGCGGCACTATCGCCACACGCGCTGGATCGCGCTGCTCCGCTTCGATCCGCGGACCGAATGGTTCGAGCTGGTCTACTCGGCAAGTGAATGGGTCGGCGTCCTGCCGAACAGCCCCGGCAAGAGCAGCTTCGAGTTTGACAAGCCGCCAGGCGCTGAGCACGGCGCCGGCAACACGTTTCCGCACGCGCTCTACGCCCGATACGCCGAGGACGTGATGCCCGGGATGCTCGAGCTCTGCTCGCTGCCCACCGGGTCGTCGCTGAGCTGGCGCAAGAAGTCCCGCACCTAACGAAAGAAACGAGGAAGAGATGCAAGAAGCAAAGACCAAGCCCCCGGCGTTCGATCTCGAATCACTGATCCTCGCGCACGGAGCGCACAAGAAGCGAAGCGAGGGCGCGTGCCTGATGGAGGCCGTCGCGTGGTTCGCCGGCGAGAAGCACAGCGATCGTCCGCAGTGCACCGACGTCGCGCTCGGAGCGTACGGGCGCAACCTCAACGATCGGCTGCGCGACGACGAGCGCCAGCTGCTTAAGCCGCTGATCCCGATGCTCGTCGGCACGAAGGGCAGCCCCGAGCTCGCACGGCGCCGCGCGTACTTCCTCGTCGATCGTCACGTGCGCGTGAATCTGCCGGCGTTCCTTCGCGAGCTTCCCGCGAAGCCGCGTCCGGAAATGGCCGCCCGGCTCGAGGGGTTGCCGCCGGTGATCGATGCGGAGTCCGCGGAGCAAGCGCGCGTCCTCGCGCGCGAGCTGCGCGACGCGTTGTGGTCGGAGCCTCGATCCTACGCCGCCGACGCCGCCGCCGCCGCCGCCGCCGCCGACGCCGCCTACGCCGCCGCCGCCGACGCCGCCGCCGCCGCCGCCGCCGACGCCGCCGACGCCGCCTACGCCGCCGCCTACGCCGACGCCGCCGCCGCCGCCGCCGCCTACGCCGACGCCGCCGCCGCCTACGCCGACGCCGCCCAGAAGCTTCGCGATGACTTCGCTGCGCTGAGGAGGCGCACCATCGGGCGCAGCATCGGGTCGTTCCGCGCGGCCATCGCCCTCACCGAGGAGTCGTAGCCATGCCCGCCGCACAAACCTCCATTCCAGGTACCGAGTCGAAGATCCCCGATGTCGTTCAGGAGGCCTTCGACGCCGCGCGCGCCTCGGCCGAGGAAGCCAAGGCGAAGTCCGCAGCGAAGAAGCTCCGCTTCGATGCGCTGCACATGCACATGACCGAGACGAACACGCTCGCGGTGCCGTTCATCGACGAGAAGGGCAAGCGGCGCGTGTACAAGCTCGCGGCGAAGATCGTCGGCAAGGCGGAGAGCGCGCCGCGCGGCGGGGGCGGTCGTCGCGACAAGACCGATCCGCCAGGAGCGGCCCAGGACTCGGACGAGCTCGCCGCGAAGCGGACCGCGAAGAAGGCGGACAAGGAAGCCGCGGAGGTCGAGCACAAGAAGCGGTCGCGCAAGTCGGTGGAGAGCGAGCTCGCCGATCGCGACGCGGAGATCGCGAAGCGCGACGCGGAGGCAGACCCGATCGGCACCGCGGCGGCCGAGGCAACGGCGGCGGGAGACGAGTCGTGGGCGCCCGCGAGCAGCAACCCGTACGCGGAGGACGGCGACGAGCAGCTGGGCGGAGACGGCGAGGCGACCTACACGATCGACGGACGCGACTACACCACGTCGCAGGTCAAAGAGCTTGGCCTCTCGACCATCGAGGTCGAGCGCCGCGCTTCTCGTATCGTCGGTGCAGACGGCCGCGTGTACAAGAACCTCGGCGCAGTCGAGACGTCGCTGTCTGTCGCCGACACCGACGAGCAGAGCGGCATCACCGACGACGAGGATCCGCGCCCCGCCTGGCTCCGCGAAAAGACGGCCGCGCGGTCCGGCTCCATCCTCGAGGAAGCGGAGCAGCGCCAGGACGCAGCGAACGGCGCGCCCCCGACGATGCACGACCTCGACGCCGGCGACGGTGCCGCATCGAGCTCGAAGCCGAAGGTCGACCCGATCGATCGCGAGACGCGCGCGGCCGGCAAGTGCGGCCTCATCCATCGCGACAGCGGCTCGATCTGCGTCACGCAGCTCGGCGACGACGGGAAACACGACGGGCTGCACACCAACGCTTCGGGGTGGAAGTGGAAGGCGCGCATGCCGAAGGAGGGGAAGTAGCGATGCGGCTCGTCCTCTCCAAGCGTCGCCTCGGCTGGTACTGGCGCCTCGTCGCGAAGAACGGTCGCATCGTCGCGATCGGCGGCGAGCCGTTCTCGTCGAAGAACAAGGCGCAGCTCTCGTTCCTGCGGCTGCGGATCGCGTTCTGGCGGTTCGAGACGCAGGAGACTACGTCGCTGCCGATCGTCGTCGAGGCGCGGAAGGGAGCGCGGTAGCCATGCTCCCACTGATCATCATCGGTTCGATCGTCGGGTACTTCGTTGGTGTAGGCGTTACGCACGCACTGCTCCCAGACGACATGAAGGAGGATGGTGCGGAGCCGGTCGACCTCGTAGCCGCACTGCTCTGGCCGCTCGCGCTGCCCATCATGCTCGGCAACGCATTTGCGAAGCGCGTACGAGCACACGCAGCGAGAAGGCGAGTGCCGAAGGCCACCGCGCGGAAGGGAGCGTATCCATGAACGACAACCTCGCCGAGATGCTCTACATGGCGTGGCGATCCGCGCTGCTCTCCTCCGCGCCGGACCTTCCGAGCTGGGGCAACGTTCGCGATCCCGACGCGCGCGGTGCGTGGGAGGCGGCTGCGGACAAGGCGCGGTCCGTTGCACACGGCGTCGCGCGTCAGCTGATTGGCGTCGGCAGTGACTGCGCCACCGACACGTACGTGACGCCGATGTCGGACGGTACGGTGGTGGTCGATCGCGTTTCGCATCACGGCCAGTGCCTGCACCGCGTGCGCTCGGCGTGCGGTTGTTCGCCGATCACCATCACCGATCGCCACTTCCCGAAGGCCGGCTAGCGCCATGCCCCGTCCCAAGCGCAACCACCACAGCTACGGTGGCCACTCGGGCGTCGCGTCGCGCGCCGTCACGAAGTCGAGCTCGCCGACGTGGTGCGCGAAGCACGACAAGCGCAAGTACACGTCGCGTGCGCAAGCGCTCAAGGCCGGGGAGCAGAAGTATGGGACGAAGAGCAACGCGTACGCGTGTCCGGTCTGTCACCACTGGCATCTAACCCGCCGCGGGACGGCGCTCGACGACCGGAGGCAGGACGAAGCGAGCGCGAACGCTGCAGCTGATGCTCTAGTCGACGCGCTCGGGATCGGAGGCGACGAGTGACGTGCCGAGACGGGTCGCTCTCGACGCGTCAACGCCCGCGCGTGCTCGTCGTGTGCTTCATGGTCGCGCTGCGGTCGCGCTACACCGAGAGCTACCTCGTCGAGGCGATCCAGCTCTGCGCGTTCCGGGACGTCGCGGCGATCGGAGCGTGGTCATGATCGCCTCGTTCGACACCGGCGCCGGCACGTTCGGCTACGCGAAGCTCGACGACAGCGATCCGCGCCTGCCGATCGTGGACATCGGTGTACTGATCCAGCCACCGCACGCCGACGCGAAGAAGAACAAGACGCTCGAGCGCGAGCAGCGCATCTCGGGCCAGGCCGAGCTCGTCGCCGACGTCGTGAGCGGGTGCCACACGGTCATCGTCGAGCAGCTGAGCTTCCCGCCGGGCCGGTTCTGTCCGGCGTGCAAGCGCTCGGGGCAGGTGGACGCGATCGTGGCGCTCTCGCTGAGCTTCGGCGCGATCCAGGGCGTCGTCGCCGCGACGAGACTGCCCAGCGGAGAACGACCGAAGCTCGTCGCGATCCGGCCGCAGGACTGGCAGCGTCGGTTGCTCGGGACGAAGACGGGCCCGGTCGACTACGACCGCATCGAGCAGATCGCGAAGTGGCACCTTCTGCGGCAGCCGATCGCGGTGCGCGCGCTGGAACGGATCACGAGGGCCGCGGATCGCAGGCACGCGTACGACGCGGCGATGATCGCGTATGTCGTCGCGAGGTTCCCCGAGCTGTGCGCGGCGGTGGAAGCGAGGGCGGCATGACGTTCACGAGCAAGATCTTCGGGCTGAGAGTGACGCTCGATGGATGTTGCGTCTCGACACGGTGCGAGGTGTGCGGGGCCAACGTCGGATCGCGACCGCATGATCTCGCGTACGCGAACCAGGTGCTACGTGACGGTCGGTTCGAGATCGTGGTGACGTGCACCTCTCACTACTGCCGTGGGCGCGTCGCGCTGGAGGCGAGGTCGACGTGACGGATCGCGACATCAAGCCCGAGAACGTGATCGTCACGAACCCGGACGAGCGCCCGCCAATCCTCGATCTGCGGCCCCGCCTGGTCGCGAAGAAGATCCGCGAGTGCCGTCACGCGCACCTCGAGATCGACGACGACCCGCTGCTGCAATGCGCTGACTGCGGCGCGGAGATCGATCCGTACGACTACATCCGCGACCTCGCACGCTTCGAGAAGGAACATCGCGCAGAGCAGGACGCCGCGCACAAGCGCTACCTCGCGTGGTGTGCTGCGGCGAACGAGCGGGTTCAGCGGCTGCAAGACGAGATCAACGCGCTGCTCGCCGCGAAGAACCGGCTCTGGAACGAGCAGGTCAACGGGCAGCCGCTCGGCACGCAGGTGAAGCGGTGCGATCGGAGGAAGCCCGCATGAGCGGCCAGCGCGCATCCATCCTCGACGCACTCGGCAATGACGAGTTGCTCGGACGGGAAATCCGAGATCGGCTTCGCGCGATCGCTCCCCGACGCCACGCGATCGCGCTGTACGTAGCGCTCGCCCGGCTCGAGGATGACGGCCTGATCGTCGGCAAACGGTGCGAGGACGGACAACGCCGCTACCGACGCGCTCCGGCAAAGGCGGTGATCGCATGATCCCGCCGCTCCTCCTCTGGCTCGCCGGCGTGCTCCTTCGCGTCGTCAGCGCGATCGCGCGGCCGCGGATCGCCACGTGCCCGCCGTCTTTCTACGTAGAGGGCATCCGTCTATCGGGCGTGACGGAGTGCGTCTCGACGTACGACCCGCGCCCCGACGACACGCTCGGCGAATGCCACCACGCGCACTGGGACGCGGGCCGGCTGCCGATGCGGGTGTGGTGCGAGCCAGGCGAGCTCGCGGTGGTGAAGAACGAGCGCACCGTCGGGTGCGGGAGCATCGAGTAGATGCGAGGCCGTCCGATCACCAGCCACACGCCAAGGCAGAAGCGACGACGCGCGACTTATCTCGCTCGTCGACGCGCGCGGCAGTGCGCGTGGTGCGGCGGATCTGTCCGCGCGGTCAAGGGATCTGTTCCGTCGCTCTGCGCGACATGTCGAGAGATCTTGAAGGCGAGGCAGAAGGCCGAGTACGACGTCGCGCGGCCGAATCGCTGCACGGAGTGCTCGGCGAGCTCGCGCGGCAAGTCGCGCTGCGTGTCGTGCACCGAGACACGCAACACTCGGCCGTCGAGGACACGCGAGGCGAAGCGGCGAATGCAGAACATGCGCCGCGGACTGTGTCGCTGCGGACGCAAGCGAAGTGGCGGTCGACGAACGTGCGCTCGGTGCTACCGCGTGCAGCGCGCGAACTACCTGCGTAAGACACGCGCTGGCCCCTAAGAAACACCTCGGCCCTCAGCGCTTCCAACGCCAAGGGCCGGACTAGCCGCTGCACCACCCCGGAGCGTCGACGTGCCCTAACCAGTAGCACAACGAGGACAACATGAGAATGACTCATTGTCGTCGCGGTCACGCGCTGACACCCGACAACGTCAAAGTGAATGCAACCGGTCGCGCTTGCCGGAAGTGTCATCGTGCACGTCAACGGGAATACCATCGACGAAGCACCTCGCAGAAGAACGTGAATAAAGAGCGCGTCCGGTTGGCGAAGGATCAGCCGTGCATGGATTGCGGCGGTCGGTTCCATACCGCCGTTATGGAGTTCGACCACAGGGATCCGTCGACAAAGAGATTCAATATCGCCGGAAGCTTGTTTCGGCGATGGGATGTCATCGAGGCTGAGATCGCGAAGTGCGACCTCGTATGCGCCAACTGCCATCGGATGCGGACAGTCAAGCGCCGACTGGGAACGTGAGATCCGACATGCCTCCAACTTCCAGCGCGGGACGGGATCGCAACCACGCGACCGAGCAGCAGCACGGCGGGTCGGCGCTTCCGATCCGCACCCGGAAGCAGCTCGCCGGGGAGTGCCTCTATTCGGGCTGCCACGAGCCGGTCAAGGACGCGGACTACTGCCCGCCGCACCACGAGCGGGTCAAGCGCGAGAAGCGCGAGTGGGCCGCGCGGCAACGGAAGCGACTCCGCAGGGCCCGGCTGTGCCTCGACTGCCACAAGCCGTCACGGAAGGCGCGGTGCGGACCGTGCCGTGCCGCGCGAAAGGCGAGAGTAGAGCGCGACGCGAAAAAAGTAGAGTGCGCTACGACGGAGACTCGCGCCTCGTTCCGTTCGTCGCTGGAGACCAATGGCGACGGCCGCGAGTACCAGGTGAAGCGCTACGGTCGCGCGCGCCGCGGCGCGCCGTCAACCGCGGATCGCGACGCGGATCTGAAGTCGCTGCTCGGCGACGCGATCGACATCCTCGCGCGGATCATCGACACCGGGATGGCGCTGGTCCGTAGCCCGGCGCTCGCCGAGCTCGGTGCCATCGCGCGCAGGGAGGCCCGCGACGAGCTCGCCGATCAGTTCATTCGGGTCCGCGGCATCGCGACCGAAGGGGCTGAGTACTACAGCCCTGGGCGGTGCCGCGAGGTCGACGCGCTCCGGGACGAGGCGGATGGCTAATAGCCCGGATTTGCGAGGCGAATGACGATGAAGCGTATGGGCGACGCAAGCGACGATAGCAGCAATCAGGGAGCTAGCAGCGGACTGAACCGCCACCGCTTCAAGAAGGGCCAGAGCGGCAATCCTGGCGGACGCTCGAAGCTGGACAAGATCGTCCGGCAGTTCGTCGGCGGTCGGCTCGCCGACATGCTCCGTGTGCAGCAGGCCATCGCGCTCGGGCAGTCGAGCGTCGAGCTCGAGGACGGGACGAAGCTCGAGCTGCCTACGCTCAAGGCCCGCGACATCAACGAGTCGTTCAAGAACCTCACGGATCGCGGGTGGGGCAAGCCGAGCGAGCACGTCGTCATCAACGACGCTCCGGCAACGACGCTCGACCTCGACGAGAAGTCGGACGAGGAGCTCGACGCGATCATCGAACGGCTGGAGCGTGAGCGCGCGTCCGTCCACTGATCGCGCTGTCGCCGAGAGCACCGAAGCCGAGCAGCGAGCACTCGATCGCGCGGCAAAGCTCGAGCGTATTCGCGAGCTCGCGAAGCAACGCGACGCCGACCTGCGCGCGGCGCTCGGCGTGAAGGCGAAGCGATCGCTCGCGGCGTTCGTGAAGCAGGCGATCGCGGCCGGTGTCGTCGAGGGCATCCGCAGCGTCGAGTGGGGCCCGCACCTAGAGCAGCTCTGCTTCGAGACGCAGATGCAGCTCGAGGCGTGGCTCGTCGCGAACGGCTACGGCGACGCGCGGATGATCGCTCGGCAGCGTGAGGCATGGGAGCGGACCGGTGCGACGTGGGAGGACGGCGAGCCGGAACCGTGGCTGCGGTACGTGCTCGTGCAGAACCAGATCGATAACCTGCCACCGGGGACGTTGAAGTCGACGATCGTGATGGTCTGCGCCTGCGCGTGGATCTGGCTCTGGTGCCCAACGTTCTCGTTCGGCGCGGTCAGTGGAATCGACAGCAACGTCACGCGCGACTCCAACGCGTGTCGCGAACTCGTGAGCAGCCCGTGGTACCGCGAGACGTTCCAGATCGGATGGGCCGCGCGCGAGCTCACCGCCGAAGAGAAGGAGGTCGCGCTCGCAGCGGAGGAGGCCGACGACGACCGCGCGGACATCAAGGTCCGCCACGATCGCAACTCGGTGAGCGAGTGGGCCACCACCGCCGGCGGCAAGCGGATCTCGCGCACGCTGACTCGCGGCCTCACCGGCATGCACGTCGACGGCGTGTTCCTCGACGACGCCGACGACGCGGATCGGGTGTGGTCCGAGCCCGAGCGCATTCGTACGCAGAACCGCTGGACGCGCGCGTGCGAGAACCGCGTCAACGACGAGCACAAGTCGATCCGCAAGGAGATGCAGCAGGTCGTCCACGTCGAGGGCCTTTCGGCCTACCTGCTCTCGATCGCGCGCTGGTCGCCGCAGAACCCCAAGGGCTGGTCGCAGTTCTGCCTGCCCGCCGAGTACGGCTTCGGGCCGTCCGACGCGCCGATGGAGACGCCGTGGGGCACGAAGGACTGGCGCACGACGAAGGGCGAAGTGCTGCACCGACGCCTGTCGCCCGGCGTGCTCGCGGACAAGCGCGGCAAGATCGGCTCGCTCGCGTACGAGGCGCAGTACAACCAGAACGCGCAGGCGATCACCAACGGCGTGTTCAAGCGCGAGTGCGCGCGGTTCTTCGTGTTCGATGGCACCGTGCTCGGATCGTTGCGCCGGCGGCCGGATGGCTTCCCGTCGCGCACGGATCGTCCGCCCGTCGCGATGAAGCTCAAGGACCTGCGCATGATCACGCTATCGGTCGACGCGGCGAACTCGCTCGATCCGAATCCGGCGAGCAAGAAGACGAGCGCGGTTGGCCTCGTTGTCACCGGCGAGGTGCCGAACAGCGAGGAGCGGTGCGTGATGCACGATGCGACGCGCGTCCTGGGGCCGAGCGCGACGTATCAGGCGATCTACACGCTGATCGCGGAGTGGCCGCTCGACCGCATCCTCGTCGAAATGAAGGCGCTCGGCGCCGGCGTGATCGATCAGATCAGGCTCGCGATCCGGCGCGGCTGGTACGTGAACGACGACGGTGATCGCGTTCCGCTGCGAGGTCCCGACGACAAGCCGACGCGCGCGGTGATCGAGGAGTACGATCCGGGCAAGGAGAGCAAGGACCAGCGAAACGTGGCGCTCGTCCCGCCGTGGGAGCAGGGGCAGATCCTGTTCCTCGACGGCGCCGACTGGCTCTATCCGCAGGTCGACGAGAATCGGAAGATCGTCGACGAGGGAATGCTCGGCGAGATCTGCTCGTGGCCGAACTCGAGGCGGCGCGATCGCATGGACGCGCTCGGGCAGTCGATCGCGAGCCGGCGCGGTGTCACCGATGCGATCGATCGCTGGAAGGCGATGGCCAAAGGGATGCGCGCGATCCGGCCTATTCGTTAGAGCCCGAGCTCTTGGCGAAGCTTCCGCATCACGGCGCTCCGAGCGGCTTCGCGCCGAGGCTGAACGAAGTTGTCAGCGCCGATCTTTTCTTCCTCGGCGGTCCACGCATATGAGGACGCGATCTGACCGGACCCCCACGGGACAAAAACGATTCTGCAGCGGCCGTTCCGCTCGTCTTCTCGTTCGTGCACGAGGTTCCAGAGCGCGGCACCTGTCTTGTCACTCATGACCCTATTCTACATCGCGCCAAATCGTCCGCTGAGCCTATTCCACGCAGTTTCTCGGGGTGGGCAAGCGCGGCAATCCGAACATGCGCAAGGGCGCGCCGAGCGTGAATCCGACCGGCAAGGCCAAGCCGCAACCGCGGATGCGCACCGACGAGTGGGAGAACACCGCGAGCGGCCACGGAACGTCACGCGACCGCCGCACGCTAACCCGCTATGGCACCGAGATCGTCACGGACCTCTACGCCGAGCGCCTGTGGCGTTCGCAGTGGCTCGCGGCGAAGTGCATCGAGAAGCGCCCCGAGGAGATGTTCCGCCGCGGCTACGAGATCAAGTCGGCGGGCGCCGATCCGAAGAAGCTCGCGAAGGTCGCGACGCGCGCGCAGGAGCTCGACGTCGACGGCCGCTTCGTGTTCGCCGAGCAGCTCCGGTACGCGAAGGGCGGCGCGGCGATCCTCGGTGTGTTCGACGGCGCGCTGGGAGAGCTGAGCGAGCCGCTCGACGAGACGAAGATCCTGAATCTCACCGCGCTGCACGTGTTCGAGCCGCGCGAGCTGTGGCCGGTGAAGTTCTATTCGGACCTCTCCTCGCCGAAGTTCGGACAGCCCCAGGTGTACCAGCTGATGCCGCTCACGTCGGGACGATCCGGCTTCGTGCAGCATGTGCTCGTGCACGAGTCGCGGCTGCTGATCTTCCAGGGCATCAAGGTCTCGCGGCAGACGCAGCCGGGGCAGCGCGAAGGCTGGGGAGACTCGGGACTGTCGCGCGTGCACTCGGCGCTCGCCGGATACGGGCTGACGTGGGGTAGCGCGGAGACGGTGCTCGCCGACTACAACGAGGGCGTCCTGGAGATGGACGGGCTCGACGAACTGCTCGCGACGGCCGAAGGGCAAGAGGTCGTGCAGCGACGGCTCGACACGATCGCGATGTCTCGCTCGACGCTCGGCATGACGGCGATCGGCTCAAAGGACAAGTACACGCGGTTGACCGCGAGCATCACGGGTTTCGCCGACGTGCTCGAGCAGCAGGCGTACGTCGTCGCCGCGGCGTGCGGCTACCCCGTGTCGATCCTGCTCGGGATCATCAAGGGCGGACTCTCGACCGGCGACAACGACGTGCGCAGCTGGTACGCCGACGTCGAGAACTTCCGCAACGCGAAGACCAAGCCGCTCCTCGAGCGGGCGCTCGGATGGATCATGAAGTCGAAAGATGGGCCGTTCGGCGGCACCGAGCCGGACGTGTGGAGCGTCGAGTTCCGCCCGCTGTGGCAGCCGAGCGAGAAGGAACAGGCCGAGACGTTCAAGACGTACGCGGACGCCGACGAGAAGAACATCAAGAGCGGCGTGTACTCGGCCGACGATGCCGCGAAGTCTCGCTACGGCGGCGACGGGTTCGGCACCAAGATCACGATCGACTTCGCGGCGCGCGAGGAGCAGAAGAAGATCAACGAGGAACGCGCCGAGGCGATGGATGCCGCCGCGCTCGAGGCGATGGGGCGCGGCCCGTCAGAGGCCGGAGATCCCGCGGATTCGTCCAAGCCCGTCGAGCGCGACCGCACCGAGCCGGAGTCGTAGCGCGTGCTCACCCGCGAGCAGCTCGCCGCGAACGCCGCGCGCACGGCCGACTATGTGCGCCGGCGCCGCGTCATCGGCGACCACGATCGGCGCCGCGCCGTGCCGCGCGCGCGATACCCCGAGCTGATCGAGAGCGACTACGCGCGGCGGCTCGTGGCGATCCTCGACGATCAGCGCGCACTGCTCGCATCGTTATTCGAGGAGCTGCCGCGGCTCGTGGCGAACACGGCGCGCGAGGACGAGGACGACGCATCGATCGTGACGATCGCGGGCCTTCGCGTCGCGATCGAGTTCCGCTCCGGCGAGCTGCGCAACGGGCACATGATGTTCTACGACTACGGATCGCTGCCCGGCCTCGTCGGTGCGGACGGCGAGGAGGTCGACGTGTTCATCGGGCCAGAGCCGCACCCGTCGGAGGTCTACGTCGTTCATCAGCAGCGCAAGGACGCGTGGGACGAGTACGACGAGGACAAGACGATGCTCGGCTTCGCGTCGGCGGACGCGGCGAAGCAGGCGTACCTGGCGCAGTACGGCGACGAGCGGTTCTTCGGCGGCATGACGGTGTTTCCCGTCGAGGCATTCGTCGCGAAGCTGCGAGCGCGCGGCTACGTTTCGTACCCGGAGCGCGACGAGAGGACCAAGACGATCGCCGTCGGTACGCTCGCATTCCGCGAGGACGTCGGCGAGGGCAAGCGCGTGCATGCTCTGCTCGATCGCGTGCGTGAACAGGGTGGATCGGTCGCACGACAGGCTGAGACAGCGGCCGCCGCGATCGCGGCGCGCGTCTCGTCGCATCACGCCGCCGAGCTCGAGCGGCAGACCACCGCGGGGCTGGGCGTTGCGGTGCCGACGGTGGACGCGGCGATTCCTCCGCTCGTCGAGGCGTTCGTCGCCGAGAACGTCACGCTCGTCCGCTCGCTGGCGACGCGTCACCTCGACCAGCTCGAGGCGCTCATCGTCCGGGCGTTCGCGAACGGCACGTCGTGGCAGACGCTCGCGAAACAGATCGAGCTGCGCTTCCAGATCGCCGAGCGGCACGCCAGGCTCATCGCGCGCGACCAGATCTCGAAGCTGAACGCGCAGGTGGCGAGGGCCCGCCACCAGGAGCTCGGACTCCACGCGTTCCGGTGGTACGCGATGCAGGACCCGAAGACGCGGCCGACGCACGCCGCGAAGCACGGAAAGCTCTGGGCGTACGTCGCCGGCCTTGGCATCCCGGTGCCGGCGTTCTTTCCTGGCGAGGAGGTGTGCTGTCGCTGCGGCGAGCTGCCAGCGTTCGATGCGGTGCTCGCGCTCCTTGACCCACCGCCGAAGAAGCAAGCGCTCGGCGTGCTCGGCGAGGTCGTGAAGCGTGCGCTGACCAGCTGATACGGGCTCGCGAAATCGCCCGCTCCGTCGCGCCGTCCGACGCTCGACAGCGATGAAGACGGTGAGCGTTCTCCGGTTCGATCGCGGCTCGCTGCGAAAGCCGCGACGCACGCCGCAAGGCTTTCTCGAGGTCGATGGCCACGTCGCGCGCGCGGGCATCTACGAGTACGTCAACACGCGCGAGGACGAGGCGGACGGGTTCGGCAAGGCCGGCACGATCCGCCGCGAGCTCCGGCCCGAGGAGGTCGTGTTCGCGCCCGAGTCGATCGCGACGCTCGTCGGCGCGCCGATCACGAACGGTCACCCGCGCAAGAACGGCAAGCGCGTGCCGGTGACCGCCGAGAACGTCAAGGAGTACGAGGTCGGCACGGTGATGGCCGCGCGCGCCGACGGTGACCTCCTTCTCGCGACGCACCTGATCAAGTCGGCCGATGCGATCATCGACGTCGAGAGCGGCAAGCAAGAGCTGTCGCCGGGCTACGCCGCCGAGGTCGAGCTGCGCAGCGGCACGCACAAGAAGTACGGCCGCTACGACTGCGTGCAGACGAAGATCACGTACAACCACGACGCGCTCGTGCAGCGCGGCCGCGGCACGACCGCAGCGAAGCGCATGCGCCTCCACATGGACGAGGCCGAGGTGGAGGGCTTCGTCGACGAGGATGGTCGTTTCTTCCGTACCGACAGTCTGTTCGGCGACGCGAAGCTGACGAGCGCAGCCGACGGGCACCAGCACCTCCTGTCGATGCGCGACTGGCAGGGCAACACGTGCACGAGCGGCGAGACCGGCTGGGCGATGTCGGAAGGCGCGCAGAACGGCCACTCGCACCCGTGGGTGAAGAACGACGACGGCACGATCACGATCGGCGAATCGAGCGGTCACACACACACGATTCTCGACGAGAAACGCTACTCGATCGCGTCTCCCGGGCAGCGCACCGATTCTGAAATCGACCGCTCTGCGCTGGTGCCCGAACGTAAGGGCATGTCGAAGACCGACAAGGAACGCGAAGACGAGATGCTCGAGCTGCAAGGTCAGCTCACCGCCATCACGAAGGAGCGCGACGAGCTGCGCGCGAAGCTCGCCGAGAAGGTGCTCGCGGCCGAGACGGAAGCGGTCACGAAGGAGCGGCAGCGCGCCGACGAAGCCGAGCAGAAGCTCAGCGAGACGCGCGGCACGTTCCACGCGGCCGTTCGCGCTCGGGCCGCGCTCGACGGCGTTGTCCGCAACGTCCTCGGCCCGACGTTCCGCACGGACGAGAAGGACGACGCAGATCTGATCCGCGCCGTCGTGCATCGTCTCGACGCGTCGATCGACGTGGTCGGAACGCCGCTCCCCGAGCTGCGCGGGCACTTCAAGCAGCTCGTCGCGCGCCACGATCGCGCGAAGGAGTCGTACGACGACGCCGCGAAGCTGATCGGCGCTAACCGCACCGACTCTCTCGACGCGCAGAAGCGCGCCGACGAGCTCAACCGCAGCTGGAACGCCCAGCACCTCGAGACGCTCAAGAAGGGAGCGGAAGTCCGATGATCACCGAAGTCTTTACCGATCCACCCATCGGTTCGCCGGGCTCGCCCGCGGATCATGACTCCGCCGTCAACGCGGACATCGTCTCGTACACGCTCGAGGCCGACTGTGCCCCCGGCCTGTTCGTCACGCAGGGCACCGCCGACAAGGGCGCGGCGCTACTCAACGACGACGACGACCCGGTGCTCGGCCTCGTCGTCAAGACCGAGCACCTCGCGACGCCCAGTCAGATCGACGCCGACGGCGTGATCCAGGCCGGCGTCACCGTCGGCCTCGCACGCACCAAGCGCCGCGTCGTGTTCGTGAACGGGGCGTTCACGCCCGCGTCGCGCGCGTACGTCCGCTTCGTCGCGGTCGCCGGCGAACCGGTCGGCTCGATCTCGGTCGACGCCGACGCCGGCAAGAACCGGCTCCTCCCCCGCGGCGCGCTCCGCTTCGTCACTTCCGGCGAAGACGAGCTCGGCGTCGTCGACCTCAACCTCAACGCCGACGCCGACGCGCCGGCCGCGGACTCGTGAGCCGGAAGGAACCCGCCACCATGAAGCTGCACAACCAAGATCGATTCGACGAGCTCGAGATGGCCGCGTTCCTCTCGCGCGAGCTCGAGGCCAAGGACCCGCGCACGTTCACGGAGCTCTACGACGGGCTCCGCGCGCGCAAGTTCATCCCGAAGATCCCCAACATCTCCGTCTACGACAAGACGTACACGTACGAGGTGTGGGCGACGACGGGCCAGGCCGACTTCATCGGCGAGCACGCCAAGGACCTGCCGGCGATCGAGGTCGGTCGCCGCGAGTTCACGCGCACGATGCGCCCGCTCGGCGGGTCCATGAACTGGAGCGTGCTCACGCTCCGAGGCGCGATGCAGGCGGGTGTCCCGATCGAGGACATGACGGTCAAGGCGGCTTCGACGGCGATCATGCGCAAGGTCGACAAGGACCTCGCGATCGGCGACTCGACGGCGGGCTACACCGGCCTCTGCAACGACGCGGGCATCATCGCCGACAACCTCGTCGCGAACGTCGGCAACTTCGCCACCGCGGCGAACAAGCTCGACTCGCTGAACAAGCTGATCGCCGACACGCGAGCGCGCGTGAACTACGCAGCGATGCTCGATGACGAGACCCCGGCGTTCCAGAAGTTCCACATCCTCCTGCCGCCGGTCGAGTACGCCGCGATCGTCCAGACGCCGGCGAGCGCGAACTACCCGGACTCCATCTACAAGGTGTTCATGGAGCAGAACCGCGAGTGGTGCTCCGGCATCGACGAGTGGAGCTACCTGCAGACGATCCACTCGGGCGGCAAGCCGCGTGGCATCTGCTACCCGCTCAACGAGATGGCGCTCGGCGCGGCCATCGCGGATCAGGAGTTCGTGCGCGAGCCGGCCCAGTTCAAGGGCCTCAACGTGAGCGTCCCGATGTTCACGTCGAGCGGCGGCACGGTGATCCGGTACAAGCCGGCGTTCTCGTACATGCTGCTCAGCGCGTAAGCCTGACGACGGTTGACGACGGGCGCTTGCGGGCGCCCTGATGCGGAGTGGAGCAGCTGGTAGCTCGCCGGGCCCATAACCCGGAGGTCGCAGGTTCGAGTCCTGCCTCTCGCAACGAATGGCGAACACGTTCCTCGAGCGCACGCGCGCACGTCTCGCGAAGCTGGCGACGAAGCAGGCCGGTACGAGCCAGCTCGTCGTGTTCCGCAAGACGCCCGGCGAAACGGTGTACGTTCGAACTCCGGCGCAACCTGAGACGTCGGAGCCTTCGAAGCCGCCCGCTGCTCCGGCGCCCCCCGTTCCGCCGCCTGCTGTCCCGCCCGTCACCGCTGCGCCGGCTCCCCAGCCGAGCAACATCGACGTTCCGGGCCCGAACGGTGGCCGCAAGTGCTCCGTCTGCCACAAGCCGGGGCACACGAAGGCGAACTGCCCCGACGCGAAGCCCGACGACGAGCTGAGCCTCGACGAGCTCGAGAAGCTCACCGCGCCCGACAAGCCGTGACCGTCGTCGTCTCGCTGCCGACGTGGCGATGCACGCCGTGGCTGCGCGCCGCGGTCGACTCGATCCTCGCGCAGACGCATCGCGACCTCGTCCTGGTCGTGGTCAACGACGCGGATCCCGACGAGGACTTCGCGACGCTCGCAGACATCGACGATTCGCGGCTCGTTCGCTTCCATGCCGCCGCCAACCACGGACCCGACTTCTGGCACGAGGTGGTCCGTCGCGCATCGTCCGCCGAGTTCCTCGCGATCCAGGACGCCGACGACACGAGCATGCCGAATCGCCTTGAGCGTTTGCTCGCGGTCATCGGAGGCGCTCCGGGCGCGAGCAGCCACATCGGCGGAGGGTACAGCGGCAAGAGCCACCAGCCGGAGCGCCGCGTCTTGGGGGCGAGGTTCTGCCATCGGCGCTGCCACGCCGGCCTGTGGCGCACCGCCGATCTCGGCGCGATCGGCGGCTACTTCGGCGGTCACTGGTTCGCGTGGGACACACTCGTGGCGAACACAATGGCGCTGCTCGGCGAGGTTCGCGGGACGCCGATGCCGCACGTCGACGAGGTGCTGTACTCGCTGCTCGTTCGCGAGGGATCGATCACGCATCGTGATGGTGTTCGCCGCGGTCAACCGGAGCGCGTCCGAGCCGAGCGTCTCCTCTCGGCGAAGTGGCAGCGCATCTGGCGCGCACGCAACAAGCCGTGGCTCGTGCAGACGATGCACGAGGAGTTCACATGCGACCTGACGGCGGCGCACCACGCCGCTCTTGACGCCGAGACGGAGCGGTTGCGATCGGTGCTCGCGTGATCGTCGCGACGCTCGCCTCGCTCTCCTCGCGCGAGCACACGCTGCGGCAGACGATCGAATCACTCGTTCCGCAGGTCGATGCGATCTGCGTGTACCTCAACGGGCACGCGCGGATCCCGAGCTTCCTGAAGCACCCAAAGGTTGCATGGGCGGTCCTCTCGAGCGAGCACGGGATCCGCGGCGCCGAAGCGAAGCTGCTCTTCTGGGACCGCGACGAGTGGAAGGCGCCGCCGTACTGGAGCGACGACGACATCGCGCTCACGTGCGACGACGACATCGCGTATCCGTCCGACTACGTCGCGCGCCACCTCGCTGCGATCGAGAAGCGGCCCGACGCGATCTCGTGCGTGCACGCGTCGGTGATCAAGCGCTCGTTCGAGCGGTGGCATCGAGATCGGAAGCGGATCGCGGTGAGCGATCGCCTCGATGTGGACACGCGCGTTCACGTGCCCGGCACCGGCACGATGGCGTTTCGTCGCGGCGCCTTCGACGTGTCGCTCCGCCGAGATCAGTGCTGGTCGCACTGCGTCGACGTGATGGTGGCGATCGCGGCGAAGAGGCAGGGTGTCGAGGTGTGGTCGATCGCGCGACCGCGGCACTACATGGCGATCCAGCCCGCGCCCGACGGCGGCACCGGCATCTATCGGATGCGCACCGGGGTGAGCAACGACGAGGTGGAGAGCAGGGCGCTGCTCGAGGCGGGGCCATGGCCCGAGCTCGACGTGCCGTGGCGGTGAATCGACCGCTCGAAGCGAGCCGCCTAGCCTGATCGCATGGCACTGATCGCGACCGCACTTACCGAGCGCGGGCATCGAAACCTGGTTCGAGGCGAAGGAACGGCCAGTTCGTGCTGCGCCGTGTGCGGCGCTCGCCGCCCTGTCCCTGGCATGTACGCCCGCCACGTTCCCGAATCTCACTACGCGCGGATCGGATTCATGGTCGTCGTCTTCTGCGGCTCGGCGTACTGCGCATCTCGCATCGACGCCGGCGATTTCACCGTTCGCCCGACGCTCCGGGAAAGGATCGCTCGTGGCTGACATCACCTGGTCCGACGTGACGAACCACTACGCGTCGCTCTCGACGGTCGCGAGCGGAGCGCAGGACGACATCCTCGCATACGTCAACGATGCTCTCAGCGCGTCCGTGTTCGGCGGCGAAGACAGCGCGACGTACAAGCTCGCGCGCATCTACCTCGCTGCGCACATGGGCGAGTTGCTCCGTCGGAACGCGGCGACGGCCGGGGCGATCGGCCCGGTCACGAGCAAGACGATCGGCGCGACGAGCCTCTCCGTCACGTACGGCACCGGCGCGAGTGTCGGCGGCGGCAGCTCGGTGCTGCTCACGACGCCGGGCGGCTCGGCGTACTTGCAGCTGCTGCGCACGCGGCCCAAGGCGCGGCTGTTCGCTCGGAGGAGCTGCTGATGCTTCGGATCGATCGCGGCATGGTGTGCAGGGAGATCCTGCGACGGCTGGAGGTCGGCGATCGGGCGATGCCGCCGGCCGAGTGGCTTCATGAAACACCGCTGTCGATCCGTCTTTCGAGGAGCGGCTGATGGCGTTCGTGTCGACATATCGCCCGCCTGTTCCGGGGCCGCAGGGCGAACAGGGTCCGCAAGGTCCCCAAGGAGAGCAAGGACCGCAAGGCGATCCAGGACCGCAAGGCCTGCAGGGAGACTCGGGCGCCGGAGAGGTTTCGCTTGTCGCAAGCCCAACAATGCCGACTCGCCCGCTCGGGCTTCCGTTCCGCCCCTCACTGACCAACTACACGTGGATGCAGTACACGACGACGCTCCTGATCAACGCGAGCCCTGACGACGCTGGCATGTTCCTCATGTCCGATGAGACGAACGATCCGCAGATCGTGCGTCACAAGTCCAACTACTTCAATCCGGCGATCGGCGCTGGCGCACTGTATTCGTCGAGCCGCGGGACACTGATCTATCTATGTCCGCCGGGCCACTTCGTGAAGCTCCAGCCGGCCACCGTCGGTACTGCTCAGGTCGGCATCGAATTGGGCGTGGAGATGCCGCTCGTGTTCGGCGTGTCGGATCCGATCGTGGTTCCGCAGGACGGACCTGATGATTGGTACCAGCCGAACTCCGATGCGCAGTTCACAGCGCTCGGAATGGATACGCCAGACGCCTTGTGGCTGATGCAGGACACATCCGGCAAGCCAGCAGACGAGAAGGGGTACCTGCAGCTCACTGCCGGCGGGACCGTCACCTACAACAACAGCGTCGCGGGTTGGACGCGAAAGTTCCTCGGCACGTCTGACGGTGTGGCGGGCACGTTCACGACAACGAACAGCTCGCTTCCGAATCCGGCGAGCGCATCCCTCGGTGTGTTCTTCCTCGTGAGCGCGTCGACGGCCGCAGCACTTCGCTCCGTGCTTGAGCTGTTCGCGTCCGCAGCGTGTCGCCTGCGGGTGACCAACACGCCTCGCTTCCAGGGCTTCGTCGATCCGTCGTCGACGCAGAATGGCACCGTGGATCCGACGGGCGCAGTGCGCGCGGTCTATGTGCAGTACAACTTCACCGACAGCGACTTCGCGATCTTCACCGACCAGGAAAAGATCACCGTCTCGTCCTCGGCGAAGACGGGGCGCGGTATCGTCTTCGGATCGGGCGTCGCAGCTGCGTTGATGCGCCTAGGGTACGGTTTCGCGTACTACGGAGCGAAGGCCGAGCGATCGAGCGCAGAAGTGAAGGCTGAGATCTTCGAGCCGTTGGGAATCACGGTGCCGTGGAGTTGACCTGGTGAGCGCGCATTGACAACAACATCCCACTGATTCCCTGATGCTGCTCAACGAACCCATCGCCAAGCTACGCACGCTGAGTACGACGTTGCTCGCAGCGGACGGCGAGACTCTGCTCTCGCTCGCAACGGCCTGGCTCGCCGGCATGGTCAAGGTGTCGCGCAACGGCGCGACATTCGTCGACGCTGCAAACCTTCCCGTCGCGGTGACCGGCGGCGGTGACGGCGCGTTCGACTTCGAGCTGTCGCTCGCCGAGGTGGCGACGCCCGGAACGATCCGCGTTCGCTTCTACGATGCCCTCGGAGAACTGATCGGAGAGTTCACCGACGAGGTCGAAGCGACAGTCGACGAGCACATCCGGCAGAACGAGACGAACGCCTCGGAGCGTGTGCTCGAAGCGACGATCTACGACACGAACGGCGACCTGCTCGCAGCCGACACCGAGTGGTCCGCTGGCATGGTCAAGATCTCGAAGGCCGGCGCCGCGTTCGAGAATGCGTCTGCACTACCCGTCGCCGTTGATGGTGGCGGCGACGGCGCGTTCCGGCTGCAGTTCTCCCAGGCCGAGACGGACACCGTCGGAAATCTGCGCGTGCGCTTCTATACGAGCGGCGGCACGCTGATCGGCGAGTTCATCTCTCCGGTTCGAGCCACAGCCGAGGCGGTCGCGCCGACGGCGGTGCTCGGCGTCCACTGGTCGACCGAGATGGCAGCGGAGTTCGCCGGCGACATGGGCGACGCGGTGCTGAACCACACGGTGTCGACGACTCTCGATCCGCTGTCGCTCAGCGGCGCGCCGATTCGCTCAACGACGGACCATACGTGCAAGGCGCTCACGCTCGGATACCGCCGCAAGGACGTCGATGGGACGTCCGTGCTCGAGGGCGACTTCCGCGTCATCGCGCTGCGCGGAACGTTCGATCCTGCGGTCACGCCGACGCGCGGCGACACGTACTCGATCGCGACGCCCGGCGGCGGTTCGACCGTCGCCGGGCGCATCGTTCGCATCGAAGCGATCACCGAGGCGTTCGTGACCGCGCAGGTCCGCATCGTCGAGCCGTGATGGCGCGCTCTCAGGCGAAGATGTGGGGCGATCGGATGCGTGCGTACGTCGCGCAGGCGTGCAAGGACCTCGCGATCGAGATCCTCGCCGAGCTCGTCGCGGCCACGCCGATCAAGACGGGCCATGCCGCAATGAACTGGGTCGTCTCGATCGGCTCGCCATTCACCGACGAGGTGTGGACCGCGGGCCCCCAGCGGACTGGAGCGCGCGAGGTGCTTCGCTACAAGTTCGGCGACGGCACCATCTACATCTCGAACAACGCGCCGTACATCAGCGACCTGAACAACGGCACGTCCCAGCAAGCGCCTCCTCTCTTCGTAGAGGCATGCGTCGACCGCGCGTACGTCAAGGTGCAGGCAAAGTACGAGGGATCGATCGACTTCGGCCGCGGAGCGTTCCAGGACGAGGTGGGCGGTTCGGGCGCGCGTGGTCTCGCCGAGGCCTTCTCGCCGTTCGCCGCGTAATCGCCCGCTCGCCTGCCGCAAGCGACGGTATCGACGTGGATCAGGACGCAGCGACCAAGGCGATCCTCGCGCACTGGAAGGCTGGCTGGGAGGCGTTGCACCCGGCAAATCCAGCGCACGTCGATCACGTGAAGTGGGTCCCCGCCAACATCGACGCGGGCAGCGCGGCTCGGTGGGTGCGCGTCACGATCCGGCACACGACGTCACGGCAGATCACGCAGGGGCAAGCGCCGTATCGGAAGTGGGAGCGACGCGGATGGATCGCCGTGGACATCTTCGTCCCGCGCAACACCGGCACCGAGCTGGCCAATCTGCTCGCGGGACACGTGCGCTCGGTATTCGAGGGCGAATCGATCGGATCGACCGAGCGCGTCGTGACCTACGAGGCACCGTCGGAGGAGACCGCCGAAGAGGGTCAGTGGTACCGGACGATCGTGAAGGTGCAGTTCCGCTACGTCGATACGCGCTGACGCCGGCAAATCGACCGCTCCGAGCGTCTGACCGAGCCTTAGCGCATGGGCGAAGTCCTCTCCGAAGCAGTCGGCATTCGCATGGCGCGCGAAACCTCCGTCGGCGAGGCGCCGGCCGACAGCTGGGTCCAGCTGCAGCCGGACGTGGGCGGAATCACCGGCTGGAAGCGCATGAACGAGACCGTCGAGCGCGACATCCACTCGACGTTCGCGACGATGGAAAAGGGCGACATCGTCGGTGTTTCCGCGTCTCCGACGATCACGCACGATTACAACAAGGACTTCGTCGACCTCACCAGTGAGAGCGTGTTCCGCTGCCAGGAGCTCCACGCGCTCGGAGGAGACGTGTCGCAGTGGCGCAACGCCAACGCGGTCGCGAGCGTTCGCTCCGAGCTCGACCTCTCGGGACCGGGGACGAACATCGACACCGTGATCGAGGCGGTGACCGGCGGCGAGGACGGAGACGGCATCACGATCACGTTCCAGGACGGCGGCTCCGGTGCTGGCGTGCTCGCGCGCGTCGGTACCGCGTTCACGTTCACGTTCGCGAACGGCGTGACGACCGTCGCGAACTTCGAGGCGGCGGTCGCGGCGCTCGCCGGCGCGGACAAGCTGATCCAGGTCAAGACGCCGGGCACCGGCCCGACGACGCTCGCGACCACCGATGACGAGTTCGGCCCGACCGCGCTCGCCGGCGGCGTCAACGCGTACTTTGCGGTCGCGTCGGACGGTGCGCTACCGGCGGGCGCGCTGATCAAGTCGCTCGGCTACGAGGACAACGCCGACGCGGTGCACCTCGTCACCGCAGGCAGCGACGCGACGCACATCTACGTCTCGACGCAGCTTGTCGCCGAGACGGCATCGGGCACGACGATCGACATCGCCGGATTCCGCTTCGACGCTGGCGACGCGGAGCTCGACGCCGATGGCAACCTGATCACGAACAGCGAGGACCTGACGGCGCTCGGGATTCCGGTCGGCGTTCGGCTCAAGCTCGGCGGTGCGCTCGCCGCGTCGAAGTTCGCGACCGCCGACTACAACGGCCTCGCCTACGTCAAGCTCGTCGAGCAGAACAAGATCACGTTCGAGCGTCGCACCTGGACCGTCGGTGCACCCGACGACGGTGCCGCCAAGACGATCGAGCTGCGGTGGTCGCGCTTCTACCGCAACTACCCGATCAACACGACGAACTACAAGAAGGCGACGCTCCACGGCGAGAAGGAGACTCCGGGGGCCGGCGCCGACGGCTCGACGCGGTTCACCTACGTCCGGGCGTGCGCGGCCGGCTCGCTCGTTCTGAGCGCCCCGCTGAAGGCCAAGATCACGGCGACGCTGAACATGGTCGCATTCTCCGCCACCGACCCGGTGCCGACGGCCGATCGCGAGACGGGACCGGACAGCGCGTATCCGCCGATCAATACCGACCTCACGGACACGAGCAACGACACGCGTCTTGTTCGGCTCGCCGACGAGGACGGCACGCTGATCGCGCGCATCAACGCGTGGACGCTGACGATCAACAACAACGCGCGCGCTCTGTACGCGCACGGCGATCCGAACGCGTTCCGCCACAACTACGGCAAGTTCAACCACTCGCTGACGATGGAGGCGTTCTACGAGGACGCCGAGGTCTTCGCCGCTGCGACCGAGAACCGCTCGCTGTTCTGGGATGTCATCGTCGCGAACGCCGAGTTCGGCTACTCGCTCTGCCTGCCGCACGTCGCGCTGCGCAATCTCGACGAGGTCTTCGCGGCGAACGAGCCCGTGATGCTGAACTGCGAGATCCCGGCCTTCCGCCAGAGCTCGACGGGCATCGCGGGCTCGATGACGGTCTACGCGGACTACCCGCCGCGCGAGTAATCGAGCAAGGAGACACGATGAAGATTCGCAACGCTGACAAGCTCGGGCCGACGCAGGTGCGCCGCTACCAGCTCGCCGATTTCGTGGTCAGCGAGAACGGCAACGGCCTTCCCGTCGTGCTGCTCCTCGCGCACGTGAGCAGCGCGCGGAACAAGGAGTGGAAGCTCGCCGTGCTCAAGGCCGAGGCGGACTTCGGAAGCTCGGTGAACGAGGAGGCGGTCCGCGCGCTGGTGCCGACGTTCGTGAAGACGGCGGTCCGCGGCTGGGACAACGCGTTCGGCGACGACGGCCAGCCCGAGCCGTACACGCCCGAGCTCGGTCAGAAGCTGCTGCTCGACCTGCTCGCGCACGACGAGACGGGGCACCCGATGGCGCTCGAGACCGTCGTGTCGGCGATGCTCTACGCGTCGACGGCGGACCTCTTCCGCGGAGCGGAGATCGCGGAGCGCCTGGGAAAAGGGTAGCGGCGTGGCTGGAGTGGCAGAAGAAAGCCGCGCCGATACAACGCCAGCAGCGGATCGATCCAGACTACAAGCCGAACCGCAAAGCGAAGAAGCTGCTCGACGCGCAACCGCCGCTCGACGGCGCGATGCGGCTCTGTCTCGTCGCGTGGCATCAGCTTGCGAGCGAGCGTCCGTCGATCCTCGGCGCGCGCTCGGTGAAGACCGCGAACGGCGGGTCGATGATCGTTCCGTACTCGCGGCGTGGCGCGATTCCGTACCGTGCGATCTCCGCGTGGTCGAAGCGAAACGGCCTCGACGCGGAGATGGCGGAGCTCGTCGTTGACGTGATCGGCCACCTCGATCACGAGCGCGAAGAAGCGGCCATCAGCAAGGAGTCGATGACATGAGGCTTCAGATCGACGTCGACCCGAAGAATAGCGGCGCGAAGATCGGCGACGTCGAGAGCAAGCTCGCGCGCACGGAGGAGCGCGCCAAGCGGCTGCAGGTCGCCTGCGACTCGCTCGGCTCGACGTTCCGGCGCGTTGCCGAGCACGAGCGCTTCCTCGCGAACGAGACGGCAAAGGCACGCGCGGCCGTCGATTCACTCGGCGGCTCGTTCGCCGCCATCGGCCGTCACCAGGTCGGCGCGACGCTCGCCAAGACCGCGAAGGCCTTCGACGGCCTCACCGAGGCGATCCGCCGCGAGCAGAAGATGCTCGAGTCGATCCACGGCCCGATGCAGCGGCACATGCAGGACCTCCAGGTGCTGGACAACCTGCAGAGGCGCGGCGCGATCAGCGCGCAGCAGCACGCCGACGCGCTCGCTCGATCGCGGTCGAGGAACGGCATCGCGAACCCGGCAGACGCGGTGTCGTTGCAGGCTCCGGTGCGCACGTCGCGGCTCGCCGGCGCCGGTGCGGGCGTCTCGAGCGCGCTGCCGGCGATCGCCGCGGGCGGGTTCGTCGCGAAGCAGGTGCTCGACCTCAGCGACAGCTACACGAGCCTCGAGAACCGGCTGCGTACCGTCGCCGGCTCGCAGGGGAACCTGAACGTCCTCATGGGGCGCACGCGCGAGATCGCCGATGCGACCCGATCGGACTGGAAGATCACGGCCGAGTCGTACGTCCGCCTGACGAACGCGACGAAGGCAATGGGCCTCTCGCAGGAGCGCGCGCTGCGCGTGACCGAGACGCTCAACATGGCGCTGCAATCGAGCGGCGCGTCGAGCTCGGAGGCGGCGGCGGGCACGCTGCAGCTGATGCAGGGCCTCGCCGCGGGCGCGCTGCAGGGCGACGAGTTCCGCTCGATCGCCGAGCAGCTCCCCGACCTGCTCGATATCTTCGCGAAGGAGATGGGCGTGTCGCGCGGCGAGCTGAAGAAGCTCGGTAGCGAGGGCAAGATCACCGCCGACGTCGTGGTGCGATCGCTCGAGAGCGCGAGCGGAGCGATTCGCGACAAGTTCACGGCGTCGACGGCGACGGCCGCGCAGCAATGGACGGTGCTGAAGAACCAGCTGACCGAGTCGGCCGGTCAGTTCGTGCGCAACAGCGGCGTCATGGACACGCTCTCATCGGCGGTCGGCGGCTTGTCGACGGCGGTGCGCTACGCCGGCAAGGGCTTCGGACTCCTGAAGGACGCCGCCGGAGCGCTCGGCGGTGCGTTCGACCTCGTCGTGCGGCCCGGAAAGCTCTTGACCGACGCGATCGGCGACCTCGTGTCCGGCGACGGCGCCGTGTCGCGGCTCGACGGCCAGATTCGCTCGTTCGTCTCGACGTCGCAGCCGGCGGCGAAGTCGCTCGAGGACATCGTCGCGCAGCTCTCGTCGATGCATCGCGTGCTGTCCGATGGCGGCATCGTGTCCGTCGAGCAGTTCACCGACCGCATGACGAAGCTGCACAAGACGCTCGGCGGCACGGACCTGATTTCCTCTGTCGACGAGTTCACCGAGCGCGTCACCAAGTTGCACGGTGAACTGTCGAAGCCGTACGCGATCGGCGGCACGCTGGGATGGCTCCTCAGCGGCGGTGCACTCTCCGACGCGACCACGCGAATCGGCAACGTCGTCAACGATCCGTGGGGCGGCGGGGGGGCGCTCGACAAGTGGATCGAGAACACCGCTCGCCAGAAGAAGCAGGTCGACGAGATCCGCGCGCCGCTTCGCAACTTCGCGCAGGGCGTCGCCGACCTGAACATGAACCTCGCGACGAACGCGATCACCGTCGAGGAGCACGCCGCGAAGCTGAAGGCGCTGAGCCTCGAGTACGACCGCGCCGAGAAGAAGCAGAGCGGCTTCGTGAGGAGCACGAAGAAGTCGTTCGCTGACCTCGCGACGATGCAAGCACTCGCCGAGCTGAAGAACGTCCCGGCGAGCCTCGACTCGATCGCGGACAAGATGAAGGAGGGCGAGAAGGCCTTCCTTGAGCTCCAGAAGGCGTTTCAAGACGTCGCGAAGTACAACACCGATCAGAACCTCGACGCGGCAGGCGATTCGCTCGACGCGCAGCTCGAGACCGCGAAGCAGCTCGAGGATTCGTACAAGCGGCAACAGGAGACGTTGCAGCGTCTCAATGACGAGACGATGCAGCAGCTCCGCGAATCCGCGCTCTCGTTCGGCGATGCGCTCGTCGATTCGATCTTCGACGCCGACTTCAGCTGGAAGAACTTCGTCGACGGCATGGCGCGAGACCTCTTGAAGCAGAGCGTCCGGGGCGGCGCGCAGCTCGGCTGGCAGGCGCTGTTCGGCGGCGGCCGCGTCGGCTTCGACGCGATGGTCCCGGGCGGCTCCGCTCCGTTCCTGCCCGGCTTCCGCGACGGCGGCGACATGCTCGTCGGCGGCGCCGGTCCGCCCGACTCAAAGATCGCCGCGTTCCGCGTCTCTCCGGGCGAGTCGATTCACGTCCGCACGCCCCAGCAGCGCGAGGCGACGACGCGGGGCTCGACGTACAACGTCTACGTCCCGGGCTCGCGAAACGGCATGATCCTCGACGAGCGCGAGGTCGAAGGCGTCGTGGTTCGGGTCATCGAGAAGCGCCAAGGGACGATCGGGCCGAGGCTGCGGAGCTGAGCCGTCGATGAGTCGAGGCTAGGAGTCGAAGCTAGGCGGATCTCGACCACCGGGAGACTCACGGCGAGCCTGCCGGACGTGCATCCACGCAAATCGACCGCTCACGGGCCGCGCGCGAGCCTGTCTGTGATGAAGCGCCTCGTCGCATTCCTCACCTGCGCCGCCGCCGCGGTCGTCTCCTTGCTCGTCCTGTCGCCTCCATCGCACGGTCAAGGCCAGAGCGGGCCGAACGGCGACATCACGGCGGTCCGCACCGGCTCGTCGAGCGGACTAGAAGGCGGTGCGGAGCGCGGCGTGGCGGACCTATCGATGCGAACGGACTGCGGCGACGGATCTGGTGTCGCGTGGTCGGCGAGCGGGTCGGCGTGGGAGTGCGCGGCGCTCGGCGCGGGGGACATCGAAGGGGTCACCGCCGGGTCAGGACTCGGCGGCGGCGGAACGAGCGGCACCGTCACGCTCGACGTGAACGTCGGCACGGGGCTCGACATCGTCCTCGATGCGATCGCGCTGAACATCACCGGCGCGTCGTGCTCGGCGGGGCAGTTCGTGTCCGTGATCTCGACGACGGGCGACGGTACCTGCACTGCAGAGGTCGGCGACATCAGCGGCGTCACCGCGAACTCTCCGCTGAGCGGTGGTGGCACGAGCGGCGCGGTAACGGTCGGCATGGCGAACGGCGACCGTGGGGACATCACGACCACGACCGGAACACAGACCGGCGACACGTGGACCATCGACAACTCGACGGTGACGTCCGCGAAGCTGAACATCACGACGACGAGCTGCTCGGCGGGACAGCACGTGTCCGCGATCTCGGCGGGCGGCGTCGGGACGTGCACGGCGAGCGGCGGGCTGTCGGGGCTGACGAGCGGCGTCGTGCCGCGCGCCACTTCGAGCACCACGATCGGCGACGGTCAGATCAAGGACGACGGAACGAATCCGGTCTCGATCGGTCCAGGCGCGGACTCGTTCTCTGAGGCGAACGCACGCGCTGGCGTGCAAGGAAACGGAACCTCGTCGTTTGCGGTGCGCGATGCCACGAACAACATCGAGGTTGCACTTCGCGCTCAGTCAGGAGCGACACGCGCGTTCTCGGTTCACGATGTCCCGTTCATCCTCGGACGCGGCGGCACCGACGTCCTTAACATCACGACTACCGCGGCGCAGTTCGCGTCGACCGGGCGCCTGCTGTGGACGTCGGGAACGATCACGGGAACCGTCGACACGGGGCTCGCGCGCAATGCGGCCGGCGTCGTCGAGGTGAACAACGGCACGGCCGGGACGCTCGCGGACATCATCGTCGCCAATCTCACCACGACGGGAAATTCGTTGCAGGGCAACGCGGACACCGACACGAACACGTCGCGCGGCGTGCTCGGCTTTACCGGCGCCGACGTCACGGTCTCGTCGGGCAACTGCACCGTCGCTGGCGAGGCGCAGAGTTTCACGATCACGTTGAGCGGCGACATCTCGACCGGCGCCCCGTGCGTCGTCGCCCTGAATCGCACCATTACCGGCAACCGCTGTGTCGGGTCTCCATCGAATGCTGCAGCGGCGGGGAACGCGGCATCGCTCGGCTACTCCGTCTCGCAGTCGACGACAACCGCAACGCTCGCGCCCGGCAGCTCGACGATGAACTCCGGAACGTGGAACGTCCAATGCCTTGGAGACTTCGACTGATGACCAACGAACCCAGGCCATACGGCACCATCGCCGCCGACCTCGGAAAGCGGCACGGCCTCGCGACCGCTGCACTCGCGTTGTCGATCACCGCGCTCGCAACGAACGGCGGCGACGCTCCGGGCACGCCAGCGCGCACGGTGCCCGAGCAGCTCGACGCCGTCGACGTCGCCGTCTCGAAGCGGACCGATAAGCGTCTCGAGGTCGCCACGGACGTCGAGGTCGCGCCCGGCGCGTCGGTCACCGCGAGCGGACAGGTCGAGCTCGGCTCGCGCCTCGTCCCGATCGACGGCTGCGTCGGCCAGTACAGCGAGGCCACGCGCCTCTGCGTCCTGTCGCCCGGACCGTGGGAGCTGCACTCGTCGTGCTCCGAGGCGCCGCTCTCGCCCGCGACGACGTGCGCGATCACCGTGCGCAACACCGGCACCGTGCCGCTTCGCTTCAGCGGCTACGTCGAGGTCGCTGCGCCGTGATCCGTCTCGGCGCCTCAGGTTCGGCGGCGGCGATCGCCTTCTCGGTGATCGATGCCGACGGCAACCCCGTGAACGATCGGGGTCCCGACGGAACGCCGTGGAACAACGTCGGCGACGGCACGACCGACGAGGTCGAAATGTTCCTCCCCGGCGACGATGAATTCGGCGATTCGGGCGTCGACCTGTCGCGGATCATGAACATCGGATCGACGCAGGGGATCTACCTCTACCTGCTCAGCGCGCCAGAGACAGCGGCCGAAGGCCTCGTCGCGATCCGTTCGGCGATCGCCACGTACGAGAACCGCGAGCACTGGGATCAGATCGTCGACGTCGTCGGCAAGGCGACCGTGATGGAATCGAACGCTCACGCCAAGGCGCGGACCTTCGCGCAGCGCGAGCGCATCATGTTCTCGGGAATGGTCGGCGACGCGCCCGACGATCTCAACGCCTCGCCGTACTTCTTCCGCGACCGGCCCGGTGCTGCGACGACCAAGGACCGCGCCTCGTTCACCATGGTGAACGGCATCCGCACGGTAACGGATCTCGACGGAGACGAGTAACCGTGCCCGGTCACTTCGGTCGACACTTCGGCCGACACTTCGGCTGGCACTTCGGCGGCGGCGTTCCCGGCCTGGGCGACGCCGGCGAACTCGCGACCGCGCTCGAGATCGAGGACGGCGCGACCGTCACCTACTCGTGGCTGACCACAATCATCAAGGCGGTCGACGGCACCGAGCAGCGCATCGCTCGACGCGCGAAGCCGCGGCAGCGATACGACTTCACGGCGAAGCTCACGAACGCCCAGCAGCGGCGCGTGCAGCAGCTGCTCGCGCGCGACGCGCACCGCGGGATCGACGTGCTGCTCGGCCTCTCGTACGAGGAGCTGCCGATCGCTCCGGGCTCGGCCGGCACGAGCGTCGAAGTCTACTCGCTCGCGCACTGCGACTGGGACGAGCCTGGGCAGCGTGCGATCATCATCGCGCCCGACGGCACGAGCCTCGACGTCGTGGTGCAGTCGAGCAGCGGCACCACGATCGTCGTCGACGTGGACGCGTCGGCCTACGCCGTCGAGGGAGCCCGCATCATGCCGGCGATGCCGTGCATCCTCGAGCCAGACCAGGCGATGTCGCGGTGGCGCGTCAACATGGGGACGTGGTCGATCGCCGCGCACGCGACGCGCTTTCGCTTCGGTCAGGACGGTACGGTCGGCGCAGGTGCGTCGCTCACGACGTACGACGGCATGCCGGTGTGGGACTACGGCGTCGTATCGAGCGGGCAGCGCTCCGAGGGGATCCGATCCGGCCTCGAGATCATCGACGCCGGCGGCGCGATCGAGTCGCTCGCTCGCTACGCACAGAGCGATTGGCCGCGCGCCGTCGCGATCTCCAGCGATGAGATCGCCGACTGGCAGTGGTTCAAGCTGTTCCTCGACACCATCAACGGCATGCGTGTCGCGTGGCTTCTGCCGACCGGTCGGCCTGACCTCGTTCCGATCGGTGACGCATCGACGGGGACGCTGACGATCGCGGCGGGCTACGTCGAGTCGCTTTGGCCGTCGCTCGCGCATCGCCGCGTCAAGATCGTGCTCGATGACGGCACGTACGAGTACCGCACGATCACGAACGCGACGGACAACGGCGACGGCACCGAGGACCTGACGCTCGACTCGTCGCTCGCCGGGACGATCGCGCGCGTCGAGCTGCTCGAGACGGTTCGGCTCGACACCGATGACGTGAAGGTGTCGTGGTCGAGCTGGGAGTTCTCCAGCTTGTTCCCTGCGGTGACGGTGCAAGGGTGACCTACGACGCTCGCGAAATCTCGGTGCAGGACGGCTCCATCGTCGAGCTGTACACGGTCGTTCTGTCCGGCCGCACCTACCGCCTAACAGACGCCGAAGAGGATTTCGTCCTCGGCGGAAACGCATGGCACGCGACGCCCGGCCTCAAGCGCTCGACGCGCATGCTTCAGAAGGTCGGCGAGTCTCGGCACCTCGAGGTGTCGCTATCGCGCAAGCACCCCGCCGCGATCATCCTCATGGGCAACGGCATCCCGCCGCGGACCGCAACGGTGCGGATCCAGCGCTGGCACCGCGGCGAGGCCTCCAGTGAGATGCAGGAGATCGAGGACGGCGTCATCTCGCACGTCACGATCCGCGGCGCGTACCTCGTGCTGCGCGTCATCAGCCTCGTCGACGCAGCGCTCGACGCCGACCTACCGCACGCGGAGGTCAGCGGCACGTGCCGTCACATGCTCTACGGGCCCGGCTGTCTCGTCGATCGGGACTATCCGACGTACGACAACCATCCGTTCATGTCGATCGCGACGGTCATCTCGCAGACCGGATCGGTGCTGCGCGTGACTCCGCTCGTCGACCAGTTCAGCGCGGCGCGACCGCAGGGCTGGGCGACGTTCGGCGAGGTGCGGCGTCTCGTCGACGGCGAGCGGCGATCCGTGCTGCTTCACGTCCTCGGCGACATCATGACCGGCGACATCGATCTCACGCTCGACGTACCGTTCGCGTACCTGGTCGTCGGAGACGAGCTCGAGGTCTACAAGGGGTGCGACCACACGATCACGATGTGCCACGAGGACTTCGCGAACCACCTGCGTCACGGCGGGCATCCGAACGCGCCGGACAACAACCCCATGAACACGCAGAACGAGGACTTCTAGAATGGCGCTGCAAGCAATCGCGATCCAGGCCGCGATCGGTCTCTCGCTCTGGGGGCTCAGCAAGTTCGTTTCGTGGATGTCTCCGAGCGGACGTCCGGTGACGAAGCCGCCGCCGAAGGCGCTGAAGCTGCCGGCGGCGGGCAAAGGCACGACGATTCCGCTCGTGTACGGGCTCGTGAAGATCGAGACGCCGCCGATCTACTGGACGGGTAATGAGCTCGTCGAGGCCGAGACGGAGACCGACGCAGGGTATCGACGAATCGATCTGCTACTCGGCGCCGGAATTCCCGCGTGCCGCAACATCCCAGGACACGACTGGTACGTGCTCGAGACTCCGCCGCGGCTGATGGCGGTGTGGATCAATGGGGAGCGCATCGCGCTGAACGGCGGCATCGGTTTGGCTCACGGTGAGAGCGAAGAAGCTGTCGAGATAGATCTTGGAGGTCGCGGCGCCGGTGGAAGCTTTCGCGCGACGATCGAGTTCTTCGACGGCCGCGACGGACAGGACCTCGCCGCTCCGGGGACGCACTACCGCCTCGCGCTCGAGAACGCGAACCTCGGCATCCCGATCGATCCGAACTACGTCTCCGGCTACGCGCGGCAGATGTGCGTCGCGATCATCACGTCACCGGGCGCGATGGCTCCGTCGCTTCCAGCTCTCGGCGGCGGCATCTGCGAGGGCGACTCGCTTGTATCGATCGCGCTCGAGGTGCAGGCGCTCGGCACCGAGGCGATTCTCACCGACGGCGAGTACTACGAGGCGAATCCGGCGTACGTGCTGCTCGATCTGCTCGTCGGCGACGTCTGGAAGCTCGGCATGAGTCAGTCGCTCGTCGACCTCAACAGCTTCGACGATGCGAGCGACACGCTGATCGCCGAGGGCTTCGGCATGTCGATGGCGGCTGCGACGCGCGGGCCATCGGCGCAGCTGTTCAGCGAGCTGCTAGACACGATCAACGCGATCGTGTTCACGCACCACATCACGGGTAAGCTCACGCTGAAGCTGATCCGCAACGACTACGACCCGGACACGATTCCGGTGCTCGACTTCTCGAATACCGTCGGCGATCCCGAGGTGCAGTTCATCGGCTGGGACAGCCTGATCAACCAAGTCGACGTCGAGTTCACCGACCGCACGCTGAACTGGGTCAAGAACCTCGCGACGGCGCAGCGCGGAGCATCCGCCGTTGGGCAGAGCGGACAGATCAAGTCGCGGAAGGTGCAGTACCCGGCGATCACGTCGCCGACACTCGCCGCGAAAGCATCGGCGCGCGAGCTCGGCGCTGCGGCTCGGCCGCTGATGACCGCGAAGTGCAGCGTGAACCGCACGCTCCACGCCGTCGGCTACGGCGACGCGGTGAAGGCGAACTGGGTGAACGACGACGGCGTGATCTGCCAGAACAAGATCTTCCGCGTCGTCGGTGTCGACCACGGAACGCCGAGCGATCCAGCGATCACGCTCGAGCTGATCGAGGACGTGTTCAATGCGACCGAGGGCGGACTGCCGCCGGCGCCGTGGGGAGACGATGCACCGTTCGAGATCCCGGACGATCCTGAGATCGGGCCATAGCTACTGCACCTCACGGCACTCGGTCGTGGCTCTGAGTCGCACCACGGCTGCGCCGCACACGTCCTCGGCCGGGAAACATCGGTCATCATCTGCGGCGACCTGCACGCACCACACGCTCTCGACGAGCGTGCACTCGGTGAGGTCGCCGACGGCGACGACGGCGGCGTCACGAGCGCGAACACAATCGACCTTCTCTCGCGCGCAGAAGCCGGCCGCTGGGGAGATGGTCGACGTCGTGCAGTAGAAGCCGCGAGGTGAAGCGGCTGTAGTGGGAGCCTCGGAGATCGTCACGGATCGACGCTGGGCAGCGATGCGGCGACGCTCGCCCTCGGCTGCGAGTCGATCTGCGCGCTCATCGTCGGATTCGACGCGAGTCATCCGGTCGCCGCTGACGGTGCCGCGCGCCCTCCATTCGCCCCATGCCGCGTCGCAGTCTCGCGCGCGACTGAAACCGACAAGCGAGCTCACCGCAAAGAGAGCTGTTTCCGCTACCCCAAGCGCCACCAAGCCACCGTCGCTATCGCCGTTGAGTGAGAGGGCGAGTCCAAGGACGTCGAGCGTCGTGATGACGGTATCGATAACTGGTAACGCAGGCGACGTGCTACACGCTGGCTCGGCTGATGCGCTGTAGCTGGATAGTCCGTCCGGCAGCGAGTCCTGGAGGAGCAAGGAGCACCCGCTCGACACCAACGCTGAAATCACGAGGATGCGCATCCGTCGATCCTCGCACGATCAACGGGTAGTGCCGGGTCAACCGCGGTGCCGCAAATCGCTACACCTTACTCGAGGCACTCGCGCCACGTCGTCGTCAGCTTGCCGTCGACGCGCACGAGCTCGTCGCAGCAACCGCGTACGCCGTCGACGTCGAAGGCGAGCGCCGACGAACAGACGCGGTCATCGACCCGGCAGTCCTTCGGCCCGGTCCCCTCGTTGCCGCTCAGGAACGGCGCATCCACGCACGCCCGCGCGCACTGCTGAATCGGCTCGCCTCCGACCGCGCCCTGATCGCACGACTCGACCTCGCGGAGCTCGCGGGCCGGGTCCTCGTCCACACACGCGGCCAGCACCGCCGCAACCAGAAGCAACCTCATTCCCTGAAGCTAAGCGCCGGCCGGTCCGCTGTCCATGGGCAGACGTGCCCAAGCCGGGACCGGCCGGCGGTGTTCGTCATCGAGGCCCTGAGTCGTCGACGGCAACTCGACCACCGTCCGACGCGCACCGAGCCTGTCCTCGGTGGCAGAGGACCGTAAATCGACCGCTCCTAGGGTCGGGGCGAGCCTGTCCTCGGTGGCAGGATCCGACTCCAAGCGTCCCGGCGTGTTCGCCTCGGACGACGAGCGCGCGCAGGCCGAGCTCGAGCGCCAGGAAGCGCGACGCCGCGAGCGCGAGCGGACACAGACGCCGGCGCACGGTGTGCCGATCTACACGCCCGAGGCTGACGACTTTACGCCGATCACGGACATCCTGGCGATTGCCGAGGATGAGCACGAGCGCGAGTTGATCAAGCGGATCATGTACAAGTTCCGCAACTCGGAAGCCCGACAGCAGAAGCGCATCGAGCAGACCGAGGGCGGCCAGCTGCGCGCGGCGATCGATGCGATCGAGCACCGCCAAGACAAGCAAGCCGAGCGCATCACGGACATCTCGGGCAAGAGCGGCGACAACGGCAAGCTCGGCGAGCTGCGCCGGCGCGTCGATGCGTGGACGTCGAAGATGTGGTGGTTCGTCACCGCGCTCGTCGGAATGCTCTCGACCGCGGCCGTGAAGCTCGTGCTCGTGACGCGCGCATTCGACGCCGTCGAGGCGCGATCGGTTCACAACGCCGAGCTGATCAAGCGCCAGGACAACGAGATCTCACTTCTCCGTGCGGAGGTCATGGCCGAGCGTGCCGCTCGGATCAGCCGTCGTGCTCGTGATGAGCGCGCGCCCGGAACGACTTCGGAATCGCGGGAAGCCGCGGCAGGAAAGGACTGACCATGCAGAAGATCGCCGTCACCATTCTCGGGCTCGCCATTGGCGTGCTCACCATGACCACCGTCGTCGAGGCGTCGAGGGAGACGAAGGAGCATCCGGTGCTCGTCGCGCAGCTCGACGCTCCTGCGGATGCGGCGGACGCTCCTGTCGAGCCGGCTCCGAGTGGGCCGGCTGCGTCGGAAGGAAGCTCGGCCGGTTCCGGCTCAGCGACGACCCCGACCAAGCCGTCAGACGCGCTCGCGAACCCCGTCGATGATCCGCTCGAAGCGATCAACGACGCACGCCAGGCGTTCAAGCAAGGCTGGGCCGTCGGCCTGCTCGCGATCGTCGTCATGCTCACCGCGGGACTCGCGCGCGCCGGTCAGAAGTGGCCTACGGCGAAGCCGCTCGCGTGGATCGCGAAGAAGAAGTGGGCTCTGCTCGCGATCTCGGGCGCGGGCCTCGTCGGCGCTGCGGCGTACAACGCGCTCGCGCTCGGCGGCTCTCCGTACGCGGCGCTGCTCGCGGCTGGCGGCGCGGTGCTCGCACTGGTGATGCCGAAGGCGGGCGAGGCCAGCTAGGCGTGACCGCCGTCCTCCTCGCCCCTCGCACGCGGCTCGGCGTCCAGCGCTACGACGGACCGCTGCGCTCGCTCCCGTCGCGTCTGCCGCCCGGACAGTGGGCGAGCGATCCGACGCGGCACCGCGCGCGGCAGATGATCTGCGTCTTGTTCGCGTGCCCCGAGTGCGGTGGCGTCGACGACATCGACTCGTCGAGCGTGTCGCGCGAAGGCGAGGTCGAGCGCGAGTTCATCTGCCAGACGACGACGTGCTCGTTTCACGCGCTGTTGACGCTGAGCGGGTGGGGACTGCCGACGTTCGATGTGAGCGATGAAGGTGGAGAATGAGCAAGCGCGCGAAGAAGACGAAGCCAGAGCTGACGGCACGTCCGTCGAGCTACGACGACGATTTTACCGAGCGTCCTCCGTGGTGGACGGACGCCGACTATCACTGGACCGGTGAAGACCGATCGATAAGGCCGACGTTGTTCGGCAGAAGGCTACGACCATGACGAAGAAGATCCGCATCGAGAACGCCGATAACAGCAGCCACAAGGTTCGCGTGTTCACCGAATACCTCGTGAACGGCGAGTGGGTGCGCAGCACGGAATCCATCCAGGCGAAGACGAACGACCTGAACTACCCGGCGGACCTCGCCGAGTTGTGGATTCATGGACAGCAGCGCCTCGTCGTCGAGGAATCCAACGAGTGATCGACCTCCTCCGCTCCCTGCTCGCCGTCCTCCTCGCGCTCGTCGGCGGCACGTGGCTGATGCTCACGTCGCGAGAACCCCACGAACAAGGAGACTTCCCATGAACCGCAACTGGCGCTACTTCCTGATCGGCCAGCTGTGGTGCTTGCCGATCACGCTCGGCTACCTCCTGTTCGCGCTCGTTATCTACCGAGCGTGGCACTTCCGCATCGTCGACGGCGTGCTCACATGCATCGCCGGATCGTTCGATCGCATCTCGAAGCGAGGCGGTTGGGAGACGGTAACGCGCATCTGGGGACGGCCGGCCGCGCAGACTGTCGGCGCGCTCGTCGTGTTCGCCAATGAAGAGGAGCGACAACGCGGCGATCTGCGCGTCCACGAGTACACGCATATCGTCGAGGCATACCTCTGCGGCTTCGGCGCGTTCGCTGTCGTGCCGCCCGTGTTCATCGCGCTCGGCTGGTCGCCGTGGATCGTCGGGCTCACGGCCGGGACGGTCGGCGTGCTCGTGTACTGCGTCGCGTACGGCGTCGTGTTTCTCGGCTTCTACTTCACCAGACAGAAGGACGAGCGCGACGGTTGGGATGACGACTACCGGCGCAACTGGTTCGAGAAGTGGGCGTTCGAGAACGAGTTCGAATATCGCGAGATGCGCGCATGGGAGCGCGAGCGCGTCTGGGGGCATCGATGACTTCGCCCGATGCGTCGGCTCGGAATCGACGCATGCACCGTCACCTAGGACGTGCCGGCGGGCAACCCGTTTCGGCTAGCGAGGGGCGCTAGTGGAGGCGCTTGCACCCGCGATCGTCGGCGCGTCGCTCGGCATCACGCTCGGCATCGCGATCATCCTGCTCGCGCGTGCCGTGGCATCGGCACCGGAGCGCACCGCCGCCGCCGTCGAGCGCGAAGCTCTGGCGACGCGGGGCCAGCTCAAGGCCGAGGCGAACCAGCTCGAAGCCGAGCGGCAACGTGACGCGGCGCTCGTCGAACTCGCGCGCGAGAAGGCGCGAGCGGACGACGCCGTCTCACAGCTGGCCGCGACACAGAAGCAGCTTGCGAATGCAGCGGCGCAGCTCGTCGCGAACGTTTCGCGCGAGGTGGTCACCGCCGACGCGCCGCAGGTCCTCGAGATCGTCAACGACCTGCTGAACACGCCGATCAAGGAGGACAAGCCGTGAAGCGATGGCTCCTGCTACTGCCGCTCGTCGTCGTGGTGCTCGCCTCGTGCGGCCCGAAGTGTCCCGCGTGTCCGACGCTGCCGGAGCGCCCCGTCACGAGCGCGCCGATCGTCACCGTCGCCGAGCCGTTGCCGTGCGAGCTGCCACCGCTTCCGCAGCCGTTCGAGTTCGTCGGCTTCCCGAGCGACGACGGATCGAAGATCTACGTGACGATCTCGGACCTGAAGCAGCTCGCGGTCTACCTCGTCGGGATGCGCGCGTGGATCACCGTCGCGAGCACGTGCCTCAAGACGCGGGCGGTTGGCGTGCCGGCGGCGGAAGCGAAGCACGAGGAGATGCACCGATGAACCCCGACCTCGACCTGTTCCTCAAAGCCGCCGGCGAGCTCGCCGCGCAGGAAGCGGAGCGCTTGTGGGCGCTCGACGTCTACGACCCGAAGCCGTCGGATACGTCGAGCGAGGCGAAGCGATGCCGCGCCGTCATCGAGGACATCATCACCGCGGCGGGCTGGGGCTGGACGTTGCCGTACAAGGGGCCCGAGCCGCAGTGGTGCGGGCTGACCGCCGCGAAATGCTGGGGAGTCGCGGGACACGATCCGACGCTGTTCGCGTCGCTGTGGGCGTCGACGTATCGCCTGCAGCTCTATGCGAAGTACGAGCGCTTCTCGGCGAAGTCGCCGCCGAATCCTCCTCCACCGCCGCCTCAGGGCGTAGCACGTCGGCTGATCACCGCGGTCGGCCATGGCTTCGCGCCGCGCTTCACTCCACGGCGAGGCGACATCGCGATCGTCGGCGACGGCGATCCGACGTGGGGCGATCACGTCACGATCGTCACCGGCTGGGACGCTGAGCGGATGGTGGCCGAGACGATCAGCGGCAACGGCGGCGGAATCGGGCCGCGCGGCAACAAGCGCGAGGGCATCTCGAAGCGTGACTACTCGGTCGCTCCGAGTGGCGGCTATCGGCTGCTGTTCGTGATCCGCCCGGCGCCTGGGGACATCGTGAACTTCAGCGTGGAGCGCGCGGGCTAGCCGCCCCACCGTGTCGTCGGCCCGGAATCGACGGCGCTCTCCCAACTAGGACTTGGGAGCGGGCAACCCGTTGTCACCCGCGATCCGCGCCTCGACCGCCGCGCGCACGTACTCGCTCAGGCTTAGCACCTCGCGCTCGGCCGCAGCCTCCCACCGCGTGCGCTCCTCGTCGGTGAGGCGCAGCTCGAGGCGCGGGCGGCCGGTGGCGGCGCCGCGCGGCTTGGGGCCGGGCTTCTTGTGCGCGTCGACGAACGTGACGGTGAAGACGTCGTGCTTGCGCGTGTCGGGCGCTGCCCACTCTTCGCGCGACGCCTTGCGCGCGAGCTTGAGTGCCTGCTCGTCGCTCTTCGCGCGGCACACCCAGTCGCCCGAGACGGCGACGTTGTCGGGATAGCGAGTCGCGGTGAACTCGCCTGCTTCGTAGTTTGAGAGGTCGAAGGAGTAAATCACGACTGCACCGCCTCGGCGATCGAGGAGATCGTACCCGCCTGCTTCGACAGACCCGAGCGGTCGATCGACAGGTCCGAGTTGACGCCGAGCCAGCCGCAGTCCTTGCCCTTCGCCGTCTTGACGTACACGCGGACGGCCGATCCCTTCGCCCAGACGTTGCCGTAGTAGTCGCCAGTCGCCTCCAGCGCCTCGACGATTGAGTGGGCGCGGAACTCGCGGTCGCTGACCTTGGTCGAGGTCTCGTCGCCTGCGAAGTCGGTGGCCAGCATGTTCGGGTGCAGTTCGTTCGTCATGTTCTATATCCTAACTCGTCCGGACGGATTGTCACCTGCGATTCGTGAATCATGCCTTCAAGCCTAGGAGCAGGGCGTCTATCCTCTCCTGGCCTCGCGACGCTCGTCCGACCAGCCCGCCGCTACGTCGGCGCCGGCCAGCTGCGGGTAGAGCGTCGCGGCGTACTGCACCGCGAGGTGCTTGCGGACGCCGATCCGGTAGTAGTAGCGGCCCACCCCGCGACCCGTCTGCTTCGTGTTCGTCGTTCCCATGACAAGAGTATGGATTCGTCCGGACGAATTAGCAAGTGGTACGCGTACGATTTCTCCAATCGGCTAAGTTGCTGAGCTGGTGCGGCTAGTTACTCGCACCCGAGCGCCTCACGCATTCGCGCGACGTCGTGCTCCGTCAGGTGCCCGCCCGACGCCGCCATCAGGTCGCGTGCGTCGTCCGAGTGCTCGCCGCCGGCCATCGCGTGCCCGAGCTCGTGCATGATCGTTTCGACCATCGCGTATCGCTTCTCAGGAACGAGCTGCTCCGTTTCGAGGATCTCGATCCCCCAGTCCTCGAAGTAGCGCCCCACGCCTGTGTCGTCCCAGTCCTCCTCGCGCACGAGACGGATCGGCCTCGACGTCTCCGTCTGCGGCCCGAGCAGGAACGGAAACGGGCAGTCCTCGCCGATCGCCTGGCGCCACGTGTACGCCGCGAGCGCGACGTGCTCGCTCCAGAGGCGCTGCTCGAGCGCGGTGTGGCCCGGCGCCTCGGAGTGGATCTCGGTGCCGGCTGACCAGGGGTCGCTGACGCACGCGCAGCAGCCGGTGAGAACGAAGAGAACGAGAGCTTGTGCGAACCGCGCCGACCAACCCGCCATACTTCGAGCGTCGGTCGTGTTGGCGCGAGCGGCAGGTATCGGCGGGGGTGCGACGGGGCAGCGGAGCGAATTGCGGCAGGGCGCTACGACGGCGTCCAGCCGAGCCAGTACGGCAGGCGGGCGATCGCGGCGAGCTCGTGCGACTCGAGCGGGCGGCGGAGCAGGGCGGCGGAGAGCATGATCCAGCGGACGTGGGGCATGGAGCGCCCCATCGCACGAGGCGGTCTGCGGTTGCGCGGTTTCAACCGCGCTTGGTCCAACATGGTCCAATCCGCTCCGCTCCGCTCCAGCCGATCGGCCCAACGTAGCGGTATCACTTGCGCGGAGTGGAGCCGTTTGGCATTTCGCACGGGTTCGAATCCCGTCGGGGTCGC
>CAZUAR010000044.1:64094-69541 GCA_964617845.1 uncultured Kofleriaceae bacterium | reverse complement strand
TGCCCGGGTGGGAGCGGTTGCCATCCGCGATCCCCAAGACATGGTTGATGCGCGTCGGTTGGCGACGCGGCGGTGGCGAGATCAGCGTCCGCGCGGTGCCGGGCTCGCTGCTCCAACAGCGACGACGATCACGCTCGGCGGCGACTCGTCAGTGAGGCTCGTCGGCGACACGACGTCGATCGTCGCGTGCCCCGCTCGATGAGGGCGACGCCTTCGAGAAGCTCTGCCGAATCGAGTGAACGCTCGCGCTTGCGTTCGCGCCCAAACCGCTCGTCGAACCCCGCGCGACCGACATCCAACAGCCTATCCAATCCGCCACCGCGCGAAGCGGTCGGCTCTGGGAGGTGGATCGCGAGCGCGGCGAGCGTTCACCACGGTGGCTTCGTGGCGAGCGATCTCTGAATCGGACCGGGTTCGCTGGAGGCTGATTTCTGTGAGTCAGGCGGCCATTGCCTGGCTCAGTTGACCTCGATAGTACTGCGCTTCGAATTCGGCGGTTTGCTCCGTCGACGTGCGGTTGCTCCGTCGACGTACGATTCGCCGCTCGAACGCGAGCGTTGCCGATGACAAAGCTCGCCCGCGCGGAGGTGCGTGATCGCGCGCTAGCTAGCTCGATGGCGCCGGCGGACGCGACGGCTTGCTCGCGACGTACGTCGCACCGATCGCCATCACGCTCGCCGCGAGCCCGATCTGCCACAGCGGGCGGTCAACGATCGCCATCACGGTGAGGCTCGCGATCATCGAGCCCCACGCCGCGAGCTTGGCCGGAAGCGGGATCACGCGGTGCGTTCGCCAGGCCACGAGGCGCGGGCCGAACCGCTTGTGCTCCAGCAACCAGGTCTCGAACCTCACCGAGCTCCTCGAGAACGCCCACAACGAGATCAGGAGGAACGGCGTCGTCGGTAGCACGGGGAGCACCGCGCCGAGCACGCCCAGCCCGACGAACAAGAACCCGATCGCGAGGTAGACGTACCGGGTCGCGCCCCGGTGAACGTCAGCTCTCTCGCGGCGCTCTACATCTTCGGCGGGCACGCGCGGCTCAGACTTTGATCTTCTTGTTCTCTGGATCGAACAGCGGCTTCAGCGACGCGACGATCGGATACTTCGTCCCCGCGATGTCGACTTCCCACCGACCGGCGTCGATCCACGCGTTGTCGATCGTGCCGCCCGCGGGCGCCGTGATCATCGCGAGGCCGACCGCGCCGCCGAGCGTGTGACCGTACGACGCCGCGCGAACGTAGCCGACCGGTACGCCGTCGCGATGCACGACCTCGGCGTGGAACATCAGCGGCTCCGGATCCTTCACGAGGATCTGGAGCAGCCGCTGGCGCAGCGGACCGCGCGCCTTCTCGGCGAGCACCGCGTCCTTGCCGAGGAAGCCACCGGGCTTCTTCAGATCCGCGGCGAACCCGAGCCCCACCTCGAGGATCGAGTCGGTGTTGTCGATGTCGTGGCCGTAGTCGCGATAGCCCTTCTCCATGCGGCAGCTCGCGAGCGTCTTGAGCCCGGCGTGCACGAGGCCGACCTGCGCACCTGCCTCGATGAGCCGGTCGTAGACATGCACCGTTTGCTCGGCGGGGATGTACAGCTCGTAGCCGAGCTCGCCGAGGTACGTGATGCGAATGCACAGGACGCGCGCGTAGCCGATATCGATCTCGCGCGCGTGGCGGAACGGGAACGCGTCGTTGCTCATGTCGGCGCTCGTCACGAGCTGCATCAGCTCGCGAGAGCGTGGGCCCTGAATGTTGATCTGCCCGTAGCCGCCGGTGACGTTCGTGACGTGCGCGTGTAGATCATCTCGCGCTGGCGCCCCCTCGCGGATCGCGCGCTTCATCCACGTCTCGACGTGGCGCTCGACGGTGTCGGACGCGACGACCCAGTACTTCTCGTCGTCGAGCTTGGTGACGGTGAGGTCCGCTTGCAGCTTGCCGTGCACGTCGAGCCACTGCGTGTACGTGATCGTGTTGGTCGGCCCGTCGACGTTGTTCGCGCTGATCCAGTTCAGCATCGCGCCGGCGTCGCGGCCCTCGACGAGGAACTTCGACATGAACGACATGTCCATCAGGATCACGCCCTCGCGTGCGGCGCGGTGCTCGGCCTCCCAGTAGCCGAACCAGTCGAGGCGATCCCAGCCGAGGCGCGCGGCCTTCGCCTTCGTGTCGGCGGCGCTCTGTCCGTACCAGTCGGCGCCTTCCCACCCGCTGACGTCGCGGAAGTATGCGTGCCTCGCGGCGAGGCGATCGTGGATCGGCGAGCACTTCGCGCCGCGCGCCGTCTGCATCGTGTGCGTCGGGTAGTGGCACTTGTAGACCATGCCGAGCGACTCGACGGTGCGCGTGCGGCGATACGCCGGGTTCGCCTGATAGCGATGCAAGCGCGCGATGTCCATCGCGGTGATGTCGACATCGGGCGAGCCCGTCATGATCCAGTGCGCCATCACGCGACCGAGTCCACCGCCGGTGAGAATGCCGATCGAGTTGAGCCCCGCGGCGACGAAGTAGTTCTTCAGCTCCGGTGCTTCGCCGACGACGGGGCGCAGATCCGGCGTGAAGCTTTCGGGACCGCAGAAGAACTTCTTCACGCCGACGTTCATCGTGATCGGCACGCGCTTCATCGCCGTCTCGACGTACGGCCCCATGCGCTCCCAGTCCGGCTGGATCTCGCCGAACGAGAAGTCATCGGGGATCCCGCCGACGTTCCACGGTGCGCACACCGGCTCGAACAACCCGATCATCATTCCGCCGACCTCTTCGCGGAAGTAGACGTACGAGCCCGGATCCTCGAGCACCGGCCAGCTCGCGCTGAGCTCCGGGATGCGCTCGGTGATCAAGTAGTAGTGCTCGGCGGCCTGGTTCGGGATGTTGACGCCGATCTGCTCGCCCAGCTGCCGCGCCCACATCCCGGCGCAGTTCACGACGAACTCGGCCTCGATCGTTCCGTACGGCGTGGTGACACCGGTGACGACGCCGCGCTTCTTGGTCACGCCGGTGACCGCGACGTTCTCGAGGATCGTGACGCCTTGCGCGCGCGCGCCCTTCGCGAGCGCCATCGTCACACCGACAGGATCCGCGCGGCCGTCTTCCTTCACGTAGAAGCCGGCGTGCAGATCGTCGACGTGCGCGAGCGGGAACAGGTCCTTCACCTGCTGCGGGCTGATCTCGTGGACATCGATGCCCATCAGCCGGTTGAACGCGGACACGCGCCGGTACTCCTCGAGTCGATCGCGATCGCTCGCGACCTCGATGAACCCGGTGCGCCGAAAGCCGGTCGACTGCCCGGTCTCCGCTTCGAGCCGCTCGTAGAGGTCGCACGAGTACTTCCGCATCTCGGTCGACGTCTCGGAGGTCGAGCCGAACGTCACCATCAACCCCGCGGCGTGCCACGTCGTGCCGGACGTCAGCTTGTCCCGCTCGAGCAGGACGACATCGCGCCATCCCGCGTGGGCCAGGTGGTACGCGACCGAGCATCCGATGATGCCTCCTCCGACGACGACGACGCGGGCACGAGCGGGAACAGCCGGAGGGGTCATGTGAGAGAGCAGAATACACGGACCCGTCGAGATCTCGCGCTATCATCGAGCGCGATGGGTAAGTCGACGGAGATAGGGACGGGCGAGACCGTGAGCACCGGTGGCATCGCGCGCACGGGAACCGCGGATTCCTCGGACCTGCAAGCCGGTCAGATGGTCGGCGAGTACCGCATCGAAGGCATGCTCGGCGAAGGCGGCATGGGCCGCGTGTACTCGGCGACGCATCCGGTGATCGCGAAGCGCGCGGCGATCAAGATCCTGCATCCCGAGCTCAGCGTGAATCGGGAAGCCGTCGAGCGCTTCATTCAGGAAGCTCGCTCCGTCAACCAGATCGGCCACCCGAACATCGTCGACATCTTCGCGTTCGGTACGCTGCCCGACGGCCGCTCCTACTTCGTCATGGAGTGGATGCGCGGCAAGAGCCTGCGCGATCGCCTCCGCGAGTCTGGCCTGTCGATGCCCGACACGCTCTCGATCATCGAGACCATCTCCGTCGCGCTCGAGGCCGCGCACGAGAAGGGCATCGTCCACCGCGACCTCAAACCCGACAACATCTTCCTCGTCGACGTGAAGGGCACGCTGCCCACCGTCAAGCTGCTCGACTTCGGCATCGCCAAGCTCCTCGGCAACGACTCCGACCGCGTCGAGAAGACGCGCACCGGCAACCTGCTCGGCACGCCCGCGTACATCTCTCCCGAGCAGGCGCGCGGACAGCACGTCGATCACCGCACGGACATCTACGCGCTCGGCGCGCTCATGTACGAGATGCTGACGGGCGCGCTCGTGTTCCCGGCCGAGAGCGCCGCGGACATGATCGCGAAGCACCTCTACGAGAATCCGCCCGACGCGCGGATCAAGAACCCGACCGTGCCGCCGCAGCTCGCGAACCTCATGATCGCGATGCTCGCGAAGGACGTGAATCGGCGCCCCACGCTCGAGCAAGTCCGCTCGGTGATCGGCCCGCTCCGCATGGCGCAGCTCGGCGCCGCACCGCACGGCGGCTACCCGCCGATGTACACGCCGCAGCCGCCGATGCAGACGCCGCAGACGGCGCCCCCGCAGGCGTACATGACGCCTCCGCCGCAGCACACGCCGCCACCACCGTCGTATCAGACGGGCCCCGTACCGCCCGCGACGGCGATGCAGAGCCACGTCGGCGTGCACACCAACGTCGGCCTCGTCACCGGCATGCCGCCGCGCAGATCGCGGGTCCCGGTGATCGTCGCCGTGCTCCTGCTCCTCGGTGGCGCGCTGGGCGCCGGCATCATCGTCGCCTCCAAGGGTAGCTCCGACGAGAAGAAGGATCCGACGACCACGCCCGTCGCCGATCCGGTGAAGATCGACCCGACGACGAAACCGACACCCGACACCACGAAGCCCGAGGCCACGGGAACGACGCCCGACACAACCAACGCCGATACGACCGCCGTGGGCACCAAGCCCGACACGACCGCCGCGGGCACCAAGCCCGACACCACCAAGCCCGACACGACCGCCGCGGGCACCAAGCCCGACACCACCAAACCCGACGGCACGACTGCTGCGGGCACCAAGCCCGCCACGAAGCCCGACGACACGACGGGAGCCGATGCCAGCGCTTCGACCACGAAGCGGGACGGATCGAAGTCGGGCTCCAAGTCCGGCTCCAAGTCGGGATCCAAGTCCGGCTCCAAGTCGGGATCCAAGTCCGGCTCCAAGTCGGGATCCAAGCCCGCGGTGATCGACCCCGACGCGCCGATGTGATCTCGACCGACCTGCTGGCGCCCGAACTCGAGGATCGAACTCGAGGGTCGTCGCTGCGACTCGGCCCCTCCGGATCGAACACGAGGATCGAACACGAGGATCCTCGTCGCGACCCGGCCCCGTCGGATCGAACACGAGGATCGAACACGAGGATCCTCGTCGCGACCGGGCCCCT
>CAZUAR010000044.1:0-63994 GCA_964617845.1 uncultured Kofleriaceae bacterium | reverse complement strand
CGGATCGAACACGAGGATCCTCGCTCGCGACCCGGCCCCTCGGATCGAACACGAGGATCCTCGCTCGCGACCCGGCCCCTCGGATCGAACACGAGACGTACGCTCCGCACTTCGGATCGAACACGAGGATCGTTTCGGTGGCGCGGCGTGGCGCGGGATGTGATCATGCTCGACGGAGGCTCGTGATGAGAGGAACCCTCGCGACGACGATGCTCGCTCTCGCGCTGGCGGCGAGAGCCGCGCACGCACAGGCGCCCGATCCCGCGGCAGAGGCCGCGCTCGCCGAGGGCCGGCGCCTGTATGACCTGCAGGAGTGGGACAAGGCGATCGCGAAGTTCAAAGAAGCGTACGCGCTGCGCGAAGACGCGGCGGCGCTGTTCAACATCGCGCAGTCGTATCGCCTGAAGGGCGACTGCGGTCAGGCTGCCGCGTTCTACAAGACGTTCAAGCGCAAGTTCCCCAAGGAGAGAAACGTCGACAAGTTCATCTCCGACATGGAGACGTGCGCGAAGAACACGCCGGCGACTCCGACGACCGGGCCCACGAATCCGACGACCGGCCCCACGAAGCCGACGGGCCCCACGACGCCGACGACCGGACCCACGAAGCCGACGGGCCCCACGACGCCGACGACCGGGCCCACGAATCCGACGACCGGCCCCACGAATCCGACGACCGGCCCCACGAATCCGACCACCAACACGAATCCGACGAGCTCCACGACGGGGCCGACCGTCGCGACGGCACCGTCGGGGGATCCGGCGGGCGGAGGGGCCGGGCCCGTCGACACGCCGAGCGGCGGTGGCGGCGGCGGGCTGCGCATCGCGAGCTACGTGACGATGGGTGCCGGCGGCGCCGGGCTGATCGTCGGCGTCGTGTTCGGCGTGAAGGCGCGGCAGGCCGCGCAGGAAGCCGAGAGCCTCGGCATGGGCGACACGTGGAAGCCAGCGATCCAGGAGCGCGGGCTGCGCAACCAACGAACGGCGACGGTCTCGCTCGTCGCGGGCGGCCTCTTGGCGGCGGGCGGGGTCGTCATGTTCGTGCTGTCGCGAGGCTCGTCGAGCGAGAGCAGCGGTGTCTCGCTCGCGCCGACGGCCGAGGGCGCGCAACTCGTGTGGGCCGGATCGTTCTAGTGCGTGCGCTGGTCGCGATCGCGTTCGTGATGACGGGCTGCTATCGCCCGGACGTGGCGCCGTGCTTCCTCGCGTGCGGCGCGAACCAGTCGTGTCCCGACGGTCTCTCCTGCAACGGGCAGGGGATGTGCGCGAGCGCTGCGAGCGAGATGTGCAGCGACATGCCGATGAACGACAGCGGGATGGATTCGGCGCCGCCCGTCCTCACGAACGTGATGTTCGACGTGATCGACAGCGACGGGGCCGGGCAGAACGACGTGCGCATCGTGTTCTCGACGCCGGGCGGTGTCTTCATCAAGGAGGCGCGCACGCTGCCGAATGGACACGTGGCGGTGCCGGATGTGCCCGTCGGGAGCTCCGCGACGATCATTCGCGTCGTCGGTACGCGCGTCACCGCGACGACGTACCTCGACCTGTGGCCAGACGCGCGGATCGTCTCTCGCCTCGGGCCGAACACGACCCAGCGCATGCTCGCGGTGAGCTGGTCCAGCCCCGCCGCCGGGGTGACGAGCTACGACGTGTACGCGTCGTGCGCGGCGCCGATCAACACGAACGCGACGACGCTGGCCCTCAGTATCTCGAACAACTGTCCGACCGCCGACGTCATCGTGATCGCGCGCGACGCGACGGCGCCCGTGCGGATCGCGACGATCGCCGGCGTCGCTCCCAGCGTTGGAGATTTCAACATCGGGGCGGCGATGTGGCGCACGTTCGGTTCGGACGACGATATCGCTGCCTCGCTCACGAACGTGCGCTCGAGCCACCAGGTTCGCCTGAGCGGCTTCATCACCAACGGGCTCGGTTCGTCGGGCGCGATCTCCGAGGCCATCGCGGCGCCCAACGGCAATCTGCCATCCTTGTTCTTCCCGACCGAGCTATCCGCGCGCGTCGAGATCTACTCGACCACGCAGACGCCACGCTTCTTCCAGCAGTTCTACTTCGAGACGATTCCTCCGGATACGCTGACCTACCAACGAGACATGGGGCCGATCACATTCCCGTGGATCGACTTCACCGATCCGTTCGATGTCTCGAGCAACGCGATCACGTGGCCGATCACCACACCGAACGGACCGATCGCGCAGCCGTCGATCGTGTTCGCGAAGCTGTCGTTCTCGCGAGGCGGGGATACCCACACGTGGCGCATCATCGGCCTGGGCAACCGCATCACGACGACGCCGACGATGGGCTCGTTCGAGCTGCCCGACATCCCGGGCGACAACCCGTTCGAGCCGACCGCCACCGACACCAGCTTCAACGAGGAGATGGGCTATCTGCGCGTCACGCCCGGCATGGAGAACGCGGTTCGCGAGCGCATCGAGAGCCGCGAGCAGAGCCTCGATATCTTCGGCATTCCGGGCCTTACGTACGTGATGAAGGCATGGGCGTACTAGGAGTGCGCTAGGGTCTGGCGTGATCGATTCGCTCCTCGCGACGTTCGGGCTGTTCGGCGGAGCGTTCGTGATCGGGTTCTGCGCGGGGATGTTCCCGATCGTCAGCATCGAGCTGTTCCTCATCGGCATCGGCACGTGGGCCGCGCCGTCTCCGTCGGACATGGCGCTGCTCGTGGTCCTCGCGGCGATCGGCCATCAGATCGCGAAGACGATCTGCTACTTCGCCGGCTACGGCGCGCTCGAGAAGGCGAACGACAAGCTGCGCGCCCGTGTCGACAAGCTGCGCCACAAGATCGATCGCTGGAACCGGCGCCCGAAGCTGATCATGTTCATCGCGTCGACGACCGGCATACCGCCGCTGTACGTCCTCGCGTTCATCGCGAAGCCGCTGATGAACATGCAATTCTGGCCGTTCACCGCGATCGTCTTCTCGTCGAGGATCGTGCGCTATGCGGTGCTGCTGGCCGCGCCGCAGTTGATCGGCGCCTCGTGACCGCGCTACACCGTCGGCATGTCCGATCATCCGACTGACTTCGTTGGCTCCATCGAGGACGCGATCACGTCGTCGATCAAGGAGCGCATGCCCGACGCGGTCGTCGAGGTCTCCGGCGGCGGTGGCCACTGGCGCATCGGCGTCGTGTCGACGGCGTTCGCGGGCAAGAGCATCCTCGAGCAGCAGCGCCTGGTGCTGTCCGCGATCAAGCATCTGATCAACGGCGCCGCGCCCCCGATCCACGCCGTCGACTCCCTCACGACGAGGACCCCATGAGCAAGCCCGACATCAACCTCGTCTCCGCCGCGGTCGATAGCCACGTCCGCGCGTTCAAGTTCGCGGGGGAATCGCCGCGCGAGGTGCAGGTGCGGCCGTCGGGCGACGACGTCGACGTGATCAAGATCTGGGTCGATCTCGGCCCGACCAAGATCGACCTCGAGGCATGGGCGCGCGCGTGCGAGGACGACGTGAACAAGAAGGTCCCCGGCGCGACCGACTATCGCGTCGTCGTGCGCGCAGAGTCGGTCTAGCGGCGCTAGGTCTTCTGCTCGGCCAGTAGCTTCGCGACGCTGTCGCGCGTGATCGAGTGGTAGCCGGCCTTCGCTCGCTCGAACGACTTCACGGCGAGGTCGCGCCAGAAGCCGCCCTTCTCGACGAGCGCGCCGTACACGGTCATCACGAGGTAGCGCCGGCCGACGACCACGAGGTACTCCTCGATCGTCGGCGCCGCCTGCTGCATGTCGGCCGCGATCGCGATCGGGTACCAGCTCTTCGCGACGACCTTGTTCGTCGTGGTCGTCAGCGCGAACTTCTTGTCGAGCTTCTCGAGGTGCTCGCGCTTCGTGCCCTTTGGCAACGTGCGCAGGAACGCGAGCCACTCCGTCGACGACCACTTCGTCGCGTCGGGAAGCGCACCCGTCGCGGAGAATCGCTCCGCCGCGCCGCGCAGGTTCTCGAGCCGCGCGGACTTCGAGAACGGCGCACCGTTGGGGACACCGTTGTCGTGCAACCACTGCGCGACGGTCCACGGCGGCTTGGGCTTCACGGCCTCCATCAGCGGCGCGATGTCCTTCTCGAACGTCGCCGAGTCCGTCGACGTGAACGCGAGGCGATCGAAGCGCGCGCGCAAGAACGCGTCGAACTTCTCGCGACCGATCGCTTCCTCGAGCGCGCGCAGGAACAGCGCGCCCTTGTCGTACGCGATCTCCGACGGTGCGCCCTCGGGATCCTCGCCGGGCTTCGACGTGCGCGCGAGGCGCGTGTCCTTGATCTTCGGGTCCGCGACGACGTCGTCGAGATCCATGCGCGCCATGGCCCAGCTCATGTCCGTCCAGTCGCGGCCGCGCAGCTCTTCCATGATCCGCGACTCGACGTACGTCGTGAAGCCCTCGTTGAGCCACACGTCGTTCCACGTCGAGTTCGTCACGAGGTTGCCCGACCACGAGTGCGCGAGCTCGTGCGCGAGCAGCCCGACGAGCGCGCGATCGCCGGTCAGCACCGTCGGCGTGAGGAACGACAGCTTCGGGTTCTCCATGCCGCCGAACGGGAAGCTCGGCGGTAGCACGAGGATGTCGTAGCGGCCCCAGCGATACGGCCCGTACAGCTTCTCGCCGACGGTCATCATCTTCTCGACCTCGGCGAACTCGTACGCGGCGGCGTCGACGACGCTCGGCTCCGCATACACGCCGGTGCGCGGACCGATCGCCTTGAAGTCGAGATCGCCGACCGCCATCGCCATCAGGTACGACGGAATCGGCTTGTCCATCGTGAAGCGATACACACCGTCGTCGGCGCGCTTCTGCGGGTTCGTCGCCGACATCACCGCCATCGCGCCCTTCGGCACGCGGATCGTCGCGTCGTACGTGAACCGCACGCTCGGCGTGTCTTGCAGCGGGATCCACGTGCGCGCCAGGATCGCCTGCGACTGCGTGAACAGCATCGGCTGCTTCTTGCCGGCCGTCAGCTCCGCGTCGAGCCACAACAGCGCACCCGCATCCTTCGGCGTCGAATACGTGAACACGACGCACGGCAGCGGCGGATCGATCACCGCCACCTTGCCGGGCACGCTCTTCGAGGACGTCGGGAGGTACGTCACGGCGACGGGCTTGTCGCCCTCGCAGGTCGTCACCTTCGTGATCGCGAGCTCTCCGACATCGAGCCGCGTCGGCGCTGCTTTGACGGGCGTATCGAACACGAGCTTCGCGGTGCCGCTCAGCGTGCGCGTCGTGAAGTCGACGGAGAGATCGAGCGACAGATGCTTCACGCGAACCGCGTCGAAGTTCGCGTCCGATGCCGGATCCGGCCCCGGCTGCGTCTCGGCGATCGCCGCGTCGCTAGCCGGCGTCGGCGTCGCCGGTGGAACCTGCGGCGGCGGCTTCTTCTCGCCCTTGCACGCGACGAGGCCGGCGATCGCGACGATGACAGCTACTTCGCGCACCGCGAGACCTTAGCGCGATGCCGCCTGCGGCTTCTCCATTTCGGCGAGCTTCTCGGTCAGATACGCCTCGATCTGCTCGGGGCGTGGCGTATGGCACACGCCCTTCTGGTCGAGCACGGACTCCCACTTCCAGTAGCCCGGCGGCTTGGGCGGCTCGGGCTTCTTCCGTGCCCACCACCACAGGCGCGCCTCGCGCATTCCCGGCGGATACGGGTCCGCCGCCTGCGAGTAATCGTTGGTCCACAAATAGAACCGCGGGACGATCGTGCCGGCCTTCTCGCCGATCGCCACGATCCGATCGAGCTTTTCGTGCGGACCCGCGATGAACGCGCGCAGCTCCGTCCACGCGCGATGCGCGCACGCGATCACCTCGGGTCGCGCGCTCGCGGGGGTCGGGTCGGTCTCGCCCGGCGGCACGACGCCCTTCTCGGGGTAGAAGCCCCAGAGAACCTCCTCGGGATACTTGATGTCGACGCTGCCGACGTAGGGCCAGTACTCCGCGCCGGTCAGCTCGTAGCCGTTCGCCGTGAACGCGTCCATCTTCTCGACGGGTGCCGCGGTCTTCGGCGCGGGTTCGACGGGCGTGGTCGGCGCGGGCGCGGGCGAGGAGCCACACGCGGCGATGAGGATCAGGAGCGCGCTACGCATGCGCGCGGCTATAGCAGATCGGTGCCCGGGATAGATGGTCTCGCCGATGCGGACGCGGTCATTGGAGGCTGTGAACCACCGTGATGACGATGCCGGTGATGCTCTCGCCGGCGATCACCCCCGACGCGATCGGCACGATGAACTTGCCGTACTTGCCCTGCTTGGTCACCCACCAGGCCACCGTCGCGCCGACGAACATCGCGAGCGAGTTCGAGAACGGAACCACCATCGCGAGACCGAGCGCCGACGGCGACGGCAACCACGGGCGCACGTTCTTGGGCACGACCTTCTCGATCAGCGTCATGCCGATGCCGAACGCTCCACCGACGAGGATCGCGATCTTCGCCGACCACGGCAGCGCACCGATGCCATCGACGAAGACCTTCGACACGTTGGCCCACACGATCGCGCTCGGCGCGGGCCACTCGTCGGTGCCGAGCTTGGCGACCGGGACCACGAGGTAGAACAGCGGCACGATCATCGCCGCGCCGGCGACCACGCCGAGGAGCTGCGCGTACACCTGATGCCGCGGCTTCGCGCCGAGGAGCCACCCCGTCTTGAGCGTCGTGAGCAGATCCGCCGCGTGGAGGCCGATGCCTCCCGTGACGTTGGCCGACATGATGTTGCCCGTCAGGTTTCCCGGCGTGACCGCGCCGTAGATCATCTGCGTCACGGGGCCGAGCGCCTTCGTCGGAGTGACGTCGGTCTCGCCGGTGACACGAGACGCGACAAAGCCCATCAGCACGGCGAGCGGAACGGCGATCACGCCCGCGTACACCGGGATGTCGAACATCAGGTACATCAGCGCGACGATGGCCGGCGTCAAGAACAGGAGGCCCGCCGGGAACCACCAGTCGGGCGCCTCGACAGCCGCGATGCCCTCGGTGGGCGCGTTGCGCTTGCTGCGATCGAACACGGCGCCGATGCCCGTGAACGCGCGCGCGATCGACTTGTAGTCGAGCGCGAACGACGTGAGGCCTGCACCGACGAGGATCGCGGCGCCCGGCCACAACGTCCAGTCGATGATGCCCGCGTAGCTCACCGGCTTGTCGCCGATCTTCTTGACGAGGCCGTGCTCGAACAGCGCCGGCGCGAGGATCATGAAGTTGAAGATCGCTCCGAGCAGCAGCGACCAGCCCGTGCGAAACGACATCAGCGCGCCCGCGCCGACGAGCACGAGCTCGGTCTTGATCGAGATCGTCCACTTCGCGATGTCGTGTCCGAGGATCTGCCAGCCCGGTGCCCACTGACCCGGGATCCACTTCAGCGAGTCGCGCACGATCGTGAGCAGCGTCGCCGCGATCCCCGAGATGATCAGCCAGAGCGCGGCGGTCGTGCCTTCCTTGGAGCCCGCGGCGTGGATCGTCCGGATCGTCTCGGCGGTGGCCGTTCCCGTCGGAAACGGAAGCGCTTCCTTGTTGATCAACTGGCGCTTGATCGGGATCGCGACGAACACGCCCAGCGAGGCGATGACCGCGAACCACGCGACGAGGCCAGCCTTGTTCGGCTCGACCGTCGTCAGCAGCAACAGCGCACCGAACGCAGCGGCGTTGCCTCCGGCCGTCATGTAGCCCGCGCCGGACGCCACCGTGGTCAGCGCGTTGTTCTCGAGCGCGCCGAGCGGCCGCGCACCCGCGAGCTCGAGCAGCTTGAAGACGAGGAACGCGAGGATGCACGCGGTCAGCGTCACGCCCAGCGACCAGCCCGTCTTGAAGAAGACGTAGATGTTCGACAGCGACATCACGCCGCCGATCAACATGCCGACGATGATCCCGCGCAGCGTCAGGTTCGGCTCGTTCGGCTTGTACGTGTCGCGGAGCCACTCCTTCTCGCGATCGTCGACGAGCTGATCGTCGGTGATGCCCGCGATCACGCGAGCGGGGGCCGGCTTGTTGTCGTCGGTCGAGCTCACGAACCGCGGACACTACACGAGCGTTGACGCGCCGCGCAGCATTGTTGTACGAGAGCGCCCTTTCTTGGACTAGCTGGAGGCGACGTAGTGATGAAGGTTCTGCTCGGTGTGCTCGTGGTGGTCGCGGCGTGTGGTCCGGCGGCGAAGAATTCGGGTGACGACATGCCCTCCGTCGACGCGAACAACGGCGGCGGCGGCGGTGGCGGCGGCGGCGGCAGCGGAAGCGGAAGCGGAAGCGGAAGCGGAAGTGGCGGCGTCGCCCCCGGCGGCGCGTGCTCGTGCGACGCGGACTGCGCCGATGATGGCGCCGCGGACGGCGTGTGCATCTTCGGCGTGTGCATGACGAAGGCGTCGGGCGCGTGCGCCTCGGGGGGCTCGCAGACGGAGTGCCCGACGGGCTCGCGCTGCTGGACGCTCGACGGCAGTGACGTCGGCCCGCTGTGCTGGCCGGACTGCGACGCTCACACGTGCGCGGGTCAGTGCGACAGCGATGGCTCGTGCGTCCCGACCTCGAGCAGCAACTGCGACGCGACCTGCGGATCCGCGTGCGCGTGCACCGACAACGCGCAGTGCGGCGCCGGCAACCAGTGCGTGCAGGGCGACTGCGTCCCCGAGATGCAGCCGCAGCCCGGCGCGCCGGGCCCCGGTCCCGGTCCCGCGTGTCCCAATCTACCCGCGCGCGACTGCACGGGCTCGACGTGCGGCCAGCTCGTGACGTTCAACCCGCGCACGAACACCGCATGGGACGACTACGCGCTCAACGGCGAGACCACGGCGAACCAGTACCGCAGCTATCTGCGCAAGGACCTCATGCAGCTCGTCTCGTACGCGACGTCGTTCGTGGCGTGCAAGGCCGCCGGCTGGGCGGGCACGCCGCGCGCGCTCGGCCTCGGCGACATGAGCGAGAGCAATGGTGCGATCCCCGGGACGTCGATCGGCAGCCCCGGTCACCCCGCCGGCACGCACGTCAACGGCTACGACATCGACCTCGCCTACTATCAGGTCAACACGGCCGACAACAAGCTGCGCCCGATCTGCCCGTACACCTCGGGTGGTCAGGACATGAGCCACTGCGTCGCCGCGCCGGACAAGCTCGACGTGTGGCGCCACGCGCTGTTCCTCGGCGCCGTGTTCGAGAGCCCGCGCACGCGCGTCGTCGGCGTCGACGGCAAGGCCGGTCCGATGCTCCTCTCGGCGCTCGACACGCTGTGCGACTCGGGGTGGCTCTCCCAGACCGCGTGCAGCAACGCCGTGCTCGCGTACGAGACCACCGACGGAGGCGCGGGCTGGTACTACTTCCATCATCATCATTCGCACATCAGCCTGAAGAGCGCGGCGTTCATCGGCGCCGACGACACGTGCTTTGGCGAGTGCGGACCCACGCACAAGGCCCTTCCAGGGCGCTCTCTGACGCTCCACCGCGTCCGTCCCGCCGAGTAGCGATTCCGCAGTAGTTGAAGATCGTTACGAGAACGAGATTCAGGTGCAGATGTCAGATGGATGTGGTTTGGTAGCCCCCCTCATGGAGACGCAAAACGAGACCACCACCTCCTCTTCCGAGTCTGCCAGCACGGTCAGCCGCTACAACGAGCTCGTCCAGCTCGTCGCTGGGATGAAGGCGGACTTCGAGAAGTTCTACAACGATGGCAACAAGGCCGCGGGCACCCGCGTCCGCAACGCGATGCAGGAGCTCAAGGCGCTCGCGCAGACCGTCCGTAACGAGGTCACCGAGATCAAGAACAGCGCTGCCGGCGGCGGCGCGGCGGCGAAGGACGCGGACTGAGACTGTCCGGGAACCGGACGTCGACTGACTTCACCTGATGATCACGCAGTCGCTGCGGGATCATTGGAACGTTTCCTCCGCCTACATCGGGCCCGTATCGCGCCTCTGCGCCATGCGAGAACGCCCGATTACTACGGCGCCCGCGATCGGAGCTAAGGCTCGGATCGCGAGCCGTGGCACCTTGCTTGCTGAAGCTTCCTCGTCGGGAGGCTGCTGGCGCGCTTGGGTCGTGGCATTCGCCGCGGCAGCGACGCGGGTCCTCCCATGGGAGGCCTATGCGTTCACTTGGTCTAGTTGTGTGTCTGGCGGGAATGACGAGCGTTGCCATCGCGGACGATGCGTTGCCGGCGGATGCCGCGCCAGCGCCCGCGCCCACGGATCCGGCGATGGTTCCACCGGCGCCATCGCCCGCACCACCTGCGCCCGCGGTGATGCAGCAGATGCCGGAGGAGAAGTCGTTCGCGAAGAACGCGATCTACGCTGAGCTCGCCGGCAACGGCGGCTTCTACACGATCAACTACGAGCGCTTCCTTCGCGAGGACGCATCGATTCGCGTCGGCGCGATGTACATGTCGATCAGCGTGAGCGCGGGCAGCGGCCAGAGCATGGCCGAGTCGAGCGGCACGTGGATGACGTTCCCCGTGCTGTTCGAGTACACGGGCATTCGCAGCGGCGCTCACGCGCTGAACCTCGGCGCGGGCATGGACTTCTTCTACTTCTCGGGCTCGGCGGGGACGTTCGATGCGACCGCGAGCTCGAGCGGCGTCTTGCCGGCGGCGACGGTCGACCTCGGCTATCGCTACTCGGATCCGAAGGGCGGGTTCCTCTTCAAGATCGCGTACACGCCGTTCGTGTTCGTGACCGCGGAGACGCAGACCTTCAGCCAGAAGGTCCAGCACTGGGCGGGCCTTTCGTTCGGCTGGCGCTTCGGGAACAGCTAACGGCACCCCGAGAGATGTTCTTATGAGTAGGATGCGCGCAGCATGCGCCGCCTACTGCTCGGTCTCACCCTCGCCGTTGTATCTCCTCTGACCGCGAGCGCCGACGTGGTGCTGCCCGCGGATCCGCGGCCGGTTCCGCAGGCGGGGCCAGCCGCGACACAGCCGCCGGCAGCGCCGCCGATCGATCCGTTCGCGCCGCTGCGGCGCTTCGACCCCGACGCCCCGCCACCAGGCGAGCTGCGCTTGATGCTGTCGGACCTGACGATCTTTCGGTGGAACCCACTCGGGCTCGAGACGCGCGCGAGGTTCGGTTTTCAGAAGCGCATCTACTACTCGGAGAAGCCGATCGGGAAGAACAACTTCTGGTACCTCGGCACGTATCCCAAGCTGAACCCGGCGAGCGCGCAGATCGGCGTCGGCGGCGAGCTTCAGCCCGCCTCGATCTTCAACCTCAAGGTCTACGGCGAGTTCCAGAAGTACTTCGGAACGTTCGGCTACATGCAGTCGTTCTCGTCGGCGGACGCGAACTACAGCGACGACACGTTGAAGGAGATGCGCGACGACTCGGCGACACCGCCGCAGAAGGCGTCGATCGTCCACTTCTCGATCGCGCCGCTGCTGCAGATCAAGGTCGCGAAGAACAAGATCGCGCTGCGCTCGCTCACGCAGCTCGACTACTGGGACATCTCGAAGATCCGCTCCGGCGAGAACACCGTGTACGAGCCGACGTTCGACACGCTGCTCCCCGACAAGGGCTGGACGCTCGCGATGGATAACGACCTGCTCTATACGGGCGCGCCGAACCTCGCGGTCGGCCTGCGCCACACCTGGGTGCGCCCGTTCTATCGCGCGGAGCACTTCACCGACACGGCGGCGTTCAACGCCTACAACAACGACAACGAGCACCATCGCCTCGGCCTCTTCCTCGCGAAGACGCTGCGCGACGACGGCCCGTCGAAGTTCAACAAACCGACGCTGGTCCTGATCCTGTCGTGGTACCTGACGCACAAGTATCGCGCGGGCCAACCCGACGTGCTCGACCCCGGCCACACCGCTGACGACTACATCTCGCGCGCGGTGCCGTACGTGATCCTCGGCTTCGCGTTCGAGAGCGACTTCATGAAGGTCGCGTCGCAGATGCAGGGGCTCTGATGGAGACCGACTTCTGGAAGCAGGCCTGGGCCGAAGGGCGCACGCGCTTTCACGAAGGGGTCGCGAACCAGCACCTCGTCGCCCACGCCGCTCGGTTGTCGGGCCGCGTGCTCGTCCCTCTGTGCGGCAAGGCCGAGGATCTCGCGTACCTCGCGTCGCGAGGGCACCAGGTGATCGGCGTCGAGCTCGTCGAGGACGCGGTCGCCGCGTTCTTCGCGGAGCACGGGCTCACCCCGGCTGTCGACGAGCCGTGGTCGGACACCACGCATCGCGCCTATCGCTACGGCGCGATCACGCTGATCGCGGGCGATTGGTTCAGCGTCACGCGCGAGATGGTCGGTGCGGTGGACAGCTTCTACGACCGCGCGGCGCTCGTCGCGATGCCGCCCGAGCGGCGGATCGCGTACGTCGCCAAGGTGCGCGAGCTCGTGCCGCCGAGCACCCGCGGACTGCTCGTCTCCCTCGCGTATCCGCAGGAGGCGTTCGAGGGCCCGCCGTTCTCCGTCGAGGACAACGAGGTCCGCGCGCACTACACGCAGGTCGAGAAGCTCGACGAGCACGCCGCGACCGGGCGCATCGGCGATGCGAACATCGGCGCCGTCGAGCGCTGCTACGCGATCACGATCTAGCGCGGACCTGCCGCGAAGTTCTGCTGCACCTCGGCGAGGGAGAGAGCGCGCGCGTAGACCGCGACGAGGTCGAACGTACCGAGCCAGGCGCGATTGCCGTTGATCTCGTTGCCCACGGCGAAGCGATGCCCCGTGGTTCCCCAGCCGGCGAGATCGCCGCCGAGCGTGTCGTTCGCGACCTGCACGCCGTCGAGGTAGATGCGGCGTGCACCGCCCGGCGCGGTGACGAGGACCACGTGGCGCAACGTATCCAGGACGATCGTCCCGCCGGCGGTGTTGAGCGACGGCAAGCCGTTCGTGTCCGTCATCGGACCGTCGAGACGAAACTCGTAGTGGGTGTTCGCCGCGAGCAAGGTCACCGCGAGCGATGACTCGGACGACGACAGCGTCACGATTCTCGTCAAGGTGCTCGCGTCCACCACGCGCGGGACGATCCACGCCTCGAGCGTGACCGCATCCGCATCGCGACACGCGTTCACGATCTTCGTCGCGGGATCGGGGCTCATGATCGAGGTCGCCTGGGTGATCGTCAGCCTCCCGTCGGCGCGCGTGACTCGGTTCGCGTCGCCGACCGTCAGGTCCACGGGCGTTCCGACCCCGGAGCGATCCTCGACGGTGGTGCCGGCCGTCTCTTCGAACGTGTAGAGCGCGACGAGGCCGTTCGTGACTCGCTCGATCGGTGCGTCGATCGGCATGTCGATCCGCGCGTCGTCCATCGGGAGATCCGCGTCCTCGGCGGGCGCCATCACATCGGCATCGACCTCCGCATCGCTCGGCGCCGAGCCGCCGCTGATCTGGAAGCCGCAGCCGGTCAACAGGACCAGCGCGGCGACAACTCGTTGCACGTGGGCATCGTAACGTGCCTTCCTCGAGAACTCGACGTAGGCAACGAGCGCACCATGGCGCACGCGCGCGTCAGTCGACGAGTCCGCTCGCTCGATCGGACGGCAGCGTGTATCGCTTGTCGACGCAAGCGCGGATGCGGGCACGGCTCTCCGCGGGCGCGAGCTCGGCGCGCTCGATGGCCTCGACCTCGTCGGCGAGCTCGCCGTCCTTCACCTGCGTTCGCAGCCACCCCGAGTAGTGGTGGTTCTCGAGGTGGAACTGCCACGTATCGTCGTCGACGCCATCGCCGAGATGGAGGAACAGATGGAGGTTCGGCGCGCGCAGGTTGAGCTTGCCGTCGCGACCGCGGAACACGAACGCGCGATCCGGACCGAGGTTGCCCTCGGCATACTTGCGCGAGTGCCGCGTGCGTTCCCCCTCGGGCTTCTCGGTGACGACGACGACCGGGGCGTCGCCGATCTTCCAGTACACGACGGTTCCGGGCACGAGCTTCTCGATCGGCTCGACCTCGGGCATCTCGATGCCGGCGGCCTCGCAGAACTCGCGGATCGTCACCTCGGGACGCTCGCCGACCGCGATCACCGTGTTGATCGTGGAGATGATCTTCGGGGTCACGCTGCCGGGATGCACGGTGATGTAGAGCGTGCCGTGCGCGCGCATCTCGATCTCGCTCGCGGGCTTCCACGACGCGGGCAACAGGTGATGTGCTTCGTCGACCACGAGCCAGTGCGGCCGGCCGCTGCGCGCGCGAAGCTCGGCGAGCGCCGGCAGGAGCTCGAGACAGACCTCGGGCCGATGCTCCACCGCGACGCCCAACAGGTTCGCGACGACGTTGTCCTTGCCCGCGGCGAGGATGTCGATGACCTCCTCGGGGAGCGGCGCGCGCTGCGACCCGCCGAGGACGACGGCGAAGTCGAGCGTGGTGTAGTCGCCTTCGGGATCGACGATCGCGAACTGATAGCCGCCCGCGCACATCCGCTCGAGCAGGCCCGTCGTCAGCGTCGACTTGCCGCTCCCCGACGTGCCGCAGACCATCATGTTCGCCGAGTACGGGTCGATCCCGACCTCGCGGTCGCCGTCCTTGCCGAGCCGGATGTAGTGGCGCTTGAGACGTGTCGCGGTTCGCGCGAGATCCTCGTCGACGATGCAGTCGATCAGCTCGGCGACACCGGCGCCGTGATCGCGCTCCGTCACGATGTCCGCCGTCGTCTTGAGCGCGGGCAGCGCGTTCGCGACCGCGGCACCACACTCGACGGTCTGCAGCAGCGCGTGATCGTTCTCCGCATCACCGACCGCGACGACGTTGTGGCGCGAGAGCCCCAGCGACGCGAGCGCCTCGGCGAGACCGCTCGCCTTGTTCACGCCGGACGGCAGCACCATCACGGCGCCCTTGTTGAAGATGACCTGGAGCTCGAGACCGAGATCCCGGATCACGTCGAGCACGGTCTGCTGGTACGGCTCCCACGTCGCGACGATCACGCGACCGACGGAGATGCGATCGACGCCGCGCTTCTGCAGCTCGGCGACGAAGTCCGCCGGCGGGCCCGGCGCGACCGGATGCTCGGTCTTCTTCGCGGGGTCATAGATCAGCGCGCCGTTCTCCGCGACGATCCGATCGAACACCGTCGGATCCGGAATCAGCTCCAGCAGCTCGGGGAGCTCGCGCCCCGTCACGAGGATCACCTTGCGACCCGATCCGCGGAGCTTCACGAGCGCTGCCCACGTCTCTTCACTCACGCGGCCGTGATGCGCGAGTGTCCCGTCGTAGTCCGCGGCGAGTGCGTGGTAGCGCATGCCCGGGCTCGTTGCAGGAGGCGCGCCGATCCGAGAATTCCTGAGGTACGCTCCGTCGGGTGAGCGAGGGGGATCGCCCGCACGAGGCCGACGCGCACGCGGGCACGCTTCCGGGCGTGGGACCGACCGTCGCGGCGTCGCCGGCGACCCAGGTCTCGATCATCGATCGCCGCGGGATCGCACAAGCGGCGACTCTCCCCGCGCCCGCCTCCGCGCACGCGTCCACGATCGACATGCCGCACGCGGCGACACTGCAAGGCCCGCACGTCGAGGCGGATCTGCCGGCGCTGCAGAAGGTGCCCGACAACGCGTACGCGATCGGCGACGAGCTCGCGCGCGGCGGCATGGGGAAGATCCTGTCGGCGCGCGACCGCCGCCTGCGACGCGACATCGTCATCAAGGTCACCCGCGCCGATCACATCGATCCGCGGTTCGAGCGCGAGGCGCTGATCACCGCGCGCCTCCAGCACCCGTCGATCGTGCGCGTGTACGAGGCCGGGCTGCTCTCCGACGGCCGCGCGTTCTACGCGATGGAGCGCGTGCGCGGTCGCTCGCTCGAGAAGATCATCGACGAGTCGCCGCAGGTCCAATCGCGGCTCGCGCTCCTGCCGCACGCGATCGCCGTCGTCGACGCGATCGCCTACGCGCACAGCCAGGGCGTCCTCCATCGCGACCTCAAGCCGTCGAACGTGTTGATCGGCCCGTTCGGCGAGACCGTCGTGATCGACTGGGGCCTCGCGAAGGATCTGCGCGCCGGCGAGTCCGCCGAGTCGCTCGATCCGTCGTCATCGGCATCCGGATCGTCCTCGGGCGACAGCTCGCTCACCCAGGCCGGCTCGGTGATGGGCACGCCGTCGTTCATGGCGCCCGAGCAGGCGCGCGGCGACGCGAGCGACGAGCGCACCGACATCTACGCGCTCGGCGCGATGCTGTACACGCTGCTCTCCGGCGTTCCGCCGCATCGCGGACGCACGACCGAGGAGGTGCTCGAGCACGTCGCCGCCGGCCGCCGTGTCCCGCTCGCCGAGCGCGAGCCGACGCTGCCCGCCGAGCTCGTCACGATCGTCGAGCGCGCGATGGCCTACAAGCCCGCCGATCGCTATCAGCGCGCGAAGGACATCGCCGACGATCTGCGCGCGTTCGCCGCCGGGAAGCTCGTCGCGAGCCACAGCTACTCGATCTGGCGCCTGGTGCGCCGCTTCATCGGACGCCACAAGGTCACGTTCGGCGTCGCCGCGTTCGCCGTCGTGGTCCTCGCGATCGTGGGTGTGCTGTCGATCCAGAAGATCGTCACCGCCGAGGCGGACGCCATCGAGCAGCGCAAGCGCGCCGACGTCGCGCGCATGCAAGCCGAGGACAGCCTCTACAACTTCAACCGCTCGACGGACGAGTTCTATCGCGGCCAGGCGCGCGAGTGGGCGGCGGTCGATCCGTCGCACACGGCCGCGTGGCTCGAGCGGCTCTCCGATCGCGCGCTCGCCGAGCCGCAGAGCTACGAGCTCGCCGTGGCCGCGGCGCGCTCGGGCTTCGCGTGGGAGCTGCGCGGTCATCACGCCGACATCGAGATCCTCGCGATGTCTCCCGATCGCTCCCTCGTCGCCACCGCCTCCGACGATGCCTCGATCCGCATCTGGAACCTCGCCGAGAAGCGATCGCTCCACGAGCTGCTCGGCCACGTCGGTCCCCTCGAAGATCTCGAGTTCTCTCCCGACGGCACGCAGCTCGCCTCCGCCGGCACCGACGGCAACGTCTACTTGTGGAACGTCGCGACCGGCATCGGCCGCAAGCTGACCGGGCACAAGAGCACGGTGCGCGGCGTCGCCTTCTCGCCCGACAGCGCCCAGCTCGCATCCACCGGCGAGGACGGCACGGTCTATCTGTGGGACGTCGCGACCGGCAAGGGTCGCGTCTTGAACCAGCGCTCTCACGGCTGGCGCCCCGTGCTGTGGACGCGCGACGGCAAGACGATCATCGCGGGCGGCTTCGACGGGTCGATCGGCACCTTCGATCCCGTCGCCAGGACCGCGCGCATCATGCCCGGCCCGCGCATGGAGGTCCGCGCCCTCGCGCTCTCGCACGACGGCACGGTCCTCGCCACCGGCGACGAGAACGGAGACGTGATGATCTGGCGCGGCGACACCGGCACCAAGGTCGGCGAGCACACCGACGTCGTGCGCGACCTCGAGTTCACGCCCGACGACTCGCTGCTCGTCTCCGCCGGTGGCGACAAGATCGTCGGCGTCTACGCGCTCGCGACCAACGTTCGCACCGAGCTGCGTGGCAACGAGGACGGCGTGAAAGACCTCGACATCTCCCCGGACGGCACGCTCGTGGCGACCGCCGGGATCGACGGCATCGCACGCGTGTGGCCGCTCGCGGGCGGCGCGCCGCGCGAGCTCCGCGGCCACAACACCGCGGTCAAAGGCGTCGTGTTCGCGTCGAACAAGGAGCTCGTCAGCGCGTCCGAGGATGACAACGCGCGCATCTGGCGGCTCGACGACACCGAGGCGCCGCCGAAAGGGCCTGCATTGCGCGCGTGGCTGAAGTCGCGCACCAACGTCGAGGTGCACACCGCACCGCGACAGAAGCCCTGAGCGCGAGCGCGAGAACGCGCATCCCTAGCGCGCGCGACCCGCGTCGATCAGCGCGATCACGTCGCGGCGCACCTCGGCCCAGTGCTGCGTCAGCGTCGGGCTCGCCTCGCCGATCGCGAGCGAGATCCTCGACGGTGTCGCGGGCACCCGCTCGGTCCAGTTGTCGTCGGGCGTCCACGTCGTGTGGCCGTCCCACGCGACGCGGCCGATGCGCACGACGCCGTCGCCCGCGATCGCGAGCAGGTGCTCGAGCACCGGCGTGATCGCCGCGAGCGGGAGCGTGCGGCCGTGTGCGACGGCCCAGCGCGTGAGCGCGCGAGCCCCGCGCAGGACGTCGTAGAAGTAGAAGCGCGGGAAGCACGGCTCGGTCCACATCCTCGCGGACTCGCGCTCGGCGGCGTTGTGCTTCGTCGGCGAGCCGTGGCGCAGCTCGCGCGCGATCAGCATCTGCGCCGCGTTGTCGGCGGTGTCGGACGGGCCGCGGCGCAGGAGCGACTCGAGGATGCCGATCGTGCCGACCATCGACGACGGGCACTCGTCCTCGACGAGGTACGCGTCCTCGGCGCAGTTGTAGCCGCCGTCGCGCATCTGGTACTGCGTGTACCAGGGGCGGATCCACGGCAGCTCGCGATCGACGTCGACGCCGCACGCATCGAGCAGCTGATCGACGCTGCCGAGCGCGCAGTGACACGACGAGTGGCGGCGCCGGTCGACGCCGGGTGGCCAGTCCTCCTCGCGGATCGGGAACGTGTGGACCGGCATCGCGTCGAGCGCGGCGACGAGCGCGTGGACCGTGCGCTTGGGGATGCGATCGGCGAGGCCGAGCTCGTACAGCGCGAGCATCTGCCACCACGGCGATGCCCACTTCGGCCAGTACGGATCGACCTTCAGCGATGCGATCGCGTCGGGCGATCCGAGATACGCGGCCGCGGCGTCGATCTGGAGCTGCGTGGCCGTGGACAGAGCGAGGTCGGCGGTGGGTACCGCCGCGAGACGTGCGCGCAGGTCAGCGGACATCCTCGAGCTGTACCGCAACTCACTTCACGGGGAGGCCGTACGGATCGTGCATCGCAGGCTCTCCGAGCGAGAGCTTGTCGATCTCGGGCTTGATCCTCGTGTAGTCGCCGACGATGGAGATCACGACCTTGTCCGAGGGCATCGCGGCCTTCGCGATCGCCTTCACCTGCGCCGCGGTCACCGTGCGCACGCTGGCCGCGTAACGCGCGTACCAGTTGTCGGGAAGCCCGTGCAGCGCGAGGTCGGCGAACGCGCCGGCGACCGCCGCGTTGGTGCCGAACGTCGCGGGGAGCGCACGGATGATGTTCTGCTTCGCCTTCTCGAGCTCGTCCTTGGGCAGGTTGTTCTTTGCGAGATCGTCGAGGATCGCGAGCACCGTGCCGATGCCCTGCCCCGTCGACGGCGTCTGGATCGCGGTCGACACGAAGAACGGTCCCTTCGCGACGCGCCAGTCGGCGACCGCGCCCGCGTTGTAGACGATGCCCATCTTCTCGCGCAGCGTCTGCGTGAGACGCGAGGTGAACCCGTCGCCGAACGCGGTGCGGAACACCTCGAACTGCGCGTAGCGCTTGTCCTTGCGATCGAGCCCGACGAGACCGATGCGCACGTCGGACTGCGCGGCGTCCTTGCGATCGACGACGAGCAGGCGGCGCGTGATCTTCTGCGCGGGCGAGGAGACCTTCGCCGGCTTCTTCGCACTCTTGACCGTCCACGCGCCGATGCCGGCGTCGAGCTTGGTCTTCAGCGCGGCGGCGTCGACGTCGCCGGCGACGACGAGCGTCATCGCGGCGGGGTTCCAGTGCTCGCTGTAGAACGTCTTCGCGTCGGCGCCCGTGACGTCCTTGAACGTCTCGCGCGCGCCGCTCGTCGGATGGCCGTACGCGGACTCGGCGCCGAACAGCGCCGCGTTCAGGATGTTGATCGCGACCTCGCGCGGGCGATCGCGGCGCAGCTCGAGCGACGTGAGGCGATCACCTTTGACGCGCTCGACCTCCTTGCCGTCGAACGCCGGCTGCGTCAGCACCTTGGAGAACAGGCCGAGCGTGTCGTCGAGTGTCTTCGACAGCGTCGAGACGGACACGTACGCCGCGTCGCTATCGACGCCGATGCCGATGCTCGCCCCGAGGCGATCGGACTCCTCGGCGATCGCGATCGGCGACAGACCGCCGGCGCCCTCGTCGAGGAGATCGGCGGTGAACGACGCGAGCCCGTACTTGCCCTTCGGATCCTCGGCGGAGCCGGCGCCCGGAACGACGAGCACCATCGAGAGGATCGGCAGCTTGTGGTTCTCGACGACGAGCAGCGCCATCCCGTTCTTCAGCTTGAGTCGCTTCGCGACGGGCGGCTTGAACGCGGGCTCCTTCGTCGGCGGCGGCGGCTTCGTCCAGTCCTTGACCGGCGACGCGGCGAACGGATCCGCGGGTTGCGCGTGTGCGGTCGCGAACGACAACAGGACGGTGGCAACGAGTGCGGCGCGCATCAGCGGTTCTCCTTCATCTTCTTGCCGGGACGGATCGTGAGCTGCACGCGCATGTTCGGCTTCAGGTACTTCGCCGCGACGGCCTGCACCTGCTTGGGTTGCACCACGCGACGGCGCGCGAGGTCCTGCGCGAAGAAGTCGGGGTCGTTCGCCTTCACGTCGTAGCGCGCGAGCTGGATCGCGCGAGCGAGCGTCGGCTCGAGACCTGCGAGGAAGCCGGCCTCGCGCGAGTTGGTCGCGCGCTCCAGCTCCTTCGCGCTCGGCGGCGCCTTCGCGATCTTCGCGATCTCCTCGCTGACCTCCTTGATCAGTCGCTTCGGATCGGTCCCCGGCTTCGCGGTGACGACGATGTCGAACGAGCCGCCGATCTCCTGGCCGTCGAAGTCGACGTTGACCGATTGCGCGATCTTCTCGTCATACACGAGGCGCTTGTAGAGGCGGCTGCTCTTGCCATCGCCGAGGATCGAGGCGAGCGCGTCGAGCGCGGGCTCGTCGTCGCTGAACGCCGCGGGCGCGCGCCACGACAGGTACACGCGCGGCACCTGCACGTCGTCGGTGGCGTCGAGCACGATCTCCTTCGTGATCGGCGCGGGCGTCTTGTACTGCGGGCGCGCGGGCTCCTTGCCGCGCGGGATCCACCCGAAGTACTTCTCGACGAGCGTCTTCACGTTCTCGAACTTCACGTCGCCCGCGATCACCATGGTCGCGTTGTTCGGCACGTAGTACGTGCGGAAGAAGTTCGCGACGTCGGTGACGTTCGCCGCCTTGAGGTCCTTCGGATACCCGATCGTCGACCAGTGGTAGCCGTGGTTCGCGGGCCACAGCGCTTCGGACAGCAGCAGGTACGCCATGCCGTACGGCTGGTTCTCGTACGACTGCCGGCGCTCGTTGAGCACGACCTCGCGCTGGTTATCGAGCTTGGGCTGATCGAAAGTGTCGAGCAGCCCCGCGACGCGATCCGCTTCCATCCACAGCATCTGCTCGAGGAAGTTCGATCCGGCGACGTTCTGGTACACGGTCTCGTCGCTCGACGTGAACGCGTTCGACCAGCCACCGGCCGACTCGAGCAAGCGATCCATCAGACCGTCCGGCAGGTGCTTGCTGCCCTTGAACATCAGGTGCTCGAACAGGTGCGCGAAGCCCGTGCGATTCGCGATCTCGTCCTTCGATCCGACCTTGAACCACAGCACCTCGTAGACCGTCGGTGCCTTCGGGTCTTCGATCACGTAGACCTCGAGGCCGTTCTGCAGCTCGAACTTCTTGTAGTCGATCTTCGGCTCGTCGGCGGCTGCGGTTCCCGTCGCGAGCGCGAGAATGACCGACATGGTCAGCAAGCGCGTCATGCCGCGGACACTAGCACCGAAAATGACAAGGGCTCCCGCTGTCACACGGGAGCCCCAGACTGTCGCGCTGACAGCTAGTTGCCGATTCCGAAGCCGGCCTTCACCTTCACGCCGGCCTTCACCTTCACCTTCGGCGGCGGCGGCGGCTTGGGCACCACGATCTTCACCGACGGCACCTTGACCTTCACGCCGACGGCGGCCTTCGCACCACCGCGCACGTCACCTCCGGAATTCGCGCCGACGCCCGCGCCCACGCCGGCCCGCACCTTCACCGACGGCGCCTTGATCTCGACCTTCGGCGGCGGCGGCGTCTTCACGCCGATGCCGACCTTGACCTTCGCGTCGACCTTGCCGCGCACGTCCACGTTCGGCGGAGGCGGAGGCGCGGGCATGCGCGCATCGACCTTGCCGCGAACATCGCCGCGCACGTCCGGTCCGTCGATGCGCCACTTCCCGCGCGCGTTCGCCGCGGCCGTGAGGTCCGGCGCGCCGAGCTTGATCTTCACACCGACGGGCACCTTCCAGCGCGCGCGCAGCGAGGCACGCGGCTCGGGCGGACGCACGACGAGGTGCGAGTCGAGCTTGCCGCGAACGTCCGCACCGACGAAGACCTTCGCCTTCAGCGTCGGCGGGCGCACGTACCACGCAACCTTCGCGCGCGGCGGCGCCGGTGCGACCACCGTCACGTTCGCGCGCCAGTCGGGCGCGGGTGCGTCGATCCACACCGGACGCGTCGCGGCCTCCGCGTGGTACTCGATGTCGGGCGGCGACCACACGGGCACCTTCACGCGCGCGCGAACCTCCGCGCGGTCGAGCGGCGGCGGCTCGACGGACGCGTAGAACACCGGCACGCTGATCCCGACGAGCGGCGCGTGCACGCGACCGCGCGGGTGGTGCACGTAGTACGCGCCGCGCAGCGGCTGCAGGTAACCGGTCGCGGTCACCTCGAAGCGCTTCGGCCACAGCACCGCGGCGTCGACGCGCGGCGCGATCGGCGCCCAGCGCGCCTTCACGACGTCGGGGTGACGAAGGTAGAGATCGCCGGCGAGCTGGCCGTGCCCCGCGTTCGCCCACGTCAGCGCCTCGAGTCGGCCACCGACAGAGAAGGACGCATCGATGTTCGCCGACGCCTCGGGCAGCGCGGCTTCGTACGCCTTGCTGTCGTTCGCCTGCGCCCAGCCGGACGCGTTCGCCTCGAACGACGCGACGCTGTCCGCCGTGGCATCGAGCGCGACGTACGAGTCCTCGAGCTGCTTCTGCAGCGCGGCCATCGCCGCGGCGTGCGCATCGATCGCCGCGACGATGTCGACGCGCGCGTCCGCCTCGTCGCGCCACGTGCCCCAGTCGTCCTGCGGCCAGGCGTCGGGCGCAGCGACCGTGCCGTCGGCCTTGAGCGTCACGCTGTTGCCGGTCTCGATCGTCGCGCCCGGCAGATCGAGATCCGCGAGGCCGATCGCCTGCACCGTGCCGCTCTCGACACCGACGCGCGTCTCGCCCGACGCGGCGACACCGACGCCGTACGTCGTGCCCTTCGTGATCACGATGCCCGCCGGCGTGTACACCTTGAACGCGCCCTCGCCAGGCGAGCGCTGCGCGACGCTGAAGCGCGCGAGGCCCGCGAGCACCGCGGCGCTCGACGCCGGATCGGCGCTGCCCTCGCGGCTCGCGATGCCGACCGTCGACACCTCCGCGACTTCGATCACCGTCGTGTCGGCGAGCGTGATCGTCGCGGTCGACGTGTCCTGCGTGCGCACCGCATCACCCGGATACAGCTTCTCGTCGACCTTCGCGGCCTTGAACTCGGCCTCGCCGACGCGACGCACCTCGACCGTTCCAGCGGCGGCGGTGATCACGGCCGCGGGCCCTTCATCTCCGTGATCGATGCCACCGGGCTCGACGCCGGCCGCCTTCACGGCCTCGCCTCCGTCCGACGGCGCCGCGCTCGGATCCTTCGCGGCACTCTCGGTCCCCTTCGCCGCCGTGGTGTCTTGCTTGTCCTCGCCCTTCTTGCTGCACGCCGCTACCAGCGACAGCCCGAGGACGAACGTCAACGCATTGAAACGCATCCGGTCTCCTTTCGCGAAGGAACGAGGATGCAAAGCTTCGCGTTGGCATGCAACACGAGGTTCGTAAGTGTCAGCGTGCCAACTCCGAATGACGAAAGCGCACGCGATGACGCTTACGGTTTTGAACTGTGTTTGATCGTCATCAAATGCGTACGATCGTCATGTACGTCTGCAGCCTCCACCTCGTCGGTGCTACACCACGTTCATGACGATGATCGACCTCGGCCCCGAGCGGCCCGGTCAGCCTTCCGAGACTCGCCAGATGGGCGAGCAAGGTCGCGCCGAGACGCATCAGGGCGACGTGAACGTCAGCGGGCGGCAGTTCGTCATCGCGCTCGTCATCATCTCGGCGGCGATCGCCATGTTCGCGTACCTTCTCTCGCGTGGTTGATGTCGGCGCCCGGTGATAACGCGACTCCGTTCGCGCAGCTCGGCGGCGCCGACGAAGTGCGCGCGCTCGTCGAGCGGTTCTACGACATCATGTGCGAGCGCGAGCCGGAGCTCGCCGCGCTCCACCCGTGCGATCCGCCGGGCATCGTCGCGCGCAAGCCACGCGACAACTTCGCGCTGTTCCTGATCGGCTGGCTCGGCGGTCCCGAGGACTACGTGAAGCAGTTCGGTCATCCACGCCTGCGCATGCGCCACGGTCGCGTCGCCGTGAACATCGCGATGCGCGATGCGTGGCTGCGCTGCATGTCGCAAGCGATGACGGAGCGCAACATCGCGGAGCCACTGCGCGGCTGGCTCGATCACCGCTTCGCGGAGGTTGCGGACTTCATGCGAAACGTGGAGGGTTAGCGAATGGATGCGCGGATCGACGAGGTGATCGGGTTCTGGTTTGGTGTTCCGCCCGAGAAGTGGTTCGAGAAGAACCCCGCGTTCGACGACGAGATCCGTCAGAAGTTCGGCGCGCTTCAGGCCGAGGCGGCGGCGGGCGCGCACGACGACTGGCGCGGCACACCACGCGGCGATCTCGCGCTGCTCGTGTTGCTCGACCAGTTCCCGCGCAACATGTTCCGCGGCGACGCGAAGTCGTTCGCCACCGACGCGAAGGCGCTCGCGATCGCCGAGACGATGTCGCGCGAGGGGCTGACGCCGCTGCAGCAGATGGTGTCGCTCATCCCGTATCAGCACGCCGAGGATCTCGCGCTGCAAGACAAGGGCATCGCCGCGTACGAGGCGCTCGCGAAGGCGAACCCGGACAACAAGATGGTCGTCGCCGCGCTCGACTTCGCCGGGAAGCACCGCGACATCATCCGGCGCTTCGGTCGCTTCCCTCACCGCAACGCGATCGTCGGCCGCGCGTCTACGCCCGAGGAGATCGAGTTCCTGAAGCAGCCCGGCTCTTCCTTCTGAGCGCGACAGCGACCAGCGCGACGAGCAACCCGCCGCCGGCAGGCGAGCCGTCGCCCGTCGAGCAGCAACCACGCGCGGCGAACGGTCCGGTCCCGCGGCGCAGCGGCTCGGCGATGATCGGCCCGCCTTCGCGCGTACACTGCTCGGGCGACGTGGAGTAGCTCGCGCTGCCCGCGATCTCGCCCTGCATCGCGTCCAGCAGGTCGCGAAGGCGCGCGCCGAGGTCCGCTTCGCCGACACTCTGCTGCACGGTGACCTCCTGGAGCAGCTCTGCCGCGATCACGGTGGTCAGCCACGCGCGATCGCTGCGCGACAGCAGCTCGAGCTCCTCGCGAAGCTCGGCGACCCAGCGGCGAGCATCGCGCACCAGGGGTGCCTTCGCCATCGCGAGATCGATCGTCTGCGCGAACACGTCGTCGGTGCGCAGCGTCGTGCGCGTCGCCGCGACCAGCTCGACGTTGTCGTCGTAGTCGCGCAGCTTCTGGACGAGCTCGCTCATGCGCCTCGGATCGGGATGCGTGCAACCGAGCGCGTTGCGCGCGATCAGATGCAGATCATGGCGCACGGGGATCTTCGCGTTGCGGATCCAGACGAGCTCCTCGCGCGACGACGCGAGCGTCGGATCCGCGAGGTCGTCCTCGGTCAGCGTGTCGAGTGCGGGCGCGAGGTACGCGTAGGGGAGCACCTTGCCGAGGGCCGCGATCCACTTGAAGCTCGGCGTGCGGTACATGCCGTTGCCCTGGATGATCTGCTGGAACATCACGTACGACGGGACGTGGAACCTCAGCTGGTAGAAGGTCTTCGCCATGAAGAACCGCGCGCGCTCGATGTTCTCCGCGGAGTCACCGGTCTCGGCATCGAGGACCTTCTTCAGCTCGACCGACGTCGAGAAGAAGTCCTGCTTGTCGTAGAGCTTGATCGCGCGCTCGAGCGTCTTCGAGGGCGGCGCCTGCGCTGCGGCGATGGAGGGTACGAGCGCGATCAGGATCACGAGCGCAGCGCGATGCATGCGTCGAAGGTGACATGCCGCGCGAGGCAGATCGAACTTGGCTACTGGAGATCGGCCGGCTGACCCGCGAGGCCCCACAGCAGGCGGCGATCGTCGTCGAGGCTGAAGTCGTCGAGGTCGAAGTCGGCGCCGATCGCCTGCACTCCGCCGGTCGTGATTCCCGTCGAGGGAAGCGCCACGAGCGCGGGCACTTCGACCTCGGTGGAGCCGTCGAGGATGAGGATCTCGAGCACGGTGTCGCCGCGCGTATCGCGCCACTGCACGAAGTGCGCGAGCGCGCCCTCGGTCGGTGTGAACGTGGCACCACTGCGTGTGATCGAGACTCCGGTAGGTGGCACGAGCCACTCACCTGCCTCGAGCGCGGGAGCGGTGAGGCCCTGGCGCAACAGGATGCTCGTCGGCCCCATGTTGCCCATCGAGGTCTGCGCGACCGCGGTGAGGCGATACGCGGTGCCGTCGGTGAACGCAGCGGGCTTCGGAGCGAGCACGCGCGTCGGATCCTCGAGCACGAACGTCGGGACCTGTACGACCTCGTCCTCGCCGATCTCGACCCCGACGAGCGATTGCACGGTCGGAAGCGCCGCGGGCGGCGTGCCGAGATCGACCGTGACCTCCTCCATGTTGCCCGCCTCGACGGTGGTGAGCGTCATGCCCGATTGATCGACGCCGTCCTCGACGGTGATGTTCTCCTTGATCGACCAGCCGATGATCGTGTTGGTGTCGTCGTCTTCTTGCGGCGTGCCCCGGCCATCGCGATCGACGATCGCCGCGGCGAGCGTGACGTTGCCCGTGCGCACGTTGACGCGCCAGGCACACGCGAGCGCGCCGAAACAGATGTTGCCGTTGGCGGGCGTCGGGATGTTGTTCGCGTCGTCGCCGAGCCGATCGGTCTGCGAGTAGAGGACGATCGCCGCCTTGGCGTGACCCTGCGGTAGGTCCTGCGACCAGTTGTCGATCGTGCCGGACAGCACCGCTTGATCCGGCGCGTCGGACATCAGCGGCGTCAACGGCATCGTGACGTTCGCGCCGTTCGCGCCGACCCACACCGTCGAGCGATAGCCGTCCGCTTTCACGGCGACCTGCTGGCGGCCCTCGACGCCGTCGAACACGACCAGGCCGTTCTCGTCGGTCTCTCTCTCCGTGCCGCCGACCTCGACGGTCGCGTTCGCGATCGGCTCGTCGGTATAGCTGTCGATGACGTAGACGTTCAGCTCGCCGTCGATCTCGCCATCGCCAACGCCGCCGCCCGGGATGACGCGCGGATCGACGTCGTTGCTGCAGCCAACCGCGAGAACCCCCACGCAGACGAAGCCCCAGCTACGCATGGAGCGATCATATCGATGGGTCGTCGAGCCGCCAAGTTTGCGATCGGTGCACCGTGGGCAACAGCACGAAGCGTTCGAACACGCGTGTCGTGAAGTCTGCGATCGTCACGCCGGGCTCCTGCGTCATCACCAGCGTTCCCGGGTTGATGAACACGACGTCCTCGATCTCTCGCACCATCGGTTTGTGCGTGTGACCGCCGACGATGTAGCGATAGCGCTTTGCTCGCACCAATGACCACAGCGGATCGAGGTTCTCGAGCGCGTAGCCGTACGTGTCGCGGTCGAGCTCGGCCATGTCGTCCTCGCCGATGCCGTGACCGAGCAGGAGGCGGCCCGTCGGCGTCGTGTACTCGCGCGTCGCGGGCAGCTCGGCGAGCCAGTCCATGACGTCGTCGGGATAGTCGACCGGGTCCATCGGATTGCCCTCGATCACCCAGCGCTCGTGGTTGCCGCGCACGACGTCGACCTTGCGCTGGCGCAGCCGCGCGATGCACGGCATCGGATCGTTCGGTCCGTCGACGATATCGCCGACCGACATGACGCGGTCGACGCCTTCACGGATGCCCAGCGCGAGCGCTTCCGCGAGGAGCTCGTCCTCGGTGTGGATGTCACCGACGAGCAAGACGCGCATCAGCGCTTCTTCTTCACCGCTGGAATCTTCGAGAGCAGCACGTTGACCTCGCGCATCTTGGACCTGTCGTGCAGCGGAAACGGCGCGAGGTCCGCGCGCGCCTTGTCCCACTGCTTCGTCGCGATGTACAGGCGCGCGCGCTCGAGCGCGGCTCGATGGGCCGCGCGCGCGGGATGCGCCAGGATGATCGAGAGCATCTCGATCGCGTTCTTCAGATCGCCCTTGGCCTCGTACGCCTCCGCCGCCACCGCGTACGGCCGATCCGCCGCCGCGTCGATGCCCGGCAGCTTCATCCAGGCCTGTAGTGCAGCGAGCGCTTCGTCCTCGTAGCCCCAGCTGCGATACAGCAGCGCGAGCCGCCAGTATGGATCGTAGTCCTTCGGCGCCTTCGCGATCGTCTTCGAGAGCTCCTCGGCCTCCGCCTTGAAGTCCTCGTTCGCGGCGTGGATATGCGCGAGCGTCTCGTGTGCGCGCCAGTTGTCGGGCGCGAGTGTGATCGCGTACTCGATCATCTGCTGCGCCTTGTCGAGGGAGAGCTTCGCCTCGGCGTTGCGCGCGCTGGACAGCTCGCGCAGGTACAGCGCGCGACCATAGAGGTACGCGTAGCCCGGGTTCGCGGGCGCCAGCGCGAACGCGCGCCCGTACGCTTCCGCCGCCTCCGCGAACATCCCCGGCTGGTCGTACGCGTTGCCGAGCTCGGCCCAGATCGCATCGTTGCCATCCCACGTCGCGACGACGCGCTTGTACTCGGTCTGCGCTTCCTTCCATTGCAGCCACTCGACGTGGCGCCGCGCATCCTGGATCACCGACGCGATCGCCTTCATCTTCTGCCCCGGCGGCGGAGCGGTCCGCAGCGGTTTCGGCGCGACGAGCGGCGGCACCGCGTGCGGCGCCGGCAGCTGCGCCTTGGTGCCCGCCTCCGGCTTCACCCGCTTCGCCGACGCGTACACGACGAGGCCGTCGCGATCCTTGTCGCCCCGGGGCGAGGCGAACGCGAACGTCCCGGCGACCTCGAGGTACTCGCCGACCTTCCACGTACCCGCCGGCAGGTCCGCGACACGCAGCGAGAATTCGCGCGGCGTCTTCTTCGTGTCGCCGAGAGAGAGCGTCGCGGCCTCGCACCTCGTCGGGTTCGCGGCGAGCTCCTTCGCGATCTGCGCGCGCGTCTTGTACGGCTCGAGGTTCTCCTCGACGCAGTCATAGACGTACGTCACGTAGCCGCGCACCGTGACGGCCTGGCCCTCGTAGCTCCGCCGCCCGAGCGCCCGCAGCTGCAGCACCCCGACCGCGTTCGCCGACGGCACGTGCATCTCGAACGACGGCACCGCCGGCACCGTGACCTCGGCGCGCGCCTCGCTCGCCACGCCCGCGACGAGCATCACGACCAGACCCAGGCGTCCCATCCCGCTCATCATGCCGCTATCCGGCCCATCATGCCGCTATAGTGGGCGCGTGCAAAGCTTCGTCGTCGAGCCTCGGGCCCCGCGCACGATCTGCGCGCGCTGCCGCCGCCCGACGAGCGTCTGTTACTGCGCGGCGCTGCCCCAGCTCGACACCACCACGCGCATCGTGATCCTCCAGCACCCGCGCGAGCGCGACATGCCGATCGGCACCGCGCGCATGGCGTCGCTGTGTCTGCCCAACGCGCAGCTCCACGTCGGCATCCGCTGGGACTCGCACGCCGCCCTGGGCGCCGCGCTCGCCGACGCATCGCGCCCGCCGATCCTGCTCTACCCCGGCGCGGGCGCGCGCGACATCCTCACCGACCCGCCGGCCGGTCCGGTCACGCTCGTCGTCGTCGACGGAACGTGGTCGCAAGCCAAGACGGTCGTGCGCGACAACCCGATCCTCCACGCACTCCCTCGCTACGCGTTCGCGACGCCCGAGCCCTCGCACTACCGCATCCGCAAGGAGCCGCGCGCCGAATACGTGTCGACGATCGAGGCGCTGATGCACGTCCTCGGCGCGCTCGAAGGCTCGCCCGAGCGCTTCCGCGCGCTGCTCGATCCGCTGAACGCGATGGTCGACGCCCAGCTCGCCGCGCAAGCGCGCTCGCCCCGCCGCTACTCGGCCCGCGTGCCGAAGGCGTCGCGCCCACCTCGCCGCGCGCTGCCCGCCGACCTGCGCTTCGAGGACATCGTCGTCGTCGTCGGTGAAGCGAACGCGTGGCCCTACGACGCCGGTGTCAACCCGCAGCGCGACGAGCTCGTGCACTGGCTCGCCCACCGCGTCGCGACCGACGAGACGTTCTCGATGATCGCGCGCCCCGAGCGCCCGATCTCGCCGACCACGAGCTTTCACACGAAGCTGTCCGAGGACACGCTCCTCGCCGGCGCTCCGCGCACCGCCGTGTTCGACCAGTTTCGCGCGTGGTGCCGCCCGACCGACGCGATCCTCTCGTGGGGACACTACGGTCCGTCGCTGCTCCTCGACGCGGGCGGCTGGCTCCCGCCCACGCGTATCGACATGCGCGCCGCCGCGCAGCAGTACGAGAGCAAGAAGCTCGGCACGCTCGATCAGTACGCGGCCTCGCTCGGCCACGCGCGACCGTCGCTCGCTCCTGGACGCGGTGGAGAGAGGCTCGCGATGCTCGATCACATCGTTCGTGCGTGGAGCGCGAACACCGCCGACGAATGACCGTGGACGACGGGAGCACGGCGAGGCCGTCGCGCGAGGTGATCTGCGGTGACGGCGTCGCGTTCTTGCGCGATCGCTTGCCGCCGACCCACGCGATCTTCACGTCGCTCCCCGATCACAGCGAGGTTCCCTCGATGGGAGTGCCCGCGTGGAAGGCGTGGTTCGTCGACACCGTCGCGCTCGCGTGCCGCGCGATCACCGACGACGCCGTCGCGGTGTTCTATCAGACCGACGTCAAGCACGACGGTCGCTGGATCGACAAGGGCCACCTCGTTCACTGCGGCGTCGACGCCGCGGAGTCGCACGTGCTGTTCCACAAGATCGTCTGTCGCGTTCCCGCGGGGATGACGACGTTCGGCCGCCCCGCGTACGCGCACCTGATCGCCGCGAGCCGCACACGCCGCCTCGCGCCGGGCGCATCCACGCCCGACGTCATCCCGCAGCTCGGCACGATGACCTGGGCGCGCGCGATGGGGAGCGCCGCGTGCGACGTCGCCATCGCGTTCATCGCATCGACCGGCGCGACCACCGTCGTCGATCCGTTCTGCGGCCAGGGCACCGCGCTCGCCGCCGCGAACAAGGCGGGCCTCGGCGCGATCGGCGTCGAGCTCTCGAAGCGTCGCGCCGCGAAGGCACGCAAGGCGTAGGCGCGCCTCGCGCTACGGATCGAGGCGTACGCGCCTCGCGCTACGGATCGATGACGAAGTCGTCGTACGCCTGCGGGCTCGCCGGCACGGTCGGACCGAGCTGCTGCACCGCCGCGTCGAGCTGCATCACGTGCGTCGCGCCGAGCTGCAGCACGTGCTCGTTCGGCTGGTACGTCGTCATGTACGGATAGTTCTGCTTCGGCGTCGACGTCATCTCGATGTGCGCACCGAGGACGTGCGCGATCGGATGCGACTGCACGAACTGCGCGAGCTTGCCCGCGCTGGCGCGGAACTGCGTCCAGTCCTGCACGAAGAGCAGGCCCGGGTAGAGCGTGTCGCCCGTGAACAAGAGGCCCGTGTTGCGATCGTAGATCGCGATGTGGGTCGTGTGATGGCCGGGAATCTCGAACACGTCGAGCACCCGGTTACCGAGGTCGCGCGTTCCCGCGGTCGTCGCGGTCGTCCCGAACGCCGCGCGGATCGCGGTGAGGTTGTTCGCGACCACCGTCGTGTTCGGCTGCCCCGCGAACTGCGGATCGCCCGCGATGTGATCGCCGTGCCCGTGCGTGTGTGCGACGAGCAGCGGCTTCTGACCGATGCGCGCGCGGACGGCGTTGCGCAGCGTGGCCGTGTTCGTGGCGCCCGTGTCGAGGAGGAGCGCGCTGGTCTCACCGATCAACAGGTAGATGAACGGCGCCTCGAACGTGCGGCACTTGTTCTGCCGGAAGATGATCGTCGTCGCGTTGTACGCGTGCTCCTGCAGCTCCGGGTCGGTGTTCTGCTGGCAGTTCTGCGAGCCGTGCATCCACACCACCGTGAGCGAGCCCGGCACGAGGCCGCCTCCGGGCGTGTCCGCGGGCGCGCCGTCGGTGCCCGAGGTCGCGTCGGTGTTCGAGCTCGCGTCGAGGGTGCCTCCGGATGGATCGCCGGAACAGCTCGCGAGGAGGAGGCAGCCGAGGGCAAAGCGCACGGCTCGATTGTCGCCGAATCGGGAGCGCGCGGGGCTGACCGTGGCTGACACCCCCGATCATCCAGGTGTGGGCCTACCCATCCAGGCGTCGCGGGGTGCACGTGGAGTGCTTCTATTGTGGTCCATGTCGAACCCCAACCAGGATCTGTCGGAGCTCGAGGCCTTGCTGGCCCACGCGGCCGATCTGTCGGCCCGTGACGATGTGCCCAAGGAAGTGTTCATGGCGGCCGCGTGGAACGCCTATCTCGAGGCGCGCCCGGGGCTTCGCGAACAGCTCGAGGAGCGCGAGCTGAAGAGCCAGCTGAAGAAGCTGCGCAAGCAGGGGTTGATCGCGCTCGCGTAGAGCGGCCATCGACGCACCGCGAGTCATCGATGTCAGCCACGCGACGCCGTCGACGCAATTTTATCGACGCGCCCGAAGCCTCGAGACGCGGTCAGTCGACGCACGTGATGACGAGCGCGCGAACCTTGCCGGCGAGCCGTAGCTCGACCTCGTCGTCGGCGCACTTGCCGAGCAGCGCCTTGCCGATCGGTGACGACAGCGTCACCACGTGGATGTCGCCGGCGAGCGTGTTGCCGCCGCCGTGCGGCGCCACGAAGTAGCGGCGCTCGTCGTCGTCTTCCTCGACGGTGACGAGCGCGCTCATCGCGACCGCGGAGCACGGCGCGAGCTTCATCTTCTCGACGTCGGCGACGGCGGCCTCGAGCTCCGCGACGCGCTGCGCCTGGCCGCGCGCGATGTACGACTGCTCGAGCCCGCGCGTGTCCTTGTCGTTCTCGGCCTTCGCCTCGGAGTGCGTCGCGCCCTCGACGGCGGATGCATGCGCGGCGCGCGCGGTCGCGAGCATGTCGGTGAGTTGCGCGAGGAGCTCCGCGCGCAGATCGGTCTTGTTCACTTCGTCACGTCGTCGAACAGGTCGGTCGAGAAGTAACGCTCCATGCGATCGCACAGCACGGTCGCGATCGTCTTGCCCGGGCCGAGCCGGCGCGCCATGTGCCGAGCGGCCGCGAGGTTGAGGCCGCTCGACGGACCGACCGGCAACCCGCGCGCGCACAGCTCGCGCGACGCCGCGATCGCCTCGCGCTCGTCGACGCGGATGTCCTCGTCGAGGCCGATCTCGTCGGCGTTCATCAGGCCCGACAGGCCCTCGACGACGCCGGGGATGCCGCCGCACACCTCGGGCTGCCCGTCGAAGCACGCGGAGCCCTTGGTCGGTAGTGCGCGCGCGATGCGGCTCGGGTGGCCCGCTTCCTTGAGCGCGCGGGCGATGCCCATCAGCGTGCCGCCGGTACCGACGCCCGCGACGAAGCCGTGGATCGTGGTGCCGACCTGCTGGATCAGCTCGGGTCCGGTCTCTCGCTGATGTGCGCGCGCGTTGAGCGGGTTCTCGAACTGCCGCGTCAGGAACACGCGGCGATCCGCGGCGGCCATCTTTCGGGTCTCCTCGATCGCGCCGAGGATGCCGGCGGCCCTGGGCGTCAGCACCGTCTCGCCGCCGTAGCGCTTGATGATGAGCGCGCGCTCGCGGCTCACGTTCTCGGGCATCACCGCCCGGAACCGGACGCCGATGACGGCGCACGCCATCGCGAGCGAGATCGAGGTCGAACCGCTCGACGCCTCGACGACGATGCTGTCCTCGTCGATCGCCCCGGTCTCGACGCCGTGGCCCAGGATGAAGGCGGCGACCCGGTCCTTGGTCGAACCGGAGGGCAACAGGTACTCGAGCTTGACCCAGATCGTGCAGCCCGTGGGCTCGTCGCGGAGGGGGATGGCAATGGTGCGCGCGGCCATGCGAATCAGGGCGGCTTTGCGCTCGGCGAGGGACATGGGCCGACCCTACCCCACGAGCCCGGACGATGGATCTTGAGACCCGTACGGCGGATCTGTATAAGCCGAGGCGTGAACAAGGCGTGGTTGGGAGCAGCGTGCGCGCTGGTGGCGTGTACGAAGGCGGACTTCGACGCGGAGGTCTCGACCAACGCGAAGGTCAGCGAGGCACACGTCATGTCCGCGCGGCCGGTCACCGTCGCGCCTCCGGGCGTGCTCGAGCGCCGCGTGCTCGACCTCGCCGACTGCGCGCTCGAGGGCCCGCAGATCACCTCGATGTGCCCCGCGATGCAGACGCTGTCACGCGAGCTCGCGCAGTCGCCGAAGACGTTGTCGCCGGCGGTCGCCGAGCGCTTGCTCGCGCACTCGTCGCCGGCCGTGCGCATCGAGGCCGCCACGCTGTCCGCAAACCGGACAGCCGTCGCCGACGCCGCGCATCGCGAGCGCGATCCGCTCGTCCGGCAGGCGCTCGTGAAGCTGCTCGCCGGCGATCCGCGCGTCGCGAGCTTCGCGACCGACCCATCGATCGCCGTGCGTCGCGAGGTGGTGATCGCGCTCGCGAGTCACGCCACGGCTGCCAACACGATCGCGTTGCAGCACGTGATCGAGACCGATGCGAAGGCGAGCGTGCGTGCCGATGCCTGCCGCCGCGCCGGCATCAGCGACTCGCTACTCCCGCTGTTCGAGCGGACCACCGACGTGCGCTCCACCGATCCAGAGCTGCGCGACGCGTGCATGGAGGGCCTGTCGGCGATGGTCCTCGAGAGTGAGGGCGCGTACCGCTTGTTCCTGCGCCGCGTCGTGGAGGGCGTTCGCCCGTGGCAAGCGATGTCGGCGTTCTGCCCCTACAAGGCGAGCAAGCGCCCGGCGTGGTTCTCGGTCGACGAGGTGCGCACGGTCCTCGCGAGCGTGATCGATGATCCGGCGACGCCGCCCATGGCCGCGGCCGCGGCGCGCGAGTCTCTCGACACTCTCACGCGCTAACCCGTCGCTGCCCCAACCGCGGCAGGTTGCGCGTTTCGCGGCCGCCATCGCGGTATGCTTCTTCTTCGGCCGTGAAGCACCCGACGCTCCCTCCGCTGACCCACGCGATCCGGCGAGTCCTCGATCAACAAGAGGTCTACGTCGCGTATCAGCCGATCGTCGATCTCGGTGCGCGCCGCATCTTCGCGTACGAAGCGCTCGCCCGCCCGCGCGCGCCGGAGTTCTCGAACCCGCTGCAGCTGTTCGCCGCTGCCGTCGAGCATGCGTGCACCGGCGAGCTCGGTCAGCTGCTGCGCAAGATGTCGATCGAGGGCTGTCCGAACTTCCCGCTGTTCATCAACATCCATCCGAGCGAGCTCAACGAGCACCGCATCATCCAGCCGAGCGATCCGCTCTATCAGCACGATCGCGACGTGTACCTGGAGATCACCGAGGGCGTTCCGCTCTCGCACTTCCATCTGTGCCAGACGATCCTGTCCGAGGTCCGCGGGCGCGGCATCCACCTCGTCGTCGACGATCTCGGCGCGGGCTACTCGAACCTCAAGTACATCGCCGACCTTCACCCCAAGATCGTGAAGCTCGATCGCGACCTGATCGCGGGGCTCACCACGGACTCGCGCTTGTTCAAGCTCGTGTCGGCAGTCGTGCAGCTGTGCACGCAGCTCGACGCGTTGGTCGTCGCCGAAGGCATCGAGACCGTCGCCGAGCTCGAGGCCGTGATCGACGCGGGCGCACACTTCGGGCAGGGCTACCTGCTCGCGAAACCCGCGTTCCCGCCTCCCGACATCGTCTGGCCGGAAGGCGCCAAATACGTTCCACCCAAGCGCGCGCTGACCTCGCCCATCCCGCGGCGGCAGCGCTAGAAGGACCTAGAAGGACCTACTTCTTCTTCTTGTCCTTCTTCTTGTCCTTGTCCTTCTTCTTCTCGCGCTTGAACACGAACATCACGACCTCGTCGTCGTGATCGTCATCGGGCGACTCGTCGCGCGTCGTGCCGACGAGCTCCCAGCCATCATCGCCGCGCTTGTTCAGCTCGTCGACGATCGGCTGCGTCGCAGCTCCGTGCCCCCAGGCGACCGTGAAGATCTCGTACTCGAACTTGGCCATAGGTCGTCTGTCATATCAGAAACGCTCGGACTGTCAGAACTGCGAGAGCAGCGAAATGGCGTAGAACCGGCCTCCCAGGTCGAGGCGGCCGATCGACGCCTGCGACTCCGGCAGCTCGAGCATGTCCTCGGCCGAGCCCTCCGCCGGTGACAGCGCGGTCGCGGAGTGCGCGACGTAGCCCATCTCGAAGCGGGCTCCGAGCGAGAACCGCGGATAGGCGACGAGGAACACGTCGACGCCGAGCGCTCCCGTCGCGCTCGCGCCCCACCGCGAGTCCGACACGTTGTGCCCGTTGCCCTCGATGGCGAGCGAGCTCCGCGACGGACCGACATCGACGCGCGCGAACGCCGCGAAGTTACGGTGCGGCACGTAGCGTGCGTGGCCTCCGAACGTGATGTCGAGCGCGTCGATCGCCGTCGGCATGCCGAACAGCTCGCCCTCGGCGGAGGTGCGGGCGAAGCCGATCGCTCCCCAGATCTGCAAGTTCGGCACGAGATCGAGATGGATCTGTCGCGCAACGCCGAGCTGCACGCCGCCGAGGTTCTCGCTGGTCACGGCGTTTGCCGACGCCGTACGAAGCGAGCGGTTCGTGGATCCGAGGGTGACTTCGTTGTTGCCCGCGAACGCGGGTGCCGCGCACGCGAGCGTGGCGACGAGGATTGCACTGCGCATGTTCATGGCCCCTGGTCGAGGAGGTTGACGGTGAGGAAGCCCGACAGGACGATCGCGTCGTCGCGCGTCGCGGTCGGCGACGGGATGATCGTCGCGCGGCCGAGCGGGTCGCCGTGATCGACGAGGATCTTCGCGTTCCCCGTCGACAGCACCTTCGCGGGCGGATCGTCGAGGCGGAAGTTCGTCGGGTGGAGGTTGTCGAGCTGCAAGAAGCCGATGCGCGACACGGCCGGCGTCGCGCCGATCAGGTGAGAGCCGTCCGGCGAGAAGTCGTACGAGTCGAGCTTGCCGACGCCGAGCAGCGGCGACGTCGACTCGGTGTCCATGTCGAGCAGGCCGAGCACGGTGCGAGCGTCGTCGTGCACCAGCATCGCGAGGTCGCGTCCCGGCACCGGCACGACATCGCGCACCGGCTGGTCGAGCGTGATCTTGCGAATGCTCGCCTGCGTCAGCGGATCGGCGATGTGCTCGAGGTCGAGAACGTAGACGCGCGGCGTCCTCGCGCCGATCGACGCGAACAGCGCCTTGCGCGGAGGCGTCGGCTGATCCGGATCGCTCGTCGGGAACAGGAGGATGCGATCGATCGAGTCCGTCACCGGCACGGCACGGAACTGCGCGGTGTCGGCGTGGATCACCACGACCTCGCTCGTGTTCGGCGTGGCCGCGAGGATGTAGCGCTCGCCGTCCGCGTCGTCGTAGACCGCGATGTCCGTCGGGCCGCCGCCGGCGCCGAGCTCCGCGAGCACCGGGCGAAAGTCGTTGCCGTCAGGCGTCGCCGGCTCGACGGGCTCGAGCAGGATCTGCAGCACGTCGCGGGCGTTGTCGCTGCGCACGTACGCGGTGGCCGTCGTCTTCGCGAACACGACCTCGCGCGGGATCACCGGCGTACCGCCGAGATCGAGACGGATCGAGATCTCGCGCCGGCTCGGGTGCGCGACGTCGAGCACGGTGACCTGGTTCTCCGACATGATGTACGCGAACGTCCGCGCCTCGAGCGTCCCGGGGATCGTCATCGGCGGTGACAGCGTCACGCCCTCGGGCACCGAGCCGAACGAGCGGATCGTCTTGAGCGTCGGGTTGCCGTCGCCGGGTGGCCTCGTCAGATCGATGACAGCGATCTCGTTCGGGTTGCGAAAGAAGCCCCACGCGTCAGGGCCCGACGCCGCGAAGTACGCGACCGCCGTCGTGTTGTCCGGCGAGATCGCGAGGCGGTCGAACGGCGACCCGATCTCGTACGCGATCGGCTCGGCGTCCTGCGTCTCGGTGTCGAGCGCCCACAGCATCGGGGGCTGATCGATCTGTCCCTTCACGATCGCTTCCTCGCCGCGCGTGATCACGAACAGCTTGTGACGATCGAAGCTCGGCATCGCGTGCATCGCGTTGCGGCCGATGCGCGCCGTGTCGATGCGCGGCGTGTCGAGCGCGAGATCGAGCAGCGTCACGCGATCGAGCGCGCTGTCGATGTACGCGACCTGGTTCTTGAGCTGGATCGGCCCGAGGAGGTCGCGATCGCGCTCCCACGCGATCGGCCGGTCGTCGGTCCAGTTGCACGCCGTGGTGGCGAGCATCGAGAGAAGTAGTAGGCGTTGCATGGTGTTCCTCAGTTCACGATGTTGCCGTTGAGGTCGAAGCCCGTGACCGTGCGGACTGCGTCGGTCGCGAGGTCGACGAACGTCACGCGACCGAGCGGGTGACGTTGCGCGGTGAATGCCTCGCCGGCGCCGGGCAAGATGCCGACGGCCTCCGGCGGCGAGCCGAGCTGCTTCGTGATCACGACGCCGGTCTGCGTCGTCACCACCTGCAGCGCGCGCGTCGCGGTGACGGCGTTGCCACCATCGAGCGCGACGTACGCCTTGCTGCCGTCGGGCGCGTACGCGAACGAGCCAGGATCGACCGGCGTGATCTGCAGCTTGCCGAAGCCCGTCGCGAGATCGAGCAGCGTGTAGCCGTAGCTGCGATCGATGTACTCGTCCGTCGTCGTCGCGGTCGCCGGATCGCCGGAGAGCTTCGCGTTGATCACGAGCGCCGTCGTCCCCGTCGGAGAGAGCCCGACCGCGCGCACGCTCTTCTTGAGCGGCCACGTCGTGACCGGGAAGCCCGGCTGCGAGAGCTCGATCTTCGTGATGCGCTCGTCGGCGGTCGCGTTCGTGAACATCAGCGCGCGCCGGCCATCCGCGGACAGCACGAACGAGCCGACGCTGTGCCCCGTGAGATCCACGCGCGTGACGCCCGACGGGTTCGCGATGTCGCCCGGCACATCGACGATCGACAGCTGCTTCGCCTCGCGCGACACCGCGTACACGCGGCCGCCGTCGGGGGCGAGATCGATGTCGGTCGCCGGCGAGGCGAGCGGGATCGTCCACGTCTGGCCCGCGGTCGCGGGCGCCATCGAGACGACCCGCAGCGCGCTCTCGCCCGATTGCCGCACTGCCGCGTACTGCCCCGTCGGCAGGATGTGGACCTCGGCCGTCTCCGACGCGGCGACATCCGCCACCGGGATCGGCGGCACGATGCTCGGGCCATGCGTCGTCGCGTAGCCCATGTCGATCACCGACACGCCGTCGGCGGTCACGACATACGCGCGCGTGCCCGCGGCATCGAACTGCACATCGCGCGGGCGGAAGCCGACCGTCAGGTTGACCGCGCGCTCGACGCCCGGCGCGAGTGCGATCACCGTCACGTCCTGGAAGCTGCCGACGGTTCCGATCGTGCCTTCCTGGAGGTGCTTCGCGAGATCGAACCACACGACCGCGTAGCGACCCGAGGGATCGATATCGAGACGGTTCAGGTTCACGAGCGTCGCGAGCGTGCGCTTCGTGTCCCCCTCGCTGCTGACCGCCGGCCGGACGACCGTGGCGGTGCCGTTGTGCGTGTCGAGCACGACCGCGCCGTCGCTCCCCGGGATCGTCGCGACGACCTTCGGCCGGAGGCCGACCTGCGTCGACGTCACGGCGAGCGTCTGCCCGTCGATGCGCGCGAGCTCGTCCTGCGCCGTCATCGGCACGTAGATGTAGCGGTCCGAGCTGATCGGCGAGCCGTACTCGATCTCGACCTCGGGCGGCGGCGGTGGCATCCCGGCGTCGCTGCCGCTGCCTCCACCTCCGCCGGGCGGCATCACGCAGGCGCCGAACTCGTTGCACACGGTCCCCGCGGGGCACTCGTTCGACGACAGGCATCCCTGCGTCGGCGCATCACCCGACGACATCGCGTCCGGGTACCAGGCGCCGACTTCTCCGCTCTCTCCACACGCAGCGAGTGCTGCTAACAGCGCTAACCAACTTCGATCGCGCATCGCGTTTCCTCCGGCAGCGAGGAATCAGCAGCGTTCGTGCCGCGGCGCGCGCGTGCGATCACCTCGCGTTGCGCGTGGCGCGTTGTGCAGCACGCGCGAGAACCATGGCAGCGATGTCGCGTTGCACGTGCGCGCTCCTCGGACTTCGAGGGTCGGTCGCATCACACTGCGATGTGCGGTTCGCGACGCTCGCGCGACTGTGCAGACTTCGTACGTGAAAGCTCGCGACGCGAGCGGCGTTCTACTCCGAAGGCGCGGGATCGAGCTTGCGCTGGCGCAGGATCCACACGACGAACAAGAGGACCACCGCGCCGGCGATTCCCGCGAGCCCGTCGACCCACAGCATGGTGTCGCGGCTGTACTCCGTCGACACCCAGCCGTCGACGCGTCCCATGATGTAGATGGGCATGTTCGCGAGCGACGCGAACAGGTTGTACTTCGTCGCTCCTCCGGTGTGCCCGATGATGTCGAGGACGAACGCGGTGAACGTCGCGTAACACATGCCGAGTCCGACGCTGTAGGTGACGACTCCGATCGCATAGAACGTGTCCGTCCTCGGCAGAGGCACCATGCCGAAGGCGAACAACGCGAGGATGATGCCCGACAGGGCGTACGCCTTTCGCTTGTCGATCTTGCTGGCGATCGCACCACCGACGAGCGACCCACCGATCGCGCCGAGGCCCGAGAGCAGCCCGTTGACCCAGCCCGACCAGTCTTCCGAGACGCCCCACTCCGCCCTCATCGACGAGAGCGGAAACACGTTCTGCGCGCCACCCGAGCCGATCGGCATGAGGCTCAGCGTGATGGCGAGGATGCCGGCGCCCGACAGCACGTAGATGAACACCGGCGGGAAGACGGCGAGCCACTTCGTCGGGAGCCTGGCCGCGCGCTTCGGGTCGACGAGCAGCGCCCAGATATCGCGCCCCAGCGCTGAGAGCGCCTCGACGAAGGTGATCGACTTGTCGCGGGGCGGCTCCTTGACGAACCCCAGAGCGATCGAACAGGACAAGAGGAGCCCTCCGACGATCACGAACGGCATCCACGGCTCGGGCAAGTGGTTTGCCATGTAGAGGCCGAGACCGCCGATCGTGGCGCCGCCGAGGTTTCCTGCCTGCGACCAGCCGCCGGCAGCTCCGCGCTGCTCGGGTGGCGTGAGCTTCGCCATCAGTGACTCGGTGCACATTCCGATGAATGTCGTCGAGAGACCGTTCAGGAAGATGATCACGGTTATCAACGTCACCGTGTCGGGCGTGATCGGAATGAAGCCCAGCGCGATGATGCACGCGGAGCTGATCACGTTCGTGGTGATGTACCAGCCGCGTCCCGTCCACAGCGTGTCGACGACGGGAGCCCACAGGAACTTCCACGTGTGCGGCAAGATGTTGATCACGGTCATCGCCGTGACCGCCGCGTCCGACATGCCGGTCTTCGACGCGAGCGCGCCGACGGTGTACATGACGAAGCCGCTCGTCGCTCCGAACGGCAGGAACAGGATGAAGTAGAAGAACGGATGCGGCGGCCGCTTGGTCGGATCGGTCGGCGCGTGGTCACTCATTCGCGCGGCACTGTAACAGCGGGGACCTCGCCCTCGGGAACAGCGGTGACGAGCAAATAATGCTGGCCGGTGACGTACACGCGCTTGCCGTGCTGATGCAGGTACCGGCGGTAGAACGCCGCGTCGCGAACGAGCAGGCCGAGCTCGGGCTCGCGCAGGTTCTTGATCCGCGTGCCGTGCTCGAGCTCGCCGTCGATGTAGCGACAGTTCGGCAACCCGAGGATCACGCAGCCGTTCGGCGCGAGGTGGTGCTGCACCACGCGTCGCACGATGTCGCGGTCATCGACGCCCGGTGACTGCAGCGTGCCGATCGAGACGACGAGGTCGAACCGGCCGAGGCCGAGCGCGTCGAGCGCGCCGAGATCCGCGACGTGAAGCTCGGCCGCGGGAAACCGCTCGCGCGCGACCGCGATCGCCGACGCGCTGTGATCGATGCCGGTGAAGCGCGCGTCCCCGAGGCCGAGCTCCATCATCAGCGCGAGCTCGTCGCCGGTGTTGACGCCGAGGTCGAGCACGCGCGCCCCGGCGCCGAGGCCCGTGCGTGCGATCGCCTCCGCGAGGTCGAGCACGAAGCCCGGCTCCTCGTGCTTCGAGATCCGCGCGAACGCCGAGTCAGCGCCGTAGCGCTCGGTCGCCTCGGCCGCGCTCGGACGGAGGCGCTCCCGCGGATCGAGTCGCTCGAAGCGCAGCGTCACGAGCTGCCCATCGGCGCGCGGCGTCAGCATGCGCAGCCCGAGGCGATCCGCGAGGTCGATCCACGCGCGATACGGCCGGTGCACGCAGCCGTCGACCACCTCGCCCGCGTAGTGCCCGCGCGCGCGATCCGGATCGAGCACCGCGAGCTCGATCTGCGTGGCGCCCGCGGCGAGCTCCGCCTGCACCCAGCGAACGATCTCGATCAGCGACTCGCGCCGGAACGTCCTCACGGACGCGACGGTGCCACGGGCCCGCGCATCCGCGCTACGGCGAGCCGTGGCGCACGGCGAGGCGCTGGACTAAGCCGCGACCGACGTGGACACCATCGAGCCACCCGACACCGCCGCGCTCGCGGCCGCGTTCGCCGACGCATCGATGATGCTGTCGACCCAGGCGGTGATCTCGGTGCCCAGCGCCACGAGCTCCTCGGCCGACCGCGTCTCGGCGACGGTCTCGAACAGCTCGCGCTCCTGCCACGTCGCGTGGATATCCATCAGCGCCTTGAGGCTCGCCAGCTTCCGCTCGAGTCGCATGTCCTCGCCTTCGAGCCAGAGCAGATCGGCGAGCACGCGCTTGATCTCGGCATGCTCCGCGAGCAGCTCCTGATGCACCTCGCGGCTGATCAACATCGAGACCGCGGGATAGAACAGCACCTGCTCGGCGGCGAGGTGAACCGTCAGGCGGTCCGCCAGCTCGGTGATCGCCTGAGCGCGGCGGTCCGGGTTCACGGTGTCGGCGATCTCGGCGATCAACGCCTCGATCTCGTCGTGCTGAGCGGTGAGGAGCTCGAGGGCATCGGAGATGCGTTGCATGCGAGCGCCAGGTGCAGCGCACGTGCCATCTCGTCTATCGTCGGGCCCATGGCCCGCCCGCGCTCCCTCCTCGGTCTGCTCGCGTATCTCGTCGCGCTTCACGTCCGGCGCCGGCCCGCGCTGCTCGCGATCGTGCTCGTTCCGCTCGTGGCCGTCGTGCTGCTGTCGCGCGAACGCACGACAACTCGGGCCGAGGTCGCCACCAAGGCACCACCGCTCCAGGCCGCGGTCCTGAACGACGGCTTCGCGGTGATGGAGCTGGCCGGCGATCGCCACGTCGTCGAGATCGATCGCAACGGGACCCGCCGCCGCCGCTCCGCGATCCCGACCGTGACCGACACGCGCGCGGTCGGACTCTCGGTCGGCGCCGGAGTCGTCTGGCACGAGCGCAAGAAGGTGCACGTCGCCAAGATCGCGGGCGACGGCAAACTCGGCCGCTCCGAGACGTTCGGAACCTCCGTGCGAAACCTGTGCTACGGGGTCGCCTCCAACGACCGGCGCTGGGCGGTCGGCTGGCTCGAGGAGCGCGACGAGCGCTTCTGGTTCGTGCACGGACCGACGCAGAAGCGCACATCCGACCGCATGGCCGGCAGTCTCGACGACCTCGCGATCGAGTCCACCGCGATGACCATCCCCGCGAACACCGCGCGCATCACGTGGTGCGCGATCACGTCCGCGAACGAGTACGTCGCGCTCGTGTACCGCGTCGACGCGAAGACCTACGTCCTCATGTGCTCGGCCAAGGACTGCGGCGTGAACACGCGCGCGCCGATCGATCCGCGCGACGAGGTGCTCGACGTCGCGTGCCAGAAGGAGGGCTGCGTGATGGCGCTGCGCACGCGCGAGAACGTCACGCACCTCGTCGCGTTCAACGTGCGCGGCAAGACCACGTGGACCAAGAAGCTCGGCTACGCGGCACGCGACACGCGAGTCCGCCTCGCCGCCGCGGGCGACCGCGCGTACATCATGTCGCTGATGACCGAGGAGGGCCCCGTCGTCGAGCGCATGCTGTCGAAGAACGGCTCGAGCGGCCGCACCTGGCACGGCGCGCAAGGCCTGTCGGCGCCGTCGATCACGTGGTCCAAGGATCACGCGATGCTGGCCTACTGGGACGGCGACGCGCTCGGCACGGACGTCTTCGCGATGCCGCGCTGACGCCCACCGACGCTGGCCGAATGTACCGATCCCTCGACGGCGAGCCGAAGGGGCTTCGTTCGGCGCGCCGATAGCCCACACCACCGTCCTCCCGGAGGCGCCTCGAGTAGCCACCCGCGCTGGCCGAATGTACCGATTCCTCGACGGGGGACGGCGCGATACCCATGGGTCATGGCTTCGCGTCACACGTCGGAATTCGCCGGGCAGCTCGATCGTCCATCGCGCATCGTTTCGGCCGCACGCGTCCGCGCCGGCGCGGGGCTCGCTTCGTTCGCGCTCGGGTTCGCGACGCTCGTCGCGGCCGCCGCGTGCGCCGACGATGCGCCACCCGCCGATACGATCGCGTTCGAGCTCGATGGCGGCGACGAATTCTTCGCGATGCCGTTCCCGTCGGATCTGCGCCTGACCGCCGACGGGCGCATCGATCTCTCGCTGTTCCCCAACAAGCGCAACCTGCCGATCGTTCGCGACCTGCTGTCGAGCGCCGCGGAGCACGCCGGCTTTCCCGTGATGCCGATCGCGTGGTTCCGCTTCACCGGCATCGTGCCCGCGCACGCGGCGGATCGCGTGATCGCCGCGGATCCCGCGAGCGCCGCGTTGCTCGTGGATATCGATCCCGCGTCCGACGAGCGCGGCGCGCTGTATCCACTCATCGCGCAGACGCTGCCCTCCGACCCGTTCGCGGGCGACGGGCTCGTGGCGATCGCGCCGCGGCCGGGCGCCGTGCTACGGGCGGGCACGCGCTACGCGTTCGTGCTGCGCGAGGCGTTCGCACCCGGCGTCAGCGCGCCGCCCGCGTTCGCCGAGCTGGTGCGCGGCGGCGGCGACGCGAAGGTGAAGGCGCTGTACGCGCCGCTCTGGGAGACGCTCGACGAGCTCGGCGTCGCCGACGACGACCTGCTCGTCGCGACCGTGTTCACGACCGGCGACGAGATCGCGATCATGCGCGCGCGCAGCGAGGCGGTGCGCGCGGCACACGACGTGACGATCGACGGCCTCGCGATCGACACCGAGCATGGCGTGAACCACCCCGATGTCTGCGTGCTCGCGGGCACGGTCACGATGCCGCAGTTCCAGAAGGGCGAGGCGCCGTACGCGACCGAGGGTCGCTTCGAGCTCGACGCGAACGGCGCACCGATCGTGCAGGGCACGCTGACGGTTCCCCTGCGCATCACGATCCCCAAGGGCGAGATGCCCGCGAGTGGCTGGCCGCTGTGGCAGTACGTGCACGGCTCGGGCGGCACGTCGTTCGATCTCGTCGACGAAGGATTCAACACGACGCCCGAGTCGGGGCCGGTGGCGGGTGAAGGCCCCGGCGTTGTCGTCGGGCGCCGCGGGATCGCGGCGGCGTCGGCGGCGATGCCCGTCAATCCCGAGCGGCTCGTGAACGCGGACGCGCAGGCGTACCTCAACTTCAACAACCTCGCCGCGATGCCGTACACGTTCCAGCAAGGCGTGTTCGAGCAGCGCTTGCTCCTCGACGCGCTCCTCGATCTGCGCATCACGCCGGCGCTCCTCGCGGGTTGCGGCGCGACGTTGCCCGCGAGCACCGACGGTCGCTTCGATCCCGCGACCGTCACGCTCGGCGGTCACTCGATGGGCGGCATGTACACGAACATGATCGGCGCCGTCGAGCCGCGCTTCGGTGCGCTCACGCCGTTCGGCGCGGGCGGCTTCTGGAACATGATGATCCTCGACACCGACGTGATCGAGAACGGCCGCCCGCTCCTCGCCGGCATCCTCGGCATCGACGGCGACACGCTGACGTTCATGCATCCCGTGCTCGGTCTGCTCGGCATCGGCTGGGAAGTCGCGGAGCCCGGCGCGTCGATGGCGCGACTCGCGCAGCGTCCGCTCGCCGGACTGCCGGAGCGCCACGTGTATCAACCGATCGGCCAGGGCGATCGCTACTTCCCCGAGACGGTCCTCGACGCCGCCGCGCTCGCGTACGGCAACCACGAGGCAGGCGACAAGATCTGGCCCGGCACCCAGGACGCGCTCGCGACGCAAGGCCTCGACGGCATGCTCGCGTATCCCGTGCGCGAGAACCGCGCGAACCCGGGCAAGCGCACGACGAGCGTCGTGGTGCAGTACGCCGACGGAGGCATCGCCGACGGTCATCAGATCTATCGCCAGCTCCCCGCCGTTCGCTACCAGTACAGCTGCTTCCTCGCGACGTACCTGCGCGATGGTGCGCCGACGGTGCCCGCCCCCGCCGACGAGGCCGCCGCGTGCCCCTAGCCTAGGCGCTCTTCTTCTTCTCGGAGTTCTTCTCGGGCTTCTTCTCGGACTTCTTGTCGGACTTCTTCTCCGAGGCGATGGCCTTCGGAACCTCGTCCTTCTTCCGCAGCGACATCGGCATGAACGCGACAACGGCGTTCGGCACGATCGCCCACAGCCACACCGTCCAGATCGGCGCCTTGAGCACGTTGACGAGCAGCAGCGCCGCGACGAGCGCGAGCATGATCACGCGATATCGCGCGTACTTCTTCTGGCGCTCGCCGCTGAGGAACAGCAGCGCGAGGTCGAACGGCATCAGGCACAGACACGTCTCGTTCCACCGCACGTACGGCAGCGGCGACACGATCGCGAGGAACCAGTAGATCGTCCCGAGCAGCGCGGGCGGAATCACCGCGACCGCGAGGCCCACGCGCTGGAAGCGCCCGAGGAGCCGCGTGAGCCACACGGGCGAGGTGAGCAGCAGCGCGAGCAGCGCGATGTACAACCGACCGCTCGGCTCCGCGTGCAGCTCGTCGAGGCGGTTCTGTAGCTGCGCCTTCTGCTCGGGCGTCAGGTTGCCGTCGGCGAGCGCCTTCTCGATCTCCTTGACCGCGAAGGGCCCCTGCCGCTGATAGATCACCATCGGCTGGATGCCCCACAGCTCCGTCACCGCCTCGCGCATGTAGTCGGGCAGGAACATGCGCTCGTAGTAGTTCGGCACGCCGTCGCTGACGCGGCCCATCGAGATGTCCGTCAGGATCAGCGGGATCCACGACTTCGGCAGGCCATAGAACCCTTCGCGCGCGAGCTCGCGGTACGTGCGCCCGTCGACCTTGCCCTTCATGTTCTTCAGCGCGCCGCCGGTCGCGTCGTCGATGATGTCGCGCACGCGCGTCGTGCAGTTGTCCCAGAGGTGGTCGTACGAGTAGTGCTTGTGCTCCTCCTGCACGTCGTACTCGAGCTTCGCGAGGATCTTGTCCTTCTGCTCCTTGGTCAGCGGCAGCGGCTGCACCCAGATCGTGCGATCCGCGTTGCGATAGATCGCGAGCATCTCGCGCGGGTTCTGCTTGCCGACCCAGAACGCACCGTTCGCGCGAAAGAAGCCCCACCCCATCCGCAGCGGATGATGGAAGTCACCGATGCCGTAGTTGAAGCAGACGTTGTCGCGCGGGTTCTCGTAGTCGATGCACAGCGCGATGTGTCCGTGGCGCTCCCAGATCAGCCCACCGACGCCCATCGTCACCAGGTTGATCGTCGGCTTTTCACTGATCAGCTTCTCGACCTCGGGCGACAGCTTCGACTGCCCCGTCGTCGGTCCGGGCTGCGCCATCGCTGTCCCGCCTGCTACCGCGCAAAGCCCGACGACAACCAGCGCGAGCAACGATCTGCGACCCATCGAGGCCAGTTTGTCCTGGTTTGGTCGCGATAGCCACACGAGCTGATACAACCCGAGCGTGACCGCTGCGCATTTCCGTATCCTCGCGACGGCCCCCGCCTCGCGCGCGCGCACCGGCATCCTCTCCACCCTGCACGGCGACGTCGCGACACCGGTGTTCATGCCCGTCGGCACACGCGGCTCGGTCCGGACGCAAACGCTGCCGCAGCTCCTCGAGCTCCGCGAGCTCGGCGCGCCGATCCTCCTCGCGAACACGTATCACCTGCTCGTGCGCCCGGGCCCCGAGCTGTTCGAGCGCATCGGCGGCCTCCACGCCTGGACCCGGTGGCCGGGCGCGTTCCTCACCGACTCGGGCGGCTTCCAGATCTTCTCGCTCGCGCAGCGCGAAGGCTCGGCGATGCACGAGGACGGCGCGATTTTCCGCGACCGCAACGCCCCCGGGCCGATCCTCCTCACGCCCGAGCGATCGATCGCGATGCAGCGGGCGATCGGCTCGGACATCATGATGGTCCTCGATCAGTGCATCGACTCCACCTCGCCGCACGCCGCCGCGCGCTCGGCGATGGAGCTCACGCACCGCTGGGCCGCGCGCTCCCTCGCCGCACGCGCCGACTCCGCGCAGCAACTCTTCGCGATCGTCCAGGGCGCCTGCTTCCCCGATCTGCGCCGCGAGTCCGCGCTCGCCCTCACCTCGCTCGCGCGCGGCGCGACCCGCGACTTCGACGGCTTCGCGATCGGCGGCCTCGCCGTCGGTGAGTCGCGCGCCGAGCGCGAGGACACGACCGAGCTCGTCACCGCGCTCCTGCCCCTCGATCGCCCGCGCTACCTCATGGGCGTCGGCACCCCCGTCGACATCCTCGAGGCCGTGCACCGCGGCGTCGACATGTTCGATTGCATTCTCCCCACCGCGTGGGCGCAGCACGGCAAGGCGTTCACCTCGCACGGGCGCATCGATCTGCGCCGCGGCGTTCACCGCGCCTCCGACGCGCCGCTCGACGCGAACTGCCCCTGCCCGACCTGCACGACCTACGCGCGATCGTTCCTCCACCACCTCGTCAAGGCGCAGGAGCCGCTCGGCTGGCAGCTGCTCGCGAACCACAACCTGCGCTTCTACACGCGCCTCATGTCCACGCTGCGCGCCGAGATCGCCGCCGGCACCTTCGCGACGTACTACGCCGAGAACCGCGCGCGCCTCGCCCTCGACGACGAGGACAACCCGCCGGGCCCGCGCCCGCGCTCCAAGCCCGCGCGCGCCTCCACCCGCGGAGCGTTCTCGGTCGTCACGCGCGGCGAGCGGTCGTGGATCGCGCACGTGGCCTCCGGCGAGACGATGCACTCGGTGAACGCGCCCGACGAGGAAGCCGAGCGCGTGTACGTGAACCAGTCCGCGCTGCTCGCTCGCGCCCTCTCGTCGACCTCGCACGACGCAGCCCATCGCTTGGTCATCTGGGATGTCGGCCTCGGCGCCGCGCACAATGCGATGGCGCTGATCCGCGCCGTCGAGCGCGCGCGCGATCACCGGCGCGCCTCCGAGCCCGAGGCCACGATGCCCGACATCGAGCTCGTCAGCTTCGAGCACGACACCGACGCGTTCCGGCTCGCGCTCGCGCATCAGAAGGAGTTCCCGCACCTGCGGCACCCTGCCCCGCACATCCTCGCCCGCTACGGGCGATACGACTCGACCAGCCGTCCCGGCGCCATCGATACCCGCGCGTCCAATCGGCTCGATCCCCGCGCAGCCAATCCGCTCGACACCCGCGCAGCCGGCGCCCTCGATGTTCGCCCCACGCTCTCCTGGCGCGTCGTCGAGGGCGACTTCCTCTCGACGTTTCCGCGGGAACGCGCACCCGACATCATCTTCTTCGATCCGTTCTCGTCCAAGGTCGACACGCGCATGTGGACGCTCGACGCGTTTCGCGCGTTGCGCGCGCACCTCGATCGTCCGTGCGAGCTGTTCACGTACTCCGCGTCGACGGCGATCCGCACCTCGCTGTTGCTCGCGGGGTTCTACGTGGCGGCTGGTGCGCCCTCGGGGCCGAAGGAGTCGACCACGATCGCGTTCGTGCTCGGACCACCATCGGTCGATCGTGATGCCGCCGTGTCCATCGAGGCGTCACACCCGTTCGCGAAGCACCGCTTGCTCGACACCGCGTGGCTCGAGCGTCGCGCGCGTTCGTCGGCGAAGTTCGCGTCGGATGTGCCCGTCGAGCAACACGCGGACCTCGAGCGCCGGCTCCTCGCGCATCCGCAGTTCGCGCTCGGCGCCGAGGCGACGTCTCGCGACGGGAGTACGTCCCTGCGCTCAGGCGAACAGCTTGGCGAGCGCAGCGTGCTCGGCGGGCGTGATCGTGTTGAACACGAGACCGGCTGACTTCTTCTTCTTGTCGAACAGCGCCGGCACCTTGGCCTTCGACGGAAGCGCGACGAGCACATCCTTGGGCCGGCGAATCGCGCTGGCACCTACGAGCTTCGTCAGGATCTCGAACGTCTCGTCGAGGTTCGGCTTACGGTAGTAGGCCCGCCCCGGGTTCAACACGCGCTGAGCTTCGATGCGATCGAAGCCCACGCGAAGCATGTTCCTCACCGCGACGAGCTCCGCCGCCGACACCGCGGAGAAGCGGAAGATGCACTTCTGCTTCAGCTGCGATGCGAGCACCTTCGGTAGTCCATCGCGCAACTCGGGGAACACGTGCAACGGATAGAACGCGAGTCGCGCGCCACTACGGCTGACGCTGAGGTACGCGAACATCGTGCGCGAATGCGGCAACTCCTCGTTCAGGACGTACGACGTCTGGTCGTCGGCGTGAATCGAGAAGTGCCTCGCGTACGGCACTAGCAGTTGCTTGATGGCCGCGAACGCGTCGTTACTCACAGCCACAGCCTATCGCGACGCCCGCGATCGGGACGGTCCGCTGCGAGGCGATGGACAGCTCTTGCTCGTGGGCGAATGCACGATGGGTCGCGTGTCTTGCAATCGGCGCGGAAGTCGTCGACGGTTGGCCCATGCGCGTCCTGTTGTCAGCTGCGTTTGTCGTCGCGATGGTCGGCGCGTGTAAAGGCTCCTCGAGCGGCCCACCGTCCGCCGTCCGCTTCTTGCCCGGCGCGCCCGACACCGCGTTCCGCCTCGACATGCCACGCGTCCGCGCGTGGTCGATCTACGGACAGCTCGCGCCGATCGCGCTGACCAGCGTCGAGATGATCCTGAAGGCCGCGAACGAGAAGTGCGGCCTCGACATCATGGGCACCGCGACGACGATCATCGGCGCGAAGCAAGGCGCGCTGATGCAGGGCGACTTCACGCTGATCGTGGGCGGCCTGCCGCGCGACAAGGTGACGGCATGCCTGACGACGGTCGCCGGCTCCAAGTCGATCCTCGAGCTATCGCGCGACGGCGATCTGTTTCACGCGAGCGTTCAGGGCAAGTCGGTCGCGTCGGGCGCGATCCTGTCGAACGGCGAGGTCGTCGTGACGGCGCGCAAGGGCGCGGGCATCGAGCCGAGCGCGTGGAAGACCGAGGTCTCGCAGGGCGCGAAGGCGGTCCCGGGGTGGTGGTCCGAGCTCGAGCCGTACCTCGCCGAGCCGATCGCGGTCCGCGCCGCCGACGACAAGCGCACCGTGCTCGCGACCGCGACGTTCACCGACGCGCTCACCGTACGCGCGAAGGTCGTCACCAAGAGCGAAGCCGACGCGAAGGCCGACATTACGCGCATCAACGCGATCCTCTCGTACCTGAAGAGCGGCAACGCCGGCGAGGGCAAGGCCGAGGCCCAGGGCACCAACGCGTTCGCAGAGCTCACCGCCAAGGGGCCGCAGATCGATGCGCTGATCAAGACCGGCGGCGCCGCGCTGTTCACGCGCAACGCGGAGATCCCGACGGAGCCCGCGACCGCCTCGCGTCCCTACGAGTGCAGCGAGCTCTCGCAAGCCGTGAGCGACTACATGAACGCAGCGCTCGCATCGGCGGGCAAGACGCCGCAGATGACGGAGATGGTCACGCGGATCACGCCCGCCTTGCAGAAGGCCTACGTCGACTCGTGCACCGACGGGAAATGGAACGACGCCGCGATCGAGTGTCACGTGATCAACGCGACGAACCTGCCCAAGTTCGAGAAGTGCCGCATCCAGCTCGCGCAAGCGCAGCGCGAGTCGTTCGACAAGGCTGTCGGCGCCGTGCTCTCGCAGGTGCAACCGCCCGCGCCGAAGCCCGACCCGACGTCCGGGTCCGGCTCCGGCTCTGCGAAGTGAGGAGGAACACATGGCCTGGGTGAAGATTCCGAAGGAGAACCACGCGGTCTTCTACGCGCGCTTGCCGAGGGACAAGCGCATCCAGACGCTGCAGATGTTCGGCGCCGCCGCGGCCAAGGTGAACGGCCACCTGTTCGGTGGTCTGTTCGCGCGGTCGTTCATGGTGAAGCTCGGCGAGCAGGACTACACCGACGCGCTCGCGCTCGACGGTGCCGAGAAGTTCGATCCCATGGGCAACGGCCGCGTGATGTCGAACAGCGTGCTGATGCCCGAGTCGCTCATGGACGATCCCGACGAGATGACCGCGTGGCTCCAGAAGGCGCTCGACTACAACCTGTCGCTTCCGGCGAAGGCCGCGAAGCCCGCGAAGACGAAGCCCGCATCGGCGAAGCCCGCGACCGCGAAGCCCGCGACTGCGAAGCCCGCGACCGCGAAGCCCGCGAACGCGTCCAAGCCCATGAAGGCATCGCCCGCGAAGACGAAGCCTGCATCGGCCAAGCCTACGATCGCGAAGCCCGCGACTGCGAAGTCCGCGACGACGAAGCCCGCGAACACGTCCAAGCCCATGAAGGCATCGCCCGCGAAGGCGAAGCCCGCGAAGACGAAGCCCGCGACCGCGAAGCCCGCGACGGCGAAGCCTGCGAAGGCCACCGCGACCAAGAAGCCGCCGAAGCGCAAGAAGTGTTGAACCGCGCTACGATGGCGCCATGCTGACGCGCGCTGATGATCTCGCGACGATGTCGGTGCTCGACGAGGACGGTAACCGCGTCACCGTCGGCGATCTGTGGCGCGACAAGACCGCGGTGCTCGTGTTCACGCGGCACTTCGGCTGCGTCCACTGCCGCGAGCACGCGGCGCAGCTGCATCGCGAGGGTCAGCGCATTCGCGATGCGGGTGCGGAGCTGTTCGTGATCGGCAACGGAACGCCGAGCTTCATCGAAGGGTTTCGCGATCAGACCGGGTACACGGGGCCGATCTACACCGACCCATCCCTCGCGGTGTACAAGGCGGCGCAGTTCAAGCGCGGCGTGACGTCGACGATCGATCCGCGCGGGTTCGGCAAGGCGCTCCGCGCGCTCGCCGGCGGACAGCGGCAGACGATCGTCCCGCAGGGCGATCAGTGGCAGCAGGGCGGCGTGATCGTCGTCAAACCGACCAACGACATCGTGTGGCACTACGTGTCCGGCCGCGCCGGCGACGACCCGAGCGTGACGCAGATCGTGAGCGCGATCCGCGCAGCGGCGTAGCGAGAGGCCTCGGCGTCAGCCGTAGCGCTCGGCGTTGCGCTCTCGTGCTTTGCGCGCTTCTTCCTCGCGGTTCTTGGGAGGCGCCGTTGTCTCGAGCGTGTCGACGAGCTCGCGCGTGATCTTCGTCAACGCCGCGACCGCGCGCTCGAAGGCCTCGAGGTTCTGCGCGCTCGGCTTCCGCGTCCCGCTCACCTTCCGGACGTACTGAAGAGCCGCGGCGGCGCACTCCTCGTCGGTCGCGGGCGGCTCGAAGTTGAACAGCTGGCGGATGTTCCGGCACATGGGGCCGACCATAGCGCGGACAACACCGCCTGCGAATCTCGCAGACGAGCGAGGCTGACGTGTCGCGTCGTCGCCACACGCGGCCGTGCGAGCGGACCGGGGGATGCGGAGTTGCAACGCGCGCGTGCGACGGTTTCGTCCGACAGACTAGGATCTCGGTTTGCACCATCGAGGGTCGTGATGCGTTGGTTGCGAATGATGAAGCTTCTGTTGGCCATGGTCCTCGCGCTCGGCGCGAACGCGGGCTGTGACACGCTGGACTGCTCCGACGGCGGTGGCCTCGAGGTGAAGTACAACGAGGGCGCGGACCGCGCGGTCGCCGTGAACGCGCAGCGCTTCGATGAAGGCAAGCGCTACGGCCTCTCGCTCACCCGCGAAGACGGCGCGCGCGACGGCGACGCCGACGGCTACAACGATGGCTTCAGTGCCGGCTATCACAGCTCGTCGGGCTACGACGCTGGCTTCGGCGACGGCTACGACGACGGCGTCTCGGACGCGAGCTTCGACGGCGCGGGCTGCTCGGCGGGCACGTCCGATGGCTACAGCAACGGCGCGGCGGACGCGTACGACGACGCGTACGGCGACGGCTACTCCGACGGCTACTCCGATGGCGTGCCCGCGGGCGCATCGGATGGCGAAGCCGCGTGCGAGGCGCCTGCAGCGGCGCGCGTGGCCGGTGGCGCGACGAACGGCACGTTCGCGACGGTGAAGAACCGCATGAAGCCCGTGGCTCCGAGCACGCCGCCGGCGCCGCCGACGTTCGAGGAGCAGTACCCGGGCGTGGATCCCGAGGAGGCTCGCGTGTGCTACTCGCGTGGCTACGACGACAACTACAACTACGCCGCGTACGACGAAGGCGTCGCCGAGGGCAAGCGGCTGAACCCCGAGTATCAGGCCGGCTATCGCGCGGCGTACGAGCCGGCCTACGACGTCGGCGTGCTCGACGGCATCGACGCCGGCTATCGCGACGGCGCGCTCGACGGTTACGACGCGGGCTACGCGGACGCGGCCGACGCGAACTACGCCGCGTGCTACGCCGACGCGTACGACGACGGCTACAGCGACGGCGGCGCCGACGGCTACGACGCGGGCTACGACGACGGCTTCGACAGCGGCTACAGCGACGGCTGGAGCGGCGTGACCTGCGAGTGATCGCGCGCTAGTTGCACGTGCCGCTGCCGCGGATGCGCGCGACGTTGAACGACGTGGCGCCGGCCATGTCGAACCACGCCCATACGATGTCGCCGCTCGGCGTGGTGCGGAACGGATCGTCGCGCTCGCCCCACTTCACCAGCGACGTGACATCCGCCGGCGCGTAGACGAGGCCACCTGTCGGACCGAAGCGCCCGAGCTTGTACGTGCGCGAGCTCCCCGAGACCTCGGCCCAGCCGATCACGTACTCCTCGGCGCCATCGCCATTCCATGCCGCGATCGCCGCGTTCGCTTCGTTGCCCGGCGTGGTGGTCAACCACTTCACCGCGCCCGGCGTGCCGTTCGCCGCGATCGACGAGAACCCGATGTCCTGGTTCATCGTCGACGCGTTGTACGACTGCTGCCCGAGCGTGGCCGCGTTCTGATGCGCGTTGAACACGAGCTTCCACCCGCTCGGCCCGGGCGTCATCCCGCCGAGCTCGCCCGCGACGCTGCCGTTGCACCCGCCGTTGACGTCGAGCACCTTGCGCGCGTGATCGAGGTACACGCCGCCGATCGACGCATTCGCGAAGTCGGTGCCCTGCGTGCCCGGGAAGCAATCGGTGACGCACGCCGCGAGGAACTTCTTGCTCGTCGGCTCGTAGCGAAGCAGGTCGCTCATCGAGTGCGAGCAGCCCCACGACCAGCCGTTGGTGACGGTGCCGGTCGCCGCGTCGATCCACTTGAGCGAGTCACCCTCGTGACCGTTGAAGTTGCCGCTCACGCCGTGAACGTGAAAGTACGCGCCGTACTTTCCATCGCCGAACTCGAGGCGGCTCTCGCCGATGCCGAAGTCCGTCGGAGACCAGATCGTGTCGGTGATCGGCGAGTCGCGCTTGTTGCCGCCGTTCGCGTCGAAGCGCGACAGCTGGATCGTCTTTGTCGTGGCGGCCGAGTTCCACAGCAGCGCACCGAAGTGACCGTCGGGCTCCGCCGCCAGGCCGCGCAACACGAACGCGCCGAGGTCGTACGTCGCGACGAGTTGGTCGTTGACGTCGAGCTTCGCGACGCGCGCCATCGGTGCTTGCGCCGTCCCGGTCGTGTAGCCGACGAGCGTGCCGCAGCTCTCGAGCGGCACCGTGAACACCGGCGCGACGCGCAGGTTCTGCCGTCCCCAGATGCGGTAGTTCGAGTCGCCCGCCATCACGCCGGCCGGCGCGGTCACGGTCGCGACGCTGATGCGATCGACGAGCGGCGTCCCCGGCGGTGGACCATCGACCGTCTGCATCATGCCGTCCTGCGGCGGCTGATCGTCGCCGCCACCGGCGTCGGTGTTACTTCCCCCGTCGCCACACGCTGCGAGTACAGCTATCGCAAGGAGCGCGGACCTCATGAATGGATCCTACGCTCGATCCACGCGCACCGGCACGTTTCCGACGGTGGCTTGCGTCTTCCACGCAGAGTGCATGTGCGCAGGTGTGCTCGCGCGCGAAGCGACGATCGCGTGCGAGTCGCGTGCGAGTCGCGGTGCGAGACGCGTGCGAGGCGCTATCGCGTCAGGTGCTCGACCGAGTACGCCGACCATGTCCCGTCGGTGTTCGACTCCCACACCGCGTCGAACGCTCGCGCGCCGCGTCTGGTGATCGTCTCGCGCACGCGAGCGCCCGCGTCGATCGTGCCCTCGAGCACCAGCACCTCGCCCGACCACCCCTTGCTCCGGACGGTGCCGGTGATGCCGCTCGAGTCGAACAGCGTGCGCGTGATCTCGCCGTCCGCCGTCACGCCCCAGTAGTCACGGATCTCGAGGCCGAGCTCCTTCGCGAACCCCGTGCCTTCGAGCCACACGCCCCCGAGCGCAGGCTTCACCGTGTAGCGCAGGGTGAACGACTGCTTCGTCGACGGGTTCTCGGCCGTCGCGGTCCAGTCGCCGACGAAGTACGCGATCGGCGCGAGACGGGGATCGAGATCGATCGATGTGTTCGGCGGCGATGTCGGCGATGTCATCGGTGCCGGCGATGTGCCCGCCACGGTGGTCGCCGCGTGATCGCGAGAGCACCCACCGAGCACGAGCCATGCGATCGCGATCGGCCCCACGGACACGAGCCGCGCCAATCCCCGGCCCGCGATGCCACGCCGCGTTCTCATCGCTCGTGCCGGCGACCCGGCGCCCAGTCGACGATGCGGTCGGTGCGCGTCTCGAGGAACCGCGCGAGGCGGTGGTAGTCGCTTCCCGTCTGGATGAAGCGCACCTCGGTCTTGAGCGTCGTCGGGTTCACGAGCTCGCGGAACGGGACATATGCGAGGTCGAGCTGGCCCATCACGGAGATCAGGTGTCCGTCGAGGTTCTCCTCGACGAGCGCGCGATACGCGCCGATACCGAGCTGGCTGCCGAGCATCACGTCGAATGCATGCGGCGCCGCGCAGCGCGACTCGTAGCCGAGCTGCAGACCGGTGACCTTCTTCTTGCGCTTCGTGCGCTCCTCGTACCGCTTGGTCACGAGCATCGCGACGAGCTTGCCGAGATCCATGCGGCCGAGCGACAGGTGCCCGTGCTCGTCGCGCGGCAGGTCCTTGATCTGCGACTCGGGCAGCATCTCGGCGAGGCCCTCGGCGAGCACGACCGTGCCGTAGTGCTTCCCGCGCTTCTCGCGCGCGATCATCATGTCGACGATGCGATCGACGAGCCCGTCGAGCGACAGGCAGTGCGCGCCCTTCTCGTCGGTGGTCGCGAGATCGGCCTCGACGTCCTCGACCGCGAGCACGAGGTTCGCCTCGCCCGCGATCGCAACGCCGTACGACAGCCAGCCGGCCTTGCGGCCCATCGTCTCGACGACGAAGTAGCTGCCGGTGGACATCGCGTCCGCGCGCAGGTTCTGCAGCTCCTTCGCCATCACGTCGACGGCGGTGAAGAAGCCGAACGTGAAGTCGATGCCGCGGTAGTCGTTGTCGATCGTCTTGGGCAGGTGCACGACCTGGACGCGGCGCGCTTCGGGCGGCAGCCGCTTCTGGTACTCGTGCAAGAAGTTGGCGGTCTTCAGCGTGTCGTCGCCGCCGATCGAGATCAGCGCGTCGATCTCGAGGTCGACGAGCGCGTTGTAGACGTTGCGCAGCCGCGTGGTCTTCTTCAGGTCGTCGAGGTCGCTCGGCTTGTCGATACCCTTGCCCGGGTTCGCGCGCGCCGTGCCGATCACGATGCCGCGCGTGTTGCGCAGGCCGGACAGGTCCTTCAGCTCGAAGATGCGGTAGTGCTCGTCGGGCAACAGGCGGTGCGTGACCGGGTGGTAGTCCTGCAGGTTCGAGTAGCCATGGAAGAACCCGATCACCTCGCGGCCGTCCTCGAGGAACGAGATCGCCGCCGACGAGATGACCGCGTTCGCCGCCGGTGCGGGGCCGCCGGAGAACACCAGTGCGACGCGCTTGATGTGATCGCCTTTACGTCCTGACATCGGGCGGACCTTACCCGATCTCGACGTGGCGCCCGCGCCGTGAGGACTACTTCGCCGTCGACTTCGACGTCGTCTTCGACATGACGATCAGATGGCCGTTCTTGAACGTGCCGTCGGGGTAGCCAAACCGGAACGGGAGCTTTCGCTTCGGCTGCGACGCGAACAGCTTCGCGTACGCCGGCGACACGTCCTTGCCCGCGGGCATGTTCGACGTGGTGAAGCTTCCGTACGTCTCGTACTCGAAGCCGGCCGGCGTGCCGTACTTCGGCGCGAGGCCCGTCGTGTCGCTGACCATCCACACGACGTGATCGATGATGTACTTCCGCATCGTCGAGAACTCGCCGAACGTGAGCAGGTAGCTCGCGGCCTTCGTCATCGCGGCGACCGTGCCCTTCGCCTGCAGGTGCGCGAGCGTGCCCGGATACTTCTTCAGGTGCGCGTCGTTCAGGTTCGCCATGATGTGGCGATAGACCTGCTTCCTCGACGTGCCCGCCTTGTGGAACACGAGCTCGATGTTCGAGAACGCCGCGTTGCGCGCGCCCGGGGTCTTCGCGTTCGCGGCCGCCTCGACATCCGCTTGCTCGAGGTACTTCAGCGAGCCGTCGTCCTTCACCGTGAAGTAGCGCAGCGAGTCCGCCTCGTAGCCATTCACGACGAGCGCCGACAAACCGAAAATCAGCTGCGTGGGCAGCTTCGCGCCGCGCATCGCGCCGATCATGTTCATCGTGACCGAGTAGTTCGCGCGATAGAACGACGACAGCTCCTTCGTCACCACGCCGAGCGCGGCCTTCACCTCGCCCGGCTTCAGCGTCGCGAGCGCGCGGGGATCGCCCGCCGGCTCGAGGGAGATCGTGGTGATCTCGTCGGCGTCGGGGTAGATCGCGAGCGCGGTCGCGAGGTCACCGCCCGCGAACGGATAGACGACCTTGCGCGGCAACCCGGCTGGCACGTGCGCCGCGAAGAACTCGCGCGCGGGTGTGAGCCAGCGCTTCTTGTAGTCCTCGACGACCTGCGCCATGCGCTTGCAGTGCGCCGCGTAGACCTTGGCGTCGACCTTGTCCGTCGTGCCGCCATTGCACGCGCCGACGACGAGCAGCGCCTTCGCATCGGCGATGAAGTCCACGCCTTCGGCCCGCGCGCGCGGCGCAGCGAGAGCAATCGCGACGAACAGAGCCACGGAAGCGAAGCGCATCCGCGGACCATGCCATCACCGCGCGCGGCTTTCACGCGCGCCGAATCAAAAGCGCCGAGTTACGCGGGACGCAGGTGCGTGAATCACGCGCGGCGGCGGCGGCGCATCAGAACGGCACCGAGCATCGCGAACGGAAGCAGCGCCGCGGCGTCCGGGCCGGTGCCCGCATCGCACGCGCAGCCCGCGTGGGTCGCGCCGCCGTCACCCTCGTCGCCATCTCCGCCGTTCGGCGGCTGGCACGAGCCGTTCGAGCACACCTCGCCCGGATCGCAGAGGCCCGGGCCGGGCTCGTCGACGTCACCATCGCAGTCGTTGTCGACGCCGTCGCACACCTCGTCGGTCGACGCGGGCGTGTTGCACGCGCCCCACGATCCACCCGAGCAGGTCTCGGTGCCGACGCCGCACGCGCCTTCGCAGCTGCGCACGAGGTTGTCGTCGACCACGCCGTTGCAGTCGTTGTCCATGCCGTCGCACTGCTCGGCGGAGATCGATCCCGCGATCGTGTTCAGCGCGGTGAGCAGCTCGGTCGCGTTGTCCGCCTGGAAGTAGCACTGGTTCGGCGCGGCCGGATCCGTGTTCTGCGGATTGCAGCCCATCTTCGCCGTGCCCGCCGCGACCGCCATCTGGTTGAGCGCTGCGGTGTCGACCTCGCCGCCGAAACCGACGACCCACACCGTCACGCCTTGCGCCTGCAGCGCAGCCGCCGCGCCCACGCCATCGAAGCGCGTCGCCGCGTCGTAGGGCACGCAGTACTGCCAGCCGTCCGTGATCAGCACGACGTGCTTCGCGCCCGCCGCGCTCGTGAGCGACGGCTCGGTCGCCGCGACCTCGAGCGTCTCGGCCATCGGCGTGTAGCTGCCACCCTCGGGCGGCGGCGTCGCGAGCGCGCCGAGGATCGCCGAGCGATTGCCCATGGCCGGCGACACGTCGAGCCCGCCGGGCGAGCACATGTTCGGCTTCGGGAACGTCATCAACCCGAACTCCGCCTTCTGCTCGTAGGCGGTCAGCACCTGGCCCAACCCATCGACCGCGATGTTCCACTTGGTCTCACCGTTGATGGTGCCGGTCTGCATGGAGCTCGACTTGTCGAGGATGACCATGACCCGCGCGGAGGAGCACTGGTCGGCATCCGCTACCCGAGGAGCGAGCAGCGTGGTCGAAGCGAGGAGGAGGGCCGAGAGCGAGGTGACGAGGCGAGACATGATCGTGCCGCCCCGTCGAGCAACGTCCGCGCCAGCGATTTCTCGTCGAGGCGCAGCCGATCTCGCGATCTTGCCGATCGGCCTCGTGACACTGGCCACTCGCCTTGCCAGCGCCTGGAGTTGCTCGATCCCACTTCCACCATGCTTGCGCGGCCGATCTGCAACCTGCTGTCACCAGTGACGAATCGGGCAATTCCGTGCACAGTGATCCGCGCCGCGTCGGGTCGCTCGTCGTCCGAACGTAACGCCCCACCAGCCCCGCCCGGGAGGTAGTGTGCCCCCGGGATGCGTACCGCCACACTTGCGTCTTCTTTCGCCCTTAGCCTCTCCCTCGTCGCCCCGATCGCCACGCTCACCGCCTGCGGTGATGACGGTGTCGACCTCGCGACGCCCGACGAGTGCAACCCGCTCGGCGCGAGCACGCACTGCCTCGTGCCGTGGCCGTCCGCGTTCTACGAGGTCTCCGCCGACACCGAGACCGGCTATCGCCTCGAGTATCCCAAGGGCGCGCTGCCCGTGAACATCGACGAGGTCGCCCTCGAGCCGTCGATCTACGCCAAGCACGACGGCTTCTCCTCCGCCGCTCCGATCATGGTCGCCTTCGACGTCGGCATCGACGGCTCGAACCTCGTCCACTTCAACGACATCGCCGACTCGCTGCTCGCGGCCTCGCCGACGGTCCTCATCGACCTCGACACGGGCGATCTCGTCCCGCACTTCGCCGAGCTCGACGTCCGCGGAGTCGACACGCCCGCCGACCAGGCGCTCTTCATCCGCAGCGCCAAGATGCTCAAGCGCAAGGGCCACTACCTCGTCGCGATCAAGAAGTCGCTCAAGGCCAAGGGCGGCGGCGACCTCCCGATCTCCGAGGGCTTCAAGGCGATCCTCGACGACGAGACCACGACGCACCCGCTCCTCGAGCGCATCCGCCCTCGCTACGGCAGCCTCTTCGCCGCGCTCGAAGCCAAGGGCATCGACAAGTCCGACCTCGTCGTCGCGTGGGACTTCCACACGCGCTCGGGCGAGCAAGCCCGCGCCGACCTCCTCGACGCACGCGCCATCACGCTCTCGATGTCCGGCACCGACGGCGCCTCGCTCGACTTCACCGTCACCGACACCCCCGCGCAGTCCGACACGCGCATCGCGCGCCGCATCGACGGCACCTACAAGGCGCCGCTGTTCCTGACCAACAACGGCTCGTTCGCCCCGTCCACCACGCTACAGCGCGACGCGATGGGCAAGCCGATGGCCACCGGCTACTACAACGCGCCGTTCACCGCGATCGTCCCCGCCTGCGCGCTCGAAGCGAACCACCCGCCCGTCGGCATCATCATCTACGGTCACGGCCTCTTCGGCGAAGCCGACCAGGCCGCCTCCTCGGGCACGCGCAACGCCGCCGCCGAAACCTGCAACATCGCCATCGGCACCGAGATGCGCGGCATGTCCGCCATGGACGTGCCCAACGTCGTCCTCGCCCTCAACGACGCCAACAAGGGCTACGGCATCTTCGACGTCCTCGTGCAGGGCATGATGAACCACATCGCCCTCTCGCAGGTCGCGCGCGGCCCGATGGCAGCCCGCCTGTTCACGCAGGACGGCACGGACGCCACGCCCACCATCGTCGACCCCTCGAAGGTCTACTATTACGGCATCTCGCAGGGCGGCATCATGGGCACCACCGTCTGCGCGATCGACCCGCTCATCAAGCGCTGCGTCGTCCAGGTCGGCGCGATCAACTACTCGCTCCTCCTCGAGCGCTCGCGCGACTGGCCGCAATACCGCACCACGCTCACCGGGGCCTATCCCAACAACTTCGACACGGCCCTCCTCGTCTCGCTCATGCAGCAGGAGTGGGATCGCACCGAGCCCACCGCCGTCGCCGACGTCATCACCAACGGCGGCTTCGGCGGCGAGGAGAAGCAGGTCTTCATGCAGATCGCGATCGCCGACGACGAGGTCTCGAACCTCGGCAGCGAGTACCAGGCGCGCACGATGGGCATCCCGGTGATCACGCCGTCGCCGTACGTGCCGTACGGCCTCGAGTCCACCTCCACCCCCGTCGGCAGCGGCCTCCTCATCTACGACTTCGGTAAGGGCCCCCTGCCCGCGGGCAACGAAGCGCCGCCGGACAACGACGTGCACTCGCAGATTCGCAACAAGAGCGCCACGACGACGATGATGAAGCGCTTCTACGAGACGGGCGAGATCGTCCAGGTCTGCACCGCCGAGAAGGGCTGCGACTGCACCGTGCCCGACGCGTGCGGCACGATGTTCTGAGAGTTGCACCGTGCGAGCTCACACCGCCGTTTTTGATCAGTACGCGCCACCGACCGGGGTGTTTCCGTCAGCGTTTGGAACCTTCCCAAAGAACCATTCCGCATCATGACTGCAGACCGAAACCCACTTCCAGAAGACGAGCCCATCGCCGGGATGGGTTCGTTCTCGGATGTACCTTCGTAGGTCCTCGAAGCTCTGCGCAACGAATCGGTACGGAGCTCGCGAGCCACGATAGAAGCGGTGCTCGACAATTAAATCGGTCTCGTCATCGATGATGGCCTCCAGCGTGTCGACAAACGATTCGGTGACCTGCGGACCTTCAGCCGACCAGCGTTCACTCATTCGATCTTCTCATCCTTCGGGACTTTTTCTTTTCGTACCACAGCGGCTTTGATTTCCGCTGCGGTTGCGTCGATCGACCGGGCTGCGGATCGAGGGCGTCGCGATCGTCGACGCGATTGCGATCTTGCGAGGTCTGCAGTGATCATCGGGACGACACGCACGGTCCGCGTGTTCGCGTTCCCGGCGCCCGTGGATCTCCGGAAGGGAGGTTCTCGTCGGCACGTACCGCGGCACGATCGTGTGCGACAACCTCGGCACGCACGAGGCGGGCGCGCGAGAAGGACCCACCTCTGTCACGACGTGGCAGCGCGAGGACTTACGGCACTTCGATCACGATGCGAGCCACGGGGCATCGTCTGTTGAGAGTCTTGAGCAACCTCGATGGCACGCTCTGCGGATGAGATCCACCCCCTCTACGGCCGCACTGATTTCAGTCGATTTTGAAGTTCTCTCAATTCATTTTCCAAACCGGGATAGTCGTTTGGGTTCAGATCCAATGTCCGATTGTAGGCATCAATTGCCCGCTGTATATCCCCGCGAAAACTGCAGATACTTCCCAACTCCCAATAGGCATCTGCAGAATAGGGTTGAAGACGGATGCAGTTCTCAAGGTCTGAGATAGCTGAGGCATCCCCTCATATGACGCCGAAGACCGCGCGGAAGATTTCGTGTGCGC
>CAZUAR010000043.1:0-71141 GCA_964617845.1 uncultured Kofleriaceae bacterium | reverse complement strand
GGGGTCGTCCGGAAACTTGTTCAACCAATAACAAGGGAAAGTAGACCTACCAATGTCACGTCTGACGATCATCGCCCTCGTTCTCGCTGCCGCGTGCGGTGGCAAGTCCACTCCACCACCGACGACGCCGCTGCCCGAGGACAAGCCGGCCGAGCCCGTCGCGAAGCCCGAGGAGCCGGCGAAGCCCGTCGAGCCGCCGAAGGCCGAGCCGATCGAGGTCGCGGTCGAGCCGACGCCGGTGACGGTGAAGCTCGTGAGCGGCGGCAAGGGCAAGAAGGCAAAGCTCGTCTACGCCGGCAAGACCGGTGACAAGACGCCCGTCGAGCTCGCGTTCGACTTCGTGCAGAAGGCGAACTCGGCGCAGGAGAACGTCGAGGTGATCAGCCCGACGATCGTGCTGCTCACGGATGCCGAGACGAAGAGCGCGGATGCGACGAGCATCGACTACGTGATGAGCCTGAACGGCATCGACGCGCGCGACGTGCCGAACGCGAAGCTGAAGGCGCAGGACATCAAGGATCAGATCGGGACGCTCACCGGCCTCACGATCACGAGCAAGGTCGGCACGAACGGCGTCGCGTCGGGCAACACGGAGATCCGGATCGAGAAGGGCGACGCCGCGGGCAAGCAGATCGTCGACCTCGTGAAGACCGCGCTGCCGCAGTGGCCCGCGCTGCCGGCCGAGGCCGTCGGTGTCGGCGCGAAGTGGACCGCGACCAGCAAGCAGTCGTTGATGGGCCAGCTCGAGGTGACGCAGGAGACGAGCTACGAGCTCGTCGCGCGCAAGGGCAACACCGCGACGATCAAGGGCACGATCAAGGTGACGGGCACCGACGTCGACAAGGGGCCGGTGAAGGTCACCGAGGTCAAGGGCACCGGCACGACCGAGGCCACGCTGACCGACGGCGCGCTCCCGACGTTCAAGACCGTCGTCGACACGAGCTTCAAGATCACCGACACGACGAAGAACGAGTCGGGCACGGTCGGCGTGAAGGTCGGCACGGCGGTGACGCCGAAGGCCGTCGCGGCGGCGACGCCGGCTCCCGCGCCCGCTAAACCGTGAGCTCGGCGCGCAGCCGCTGGATGCGCTCGCGCATCGCGGCCTGCGCTTCCGGTGGTCCGACGATCCACGCGTGGCGGCCGAGGCCGAGCACCCACTGGGTGACCCATTCGAAGCCGTCGCAGTCGATCTGCAAGAGGGCGGAGCCGTCGTCCTGCATGTCGATGTCGCCGATCGGCCAGTTCGCGCCGATGCGCGTGACGGCGAGCGGGTCGAGCATGACCTTGACGTTGATCGAGTCGGCCGACGGCACGTAGAGGCGGTCGCGGCGATACGCTTCGAGGTCGAAGCTCGCGGGGGGCTCGAAGCGAGTGCCGGTCGCGTGCAGCTCCGCGATGCGATCGATGCGGAACGTGCGCACGTCGCCGCGCTTGTGGCAGTGACCGACGACGTACCACTCGCCCGCGTGATGCACGATGCCGTACGGATCGATCGGGCGGCGCTCGACGGTCGCGGTCGACGCGGCGGCGTACTCGATCTCGACGCGCTCGTTGCGGCGCACCGCGGTCACGAGCGCGCGCAGGTGCGAGGTGACCGCTTGCTCGGACGGCGAGCTGATCGACGCGACGACCGTCGAGGTCGCGAGCGACTCGGCTTCGCCCGCGTCGCGGCCGAGCGCCTTGAGCAGCTTGGCCTCCGCCGACTGCATCGCCGAGTCGAACGGCGCGATGCCGCTCTCGCGCAGGGCGCGCACGCCGAGCAGCAGCGAGCAACCCTCGGCGGCGGTGAGGCGCAGCGGGCGCGTGAGGCGGTGGGCGAGGTCGACGAACACGCGGCCCTCGTCGACGGAGACGAGCAGGTACTCGCCCGGATCGCCGTCGGGCGGGCCGACCTGCGAGAGCAGCTCGAGGTCCGCGATCAGCTCGTCGCGCTCGGCGCCGAGCTGCTTCGCGAGCTGGTCGACGGGCACGCCCTCGGGGTGCTTCGCCACGTACGGCACGATGTAGAGCAAGCGCCGGAGCTTCTGGCTGACGTCACGCATCGACGACCACCGGGGTGACGGGATAGTGCGTGTCGATCGCTTCGAGCTCGTCGGTGATGCGCGCGCGCAGGCGATCGCCGCGCAGGATCTTGATCGCGCCCTTGGCCGCGAGGATGCGCGTGGCCGCGAACTCGAGGTTCGAGCAGTCGAACGTGATCAGCGTGCGGTCGCCCTGCACCCGCTTGACCGCGCTCGGACCGAAGTCTTCGTTGCCGACCTCGGCTGCCTCGGGCAACAGCGCGAGCTGCACTTCCTCGGGCGGATCGACGGTGAACGTCCACGGCGAGCGCTGCGCGTACGCCTTCACGTCGAAGTCCGCGGGTCGCTCGAAGTCGGGCGACTTCGGCTTCGGCGCCTGCTCGGCGGCGAGCATCCGATCGACGCGGAACGAGCGCACCTCCTTGCGGAGATGGCACCACCCGATCGCGAGCCACGCGCCCTCGCGATAGACGAGCGCGTACGGATCGAGATCGCGCTTGCTGACCACGCCGTCGGCGGCGGCCTGGTACTTGATCGTCACGCGCTTGCGCAGGCGCGTCGCCGACTCGAGCGTCGCGTAGATCTCGCCGAGCTCGGGGCGTTCGTCGCGCGAGGCCTGCGGGACGCTGCGCCCGGGGAAGTGCACGAGCACCGGCGACGAGCGCGCGGGGCGCGGGAACTCGGTGGGCGTGTCGGGCAACTCGGGCAGATCGAACGCGAGCTTCTTCAGCGCGAGGTCGACGATCTTCGGATACGTGCCGCCCGGCATCGCGTGCGCGACGTTGGCCGCGAGCACGAGCGCGCTGATCTCGTCGGGCGTCAGCCGCACCTCGGGCATCTTGAACCGCTTGAGGTCGATCACGTAGCCGCCGTCCTCGAGCGAGTCATCCTCGTCGGGCGTCACGTAGCGGATCGGGACGCCGAGCTCGAGCAGGTCGGCCTTGTCGCGCTCGAACGCGCGCAGTCCGGCCTCGACGTTCACCGTCTGGTACGCGGGGAACGACTCGCGGATCTCGCGGTACGCCACGGGCGTTCGCGCGCGCAGCAGGATCATCACGAGATCGAGCAAGCGCTTGCTGCGATCACCGCGCGTTCCCTCGTCGCCTTTCGTTGTCCCCTTGGTGGGCTTGGTCGCCACGGCGCTACCCTACACCGCTACCGCGGCTACGTGGAGGCCGTGAAGAGCAACGGATACGTCACCTTCACTTCGGCTCCGGATAACGTCTCGAACTGGATCTCCGATAGCTTCTCGCACAGGCAGCGATCGAGCTCCTCGTCGAACCCCCGGGTGTGGATGCGCGTCGCCTTGCCATCGCCACCGATCGTGAGCTCGACGAGGACCTTGCCGCCGAGGTGCGGCTTGTACTTCAGGCGTTGCTCGTAGCAACCGCGCAGCACCGGTGCGTGCTTGCGGATCTCGCGCTCGAGGAATGCACCTTCGCTGATCACGAGGCCGACCTCGCTCCGCGATGGGTGGTGCACGACCGTGTCCTCGCAGATCTGCGAGGGAGACCGAGGCGGAACCGAATTCGCGATCGAGTGTTCACCGGCGGGCGCGCTCTTGCCTCCGCACGCAGCGACCAGGACCAGCGCGACCCACCTCATGGACGAAGCCTATATGGTTTACGATGCGCGCATGTCGACGGAAGACGATCCACCGGGGCAGGGCGGACCACCGGGTCCACCCTCGACGCTCGCCGGGGTGCTCCCGCCGACGGGGCCGGGTCAACCCGCGGCGCCCGAGGAGCGCGATCGGGGATCGCGCCGTACGCTTCCACCGCCACATCGCGGCGCCGGTGCTCCCGCGCCGTTCACGCCCCGCGCGCGTCCGTCGGTTCCGCCGCCGGTGCAGCAACCCGCGGCGAAGCAGCCGGCGGAGATCGTTCCCGACGAGGCACCGACGGCGCGTGGACCCGGCGCGATGCAATCGCCACCCGACGAAGCACCGACGGCGCGTGGACCGGGCGCCGTGCGACCGCCCGCATCGTCGACGAAGCCACCCGCCGAGCTGATGACGACGACGCGCGGAAATCCCGGCGCGCCCGCCGCACCCGTGAAGCCTCCCGCGCAGGTGGTGCCGACACCATCGCCGCATTCGTCGACGCTACTGTCGTTTCCGCAGTCGGGGCCCACGGCCGCGCCGTCCTCGGGCGTGCCGCAATCGTCGTCGGGACCGACGGGCCTCCCGCACGCGCCGTCGGGCGGTGTGCCGCACGCCCCGTCGGGAGGCATCCCGCAGCCGCTCTCGGGTCCGACGACGCAGCCGACCTCGCCGCCGTCGGGCGCCGTCGCGCAGGGCTTTCCGCTGCCGGCACCGCCGCCGTCGGGGCCGATCCCGAGCTACAGCTCGCAACCGACCACCGCACCGTACGGCTCGGGGCCCACGCACGGCGCCGTCCCGTATCCGATGGGCACGACGCCCTCGGGGCCCTATCCGCCGGATCAGATCCCGCGCGCCGAGGTGAAGCACGACGGGCCGACGATCGATCTCGACGAGCTGCCCGGCAGCGAGTTCGTCAAGTTCCTCAAGCTCTCGCTGCGCCGCGCGTTCCGGCTGCGCATCGAGCCGAACGAGGTGCTCGTGCACGAGCGGCAGACGCTCGAGAGTGCGAACCCACCGATCCTCGATCACAACCTGCAGGCGTTCCTCGCGTGGCGGCGCTCGGTGCTGTTCGTCGTCGCGTGCGCGCTGATCCCGCTGACGATCATCGGCATCATCGGCGCGCTTCGCGTCACCGACTGGAAGGCGATCTTCTTCGTCAAGTTCACGCCGGCCGCCGCCGAAGCGGTGTTCCTCTGGGTGTGCTGGGCGCAGCTCAAGCAGTGGGCGAACTGGCGCAAGCAACGGCGGCGACTGTTTTACGGCTGGCTGCTGTTCATGCTCACGCCGTTCGTCGTGTTCATCTATCCGCTGAACGCGTTCTTCGAGGAGATCCGCGGCGCGGTCTCGTCGCAAGAGAAGCGGTTGATGCTGATGGCCCTCGGTGTCGACGGCATCTACAAGCAGGCCGTCATGCCGTTCGTGTTCTCGATGATCGCGATGCTGCAGCTCGCGCCCAAAGCGATCTCGCTGATGCCCGGCCTGATCCGCAGCTCGATGGTGATCAAGCTCTTGTTCCCCGGCGTCAGCGCGCCCGGCTGGCTGATCGTCATGGCCTCGCCGCTCTACGCGCTGCTCGCGTACGTCATCTTGATCATCCCGTACCAGTTCACGGGCTCGGGGTGGTTCATCGCCGGCGTGCTCGGTGTCGTCGCGGGCCAGGCCGTGCTCGCGCGCGCGGGGTTCCAGCTCGCGCGTCCGATGACCGAGGACGAAGCGATGGTCCAGATCAAGAAGGTCCGTCGCTACTACGTCACCGTGATGATCCTGTCGGCGGTCCTGATCATCGTCGCGCTCGGATCGCTCGTCGTGAAGCTCAACCTCGCGTGGACCGACGTCGTCACCGCGGTGCTGAAGTTCGAATCGAACGTCCTGATCCTCACGATGATCGGCGCCGACCTCGTCGTCACGAACCTCGACAAGGCGCGTGCGTATACGCACGGTCGCAACGCCGTCGAGGATGCGACCGAGCACAAGATCGCTGCGTTCGTCAGCTTCGAGGCGCCGCCGCCGCCGCCGTCCGGTCCCGCTCCGTGAGGGACGAAGAATACGAGCGAGCCCTGTAACCGGATCGGGCGGGCCCGCGTAGCTAGGTCAAACAGTCACTCAGAGGACAACATGACCAAGCTTTCGCTCCTGGCGGCCGTCACGGCTGCCACGCTCGGGGCGTGCGGCACGGACGATCCGATGCCGGACGCCACTGATTCGCCCACGACGTTCAAGGTGCGCATCGAGAACATCGCCCCATGGACCGTGATCAAGTCGGGTGTACAAGCCACGCGGACCAGCGGAACGACCGGACCGATCACGCCGGGACAGTCGTACGAGATCGCGTTCACCGCCGGCAAACGTCAGCGCGTGAGCTTCGTCGCGATGCTCGGCCAGTCGAACGACTGGTTCTTCGGTCCCGGCCCCGACGGCATCGCGCTGTACGACGCGAACGGTGCGCCGCGCAGTGGTGATGTCACGAGCGATGTCATGCTGTGGGACGCGGGCACCGAGATCGATCAGGAGCCCGGCGTCGGCGACGCGACCGGGCCGAAGCAGCCCGGCCCCGACTACGGCGCCGCCGACACCGACGCGACCGTCCGCATGATCGGCGCGCAGAAGATGCTCGCGAACGGGCAGACGTTCGCGCTGCCGCCGATCGACCAGATGATCCGCGCGACGCTGGTGCCGGGCGCCGATCGCAGCTTCGTGCTGCGCATCGAGAACGTCTCGACGGGAACCACGCTGCAGACATCCGCGGGTGCGAGCGGCATCGGCATCTCGCCCGTCGTGTGGGCGCTGCACATCGCGCCGGCGCCGTTCTTCGCCGTCGGTTCGGCCGACCGCAACGAAGGCCTCGAGTGGGTCGCGGAGTCGGGGCGCAGCTCGAACCTCGCGTCGTCGATGCACGCGCGCACCGGCTGGCCCACGCCGATCTCGCCGGGTGTGTTCGCGGTGCATCGCGATCCGGAGCCGCTGTACGCGCTCGGACTCGAGGACCTCGAGCTCGGCCTCGAACAGCTCGCGGAGTCCGGTGACGCGATGGTGCTCGCCGAGTCACTCGACATGAACGCGACGCTGATGGGTCTCGAGACGAACGGCACGTTCACGATGCCCGTCGGCGCAGACGCCGCGGGGCCCGCGCGCCCGGGCAACGCGTACGAGTACACGGTCACCGCGCTACCCGGCGATCACCTGTCGTTCGCGACGATGTTCGGGATGTCGAACGACTGGTTCTTCGCGACGCGTCCCGACGGCATCGCGCTGTTCGACGAGCTCGGTGAACCGATGCGCGGCGACGTGTCCGGAGACGTCGCGCTCTACGACGCGGGCACCGAGATCGATCAGGAGCCGGCGATCGGCGCCGACACCGGCCCGCAGCAAGCCGCGCCGACGGACGGCCGCCTCGATCCGCTGCGATTGGTGCGCGAGGTGCCGCCGTCGACGTACGGCGTGCCGGCGACGACGCACCTGCGCATTACCCTCGAACCACAGGAGTAGCCCTGACGCGCGCGTCGTGGTTCGGTCGTCGAAGCGCGAGCAACCGTGCGCATCCTCGTACGGCATGCTTCGTGTAGGGCCACGCGCATGCTTCGCGCCTGCGCAGCCGTCGCATTGTTGTCGAGTACCGCGGTCGCGGATCCGATCTTTCAGGTAGGTGTCGGCGTTCGGCACCACCTGAACGAACCGACCATGTCCGAGCAGCCGCAGTCGGTCGACGACACCACGTTCGGCTTCGATGCGTCGGTCGCGTTTCCCGTGACGTCCACCATGGCGATCGGCATGCGCGCGGCGTTCTCGACAGCGCGTACGTCGAACTACCTCGAGTGGGGGATGTTCTTCTACGACGAGTATCGTTACCGCGAGACACCGATCGACGGCGGCGTCGTCGTGATGAAGCGCGTCGGTCGCGTGTCCTTCGCGCCGTGGATCGGAGTCCATTCTCGTCGCGGAACGGTCGACGTGCGCGGTTGCGGTCCGTACGGCCCGATGTTCCCGAACAAAGGTGACTGCTCCTCGCCGTACCAGAGCCAGTCGAGGGAGACGGAGTGGAGCCCGATCCGCCCGATGCTCGGAGGCAGCGTCACCGTCGATATCGTTTGCGCGAGCGGCGCCATGCTCGGCGCTGCGATTCACGCGCAGTACGTGACCGACTTCTCGTCGGCGGGAATCGACTTGACGGTCCGCCTCTAATGCAACCGCTCGGCGAGCTCGTGCCACATCGGCAGGAGCTCGCCGCGCGTGAACAGCTCGAAGTGATCCGGATCGAGCGCGTCGCCGCGACGCGTACCGACGATACGGAGCTCCGCGGCGCACGCGATGTGTCCGAGGAACGCGGCCGCGTCGCGCGGCGTGCACATCCAGTCGCCCGCGCCGACGAACGGCAACACGGGCGTCGTGATCGTCTCGGCCCCGGCCGTGTAGTCGACACCGCGCAGGCTCGTCCACTGCATGCCGTGCGTCCATCCGGTCAGCTGGCGGACGTACGTCGCGGCCTCGTCGGCGGTGCCGACCCGCAACCGACGGATCGGCGCGTAGCCGAGGAGCTGCGCGGCCGCGCGGTACACGGACATCACGGCGCGCCGCGCGAACGGTCCGCGCGGCCCGTGCAGCCACACGGATGTCGACGCGAGCACGAGCAGGCGCGGCGCTGGTATGCGTCCCGTTCCGAGCGCCGCCGTCGAGACCAGCCCGCCGAGCGAGTGGCCCAGCAGCACGAGGTCACTCGCGGCGCAGCCCGCGGCCGTCGCGCACGCGCCGACGATCGCGGGCAGGTCGAGCTCGACGAGATCGTCGAAGCTCCAGTCATCGCGCTTCGCCGTCGGCGGCTGCGATCGGCCGTGCCCGCGGAAGTCGGGCACGAACACCTCGAAGCCCTCGGCCGCGAGCACGTGCGCGAAGGCGCCGTCGCCCTTGCGCGCGCCGAAGTAGCGACCATCCGTCATCATCGCGTGTAGACACACGACGGCGCCGCGCGGCTGTCCGGTCGCCGGACGCACGCGATCGATTCGCAGCGTCACGCCATCCGTCGTGCGCGCGGTGATCTCGTCCATCAGAAGTAGTAGCGCGCGCCGGCACCCAGGTTGATCGCGATCCCGAAGTGGTCGCCATCGTGTGTCCGGTACTCGAACACGCCGGCGACCTCGACGAACGCGTCGAGCGGGATGCGCTTGAAGTCGAACAGGATGCCACCGACGACGCGCGGCCCGAACGCGAAGTAGTTGGTCTCGCGACCATCGCGATACTGGATCATGCGCACACCCGGGCCGATGTAGACCGGCATCACGAACGCCGAGCGGGACTGCAGGATGTACGGGTGGAACACGTAGTCGACGTGGGCGTGGATGCCGGCGCCGATGAACGCGAGCCCGAGCGCGGCCTGGAGCGCCTGATCGTCCTTCAGGTACAGCTTCGCGCTGATGCCGGTCGGCTCGCCGGCGATCAGCCCGATGCCGAACGTGCCCTTCTCGGGCTGCGGGTCGAGATCGACGATCTCCTCGTCGGCGACGGCAGGACCCGCGAGCGCGGCGACGATCATCAGAGCGAGGCCAACCCTCATGCGGCCGACGCTATCAACCTCATTCCGCTTTGAGAAGGCGCGCGAGCTTGTTCCGGCTGATGCCGAGCGCGCGGGCCGCGGCCGACTGGTTGCCATCGCACCGCTCGAGGATCGCGCGCGCGTAGCGGCGCTCCGCTTCCTCGAGCGCGAGGTCCGGCGGCAGCGTGATCGCGTCGCTCGTGTCGGTCGGGATCGCCGTCGACGACGTCACCGCGCTCATGCCGATCTGCGAGTCGCCCGGCGCGATCGTGGTGCGGCGCGGCTCGAGGCCGAGGTCCTTGCCGCCGATCGTCGGTCCCTGCACGAGCACGACCGCGCGCTCGATCGTGTGCTCGAGCTCGCGCACGTTGCCGGGCCACGCGTACGCCACGAGCGCGGGCTTGGCGCTGTCGGCCAGGCGCATCGGGCCCTTGCGATAGCGACGGCTGAACTGGTCCGCGAAGTGCGACGCGAGGTCGATGATGTCGTCGCCGCCCCGCGCGCGCAGCGGCGGGATCTCGATCTCGACGACGCGCAGACGGAAGTACAGGTCGCTGCGGAACTGGCCGGCGTTCGCCATCGCCGGCAGATCGCGGTTGGTCGCCGCGACGATGCGCACGTCGGCGTCGAGCGTCTCGCGCCCGCCGATGCGCTCGAACTTGCGCTCCTGGACAAAGCGCAGCAGCTTGCCCTGCAGCGGCAGCGGCAGCTCGCCGATCTCGTCGAGGAACAGCGTGCCGCCCTTCGCCGCCTCGACCTTGCCGATGACGCGGCTGTCCGCGCCGGTGTACGCGCCGCGCTCGTGACCGAACAGCTCGCTCTCGATCAGGTTCGCCGGCAGCGTCGTGCAGTCGACGTGCACGAACGGTCCGTCGCGCCGCGCGCTGTTGACGTGGATCGCGCGCGCGAGCAGGCCCTTGCCGGTGCCGGTCTCGCCGTGCAGCAGCACGGTCGCATCCGTCTGCGCGGCGCGGACGATCATCTCGTAGACCGCGGCCATCTCCGCCGAGCGGCCGATGACGTGGTTGAACCGGCCGCGCAGCGAGAGGCCGCGCTCGGCGTCGTTGCCGCGCAGCGTCGTGTAATCGAGCGCGCGGCCGATCTGCTCGGCGAGCCGGAGCACGAACTCCTCGTCGCGCGACGAGAACGCACCGTCACGCTTGTTCAGGACCTGCAGCACGCCGCGCACGTGACCGCGCCGCGCGATCGGCGCCGTCAGGATCGACGTCGTCGCGTAGCCGAACCGCTGCGCGAAGTCGCCCGCCCAGCGCGGATCGCTCTTCGCGTCGCGGATGTTGATCAGCGCTCCGCTCTGGGCGACCTCGCCGACGAGCCCGTGTCCGATCGGCACGCGCAGCGCCTCGATCTCGCCCTGCGGCAGCGTCGCGACGCGCGCGCGGATCTCGCCGGTCGCGCCGTCGATCAGCCACAGCGTCGCGCGGTCGGCGCCGAGCGCGCGGGCGACGCGATCCGCGAACGTCGACAGCAGGTCATCGAGCTCGACCTCGCCCGCGATCATCGCGCCGAGATCGGCCAGGAGCTCGAATCGCTGCTCGTGCTCCGACATGGCCGGAACCAGCATCGCATAGGTGGTCATGGTCGTGCCCATCAGGCGGCCGCGGCACGCTCCGCATCACGCGCGCGCAGCACCATGCCCTCGCGCGCCGCCACGGTACCGGGCAGCTCCACCGCGGCCTCCGCCTCGATCTTTGAGAGGCCCTCGTCGGTCCGATTCGGATCGTGATGGAACAGCACGAGCTGCGGCACGCCCGCCGCCCGCGCGAGCTCGGCGCCCGCGAGCCACGTCGAGTGGCCCCAGCCGACCTTGCTCGGGTACTCGTCGGGCGTGTACTGGCTGTCGTAGATCAGGATGTCCGCACCGGCCGCGAGCTTCTTCAGCGTCGGATCGACGCACGCGAAGTGCTCCGTGTCGGTCGCGTACACGATCGACTGCCCCGCGTGCTCGAGCCGGAACCCGTAGACCGGATCCGGGTGGTTCAGCTTCGCCATCGTGATCGTGATGTCGCCGATCTGGAACCTGTCGTTCGCGCGCAGCTCGCGCGTCGACACCTGATCCTGGATCTGCGCCCAGTCGACGGGAAAGAATGGCGCGCGAAACAGATCGCGCATCGCCGCCTCGAGCGGCATCACGCCGTTCGGCCCGCTCGCGATCTCGACGCGGTGACCCGGTACGTAGATCGGCGTGAAGAACGGCAGACCGGCCACGTGATCCCAGTGCAGATGCGACAGCAGGATCGTCGAGTGACGCGGTCCGAGCCTCATGCGCTCGTCGCCCAGAACGCGCAGGCCCGTGCCCGCATCGATGATGATGCGCGTATCACCTGCCGTCACCTCGACACACGCGGTGTTACCGCCGGCGGTCTTGTCCGCACCCGGCGTCGCGATCGAGCCGCGAACACCAAGAAATCGAACACTCAGATCGTGGGTAGACATCGCTCTCTCCTTCGCAGTTGCGACCGGAGATAGAGCAGCCGTCGTGCCACCCGAGGTTCCGCGCGCTTACACGCTATCCGACATCGGGGTTGCTCCAGATCGAAGCAACCGCGGTCCGGATCGACGCATCGCTGCTCCACGCGCGCGCTGCTCGGACGCGAGGAGTCAGAACAGCGATTCGATGAACGACGCGAAGATCGGTGATGCGAGCGCATCCTGTCGATCGTGATCCTTCCCCGTGGTCTGGCACCACACGACGGGCGTCTCGGGCGCGCAGCCCGCGTACTCCACGCAGGGCGGATGATCCGTGGGCGATGACGACGGTGGCGACGCACATCCATTGCGCGCGAGGTGGTTGTCGCGCGCGCCTTCGCTCGCGCTGATGTTCACCGTGTTGTCGTTCAGGTCGTGGATCAGGAGCGCGCCCACGTTACCGGTGCAGCTCTGACCCGGTTGGCCACCTGCGATCGTCGCGACGCCGCGCAGCTTGTCGCCGTGCAGGCACGCGAGGCGATGCGTCATGAACGATCCGCTCGAGTAGCCGGTGAGAAAGCGTCGCGCGGTGTCGACGCAGAACGCGCCCTCGACATCGGCGACGGCCGCGAGCCAGTACGCGACATCGGGCCCTGCGGTCTGCGTGTCCCAGCACATCGCGGCAGCCCGCGCGCGCACGAGGATCGCCTTGTCACCGATGTCGCGCTCGACGGGGACGTTGTTCGCTTCGCGATTGGGCGACGTGCTGCAGCCGTGCAGCTCGTAGATGATCGGATACGGGTGGGTCGGATCGTAGCCCGCGGGTGTCCACACCCACAGATCGCGAGGCCCGCCGCTGTCGATCGTGCGCTTGGTCCACATGCGCGTCGTGATCGTCGACGGCATCCCGCATCCCGCGCTCGCCATGGCGGGGGCCGCGTCGCCGGTGCTGCCATCGCCATCGTTGCCGCCGCCATCGTTGCCGCCGTCGGTCGGCGCGGCGCCGTCGTCGCTACAGGCCCCGAGGAGACACAGCACGATCGCGATTCGTCGCATTCCTCATCGTACACCGCCGGCGATCACGTGCGGCGCAGGGCTTTCTTCGCGAGCTGCAACAGATCGATCGCGGTCTCGCGCGCGAACGCGAAGGCAGCGACGATGTAGACGATCGCGCCGACGACGATCTCGACGACGAGCTGCACCGCGACGTGAGCGCCGAGCGCGTCGAGGCCGCGGTCGGTGGCGAGCACCGCGGCCGCCATCACCGCGCACGCGGCGAGCGGACGCATGAAGCCCGAGAGCAGCGCGCGCCACGAGACGCCCTCGCGCACCACGACGGCGATGCCGAGGAGCGCCGTGAAGCCGAACGCGATACCGACCGCGCTCGCGGCGACCTCGAGGCCGAACGGATGCAGCGCGGCGATGCCGAGGATCAGGAGGCCGATCTTCAGCAGCTCGAGGAACATGAGGCGATTCGTCTTCGACTCGGCCTCGAGGTACGCGGACAGGACCCACGTGATCGGACGGAACACCGACAGGGACGTGAGGACGGCGAGCAGCGGCGCGACCTCTTGCCACTCGTTGTTCGGGAGGATCAGCGCGATCAACGGATAGGCCACGAGACCGAGGCCGACGGCGAGCGGGAAGATGATCAGCGAGAGCAGCGCGGACGAACGCTCGAGCGCGCGCGGGCGGCGCTCGCGGGGCAGCTCCGCCATCGACGGCATGAGCACGAGCGCGATCTGCTCGCCGACCTGGATCGCCGGGATGTCGGCGAGGTTGTAGGCCATGTTGAACGTGCCCACCGCCGAGGTACCGAAGTAGTGCGAGATGGTGAGCTTGTCCCAGTAGCGCGACGCTTGATGCGCGATGCCCTGGATGCCGAGCGGCACGCCGAACGAGAGCATGTCCTTCACGCGCGCCCACGACAGGCGCGTCGGCGTCGCCCACGAGCGGATGCCGGCAGCGGAGAACAGGATCGTGACGACGACGATCGACTGCAGGATGTTCGCGTAGACGATCGACATGCCGCCGAAGCCGAGGACGGCGAGCGCGAGTGCGGCGATCGTGTAGGCGAGCTCGCCGAGTGCGAGCGAGAGGCCCGACGCGCGGAAGTTCATCTGCTGCGTGAGCACGCGCTCGGGCATCGCGCCGAGTCGGCGAATGAAGATGGCGAGCGCCATGCCCGGCACGTACTGCGCGGCGTCGGGGGCGCCGAACGCGGGGACGACGTATCCGCCGAGGATGGCGAACGAGCCGAGCGAGAGGAGACCGAGGACGACGTAGAACAGCGTCGCGTGCCAGCGCACCTCGGCGGTCGCGTCGCCGCGGCCCTTGACGACCGAGTACTGCCCGAAGCCCCAGATCGTCAGCCAGTTCGCGGTCATCACGAGGATCGTGGCGTCCGCCACTTCGCCGATCGTGTCCGGCGCGAGGAAGCGGGTCATGACGAGCGTGCCGAGAACGCCCACCGCACGCCCGCCCATGCTGCTGAGCACGGTCCACAGGGCTCCGCGTGCTGCTTTGTGCGCCAAACTCATGGTTTCGCGAGGCTTGGTGCACCCCGCGTACCGGTTACAGAAATCGCCGGATCCGATAGGAAAGCCAGGCGAGTGCCTTGGTCCACCAGGGGAGGCGCTGCCACGCCGCCTCGTTGTAGGGATCGCAGTTGGCGACGTCCTGCTCGAAGGTGCGCACGAGTGTTTGTGCGGTCGGTGGATCGAGGATCTCGACGGTGAGCTCCAGGTTCTGGAACCGGCTCTGCGCGTCGAAGTTGTAGCTGCCGATCGTGGACCACGTCGCGTCGATGGTCGCGGTCTTCGCGTGCATCATCGGACCGCGCCACCGCAGGATGCCGACGCCCATCTTCGCGAGCCGGCGCAAGACGTAGAGCGAGGCCCACTCGATCAAGCGGACGTCGCTGCGGCCCGGCACGATCACGCGAACGTCGACGCCGCGGCGTGCCGCACGTGCGAGCGCGCGACGCAGACCGCGATCCGGGAGGAAGTACGCGTTCTGGATCAGGATGGAGATCTTCGCGGCGCGGATCACGTGCAGGTACGCGCGGCGCACGACACCGCGTTGCCGCCGGCGCGTGTTGTCGAGGAGGCGCACGAACGAGTGACCGTTGCCCGGCGGCGCCGTGTGCGGCGGGGGCACCGGCGTGAACGGCTTGCCGCCCGCGCGGATCCACGTGCGGCGGAACATGCGCGCGAGATCGAGGACGATCGGTCCGGTGACGCGGCAGTGCATGTCGTGCCAGCCGACGCCACCCTCGGACACCGGCGCGTAGTCGTCGCCGATGTTGAGGCCGCCCGTGAAGCCCACCACGTTGTCGACGACGAGGATCTTGCGGTGATCGCGATGCGAGAGGCGGAAGCGACGGCGCCACGGGGCGATCGGGTTGAAGTCGATGACCTCGATCTTCTCGGCGCGCATCTCGTTGACGAACGCATCGGGCAGGCCGAACGAGCCGACCGCGTCGTAGATCAGCCGCACCTGCACGCCGGCCCGTGCCCGCTCGATCAGCGCGGCCTTGAACTTCTCGCCGGTCTTGTCGGCGGCGAGGATGTACGTCTCGAACGAGATGATCTTCTGCGCGCTCGCGATCGCCTCGAGCATCGCCGGGAACGTCTCGGTGCCATCGCGCAGCACGGTGACCTCGCAGCCGGGCCGCCACCGCACCTGCGTGCGCGCGTAGGGCGCGAGCTCGCGCGGCAGCGAGACGATGATCGCGCGCGACGGCTCGTCCTTGATCGGTTCCGGGATCGGGTCCGGAGCTGCCTCGCGCGCGGGCTGGGTCATGGGGCGTACTTCACGCGAACGATCGTGTACTCGACGTCGCCTTTGGGAACGCGAATCACCACGTCATCTCCCTCGCGCTTACCGAGCAGGGCTCGCGCGACGGGTGAGTCCATCGAGATGTAGCCGCGCGACAGCTCGCTCTCGTCGGCGCCGACGATGCGCCACGTCTTCTCCTCGCCATCCTCGTCCTCGAGCGTGACCCACGCGCCGAAGAACACGCGCTTGGGATCCTCCGGAGGTTCGTTCACCACGCGCACCGTCTCGAGGCGCTTGGTCAAGAAGCGCAGGCGGCGATCGATCTCGCGCAAGCGTCGCTTGCCGTAGATGTAGTCCGCGTTCTCGCTGCGGTCGCCGAGCGCGGCCGCGTCGGAGACTGCCTGCGTCACGCGCGGGCGCTCCACGAGCCACAGCTCGTCGTGCTCGGCCTTGAGCTTCGCCGCACCTTCCGCGGTGATGTACGCGACATGTTTTTTTGCGGGGCGCGGAGGCGGATCGTCCTCGTCGTCCTCGTCGCGCGGTTGCGACATCGCGCGCAGCATATCCGGTATGCTGCGCGGCGGCACGCTGGCATGGGCATGGCAATCCTGATCGTCATCGCGTTCCTGGTGGGGAACGGGATCTTCGCCGGCGCCGAGATCGCGATCCTCAGCGTCCGCAAGACGCGGCTATCGGAGTTCATCCGCCGGCGCGACAAGCGCGCGCTCGCGGTCAAGCGCCTGCGGGACAACCCGGAGCGCTTCCTCGCCACCGTCCAGATCTGCATCACCACGTTCGGCACCGCGGCGTCGGTGTATGGCGGCGCGACGCTCGAGCCGGTGCTCGCGGAGCGCCTCGTCGGCATCGGCCTCGGTCACGGTACCGCGCTCGTGATGGTCGTCGCGTTGATCGTGTACGTCGAGCTGGTGATCGGCGAGCTCGTCCCGAAGTCGCTCGCGCTGCGGTTCGCGGATCGCTACTCGTTCTTCACCGCGCGTCCCCTCGAGTTCGTCGCGTCGTTCCTGCGCCCCGTCGTCTGGCTGCTCACGGTGTGCTCGAACCTCGTGCTCCGGTTCTTCGGCGACAAGACGAACTTCACCGAGGCGCGCCTGTCCAAGGACGAGCTCCAGCAGCTCGTCGAGGAAGCCGCGAAGACCGGCTCGCTCGATCCGCGCGCGTCGGAGATCGCATCACGCGCGCTGGGCTTCGGCGAGGTCACCGTCGCCGAGGTGATGGTCCCGCGAACGCGCGTGGTCGCGCTACGCCGCGGCCTGTCCGCCGAGGAAGTGCAGCGCGCGATCCTCGAGGAAGGCCACTCGCGCATGCCGGTCTACGACGGCAGCATCGACAACATCGTCGGCTACGTCGTCGCGCGCGACGTGCTCGCGCTCGCGTGGGAGAAGGGCCTCGTCGTGCTCGAGGACATCCTGCGTCCGCCGCACAAGGTGCCCGAGTCGACGCGCGCGCTGGATCTGTTGCGCGAGATGCAGCGCCGCCGCACGCAGATGGCGGTCGTGGTCGACGAGAACGGCGGCCTGTCCGGGCTCGTGACGACCGAGGATCTGATCGAGGAGCTCGTCGGCGACATCATGAGCGAGGACGACGTCCCCGAGCAGTTCTTCACGCGCGAGCCGGGGGGCACCATCCTCGTCCAGGGCTGGGCCTCGGTGCGCAAGGTCAACCGCGACCTGCACCTGGACCTGCCGGTCGGCAAGGACCAGACGACGATCGCCGGCCTGTGCATGTCCCTGGCGCAGGCTATTCCTCAGGCCGGGGAACGCCTGACAACCGATAACGGCACCGTCCTCGAGGTGATCGAGTCCTCGCCCCGCCGTGTCCGGCGCGTGCGGATCCATCCCGTCGCGCACCCCGATGAAGAGGGTGCCGCCGACGAGGCCACCGCGTAATGACATCTATACGTCTCATCGCTGATCCACCTTCCCTGATCGGGTACTATCCGTATCGATGACGGTCATCGCTCGCGACGGAGTCGCGGCAGACCATCTCGTGTACGCCTGGCCGTTTCCGATCGGCCCCGAATGCGAGGTGGCTTGCTCGGAAGACGAGCAGGTCGTCATGTGTCCAGCGTGGATGGTCGGTGATCGTCTCGGCCCCGGTCGCCATCGCTGGCGCACGCCGGATCCGACGCGTCCGGTCGCCGCGTTCTTCGTGCTGACCGCGCCGGTCGAGGTGAACTTCGACATGGTCACGGGCTTCGTGATTCCTGCGACCGGGCAGCCCGTCCGCATCCGCGCGACCGGCTCGCTGCAGGTGCGCTGCGCCGATCCGGGCTTGCTCGTCGCGCAGTTCGTCGGCCTACCGTTCGACTCGGTCAACGAGGGCGTCCTTCGCAGCGTGCGCCGAAGCGTGGAGCGCATGCTCGCGCGCCTGCTCACGCGCCGTGTCGTGATGGCCGGCGGTCCCGCCGCGGTCACCGACTCGGCCGTGTTGACGAACATCGTCGAGGAGCTGATCGCGTACAACCCGACCGCCGGCGCCGTGTTCGGCGTCGAGCTGATCCGCATGGGCTACGTGATGGTCGCGGCCGACGACGGCTCGACGCCGTACCTCGAGATGCCGAACCCCGAGCGCGTCTATTCGACGCCGGTGCCGCAGCAGCCGAACGGCCACGGTCGCCACATGTCGGAGACCCAGCCGCCGCCGCCGTACGGCCGCCCGGACGGTCCGCTCGAGACGGTGCGCGGGATGCCCGCGATCACGCCCGAGGCGCCGCCGATCCCCACGGTCCCCGAGAAGCCCGCGGCGAAAGCTCAGAGCAACGCGTCGACGGACAAACCGACGGCGGTCTCCGGCGAGATCGGTGGTGCGAAGAAGCCCGTCGCGATCACGCCCGAGACCTTCGCGTCCGCATCGGGCGAGATCGGTGGCAAGCGGGAGCCTCGCTCGACGCTGGCCTCGGCCGCGGTGCCGCCGCCGGCTGCACCCCCCGCTCGCAAGGCGTCGGCGATCGAAGCGCCGAAAGCCGACAGCTCCGAGCTCAAGGCGCAGACCTCTCCGGCGGGAACGCCCGAGACGCCCGCGAAACCCGATCCGGCACGCGGTGCGATCATGGGCATCGGCATGGGCTCGATCGGTCGCGGCCAATCGGCGCAGGGCGAGATCCAGCAGAAGGTCCCCGTCGGTGGTCGCGTGCTCGTGCCCGGACCGACGGGCCTGATGCAGTCCGCGACGGTGCGGCAGATGATGTCCGGCTACTACGAGCTCGAGATCGGCAGCACCGGCCAGACCGTGTGGGTTCCGATGGCGAGCGTCGTTCCGGACTAGAAGTCCGTCAGCCCGAGCTGGAAGTACACCTCGGGGCTCCGCGCTTCGATCCCGTAGCCGACGTCGAGCCCGAGCAGCGGCAACACGATCGCCTTCACGTAGATGCGAATGCCGGCGCCGACGTCGTTGCGCCAGTAGTGAATCCCTTCGCGCTGGTTCGGCAGGTAGATGCGGTCCGCTTCGCGCGGGTTGCGAAACGCCATGTAGCCCGTGTCCCAGAAGCCGAGCGCGCGGAACGCGAAGAAGCGCCACTTCGTGATCGGCACGGAGTACTCGACGCGAAACAGTCCGCGCGTGTCGCCGCGGAAGCGATCGGTCGCGTAGCCGCGTAGATCGACGACGCTGCCGAGCGAGAGCTCCTCGTGAAACGGCAAGCGCCACCCGAGGCCGCCGGTCGCCCGGATCTCGAACTGGTGCTCCTGGAACAGACGCCACGCGTAATACGCGCGCACGAGGACGACCTGGTAGTCGTAGTCGTCGAGGCCGGGGATCGTGGTGTCGCCGATCAGCTGGAAGTAGCCGCCCCACGACACGCCGAAGCGATAGTGGCGCGCGTCGAGCGTGAGCCGCGCTTGCGTCGAGACGTCCCAGCCGTCCTTCTCGGGGACGACCAGCGGCGCGTCGGGCATCGCGGGATCGAACGCGTCCGAGAAGCGGACCTTCGCACCGCGCAGGCGGAGATCGAAGTTGCACCACCACGCGAAGCGCCAGCCGAGGAGGAAGCCGCCGCCGAAGTACGTCGTCGTCGATTCGCGCGCGACGGTGGCGTCCGTCGGATCCTCGGGTGGGTTCGCGTACTCCTGCGCGATGCGCTGGAACGTGTAGATGTCGGCGCGTAGCGTGAGCGGCGTGCCGCGCACCTGCGGGACGAGGTACGTGCCGAAGAACAGCGAGTCGCGATCGCCGTACTGACCGTAGAGCAGGAGCTTCTGGTTCAGGCCGAACAGGTTGTTCTCGGCGAAGCCGAACCCGAACGACTTGCGGCCGGGCAGGGCGAACAACGTCGGCGCGACGATCCACGAGTGCTTGTCGACGACGGTCGCGATCACGAGGTACCCGCCGGGCGCGTCCTCGAGCGTGATCGTGACCTTCTCGAACAGCTCGCTCGACACGAACGCCTGCTGGATGATCGCGACGTCGGCCGGCGTGATCAGCTCGCCGATCTCGTAGTGGGAGAGATAGGGCGCGATCCGATCGCGCGTCTTCGTCTCGCCACGAATCCGAAAGCCGACGATCGGCTTGGGCTCGGTCGCGTGCGCGACTTCACTCAGCGCAGCGATCGCGAGCAGTACGACAGCTGCGCGCAGTTACTTCTTCCGCTTCGACGGGAGGATGTTGAGTAGCTTGCAGATGATGCCGAGCATGATCTCGTCGGCGCCGCCGCCGATCGACAGCACGCGGGTGTCGCGATACGCGCGAGCGGCGGGGTTGTCCCAGGTGAAGCCCATGCCGCCCCAGTACTGGAGGCAGGCGTCGGTGGTCTCGCGCACGAGGCGGCCCGCCTTGAGCTTCGCCATCGACGCGAGCTTGGTGACATCGCCGCCGGCGACGTACTCCTCGACGGCGCGGTAGCACAGCGAGCGCAGCGCCTCGACCTCGGTCTTCAGCTCGGCGAGGCGGAAGTGGACGACCTGGTTGTCGATCAGCGGCTGGCCGAACGTGTGGCGCTCGCGGCAATACGCGATCGTGGCGTCGATCAGGTTGTCCATGCCGCGCGTGGCGCCGATCGCCGCGCACAGCCGTTCCTCCTGGAACTGGATCATCTGCATCATGAAGCCCATGCCCTCCTCGCCGACGCGGTTGCGCTGAGGCACGCGCACGTTGTCGAAGAAGATCGGACAGGTGTCGCTGGCGCGCATGCCGAGCTTGTCGATCTTCGGGCCGATCTCGATGCCCTTGAGCTTCGTCGGGACGATCACCATCGACTTGTTCGCGTGGGCGCTGCCTTCGCTCGTGTTGACGAGCAAGCACAGCCAGTCCGCCTGCGCCGCGTTGGTGATCCACATCTTCGAGCCGGTGATGAGGTAGTCGGAGCCGTCCTTCTTCGCGTACGTCTTGAGCGCCGCGACGTCGGAGCCGCCGCCGGTCTCGCTCACCGCGATCGACGTGACCATGTCGCCCGCGATCGCCGGGACGAGGAACTCCTTCCTGAGCTCTTCGCTGCCCCATCGCGTGAGCGCGGGCGTCGCCATGTCGGTCTGTACGCCGAGCGCCATCGGAATCGCGCCGCACGCGCACCACCCGAGCTCTTCGGTCGCGACCATCTGATACGAGTAGTCGAGTCCGAGGCCGCCGTACGCCTCGGGCTTGTTGATGCCGAGGAGGCCGAGCTTGCCGGCCTTCTTGAACACCTCGTGTGCGGGGAACGCGCCGTCGCGCTCCCACGCGTCGACGTGCGGATTGACTTCCTTCTCGATGAAGTCTTTGACCGTCTTCGCCAGCTGCCGGTGCTCGTCGGTGAAGCGCATGTGTGCGGAACGTACACCAAAAAAAGGCCCTTCCTCGACTCCGGATGACGTGCGAGCCTCGATCCCGGGTGCTGCCGCTTCTTCTGAAGATCCGTCTCACCACGATGGCGATGTCCGCCTGGACCGCGGCGGCCAGCCCGGTGCCGCTCCCCGCGGAGTCGATCGCGCTCGCGTTCGAGACCCGCGCGGCGACGCCGGTCGAGGTCAAGCTCTACGACGAGAACCTCCACGTCCACGCGAAGGTCGTCATCGATCACGACGGCAACAGCGATGCGATCACGACCATGGAGATCCGCCATCTGTTCCGTTGTCGCGTCACCAATCGCCAGCGCGCGATCGCTCGCAAGACGCTCGCGATGCTCGCGAAGGTTGCAGAGATGTACGAAGGCTCGACGATCGAGTTCGTCAGCGTCTACCGCGTCCAGCGCGGCGAGTCGCTGACCTCACCGCACCGCGCGGGACGAGCGATCGACTTCCGCATCCGCGGCAAGCCGCTGCGCGAGATCCGCGACTGGCTGTGGCGGACGAACACCGAGGTCGGCATCGGGTGGTATCCGAGCGAGCAGTTCATTCACATGGACTCGCGCCCGACGCTGCACGACACGTCGTGGACGTTCCTGCACGGCAAGAACATCTACAGCCCGTACTGGGCCGCGCTCGCGCGCCGGCCGCAGCCGCCGAAGGCTCCGGGGATGCAAGCTCGTCGACCAGGTTCCTTCTCACCGTAGCGGCGCGGAGGTGATGTGATCAGTCGCTTCGCGCCGTCGACGACGGGAGAGGCACATCCCGGCACGCTGCTCTCCGCGCTGCTCGTGTGGCTCGACGCGCGCCGGTTCGGGCGACGTGCGCTCCTGCGCCTCGAGGATCTCGACACGACGCGCACCAAGGCGATCTGGGCGCAGCAGCTCGTCGAGGCATGCGCGTGGCTCGGCCTCGACTGGGACGAGACGATCGTGCAGACGCAGCAGTCGGCGGTGCACGCCGCGGCGATGGACGCGCTCGCCGCAGCGGGGCGGCTGTACCCGTGTGTCTGCTCGCGCGCGGATCGCGCGAACGGGCGGCGCGCTCCCGACGGCGGCTGGGCCTACGACAACACGTGCCGCGACCGTCCGCTTCTCGGACACTGGCGCGACGCGACCCAGCCGCTCCGCTGCCGGCTCGACGATGATCGCATCGAGCTCGTCGACGATAACGGGGTCGAGCTGTCGCAGACTCCTGCGCGGGAGATGGGCGATCCGATCGTGCGCCGGCGCGATGGCGTGATCGCGTATCACCTCGCGGTCGTCGCGGACGATGCGGACGAAGGCGTCACACACGTCGTGCGCGGCCGCGACATCGCACCGTCGACGGCGACGCAGATCATGCTGCAACGCGCGCTCGGCTTCGCGACGCCGCGCTATCGCCATCACTTCCTGCTGCTCGAGGCGCGCGACGGCGACAAGCTCGCGAAGCTGCACGGATCGATTCCGTTCTCGGCGCTGCGTGCGCATCACGACGCCGCATCGCTGACCGGGATCCTCGCGCACGCCGCGAACGTGATCGATGCACCCAGGCCGATCACGCCCGCCGAGCTCGTGGCTCGCTTCGAGTGGGCCCGCGTCCCGTCGACGGATCGAATCGCGCGGCTGGGCACGCACGGCCTCGAGGTGTTAGCCTCGCGATGATGCTGCGGGTTGGAGTGGTCGTGAGCGCCGTAATGCTCCCCGCGTGCTTCAGCACGCCGGGCCTGTCGCGCTCCGATGGCGGCGCAGGCTCCGACGGCAGCGGCTCCGACGGCAGCGGCTCCGACGGCACCACGGACGCGCCGATCCTCCCGACCTGCACGCCGGGCGAGGAGGTCGACGTCTCGACGCTGCCGAACCTCCTCTTCTTCTATCGGCTCGACGAGGCCAGCGGCACGACGGCGGAGGACGCGTCGACGAACAACTTCGACGCGACCCTCAACGTGACGCGCACGACCGGTCATCGCAACATGGGGGTGATGTTCGGGGGTGGCACCGACGTCATCGATGCGGGCGCGAGGTCGGAGTTTCGCGATCTCGGAGCGATCACGGTGTGCGCGTGGGTCCGCCCAACGATCGTGCCGGACGGCGCCGCGAACATCGTCGACAAGAGCGGCCAGAACGGGCTCCAGGGTGGATGGAACTTCTACATCCAACCGCATCCCAGCATGCCCGATGGCTTCATCCGAATGGGCTTCTTCACCCGTTCCCACGACGAAAAGCTCGGCGCGACGAAGATCGCGGTTGGAGACTGGGTTCACCTCTGCGCGACCTGGAACGGCGGCGGCAACACGGCGGGGCTCACGCTCTACATCAACGGCTTCGCAGAGTCGCAGTTCATCCGTGACAGTGACTCCAGTGATTCGGAGGACAGCGATATGGCGGCGAACGTCCTCATCGGTCGTGGAAACGGCCCGGGCTCGACATACCCGTATGTCGGTGGCCTCGACGAGGTCGCCCTCTTCGATCGTGTCCTCACCGCGACGGAGATCCTCGCGATCTTCAACTGCGGCTTCTAGGAGACCGCGATCGTTGCAACCAACTCGCCCGCGCAACGCATCTCACTGCTCGCGTGCGTGATACGTTCGTCGACATGCGAATCGTCGGGTGTGTCGTGGTGCTGTTCCTCGTGGCTTGTGGCGGCGGTAGCGATACGCCCGCGGAGAAGTGCGACGAACTCGTCGACCTCGTCTGCGATCGCGCGGTCGAGTGCGTTCCGTCGGCCGGAACGCACTCGGCGTGTGTCACCGAGGTGCAGGGCTCGCTCAACTGCGACGCCGCGCAGGGAGTCTCGGCCGGCTACACGCCTTGCATCATGCAGCTGCGCTCGATGAGCTGCGGCTCGCTGTTCCCCAACGACATGCTCGCGCTCCCCGCGGACTGCAGCGGCGTGATCCTCCTCGGGGAGTAGTGAGCGCGAAGCCACGCATCGGGTGGTTCGCGAGCGTCGCCGCTGCCATCGGCGCGCAGTTCATCTACTTCTTGATCTGGCTGTTCGGTCGTGCGCGCAAGCGCGATGACATCGCGTGGCTCGTCGGTCCGATCGGCGGCAAGACCATCGGAGACGCGGCGTATCGCGAGGTCTGCGAGGCGGAGGGGCTCTCGATCGAGCGCCACGCCAAGGACGGCGGGCTCGTGCCGAGCTTCGAGCAGCTGCGCTCGCCCCGCTTCGACCCGGGCAAGGTCCACCCGCTGATCCGCGAGTTCTACGAGCACACGACATCGTTCGCGATGGACGTGTGGAGCCGTATCTACTTCCCCGCGAGCATCGGGATGTGGCTCCTCGTGAAGACGATCAGCCGCCAGGTCAACCAGCTCAACTTCCCGTTGTCTCCGCTCGACACCGCGCGCGGGATGATCAGCGAGATCATCTCGATGCGGCGCCCCGACGGCACGATCCGCTACACCGGCTGGTTCCGCACGCTCGCGCAGGACGACAACGTGCTCTACACGGGCTTCTACATGACCGAGACGTCACCGACGCTCGGCGTTCCGTGCGTCAAGGTCGTGTTCCCGATGCCGAACGGCAACGCCACCGTGGTCCTCGCGCCCGAGGTCGCGCCCGATGGCTCGCTCATCCTCGACTCGAGCGGCCGCGCGTTCGGCGACGCGGGCTTCTATCGCATGCAGCGCACGTCCGGCGATCGCCTGCGAGTGTGGCAGATCAAGTCGCTCAAGGAGCACTTCCGCGTGTTCGTCGACGACGCGGGCGTGCTGCGCTGCGATCACAGCGTGCGCTTCCTCGGGCTGCCGGTGCTCTCGCTGCACTACAAGATCTTCAAGCGCGCCGATCTCGCGGCGGCCGCGTAGCCTAGCGCCAGTCGACGCCGAGCTCGACGACCACCGCGCGATCGCGCGAGCCCGGCACGAGCTCGGTGAAGCCGATCTCGCCGCGCACGCCGGCCGTGAGCGGCGTCCCGCCGATCGCGAGCTCGAAGCCACCCGACGCGCCGGCGGTGCCGCGCGCCACGGACATCTGGTCGCGCGTGTCGGCGAAGTGGAGCTCGCCGCGCAGCTGCACGATCGCGGCGAGCGCGACGCCGTGGGTGGCGAGGAGCGTGTAGCCGGCGCCCGCGTTGATGCCGGCGGCGTCGACGGAGTCGGTGGCCGTTCCGCCGCGGCGTGACCAATCGATGCGCGCCGAGAGGAAGAGGCGATCGACGAGCGGGATGCGCGCAGTGACGCCGACGCCGGGGCGCAGCTTCGCGTCGGTGGCGCTGTCGTCGTAGACGCCGCCGCCGAGGCGGAGGCCGAACCAGGGCTTCGCGCCGTGCTGCGCCGTGAGCGCGAGCGGATCCTCGAGCTCGGGTCCGCGCGGGCCGAGATCGCCGCTCCACTTGCCCTTCACGAGCGAGCCGCGCTTGACGTCGGGCGGCGGGCCGACCTCTTGCTCCGTGGCGTTCTCGTCCTCGAACGAGACCTTGCCGTCCTTGGGCGGACCGGCTTGCTTGACGACGGCGTCGAGGAGGACCGCGGAGCGAGAGTAGGCCTTGGTCTCGGTGAGCTTCTGAAACTGCTGGCCGCTGACCGTGTACTTGATCGTATTCGCCCCGGGCCTGAGGAAGATCGTCGACGGGGTGGTGAACGTCTCGCCCGGGACGGTGTCGAGCTCGAACGCGACGCCCGCGGGGTCGCTGACCACCGACAGCTCGGCGTAGTCGCTGTCGCGCGCCTTCTTCTTGAGGTCGCGCGCGAGCTTCGCGGACGCTTCGTCCTCGCAACCCTCGAGATAGATGAGCGCGCGGGTGAGGTCGCCGCGCTTTGCGTGGTCGGCGCCTTTCGCACACCGGTCGTCCGCGAGGGCCGGATGGGCGAAGACGGTCAACAGGACCACGCAAACGAGTTTCACGTCACTCAAGATGACACGACCAGCGTACAGTAGTTGCGGTGACTGAAAATGCGCGCCGCGACGAGGTAATCCGGCTGCTCGACCGGTATCTCGTCGAGGTCGTCGAGAGATACGATCTGTGTCCGTGGGCGAGAGGCGCGAGGCAGCGCGGAGAAGTGGCGGTCGAGGTGCTGTTCGGCACGCCCGACATCGCGACGTGGATCGGCGCCGCGAAGCACATGCTCGCGCAGCCGAAGGCGATGGTCGCGATGGTGATCGCACCGGAGCTGCTCGTCGATCGCGGCTTCTTGCACGGCATCCGCAACGAGGTCGCCGCGGCGATTCCGAGTGCAGGCGTCGCGGAGTTCCATCCGGACGCCGAGCTCGATCTCGCGAGCCCCGCGCGGCTCGTGCCGTTCGTGCGGCGATCGCCGGACCCGATGCTGCAGCTCGTGCCGCTCGCGATCCTCGAGAGCGTGCGCGCGTCACCGCCCGCGGTCGATCGCGTGCAGCAGGCGCGCATGCTCGGCGGGCAGGCGGCGCCGCTGCGTCGCGATGCAGCCGATCGGATCGCGGCCGCGAACCACAAGACCGTCGGCGCGTCGGTCGAGGCGCTGGTCGCGACGCTCGCCGATATCGCGGCGGACCGCGAGCGCAGCTACGGCGCGGCGGGGATCGTGGTCCCGACGATGGCGCTCGCGCGCGCGAGCTCGCAGTACGGCTAGTCGATCACCTCGTTGCGATCGCTGAGCCCGCCGTGCTCTTCCTCGCGGCCCTCGAGGTACGACGGCAGGCTCGCGTTGAGCGCCGCGTAGATCGCCGGCAGGATGCCGAGCGCGACCTCGTTCGGCGCGCGGAACACGTGGTCGGCGCCCGCGGCGCGGATCGCGTCGACCTGCGAGAGCTTCGTGCAGTTCGCGATCAGGACCGCGTTCGGCGCGAGCTGGCGCAGCTGGCGGACGAGCTGCTCGTTCGAGGTTCCCGCGAGGAGCTCGTCGGGGACCGCCGACACGATCACCTCCGCGGCACCCACGCCCGCGTGGCGCAGCACCTCGACGCTCGCGATGTCGCCGTAGACGACCTGCGCGCCGCGCTTGCGGATCTCGGCGTGCGTCTTCATGTTCGTGTCGACGACGAGCGTGTGCGGCAAGAGATCCGCGTGCAGCCGCTCGAGCTCGGCGAGCAGCGACGAGCCGATGCGATGGAAGCCGAGCAGCACCAGGCGCGGTGCTTCGTGGCTCTCGGTCTCGGGCTTGAGGCCGCGCGATCGAATGCCGACCACGTCGAGGAGCGAGCGCAGTCGCTGATAGAGCCGATCCGACGCGGCGAACAGGAGCGGCGTGACCAGCGCCGTGATCACGAACGCGAAGATCACGACGCTGACGAGCGTGCCGCTGACGTGGCCGAGCTGGCTCCCGAGATACGCGATCACGAGGCAGAACTCGGAGACCTGCGCGAGCTTCGTCGAGACCGAGACCGAGTTCCGGCGGTCGAGGCCCGTCTTGTACAGCAGCGGCAGGAACAGCAGGTAGCGGAGCAGGATCGCGATGACCGCGGTGATCGCGGCGAGCAGGATCACGCCGCCGCTCTCGGGCACCGGGATCGACATGCCGAGACCGACGAAGAACAGGGTCACGAAGAAGTCCCGCAGGTGCACCACGCGCGAGATCACCTCGTACGCGTACGGTGACGTCGCGATGGTGGCGCCGGCGATCAGCGCGCCCATCTCCATCGACACGGAGAGGCGACCGAGGTTCGCGCCGACCAGACCCACGCCGAAGCACCAGCCCAGCGCGAGCGTGACGACGAGCTCCGGCGAGCGCGCCACGACGTGGAACGCGCGCGGCAGGATCGTCCGCGCGATGACCGTCGCGAGCACCGCCACGGTGAGCGTGCCGGCGAACGTCAGCGCGATCGGGACGATCGATGGGTTCGCGAAGCTCGGCTGGAGCGCGAGGAACACGATCGCCCAGATGTCCTGGAAGATCAGCAGGCCGACCGCGAGGCGCCCGGCGATCGTGTCGAGCTGCAGGTGCTCCTGGAGGTACTTGACCACGAGCAGCGTCGACGAGAACGAGCACGCGACACCGAGGTAGAGCGCGGGATAGAAGCCGGCGATCAACCCCCAACCCGTCAGGCCGACGACGAGGAACGCGCCCGCGCCGACCGCGAGCGTGATCGGCACCTGCACCGCGCCGGTGACGACGAGCGTGCGCCCGCTCGCGAGCAGGCTCTTGAGGTTCACCTCGAGGCCGATGACGAACAGCAGCAGCGTCAAGCCGAGGTTCGCGATCGTGTCGATGCTCGCGCGGTCGTGAACCGCCTCGAGGCCCGCGGGTCCGAGGAGCACGCCGGCACCGAGCAGCGCCGCGATCGCGGGAATGCGCAGCTTGACGAACGCGATCGAGAGGACCGCGGCAGCAACGAGACAGAGGCCGAGATCGCCGACGAGCGGCGAAACGCCGCCGCCCGCTCCGATCACGGAGAGCGTATTCATGAAATGACCCTTCTCCTCGCCATCCCGGCGAGGTGCGTGTTGACCGATCTACGACAGCGAGATCAGCCGACCGGAGGGCCACGCGACGACCGCGTGAGATCGATCGACCCGTCGGTGCGAAGAGACTGCGTCTGAAGAGAGACCAGCGCCGCCGTGCGCGGCGGACGTGGGTCGTGCGTCACCGGCGGCGCGACGAACGGCGAGTACGCGTGAGAGAACAGCGTGCTCGAGCGACGAACGATCGGCGCGATCGCCCCACTGCGATGCGCGACGCCGAGCGCGGTGTCGGCGGTCTCGTGGATCTCGAGGTCGCTCGGCCGCATCGGCGCGGCGAGCAGACAGAGAACGATCAGGCTGGACCAGAACGCGCGCAGACCACGTAGGTAACACCCGCACGGCCCGCGGAGCAATCTCGTCTACCGCGGCGAGTACGTTCCGCTGACCGAGAGCACGAGGTTCGACTCGGGAAACCCCAGCGCCGTCGTGGTGCGCGGCTCGGGCGTGTTGCACAGGCTCGACGGCGCGCGGAGGTACGAGGGCGCGGTCTCGCCGGCGCTGTTGCCGCCGAGATAGAAGTAGCGATAGTTGCCGTTGTAGCTCGGCGCCCAGATCTCGACGACGAGCTGCGAGAGCGCGGGCACGTTCGCGCGGATCGGCACCGTGATCACGCGCGGCGCCGTCGAGAACGTGTCGGGGATCGTGTACGGGACCGCGGTCAGCGGCGTGAGCAAGCCCGCGTCGAGCGCCTCGGGCCACGGCGAGATGTCGCCAGCGTACGTCGAGAGCTGCACGCGAATCTCCGGCGAGCCCCACGCTTCCTGCACGCCGAACGTCACCGAGTTCACGACGAGGCCGCTGCCGATGTTCGAGTCCGCGAGACGGAACACGCGATACCAGCTGTTCTCCGCCGTCGAGCCGTCGCGATTTCCACACGCGACCGACGCGTGCTGCGCGATCTCGTTCGACGCCGTGTGCGAGAGCGTGATCGCCGCGTAGGTCGGATCCGCGCTCTGCGTGATCTCCTCGAAGCCGGGTGACGCGTCGGGGAGCAGCTCGTCGGGTCCTGCTGTCGCGCACGCACCGAGCGACGCGACGAGCAGAACCAATCGACTCATCTCCCCATGATAGCTCAGGGCGGGCAGTAGGTCGCCGTCAGCGTCAGCGTATCGATGTAGAACGACGTCGGGCCGGTGTCGTTTCCGCTGGTGCTGGTGAGATGCATGCGCACCGTCTGCCCCGCGAGCATCGCGGCCGGGAGCGTGACGTTGAAGTCGGTCCAGGCCATCGCCACCGTCGAGTTGGTCGCGTCGAACGTGGGGCCGATGTACGTCGTGCCGACCATCGGCTGGATCCCGACCGTACACGTGTCGAGGTTTGCCGTCGTCTCGGAGGTGCGCGTCTGGTAGCGACCCGACATCGTGATCGCGGTCGTGGAGGCCGGCACCATCACGACCTGATCGAGGGCGTCGACGCCGTTCGTGATCGGCACGCCACCCATCCACGCGAGGTTCGGCGCGGTGTCCTCGCCGATCGGCGAATCCCCGCGCACGATCGTCTCGCCGTCGAGCTGTGTCTCGGTCCAGCCCATGCCGACGGGCGTCATGTCGAACGCCGGGTTGGTCAGGAGGTTGACCATCATCGGCGTCGTGCACGTCGGCGGCGCGTCGATCATCGGCGGCGCGTCGATCGTCGGCGCGTCGCTGCCCTCCATCATCGCGTCGGCTTCCGTCAGCCCGCTTCCGGCGCTCGCGCAGCCGGCGACCACCACGGCGGCGAGCGCGAGCTTCATTGGCACTGCGTGGCGGTGAGAGCGAGCGAGTCGAGGAAGAACGACGTCGCGTCCGTGTCGTCGCCGTCGGTCGTGACGTGCAGGCGCACCATCTGCCCGGCGTACGGCATCGCGAAGGTCTTGCTGATCGGCGTCCATTGGGTGGTCTTGTCGCCGTTATCGAGGGCGAGCACCGACTCCAGCATCGTACCGGTCGTCGTGGTCAGTTGGACATCAATTAGATCGATCGGCAGGAAGTCGAACAGCTCGCCGGTGCGCACCTGGTAGTAGCCCGTGAGGGACAGCATGGTCGTCCCTGCGGGGACCATCACATCCTGGTGCAGCTCGTCGGTGTTCGGCGCTGCCTGCGCCCAGCCGCCCATCCACGCGATGTTCGGCATCGTCTCCTTGAGCGTGCCGTCGGCCGTGACGATCGGGTACTGCGCGTTGATCGGCGTCGCGGTCCAGCCCATGCCCATCGTCGGTGCGTCGAAGTTGCCGTTGACCAGGAGCTGCGTCGTCATCGGCGTGCATCCCGGCGGCGCATCGACGAGCGGCGGCGCGTCGATCGGGGGAGCCGCGTCGACGTTGGGCGTGATCATCCCCGCATCCATGCGATCGCCGCCTCCGCCTCCTCCGCCACCCGCGTCTGACTGATCGAGCGCCGACCCAGCGCTCGCACAACCCGTCACCGCAAAGGCCAAAGCGAAGTAGGCCGAGTACGACATGGCCGGGACTATCGTCGCGGCAGTATTCCCGCGGCAACGAGATTTCACTGGCAGGAACCGTGATCTCGCCGCATCAGCGGTGTGAACTGTTTGCAGTGTCGCGAGCCGGTGTAGCGGAAGTGAGCTGAATTACACAGCGAGGCGCACGCCGTCGACGCGGACGTCGAAGGCCGGGCGCTGCGCGAGACGGGCGTTGGCCGCCATCAGGTCGTCGATCGTGTCGATCTCGGTCGCGTACATCGAGCCGATGTCGACGCCGTACAGCGTGCAGCCCTCGTCGAGGATCTGCTGGAACGACGCCTCGTAGTACTCGTTGACGAGGTTCTGCTCGACGACGCGCGCGTGGAGCGCCGCGAACAGCTTCTTCGACGACGCCGCGCTGAACAGCTCGATGCCGACGGACTCGCCCATCGCGGAGCGAACGGGGACGTGCTTGCCGATGGCGAGGACACGGTCCTCGGCGTCCGCGGTGACCTTGACCTCTTCGAGGCCGATCTCGCCGACCGAGCGCACCGCGAGGCAGTCGGGGCCGCGCTCGACGAGCTCCTCGATGACGTCGACGTCGAACACGACATCGCCGTCGAGGAGGATGAAGGCATCGTTCTCGACGTGCTCGCGCGTCAGCATCAGCGAGTACGCGTTGTTCGTGGCCCGGAAGTCCGGGTTCGAGACGAACGTGACGTCGAGCGAGGGGAACCAGCTCGCGACCGCGTCGCGGACCATGTGCTCGAGGTATCCCGTGCCGATCACGAACTGGTCGAAACCACAGCGCAACAGGCTGGTGATCGTCCGGCGCAGGATCGGAACTCCTCCGACGGGGAGAAGTGTCTTCGGCGTATCATCGGAGTACGGGCGAAGCCGCGTTGCACAGCCGGCGGCAAGGATAACTGCCTTCATAGAATGAGCCGCCGGCACTGCAAGCGGCGTGCTTCGCGTGATTCCAGTCACTTGGGCCCAATACCTGTTTAACTTTCACCAGATCGCGCGCGGGAGCGCTGCGAATCCGACCAAATCCTGTCACTTGGCGGTCACCGTCCTCACCATGTAGAAGTTTCGCGTGGTGCCTTTCGACGCGATCGTCCTCGCTGACGATCCTCTGGCGCGAGTCAAGATCGCCGGACTCGAGGCACACGAGCGCGCGCGTCGCGTCGCGCGCAAGGTCGGCGCGCAACGGGTGCTCGTCGTCGAGAACGCGGACGATCGCGCGCGCGTCGTGTCGTGGCGTCGCGCGGATCACGCGCTGCTCGTCATTCGCGCGAACCAGCTCGTGCACACGCCGCTCGTCGAGCCGCTGATCGATCACGTCGGCGATGCGCTCGTGCGCGGTGCCGCGATCGCGGTCGGTCCCGACGACGACTTCGCCGGCGCGTACCTCGTCGTCAGCGATCACGCACGCGCGGCCGCCGCGGCGATCGCGCGCGGTGATGACACCGCATCGTTCGTCGCGAACCCCGCGCGCATCGCGCACGGCGAGATCGCACGTCACTCGATCGCGACGCCCGCCGAGCGCGCGGCCGCACACAAGCTGCTGTACCGGATCCTGATCAAGCCGCAGGACAACGCGATCACGCGCTACCTGTACCGGCCGGTCTCGTTCCCGCTCACGCGCTTGCTCGTGTGGACGCCGATCACGCCGAACCAGGTCAGCGGCATCGTCGCGCTGATGGTGGCGATCGGCTGCTACCTGACGTTCTCGGCGAGCTTCACGCGGGTGATCGCGGGCACGGTGCTGATCCTCGCGGCGTCGTACGTCGACTGCTGCGATGGCGAGATCGCGCGCGTGAAGCTGATGTCGTCGCGCTTCGGCGCGTGGATGGACACCGTCGTCGACGAGCTGTCATCGGTCGGCTACATGGTCGCGATCGGCTACCACTGCCATCTCCACTTCGGCCGGAACTTCTTCGGCGACATCGGCATCGATCCATGGCTCCTCGCCGTGTGGATCAGCATCGGCACCTACTCGTGGTGCATGTACTGCATCTACTACAACATCATCGTCGCGGTCGGCTCGGCCAACAGCCAGGACTACGTCGGTCGCTTCGAAGCCGTGCCGGGCACGCAACCAGGAACGGTGCGCCTGCGCCCCGCGGCCGCGAAGGCGATCGTGCCGACCAAGCCGCTGCCCAAGCCGATCGCGTGGCTCGCGACGTACGCCCCGTACATCGTGCGCCGCGACTTCATCGCGTGGCTCGCGGTGTTCCTCGCGGTCACGCACCTCACGCACGTCGCGTTCGCGATGTTCGCGCTCGGCGGCGTGATCAGCTTCGTGATCCTCACGCTCGATCACGTCGCGCTGCGCCGGCTGCGCCGCTCGATCGTGCGCTCGGGCCAGGCGATCGAGTCGCCGGCCTAGGCACCCTCGGGCGCCGTGCAGTAGCCGCTCGCCCGATCGCGCGCGATCCACAGCCGCCCGCACGAGATGCTCCACAAGCGTCCCGCGGGATCCATCTGCATCTGCTCGCCCTCGAGCTTCCACGAGTACTCGCGCAGCTTCGTGCCGACGAGCCGCCCCGCCTTCTCCGCCGTGACGAACACCGGATACGGCGCGGGGATCGGGATGCCGTAGTACGCCTCGTCGGCATACGCCGACCAGTGCACGTCCTCGGGCGCCGCGAGCGCTCGACGGCCGTAGCTCGACAGGATCGAGTCGCCCCAGAACTGGAACGCGACGCCGTAGATCTGGTGCCAGTGTGTCTTCGCGGTGCCGTCCGGCGCGATCTCGATCCACGACAGGTCCTCCGACATGCAATCCGGGATCGCGGTTCCGACGAGGATCGTGCCGTCCGCGCGCTGGACACCGGCGGCCGATTCGCCTCCGGTGCTGTACTCGGAGAGGGAGTGATACGCCCAGCTCGCTCCGAGATCGCGGCTCACTGCAATGCGTGCGCGGCCTTCGTTGCCGAGCTCCTCGCGACTCGGCGACGAGCCGAGGACGATCACGTCGCGCCCCCCGCCGATCAGCGTGATGTCGTCGTAGCCGATATCGTCGAGGTTCCCGAGATCGAGCCCCGGAATATCGCGCCACGTCTCTCGCGCTCCCTCCGCGATCCCGATCCGAGCACCGCGCGCGACGATCACGTGACCGAAGCAATCGAACTGCGCCGCGTGCACGCGGCCGTCTCCGTCGAGCACGCGACGGAACGTGCGCCCGGCATCGGTGCTCACGAACACGTGCGTCTCGTTCCACGCCGCGATCCAGCCGGCGTTCGTCGGTGATACGGCGAGCCCCGTCGGCTCGATCTCGAGCTGCGGCGGGATCAACGACGGAGCATCCGTGCGCGGCGTCGGACACGTGCGCGTGTCGGTCGCGCTCGGCGGCGCCGCGACCGGCAACGGCACCATCACCGGCGGCGATGGAATCGCGATCACCTCGGTCGTTCGCGTGTGCTCCACGCGAGTCACCACGTGCGTCGTCGGTGTGCGCGACAGCGCGACCACCAGCGCCGCCGCCTGCGCGAGAAGGACGGTCGCGATGGCGACACGCGCCCATCGCTTGCGCCGCGCCACGCGTGGGCGCGTGAGCGAGGACGTGCTCGATGCCGGGCCCGCGCTCGATGACGCGGTCGCGCTCGATGACGGGCTTGTGCTCGATGACGGGCTCGTGTTCGATGCCGGGCTCGCGCTCGATGACGTGCTCGAGGACGTGCTCGATGTCGTGCTCGATGACGGGCTCGGGTTCTCGTCGGTCCTCATTCGTTGCCTCCGCCGTCCGGGCACTTGGGAGCCTGGCCCGTTGCGAGGATCGCGACATGCCCGCCGCACTCGAGACCCCAGCGCCGGCCCGCGGCGTCGGTCGACACGTGCGTATCGCGCCACGTCTCGCGCGCGAGGAGCTTCGTGCGCCATGCTGCTTCTTCTTCGCGGGTCGGATCGCCCTCGGGGTTCGGACCGTCGGTGCGAGTCACCTCGCCGTTCGCGATCGACAGCGTGTTCATCCACTCACCACCGCAGTCGACGATCTCGACCTCGAGGTCGATGCGGCCATCCGGCAATTGGCGACCCGCGAGGTGCGTGCCTTCGAAGCCTTCCGTCTCGAGATCGCGGTAGCCCCACGATCTGCCGAGGTCGTGGCTGATCGCGACGCGGGACTGATGGTCCGCGTACGGCGCCTGGAACCCGACGACGACGAGGTCGGGACCACCACCGATGATCCAGACCTCCGGGGGCTCGGATGGATATCCCGCGAGCTCGCGCTCGGTCAGCTCGATGCCCGGCAGGTCGTGCCACATCTCGCTCGCGCCGTCGCGCACGCCGATCTCCGTGCCGCGCGCGGCGATCACGTGACCGAAGCAATCGATCGCGACAGCGTGCACCCGACCCGAGGCGACGAGCACCTCGCTGAACGACGCACCGCCGTTCGACGAGTGGTAGATCGATGCGTCGTTCCACGCGACGATCCAGTCCGCGTTGGTCGGCGACGCGTAGACGTGGTCGGCCGCGGGGAGCTCGGGGGCGATCGCGGTGCGCGCCTTGCGGTTCGGCGCGGGACACTCGCGTTGCGCGGGTATCGGCACGACCGCGGGCGCCGGCTGCGTCACCACGATCGGCGGCGCCGGGAGGTGGATGACACTCTTGGTGTCGATGGTCTCGACACGCACGCTGTATGTCACTCGATCCGGACGGGCGAGTAGCGCGTACAACGCAGCGAGATGCGCTGGGACCGCGACTGCGATCGCGATCGTGGCCCAGCGACGCCTTCGACGAAACATCGGACGCTCGAGTCCCTGCATCTCGCCGGGAACGCGACGCGTGTTGCGGTTATTCACCACACATCAAAAGTGATCCGCCTGGTACAACGAGGCGTGCTCCGCGCTCTGGTCCTATGCGCCGCCGTTCCGGCGCTCGCGCACGCGGACCACGACCACGGCGCACACGTGTCCCACAGCGGCGCCACCGAGATCGCGGCGAGCGTATCGCTCGTCGCGGCGCGATATCACAACCAGTTCTTCCTCGGCGACTACCAGGGCATCACGCCCGCCGTGCGCTACTCGCGCGGCACGGTGTCGGTCGGTGCGAACGCGTCGCTCTATCGCCTGACCTCGAACGGCGCCGTGAAGTACGGACCCGGCGACGTGGTCGTCGATGGCCAGGTGCAGCTCGCCGGCGGGCACCCCGCGAGCACGGGCGTCGCACTCGCCATGTCGTTGCCGACGGGCTCGCAGCGCGACGGACTCGGGATGGGGCACGTGATGGCGATGCCGTCGGTGTGGGGCGTCTACATGTTCGAGCGCACGACGTTGATCGGCATGGTGGGCTACGGCCGTGCACTCGGCGGCGGCGAGCATTCGCACCACACGCGAAACGGCGCGCTCGTCGATCCCATGAACCTCTCGGAGATCACGTGGAGCGCGCAGGCCGATGTCACGCTCGCGCGCGCGCTCGGCGTCGGCGCGCGGGTGATCGGCGGTGTGCCCGTCGGCGAGGACGGCGAGAATCGCGTGATCGGCGGCGTGCGCGCGGTGTGGACCGAGGGCCGCGTGAGCACGAACGCGGAGGTGCAGGTGGGGATCGACGGCGAGCCGTTCGAAGTGCGCGGTCTGCTCGGGACGACGCTGCGCCTCTGAGCTACTCGATGCGCTTGATGATGTGGAAGCCGAAGTCGGACTGACACACGCCCATCTCGCCCGGGTTGAGGCGCAGCGAGAGCTGGCGGAACTCGATCACGAGCTGCGCATCCGGCGTCACCGTGAACGGGCGCCCGTTCTGCGCGCTGCCCTTGTCCTCGGACCACTCCTTCATCAACAGATCGAAGTCCGCACCCGCCTTGAGCTGCGTGACGAGCGACTTCACCTGCGCTTCGGCCTCGGCCATCGTGCGCTTGGATGCGCGCTCGTCCTGGCGACCGCCGAAGGCGTCGGCGAGATCCGCCCACGAGATCAGGATGTGCTTCACCTGCGCCGTGTTGGCGACCGGTTCGCGCGCGAGGATGTCCTGGGAGACCACCGTCGACGTCGGCGCGTCGTATCCCTGTGCGCCCATCTTGTTGTTCATCGATGGACCGCCCTTCACGCCGGGGCCGCATGCGGCGAGGATCACTACGAAGGCGAGGCGCTTCATGCGCGGACGCTATCACGTGAGATCGTGAGAGGCACGGGCTCGCCGGATATGGCAGTGTGCCGTCCATGAGCGAGGACGTCACCATGCAGCAGCTGATCGAGCTGCTGCCACCGCGGATCTGGTACCTGACCTCGAACGGTCAGGACATGTGGTGCCGCCGGCCCTACGGCTTTCTGTTCTCGACCGGCCAGGCGGCCGAGACCTTCGCGAAGGCGATGGGCAACGGTGAAGAGCTGTTCGCGGTCGGAATGGATGCGGGCGCGCTCATGACCGACGACGTCCTGTCCGGGCTGCGCAACACCGCGGTCACCCGGCTGTTCATCGATCCGGCGATCGACGACGCGAGCGGCGACGTGCACGGCAAGATCCTCCGGCTCTCACCGCTGACCTGACATGGGCCTGTTCGGATTCGGTCGCGAGAAGCCGCGCACGCCCGCGCAGATCGTCCCGCATGTCGACCTCGCCCGCGGCACCGTGTGCGAGCTCGGACGCGAGGACACGCGCGACACGATCGAGCGCCGCCTCGGCACGCCGACGCGAAGGGACAAGAACGGCGTGCTCTACGACCAGATCGGGCTGCAGCTGAGCGTGACGAAGTCGGGCCGCATCACGGGGTGGAGCATCTTCTTCTCGCCGGAGATCCTGGCGCACTGGACGTGGGGCGAGCGCCGCGGCGCGGCGCCGAACGAAGCCGAGGTCACGGCGCTCCTCGGTGCACCGGCGAAGCGCGAGACCGACGAGGAGGAGATCATGCTGACGTGGGAGCGCGGTGGGATCGCGATCCTCGTCGACTACGCACTCGACGGTACGTTGAACGACGTCATGGTCGACTTCACGTAGCAGCCGTAGCTCTCGCGCTCGTCACTTCGGTGCGGCTCCGGGGAGCGGCGGCGCGGTCGAGGTCTCGCCCGGTAGCATCCACATGTCGTCGAGGCCGCGCGGGAAGTCGCCCGCGCCGAGGATCGCGAACACGGCGCCTTGCTTGCGCGCGACGAGCCAGTCGTTCATTCCGTGGCGCACGTTGTTGATGCCGACGAGGCTCGCCGCGTCGGGCGCCGCGTAGACCGCCACCCCGTTCGACGGCGAGTCGCGTAGGTACCAGCACGCGATCAACACCAGGCCCGGCCCGGTGAACGTCTTGTCGCCGAGGATGATCGAGTCCTTCGCGATCTTCCAGCGCGCCGAGCGCGCGACGAAGTCGATCACCGGGTTGTCCGCGGGCGTGCCGTACGCGACGAGGTCCTTGCCGCGGGTCTCGCGCAGCGTGGTCTCGCTCGCGACGACGACCGGGCTCGTCTTGTTCAGCCGATCGTGGATCATGCGCGCGTAGCCCGCGACCTGCGCGTTCGCCGGCACGACCCAGATCGGATCGCGCTGATGCACGGCATCGACCGGCCCGCGGAACGGCACGAGCGGCAGTCCGTTCGCGTAGCTCTCGGCGAGCTTGTCCCAGAACTCGACGATGGCGGGCATGTGCTTCTCGAGGTCGCGGTCGCTGCTCATCGCGATCTGGCGCATCACCTCGGCGAGCTCGTTGATCCACAGAAAGCCGAGGCGCTGCTCGGCGCGAGCGGCGCGCGCACCGGCCGCGTCGCCGTGCTTCTCGCGCATGTAGTTCACGACCACCGCGCGCACGCCCGATTCGTTCACCATGATCTGCCAGGTCGCGTACGCCTGCGCGCGCATCTGCTTCTCGACCAGCGAGAACACCTTCGACGCCGATGTCGCGAGCTCCGCTTCGTGCTTCGCGAACGCCGGGTTGATGTACGAGTGCGCCATCTCGTGAACGAGCAAGCCGACGAGCTGCTCGTCGACCTCGATGGTGCCCGTCTTCGAACCGACCCCGAGCACCTGATACAGGTGCTGCTTGCCATCGGCCGCCGTCGCGCGCGGACCGAAGTTCATGGTGCCCGCGATCGGCGAGGGCACGACAACGAACGACGCTTCGGCCGGCCCGAATACGCGATCGAACCACGCGACCGCGTCCTCCTTGGCGATCACGCCCTCGAGCGTCGTGACGAGCGACGCGTGGTACTCGGCGTGCTTCGCGCGAAACGCCTCGAACCCGCTGTCCTTGGCGAACGCCTTCACGTCGGTCGCGAGCGCCGCCGCGTCGACGCCCGTCCAGCGCTTATCGATGGTCGCGAGCTCGTCGCCGTTGACGAGCGCGAGGTCGTCGTCGAGGTGCACCGCGAACAGCATCGGTGCATCGAAGCCGATGCCTCTGCTTCCGCGCAGCGTGCGGATCCGCGTGACGGCCGCGTGCTTCGCGTACGGTGCGAACGCGGCGTCGACCGCGACGAGGTACGCCGTGCCCTTCGCGCGGTTGTACTCCTCGAATCCGGCGAGCCGGCAGATGACGGAGAGCAGCTCGACGCGCGGATCTGCGCGAACCTCGGACGATCGCTTCGGTGCAACCGCGCTCGCATCGGCGACGACGGTGGTCGGCGCGGGCGGCGGCCTCGACGGGGTCGCCTTGTCCTTGCACGCGACGAGCGCGACGGCGATCGCGACGAGTCGAATCCAGGTGCGCATCACACGATCTCGTACGTGATGTGGTCGACCTTCTGGAGCTGCGGCGTCCCGGCAGGCGCGGGCGTCACCTTGACCTTTCCCGTGCTCTGCAGGCCCGCGAGCGCCTGCGCGACCTTTCCGCGTCCCATGAACGAGTCTTTCCCGACGAGGACGGAGATCTGCTTCAGGTTCATCGGCCCCTGACCTCGCATCTTCTGTTCGATCTCGCCGGGCAAGCCGGTCCCCGACTTCGCCTGGCTCCTGTTCATGAACATGATCGCGATCGCGACCGCACAGCCGATCAAAGCGCCCGTCAGCACGCGCCTACGATAGCAGCGCCAGCAGATCCTCGCGCGTGATCGCGGCGGCGCCGCCCGCATCCGACAGCGCGGCGTCCGCCAGCGCGCGCTTCTTCGCCTGGAGCTCGAGGATGCGTTCCTCGACGGTGTCGCGCGCGACCATGCGGTACACCATCACCGGCTTGTCCTGTCCGATGCGGTGCGCGCGATCAGCGGCCTGATCCTCGACGGCGGGGTTCCACCAGGGATCGACGAGGAACACGTGATCGGCGGCGGTGAGGTTCAAGCCGGTGCCGCCCGCCTTGAGCGAGAGCAGCATGACGTGCGGTCCGTCCTCGGCCTGGAACTCGCCGACGACGGCGCCGCGATCGACCGTCGATCCGTCGAGGCGCGTGAACCGGATGCGGGCCGCCGTCAGGTGCGGCTCGAGGAGATCGAGGAGCGAGGTCCACTGCGAGAATACGAGCGCGCGGTGACCGTCGGCGACCGCGTCCTCGAGCGCCTCGAGGAGTCGCGTGGTCTTCGTCGAGGTCTGCGGCGCTTCGCCGCCACGGATCGCGTTCGGCAGCAGCGCCGAGTGACACGCCGCCTGCCGCAAGCGGAGGAGCGCCTCGAGCGCGGCCATGATGCCCTTGCCTTGCTCGAGCATCGCGACGATCTCGCGCTGGGTCGCCGCGCGGATCGTGTCGTAGACGACGCGCTCGGCCTCGTCGAGCTCGACGTACATGACGGCGTCGGTGCGCGGCGGCAGCTCGCGCGCGACCTCGGTCTTCATGCGGCGGAGCACGAAGGGCCGGATGCGCTCGCGGAGGCGCGCGGCGGCACCGGAGTCACCGTCGCCGATCGGCTGCGCCCAGCGGTCGGCGAAGTCGGTGCGGCCGCCGAGGAGACCCGGGTTCGTGAAGTGCAGCTGCGACCACAGCTCGTCGAGGCGGTTCTCGATCGGCGTACCGGAGAGCGTCAGGCGCCAGTTCGCCTTGAGCTTGTACGCGGCGCGCGCGACCTGGGAGTCGGGGTTCTTGATCGTCTGACTCTCGTCGAGGATCACGGCGTCCCACGTCACGGCGCCGAGGACATCCGTGTCGTTGCGCAGGATCGGATAGCTCGTGAGCACCACGTCCGCGGTCGTGTCGAGCGCGCGGCGCGCGCCGTGATAGGTCGCGACCGCCAGGTCGGGACGGAACTTGCGAATCTCGACGAGCCAGTTGAACAGGACGCTCGTGGGCGAGACGACGAGCGTCTTGTGCTTGCCGCGCGCGGGGCCCGAGGTGGAGGATCCGGACTTCACGTTTGGCGACGGGAGAGCCGCGAGCGCCTGGATCGTCTTGCCGAGACCCATGTCGTCGGCGAGCACGCAGCCGAGGCCGGCCTCGCGGCAGAACACGAGCCAGTCGACGCCGCGCTGCTGGTAGGGGCGCAGCTCGCCGACGAAGCCGCTCGCGGCGTTCGCGACGGGGATGCCGGTGAAGCCGTCGAGGAGCGGCTTGAGCTTGTCGAGCTCCGGCGGCGGTGGCTCGTCGAGATCGGCGGCGAGGCGCGCGAGATCGGGGAGCGCGTACATCGGGACCTTGTTGTCCTCGCCGCGCGCCGCGAGCAGGTCGGCGACGCGCTCGCCGTGCTGATCGAACCAGCTCATCGGAACGCGGCCCCAGCCGCCGCCTTCGATCGGCACGAGGTCGATGCCGGATTGCCACGCGCGGAGCGCAGCGCCGATGTTGGCCGACTTGCCGCCGGCGCCGAGCGTGACGTCGAACGAGCTCCCATCGATCCGGATCGATGCCTCGAGCGGAACCGCCTTGGTCGCGTTCGCCGCGCGCGCGTCGGTGCGAAACCACGCGGCGAGCGCGTTGTGCATGCTGAACGCCTCGCGACCTTGCAGCTCGACGCGGCGACCGGGCACGAGGTTCAGCTCGTCGCGCAGGCGATGGACGAGGCGGCGCTCGGCGTCCTGATCGCGAACGGGCAGGGCGCCGTTCAGGTGCACGAGCGTCGAGCCGTCGACACGCGCGCGCGGCGGATCGCCGTAGACGAGCGTCGGGAACACGAGCAGGCGATCGCCCTGCTGCTCGACCTCGAAGCTCATGCGCGGCTGCTCGCGCTGGCCGAGCTGCGGCAGGGCCTTCGCGCGCACGTCGACGTCGATGCGCGCCGCGAGCGCCGGAAGCGTCTTGCCGATCAGCTCGGCGAACGCGGAGCGCGGGACGTCGAACACCTGCGGCAGCTTCTCGAGCCGCGCGCCGCTGAGATCGGTCGCGCCGATCGGACGCAGCACGTTGTCCGTCGTGCGGACGACACCGAGCGCGACGACCTCGCGCACGCCGCGATCCGCCTCGATCTTCACGCGAACGCCGTGCGGCGCGTCCTCGACGATGGCACGCGGCATGATCGGATCCGCGCTCGTCGTGATCGGCTCGTCTCTCCAGCGAACGTCGCGGGCATCGGCGAGCACGCCGAGCAGGCGGTCGAGGCGCTCGCCGCTGATCGGTCCCTTGCGCGCCATCAGGATCGGATCCGCGACGAGATCCGCCTCGATCGTGGCGATGTGGCCGGCCTTGCCCGTACCGACGAGTGACATCAAGGCCCCGCGCAGCGGCTCGGTCTTCTCGCCGCGCACGAGCTGGCGCTCGACGACGATGCCCGCCGGATCCGGCGACAACACGTAGCGCAGCGGCACGCTCGCGATCGCCGATTGCGGCAGCTCGCCGTCGGCTTGCTCTGCGGCGATCACCGCCGCCACCACGTGCGAGCACACGGCCTCGCGGCTGGTGCAGGTGCACTCCCACTCGGAGTGCTTCGGATTGAGGATCACCTCGAACGGCGTGGGTCGTCCGGGAACGCGCACCTCGAGCTCGAGCTCGTCACCACGCTCGGCGCGTCCGACCACGCGGCCATCGCGCGCGAGCGTGACACCTTGCGACCAGGTTCGATCGTTCGCCTCTGCTCGGATGGCATCGCGAAGACCGGACAGCACGGCCCAGCTACGTAGCACGGGCGGGATTGGGACCAAAGGCGTGGTACGGTGCGTTCGTGGGAGGGCCGCCCAAGGACGCCGACGCCGATCTCGACGCCGCCCTCGTCGCGCGGATGGCGGAGGGCGACCGGGGGGCGCTGGCCGATCTCTACGAGCGCCACTCGGGGATCCTCCTCGGACTCGCACTGAGGATCGTCCGCGAGCGCCGGGAAGCAGAAGACCTCCTTCACGATGTGTTCCTCGAGGCCTGGAGAGCGGCAAAAGACTTCGATCCGAAGCGCGGTCGCGTTCGTACCTGGCTTGCGATTCGTATGCGCAGCCGAGCCCTCGACCTCAAGAAGTCTGCACGTGTCTCCCGGAATGCCGGTGACGCAGGCTTGGAGGTCGTTGTCGACGAGACGGTTACGCCGAGCCCGGATCACTCGCGGGTGCGGGCGGCGCTGGCCGAGCTGGGACCCGAGCAACGCAAGGTCCTCGAGCTTGCCTATTTCGAGGGCTTGTCCTGCACCGAGATCGCGGCGCGCGTCTCGATCCCGGTGGGTACGGTGAAGTCGCGGATCGCCGCGGGGCTCGAACGCCTCCGCGCTCAGGTCGGACCGAAGGAGGCGACATGAGCGCAGATCGCGCGGATATCAGGGAGCTGCTGCCGCTCTATGCGCTCGGCGTTCTCGAAGACAACGAGGCGACACGGGTCGAAGCCGCGATCGCGAACGACCCGACGCTCGCGATCGAGCTGGCCGCCTACCAGGACACGGCAAGCGGGCTGATCGATCTGAACGCCGGACCGGTTACCCCAGACCCCGAGGTGAAGGCGCGTCTGATGGCCTCGATTGGTGAGAGCCGCTTCGAAAAATTCACCGCGCGGCTCGCCCAGCTCTTCGACGTGACGGTCGATCGGGCGCGGGAGCTGCTCGGTCTCATGGAGCGCAAAGCATCGTGGGAACACGCGATGCCGGGACTTGGCCTGGTGCACTTCGATGGCGGTCCGGCCTACGCCGCCGCCGATTGCGGCTTCGTTCGTCTCGCGCCGGGCACCTCGTTCCCTCACCACACACACATGGGTGAGGAGGTGTCGCTCATTCTCGCAGGTGCGATCCAGGACAAGCAGACCGGCGTGATCTATCGCGCGGGCGACGAAGTCGTGAGGCCGCTCGACAGCGACCACGATGTTGTCAGCGTCGGTGATGAAGACGCGATCTATGCGGCCCGCGCGATGAACGGGATCGCGATCGCGGGAGCGCCCGCCCGTCCATCGCGCAGCTAACGCAACACGCGTATGATGTGCCCATGGGCAGCGATGAAGGCATGCGGGTGGTGGGGACCATCCGCAGCATCGAGCTGCACACGCTTGCCGCGAGGTTTCAGAACGTGACCACGCGGCAGGTCGCGAAGATCCAGCTCGACATCGAGCGCGCGACCGACGAAGAAGGCGAAGATCTCGACGTCGTGAACCTCGCCGACCTGATGTTCCAGGGGCCGGCGGAGCTCATCCCTCGGTTTCACGAAGGCGATCGCGTGCAGATCGTGACGAGCCCGGAGTCGAGCCTTCACATCACGAGCATCCGCCCGGCGCCCCTGAGCTAGGCCTTCACGCGCTTCGTCGACGGCGAAGTCGGATCCGCGGCGCTCGTGACCCAGACGCCCTCGAAGCGATCGGGCACGCTCCACGCTTCGAGTCGCAGCACGTCGGTGCCCGCGTGCACGCACACGCCGACGCGAACGCGTTCATCGCGCGCCGGACGCACCGCGAGGTGATCGGCGAGCGCGAGCGCGTCGGCGATCGCTTCGTCCGCCGTCGCGCGAGCATGGACGAACACGGCGCTCGCACCCAGCTCGAGCCCGAGCTGATACGCGCGTCCGGCGAGCCATCGCTCCGCGGCGGGGAGCAGGCCCTCGAGGTCGTCGAACAGCGCCGCGTCGTGCTCGACGGGATCCGCCGTCGACGCCGCGACGAGGATCGCGCTGCGTCTCGCATCGCTCGCCGGCGCAGCGGGTGACTCGGCGAGCGCGGATCGCACGGCCGCGAGCAGCGAGCTCACGTCGGCGAAGCGATCGTCGGGCTTGATCGACATCGCGCGGATGATCACGTCGTCGAGCCCGGCGGGGACCGACGCGAGCGCCGATGCCTTGGGGCGCCGTGCGTGCAGGTGCAGGTACTGCGTCATCGTCGGCGACGCGTCCTCGAACGGCTGTCGTCCCGTGACCATGTGGAACAGCAGGGCACCGAGCGCGTAGACATCGGTGCGCGGCGAGACGGCGCGGCCGTAGATCTGCTCCGGTGCCATCGTCGACGGCGTTCCGATCGACTGCTGCGTCGCGGTCAGCTCCGGTGCGAGCGCGTCGGACAGCTTCGCGATGCCGAAGTCGAGCAGCACGACGCGCCCGTCGGTGCACACGAACACGTTCGCGGCCTTCACGTCGCGATGGATCACGCCCTGATCGTGCGCGCAGCTGAGCGCCTCGCACAGCGGCTGGAGCACGACGAGCGCGTCGCGCGGCGACATGCGCCCTCGCGTCTCGATGAGCGCCGCGAGCTCTGTCCCGTCGAGCAGCTCCATGCACAGGTACGGACGTCCGTCGATGAAGAAGCCCGCGTCGACGAGCTCGACGACGTTTGGATGCCGCACGCGCTCGATCACGCGGATCTCGCGATCGAAGCGCGCGAGGATGTCCGGCTCCGCGACGAGGTGCGCGTGCAGCACCTTGAGCGCTGCTCTCCGTGCGGTCGTCATGTGACGGACCTCGTAGACCGTGCCGAACCCACCGTCGGCGAGGCGGCGCACGATCCTCCAGTTCGCCACGGTCTCGTCGGGCAGTAGCTCGCGAGCCACGGGCCCAGGCTATCACGCGTCATCGGTTCTGCGACGGAACCTCCAGCGGGCCGTACACCCACCGGTTGTTCTCGCCGTCCCAGTAGACGCCGATGCGGTCGAGGATGCCGTCGATCGTGACCTCCTGTCGATCGAGCTCCGCGAGCACCTGCTGCAGCGTGATGTTCGACGGCCCCTCGTTGGTGCCGCCCGCGATCGCCGCATGCGCGCACGCGCCGAACGGTCCGAGCTGCGCGAGCGTCGCCTTCGCGTCGTCGGTCGCCGTGAAGTGACACGCGTACGCGGTGCCATCGCAGGTCACGATCACCGCGATGATGCAGCCCTCCGCGCCGGAGCTTCCGACGAGATAGCCATCGGGCGCGTTCGACACCTTCACGCACGTGCCGCCGATCGCCATCGTGCGGTTCGCGACCGCGGGGTTGGCGGGGAGCTTGGTCGCCTCGAGCGCGCCCCGATCGCTGATCTGGTCACCCTTCGACGGCGGCGAGAGGAATGTCTCGCGGGCGAGCTGCCACTGCGTCTTCGCCTGGTTGTTCGTCGTCGTCTTCGAGAACGCCGGCGCGTCCATCGCCGGCGCGTCCATCGCGGGCGCGTCCATCGCGGGCGCGTCCATCGCGGGCGCGTCCATCGCGGGCGCGTCCATCTGCGAGTCGCCGGGCATCGCATCGCCGGGAGCCATCGCGATCGATTGCTCGGACGATTCGAGCTCTACATTCATGCATCCCGCGAACAACGTGAACGCGATCAAGATCGATTTGGTCATGCGCGATCGCGGTGCAACGCGCGCGCCCTCGCAACGCCACGTCCGCACGGCCCACGCGATCGCGATGCTGCAGGCGCGCGCCTTCGAGCTGCAGGCGCGGGCCTGCACCCTCGCGCTCCCATTCGTGCTCCGAGCGCGGTCGTTCGCGGCATGTCGGCTGCACCAGTCGCTCGCCGCAAACCAATTCTTGGGGAGAGAACATCATGCTTCTTCGTTCACGACGTATTCTCGGCCGCCTCGTCGCGGCACTCTTCACGAGCGGCCTGCTCGCCTCGGCGGCCTGCTCCACGCAGGCAGAGGAACCCGACAACACCGTCGAGGAGTCCACGCTGCAGCAGATCGGCACGCGCTGGTCCGACACGTTCTCGGCCGCCTCGTACAACGGCGACGCGGCGATGGTCGACGCCGAGCGCTCGTACCTGATGTCGGTCGACGCCGCGGTCGCCGATCAGCTCGCGGACCTGCTCGGCTCCGAGGTGTTCACGCACGCGGGCATGCGCGAAGCGCTCGTCAACTCGCTCAACAAGACGGGGCGCTACGGCGAGGCGCTCGCGGAGCTCGCGTTGCTCGACGGCCTGATCCAGCCGAGCCGCCTCGCGTATCTGCGCGCGATCAACGGCGCGCAGGTCGACGTCCGCGATGGCGTCACGGTCGATGACGTCGAGAAGCGCGATGCGCTCGTCGCCGCGCTGATCGCGAACGAGCCGGCGGACAAGGACGCGTGGTCGGCGCTCTACGCGTACAACCTCGGCACCGGGCTGTTCATCGCGAACCGGACCGACGAGGCGCTCGACCAGCTCCTGCCGATGCTCGGCGACGAAGGTGCGGAGCCGGACCTCGACGTGTCGACGATCGGCAGCGCGCTCAACATGAGCGTCACCGCGCTGAAGGTCGAGGCAGAGTTCGATCGCGCGCAGCAGATGCTCGAGCGCCTGATCCGCTTCGACGACACGCACGACGTGAACTACGCCGGACGCTACGGCGACCTCACCAACCCCAACGACGTCCACTGATTCATCGAGGAGAACATCACATGTCGATCAACAAGCTTGCTCTGTTCGCGATCACGACGTCGCTCGTCGCGGTCGCGGCTCGCGACGCGTACGCCGAGTGCCACGACCTCACCGTCGGTGGCGAGACGTTCCAGCAGTTCTGCGAGAGGAACGGCTACTCGTACACGTACGAGAAGCGCAACATCGATTGGGACGTGTCCGGTCCCGCGAAAGTCACGCAGAACTACACGCCCAACGTCATGAAGACGGACACGCTCGAGGTGAACGCGTGCATGACCGCGCCGGCGGTCACCGCCTCCGACACGCACAACGTCACGTACACCAAGACCGACGCGATCGCGGTCGCGTTCGAGGTCGGCGTCGGCGTCGAGGTCACCGCGAAGGTGAACACGCTGATGCTCGGCGAGCTCGGCATCAAGGGCTCGGTCAACTTCAAGGGCGGTCGCACCACGACCAGCACGGAGTCCGAGCAGGCGAGCTACGCGCACACGCTGAACGTGCCGGGCTGCAACCACTCGAAGTCCGACTGGAAGGTCATCGGCATGCACAACGCGAAGGTCGAAGTGCCGCTGACGTTCAAGGAGCAGTTCCGCTACTACTGCGACGGCTACATCTTCAACACCGACTGGTCGCCCTGGTACACGTGCGCGACGCGCAACCAGATCGCGAAGGGCAACTCGGGCCACGGCTGCCTCTCGAAGGCCGTCACGACCTCGAGCGACGTCACCAGCATCACGTGCCCGAACGTCCATCCGCAGTGCCGTCCGACGCCCACGCCGACGCCGACGACGCCGACCCCGACGCCGACCGGCAGCCCGACGCCGACGCCGTCGCCGAGCCAGTCGCCGTCGCCGTCGCCGAGCCAGACCCCGACCCCGTCGCCGTCGCCGAGCCAGTCGCCGACGCCGACCCCGACGGGAACGCCCGGCCACTGACACCCGCCGCCTGCACCTGCAGGCTCCAGCCTGCACACGAGCGATGGCGCCATCACCCACGACGGGGTTGGCGCCATCGCCGTTTGGTGCACCGCCTGCAGTGCTCGCCCGCATGCGCAAGCGTGTTCCGATTCTCGCGATCGCCCTCGTCGCCGTCATCGCCCTCCTCGCGTTCGGCCTTCGCCTGTGGGAGCTCGAGCTGCGAGCTCCGCATCACGACGAGGGCGTCAACGGCTGGTTCGTCGAACAGATGCGGGCCCACGGTGGCTACTACGCGTACGACCCGCAGAACTATCACGGCCCGCTGTACTTCTATCTGCTGTACGCGGCGCGCGGCGCGCTCGGCTTCGGACTCGAGGCGCTGCGGATCCCGGCGGCGGTGATCGGCGCGCTGATGTGCTTCTTGCCGCTCGCGCTGCGCCGGCAGATCGGGCTCGTGCCGGCGACGATCGCGTGCGTCCTCCTCGCGACCAGCCCGACGCTCGTCTACTACGCGCGCTACGCGATCCACGAGACGCTGCTCGCGGCGCTCGGTCTCGGCGCGTGCGTGTGTGCGGCGCGGTCGCGCGGCCACCACGCGGCGTGGCTCGTCGGCGGCGCGGCCGCGGTCGCGGGCATGTTCGTCACCAAGGAGACCGCGATCCTGTTCGCGATCGCGGTCCTCGTGTGGCTCGTGGTCGAGGTCGCGATCGCGCGCCGGCTGCCGCGCCCGAGCGCGCGCACGCTCGCGATCGCGGCCGCGATGCTCGGCGTGTTCGGCGCGATCTGGGTCGTCGCGTTCACCGGCGGATTCCGCTCGCCCGACGGAACGAGCGCGGCGATCGGCCGGTCGCTCCGCGCGTTCGCGCTGTGGCAGGACACCGGCGAGACGTCCGGGCACACGAAGCCCTTCCTCTACTACGCGAAGCTCGGCCTGCGGTACGAGCTCGTGCTCTACGTGCTCGCCGCCACCGGCGCGATCGCCGCGCGAAAGCATCGCGTCGTCCGCGGCTTCGCGATCGTCGGCTTCGTGCTCGCCGGCGGGTACTCGTTGATCGCCTACAAGATGCCGTGGCTGCCGACGAGCTGGCTCGCGCTGCTCGTCGTACCCGCGGGCGTCGGCGCCGTCGCGATCGCGAAGCGGATCGGAGCGCGCTGGGCGACGCTCGCCGGTGTCGGCGCGCTCGCGCTGATCGCGACGATCTCGGTGCGCTCGTCGTTCGTCCACCCCGACGCCGCGGACGAGGACCTCGCGTACGTTCACACCGCGCCCGAATTCGCACGGTGGATGGGCGCGATCGACGCGGCGGCGAAGAAGGTCGGCGTGCGGCGGATCCGCATCGGCGTCGACGATCCGAACCTGTGGCCGCTCCCGTACGTGCTGAAGCGCTACCCGCGCGTGAGCTGGTTCGTCACGGGCATCGAGGACGTCATCATCGTCAAGCGCGATCGGCTCGGCGAGATCGAGGGGCGCCTCAAGCGGCGCTACACGAGGGTGACGCTGCCGTTCCGGTCCTACTCCGAGCCCGTCGTCGTGATGTTCGCCGAGCGCGTGGCGGCGTTCGCTCCGCACTGACGCTGCAGGCGCGCGCCTGCACCTGCGGGCCGGCGCCTTCGCTCGTCGAGGTCCGCGCCGCACCGGAGCGCGTCGCGCCCGGCCCATCGCTTGAACAGAGGATCGCCATGACCCAACCCGCGCTATCGATCATCGTCCCCGCGTACGACGAAGAGCGACGCATCGCTCCCTCGCTCGCCGCGATCACGGAGTACATGGATCGCACCGGCGAGCGCTACGAGCTGATCGTCGTCGACGATGGCTCGCGCGATCGCACGCGCGAGGTCGTCGGGGAGGCGGCGGCCGCGCACTCGTCGATCTCGCTGCTCGCGATGCCGCAGAACGGCGGCAAGGGCGCGGCGGTGCGTGCGGGCGTGCTCGCGAGCCGCGGGCGCGAGGTGCTGTTCAGCGACGCCGATCTGTCGACGCCGATCAGCGAGCTGCCGCGACTGCGCAGCGCGATCGCCGGAGGCGCCGACGTCGCGATCGGATCGCGCGCCGCCGGCGACCGCGAGAACGTCGATCAACCGTGGACCCGCCGCCTGCAAAGCCGCGTGTTCCACCTCGCCGTGCGCGCGCTCGGCTTCGCGGCGGTGACGACGGTGAAGGACACGCAGTGCGGGTTCAAGCTGTTCCGCGGCGGTGTCGCGCGCGCGCTGTTCGCGCAGCTCTCGCTCGGTGGTTTCGCGTTCGACGTCGAGCTGCTCGAGCTCGCGACGCGCCGGTTCCGCATCGCCGAGGTCCCCGTCGCGTGGGCGCACGTCGACGGCTCCAAGGTGCGTCCCGGGATCGACGCGATGAAGATGCTCGCCGACCTCGTGCGCGTGCGGCTCGCGTGGATGCGCCGGGGCCGGCCGCGCCTCGCGCTGGCCGAGGGTTAGTCCGTCGTCACCTTGTGACGGACCAGCAGCTCGCGGAGGTGGTTGCGATCCATGCGCACCGCGCGCGCGGCCTTCGACAGGTTGTTGCCGTGCGCCGTCACGAGCGCGCGAACGTAGTCGCGCTCCCAGCTCGCGACCGCGCGCTCCTTTGCTTCGCGGAACGACATGCCCTCGGTCACGACCGCGGCGGCGGGCGGCGCGGCGGTCTGCGCACCGGCCTCTGCGTCGGCGATCGCGGCCCACACCGCCGGATCGCCGAGGAGCACGCTGCGCTCGATCGCGGCGCGCAGCTCGCGCACGTTCCCGGGCCAGTCGTGGCGAGCGAGGTCGACGATCAGCTCGGCGGGAGGCTCGCCGCCCGCGGGATCGAGCTGGCGATAGAAGTGCGCCGCGAGCATCGCGATGTCCTCGCGCCGCTCGCGCAGCGGCGGCACGCGCAGGCGCACCGTGTTCACGCGGTAGTAGACGTCGGAGCGAAAGCGGCCGGCGTTGATCTCGACGCGAAGGTCGCGGTTGGTCGCCGCGAGGATGCGGATGTCGAGCTTGATCTGCTCGTTGCCGCCGATGCGCTTGATCAGCCGCTCCTCGAGCGCGCGCAACAGCTTCGGTTGCATCTCGAGCGGGAGCTCGCCGATCTCGTCGAGGAAGACCGTGCCGCCGCGCGCGGCTTCGAACGCGCCGATGCGGCTCGTCGTCGCGCCGGTGAACGAGCCCTTCTCGTGACCGAACAGCTCGCTCTCGATCAGGTTCGGCGGGATCGCACCGCAATCGACGACGATGAACGGTCCCTTCGCGCGCGAGCTGCCCTCGTGGATCGCGCTCGCGAGCAGCCCCTTGCCGGTGCCCGTCTCGCCTTCGAGCAGGATCGTCGCGTCGGAGGCGGCGAGCCGAGGGAGCACGGCGAAGATCCGGCGCATCGCTTCACTCGATCCGAGCGCCTGCCCGAAGCGATCGTCGGCCGATGGCTTCGCGCGCGCGGCGACGTCGAGCGCCTCGAAGCGCAGGCGGGTCGCGCCGATGGTGATGATCGCGCCGTTTGCGAGAAACGCCCGCTCGATCCCGACGCCGTTGACCTGGGTCCCGTTGGTGCTCCCGAGGTCTCGGATCCGGTGGCCGCGCGAGGTCGGGACGATCGAGACGTGGTGCCGCGAGACGGACGGATCCGCGAGCACGAGCTGGTTGCCGGGCGCGGTACCGATCGCGAGCTCGTCCTCGTCGCCGATCGCGGCGGCATCGCGGTCCGGCCCATCGATCACGACGACGCGATAGCGCTGATAGCGAGACTCGCGCGCCTCTAACGCTCTCGTCGATTCACCGAGGTGACTCGGACTGTCATCGTCGAGCATGGCGTGTTTATACTTCACACCGTGACGCGGTGTCCGAGATGCCAGCGTCGACTACCGCCGAACGCCGAGTGCCCGGTTCACGGTGCGCCCAGCGGGATCGTGGAGGTGATCGACGTCGAAGCCGTGTTTGCCGCGGTCCAGGCGGTCGCGCGCGCCGCGGCGCCCGACGGCTGGACGCTCGGCGAGCGGCTCGCGAGCGGTGGCACCGCGATCGTGTTCCACCTGACGCGACCCGGCCTGCCGCCGGCGGTGCTCAAGCTCGCTCGCCATCTCGGTCCGGATGTCCGCGCGCGGTTCGAGATGGAGGCCGAGATCCTGCGCGAGGTCGGAGCACCGACGACGCCCGCGTATATCGCGCACGGCAACCGCAACGGCACCGCGTTCGTCGCGATGGAGCACGTCGCCGGCGACACGCTCGCGACGTGGATGAGCCGTCGCCAGGAGCGCGGTGCGCTCGGCGAGATCCTCGGCCTGTTGACCAGCCTGGCGCACGCGCTCGCGCGACTACACCGCGCCGGCTACGTGCATCGCGATCTCAAGCCCGAGAACATCGTGATCTCCGCGACCGGCGTGCGGCTGCTCGACTTCGGCCTCGCGAAGCCGACGCGGCGGACCAAGACCGGCGGGATCACGCAGCTCGGCCACATCGTCGGGACGCTGCACTACCTCGCACCCGAACAGGTCAAGGGCGACGACGACCTCGATCACCGCGCGGACATCTATTCGTTCGGCGTGATCGCCTACGAGATGCTGACCGGGCGTCCACCGTTCTCGGGCGAGCGACGAGCGCTCGAGTACCACCACGCCATCGGCAAGCCACCGTCGGTGTGCGAGTCGCGCCGCGTCCCCGTCGAGCTCGACGAGCTGGTGATGTGCTGTCTCGCGAAGTCGCCGGAGCAACGGCCACAGGACATCGACACGCTGCTCGCGCTGATCGCGCGCGCGATGACCGCGCTCGAGACGCTGCCCGGGCACGGAGCGGCGATCGAGAAGCCCGCACCGCGCGCGCTCGGCACGACCGCACCCGTCGCCGCGTTGTGGGTCGATGGCTGCGATCCCGTCGCGGCGGTGCGCGCGATCCACAACGCGCACGGCATCGTGGTGAATCACCGCGGAGGCGGGCTCGTCGCGGCGTTCACGTCGCAGGAGCTCGACGCGCCGCTCGAGGTCGCGCTCGATGTCGCGCGGTCCTTCGTGCGCGAGCGCGGCCGCGCAGTCGTGCATCTCACGGATGCGCTCGTGCGGCGCAGCTCGCACGGCAAGCCGATGGTCTACGGTGCCGAGATCGAGCGCCCGGATACCTGGTTGCCGCAGGTGCCGATCGGGTTGCTGATCAGCGCGCGAGCCGCGCGCGAGATCGGCGACCGCCTCGAGCCGTCCGAGGTGCCGACGTTCTTCCGGCTGCGCCGCCGCGACGTCACCGACAACACCGACGCGCGGAACCTGCCGCCCCTCGTCGGACGGTCGGAGCTCGTCGCGCACGTCGCGGGCGTCCTGTCCGCGCCGGGCATGCTCGTCGAGATCTGCGGTGCGAGCGGGCTCGGCAAGTCGCGCCTCGTCCGCGAGATCGCGGATCGCCTGCGCCCGCACCGCGAGGTGATCTGCGTGCGCGCTCGCGCGCGTCTCCCCGGCGATCGCGCCGACGACGATCGCATCAGCGCCGCGCTCGGCGGGCCGGATCTCGCGAGCGGTCTCGTCGCGGCGGCGCGTCGCGGGGCGGTGCTGCTCGTCGACGATGCGCATCATCTCTCGTCTCTCGCGCACGCCGAGCTCGTGCGCGCCGATCTCCCGATCGCGTGTCTGGTGACGAGCCCGCGCGCGCTCGTCGCCCCATCGCGCACGGCGAGCAGCACGCTCGCCATCGAGCTGCCCACGCTCGACTTCGCGAGCTCCGATCGCTTGCTGCGCGAGCTGCTCAAGCCCGCGCTGCTGCTGCCCGATGCGCTCGTCGAGCGCCTCGCGATCCGCGGCGCCGGCATCCCGGGGTCGTTGGTGGCGCTCGCGTTCGACATCAAGCGGCGCGGCTCGGTCCGGCGTCACCCGGGAAGCGACGAGTGGTACGTCGCAGCGAACGAGCTCGACACGTTGCTCGAGGCACCGAACGCGAACTGGTGCGCGCTGCGAGCTCTCGAGAACATGACGAGCGAGCTCGCGATGGTGATGCGCGCGGCGGCGATGCTCGGTCCGCGCTTCGCCGCGGCCGAGCTCTACGCGGTGCTGCCGCTCCCTCACGTCGAGCGCAGCCTCGCGCTGCTCGTCGGTGATCAGGTCCTCCTCGAGAACGGGGGCTGGTTCGAGATCGCGGATCCCGCGCTCGCGACGGCGCTGTACGAGCTGCCCAACGACACGCGCGCCACCACGCATCGCAAGGCGTACGACTTCTGGCTCGCACATCGCGACATCGACGACGTCGCGTGGCTCGCGCGCATCGCGTATCACGCCGCCGGCGCGGGGAACATGCACGCGGCCGCCGCGGGGTGGCTCGCTCTCTCGTCGGCGGCTCGACGTCGCGGGGAGCTCGGATATGCCCGCGAGCTGTCCGAGCGCGCGACGACCGCGCTGCTCTCGCACGCGGAGCCGGCGGTCGCCGAGACGATCGCCGGCCTGCTCGCCGAGTGAGCGGGTTCACGCGAGCCGGCGGACCTCGATCGTGGTCTGGCCCACGCGCTGGCCTTCGCGATGAATGCGCAGCCACGGGCGGATCGTGTCGATCGCGTCGTCGAGCGTCGGCACCTGGACGATCATGAAGCCGCCGACCAGCTCCTTCGACTCCGTGAACGGACCGTCGAGGACGAAGCGCTGCGCGGCGGCGCGCCGCACGCGGGTTCCCTTCGCGCTCGGCTTGAGCCCCTCACCGCCGATCATCGTGTTGCTCTCGAGGAGCGGCGCGCAGTACTCGTCCATCCGCGAGGTCGACTCCTTCGTCGGCGTCGCGCGGGTCTCCTCCTGGTGGCTCTGGAGCAGCGCGATGAACCGATGCGTCCCGGGCTTGCGCACCGGCGGCGGTGCCGGTGCCGGCGGCGATGGATCCGGCGGCGCCCCGAAGTCTTGCGGCGTGTACGACTCGCGTACCTCGAGCGTGCCCTGCTCGCCGGGCGCGCGCTTCGCGAGCTCGACGGCCGTCGCCCGCGAGGGCATGTCGACGATCCACACCGCCGCGAGCGATGACACCTCGCGCACGACCTCGGCGGGAGCGTCGCCGTGCTCGGAGATCGTCGCGCCCTCGTCGAGGAGCTGCTCGTGCCCGAGGACGTTCACGCGCTCGCGCGCCAGATACGCACCGATCGCCTCGACGTCTCGCGACGTGCCCGCGATCAGCGTCATCATGAGTCTCATGGCGCGAGCCTATCGCTTCGTCGTGTAGTGCGCCGCGATCACGCCGGTCGTGAACGTCTTCGTCGACACGAGCTGCAGCAGCGTCCGCTTCTCGAGCGCGCCGAACAGCGACTTGCCTCCGCCGAGGATCACCGGCGTGACGGAGAGCCGCCATTCGTCGACGAGCCCCGCCGCTTCGAGGGCGCGCGTCAGCATGGGGCTTCCGAAGATCATGATGTCGCCGCCTGGCTTTTGCTTCTCGTCGCGCAGCGCACCGACGATGTCGTCGCCGACGACGCGCACGTTCGGCTTGCTCGACGCGATCGTCCGCGACGCGACGATCTTCTTCACGTTGGCGTACCAGCGCGCGTGGTTCTTCGTGGGTGCGTTGGCATCGGGCGCATCGCCCGCCGTCGGCCAGTAGCTCTCCATGAGCTCGTAGGTGACGCGGCCGTAGACCGCGAGGTCGACGGGCTTCATCAGCGGATAGCTGTGATCTGCGAGCTCGTCGTTGTACGCGACGAAGTCCATGTTCCCGTTCGCGTCGGTCATGAAACCGTCGAGAGAGATGTGTGCCAGAGAGATGAGGTTGCGCATGTTCGGTTCGTCCTTTCATGCGGGCGACGAACGCCTCGCCAAGCGATCGACTAACTCGCGAAGAAAAGAGAGTCCGCGATCCAAGTCATCGAAATGACATCGGCATTCGAGTCGTTTTTCCGCGTGATCACAGGGATCGGACCACGCCTCCGAGGGCGATCGCGACGAACAGCACGAGGGCGACCTTCGGGACGATTCGTAGCGTGCGGTGGTCGGGCGGGACCTTGGCGATCAGCGATCCGAGGAGCAAGAACCACGCTCCGGATCCGACGCCGACGCCGAGCGCCACGGTCGCCGCGGTCGCGGTGCTCGCATCCGGCCATGTCATCGCCGCGACGGCGACCCACGCAGCGAGAGCGACCGGGTTCGGAAGCGTGAGGGCGATGCCCGACAGCGCGCCGCGCAGCACGCCATTCGTCGAGACCACGCGCGGAGAGCCTCGAGGGGGCGTTGCCGCATCGTGGGTGGCTGCATCGCGCGTGGACCGCGTGTCGGACGTCGATGCCGCGTCTCGCATCGCTGACGCGTCAGCCGATGCCGCATCACGCGTGCGCGCGAGGAGACGCCTACGCCACGACGCGATCGCGAACACGATGATCGCGAGCGAGGCCACGATCGCGAGGAAGCGCGTGTACTGGGGGCGCGCGGTGACCAGGCGGCCGAGGCCCACGAACGCGAGCAGCGCGTGGGTCGCGTCGGCGAGCGCGCCGCCGAGCGCGAGGCCGCGCGCGTGACTGCGCTCGCCCGCGATCACGGCGTCGACGATCGCCACGTTGATCACGCCGAGCGGCATGCCGGTGATCACGCCGAGCCCGAGGCCCATCGCGAGCGCCCCGGCGAGGGAGACGAGGTCCACGCGCTACCAGATGATGGTTCCCTCGTCGGTGTCCTGACCGCCGAGGATCGTCGTCGTGAACTGCTTGACCTTGTTCCGCGGGCCGACCGCTTTGATCTTCTTGGGGCCCGGTGGCAGCGGCAGGCGCGTCATCGGAGTCTCGCCGATGTACTTGCCGTCGACGTAGATCGTCGTCTTCGCGTTCGCCTTGATCGTGAAGTAGCCGAAGCGCGAGATCGCGTAGATGTCCTCCTTGGACATGCCGCTGCCCGCGTCGATGTCGGGCGGCGGCGCGACGGCCGCGTCCTCCGCTTTCGGTGTCACGACGGGGTTGCTGCCGCTGCCGGCATCGCTGCCCTCGTCGCGCCCGCCCGTGATCAACACGACGGCGATCGCGATCGCGGCGAGCGCGCCGATGACGAGCACGGTGGTGAGCAGGCCCTTCCAGCGATGCGCGCGCAGGAGGTTCGTGTCCGGGTTGACCATCCACGAGTCTTCGGCGACGGACGACGACAGATCGCGAACGCCGGCGGGGAGCGGCGGCACCGCGATCTCCACGCGCGACGAGCCCTCGCCCTGCACGATCATCGTCGGCACGGCGTTCTGCGGTGGCTGCGTGGTGTCGGGCTTGGCGCGCGAGCCGAGCTCGCCGCTGCGCGCGGCGGGCGGTAGCGGCGGTGGGGTCGCACGGGCGGCGGCGGGAATCGGCGGCATCGACGCCGTGCGCGGGATCGACGCCGGTGCTTCCTGGGCCGCCTTGAGGATCTCGTCGCGCGTCGCCATCTCGTCGCCGAAGTCGGACGAGAGGAGACGCGCGAGGTCGGCCGGTGAGGCGGGGCCGCCGAGGGTGGCGAGGGACTGACGGATCGCGTTCGCGAACGCCTGCGCGGTATCGAAGCGCCCGTTGGGATCGCGCGCCATCGCCTGGATCAGCGCCGCACGCATGCCGGGCGGGAGATCGGGGCGGCGCTCGCGGATGTCGGGGATGGGCTCCTCGGTGATCGCCTTGAAGGTGAGGAAGTCCGAGTCGCGATGGAACAGGCGCTTGATCGCCAGCATCTCGTACATGACGATCGCGAGCGCGAACACGTCGCTGCGCCGATCGAGCGGCTTGCCGAGGATCTGCTCCGGGCTCATGTACGCGTTCTTGCCCTTGACGGTGCCGGTACGCGTTCGCGAGTTCGCGCCGCGCGCCTTCGCGATGCCGAAGTCGAGCACCTTCACCGTTCCGTCGCCGCACACCATGATGTTCGGTGGTGAGACATCGCGATGGACGACGTGCAGGAACGCACCGTCGGGGCCCTTCGCTTCGTGCGCCGCGTGGAGGCCTTCGCACGCCTGCACGACGATGCCCGCGACGATGCGCACGTCGAGCATCTTTCCGGCCTTCGAGAGGCGCGTCATCATGCGCGAGAGCGGCACGCCGTGGAGGTACTCCATGGCGATGAACCACGTGCCCCCGTACTCGCCGAACGCGTGCACGTGGCACACGTTCTTGTGCGTGAGCTGGCTCGCGAGGTCCGCTTCATCGCGGAACATCGTGACGAAGTGATCGTCCTCCGCGAGGTGCGGAAGGATCCGCTTGAGCACGAGCACTTCTTTGGACGGCGCCATCCCATCGCGCGCGTTGGGCCGCGCCAAAAAGATCTCGGCCATCCCGCCGGTCGCGAGCTTCGCGATCAGCTGATAGTTGCCGAAATCTCTGGCGTCGCGGGGGACCAAGGTCCCCGCCGGAATGGTCACGCCAAATATTATGCCTGAGGAATTCCTCGGATTTCAGTCCGACGCGCCACAGACCTGAGGCCACATCTACCACCCCCGATCTCGGCGTGCGCCCGGCTACAGCATCACTGCACGTTCGCGGTGCCAGTGGATGCCGACGGTGGGTCCGGCGTCATGAACACGCTGCCGCCGGTCGAGCCACTCTTCGTCGTGATCCGGATCCAGCCGACACCGCCGCCGCCGCCACCACCGCGGCCATCGCGCACCGTGCCGCCGGCCGCCGACGCTCCATCGTCGCCACCGTCGCCGCCGTCGCCGCCGTCGTTGTTCGGTCCGACGGGCGTCGAGCCGTTTCCGCCATTCGCGCGGTTCGTCGTCTGCGCTTGCTCGCCGCTGCTGCCGTTGGCCGCGCCACCGCCACCGCCGCCGTTCGCGGCGAGGTACGCGTTTCCGAAGTCGACCGTGCGGCCCTCGATCAAGATCGCGCCACCCGCGCCGGCACCGCCGCCGCACGGTCCGCCCTTTCCGCCGCAGCCACCCGCGTTGATGCCGACGGTACCGAGGGTTCCGTTGAGCGTGATCGGTCCGTTCGAGACGAGCTGGATCGCACCGCCACCACCACCGCCTTCTCCGCCGGTGCCTCCTCCGCCGCCGCCCGCTCCGCCGGTGAGCATCGTGATGTTGGCGTTGCCGGCGGTCCCGCCGCCGTTCGTGCGCCCCCCACCGGGACCACCAGGCTCGCTGTTCCCCGCACCCCCGCCGCCGCTGCAGACGCCGGTGTTGTCCCCCGCGCCGCCGGCTCCCGTCCCGGACCCGTCGCCGTCGCCGGCGCCACCTTGCTTGCCGCCGGGACCCGCCGTGCGTCCGGTGCACGAGCCTCGAAGATCGAACTGCGTCCCGTCGCCGATGTGGATCTTGTCGATGCCGACGAGCGCGAGCGCGTTGCTGCCGGTGACGCGAACGGTCTGGATGCCTTTGAACTCGAGCTCGAGCGCGCGGAAGATTCCGACGCCGTTGACGACCTTGAAGTCGATGCCGTTGCGCACGCCGGTGCCGCTCTGCCGCGAATCGAAGCCGATCTGGATCGCACCCGTATCGGTGTTGATCGACCCGGGCTGGGTGATCGAGGTGAACGTTCGCTTCTGGAGGCCCGCGCTCATCGCCATCGCGGGGTCGAGATCCTGCGAGGTGACCGCGCCGCCCGAGGGCATCAGCACGCGACAGTGGGGCTCGGGGATCTCGCTGCAATCCCACTCGCAGGTGGTCTCCGCCGGCAGCTGCCCGACGGTCTGACACGCACGCAACACGGTGCCCGAGACGCAGGTCTTGATCAGCGACGAGCACGGCGCCGCGTCGGGGATGAACACGTCGGGTGGCGAATCGAACAACGCCATCGGCGCGTCCGACGGCGTGTCGACGAGGTTCGGCGCTTCGAAGCCGCACGCCGGAACCACGATGCCGACCGCAACGACCCCTGACAGCAAGACGACCAGCAGGCCGACGATGCGTATCCGGAGCTGCCTGGACACGACTCCAACGTAACACGAACGCACCGTTCCCGACGAGGAACGAGCTTCCGCAGTGCGCCATCGCGATGTCGTCTATCCGGCCCTGGCAGCCGGACCGGGGGCTCTCGGCGAGGAAGCTTGGGCCCTTGCAGACGCGCCCGTGGCGAGGCCTCGACCTCTAACCAGTGCACACCGCGGCCGGGGCGGTCAGTCGACGCGAGCGACGGCGCCGGGGCCCGCGACGTGATCGATCGTGTGCAGGAGCAACTGGAGCGAATCCGAGGGCCGCAGTCCGATGCGCCGGCCCTCGTCGGAGAGCCAGTAGATGCGGCGCGACCACGGATACTCGGGCGCGCGCGCGACGACGGCGACCTTGGTCGCGCCCGCCTTCTTCGCGTCGGCGAGGACGCCCTTCACCTGCGCGAGTGTCAGCTCGGGGCGGAGATGCAGCGAGATCGTCTCGCTGTCGCCGCGCAGCTCGCGAAGCGCGGCGATGCGCTGCTCGCCGAAGTAGCGCTGGCCGTTGATCACGACCTCGCCGATCGCGTTGATCTCCGCCTCGCGCCACAGCGCGGTGGGATCGTCCATCGTCGTGCCGTCCTCCGATGCGTTGCCCGCGATCGGCCAGTTGTCAGGGTCGCCGCGGCGCTCGATCTCGAACAGATTGCCGTGCAGCGATCGATCGAGCTCTTCCCACTGCCGAACCGCATCGTGCCAGCCCGGCTCGGCGCTGCACGGCTGACATTCGGCGACGGCGTTGCGCACGCGCTCCATCGCACGGCGCGTGGCGAGCGCTTGCACGAGCGCGCCTTGCATCTCGGGAACGACCTGCTTGCACTCGCCGGCGAGCGGGCCGCCGCACAGCCGCTGCAGGTACGCACGCGCACCCTCGTCGGGAAGCGGGTTGAGCAGCGTCGCTTTCGGATCGCGCTTGATCAGCACGGCGTCCTCTTCGAACGTGGGCTGGAGCAACGTCGGCCACACGGTGAGCGCGAGCGCTTCTACCTGCTCGGGCAGCGACTGCTTCCGCACGCTCTGGACGGGTGCGAGCGCGAGCACGACCAGGCGCAGCTCTGCCTCGCGCGCGACGGTGTGGTCCATGCCGCTGCGGAGCGCGTAGATGGTCTTCGAGAGCTCCTGGTAGGCCTCGGGCGTGCGGCCCGCGGCGACGAACTTGTCGACGGCCTGCTCGAGCTCGTCGTGGTTGTAGTCGGCGTCCGTCTCGGCGGTCACGTTCACCGGCTTGTCGCCGCAGGCGCTGGCAAGGACCAGCGCGGCGACCAGCGTGAGGCGAGACATGACGGCCAACATGAGGACTACGACAGACCAAGCAAGGCGGATGCCTGTGTGGCTTACGGTCGCAAGGACGAGGTAACCGTTCGCGTCAGATCGTCGCGCGAAACGTGCGGGCCGAGCGCAACGAGGCGTCCTTCATGGGGGTTGTCGAACTGCGGCGGGTCGACCGGCTCGGACGAGACGCGCAGCCCGACGCGGTGAACAGCAAACCAGCGGGGCTCCGAAGACCCCGTACTCTCGTCGACGGCGCGGAGGATTCCTTTGATCCTCACGTAGTTGTCCGGCAGGTCGCCGAGGTGGTCCGAGAGCTCCTCGAGGTCGACCACGTTTCCGACACGGATCCACACGCTGTCGATTCCATGTGCAGCTGAATGGTCGGGATGCCGACAGTTCTCGTCATGAACATGCACACTTGCCCCTGCCCGGTCGGCGGGGTCGCGGTCGACGAGGTCGACCAGCGAGGGGTCCACGAGGATCTCCTCGAGCCACGTGGCGTGCGCATCCGTCGTGCCGGTGCGTAGCTGCGCACGCGGTGCCAATTCTTTGGCGGCAGCGATCGCGGCGCTGGTGTCGTGGTCACTGGCGATCTCTGACTTGGTCACGAGGAGCACATCGGCGTACGCGACCTGCGCATCCACGGCGTCGGAGACTGCGCGGCTCGCGACGAACGTGGTCGCGTCGACGAGCGTGACGACCGCGGCGAGGCGCACTGCTTCGCTGACGGGCGCCCGGCGGACCGCCCATGCGATCGGCAGCGGCTCGGCCACGCCTGTTGTCTCGAGGATGATCGCGGACAGCGTCGGATTGTTCTCGACGAGATCGAGCAGGGTCTTGTCGAGCTCGTCGCCGAGGACGCAGCACACGCAGCCGCCCGGCAGCTCGACCTGTCGTGCGGTGTCACCGCCGAGGAGCGCGCCATCGATGCCGACGGCGCCGAGCTCGTTGACGACCACGCCGAGCTTGGACGTATCGCCGCGAGCGGCGCGCCGCGCGAGGATGCGATTGACGAGCGTCGTCTTCCCGCTGCCGAGAAAGCCGGTCACGACGACAAGGGGGACTCGCACGGCGGCAGCATACCGCCCGGTGAAAAAGCTGCACACATCTGCGCGGTCGCGCGTCTACAGACCATGCGCCTCGCCGTCGCCGTCGCTCTCGTCGCGTTGTGGTTCGCCGATGCTCGCGCCGATCGCGAGATCAACGCCGTGATCGGCGACGCCAGTCGGGCAGGGCGAACCGAGCCGGTCGACGAGGTCACCCGGATCCGCGATCACCTCGCGTTCGTGCACGGGCTCCTCGCCCGCCGCGAGGTCTCGCAGCTGACGCCCGCGCAGCGCGAGGCGCGTGTCGCGTCGCTCGCGGATCTCGCGCGCTACATCGAGCGTGGTGTGTTCCCGCGGCGAACGCGCGACGGCTACGACGGCCGGCGCCCGCGGTTCATCGACGACCGCGGCGTGCACTGCGCGGTCGGGCAGCTGATCGCGGACAGCGGACACGAGGATCTCGCGCGGTCGATCAATGCGCGCTTCGAGTACGCGCACGTTCGCGAGATGACCTCGCCGGCGCTCGTCGCGTGGGCGAGCGCGCGCGGGTTCACCGTCGACGAGCTCGCGATGATCCAGCCGAGCTATCACGGCGTGCCGACGCCGGACAGCGTGCGCCGGATGATCATCGATGCAAAGGATGCGATCGCCCTGCGCTGCGGGCAGGAGCACGCGCCGATGTCGAGCCTCCTGGTGATCGTGGAGAACACCGAGCGCGGCGCGACCAACGTCGGCACGAAGAGCACCGAGCCGTTCGCGAAGTGCTTCGTTCGCGAGGCGAGCAAGCTCGATCGCGGCGGCCACGCCTACGATGGAGGACCGGAGGAGTTCACGTTCGGGATCGATCTGAAGCTGCCTTCTCCGCAGGCGCAGCTCGAGCGGCGCATCGCGACGTGGACGCCGAGCTGTACGCCGCGTCCGGGCGCGATCTCGCGAGAGGCGACGATCGATGTCGCGAGCACCACGAAGGCGCTCGCGATCGAGGTGACGACGTCGCCGCGGAACGCGCTCGTCGAGCGCTGCCTGAAGGAGCAGGCGACGAGCCAGTTCCGCGACTTCGCCGCGGGCGCGTGGAAGCTGCACGCGGTCAAGAAGATCGCGTTGCCTCCGCACGTGCGCCTCGTCCCGGAGAACGTGAAGTTCTACGCCCGCGAAGTCGCGACCGCGTGCAACCCGACGCCGGCTCCGCGCGCGAGGTCGACGATCTCGATCACCGCGAAGCCGGACGATCCGGCGTTCACGATCACCGCGACGGGGAGCCCCGACTTCTCGATCTGCGTGAGCGACGCGCTGAACGCGAAGCTCCGCGAGCAGTACCGCGTCGCCTACATGGACGGCGAGAAGCGACTCGAGCTGTTCCGCATCGACGCTCCCGTGAAGGTGTCGGTGACGATCGACCTCGAGTCGCAGGCGTCACGCACGCAGCGCCTGGAGCTCGAGCGGGAACGCATGGAGAGAGAGATGCATGAACCCCACCTGTGAGACCGCGTGATAGAACTCGGGCGTGGTGGCGTTCCCGCCGTTCCGGCTGGACCTGACGGAACAATGTCTCTGGAAGGGCGAGCAGCCGATCGCGCTGCGACGAAAGCCCTTCGCGATCCTCGCGCACCTCGTCGCGAACGCGAAGAAGCTCGTCACGCATGACGAGCTGATCGAGCGCGTGTGGGCGGGGCAGGTCGTGAGCGAGAGCGCCGTGCGAACGCACGTCCACGAGCTGCGCCACGCGCTCGGCGAGGGGCTGATCGAGACCGTGATCGGACGCGGCTATCGCTTCACGGCGGAGCTCGTCGACGACGCCGCCGCGGCCGCGCTGCCGGCGCAGGCCGCACCCGCGGGCCGCGATGCAGAGCGCGCTGCCTTGCGCGCCGCGTTCGCGAAGGCGGCGACCGGGCAGCGTCAGCTGTGCTTCGTCACCGGCGATCCCGGCATCGGCAAGACCACGCTCGTCGATGCGTTCCTCGGCGAGGTCGCGCCGAGCGCCGCGTTACGCGGTGCATGCGTCGAGCAGTTCGGTGCGCCCGAGGCGTACCTCGCCGTGCTCGACCTGCTCGGGCGACTGCGCGATGCGCCAGAGCGGATCGCGACGCTCGTGCGGTACGCGCCGTCGTTCTCGCTGCTCGTGCCGCACCTGTTGAGCGAGGCGCAGGAAGCGGAGGCACGCAGGCGAACCCGTGCGAACGGCGACTCCGCGATGGCGCGCGAGATCCTCGACGCGCTCGACGCGATGGCAACGACGCAGCCGATGGTCCTCGTCCTCGAGGACATGCAGTGGAGCGACCTCGCGACGATCGACCTGGTCTCGCAGTACGGTCAGCGTCGCGAGCGCGCGAAGCTCCTCGTGATCGTCACGGTGCGCGGCGAGGCGGCTCGGTCGACCGCGCATCCGATCAACTCGGTGATGCGCTCGCTGGTCGCGCGCGCCGGTGCGATCTCGATTCCGCTCGCGCCTCTCGGGGAGGCGGCGATCGCGGACGTGATCGCGCGGCGGTTTGTCGATCACGCGCTTCCCGCGGCGTTCGCGGCGATCGTCGAGCGGATCACGGGAGGAACGCCGCTGTTCTTGGTCGCGTTGCTCGACGATCTCGTCGACCGCGGGATGATCGCGCAGCGCGACGGGCGGTGGCAGCTCGTCGTCACGCTCGACGATGTCGCGGCGCACCGACCGGCCAGCATGCGGCAGCTGATCGATATCCAGCTCGATCGCCTGACCGCGACCGAGCAACGCACGCTCGAGGCCGCGAGCATCGTCGGCGCCGAGTTCGCGACGGAGCTCGTGGCGGCGGCGCTCGGTGTGTCGATGGAGGCGGTCGACGATACATGCGACGACCTCGCGCGGCGGAGTCTGTTTCTGCGTCGCGATGGCACCGAGGAGTGGCCTGATGGAACGCTGCAGACGCGCTACGCGGTCACGCACAGTCTGGTGCAGGAGACGTGCGCCGAGCGCGTGCCGCACGCGCGCCGGCAGCGTCAGCACCGCGCGATCGCCGAGCGCCTCGAGGCGGGCTTCCTCGATCGCACGTCCGAGATCGCGCACGTGATCGCGACGCACCTCGACGCCGCAGGGATGGCGGGGCGAGCGCTGCAGTACTACGTCGCAGCGGCGGAGCGAACGGCGCGACGTTTCGCGAGCGCGGACGCGCTGCGGTTGTATCGAAGCGCCCGCGCCGCCCTGTTGCGATCGCCGCCGAGCAAGGAGCGCGACGAAGCGGAGCTGCGACTGCTGCTCGGCGCCGAGGAGATGCATCGTTCGGGAGCGAACGTGCTGTCGTCGTACGGCATGGCGTCGGCGGCGCTGCGGGCGAATCCACAGCTCGGCTCGGAGCCCACCGAGATGTTCCGGCGCGCGGTCGATCTGTCTCGATCGGTCGGCGATTCACCTCGCGCGTGTGCCGCGCTCGCGTATCTCGCAGCGCGCCAGACCACGCTCGCGGATCACGCGGGTGCGCGAACGACGTGCGATCAGCTCGATGTCGAGCTGGCTCGCTGCACCCTCGACGGGCCGATGCTCGCGTTCGCGCGCGGGCCGCGCGGGGTGAACCTGTTCTGGCGCGGCGAGCTCGAGCGCGCGAGCACGCTGCTCGCGGAGCTGACGATGGATGATCTCGCGTGCGATGCGCGCGGGCCGAGCCGTCATGTCGTCCTCGTCTGCTACCTCGCGGCGACGACGTTCCTGCTCGGCGATCGCGATCTCGCGCTGCAGCGCGCGCTCCGTGCGGTCGAGATCGGTCAGCGCTCGCAGGACGAGTACATGCTCGGCTCGACGCTCAGCAACCTCGCGGAGATGCACTTCCTGCGCGGCGACGACATCGACGAGATCGAGCGCCGCGCGAAGGAGGTGCTCGCGCTCCCCGGCGCCGAGAAGTGGCATTCGAGCTCCGAGGTCTTGCTCGGCTGGATCCGCGCGAAGCGCACCGGCGGGCTCTCGATCGCGGAGGCGAGCGGCCTCGTCGACATCTATCGCCGCCGGATCGCGTCGCTGCCGATGGGCGCGACGTGGCTCGCGCAGTTCCTGATCGCTGCGCTGCGGGCCGGCGGCCACGAGGCGATGGCGCGCGAGATCGCCGACCAGGCGATCGCGTTCGCACGGACGCACGAGGAGCTCGTCGCCGAGCCGCGTCTCGTGCAACTACGCAGCGAGCTCTAGCTCAGCCAACGCCCTTGTGCGGGACGTTGTGATACTTCGCCCACTGGCCGATCGCGGCGCGGAGCTCCTTCGACATGCCCTGCGGCAGACCGACGGTCTTGCCGTGCCACTTGATCATGCGCCACCAGATCGTGTGCTTGATCATCGAGATGTCCTTGGCCTCGAGGATCATGCTGCCCTCGTTGGCCTGGATCGCCTGCATGACGGTCGCCTCGTCGACGATGTTCGTCGGCGCGGCACCCGCGCCCGGGGTGGCTGCCGCGACGATCGCCGCACCGACGAGCCCGCCCAGGCTCTGCCCGATCGCAGCGCCCCAGGCGCCACCCTTGCGACCACACACGAAGTACAGACGGCCGGGACCGAGGAAGATGTGACCGTAGAACCGCTTCATGCCGATCTGCATCGTCAGCGGGAACGGAGTCATCGGAGGAGCGACGAGCTGCATGGGAGGGTTCGAAGATACCTGCATGCCGGGTCCGGACGAACCCCGCGTGCCGGTAGTCGCACCCCGACAACCCCAGCGCTACCGCTCGACGACGACGACCTTGCGCTTGCCGGCGCCCGAGAGCGGGATGTCCTCGACGTACTCGATGCCGAAAGGTGCGCGCGGCAGATACTTCTCGGCGAACGCGTTGATCATCCCCGACGCCACGGGCGGCAGGCCATCCGGCAGCTTCGGGACGACCTTCATGACCACGCTGCCGTCGAGGCGCTGGACGATCTGGAACTTGCGCACGTCGTCCGTCAGCGAGCTGAACAGGATGTTGAACACGAGGCCGTTGACCGCGTCGCCGTTGCCATCGCGCAGCGTCTCGGTGACGCGGCCCTCGATCGGACCGAGCCGATCGAGCTCGCGCCCGCACGTGCACCGCTCCTTCTCGCGCGCGACGGCGAGGTCGCCGGTCACGTAGCGGATCATCGGGCACGCGAGGTTGTGCAGATCGGTGATCGCGATCTCGCCGGTCTCGCCGGGCTTGGCCGCGCGCACCGTTCCGTCAGGTTCGCGGACGATGATCTCGACGATCAGGTTCTCCATCGACGCGTGCATGCCGTCGTGCGCCTCGCACTCGCTCGCGATCAGCATCACCTCGCGACAGCCGTACGTCTCGAACGCCGGGCCGAACGCCTTCTGGATCTGCTCGCGCTCCGCGGGCCACAAGCGCTCCGCGCCGACGAGCACCGGGATGTCATCCCAGTCGCGCAGGTTCTTCTCGATCACGTAGCGCGCGAGCGCCGACGCGCCCGCCGCGTACGCGACCATCACGTGCGGCTGGAACCGCCGCAGCTGATCGACCGCTGCCTGCAGCGCCGCATCGCCGCGCGGCGTGCAGTCGACGTAGCAATCGCGCTTGAGCGCGTGATCGAGCCACAGCTTCGCCTTCCCGACGCGCGTCGATGGAGGCATCGCATGCCCCCAGTAGTGGAACGCGCGCATGCCCATGCGATAGCCGCCCCAGCCATACCCGCGCCATCGCGTGGCATCGCGCCAGTGACGCGACTCCGCGTTGTAGCGCACGACCACCGGCTCGCCGGTCGTGCCACTCGTCTGCTTCGTCACCGCAATCTTCGGCGGCGCGTTCGCGGTGCGCGCATCGAGCGTGCGCACCGTGGTCGCGCGATCGAGGATCGGCAGCCGGTTCAGCGCCTCGAGGGAGTCGATGCTCTCCGGACGCAGGCCGCGCTCGTCGAGCACCTGCCGGTAGTACGCGGTGTGTTGATACGCGTGCCGCACCAACCGCCGCAGAAATCCCATCTGCAGATCCACCAGCTGGTCGTGTGACCAGAACTGCGTCTTCTCCAGATAGCGCAGCAACGGCACGGTCGGACGACCGCGCGCGGCTTCGAACGCGGGGAACAGAACCTTCGAGAGGAGCGGGCCGTAGAAATCCAGCACGGGAATTGCTCCGCATCGCATGCACCACGCGTGCTAAGCCGACTTCGCAAAAAAAACCTCCACTACTGGCTGCGGGACTACGCCCGCCACTTCATCCGCCGTGCGCGTGCGCCACAACCGCGCGCTGCACGCCACGTGCTGTTCGCCCTGTGCGATCACTACGAGCCCCTGTGGGGCGGCGCTCCCGACGATGTCGGCATCGCCCGCGTCGACGCCTGGGCGGCGCGCTATCCCGCCCTGGGCGAGTTCCGCGACAGCGACGGTCGCCCACCTCGTCACGGCTTCTTCTTCCCGGGCGAAGAGTACCGCCCACACTTCCTCGACCAGCTCGCGACGCTCGCGCGCGCGGGCTTCGGTGAGGTCGAGTTCCACCTCCACCACGACAACGACACCTCGCACTCGCTCGCGCCACGCATCGAAGAGCACCTCCGCACGTTCGCCGAGCACGGCCACCTCTCGCGCTCCTCCACCGACTCCTTTCAGTGGGCGTTCATCCACGGCAACTGGTCCCTCGCGAACGGACGCCCCGACGGCAAGTGGTGCGGCGTCGACGACGAGCTGCCCATGCTCCACCGCCTCGGCTGCTACGTCGACCTGACGTTCCCGTCCGCGCCCGACCCCTGCCAGCCCGACAAGGTCAACCAGATCTACTGGCCCACGGGAGACCTGACCAAGGCGCGCTGCTACGAGCACGGCGAACGCGCGCGCGTCGGTCACGCCTACGACGATCGCCTCCTGATGATCACGGGCCCCCTCGCGCTCGCGCGCAAGGGCCTCGGCCTGCGCATCGAGAACGGCGCGCTCACCGGCGACGATCCGCCGACCGCGTCCCGCGTCGCGACCTGGCTCGACCAGGCGATCCACATCGAGGGGCGTCCCGAGTGGATCTTCGTCAAGGTGCACACGCACGGCGCGCTCGAGAAGACCGCGGCCTCGCTCCTCGGCGACGGCGGTCGCGCGCTCCACACCGCGCTGCGCGAGCAGGTGATCGCACGCGGCGACAAGCTGCACTACGTGACCGCACGCGAGATGTTCAACGTCGCGCGCGCGGCGATGGACGGCCACGCGGGCAATCCGAACGAGTACCTCGACTACATCGTGAAGCCGCCGCCGATCGCGGCGCTCGCACGCGCCGCCTAGAACTCCACGACGCCGACGCTGCCGCTCCACACGCGAATCGTCGTGGCGCCCTCGACGTACGTCGCCGGTGCGATCAACGGCTGCACTCGCACGACACCGAACCCGAGGGCCGGCACCGGAACATCGAACGTGATCGATGATCCATCCACGCGACACGACCGCCCTCCAAGCCCAGCCCACATCTGCACGAACGTCGAGTCGCTCTGATGCTCCGTGGTCCACGACGCCGTGAGGTAGTCGTTCGCGTCGAACATCGTCTCGACGACGGGTGTCGGCCGCGCCTCCGACGACACCGGAACGCTCGCGTCGAGACCGCAGCCGCGCAGCACGAGCGTCGAGCTCGGCGTCACGTCGACACCGATGGTGAACGGAACGATCAGGTCGAGGTCCGAGCGGATCTGCGCGGCGTGACCATCGACGGAGATCTCCTCGAAGCAGGTAGAGACGGGACTGCTCTCGCACGTGAGCCCGACTGCATCGGACAAGATCACGCATTCGCCGATCGCGGGAAACACGCGCTGGTGGTCTCCCGAGATCTCGCAACTCAGATCACCTCGCGGATACACGCGTACGCCGTCGTCGGCCACTACCACGTCGATCGCGGAGACCGTGCGCGAGTCGTCGACGGCGACACCCTCGCTCGCGCATCCGGAGGTAACGAGGAGTGCAGACAGCCAGCGCACCAACGCATCATGAGCGACGCCACGAACGACCACGAGCGACATGCGCTGACTCGACTGCGATCATCGCGCAGCAGGCACCGGCGTCGACCTGTCGCCGAATGAGGAGAGCGTGACGGGAAGCTCTGCCGAATCGAGCGAGCTCGGGCTTGGGTGGTCACATCGCGGAGTCCTCCGTGAGCCATCGTGCCAATGGAGCGAAACGGTCGCGCGAAAGAAGCGCGCGACAGCAGCGTCTCTCATCGAGAAGCTCGATGGAGCGCAGCCTTCGAGGCGCGGCGCTCGAGGATGGAGCAAGACAAGGCAATCGAGCTTGCCGAGCACGCTCGAGATGCTGTGCCGAATCGAGACGGCCTGCTCGGTGGCGTCGCTGACGAGTTCGTCATCGGGCGCCGTGGCACGTCACGCGTGGGCATCGCTGACCGGTTCTTCGGCGGCGCGCGCAGCGGCAGGTCGCGTGGCTTCCACCGCGCATTCGTCGCATCGCGCGCGTTCGAGCTCTTCGCGGACGCTGCGACCGCGAGCGCGGTGCTTTCACGACCGACCGCCGAGCCTCCCGAACACGACCGTGGTCAGAGCACACCTCCGCTGTCGCGAGACGACCGCATAGCTTCGCGAAGCACCGTTCCCACGGATGCACCCACAGTGATGTTTCTCCATAGATCGTGGAGGCGAACGGCGGTGCAGGTTCGGCTGTGAACGATCGGTTACGAAGGCGAAGCGCGTGCTCATCGACGACAGCGAACCCAATCCTACTCAACACGCGTTTATGGACGACGATCGCAGTTACGGTGGCGAGCTCTACCGACGAGCCGCCGAGCGCGATCGTCGTCGCTGTTGGAGCAACGAGCCCGGCACCGCGCGGACGCTGATCTCGCCACCGCCGCGTCGCCAA
>CAZUAR010000042.1:25838-72871 GCA_964617845.1 uncultured Kofleriaceae bacterium | reverse complement strand
GGTTTCCTCCGGCCTTCGGCCGGAAGTTCTCCGTCGTCGTCACGACGCACCATCCCGCGAGCATAGCTCCTGTAACGGCAACGCCGCGAGCGCCACTACCGATCGTGGTAGAAGGCAGATCGTGGTCGACGAACGCGAGCTGTGCGTGCAATACGCGCCGCGCATCCGCGCGTACGGCCTGCGCCACCTGCGCGATGCGAGCGCTGCCGATGACCTCGTACAGCACGTGCTGCTCGCGGTGGTGCGGGCGCTTCGCGACGGCCGCATCGAGGACACCTCGCGGATCGGCGCGTACATCCTCGGGACCGCACGCAACGCGGCGAAGGACCTGCGCCGCGGCGAGCTCCGGCAACAGCGCATCGCCGATGCGGACGCCGCCACCGCCATCGACTCCTACCTCCCGTCGCACGCGGGCGTGGACCGGCTGCGGCTCGAAGCGTGCCTCGGCGAGCTCGAGCCGCGCGACATCACGATCGTGCTCGCGTCGTTCGTCGAGGAGCGCGACGCCGACGAGATCGGAGGCGCGTTGCAGCTGACCGCGGGCAACGTGCGCGTGATCCGGCACCGGGCGCTCGCACGGCTGCAGACGTGCATCGAGAGGTGCGCATGAGCCACGCGAGCTACGAGCAGCTCGTCGACGCGTGGTTCGGCGACGCGAGCGACGCCGCGGCGATCGAGGACCACGTGTTCGAGTGCGATGCGTGCGGCGCGCAGTACGCGCAGCTCGGCGCGCTGTGCGAGGCGCTCGGCGGGTTCATTCCGCCCGTGATCTCGCACGCGCATCGCGATCGCATGGTCGCGAGGGGAACGCGGGTGCACCTCACGCCCGTCGACGCCGGCGTGATGGCCGACGCGACGTTCGCGAACGAGCTGGATCTGCTGATCCACGCGCTGCGCGGAGACTTTTCGCGCGCCGAGCGCGTCGACATCGCGATCGTGTCGCCGGATGGCAGCGAACGCGTGCTGGAGCGCGTTCCGTTCGATGCGAGCAAGGGCGAGGTGCTGATCGCCTGCCAGCGGCACTACCGCGACGCGTACCCGGGCGATCCGGACTTCGTGCTCACGGTGACCGAGGCCGGAACCACGCGCAAGGCCACGTACACCGTGCGTCACCACTGGCCGCACGATTCCGTGTAACGCGATCGGCGGGACCGCCACATCACGGGCAAGGAGACGCTCATGCCCGTAACGAATGCTCAGACGAACACCCGCATCGACGAGATCGCCGACCGCATCTTCCGCATCAGCACGCCGGTGCCACCGAACCCGATGCTCCCGGCCGGCTTCACGTTCAACCAGTTCCTGATCGTCGACGAGGAGCCGGTGATGTTTCACACCGGCATGCGCAAGCTGTTCCCGCTCGTTCGCGAGGCCGTCGCGACGGTGATGCCCGTCGAGAAGCTACGCTGGGTGTCGTGGTCGCACTGGGAGGTCGACGAAAGCGGCTCGCTCGCCGACTGGCTGGCGGCGGCACCGAACGCGCGTCCGCTCGTCGGTGTGATCAGCGGAGGGGTCAACGCGAGCGACGCGGACCGCGAGCCGCGCATGCTCGCCGACGGAGAGACGATCGAGATCGGCGATCGGCGCGTGCGCTGGCTCGACGCGCCGCACCTACCGCATGGATGGGACTCCGGCTTCTTGTTCGAGACGACGTCGCGCACGCTGTTCTGCGGCGACATCTTCACGCAGCCCGGCGACTCGCACGCGCCGGTGACCGAGAGCGAGGTGCTCGGCCCGTCGGAGGCGATGCGCGCAGCGATGGACTACTACTCGAACCCGCGGGGTGCGGCCGCGCTCCTCGAGCGGCTCGCATCGACGGAGCCGGCGCTCCTCGCCTGCATGCACGGCGCGTCGTATCGTGGGGATGGAGCGGCCGTGCTACGCGAGCTCGCGTCGACGCTCGCGAAGTAGCGCGAATGGATACATGTAGGCGCCGCGTTGTTGCGCGAAGCTTGCTGCGCGAATTGCCCAACAATTGAGCAACGACCGCCGACGACGATCGGCAACTGCAGACACTCGTTTGCAGCGATCGCAAGACCTGGATGGTGCGTTACGTGCACCGCATTCAGGCATGCGCAGCTTCTACATGGGTGTGAGTATCCTCTGTCTCGGAGCCTGCCAACAGTCGCGACCGGAGCCGACCGAGCTCGCGCAAGGCACCACCATCCTCGAATCGAGCGACACGTCGCTGGCGGCCGCGTTCCGCAAGGACGACGTCGTCATCTATATGGAGGCGCTACGCGGCGGGCCGACGGCACCGATGTTCCAGGGTGACCCGCTCTCGCCGCAGTTCGAGATCGACATCCGCTTCGTCGCGGACAACGGACGCATCTTCTACACGCGCCGCGGTGGTGATGGGTTCATCGACTCGACGTGGGCCGATGATCTCGAAGCACAGAACGCGCTGCCGCTCTCTCGCGAATCGAACCGCCTGCTGTTCGACATGGCGAACGAAGCAGCCGACGAGCTCGCCGAGGGATCGACGCGCCTGCTCGGCGAGCGCGCGAAGGTGCTCGCGCCCGAGCTCGACGCGATCGTCGCGATCGGCCGGCAAGCGCCCGGCACGTTCGACATGATGGTCGACGAGCGCATCAAGGCGGGCCTCGCGATGAACGAGATCCCGTACGGCAAGTCGAACGGACCGGAAGCGCCGGACGTCGACGTCGGCGAGGGCTACTACGCGATGAGCCTGCACGCCGACGATCTCGAAGGATCGCCGTGGGGCTATCACAGCGCGACGCGCCTCTATCGCTGGGAAGGCTACTGGGCCACAGCGACCGACTTCTGCAACCACGGCCGCTGCCCGTACGAGAACGGCATGCCGTCGGTCGGCTGGGTGCAGGCCGGCGACGGCTACAAGCCCGCGTTCCGGGTGAACTCGTGCAACACCGGCTACGGCCTCTACTCCGACGACGGTGGCCACAACTGCCACGACGACTCGCGCCTGCAGATGGCGAGCGTCATGTACGGCAACGGTCGCCAGTCGGATCCGGGCTACTCGTACTGGTGCAACGGCAAGGACGACGACTCCGACATCAGCGTGAACATCTGGGGCTGGGAGCTCGACAACAGCGGCTACCCGCAGGCGACGACGAACTCGAAGAAGGGCTACACGCACCCGCACTTCTGTCGCAACCAGAACAACCACGGCTACAACAGCAAGGCCGGGTGCTACTGCGATGCCTCGTGCCTCACGTACGGCGACTGCTGTATCGACGGCCCGTACTGATCCACAGCGCGAGCGCGAGCCCGAGTAGCGCCGCGCCCGGCGAGCCGTTGCCGCTCGTGTCGCAGCAGCCACCGTCGCCGGGGAGCGGCGTGCAGAAGAAGTCGACACCGCCGAGGTGGCTGCACTCGTAGCCGTCCGGGCAGTCACCGCGCCCGCTCACGCATCGAACGCTGCAGTATCCGTCGTCGATGCACTCGCCGCGAACGCACTCGTCGGTCGCTTCGCACACCGAGCCGATCGCACCGGGGCTCGGCGTGCGATAGCGACACGCGTTGTCCTCGCAGGTCATCTCCGCGGGGCAGTCGCTCCCCTGCTCGCACGCCTGGCTGCAGTAGCGCAGCAGCGGCTCGTCGGTCGCCGTCACGCACGAGCCGGTGACGCAATGCTCGTCGTACTTGCACCGCTCGCCGAGCGTCACGCTCCCCGGTGCGGTCGCCGCGACATACGCGAGGAGCTCGGTCGCGTGCGCATCGACGCGCGTTGCCTTGCCGTACGTCGCGCAGTCCGGATCGCCGCGGCTGATCACGGCCGCGATGTCGGCGCCGGCGAAGGCGGGTCCACCCGAGTCACCGCTGCACGGCAGCGACGGATCCGCGCCGAGGACGATCGAGAATGGCAGCGAGCTCGTCACCGACGTGGTGCCTTCGAGCTTGCGCGCGCCGTCGTCCGCGCCACCCGCGGTGTCGCCGAAGCCGACGATGCGAAGCTGCGCGGGCGGCGGCTGCATCGACATCGCGATCGGCGGCGCCGGCGATGGCTCGGCGAGCAGCACGAGCACGAGATCGTGCGTCTCCGTGTCGTCGAAGCCCGGGTGCGCGACCGCCTCGATGATGTCGATCGTCGTCCCCGCGTCGCCGACGCGACCGCCGAAGAACACGCGATACGCCGACGGCTCGAGCTGCACGCCGCAGTGCGCCGCGGTCAGCACGACGCGCTCCGCGATCACCGTCCCGCTACAGCGCAGCGAACCGTCGCTCGCGCGGACGATCGCGACCACCGCAGGATCCGCGTCGTCGGGCGTGCCCTGCGTCAACGGAAGCGCGAGAAGCGGTAACCACCACACGTTAGAAGATCGGCGGCGGTGGTACGAAGCCTTGCACGATGTAGACGCGGTCGGCGTTCGTGCCCCACGACAGGAACAGGTAGTCGCCCGTCACCGGCTCGAAGTACGCGCCCCACGGTCGCGGAAACTTCGACATGAACTCGCGGCGCGTCGACACCATCGGATCGCCTTGCGCGTCGACCTCGTACACCGCCACGCGATCCGCGTCGGGATTGCCCGCGCGCCACTCGGCGACGATCAAACTCTGGTTCGTGAACCCCGGAGATCCCGCGGGCACGTACGCGAAGCCGCCGGGCTCGTTCGGCAGCGTCTGCGTCTGCGTCGTGCCGGTGATCGAGAGCAGGTTCCCGTCGGGCGCGCTCGCGACATGGAACCAGCGCCCACCGGGCCACGTCACCACGCGCAGCTCGTTCGCGGCGGCGAGGTTCGGCGGCACGAGCCCGAGCCCACCTGGCCCCGAGTCACCGGTCGTATCCATCCCGACGGCGCTGAAGTTCGTCGTGCGATCGAACGTCGCCGAGCCGGTGCGCAGCTGCGTGATGTTGTACTGCGGCCACTCCGTGTACACGAGCAGGTCCGGGGACGTGTAGACGAGGTTCGCGTCGACATACGGCGTCGTCGCGTGCACCGTCGCCGTTCCGTTGAAGCCGATGATGTGACCGCACGCATCGCGGTTGACACCGATCTGATAGATCGCGCCGTCGGGTGCCTCGGACGCGCCGGCGACGAGGAGCGTGTTCGGATCCAGCGCGCTGATCACGGTGCCACCGAGCGGGTTCGGCACGCCGGGGACCTGTCCGAGGTCGTACACGGTGTAGAGCGTGTCGAACGGCGCCGCGAGCTGCACGTCGGGGCCCGCGGCGTTGGGCGGCGGCGGGCACTGATTCGCATCGACGGTGGGCGGGCTATCGACGGTGCCGTTCGCGTCCACGTCCATGCCGCCGCGGGTATCGGGGCCGCAACCGATCAGCACCACCGCGACCGCGAGCTTCCGCATCCGGCAACCGTATGATTGGTCGCAGGCTCGTCGCAAGTTACATCTGGGGCTGGAGCACGGCGATCGACGCCTGCTGCGGATCGAGCCAGCACGCAAAGCGGCCCGTGTTCGGGATGTCCGTCGGCGGCACCGTGACGGTCGCGCCGAGCCGCGCCGCGCGCTCCGAGATCTTGTCGCAGTTGTCGACGGCGACGTACGGGAGCCAGAACGAGTACGGCACGCCCTCCGGCGACTTCATCATGCCGCCCGCGGACGCCTGGTCGCCCTTCGGGTTCTTCACGCCCGGGCGATCGAGCAGCGTGTACGTCATGCCGCCGCCCATCTCGACGGAGCGCCGCGTCCAGCCGAAGACCTTCTCGTAGAACGCCCCCGCCGCGCTCGGGTCGGTCGTCATCAGCTCGTCCCAGCAGAACGTAAACAGCTCGGGCATCTTGGTGGGCTCGACGTCCTCGTCGGGTCGCGCGCTCTTCCACGGCGCGAACACACCGCCGCTCGGATCCGCGGCGACCGCGAACGTGCCGGTGTTCTCGATCTTGGTCGCCGGCACGTGCACCTGCCCACCCGCGCCCGTGATGCTCTTCACCGCTGCGTCGACGTCGTCGACGACGATGTAGCCGAGCCAGCTCGTCGGATACGGCTCGCCGGCGCCCATCTGGCGCAGGCCGCCGATCATCTCCTTGCCCGCCGTGATGTGCAGGTACGGATCGTTGTCCTTCGAGGCGAACGTCCAGTTGAAGATCTCGCCGTAGAACCTCTTCGAGCCCTCGAGGTCCTTCGTGTTCAGGTCGTGCCAGACAAAGCGGTGTTTGTTCATGGCGCGAAGCTACACGGGAGTGCGATCACAAGAGCAACGTCGCGGCGACAGCTCCGAGGCCAAAGCCGATCGCGATCGCCGCGAGTGCGGCTGCGACGTGCTGCGACGCCCAACGGCGACCGGGCTTGCGCACCCGCAACGTGCGCGCTCGCGCGCGGGGTGGCTCCGGTGGCTCCGGCTCGAATCGCTCGTAGCGCGTGGTCAGCTGCTCGACCTCGACATCCGCGTAGTCGTCCCGCTCGAGATCGACCAGCGGGCGCGCGTGCGGAACCGTGAGATCCGCCGCGAGAGCGTCGAGCGTGGCCTCGGCGAGCGCCCCGCCCGCGCGGGTGGATCGACGTGCAACCTGCATCGCGAAGATCCGGACGGACGGACGTCGCCAGGAGTCGCACGAGCGGCAGGCCGAGGTATGACGCGGCGATGCCGACCACCCAGCGCGACCCCGCGAAGTACCGGCGCATTCCCGAGACGGCGATCAAGATCGCGCTACCGAACGTCACGCAGATGACGGACTACACCTGCGGCGCGGCGGCGCTCCACGCGATCTGCGCGTACTTCGGCGTCGGTCCCGAGGACGAACGCGCGTTCGAGACAGAGATGGCGATGCCGCTGACGGGCGCCGATCCGATCCACATCACGACCGCGGCCACGCGGTTCGGGCTCGAGGTGGAGGAGCACCGCCCGATGACCATCGCGCAGCTCGAGAAGTGCCTCGACGCAGGACGGCCCGTGATCCTCATGTTGCAGGCGTGGGGCGAGGGGCACTACGTGGTCGCGGTCGGCTACGACGACGAGGCGGTCTACGTCGAGGACCCGTGGATCGAGGGAAGCCGCGGCTTCATCGAGCGCGGCGAGCTCGACGCGCGATGGCACGACGTCGAAGGCGACGACAACCACCGCACCGAGCGGCTCGGGATCGCGATCTGGATGGAACCGCCGGCGACGCTCGGCTACGCGCGCAGCGCGCGGCACGTCGATTGAGCTATCACGACACCTCTCCTGATAGAGCTCGGCTATCAGAGTCATCAGGTGATCCGTCTTCTTATGACCCGCGCACGCGCATAGGCTCTGTGCGGAGGAAGCGATGACCAAACCAGCCTGTCCATTCAAGCACCAATCGATGGCCGCCGGCACCGGCAACCGCGACTGGTGGCCCGAACAACTTCGTATCGAGATGCTTCATCAGCGCTCGTCGCTTTCGAACCCGATGGCGAAGGACTTCAACTACGCCGCCGAGTTCAAGAAGCTCGACCTCGCCGAGGTGAAGAAGGATCTCCACGCGCTGATGACCGACTCGCAGCCGTGGTGGCCGGCGGACTTCGGTCACTACGGCCCATTGATGATCCGCATGGCGTGGCACAGCGCGGGCACGTATCGCGTCGGCGATGGACGCGGCGGTGCGGGCAACGGCAGCCAGCGGTTCTCGCCGCTCAACGCGTGGCCCGATAACGTGAACCTCGACAAGGCGCGCCGCCTGCTGTGGCCGATCAAGCAGAAGTACGGGAAGAAGCTGTCGTGGGCCGACCTCATGATCCTCGCCGGCAACGTCGCGCTCGAGTCGATGGGCTTCAAGACCTTCGGCTTCGGCGGCGGACGCGAGGACATCTGGGAGCCCGAGACCGACATCTACTGGGGCTCCGAGAAGAAGTGGCTCGAGGACAAGCGCTACTCCGGTGATCGCCAGCTCGAAGATCCGCTCGCTGCAGTGCAGATGGGCCTGATCTACGTCAACCCCGAGGGACCGAACGGCAACCCGGATCCGATCGCGGCCGCACGCGACATCCGCGAGACGTTCCGCCGCATGGCGATGGATGACGAGGAGACCGTCGCGCTGATCGCCGGCGGTCACACCTTCGGCAAGACGCACGGCGCGGGAGAGCCCGGCAAGTACGTCGGCAAGGATCCCGAGGCCGCGCTCCTCGAGGACCAGGGCTTTGGCTGGAAGAACAGCCTCGGCGGCGGACACGGCCCGCACTCGATCACGAGCGGCATCGAGGTCACGTGGACGACGACGCCGACGAAGTGGAGCAACGACTTCTTCGAGAACCTGTTCAAGTACGAGTGGGAGCTGACCAAGAGCCCCGCCGGCGCGCACCAGTGGCGACCGAAGGACGGCGCGGGTGCGGGCACGGTCCCGGATGCGCATGACCCGTCGAAGAAGATCGCGCCGGGCATGCTCACCACCGACCTCGCGCTCCGCTTCGATCCCGCGTACGAGAAGATCTCGCGACGCTTCCTCGCGAACCCGGACGCGTTCGCGGACGCCTTCGCGCGCGCGTGGTTCAAGCTCACGCATCGCGACATGGGTCCGCGCGCTCGCTACCTCGGGCCCGAGGTTCCGGCCGAGGAGCTGATCTGGCAGGACCCGATCCCGAAGGGCACGATGCTCGACGAAGGTGACGTCGCCGCGCTCAAGGCGAAGATCCTCGCGTCGGGGCTCACGATCGCCGAGCTCGTGTCGACGGCGTGGGCGTCCGCGTCGACGTTCCGCGGCTCGGACAAGCGCGGTGGCGCCAACGGCGCGCGCATCCGCCTCGCGCCGCAGAAGGACTGGGAGGCGAACCAGCCGAAGCAGCTCGCGAAGGTGCTCGCCGAGCTCGAGAAGATCCAGAAGGGGTTCGGCAAGCCGGTCTCGATCGCCGACCTGATCGTCCTCGGTGGTAACGCCGCGATCGAGCAAGCGGCGAAGAACGCCGGCGTCGACATCAGCGTGCCGTTCTCGTCGGGACGCGGCGACGCGACGCAGGAGCAGACCGACGTCGAGTCGTTCTCGGTGCTCGAGCCGCTCGCCGACGGGTTCCGCAACTACCAGAAGCAGACGTACTCGGTGCGTGCCGAGGAGCTGCTCATCGATCGCGCGCAGCTGCTCACGCTGACCGCGCCGGAGATGACGGTGCTCGTCGGCGGCCTGCGCGTCCTCGGTGCCACGACCTCGGCGCACGGTGTCTTCACGAAGCGCGTCGGGCACCTGACGAACGACTTCTTCGTCAACCTGCTCGACATGAACACGTCGTGGAAGCCGAGCTCGGATGCGGCCGACGACTTCATCGGCACCGATCGCAAGACCGGCGAGCCGAAGTGGACGGCGACGCGCGTCGACCTCGTGTTCGGCTCGAACTCCGTGCTGCGCAGCCTCGCCGAGGTGTGGGGCAGCGCCGACGCGCAGGAAGCGTTCGTGCGCGACTTCGTGAAGGCGTGGGCGAAGGTGATGGACCTCGACCGTTACGACCTTCGCTAGCCGCCGTCAGCCGTCGGCGCGGATCCAGCCGCTGTTCCTTCGCGCGAACAGCGCGCGCTCCGTCGCGTCGAGCTGGAACAGATGGATCCACTCGTGGTCGGCGAGCTCGCGCACCTTCGGGTGCTTCGCGAGCACCGCATCGATCGCCGAGCGGGGCGCCTCGATCAGCACGGCGAGGCGCAGCGGCGTGTGCACCCAGCGCTCGCCGTCGTGCAGCGACTGCAGCGACAGGCCGATCCGTAGATCGCCGCTGTTGCCCTCGAACACGCCGAGGTGACCACCGACGATGTTGTGCAGCACCTTGTTCCCGCAACCGTAGCGAGGGTTGTCGACCGTCGACATGTAGTACTGGAAGTTGATCCAGTGCGCGACGACGACCGGGCCGGCCATGATGGCTTCGAGGATCGCGCCGTCCTTGTCCTCGTCGGCGCGATAGTCGTGGAGGAACACGCGACCGCCGAGGTCGAGGTGCCGGCTGCGCTCGCGCGGCGCGACGATGAACGCGGCGTTGCCGGCGAGGCCCCACTCGGGCCGAACCTCGGCCCAGCTCGTCGCGCGCTTGACGACCGCCGCGTACAGCTTCTCGTCGGTGAGATCGTTCAAGCCGAGGCGCGGTGCTCGCTCGCGCCTGGCCGCGGTGCTCGCGCGATCGAGCGTGGCCCTCGCCTCGACGAGGTCGGTCTGATGCGCTGCCGTCGTGCCCTCGATGAACATCGTGACCTCGTCGGTCGTCGTGTTGTGGAGCGCGCCGATGAACAGCGTCGTCGCGGGGACCTCGATGCCGCGCTTCTGCAGGCCGAACCGCACCTCGACATCGTTGAGGAGCGCGGCGGCCGCGCGCGCGTTCACGTCGCCGGGCTGACCGCCGCACGCGCCGCAGTCGAGGCCCGCCGCGTGCGCGTTGTTGTTCGTCTCGCTTCCATGTCCGACGAGCAGCACGAGGCGCCCGAGGTTTCGCACGATGCCGAGCGTCTTCAGCAGCGCGGAGGCGAGCGCGCAGCGTTCGTCGAGGGTGAGCGGCGCGCCGTCCGCCCGGCTCGTGAGCCGAGGCATGCGGCTCTTGTCCTCGGCCTCGGTGAGCCCCGCGCGGTCGCGGTTCATCGCGCGATACCGCTCGCCGCGGAAGGCATCGCGGAACAGGCTCCCCGCGAAGAACAGACCGACCGCGTCGACGAACGCGAAGCTCGACAGCGAGCTCGACTTGAACGCCTTCCACGCGTGCGCTGCATCGAGGCGCGCGCGGCGCGTGCGAACGAGTCCCTCCGGCGCGCCGGTGTCCGTCACGCGATACGTGGGCGCGAGCAACCCGGGGAGCTGCGGGCGCGCGTCGTCGGCGGCGAGCGGCGCGTACTCGATCGGCACGCCGAAGAAGCCCGCGACGCCGATCGTCTGGATGTGCTCGCCCTGCGCCTCGAGCGCGCGGCGATAGACCTCGGAGCGCACGTCGAGACAGAACGCGACCTGCAGCTTCGGCGTCGCGGGGCGCTTCGCGGCGAAGCCTTGCACCACCTTGGTGAGCCACTGCGACTCCCACGCGATCTCGACCGCTCGTTGCAGGATCCAGTCGTCGGAGCGGACCGCGCGCGCGGCGCGGTCGATCGCCGGCCAGCTGGTCATCGCGAGGCGCCACTCGGCGCGGACGGTCTCGTCGCTCGAGCTGTACAGGAGCCACTCCCATCCGAGGCGGATCGCGAGCAGCTCGCGAATGTGCGAGTCGCCCTCGCCGGCCATGCGCGCGGTCCATCGCAGGTACGCGCACCACGATGCCCAGCCGTTGACGTCGAGGAGCAACGCGGACAGGTACCGCTCGCGCTCCTCGACCGGGACGCCGAGGTCCGCGCAGCCACGCGCGATCATCTCGTCGGCGAGCTCGGGCAGCTTGGCCACCGACACCCGATAATCGCGGAGGCCCATGAACAGCTGCGGCGCTTGATCCGTCTTCGCCTGCGCTCGCCAGCTCGCGTAGAAGCCGCCCTCGCGAACGGCGCTGATCTGCGCCTGGCCCGCGTCGAAGTACGACGCGCAGAAGCGACTGACCCGCTCCATCACGAAGTCGCGCCACGTCAGCTCGTGCTCGCGACGAAGGATCGCCTCGATCGTGTCGACGACGAGAGGCCGCCGCGCCGGTGAGGGCTCGCCGCTCCAGAACAGTGCGACGAGATCGTCCTCGGTCACGTCGGAGATGCCGCGCTCCGCGATCGCCGCGCGAAGGTGTTCGGACCGCAACCTGCCCGCGCGCCACTCCTGCGCGTACCACTGCCGCGGCATGAGCAGACGCGCGCCCGAGAGAGAGCCGAGCTCCGCCGCGACCTCGGGCAGCGGTTTGTGCGTGAGGGGCCAGAACGGATTGACCGCGATGAAGCGATCGAGCGGCCATGTCGGCGCGATGCGCGCGCAGGCGCGTTCGGCGACCTCCTTCATGTCCGCGGCGTTCATTGGAACCCCGGCGGCCACAGGCGGAACGTCCAGCGCGTGAACCAGTCGTCGATGTAGAGGCCGCTCGAGAGGTGGGGCTGCAGCCAGTTCGAGAACCGGCCGTTCGGATTCGTCTGCAGGATCGACTGCGCGATGAACAGCAGCACGAGCCCACCGACGACGATCTGCCACTGGAGCGCCGTCGGCTCGCCGCCCGAGCTGATCGCCGGGGCGATGATCTCGAACAGCACGTGCCATCCGAAGTACGACGCCGCCGCTCCGGCGGTGAACAAGAGCGCGAGCAGGAACGCGCGCATGCTCGCCGCGATGGCGCGTCCGATCATCGGCACGAAGCTGAGGCCCAGCACGAACGCGAGCGGTCCGATCGAGCTCGACACGTGCGCCGACGACATCTCGGTCGCCGCGTAGAACGGCGCGATGCCGACGCCGACGACGAACGCGCCCGCGATCAGGTGCCACAGCCGCGCGCGCGGGCTGTGTACGAGGTGCCCCGCGCGCCACTGCTGCACCACGGAGCCCGCGCTCAGGAACGTGTGGGCCTTGTACAGCGAGTGGGCGAGCAAGTGCATCAGCGCGAGGTGCCACGCGCCGAGCCCGCACTGCACGAGCATGAAGCCCATCTGTCCGATCGTGGACCACGCGAGCACGCCCTTGATCGCGACGCGCGTGGTCATCACGAGCGACGCGACGATCGTCGTGAACAGCCCGACGCCGATCAGGATCCCCTGCGCGATGTACGCGTGCGCCATGAGCGGCGCGAGCCGAATCATCACGAAGCCGCCGATGTTGACGACGCCGGCGTGCAGCAGCGCTGACACCGGCGTCGGCGCTTCCATCACCTGCTGCATCCAGCCGTGGAACGGCAGCTGCGCGGACTTGAGCAGCACGCCGAACACGAGCAGCACGGTCGCGACGTGCAGCACCGGCGAGAGCTCGCCGTTCGCCCGTGCGAGCTCGGTGACGACGTCGATGCGCAGCGAGCCGACCTCGGTGCCGATGATGACGATCGACGCCACGAAGCACGCATCCGCGATCCGGCTCAAGAGGAACTTCTTGTGCGCGACGATGATCGCCTGCCGACGCGTTCGATAGAACGTGAGCAGCTGGTGCAATCCGACATCCGTCGCGAACCACGCGACCACGAGCACGGCGAGGTGGTTCGACGTCACGAGCACGCTGACCGACGCGACGGTGAGCAACAGCGATCGCGTGTACCGATCGAGCTCTTGCTGCCCGGCGAGGTACGTCCGCGAGTAGCGCACGACGACGAGCGCCAGCGTCGAGACCAGCACGAACATCGCGCACGACACGAGGTCGAGCTGCACCACGTCGTGCAGGACCGACGCCGGGCGTGTCGCGTGCGCGTCGAAGCCCGCGAAGTGCAGCACGGGCCGGAGCACCACCGCGAGGTAGGCGAGGACGGCGGTCATCGTCGTGACGACCGAGGCGACCCGGAACGAGCGAGAGCGCTGGCGCGAGATCAGGAACGCTGCGGTGAACAGGCTGGCGGGAACGAGCGACGCCAGGATGAGCGGCAGGAACGCGACAACATCATGCAGCTCCATGCGCGGCGCATCTTAGCGGCGTTTCTCGCTTTCGGCCGATCACCGGCCAACTCGCGCCTCGCTCGGTCCTACTTGTGGGATGGCGGTCCTCGCGGCCCGTGTCGACGAGCAGACTGCCTCGATGCTCGAGTGGAATCGGCTCACCTGACAGAAGTGCTGCCCAGTCGTCTCAGTGCGCTATCCCACGATTCCGGCCGATCCGTTGGAATCGGCCGTCTGCGAAAAGCACCTTTGTGCCCCCTCGGATCGTGATATCGACATGGGGCCATGAAGCTCCCCTCCGTCGCCCTGTTGCTCTCGCTTGGCGTTGTGGCTTGTGGACCCGAAGGTCGAGACCCGTCGAACAACGGCGGCGGCGTCGACGCTGCACCGCAGGTCGGGCCCGAAGTCTGCGACGACGCATTCGACAACGATCAAGACGGAAACACCGACTGCGGCGATCCGGAATGCTCGGGCGTCGGCCAGTGCCCGGTGTGCGAGCCTCCCTCGACACAAGCGCTCGCGCTTCCCGACGGCATCGACGAGGACGGCGGCTCGTGCACCACCGACGCCACGTGCAGCACCGGCTACTGCGTCGCCGGCTTCTGCGCGAGCCCGTACACCTCGCAGGCGATCTGGTCCACGTTCGCGTCGGGCGCGACCCTGACCAACGCGAACCAGCTGCAGAAGGTCTGCCTCGAGATCGAGCACTCGTGGCTCGCCGACACGCAGATCGAGCTCGTGACGCCGAACGCGGTCCACCTCATCCTCCACGCCTACGATCGCTCGCACTCGCCGAGCATCTATCTCGGCGACGCGAACGACGGCGACGACGCGTCCTCCGGCGTCCAGCCGCAGCCCGGCGTGGGCAACAAGTACTGCTTCACGCCCACCGCGACGACGCCGATCTGGCAGGGCGCGCAGGTCCCCGCGACGGGTGGCGGCCTCTTCGGCGGCACGAAGATCATGCCCGGCGACTACGCGAGCGAGGGACCGTGGGACGTGATCGTGGGCGCGCCGCTCAACGGCACGTGGGAGCTTCGCGTGACGGATCTGTGGGCCGACGACAACGGCTTCTTGTTCTCGTGGTCGATGGAGTTCGACCCGGCGCTCGCGCCCGGCTGCGGTCCCACGATCATCTACTGATCGCTGCGTGATGGAGCTCGAGGCGCGCCCTCGAGCCCACTACGACGCGCGACGCGCGATGAAGGCACTCGGCGTGAGCCCGGTCAGATCGCGAAAGTCGCCGATGAGATGGGCCTGGTCGTAGTACCCGGCGTCGCGTGCGATAGCGCTCCAGTCGTTCGATCGCGCCGACTCGCGGATCGCGCGCTGCAACCGGACGCCGCGCGCGAACTGCTTCGGGGCAATGCCAACGCTCTCGAGGAACGCGCGATGAAGATGGCGCGTGCTCACGCCGAGCTCCTCGGCGACGACATCGACGCGCGTCTCGCTCGCCTCGAACAAGCGGGCGGCGCGCCGCGCGAGACGCGCGGAGGTGGACTCGGACGGAGGGCGCACCGCGATCGCCCGCGACAGAGCGTGGAGTAGCTCGGGGACACTCGACGCCCCCAGCAGCTCGGCCGTCACGTCGCGTCCCGCGGATGCCCAGAGATCTTCGAGCGTGACGAGCTGGTCCGCGAGCTGGTTCGCCGGCACGCCGAACAGCGTCCTCGACCAACCCGGCTTGAACTGGATCACCGCCGCGCGCGTGACGCCCGTCGCGCGTTTGAACTTCGCGCGCGTCCGTGGTCCCACGACGTGAACGTCGCCCGTTCCTCGATCGATGATGCGAACGACGAGACTCGTTCGACCGTTTGGCAGCCACTCGACGGCGACCGGGCTGCCCGACGCGACTCTCGTCTCCTCGACGAAGCGCGCGATCGAGAACACAGGCCCCACCCCACCACTGTTACGCAATCTCGCCGTTCGTCCACGCCCCGCACCGCGAAATGTCCGATTTCTCCAACCGTCCGGTTCTTCCAATCCGGCTGCGCCGGAGGTCGTTACGGTGCGGTCATGAAGGTCCTCATCACGGGAGCTACGGGAAAAGTGGGATCGCGCCTCGCCAGGCGGCTCGCGGCGCAAGGCTATCGGGTTCGCGCGCTCGTGCGCGATCGCGTGCGCGCGACACAGATGCTCGGAGATGGCATCGAGCTCGTCGAGGGTGACCTGCTCGCGCCCGCGTCGTTGTCGGCGAGCGTCCGCGGTGTCGAAGCCGTCGTGCACTGCGCCGCCTTCTTTCGCGGCGCCACCGCCGAGCAAGCGCACGCCGTGAACGATCTGGGCACGCAACATCTCGCGCTCGCTGCACGCGAGGCCCACGTCGCACGCTTCGTCTTCACGAGCACGAGCCTCGTCTACGGCCCGACGGGCGGCCGCCCCGCGCGCGAGACCGACGACTGCGCGCCGGTCGTCGCCTACCCGGTGAGCAAGCTCGCCGCCGAGCGGTTCCTGTTGTCCCTCGACGGTCTCGACGTCCGCGTCCTCCGGCTTCCGTTCGTCTACGGCGATGGAGACGCTCACATCGCCGAAGCGATCCCGATGATGCGAGCGTTCCCGCGCACGCTGCGCATGTCGATCGGACACCACGTCGATGTCGCGCAGGCGGTTCACCTCGTCCTCTCCGCCGCGTCGCCGGCGCAGCGGATCTACAACGTCTGCGATGACGAGGCGCCGGACCTCGCCGCGCTGTTCGCCGCCGCTGGTCAGCCGCCGCCGGATGGATCGGATCCCGAACGTGCGCGCGTCTTCGAGTCGGTCATGGACGGCCGTCTGATCCGCGACGAGCTGGGCTTCACGCCGAGGTTTCCGCGCCTCGCGGATGCGGTCGAGGCACGAGACGCGTAGCGGCGAGCGCGGCGCTTCCGCTAACCAACGTGGCAGTCCAGTTGGTTTCCGCGATCTGCGATAGTCACCGGATGTCGGAGGAGCGTCGGACGTACGTTGGGAGGGTCACCGACAAGGGGGCCGTTCTCGCGAGGGTCGCGATGCGCATCGATGGCGAGCGCACCGAGCGCGTGCTCGGGGACCAGCTGACGATCGCGCTCGATGACGGTGGCACCGTCACCGTCTCCGCGCGGCCGGACTCGCTCGACATCCCGCGCACCGAGCGTCGCGGGGCATGGAATGACGTCGCGGACAGCCCACTCGCGGAGGTGTTCGCAAACGAGCGCCCGGGCGACCACCTCACGCTCGAGCTCGCAGGCTGGGTGATCGATGGCGGCGCGCGGATCGCGGTGCGCGCCGTCGACGGGGTCGCGCGCTCGGTGGTGCGTGTCGAGGATGACGATGCCGCGGCCATCGCGGCGCTCGACGCGGCCGACGCCGAGCTCGCCCGTCGCCAGACGCGCGAGGCGGCGCGCCCGCAACAACAACCGAGACGCGCACCGAACAAGCAGCGTGCCGCGCCGGTGCCGTGGCGAACGACAATTCGGGTGCTCGGCGCGCTCGGACTGGGACTCGTCGCGCTTGGCGAAGTAGTGCCGCCGTTCTTGCCCATTGGCGCGCTGCTGATCGCGTCGGCGCTGTCACTGGCGCTGTCGGTGCCGCCGTTCCTCGTTGTCGAGACCTCGACCGACCTCCCGAAGAAGCCCGCATGGCAGGTCGGCACGCTCGTGACCTGGTTGATCGTGGGCGGCGTCGTTGCGGTCCCCGTGACGCTGATCGCCGGGATCCAGCTCGCGTACGCGTACACGGCACTCTCGAGCGTGGTGCTCGCGCTCGTGCTCGTGGTGCTCGCGCTCGTGCTCGCTCGCCGACATCGCTCTGCGCGCCGTGGTGCTCGCGCTCGTGCTCGCTCGCCGACATCGCTCTGCGCGCCGGCTCGCGAGTCTGTTGCTGACCGGTCCACGCCTCGAGTCCGGCAACGGCGCCGGGCGGTTCGAGGGCACCGTGGTCGCTGCCGGGCGGGTGATCGCGGCGACCGACGAGTACCTCGAGCAGATCGAGGATCGCAGCTACGATCGCTACGAGAGCCGCCCCACGGTGGTCGCGGGTCACACGACAGGCAAGGCCGCCGGTTGGCAACGACACGAGGACTTTGCGTATTCGATCGAGGCCGTGCGGAAGTCGACGCCGCCCGCCGACTTCACGATCCGACGTGGCGACCAGGAGGTCCGGGTGACGGGTGATCGCGCCCTGTGGGGTGCCTCGTTCGAATTTCTGCCGGTGCCCACGTACAAGGAGTTCGCGAAGCGCAAGGAGCGCGCGATGGCCGAGGCTGGCGAGCGTGGCGACAGCAAGGCCTGGAACGCGCTCATGAAGCAGGCCCGCCCGATCTACGCGACGAAGGCCGAGATCAGCGATGGCGACTCCGTGATCGCCCGCGCTCGTGTCACCGACAACGCGATCGACGCCCGGGGCCGCGAGGCGCTCGTGATGTTCGCGGCCCCGGCCGACGCGGCCCGCACGCTGCGTGGGCTCGTCTGGCGATGGCGCGCCAAGCTCCTGCTGATCGCGGCGATCGCGGCAGGTTGTGCATTCGGGGCCGTTCGAGGCCCCGCCGAGCGGCCGTGACGCCGACAGGCACGGCGCTCACGCCGCTTCCCACGCGCGCTCCACGCCGAATGCGACCAGCGGTCCACGCTCCTTGCGCGTGTTCGCCTCGTCGGTGCCGCGCAAGCACGACTCCCACTCGCCGGGGCACAGGTCACCATAGAACCACTGGCGCCCGCGAAGATCGAAGGCTCGGGTGATGCGAAGCGAAGACCTCTGGATCGCGACGAGTCCCGCATTCTTCACCGCATGGAACGTGGTCTGCTTGTCGCCCCACTTCATCGGAGGCCCGACCACGATCAGGACGCGACCGCCGAGCCACGTGCCGAGCGCTCGGCCCTCGCGCACCTCGAGGGCGCCGTCGCTCCAGTCGCGAAGCAGCTCTCACGGTCGTGTTCTCGAATCAGAACGACGAGCTGCGCATCGCGACGCGCGCGAGCCGAGATGCCGCGTTCGGTGCGTCGTCGATGATCCCGCTCGGCAACGACGTGTACGAGCCAGCGCTATCGCACGACGGAACGAAGCTCGTATTCGTGCATGACGGCGCGGCAAGCTCGGAGCTCTCCATGGTCTCGCGGACGTGCAATGACTGACGCGCTCCGCAACGACCACCGAGAGCGCGCTGCGGGTCGACGCGGCGATCGACCGACTGCGAACCTCGTCTCGACTCTCGCGACGAAGTTCGTGACGTCGCGATGGTCAGAATGATACGCGTTACATGAAGACGTGAGGGCCGCAGAAGAACCGATTGCTGTCGGCGATCGCGTGCGGATCGTCGCCGGTGATCTCATCGGAGAGACCGGAGTCGTCACGGAGGTGGCAACGGGTCACTGGGCGCTGTACACGCTCGTCCTCGACTCGGACGGCACGGTCGTCAAGACCGTCGCACAGCGACTACAGCGCGAGTAAGCACCCGACGATGATCCATGCGTCGACTTTGGGGGATCGCGCAGCATGTCGAGCTTCTTGACGTGCGACACCGTCCAGCGAAACACGTCGTTGATTCCAACGGTCGCATAGGCCTCGTCTGCGGCGGTGATCCTCGGCAGGCTGTTGCTGAGTGGTGCCTCGAGGCTCGTCTATCGAGTGCCCTCGTACATCGGCGTGTTAGGTTCGCAACGTGGCAACCTCGAAGACCTCGAAGACCTCGAAGACCTCGAAGCCCGCGAAGACGTCGAAGTCCGCGAAGACCTCGCCAACGGCGACGCCTGACACTGGACCGGATCTCGGCGTGCTGCAGGATCTCTTCGAGGCCGAGAACGCCGATTGCCTCGCGATCGACGCGTACCCCGTGGCCGAAGACCGGCTATTCGTCGCCGTTGAAGCCATCGACAAGAAGCGTGCGGCCAGCGCGATCCTCGCGGTGACGCTCGGCAAACAGCCGACCTTCGAGGTCCTCCACGCATCGCCGCGTTCAGCGCACGACTACGTCTATGACGACTCGAGCGACACGCACGTCCTCCTGCAGGGCGGCGGCATGCTACGGCTGCGCGCCGGGGTCGAAACGTTCACGCCGTACGAGCAGCCGCTCCACCGTATCGCCGTCGCCGGAGACGTGGTCGTCGCGTGCGGCGGGACCGAGGTCGTCGCGATCGCCGAGGACGGCACGCTCTCGAAGGTTCCGATCGACACGCAGTTCGGACTCCACGCGATCGCTGCGCTCGGTGAGCGCGTCTACGCCGGGAGTCGGTCTGGCACGCTCTTCGTCGGCGATTGCCATGGGCTCCGGCCGGTCGCGCGCGCCGATGGAGAGAGCAAGGGCAACCTCGACATCCTCTCGCTGCACCCCACGCCCGAAGGGATCGTGCTGATCGGCGGCCGCGACGGCGTTGCGCGCTTTGCGGATGGCGTCGTCACCCGGCTCGAGCTCGATCCCTACGCTACGTGGGGTCGGGCGGTCTGTGTCGACGGCGGCGACGAGCTCTACGCGGTCGAGCACTGGCGGAGCGACGAGGTCGTGCTGCACCGGCGCGATGGCACCGCGCTTTCACCAGTAGCGAAGACGAAGTTCAAGGCGATTCGCTCGCGGCGCCTCCCGCACGCGAGCACGCGAATGCACGCGCGCGGCGGTCTCCTCGTCGTCAGCATCAACGACGCAGTCCACATCCGGACGGGCGAAACCTGGCGAAAGCTCAAGATCGCACCGACCGCGGCACTCGTCGCCTTTACCCCGGCCACGATGAAACCGGTCGCCGCGCTCGACCTGCCGCGTCCGATCGCGAGCCCGGTGGGGGCCGCGTACGATCAGCCGCGGGGCGACGGCCTCTACGCGGCCCGCGACGTGTCGGGTTGGAACATTGTCCGGTTCGTTGGCGACCGCACGGTCCTCACGACGTCGACGATGCCCGAGGAGAAACTGAAGAACGTCCTCAAATGGCTCAAGCCGGGAAAGCATGACAAGCCCGTGCCGGTCGAGCTCACCAAGGACCGCGTCAAATGGTCGGACGGCGCGATCGCATACGACGGCACGTGGTCGGGCGAGCAGCTCGAGCTCGCAGTCGAGTCGAGCAACGGCTATCGCGCGACCCGTCGCTACGACTTCTACGCCGAGGAACAACTCCTCGCGAGCAAGAGCGCGAAGTAGCCCTGCGCTTCGGCGGGCTGGTGAACCTCAACGTTCACTTGCACCTCGTCGTGCCCGACATTCTGTCCGGAGCCGGCATGCGGGCCTGCGGTGCAGATCGCGATCGAGGCTGCCAACATCGCGCGTCCGAGGCGGGTCACCTCGCCGATCACGTTCCGTCGCTGCGACGAGTGCGGCGAGCGCAACCTCGTCAACGACGAGTGGTTCGAGTGCGCGATCTGTGGCGCCGAGCTGTCGCGCGACTGGAACTTCTCGTTGGCGGGTCGGGCGCGATCGATGGCGCGTCGCATCGTTCTTGCTCGATGTAGCCTCCGCCGCATGTCGTCGCCGTTGCGTCGAATCGATACGCCTCCCGTGCAGTGCTCTCGTTGTGGCTTTGTCGCGCTGTGCAATCACGAGGAACATGTCGACGGTGGGCTCGGCATCGCGCTCGCGCGCAAGTTCCTGTGGGTCGCACGCTGTCCAGCCTGCGGCTTCGTCGCGTCGCGCCGGCTCGCGAAGCGCTCGGGTGCTGCCGAGTTTCCACTGACGCCACCGGTGCGCCGGTGGATCGTGATGTCGTGGGTGGTTGTCATCCTGTTGAACCTCCTCGTGGGCGTGGCGTTCTTGTGGAACCGTCGCCTCGAGCGCGCGTACAGCGTCGAGCCTGTCGTTGGCGATCGGTGGACGATCGAGACGGCGACGTGGCCGTACGCCATGTTCGATAACGCGAAGTACGCGCGCGTGATCGTCGCCGGCGTCGCCGCGGACTCGATCGAGCTGCATGCGTGCGACATGGTCGCCGACAACGAGGACGCCGTTCGACGGGAGTGCTCGACATATCCGCTCTCTCTCGAGAGCATCCCGCGAAGCGAGCTACCGGCGATCTACGACGAGGCGATCGCGGATGTCGACACCGACCGCGATGTCTACCTGCCGTTCCTGGTCACCGGTGGTGTGGGTATCGCGCTGCTGATCGGATTGTGCGTGCTGGGCACTTCGTGGCAGCGACGCCTGACGAACGGCGGCCAGTTCTCGGCTTGTTCCAGATCTTCGTCCATTCGATCAGGGTGTGTGCCCTCTGATACTCGCACGTCTGCGGGTCTGGCACTCGACCCGCGCGGACGAGCGCAGCGCCACGCGCGACGAGGATTTCTACGGAAGAAGACCGACCCGACGGGATAGGATTCCAGAATGGGGAGCGGCGCGTCCACGCTGACAGTCGTGGGAGCGTGCGTCGCACTGGTCGCGTGCGGTCGGATCTCGTTCGAGAGTGCGGCTGCCGACGCGACCGATGTCGACGCGGTCGTCAGCGCTGATGGCTGGTCGCGGATCTTCGCCGGCGATCACACGACGTGCGGCATCTACAAGGATCGTGGCTACTGCTGGGGACGCGGCACCAACGACGAGATCGGAGATGGAGCGGGTCTCGATCGCGCATCCCCAACGCCGATCGCGCTGCCGCCCGGCAGGGTCACGGAGATCGTGCAAGGTGAAGGGCACGGCTGCGCGATCCTCGAAGACACGGCGTACTGCTGGGGAAGCGCGCCTCCCGGGACGGGCCCGCCGGCGAGCACGCAACCGATCGCGGTCGTCTCGCTGCCCTCACCCGTGACCGCACTCAGCGCGGGCGCCGGGCACACGTGCGCGATCGCGAACGGCGACGTCTACTGCTGGGGCGACGACAACGCCGGTTGTCTCGGGAACGGTGCGATCGGTCCGACGACGACCCCGATGCGCGTGACGCTTCCAGATTCCGTCACGAGCATGGACACGGGCAACGACCACACGTTCGTGATGCTCGCGAACGGAACGGTCATGGCGTGGGGCCACAACGACTTCGGCGTGTTCGGAACCGGATCCACATCGCCTGCGGAGTCGCAGTCTCCCGTGACGAGCAGTCTCGTGACCGGCCGGCCATCGGTGGGTGGATGGCACGCGTGCGCCGTCGTGCCCGGCGGCACGGTGCAGTGCTGGGGACGCGGCACGATGGGCGAGCTCGGCGATGGACTCTCGACGAGCAGCGCGTCGCCCGTGAGCGTCACGGGCCTGGCGAACGTCGACGATGTGCATGTGGGTGGTGGTCCCTCCAACCAGGATGCGACCTGCGCGATCGTGGCGGGTGCCGTGTCGTGCTGGGGGAACGGCGACTTCGGTCGCCTCGGTAACAACGCGACGACGAACTCGCCAATACCCGTTCCGGTGCAGGGCTTGCGGGACGACATCGTCGAGCTCGCTCTCGGCTACACGTACAGTTGCGCGCGCAGCGCCGACGGCACCGCGCGCTGCTGGGGACGCGGAAGCCTCGGGCAACTCGGCGACGGTCGCGCCGCCGATAGCATGGTGCCGGTGATCGTTCCACCCCCGGACGGCGACTGACTCACCGAAAGTCGGCATTCGTCTGCACGACGAGAAGTCCGCACCCGAGCGACGGCACGCGAGACGACACGACGCGGTCGCAACGAGAGGTCCTTCCGCGCGCGGCTCGAGTTGCTCGTTCGCGACACGTCGGTTCTACGCTCCGCGCGATCGAAGGTAGAGTCGGGCGTTGCCGAGCGAGCGGTTCGCGCCGAGTCCTCATCACGTCGCATCGCCGCCGCGCGTCGACCGAGGTGACGATCTTCGCGACCTCCTCGCGGTCGTCACGCTGCATACGAGGCGAGAGACCGTCGAGCTCGTGATCGGCATCGACCTCGGCCGCGTGATTCGCGTGATCGGGACGCGCGAGCTGCCTCCACGCGCGAGCGCGCAGCTCCGGTTTCACGAGCGAACGCGGCCGCGGCTGGCGATCCATGCCGACGAGCTGTACGTGCTGGACGTCCAGTCGGTCGAGTATCGACCGGACGTGCCGGGAGCCGACGATCCCGTCTTCCTGCACGGGGTGCTGCGGGGGCCCTATCCGCAGGCGCTCGTCGCCGGCGTTCGAGGCGTTGAAGGTCGGCTCGCGACCACGCGGGCTCCGCTGCTACACGGGCTATCGCTCGGCATCGAGCGCTCGTTCGCCTACGAGTCAGGTCGCTGCGGCACGACGTGCACTCACGCGGTGCTGCCGCTCCGTGGGGGAAAGACGCGCTCGGTCGTGCTGGCGTTTCCACTCGTGCCGATGGGCGACGACGGATCGAACGAGCTCGTCACCGCAGACCTGATTCGCGCGGTGCTCGGCGCGATGCGTGCGGACCTGGGAGACGATCTCTCGCGCGATCCGGTGCCGGTCTCGAGTCGACGCCAGTACGAACGCGCGCTGATCGCGGCTGGCTGGAAGATCGAGGGAGACCGTGCGGTCCGGCGGCGGGGACGCAGTCGGCTCGCCGCGTTGTTCTTGCCCACGAAGAAGCGGAGGCTCCCCCGCGAAGTACCGCTCGCCGAGTTCGGGGCACTCATCGATGCGCAGCTCGCCCGCATCCCGGGGTGGTCGGAAACGGATCGGCGAACGTTTCGTCGGCGCCTCGGCGAAGTCGCGGATCCACAGCGCGAGCACGCCGGGAAGACGCACGAGAAGCAGCCGAAGAAGGCGAAGAAGGCGAAGAAGGCGAAGAAGGCGAAGAAGACGAAGAAGGCGAAGTGGGAGAAGAAGTGGGAGAAGAAGAAGAGGAACCGGGAGAAGATCAAGCAGCAGAACGAGCTGCGGAAGAAGCGCGGCGGTGACCCGGCAGGCTAGTGTGTAGTGTGGACATGCTCGAGGTGCTCGTAGTCGCGGTCGCGTTGGTCGGCTGCAAGACGTCTGGTGATGCGCCCGCCAAGGAGACGGGGACAACAGCGACGGGCTCGGCTGGCTCTGCGGCACCGCCCACCCAACCGCCACCCGCACCACCGCCGCCGATGCCTACCCCGGTCGCGATGACCGTCGAGGAGCTGAAGCCCACGTGCGAGAAGGTGTTCACCGCCGAGGTGGTCGCCACGACCCACGGTGCGGACAAGGTCGAGACGAAGACGCCCGCGTCCAACGACAAGCCACTCGCGATCTGCCAGTTCCAGAAGGGCGACGAGGTCGTCGGATCGGCGACCGTCGCGTGCAGTCCCGATCTCGATGTCACGGCGATCGAGCGCGAGCGCGCCGCGATGACGAAGGCGAAGGACATCCCGGCCGGCATCGCGCGCGGGGGCTACCGGGTCTCGAATGCATTCTTCTTCATCGACGACGAGACGCCGTGCCGCATCAACGCCAACTGGGTCACCGCCCCCGAGGACGCCGCGCTCGCCGACGCGCTCCGCGCGATCACCGCCGCGGTGAACCCGACGACGCTGAAGTGAACCCGACGCCGAGAACTGCGTGATCGTGCCGAAAGCGGACGGAAGCGGACGGAAGCGGATCGACCTCGACGATGTCGAGGATCGCTCCCCCACCGACGGTCGCAATCAGAACGTAGTGCATCGCATAGTCATTGCGGCCATCCTGAAAGTTGCACGCGCGGTGGAGTCGCGGCGAAGTTCTCCAGGACGAGCCCTTTCGTGGTCGCCAGCTCGCTCCACGCTAGCTCGCGCGTGTTCTCGGGACGTGCCGGATCAATCAGTGCGACGCGATCGGAGACGGGCAAAGCGGCCGCGCGGCCGCGCGTGAACGTCGCGACGGTTTGCGATCCGACCCGCTTGATTGGTGGCGCGTCGAGGTGCGGATACGCAGCCACGATCGCAGCGCGCTGAGTCTCGTAGCGGCGCAGCCGGATCTCCAGCGCGGCCTCGGCAAGAAGGTTTCGACTGTGCGGATCGAGGGCGGCTGGAGGCGCACGCTCGACCCAACGTTGGTCCGTGCGTTGGAGTACGGCAGCGGACAGTGCCTCGCCTTCGAGGACACAGTCGTACGTGAGCTCGGGTCGGAGTGAAGTTGAAGAGCTCCGTCCAATCGGCGTACAGCTCGCGCGCTGATCGGGGCAGGTCTTGCGCTGCGTGGTCGAGCATTGCTTCGACGATGAAGATCGCATTCGCGGGTCCGCATGCGCGTAGCCCCCCGATGTCCGAGAACGTCAACTCCCCCGAACGCATCGCTCGAACCGCGTCGTCGAGCAACTCCTTCTCGGGGACGGCCCACCGCGCGAGCATCCATTGGTGCACGCGAATGAGATCGTGGGAACGATCGAGAATCGGCTCAGCGACCAGATCGGATCCAAGCGCCCGGAACACGGGCCGCGCCGGACTATCCGAATTCGGTGCTCCCAGATACGCCAGGCGCAAGAGGTCCATCGCGGCGTCAGTGGTCAGTCGTGCGCGAAGCGCGCGAAGTGCGGCGTCGTAGCTGTCCAAGACGTAACCGGCAAGCTCGTCTGCGATCGCGTTCGCGGTGCGGCGCACGACGGATCTTCGGCCAAACCACGATGCGTCCACGTAAGCGGAGATGTAGCCGTCCAACGAGATCCGGTGGCCGTCGATAATCAACGCCGTGTCTTCGGCGATCACCGTTGCGCCGGGTACCAGCTCCACGAGCTTGTGTGCGACGGCGTCAGCGAACTGTCTGGCTCGTCGCTCGGTCACCGTCGGCCGCGACGCTAGCACATCACTAGACCTCGATACATCGGACCGCAGCGGACGCCACGTCGCCCAGCACGCGCTCCAAGGCTGGGAGCCACTGCGTACGAGCCCGAAGAGATCGCGATCGAGTCGACGAAGACGGCGCGTCGGTTCTTCGGGATCCGGCGGCCTCCAGATCCAACGCTCGCTCGCGTCCCACAGGTGCTCGGCCAACGCCGGATCGCACGCCCACGGACGCACCCCCGTGGGCGCCGCGTGATCGGGCGCGACGGCGGGCGCGATGTCGCAATCCTCGCAGTACACGCCGCCCATGCCGTCGAGCGCGCGGCTGGTCGCACACCAGATCGACGTGGCCGCGCCTTGCTCGACGGTCTTGAACCCGCCGGGCACCTTCGCCGCCGCCGCGACCACCACCTCGGCCTCCTCGCGCGACATGTGCCTGCCGAGATCCGTCTCGAGGATCGCGCCCGGGTGAACGGAGAACGCGCGAATGCCGTCGGACGCGCCGCGGCGATCGGCGCCGAGCGCGAACAACGCGTTCGCGGTCTTCGATTGGCCGTACGCGACCCAGCGGTCGTAAGGGCGGCGCTCGAAGTGCGGATCTTCGAAGTCGACCTGACCGCGCACGTGACCGCGCGACGAGAGGGCGACGACGCGCGCGCCGTTCGCGCGGACGAGAGCGGGCCACAAACGCTTGGCGAGCTGGAAGTGGCCGATGTGGTTCGTCGCGAGCTGGCTCTCGTAGCCACGCGCGGTGCGGACGAGCGGTGCGGCCATGATCCCGGCGTTGTTGATCAGCAGGTGTAACGGGCGGTGCGAGGCCGTGAAGCGCGCGGCGAACGCGTCGACAGAAGCGGGGTCGGCGAGATCGAGCGACGAGCAAGCGCGGCACTTCGTCGCGCGCGAGCAGCCAGTGAAACGTCACGCCGACCTCGCCGTCGCGCACGGTGATCGCCACGTCCTCCGGGCACGCGAGACGCTTGTATCGCGAGAACGTGCGCAACGCCTCGCCGAACGTGGGAGCGAGGAGCGCAGCGCTCGACGCCACGCTCGATCCGCTCGTCGGTGTCCACGCGCCGAGGACGAGGCCCAAATCCGCGCGGCCTTCGCCGTCGAGCGCGCGCCAGAACGCGAAGTACTGATCCGTCGTTTATCGTGGGTCCGGCGTTCGCATCCACGCCGGCCGCCGCGGCCACGCGCTCGACGTCGACACCGAGGCGCCCCAGCTGGGCGACCGAGGCCGTGGCGAACGGGATGCCATCGCGAACCATGGCTGCACGGTAGGCCGACTGCGCCGGGCAAACAAATCCGATCGCGCCACGCGATCAGAACGCGCGCCCCGGACGATACGCTCATCGAAGCGGTGCTCGCCGGCGACACGACGAAACTAAGGTGCTGGTCAAGGTCGTCTCCGATGCGCGCAAGCGTGTCTTCAACCCCAGCTAGTTCATGCGATGGTTCGCGCATGAAGCGAATCGCCATCCTCGCAGCGCTCGGCGCCTGTAGCAGCAGCCCGAAGCCCGTCGAACCGAGCACGCCGATCGCGGCGCCCGAGCCGTCACCACCACCGCCCGTCGAGCAGCCCGCGTCGATCGTCCCCGACACGGCGGCAGGCAAGGCGCTCGCTGCCTGGCTCGACGCGTTCAACAGCGCCGACGCCGCGCGAATGAAGGCATTCGCCGATCAGTACAAGGCGCCGCCGCATTCGGTCGATGCGGGCTTTCGTGCGCAAACAGGCGGCTTCGAGCTCATGAGCGTGGACAAGAGCGAGCCGCGCTTCGTGCGATTCGTCGTGAAGGAGAAGAGCTCGCCGACCACGGCCGTCGGTTGGCTGAAGCTCGGGGATGCCGACCCGGCCACGGTCGACACGTTTCGCCTCCGCGCGATCCCGCAGGGCCTCTCCGCGAAGGACATGGAGGGCACCGTCGATCCGGCGACGCGCGATCGGGTGATCGACGCGATCGTGGCGAAGCTCGCCGAGTACTACGTCTATCCCGACGTCGCGAAGAAGATGGAAGTGGAGCTTCGCCAGCGCCAGCGCCAGGCGGCCTACGACGTCACCGACGCGCAGGAGCTCGCCAATCTGCTCACCACTCACCTTCGCGAGGTCAGTAAGGATCGGCACCTGGTGATCGCGTGGATGCCGAACGTGCTCCCCGAAGTCGATCCCGAGCCAACCGCCGACGACAAAGCGCAGATGGAGAAGCAGCTGCGCGAGCAGATGAACTGCATGTTCGAGAAGTCGGAAATGCTCGACGGTGACATCGGCTACATCAAGTTCAACGCCTTCGCCGATCCCGCGGTCTGCGGGCCGAAGGTGACCGAGGCCTTCGCGACGGTTCGCAATGCGAAGTCGCTGATCATCGATCTGCGCGACAACGGCGGCGGTCAACCCGAGATGGTCGCGTACGTGTGCTCGTACCTGTTCGCGAAGAAGACCCACCTCAACGACCTCTACGACCGCAAGGAGAACAAGACCACGCAGTACTGGACCAAGCCCGACGTGCCGGGCACCAAGCTGGCCAAACAACCGGTCTACGTCCTCACCTCCTCGCGCACGTTTTCGGGCGCCGAAGAGTTCGCCTACAACCTCAAGAACCTGAAGCGCGCGAAGATCGTCGGCGAGACCACCGGTGGCGGTGCTCACCCCACGACGATGAAGCGCCTCGACGCGCACTTCGCCATCGGCGTCCCCTTCGCGCGCGCGATCAACCCGATCACGAAGAAGAACTGGGAAGGCACGGGCGTCGAGCCCGACATCAAGGTGCCGGCCGACCAAGCACTCGACAAGGCCAAGGAGCTCGCGGCGAAGCGCTGATCGACCGACATCCACGGAGGCTCGCGCTCGATTCGGCAGAGCGCGCCTCGCGTATCCGAGGGAGGTTCTGGAAGGAATGGGTGGTCGGTCGCAAGAACAAGCCGACGGAGGTGCGCTCGAAGAACATCATCTTCGACGCCGCGACTTTCCCGCCGATCAACCGACCCACCCGTCAGAACTCGACGGATCAAGCTGCCATCAACACTCGTGCAGCGCAAGCTCAGCGACAAACGCGTCAACAACATCCTCGCGGTGCTCTCGAAGCCGTTGAAGTACGCGGTCGACTGCGAGTTGATCGCGAAGGCGACGACCACCCCGAAGGGGCGCACGCGGAGGACGATTCCGATGACGTCGACGTTGTACGCAGCGGATGTCCGTCGTGCCTGAAGGCCTTGTCGTGCGGAATTTCGATGGCAGCGCGAAGACGGACGACCAGGCCGACAAGGCGATGGGGCGGATCTGTCGGCGCGCCCATTCGTTCGGTACGCACGCCTCGCTGTTTGGCGTGAATCCTTGGACGCTGCAGACCTGGTTCGGCCACAAGCGGATCGACGAGACGATGTGGTACGTCCACGTCGCGAGCGCGCACCATCGCGAGCTGCCGGAGTGCGTGCAGCTCGCGGCGCAGGGCATCGGCGATCCAGACCGCCGCGTGCTCGCGATGCTGGGTGCGCGTGGCAGCTACGTGGCAGCAGCGGCCAGCGAAGAAGAAGAAGTCAGGGTGTCAGCCTGACTTGGTAGTGCGAGCGGGGGGACTCGAACACTATGCGCGCAGATCGAGAACAACAATTGATTCGCGATCCTGCAATGACCACCACGAGTTGCGCGCAGACGATGTTCCGGTTCATCCCGCTCGGTCCCCGCTGATCACGCGAGTCGTGGCAGTGGCGTGGCAGTGAGATCGGGGGCCTGAACAGCCCGCGAAGTCGCCGGTGAGCCACGTGTCGGCGGCGGCGATCCCGCGGTCGGAAATCGTCGACGATTTTTGCGTCGCGATTTCATCGCCGCTTCTCGAAGCTGCGACCGCTCAGGACGAAGTCACCGTGGGCGGCAGTTATCCGAAATTTTCGAATAACTGGCGGGCGCGCGGTCACGACCTTCCGCGCTTGCCGTGGCCGCGAGCAGGCCTCTTCTTGTGCTGTCGAGCTAGCGACCCGACGAGCTGGCCAGCGGCGCGCCCCGCGTCGACCAGCTCGGCGGCGAGCGACTCGGTGATCATGGTGCCCAGCGCGGCACGCTCTGTGGGTGGCAGCGCGAGCACGACGTCGACCAACTGCCGTGGGAGCCTGACAGTGTCTACAGCGGCCTCGTCATCGAAGTCCTCGTCGAACGGCGCGTCGCCCTCGGCGAGAGCCTTGAACCGCTTGATCTCGGGACCGAGGTCGAGCCCGTTCTTCGGCAGCGAGAACCGCTCCGGCGCGAAGTCCTGCGACCACCGGACCATCTCCTCGTGCTCTTCATGGCGAGGGTCGGCGAGCACGGTCAGCAGGTGCTGGTAGCCACCGACGCCGCCGCAGTCCTCGGGCGGGCACGCGCGGGACCCAGCAGTGCATCGTGCCTTGGGCGCCTTCGGGACCGACGTGACCTTCGAAACGCTGACCACGTGCTCCCAGCTATCGCCGAAGTCGTATTCGTAGACGAACGACTCTCCGTTACGAACCAGGTCTTGAAGCCGGAACTCGCGTTCGTCTTCGATCTCGAGATCGCCGCTGTCATCGATATCGGCCATGCCGTACGACGTCTTGCCGATGATGAACTGATGCAAGTGCGAGTTGGTCCAGCCCATCGCGACTTGCAACGCGTAGTGGACGTCCTCTAGCGACCACGAACCAGGCACCTCGACGGTGCGCCAGATCGGCGGTTCGATCTCCCGGAGCCTGACGTCCAACTCGTAGAGCGTTTGTGCTATCGCCGCACCCTACTTGATCTCGACGACGATCGTGCGCTTTCCGTCGGAATCGTCGGGGGCACTCGCAGGATCATCCATTCCGACGGGTCTCGGTCCTATACGCATCCACGTACTCGAGTCTGACCGTTAGCTCGCAGTGCACCGCACTGAAGAAGTTCGCGAGCGCCTCCATTGCTTCGTGAAACTGCCCAACGTCCACGTGTGATGGCGGATCGGACAGGCTCTGGTCGTTCCTTTGTGCGTTCAGCGGATACCGAAAGCCGGCGGCACTTGGGTCGATGCGTGAGAACTCGGCCAAGTTGCGCTCTACGTTGGCCAGCTCCGGCATGTCGCCACTGCCGTGTTCCTCAACGTAGCTCTTTGCCTCGCGCCAAAGATCATCAAGACGGTGGTGACTCGGAAATCCCCACGGTTCATCGCGCAGGGACCGACCAAGCGCAATCACGTCCTTGAGCGCCAACTCGAGGTGATGCCTCCATAGGAACGCGAGCGGAAGGAACATCGTGTCGATGCGTCCAGTGACCTCGATCGAACCGTAAACGGCTTCCGCTGCACGCCTGTAGCCTTCGAGGTACCCATAGAACTCGCGACGGCCTTGTATCCAACCGAGGCACGCAAGCATTGTCGAATCCGAGGTCGGCCCAAACGCAACTCTCGGAAGATCAGGCCACCGACCGAAGCTCTCATCGTCGCCGTCGTCGCTCACGGTGCTCACTCTAGCAGCTACGTGGCGATCTCTTCACAGGCCGTAACGAGGTGATCCATCAGCAGCGATGTGCCGGACCGGATTTCCTCGTCTGCGATCTCTCTGCCATCGAATTCGGGATCGCAGTCCGCTGCGATGCGTCCGAAGAACGCTCCAACGGAACGGAGTATCGTTGCCATCTCTTCGAGCAGCTTCACGTTGATCTCGTGGCTCGGGTCGATGAGCAGCTTCGCGAGCTCATGCGCGATCTCGTTCCTGTGTCTCCTCAGTTCCTCGATGCGGTCGCATTGAGTCGCGGTGATTGCTCCTTGGTCGACCAACCAGAGCGCGGAAGCGTGAAGCTTGTACTTGTGCCGCGACAGCACGTGCCGTTCGTATTCAGGGCCTATCACCCCCGGCTGGAGCTCGAAGAACTGGCGAACCCCGTCTTCGATGTCGGTCTTCAGAAGCTCCCATCCGGTGAGGAACATCCCCGCCCGTTGAAGAGCGATTCGAATGCTCGAACTGGCCAGCTTCATCCCGAGGGTCTCGCGCGTCATCATCGTCACTCCTTTGCCGTCGCAGTCGGTTGCTCCGCCATCGGCAACCCTAGGCACCAAGCTTCACGAACAATGCGCGAGCGGCAAGGCGACGCCATTGGGCCCCGGTACGCGCGGCGAACTCGTGGTCACGGATCACGACGCCCAGCTCGACGTTGGTGCCCTGCGCAGCGGTGGTGAAGTTCGCCGAGGTGATGAATGTCGCGGACTCGTCGACGACGACGCACTTCGCGTGCATCGAGCCTTGCGCGGCGTTGCCGTCGGCGCGCGCGTCGTAGTAGACGGTTGGTCGGACGTCGTTCCACGGCCACGTGTAGCGGTAGAAGTTGTCCGGAGTCATCTGCGCGTTCTTGCCGGTCGGGTCGAGGTGGATGAAGAACTCGATGGCGAGACCTCGGTCGAGGGCACGCTGATGGAGCGGCTCGAAGATCCAGCTCGCGCCCCAAAAGGCGAAGCCTGCGACGATCACATCGTGCTCGGCTGCGGCGAACAGCTCGCGTAACACCTGGCTGGTATCGCGCGATCGCGCCTGGGCCGCCTCGGGTCCCGACCACACCAGCTCCAAACGAGGCCGCGGATTGTACGTGCGCTCGCCGAGCAACGCGGATACCAGCGCATGCGCGTGGTTTGCGGGCATGTCCCGCAGCACCTCGAACGCAGGACCGTCGAAGCCAGCGGCCTGGAGCTTGGTCTGCGTGCACGGTGCGGTGCCGAGCTGCGCGAGTGCCAGGAACAGATCGGTGAGCTGCTCGGTCGATAACTCCCAGAGCCCGCGAGGCTTCACTCGGCCTCGAAGAACGCCAACTCGCGCGGCTGATCGATCACCGGGACGACCAGGGCACGATCGAGCATGCGGTTCATCCGCTCGCAGCTCACCTCGGCGAGGTAGAGACAGCCGTGGCAGGCCGCGCCTTCCAGGTAGCGCTCGGCGCGGTCCTCGTGCGGCTGGTGGGTCGCGCATACGGGATCGTTCGAGCACAGCCGGCCCAGCTCCAATGCGCGCGCGAGGTGATCAGCGATGCGCTTGCCCTGCGCGACCAGCCCGCCGAGCGTACCCTCGCTGCCGGGCGTCGTCGTCGACAGCAAGATCGCGGCCATCGATCCGGTCGAGCCAGGCATCGAGCAGTAGATACGCTCGCGCAGTGAGCTCGCACCGTAGCCGCACTCCAGCGAGATCGCCTGGATCAACAGGTGCGACAGCGCGTGCAGCATGTAGTAGCGCGGCCCGAAGAACAGCATGTCGGGCACCTCGCCCAGCTCGCGATTCCAACCGGCACGTAGGATCTCGGCGCGCTGCTGGACCTCCGGCCGCGCCTCCCATGCGGCGAGTCGCTTCGGATCGAGCTGGAGCCACAGGCCCTCGCCGTGGTCCTCGATCGCCGGTAGCCAGTCCGTCATGTGGCCGAGGTGCGCCGTGCGAACGGTGATCGTCGCGTCGCCGTCGAGGTTGGCTTCCAGCGGCGCGAGCCGCGTGAACCCGAGTTGCGCGCGCACCTCGCGAAGCTCGCGGATCAGCACGATGCGCTCGATGCCGTCGGGCAGGCCATCCTTGAACGCCGCGCGCCGCGCGAAGAAGTGCGCCTCGCGCTCCTCGTCGTTCGGCGTGTCACCTGGCTTCTCGAACGGCACATCCTGCACGTAGTCGTACTCGGCCTGCTTGAGCGGGCGCGGTGGCGGCGTCTCGTTGCGCCGAACGGCGTCGAGCACGGTCCACACGGCGTCGAGATCGTAGCCTTGCAAGTCCGAGCGGACCGGCGGGTTGTACTGGATCGTTGGGGCGAGCGAGTCGCGCGTCGCCTCCATCAGACTCGGCAGGTGCTTGCGTACGAACCGCTCCAACCGCGCCGATGCGTTCGGAATGGAGAGCGCGCTCTGCGTCTGCGAGAAATAGGTGCTGCTCGAGGTCCGCACCTTCATGCTGACCTTCTCTTCACAGCCACGCTCGTAGACATCAGGCGAGCGCCCGAGCCATGGCCGAGCCCCCGTACACTTGAAGTGCGCGGCGAGCTGTTGGGCTTCGCCCATCGACTTGTTCGCGCCGCACGCCTGGCAGGTGACGCGTACGTCGTAGAGCTCGGCGCCCGCGTCCTCGCGGAGCGTGAGCGCGTGGCTCTGGCACTCCGAGTCGCTGCCTTGGTGAACGAAGTGGACCCAGGGGAACTCGTCGAGGTGGCCCGCAGCGCACACGATCACGAATCGTACCGGCACGAGCACCGACGGTTTGCCCGACGCGCACGGGTGCTGATAGCGGCCATCTTTGACGGTTAGGCTCGTCGACGCCTGCACCATCGCGCTGCATCCCTGGCACACCATCCACCGCGGGAACTCGACGACCTGGATGCCAGCGCGCTGGCTCGGAGCATCGTCGTCACAATCGGGTGGTGCGAACAGCGTCGCGAGCGGATTGAGGTTGACGCCGAACTTGTGAAACTTCGCAACGAGCGTCGCGGCGAGGCGCGGCTCGTTGATCGGCGTGCGCGGCAGCGTCTCGTAGTTCCAGTAATCGAGCCCGGCGATCAGCGCCGAGCGATCGACCAGATCGATCATCGCGCCCGCGCCGTACGTTGTGATGAGCTGGCTCCGCCGAATCGCGCCGATCGGCGGCTCCTCGCCGCCCTTGGCCCAGCGTCGCTTCATACTTGCTTCCTCCCGAGCCCGAACCGCAGCCAGAGGTGAACCGAGCCCTCGGTGTCACGCATCGATGTCGGAGCCGCGAACTTGGCATCGATCTCCGATGGCGCCGTCTCCATCGGAGGCACCAGCATCGGCCGCGCGAAGCCTTTCTTGTCGGTATCGAACTTCGAGTAGCCGCGCCGCAAGTTCTCCTCTCGCGCCTTGGCGATCTGGCTGCACCACGCATCGGCGAGATCTCTTGCGCGCTGCTCGACGACGTTCGCGAGTCCGTCACCATCGGCGTCGGCCTGTCGCGCGGCGCGCGATTTGAGCGCGGCGATCGCGCGCTCGACTGCATCCAGGTGGTTCGGCACCTCCATCGCGCCGCCGGCCGGCGCGAGCGCGGGATCGCCGTGGCGGATCATCGCGACGAGCACGGCGGCGAGCGCGCGATCGAGCGCTGGCTCGGAGAACGGTGTCACGCTCGTGGCTTCGACCCAGCCGTAGAAACTCTGGTGGTAGCTCGCGAACCGCTCGTAGAACGAACGGTCACGCATGCGACGCATGTTGTAGCAGCTCACCACCAGGCCCGGCCGATCGGCGCGTCGACCGACGCGGCTCGTGGCCTGGATGTACTCGGCCGACGTCGTCGGCTGCCCGGCGACAACCATGAGGCCGAGGCGATCGATGTCGACGCCGACCGAGATCATGTTCGATGCGAGGACGACGTCGACACGTCGATCCTCGACGAACGTCTGGCGCAGGCGGTGCTTGGCGTCCTTCACCTTCGCGGTCGACTCGCGGCTGGTGAGCTCGACGATCTGCTCGACCTTGCGCGCGGCGAGTAGCGGGTGCGAGGTCTGGCCGATCGGCCCGCGCTTGCCGACGCTCGCCGTGCGCTGCGGCACCTCGTCCTCGACCACGCGGCGCATCGCGCCTAGCTCGCGTAGCGCGTTGAAGTAGCCGACGAGTGTCATGTACGCATCGGCGGGCTGGTCGCCGCCGGCCGCAGTGTCGAAGTGCTTCTGCGCGCCCGACAGGAGCGTTTGGTACACGCGGGCGAGCGCGCCGCGGAACGCGCGCCCGGGCGCCGCGACGCCGACGTAGAGCCGGCCGTCGCCCTCGCGATCGACGCGCGCGAAGAACGTCTCGCCCGGATCCGGGCCTTGCGGCGGGAACGCGCAGACCTTGGTGCGGCCCATCAGCGCGCGCACCTGTTCGGCGGCACGCCGCACCGTCGCGGTCGACGCGATGACTTTGGGCCGACTGACATGCCCCTTCGCGCTGGTGCGGATCGAGAGCTGCTCGATCGCAGTTTCGTACAGGCCGACCAACGTGCCGAGCGGCCCGGAGATCAGGTGAAGCTCGTCCTGCACGATCAGCTCGGGCGGCGGAAGTCCCTGCGCGAGCTTCGTGGCGCCGCGTGGCAACGACTCGCCCGGCTCGACCATCCCGCGGCCCTTGAATCCGGCGACGCGCCCGAACAGCATGCCGGCCTCGGCGCGCCACGGCAGCATCGCGAACTTGTCGACGGTGCCGACGATGAACGACGGCAGCTCGCGGTAGATCTGCTCATCGACGAAAACCACCGGTACGCCGTCCTGGTGGTTGGCCGGGCAGAACGGGCACTTGTCGTTCTCGCAGCCGACGATCATCGCGGTCGGTCGCTTCTGATCGTCGAGCGTGAGCGACGACGGCCCGAGCCGCGTCTTGCACCACGGGCACTCGGCGAGCGGGCAGGGCGACGCGCCCGAACCCTTGCGGAACTCGCCCAGCTCGGCCTTGACCTCGGCCATCGTGTTGCTGGTCGCGCTGCGTCCGACCCACAGCCCGACGGAGAGCCGCTCGCCGCCGAGTTCGGTCGGGAATTCGCGGCGCAGCAGCTCCAGCGCGCACATCAGGGTCGCCGCGCGTTCGAGCTGATCGAGCGTGAGCAAGCGCAGCGTGTAGCGCAGGATCACCGCGACGCCTCGCCCGCCGTCGGGCCGTGCTTGGCCGCGCAGTCGGCGCAGCGCGAGCGTGAACGCGATCACGCCGAGGTACGCCTCGGTTTTGCCGCCGCCTGTCGGGAAGAAGATCAGCTCGACCGTCGAGCGATCGGCGTGCTGATCGTCGAACACCGACGGGAGCGACAGCAGCACGAACGCGAGCTGGAACAGGTGCCACTGCGGCGTCTCGAGCCCGAGGCGTTGCCGGGCTTGCCGCGCCATCGCCTCGTTGGCGAGCGAGAACGCGCGCCTCGCCTCGGGGCTCTTGGCGAGCAGCTCGATGCCCTCGGCGATCCGCTGCTTCGCTTCCTCCGCACGCGAGAGCAACACGTCGACCGTTTCCCCATCGATCGCGGGGACTGGAACCTCGCGCTGGCGCTCGATCCATCGGCCGTACGCAACGGGTAGCGCACCCAGCGCAGCACGCACCGCGTCGGGACTGTCGAGAGCTGCGAGGGCCTTCATCCCGCGCTCGACCGTCAGGCTCGCGTCGTTCGGATCGAGCGTGTTGCTCGTGACGACGCGCCGCACTTCGGCGTGGGGCAACCAGGTCGTGCGCACGGATCGCGGGGGATGCTCGGTGGTCGACTCGACCGAGACACCGTGGCCGACCGCATATTCACAGACGTCGCGATACTGGAGCGATGAGATCTTGTCGTCGAGATCGCGCCCGCGCCGTAGCGCGGGCCGAGCGAGGAAGCCGCCCTCGAACCTGACCTCGAGCGAGACCTGGAACAGGTGCTGCGCGTCCTTGCGCCCGCGCTCGCCCTGCGTGCGCTTGTTCACGACGAACACGCTCAATGCACGCGTTCCGGGCTTGGGCGTCGATGACGTACCGAGGATTGCCTCGATCGCGATGCCAGGCAGCTCGGCGAACCGGTGCTCGCCCGCGATCGCTTTCGCGTCGAGCGGCAGCTTGACCTCGTACGGGGTGTGCGCCACGCGCTGCCAGTTCGGGCGCGTGGTCTTCTTCGCGCCGTCGGCGTGAAACGGCGCATACTCCGCGCAGCGGAGCACCACTGTGACTTCGCCGCCTTCGCCGGGAGGCAGCAGCACCGAGAGACCCAGCGACGCGGGCAGGATCGACCTGCGCCGCGATGCCTCGCCGGCCGGACGCACGTCCTCGGCGCCTGCGTCCTCGTCGTCGCCCTCGGCATCCTCCGACTCGGTGTCATCGTCGGGCTCGGGCACGACGTCCTCGTCGCGTCCCTCGCGAGGAACGAGGAAGCCGGTGAGGTAGAACCGCGACGGCGCGCGATCGAGCTTCTCGTCCTCGGCGTACGGGCCGATGAGGTCGATCTCCAGCGCTCGCACCAGGTTTGCCCTCACCTGCGATGCCGTGATGCTCATCGTCGGCAACTGTAACTCAGCGGTCTGTCGGGTTGGCGGACGTGTGCCCTAGTCATCCGAGAAGGTTGCCGCCGTGGTCGCGTCGTAGCCCAGCGAGCGGCCTGTATCGCCGAAACCGCGGTGCCGGTTGACCGTGCAGATCGAGCAGGTCGGGCTCGCTGCCCGCGGGGACGTGATCGAGCGAGTGGTGAGGGTGATCAGGTTTTCGAGCTGCGCGAGCGGCAATTCGGCGAGGAACGGCTGGAGCAGGTGGCGCACCCAAAGCATCGCCATGCTCGCGGCGCGGGCATTCAGGTCCATCACCGCGGGCTGGGTCATGACCAGATCGTCCGAGTAGCCGAGCGCCAGTCGGCGCTTGCGCTCGTCGCGCGCGAGGCTTTCGAACCCGAGTTGCCGCGCGGTCACCACCCCCATGCAGACCAGACACGGACGATCCGGCGTGACGTACGATACGCGCGCGTCCACCGATGCGATTCCCTCCCGTTCGGAGCCACCGATCTCCGTACCGATGTCGATGTAAGGAACGAGGTACTGTTGAGAAAACCTGCACAGCAGTTCGCGCGGCATCGCGCGATCGACGCAGCCGATCACGAGCTGGCAGACTTTCAGCTCAGCGAGCACGCGCGCGTCGAGGATGGAGCCCTTGATCGCTACGACCTCGCACCCGAGCCCTTTCCACATCACGTCGCGGCGTACCACCTCGACCTTGGGCTGCCGCGTCTGAGCATCCCAGACGGACGCTTGCAGGATGCGGTTGAGATTCACGTCCTTGATGACATCGGTGTCAATCAGGATGATGCGACCACAGCCGGCGCGCTGGAGGAACTCCACGACGAGCGATCCCGTTCCACTCGAGCCGACCACGCCCACTGTCATGTGCGCGAGCCGGGCGAGCGCACCGTTGCCGGTGAGTGCGAGCCCGCGGTCGAAGATCGATGCAGGCGAAGGTGGGGGCGGGGGCGGACTGCCAGTGAGCGAGAGCTCCCGTAGCGTCTCGCCGACGATCAACAGACGCTCCATCGGCACGCGCCGGCGAGCGTCGTAATAGCGCCCGAACTGTGCCTGCTTCGAGAGCACGATGCTCGCCACGGTCGTGGTCGGTTCGATCTCGGTCAGGTTCTCGACCAACTCGGGTTCTTCGGCGTCGTCGTACAACGAGAAGCTGGCAGTCTCGTCTTGATGCGGGTGCGTGTGGACGAACAACAGTCCCGCAAGGTGACGCTCGCGCATGAGCGTATGGGCGCGACGTATGTACGATCCATCGAACACCAGGTTGCCGGTCGTGGCGACCTTGATGTCGCCCGGCGTCGGCCACAAGAACTCGGCGACGAGCAGGTCACAAGAGCTTGCGGTCGTTGAACGACCGAGAAGCGCGATCGCGCCGGTCTCTTTGCTGTTCCACGTCCGGAACGAGGCTGCGCACCGGTTGCGAAGCGCGTTCCAGTCGAGGTCACGAACCCGGAGGTTAACGGTAGTCATTGACCGCTCCTCGGTGAAGGAAGAAGCCGCGGCAGTGAGTGATGTGGGTCTCGATGTTGTCCTGGCCGCGGATCCACTTGCGGCCGTCCGGGTAGTGCCAGGAGATCAGCTGCCAGGCGCGCTGCTTGAGCGTGATCTTCGTGCCGTTGATGCGCGGATGGGCCCCGCCGTTGAAAGCCAACGGAATCGCGACGTAGAAGCCATCGAGCTCGGCGTTCTCGTAGCTCGCGGGGATAGGGATGAGAATGTCGGTGGCTGCTGCGCTCCACGGTGGCGCCGGGATGTCGAGCGCCTTCGCCCACACATAGCACTGCTGGTTCTCGTCGAAGATCTCGACGGGAGAACCGCGAGATTGAAGCGCTTCGATTTCATCGGCGGCGGCTTGCGGGATCATCGTGCACCGTACTTCCCGTCGCGCTGCGCCTCGAAGCGATCCCCTCGACGGAGCGTGATCGCAACGTCCGGAGGCAGCGGCTGGTTGCTGCCCGGGGTGTAGAGCGAGTAGTCGTCGGGAGAGAGGTTGATGCCTGGCAGCTTAAGGATGTTTCGCGGGCTCATCGACTCGTCGGTCGCGATAGCCCAGCGCGCGTTCACGCGGATCGCGAGGACCAGCTCGACCTCGAACTTCTTCGACGTGTGTGGACGATGCAGATACTCCTCGATGCCTTCTTCGAGGTCGAGACTCGGTCCGACGACCTCGTGGTTGTCGAGACCGTACAGACGATCGAGCGGCGTCGCATCCGGCGGCAGGAGCGTCTGGCCTCCAGCGATCGCAGCGGCCTTCAGGACGTCGAACAGCGTGCCGGTGCCGTCCACCTCGACCTCCTGAAAAGCCGTCTGCGGCCGGATGCGGGTCCGGAGCTTCAGAGTGTTGCCCTGATGGCCGCCGCCGTGGCCGCCACGGGCCTGGTTGTTCTGGTCACCGCCAGGGCCCCCACGATCGTTGCTGTCGGTCTTGAGAGAGATGTTCATGGATCCTCGACATCGCGCTTTAACTGCCGGGGACCTGCGCCGAGTCACCGAGAGGAGCCACTGTGGCCCCAAAAGCAAACTTGTCATGTTTTCAAATTCCGTCAACTAGATAATCGCAACGCGCAGCCAAGCGTTGGCAATCACAGGGATGAAGCGGGCGATCCCATCCCGGTGCTATCTCTTCGAGCGCTGCGCTGAAGCGCCTATCCGCTTCAGGAAACGATCAAGGATCGTCATCGTAATGAACTTCGGGTTCATGGCTTGAATCTGCCGGCCTATTTCGGCTGCCGCTTGGGCCGACATTGCGCGTTCCTCGACGAGAAGCGCGAGCGTTTCAAGTCCCCACAAGACATCAACGCCGTCGGTTGTGCATTCGCGGCGGAGCCTGGCGTCGTTGGTAACGCACGTCCAACCGTTCTCGCGTGCGAGCAGCAGGCACAGGTGGTCGTGGAACGACAACCCTTTGCGGGGCTGTTTGGCGGCCTCAACCGCGATCTCGAGCGTGGGTTCCACCGCAGTGATCGCCAGTTCGGTCCAGTCGAGATCGACGATCTGTTCAACTTCCTCGACGAGGATCGGACGCGGAACGTGAACCTGACCAATGTGCTTCGAGATCAGCGTGATGACCGTCGCATCCGCGTCGCAGAAGTCGATCAGGACGTTGGCGTCCATCAAGAGAAGTTGGCGGCGCGACATGGCTCGTCAGTCGATCCATGATGCCACGCGCTCCCTCATTTCGCGGAGATCTAGTCCGAGGATCTCCGCCCCTCGACTAACGGAGATCTGTTGCCGATCGATTGCGGTCCGAACAAGATAGCTGAGCCGGTCCTCGACGAAGTCCTCCGAGCTAAGGCGCTTCGGCTCATCTGCTGCACGAGCCGCTACGATCTCCTCACCCATCGACGCGTCGAAGTCAGCAGGCGCCAGTGCGCCAGGCTCGTCGGCTTTCTTCAGCGTGTGGCCGGAGCGGCGAGCGTACGCGACCTGGAACTGCATCCAGATGTCCTGTGATGCGCCGTGATCAAGCAGGCGGTACAGCACGGTCCGATAACTCACCTTGAAGATGCGCTTGACCTTGAGTACGCGATCGACAAACGCGAGCCCGCGTGCGTCCTGCCACTCGCGCTTGAATACGGTGTCAGGCATGAGGAAGTGGCTCGCGAACCGGTCAGCCTCCTTCTCATCAAGTTTGTCCTCGTCGCTGAGGTCCGTGCGCGTGACGTCGTAAGACGACAGGTGCAGCAGCAGGTGCCCCAGCTCGTGCGCCGCCGTGAAGATCCAGCGCTCGACAGAAATGCGGTCCCATACGTTCACGATGATCGCAGGGCCGCCATCGTGATCACCGACGGACAGCCCAAAGAACCCATCGGATGCCAGCGGATACGGGTACACCTTGATCCCAGCACGCTCTTGAAGCAGTCCGCAGATGTCGCGGATACCTTCGTCGTCGCTCTCGAGGCCGAGTGCCTTGCGCGCAGCCGCCGCCGCATCGACAGCGCGCGTGTCACGCGCTTTCTTCGTGAAATTGCGGGCTACCTTCTCGAGGTTGAACTCGACGTGCTCGTCGACTAGATCCTCCAGCTCCTTGTAGTCGTCGAGCCATCGCGCGACGTCGACGAGAACCTGCTCGCGGCTCGTCATCTTCTTAGCCTTACGAAACCGCACCGCACTTAGCGTTCGCGCTGGGACGAGAAGCTCTTGGAGTTTGACTTCGAGGGCGTCCGCGATCCGCATGAGCGTGTCCACCCGTGGACTCGCCGATCCCGCCTCGATGTTGCCGTAGGCGACTCGACTGAGCTTTGCTTTGTCTGCAATCGCGGCCTGGCTCAATTTCTTCGCGTCACGCAGACGTCGAAGGTTCTGAGCGAGGCTTGACGTTTCTGCCATCGCTGCGATCTTAGCAGACTTTGCAAATTAACTTATTGTGAGAACGTGATAACTTCGGCGCTTGAATAGGCGGTTCGTACGGGTGGTTACGGTGCCGGTCGCTACAAGTCCCTCCCGAGGAGCCGGTCGTTCGCAGGCGCACCGTGCAGAGTGACTCGAAGCCACGGCAATGCTGCGAGTTCCTCGGGCGGGCGAGTGGTGGTCGTCACGATGTACTGAAATAGCGGCGCGCCACCGGTCTTCTCGAGATCGGTCATGAGCCTGAAGAGCTCGTGGTAGATGCTGAGCCCGAGATCAGCTTCGCGAGGGCTATCATGAATAAGCAACGCCGGGAGGTTCGTCTTGCCCTCGATGGCCCTGCACATCGCAGCCAGGTCGAAGGCGAGAATCTTCACCGAGTCGATGGCAGGCGTCGAGCGGTCGCCACCAAACTCGACTCCCAAGTGGAGCCCGTTTCCATCATGTGTGACTTCGCCCTTGGCATCGGCACCAAGTAGACGTCGGACGAGCGGGTCGAAGTGTCGTCCGAGTTGCGCGAAGACATCGGCATGTTGGTTGCGCTCGGCGGCAGCGTCGTCTCGGGCTTGGCTCAGTTTGGCGTCAAGTTCCTTCATCTCAGCCTCGGCCGCGGCCTTTGAACTGAAGAGGGTCTCGAGTTCTCGAATGTCATCTCCGGCGCGTCGCGCCGCGTACCACGTATCGCCGCGTTCCTTCTGAAGCCGCCGTGCGGCTAAGACCGTTTGCCAAGCGGCATCGCGTGTTCTCTTCGCTTGCTCCAGTTGAGGCTCCAACTCGTCGCGCAGCGTTTTCGTCTGCTCGATCTCGTCTCGGCTATCTCGAAGGTCCCGTTCGGCTTCTGCATGACGCCGCTGGAGAGCAGCGAGATCTGGAAGCTTGTGCGACAGCTTGCATCCTTCTGCTCGCGCACGGTCGATCGGAACCTCGCAGATCGGGCACGGCGGCGCGGCGGCGTTGTCGATGCTCGCCGTGAGTCCCGGCCGCTCCTTCTCGATCATCGCGGCGATCGTCTCGGCAGCCTTGTGTCTTGCTAGCGCCTCCGCCAACTTCTGTTCGATCCCCTGAACCTCGGAACGCGCAGTGTCGAAGGTCTTCTCGAGTTCGTCGAGTGCTGCGGGCTCTCCGCGGGAGTCGACGGTCGCGATACGCGCAATCTTGTTCGTCGCGGCCGTTCGCAAGAACGGAACGACCAACTCCCCTGCTGGAAGCTCCGACTCGGAGAGGTCGACTGCCTTGGCGATCCGAGGAATCGACCGATTCGTCGCCCAGGCAAATCGTTCCGCGTCCCGAAGAGCTTGATCGCGTCGCTTGTCGAGCTCGGCAATTTCCTGCTCAAGCTTCTGCTCTGCCGGAGTGATCGCGCCGATGAGCGCGCGAACGACGTTAGTCGCTCGACCAGCAGACAGACGTGGCGACCCGGAATCGGAGCTGGCGTTCCGCCAATCGGTTACTTTGCCGAAGCGGCATTCCTGATCGCGCGCGATCCATTCCAGCGCTGCCAGCCACGCTTGCTCCGGGCTCTTGGTGATCAGAGCGGCGACGGGGGAGCCGAGAAGTTTGTCGGTGATCACATTGAGCAGCCCGTCCATGCCGGTCGATTCGATCACGCCCGAGATCGCCTGTTCGAGGCTCGAGCCCTCGCGGACCATGTCGAACGGCATGATTCCGATCGATCTCACGACCGCCAACGGCACGCCGTCGATCACGATCTCGGCACCGACTCGACCTTCCCGGAACGCTCGGGAGATCTTCGTTCTCTGACCTTCCGACGCGAAGCTTGGCTCTCCCAAGCAGTACCGGAGCAGCCGGCAAACCAAGGTCTTGCCCGCACCATGGCCAGGGCCCGTCGCGTTCCGCCCGTCGGAGCGGGTCGGCTGCTCTGCAGGGTCAGGGGACCAGATGATGTTGAGGCCGGGGCGAAAGTCGATCGGCGGCCTTATGGCTGTCCAGGGCTCGCTCCAAATCACCAACCGTCGAACCCACAGCCGCGGTTCCTTCGCATCGCTCGGTGCGACAACGTTCAGCATCGGGCGCCCGAAGAGATCAAGCTGCACGGTTCACGAGCTCGCGGATCGCGACGGGAAACTGAATAATGACGGTATCGAAGTCCGCAGACTTCACGACACGACCGAGCTGCGCGACGACGAACGCCGCGCGTGACTCAGGCCATCCTCTGACATCAAGAGAGTCGAGCCCCTCGCCAGCACCCCACGTTGCAGCGTCCATGTCTTCGATCAGCCTCCCACGCGAACGAAGCGTGCGTACCGCCGCTCCCCAGTGCTCCACGGTCTCATCGACAGGCGCGGTCATGGCCCGTTTCGCTTCAGGCCCAACAGCACGAATCCACGACTTCTTTGCTGCCGCGTCCAGCAATGGTGCCAGCAGGTGCGGTTCAAGGCACAGGAGCGTTGCGAGCCGCACTTGCCTTCGATCCGACGGCGCTGTGAGTGACTTCAGCACGGCCGCTAAAGCAGCAATCACTTCGCCTTCGTGATTCGTCCGAGGACGAGCCCAGGAACTTGCGCCAGCGTCCGCGGGATCGATGAGGGTCGCGGTCTGAATGTACGTGGGCGCTCTCGGCCGCAGCGGGATGATCTTCGCTCCTGCTCCGGTGTCGTCGAGCATCGTGGTCTGAGACTCGACGCGGCGCGGTTTTGGCTGCTTCTTGACGACCGTCGGTTTCTCGATTCGCCTGGGCCGCTGTGCGTTGGCTTCTTGCGCGGCCCGCTCGGCATTCAATGCGAACAATCGATCGATCACGAGGTCCTCGAATAGCGCGATCGCGGCGCGATCGGCGTCGGTGGCTGGACAGTAGGGCGGAACAGTGATGTCGGACCAACCGTAGGCGTCCAGCACAGCGCGATCGAGGTCCTCGTGGAGCGCGCGAAGCTGCCGAATGTCGTCGATGCGATCGCAGTCGCAATCGGGATCCTTGAGCTGGTTGTAGGTGGTCGTCAGGCCCTGGTTGCTCTCGGCCATGAAAGCCGCCCTGCGCTCGTAAAGCAGCTGCCCAAGCGGGTCGAGGGTTGCGAGCTTGGGCTCCACTGGGAAGGCGAACGTGTCGAAGCACTCGGACGTTGAGTACGAAACCGTATCCGCAGAACCTGTAGTCCGCCCCTGATGCTCAGCCCAGGCTAGGTGGACGCGTGATTGCAACACCGCGAATGCGCCCGCTGCTTGTAGCGCGACGATTGTAAGCTTCTCGTTGAAGACGCGAGAGATGGGCTGGAACGAGAAGCACAGGTGTTGAGGATCGCGCGCAATCGCCAGGCATCTATCGAGCTTCGAGATAGCGGCAAACAGGTCTGGCCTCGGTTGAGCGAACTGCCACCAGTACTTCTTTCGATGCGCTCCATCGGCTGTATCTTCTCGAGCGCGATCCCGCTCGTGCTTGACTCGCTCCTGAACGATGGCGAGAAGCAGCGGCCATTGTCGCGCCGCCGAAAGCTCCAACTGGCCGAAGTTGATCACGTAGCGGGATGGCTCTTGTCTCGGTTCGCTATTGAATTCTTCGCCGCCGATATACGGAAAGATCCGCTCAGCATTCCGAGGATCCCGAGCGATGAGGGCAGCGTATTCGGGTGCTTCGAGGATGAAGCCTTCACCATAGATCTTGCAGCCGGAGAATCGAACAGCTTTGTTCTTCGCAAGCGCCACAGGATCGGGACGCTCATGTCGTGCTTCAAGACGCGATGAGATGAAAGCGACGGGTTTGTCGCCGAGCATCGCCATAGCCGGAGACGCAGATACCAGACTTCCCTTGGCCAGATGCACCACCGCAACGATCACGCTCGCTGCGCCGGGCCAGGGCATGCTGGGAGTGGCATTGTAGATCCGCAGTCCAGAATTCAGTAAGGGAGCCAATCCAGTTGATCGAGTGTCTCCTTGCGAGATCGTCTTCGTTGCGATCAGCCCGATCGTGCCATGACCGCCAAGCAGAAAGTCAGCTCGGCGAAAGAAGTGAGCACATAGGTCCGCGTTTCCACTGCTCCCACGATGGCTCGTCTGGAGCCAACGAACGTAAGCAACGCCGCTTGTCTGACTGATCGCATTCTTGTCCGCGAACGGCGGATTTCCGACGAACGCGTCGATCCATGCCTTGCCGTCGAGCTTCCCCTTGTTTAGTGGATCCTTCCGTTTGACCCAGAACACTTCGGGAAGCTCGATCATCCAGTGTAGCGCGGGAACCTGCACGCGGAACTCGGCTGCCAGCTCAGCGAGTTCGCCGGGCACCGCGTCACGGCCGGACTTGAGCCACAACTCCACGAGATCTCGCCGTCTCACGCGCTCCGCCTCGCGTTCCTTGGGCGTGGTCGAGGAGAAGAACGCACCGAGTACGAGGTCGCCAATCAGCCGCAGCCGGCCGACGGCGTCTTCCGCATCGCGGAGCAGCCGTTCTTTCTCGCGCTGCGCGGCAGGCGAGTCATCGATCGCGAGCGCCATGATTCGTTCGCGCGCGACGACTGCCTCGTCGAGGACCTGGCGTAGCTCGTGTTCGATCGCGTCGACCTGCGCACCAGGTTCCCAATGGAACGCGAGGATCTGTTCGAGGTCGAGGCCGACCAGCGAGTCGCCGTGGCGCAGCGAGTGATCGACGAACGTGAACGGCTTGTCCTTGGCGAGCGTGACCAGCCATAGCGAGAGCTTGGCGAGCGTGACCGCATGCGGGTTCTTGTCGACGCCGTACACGCAACGCTGCGCCACAAGTCGGCGCGCGATCGGCACGGCGTCCTCGACACCGTGCGCCGGACCGTGCGCGGGCAAGAGACCCTGTTCCTTGCCCTCACGGCGCCAGGCATTGACGACGTGGTCGCCGAGCTGGCGGACGACCTCTACGAGAAACGCACCCGAGCCCATCGCGGGATCGCAGATCTTGAGCGACAGCAATTGCTCCGAGGTCGGCGCCGGGC
>CAZUAR010000042.1:0-25738 GCA_964617845.1 uncultured Kofleriaceae bacterium | reverse complement strand
TCGGCGCCGGGCTGGATCACGTAGTGCCCGGCGTCGCGCTTCGGCGGGTTCGTCGTCGCGAACGGTGCGAGTGCCTCGACGATCGCCGCGGGTTTGTGCTCCTTGCCAACGGCTCTGGCGATCTTGTCCGCGTCGGCCTTGGCCAGCCCGAGCTCGTCGGCGAGCCACTTGCCGCGCGCGCCGGGCTGCTCGGCCGCGAGTTGCTCGCCGGTCACCCACGTGCGGGACTTCTTGAGGCACACGGCGGGTGCGGCGAGCTGCTCGACCGAGAACCCCATGAGCGCCTCGTACACGGAGCCGATCTGCTCGACATCGAGCGCCTTGTACGACAGTCGCTCGTCGCCCAGATACAGCAGGCTGTGCAGCACCAGGTAGACGGTCTCGTCGGCGATCGCGGGGATCGAGACCCGACGCCGGCCGTCGATATCGTGTGGCGCCGGCGACGATGGCTCGGTCACGCCCTCGAGGAAGGGGTAGACGTGCGGAGAGAACAGCTCGCCGTGGCGCGGGGGCATGACGAGCTGGCCGTGCGAGACACCGAAGAAGATCGCGCGGAACAACGCGACCAGCCGGCCGTACGCGCCGTAGCGTCGCGCCATCGCGTCGGGAAACGCGCCCGCGTCGGCGGCCAGCTCGTCGTGCAGGCCGAGCACGGACAGGTGCTCGGCGTACAGCGGGTGCTCGACTGGCAGAAGGCCATTGTCCTCGGCGTAGAGGACGAAGACCAGGCGGAGCATGAACGTGAGCAGCCCGGCGTAAACGTGCTCGCCGCCACGATCGGGGTCGGCGTACGCGCGGCGTAGCGCTTCGCCACCGTCGGCAGCCTCGAAGCCCGCGAGCAAGACGTGCAGTGCTTCGAGGACCTGCTCGGCCAGCTCCTTGGTGACGCGGCCCTGCGCCTCGCGGCTCGCGGCGAGCAGGCGCGGTAGCTGTTTATCGGGCGCGACGCCGAACCACTGGCGCGCGTGGAGCAGCATCACGAACGCTTCGAGAAGCGGTCGGCCAGCCGGTGCTACCAGGTCGGAGACTCGGAAGGTCATCGCGCCCGTCGACGCACCGTGCGGCGCGTACATGAGGCGGATGTGCGTGCGGTTGGTGAGGAGTCCAATCGGCACGCCCACGTGACGCAGCAGCCGATCGAACTTGGCCGATGGCGGGTAGTCCCAATCGCCGGTCACGGTCTCTCGCTCGTCGAGGGCCAGGCCCGGCGGCAGATCCCATAGCAGCGCGACAGGTGGACTCGACGCATCGCGTGCGATCGCGGCCGTGGGCCGGAGGAGCTGTTGGGTGTCGGGCACGGCGAGCAGGTAGGCGTCGCCGAGGACTGCACTGTCGCGCCAGCGATCGGGTCCGAGTTGGAGCACGTCGGTGAAGCACGCCATCAGGGTGGTGATCGCTCCGTCGACGACGTACCCGAGGAATCGCTCGCGGAGGTTCTTGTCGTCGGGGCGCGCGACCTCGGCGTCAAGCAGCGCCTGCTTGGCGATGACCAAGCCGTCGATCGGCCGCACCATGCCGAGCCACTCCTCGTGGAAGCGCTCCATCGGATCACGGCTCGACGTTGCACGCGCGCGCCGACTCATCGCCGCCTGCCCTTGTCTTGGGCGGGCCACAGGTACACCAACCCGACAGGCGAGACCCGGCGCAACGCGATCGCGTACAGCTCCTCGATGCGCGCCGGTTCGGAGTCGCGCTCCGCCGCGATCTCCTTCAAGCGATCCTGCATCGCGCGGGTGTCAGCCTCGTAGGCAGCACGCTCGCGGGCGTCGAGATCGAGCGGGATGTCGCGGCGCGCGTCGCGGATCGCGCGCTCCTGGTTGGCGAGCAGCACGCGCATCGCCTCGGCCTCGGCACGCGCGCGTGCGGAGAGCATCTTGGTGGCGCGGTCTTGCTCGGCGTCGGCCTCATCTTGCAGTGCCTGCCAAAGCGCGGCGAAATCGTCGCTCGCGCCGTCGAGCAGTGTCTTGGCGATCGCCTTGGGGAGCTCGTGTGGCGTTCGATCGGCGAGGCTCGCATCGAGCGCAGCGCGAAGCGCGACGGCGTCAGCGTCGGACAGCGCGCGCAGCTTCTTGCCGCGTTTGTCCTCGTCCCACAGCGCGCCGACCGACAGGATCTGGTCGTGCAGCCGCGCAGCGCCGCGACCGAACAGCGATAGGCGCGCGAGCGCGAGCACCGAAGGCTTGCTGACGTCGGCGCGGATAGCGGTCACGCGTGACAGGTCGCGCGCCGAGAATCCCTGGGCGTGAAAGCGTGACAAGACGCGCTGGACGACGGGATGCGACAGGTGAAGGTGCGCGACATCCTCGGTCATCACGTCGGGCGGCGCGAACACCACCGGCAGCGGCTCTCGGTTGCGCCAGTCCCAGAAGTCCTCGTCGCGCTCGCGCGGCGGGCGCACGGCGTCGAGCGTGCGCTGCCACGCTGCGGGTAGCTCGGGCAGCTTCCACAGGCCGTTGTCGAGGGGCTCGAGGCCACCTGCGTCTGCGAGCGAGAAGCCGACGTCGAGTGTCTCGCGCAACAGGTGCTCGTCGAACGCGATCGCCTTCTCGGACGACTCGATCAGCTTGCCGTTCTCCGCGAGATCACGCTTGATGCGGGTGCGGTCGCGCTGATGTTCGAGCTCGTCGGTCACGGTCGCCACGCGCACGGCGTCCGGTGCGACGCCTTCGAGTGCGGCCTGCGAGCTGGCGTCGATGCCGCGGGCGAGCGAGCGCTCGATATCGTCCATCACGACGGTTGCGAGCGAGCCCAGCTCGCGCTGGATGGTACCGATCTTGTCGACCAGCGTGGCGAGTACGCGATCCTCTGGCCTGTGGTCGTAGACGAAGTAGTGACAGCGCACGACTTTGGCAGGCTGGAGCGCGCGGTCGATGCGACCGTTGCGCTGCTCCATACGTGCCGGGTTCCACGGCACGTCGAAGTGAAATAGGTCGGCGCAGAACGCTTGCAGGTTGAGTCCCTCGCGCGCGGCGTCGGTGGCGACGAGGATGCGCACCGGATGCTCGGCGGGCGAGCCGTTGAACGCGCGCTGCACCAGGTCGCGCTGCGCGTCGGACATGCCGCCGTGGAACGCCATCACGCGCTCGGCGCCGTCATCGGTGTGGCCGAGCGCGCGCGCGAGTTGGTCGAGCAGGTAGTTCTTGGTGTCGCCGTACTCGGTGAAGATGATCAGCCGCTTGTCGGCCCAGCCGAGATCCTTGCGCTTGGCGTCGGGCAGGCCGGCACCGGGGCACAGGTTGGCGCGGATCCACGCGAGCAGCGCGCCGACCTTGGCGTCAGCGGCGTCGCGATGACGGCGCGCGAGCTGGAGCATGCGCTCGACATGCGTGCGCGCGTCGGCGGCGAGCGCGAGCTTCGTGGTGCGCGCGGCGTCGGCAGCGGCCTCGGCTGCGTCGCGTAACTCGTCGTCGATGTCGTCGTCGTCATCCGTGGAGATCTCGGGCGGGAACTTCGCGAGCGCGTCGCCGCCGAGCGCGCGGGCGTGCGCTTCGAGCGTGCGCAGGAACGCCGGCATGCTCGAAAGCAGGCGCTTCTGGAGGTTCACGAACACGAGGCGCTCGCGGCCGGAGGTCGGCGCGGCGAGCGCCGTGTACGCGGCGAGTTGTTGCGCGAGTTGGATCTCGGGGGCGTCTTTGGTCGTGAGCGACAGCGCGACAACCTCGCGCTCTGGAAAGTCGTCGGCCTCGTCGAGCGCGCGCAGGTCCGACTTGAGGCGGCGCACCATGACTTGGTCGAGCGCCTTCGCGTCGGCCTTGACGCCGCGGGTGAAGCGCTGGCGATCGAGCAGCGACAGCAGCGTCGAGAAACTGTTGGAATGGCCGTTGTGCGGGGTCGCCGATAGGAACAGGCGATGATCGAACAGCGGAGCGAGCCGCTGGATCACGCTGGTGATTTCGGAGAACACCGCGTAGCGGCTGCTCGAAGCCGGCGCAGCAGTGTGGGCCTCGTCGAGGATGAGCAGCGTACGCCGGTCTTCTTCCTTGAGCATCGCGTGCAGCGGGCCCTCGTACTCGGGTCGGCGGAGCGTTTGGTACGAGATGACGAACCGCGAGTGCGTGCACCACGGGTTCACGCCGAAGCCGCGATCCTGGCGACGGCGTTGGACGAACGCCCGGTTGTACAGCTCGAACTGAAGGCCGAATCGACGCGCCATCTCGCGCTGCCACTGCGGGCAGACCGACGCGGGCGCGACGATCAGCACGAGCTCGATCTGGTTGCGGAGCAGCAGCTCTTGCAGCACGAGCCCGGCCTCGATCGTCTTGCCGAGTCCGACGTCGTCGGCGATGAACAAGTTCGCGCGCGGCATATCGAGCGCTCGCTTGAGCGGCGTGAGCTGATGGCGCATCACCTTCACGCCTGCGCGGAACGGTGCCTGAAACAGGCGCGCGTCCGTGGCGGTGACGTGGTTCCATCGGAGCGCGTTGTAATAAGCGGCGAACGTGCGCGATGGATCGAGGCGGTCGACCTCGCCGAGCAGCTCGTTGTGCTGGTCCAGCACGCGAGCACCGAGCTCAAGCTCCCACAGCACCTCGGTGCGCTTGCCTTGGTTGTCGTCGTCGAGGCCGATCAGTGCGATGCGGGTCGCCTCCGCGCCTGTGCCGGCGTGGACGGTGTCGACGAGGTACTGTCGGTGGCGAACAACGACGATGTCGCCGCGTCGCGGCACGTCTCGGTGGCCAGTGTCGGTGAAGATCGGTGGAATGGTGTCGCGACTGCGCGGCAAGCCCGCCGCGTCGAGCAGCGCGCCGGCCAGCTCTGCGCGGGATCGGCTGCCGCCGTCGAGACCGTGATCGCGGCAGGCCGCGCGAAGCTCGTCGCGCACGAGGTAACCAAGCCACGCGGGCAACGGCAGCCGGGCGCTGTCGATCAGCCGGGCGATCTGCACGTCCTTGCGCCCGCTCGATGGCAACGCGACGCCAAGCTCGCGGCCCAGCTCGATGAGACGCGACTGCGTCAGCGAACGCAGGACAGAATCAGGGGTTGGCCCGGCCACCGGTCACGCAGGATAGCGAGGCCGAGCGCCCTCCGCGGCGTCGAAGGGGCGATTTTCGGTTAGTGCGCGGTGACCGACTCGCACCGTGCAGCGGCTGGCGCTCCGCATCTCGCGGGCAGGTCCGAGTGGAGCGGGGGCTCGCAGCGCACCGCCGCATGCTCGAAACGATCGAGACGGTGCGGGAAGCGGCTGGCATGGAGGTCACAGGTGGCCGGTGGTCAGCAAATCGCAACTCGTTGAAGCTGCACGTCGAACTGGGCCTCGGTGAAATCGCGGCGGCATTGTGCGCCGATTTCGATCGCGCGAACGCGTAACTCCGCGGAGCTGTGACGCGCGAGCAGGCCACGAGTGCCAGTCGGCCCTGTCATTCCAAGTGCTTCGATTTTGCCGCGTCTCTTGCTGTTTCGAGCGCGAACTCGAAGCGCGGACCAGGCGATCAGCTCGCGCGATCCCATTCCGCGAACAACTGCCGAACCGCGCGAGATGAGGGTCGTAGAAGAACCGGGCCACGTTTCTTTCGGCTTCGTCGTCACATCGACCAAGTCGAGTGCTTGGAAGAGTAAGGGGCCGCGAGCGAGCGGCCCAGGAGGTTCGATGTCTCCGCGCGCCACGCCCGACTCTGCTTTCATCAACGTGGACGACCGCGACGTGCTTGACGTGCCACAAGTCGCGCAGCTTCTCGGCGTGGGCAGGAACACGATCTACGCACTCGTCGCGAAGAACCAGATCCCACATCGACGGGTAGGCAAGGCGATCCGTTTCAGCCGTGCAGCCGTCATGTCATGGTTGGCCTCGTGGTCATCGCGGGACGCGGAGGAAAGGCACTAACGATGCCTGTACGACGTGATCCCATTTATGGCGGGTGGTTCTTCCGGACCACCGTGAAGACCCTCGACGGCAGGAAGGTGCGCATCTTCGGCACGCCCGGTGTTCCCGGGCCGTACCACGATCTCGCGCAGTCCCGCGTCGGGGCACTGGAGGCCGAGCAGCGCGCTATCCGCGAAGTGTGCGCGCCCAAGACCGAGGCTCTGGAAACCAAGAAGGAGGCACCGACGTTCGCGGAGTGGTTCAACGGATCGTTCTGGCACGAGTGGGTGATCGGCCGGAAGAACAAGCCGACGGAGCAGCGCTCGAAGAAGATCATCTACGCGCTTCATCTCGAACCGCGGTTCGGCAAGATGCGCCTCGACGAGATCACGACGCCCGTGGTCGCGCGGTTCCGCGCGGACCTCGTGGCGAAGAGGCTCGGCGACAAGCGCATCAACAACATCCTCGCGGTGTTGTCGAAGCCGCTGCGGTACGCGGTGGACTGCGAGGTGATCGTGAAGGCGCCGCGCATCGGCATGTTCAAGGTCGAGCGGCCCGAGATCGTCGCGTGGGACTTCGAGCAGTACGCTCGGCTCCTCGCGGCGGCGAAGGTCGAGGGCGACGAGTGGTACACGGCAGTGTGCCTGGCCGGTGAAGCCGGCCTACGCGTCGGCGAGGTGAAAGCCCTGCGCTGGCGTGAGGACGTGGACATGATCGCCAAGACGATCACGGTGAACCAGCAGACGAGGAACAAGCAGATCACGACGCCGAAGGGCCGCACGCGGCGCACGATCCCGATGACATCGACGATGCACGACGCACTCAAGCGGATGAGCGTCATCCGCGAAGGGTTTGTCGTGCGCAACCTCGACGGCACGCACAAGACCGACGACCAGGCCGACAAGGCGATCCAACGGATCTGCCGCAAGGCCGGGTTGCCGGTCCGCCACTGGCACACGTTGAGGCATGCCTTCGGAACCCACGCCGCGCTGTTCGGCGTGAACCCGTGGCGGTTGCAGGCGTGGCTCGGGCACAAGCGGATTGACGAGACGATGCTCTACGTCCACGTGGCGGAGGCGCATCACCGCGAGCTACCGGAAATCGTCCGCGCAAAATCGCGCGAGGTCGATGATCCGGATCAGCGCGTGCTCGCGATGCTTGGAGCACGCGCCTCCGTGACCGAGGTTCGTGGCAGTGGCGTGGCAGTGACTTCGACCTCGACGAGCGAAAACTCTACGAAGTCGGCTGCTTGATTCGTGCGAGCGGGGGGACTCGAACCCCCACACCGGTAGGTAGTGGCTCCTAAGACCACCGCGTCTGCCATTCCGCCACGCTCGCGTGAGCGGTCGTATAGCACGAACTACCGACGACGGTTGCTGTACGTCGGGGTCTGCGAGTGGCAGTTCGGACACAGGAAGCGAAGGTTCGGCAACCGATTATCGTTGTTGATCCCGTTCGCGTGATCGACGTGGAGCACGAGGCGCAATCCTCGCCATTCATCGAGACCGCACCACTCGCACGCGTACACGCGACCGAGTGCCATCAGCCGCCGCGCCAACCACGACCCACCCCCAGACACGGGTGAGTTCTCGACAAACACGACGTCATCGGGCAACCGCTGCGTTCTGCTTCTCTCTGCGAGGCTCGGGTGCGTAAGCTTCGTTTCGCCGCGACTCCACGCCACGCCTCGAAAGTGCGAGGTATCGAGGCCAAGCGATGCGATCTGCCGCTTGATCTCGCGATGTGGGCGGCCCGCAATGGGCCTGTTCAGCTTCGCGAGGACCTGGGCTACAGAACGCGACTCGCGGACGAGCGCGGTGAGCTGATCAACCGGAACGTCGATCCAGGACGACGCACGAAAGTGATCGATGTTGATGTTCGCGACACGAAGCCTGCGAGCGATGTAGCGATAGTTGCCACCGGTGGGTTTGAGCCCGAGTCGGCGCAGAAGATCGGCCATGGTCCGCGATGCCTGCGCCAGCGGCGCGAGCAGCGCGGCGTTGTATTTCGACGCGCGCATCCCCCACAAATAGCTTCGCCGTCTGACGTTGTGGTCAGCGGAGAACGAACGCGAACGCTAGGTGAATCACGGAAGATCCGGCTCTGCCTGCCGCGTTTTGCGGCAGCTTCACACTTCCTCACGCCACCTCGCTCCTCGACGGGTTTTGTTCGCGGTGCGGATTGGCTACCGTGGCCGTTGGGGTACGCCGTGCAGCGCGAGACGAGCATTCCAGTCCTGGTCGCGAGGGTCGCGACGTGGATCTGCGCGTTGCCGATCGAGCACGTGGTCGAGACGATGCGGCCCGGCGCGATCGACGACGGCACGGCGATGCATCGCGGTGATCGCGTACCGGTGGTGGATGCGGCCGCGCTGATCGGCGAGCGCGGCGCGGCGAGGCGGTGCGTGGTGGTGCGAGCGGGGAGCGGGCGCGCGAGCGTGCTGGTCGACGAGGTGATCGGCGTGCAACGCGTGGACGGCGAGCGCGCGAGTGCGATGAAGGCGATGTTCGGTGCGGAGGCGATGCAGCGCGTGAGCGGTGAGTTGCGCGCGGTGCTAGCGAGCGTGCGCGTGATGGAGGCGGAGCGTGGGTGACGCGCAGGTGCGGCGACTGGGCGAGATCGTCGAGGCGCAGCTGGGGCTGCGGATCGAGCCGAAGGTCGCGGCGGCGGTGCTGGCGCGGCATGAGGAGGCGGAGCTCATCACGCGGTTGGAAGCGGATCCGAGTGCGGTGCGCGCGCTGGCGGGAGAGCTGACGATCGGCGAGACGTACTTCTGCCGGCACGTGGAGCAGCTCGTCGCGTTTCGCGATGTCGCGCTGCCGGAGCGGCTGGGGGCGAGCGAGGTGGTGCGCGTGCTGTCGGCGGGGTGCTCGTCGGGCGAGGAGCCGTACACGCTGGCGATGATCGCGCGAGAGGCGGCGCCCGAGGCGGCGGCGAGGATCGCGATCGAGGCGATCGATGTGAACGCGGCGGCGATCGAGAAGGCGCGGAAGGCGCGGTACACGCGGTGGTCGCTGCGGAGCGTGCCAGCGGAGGTGGAGCGGCGCTGGTTCGAGAAGGAAGGCTCGGCGTTCACCGTGGTGCCGCAGATCCGGGGCGCGGTGTCGTTTCGGCGGGCGAGCTTGACGGACCCGACGGCGCTGGCGGGCGCGCGGTACGACGTCGTGTTCTGTCGCAACGTGCTCATGTACTTCGGCGCGGAGGCGTTGCAGGCGACGGTGGCGCGGCTCGCGGATGCGCTGGTGCCCGGTGGGTTCCTGTTCCTCGGCTACGCGGAGATCCTGCGCGTGGTCCCCGAGGGACTCTCGCTGTGCGAGAGCCACGGCACGTTCTACTACCGCAAGGGCGATCCGGTTTCGCGTGGCGCTGGAGCGGCGGTCGCAGGAGACACGTCGTGGTTCGCCGAGATCCAGGCGGCGAGCGAGCGCGTGCGATCGCTGGCGGAGAGCGCGGCGGTGGAGCCGGCGGCGAGCGAGCGGCGTGACGCGGAGGCGGCGATCGCGGATGCACGCGCGGCGATCACGCGGGCCGATTTCGTGGGCGCGATGGCGGTGCTCGCGCCGCTGCCGATGCTGGGCGAGGTGGCGCTGCTGCGCGCGATCGCGCTGACCGAGCAGGGCGAGGTCGTGCGCGCGGCGGAGGCGTGCGAGTCGTTGCTCGCGTTCCCGTCGTATGCGGCGAACGCGCACTACCTGCTGGCGGTCGCGAGCGAGAGCGCGGGTGACCTGGCGGCGGCCGCGCGGCACGCGAAGCGCGCGACGGAGCTCGCACCGGATCTCGCGATGGCGCACCTGCGGTTCGGGTTGATCGCGCGGCGCATCGGCGATGCCGCGGCGGCCAGGCGCGAGCTGGCGCGTGCGATCGATGCGCTCGAGGTCGAGCCCGCGGAGCAGCTGGCGCTGCACGCGGGCGGGCTGGGCCGCGACTCGCTGGTCCGGTTGTGCCGCGCGGAGCTCGCTGCGATCGCGGCAGAGGCACAGGCAGAGACACAGGCACGGACGGAGGCAGCGCGATGAGCGAGAGCAAACACGAGCAGCTGCGCGCTGCGTTCGATCGCGGGTTCGCCGAGCCGTATCCGCCGCCGCGGCGCGACTCGCTCGCGCTGATCGCACTGACGATCGCGGGAGTCGCGTACGCGATCCGTCTGGAGCACGTCGCGACGGTGCACGTCGATGTTCGTGTCGGTGCCGTGCCATCGAAGGCGCGTGGGCTCGTCGGACTGGCGACGATCCGCAACGTGATCGTGCCCGTGCGTGACCTCGGCGTGTTGCTCGGGCATCGCACGGTCCCGGTCGCGGGGCGATGGATCGTCGTCGGTCGAGGTGAACCGCCGCGCGCGTGGTCGTTCGACCAGCTCGATGGCCAGGTTCGCATCGAGCCGCCGGAGGGCGGAGTGGCTGGGCTCGTCGAGATCGCGGGTCGATCGCGGCGCGTGATCGATCTCGAGGAGGTACGTGATGTTTCGTGAGTGGACGGTTGGCCGCAAGTTGGCCCTGGGCTTCCTGGTCTCGATGTTCGCCGTCGCCTTCGTCGGCGTCCTCGGGTACCGAGCGACGACGCGCGCGACCTCCGCGGCGGAGCGCGTCGCCCACACCGTCGCGGTTCAGCGGCAGATCGCCGAGCTGCTGGCGAACATCCTCGATGTCGAGGCGGCGATGCGCGGCTACGTGATCTCGGGCGATGACGACTTCCTCGCTCTCGCGAAGACCCGGCGCGAGGGACTCGACCGGGCGTTGGAGTCGGTGAAGTCGTTGACGCGCGACAACCAGGCGCAGCAGACGCGCTGGATCGATCTGCGCAAGCGGCTGGACGAGCGCCTGACTCACCTCGAGCAGCACGAGAAGAACACCGGCGGTCTCAGTCCGTCCGCCGAGCGCGCGAGAGAGATCCTCACGCAGGGGCGGCAGATGACGACCGGGATTCGCGACGTGCTTCGCGAGGCCGACGCCGAGGAGTCGCGCCTGCTCGACGAACGGCAGCGCGACTACGACGATGGAACGACGATCGCTCGCATCATGATCGTCACCGGATCGATCCTCGCGGGCATCCTCGCCCTCGCGATCGGGATCTGGATCTCGAGGTCGGTGACGATGCAGATCGGATCGGCGGTTCACTCCGTGCAGAGCTCGTCGGCGGAGCTGCAGGCCGCCGCGAACCAGCAGGCGAGCAGCTCGGCCGAACAGGCAACGGCGATGAACGAGATCGCGACCACGATCAGCGAGCTCCTCGCCACCTCGCGCCAGATCGCGGAGAGCGCGCAGCGCGTCTCGCAGATCGCGAGTCAGACGGCGACGTCGGCGCGCGGCGGGGACACCACGGTCGTGAAGACCAATGACGCGGCGATCGCGGTGCGCAAGCAGGTCGATCAGATCGTCACCCACATGCTGGACCTCGGAAAGCGGTCGCAACAGATCGGTACGGTGATCGACCTCGTCGGCGAGCTCGCCGAGCAGACGAACATCCTCGCGATCAACGCCTCGATCGAGGCCGCGGGTGCCGGCGAGACGGGGCGGCGGTTCGGCGTGGTCGCCGACGAGATCCGCAAGCTCGCCGATCGCGTGAGCGCGTCGACCAAGGAGATCCGGACGCTGATCGAAGACGTGCGCGGTGCGGTCAACACGACCGTGATGGCGACGGAGACGGGATCCAAGTCCGTCGATACCGTCGCGACGCTCGTCACCGATACCGCGGCTGCGTTCAAGCAGATCGCGGGCCTCGTGGGGACCACGATGGACGCCGCGAGAGAGATCGAGCTGTCAACCAAGCAGCAGGCGACGGCCGTCGAGCAGGTGAACCAGGCGATCTCCAACGTCGCGCAGGCCGCGCGCGAGACCGAGGCGAGCGCGACGCAGACGCTACAGACGTCGGCGCGGTTGAACGAGCTGTCGGGGGACCTCTCGAAGATCACGGAGGCGCGGCGCGGGTAGATGGCGTCGGATCCGTACAAATACTTTCGCCCCGAGGCCAAGGATCTCGTCGGGCAGCTGAGCACTGGCTTCCTCGAGCTCGAGAAGCGCGGCGTCGACGCGGCCTTGCTCGCGAAGCTGTTCCGCGTCGCGCACACGCTGAAGGGCGCCGCGCGGATCGTGAAGCACAGCGAGATCGCCGCGCTCGCACACGCGCTCGAGACCTGGATGAAGCAACTCGAGGAGACCAAGGTGCTCCCCGAGCGTGTCGACGAGCCGCTTCGCATGATCGATCGAATGACCGCGTGCGTGGCCGCGCTCGATGGCCCTGCCCCCGCGTCGCCCACGCCCACGGCGCCCGTGTCCACGCCCGCGCCAACGGCTCCCGCACCGGCGCCGCCCGCGCCGCTGATCTCGATCGAGCGCGTCGATCTCGGTGACATCCTCGACGGTCTCGCCGAGGTCCAGGTCCAGCTCGCGCAGCTCCGCACTCTCGACGATCTGCGCCACCTGCCGACGCGCATCGACCAGCTCGAGCGCGAGATCCGCCGCGTCCGCGAGGAGACCGAGCAGCTCCAGCTCGTGCCGGCGAGCTCGCTGTTCCCGTCGCTCGAGCGCATCGTGCGCGACGCGAGCACCGCGATCGACCTCGTCACGTCCGGCGGCGACGCGCGCCTCGAGGCGGCGACGCTCGCGCAGCTGCACGGCGCTCTCGTCCAGCTCGTGCGCAACGCGATCGCGCACGGCATCGAGCCGGCCGCGCAACGCCGCTCCAGCGGCAAGCCGGCGCGCGCGCGCGTCGCGATCGACATCGCGCAGCGCGGCGGTCGCGTGTTCATCCGCGTGATCGACGATGGACGCGGCATCGATGTCGACGCGGTTCGCCGGGAGTTGCAGCGCAAGGGCCGCCCTGCCCCGCCGGATCGCGAGGGCGTGATCCGCGCGATGCTCGACGGCGGCGTCTCGACGGCGCCGGCGGTGACAGAGCTCGCGGGACGCGGCGTCGGCCTCGATGTCGTACGCGACACCGCGAACCGCCTCGGCGGAGAGCTGTCCGCGACCACGATCCCGGGCCAGGGCTCGACCTTCACGCTGTCGCTGCCCGTCTCGCTGTCGTCGCTGCGCGCGGTGATCGTCGCCGGCGGAACGCATGTCGTCGGGCTGCCGCTCGCGTGCGTGCGCGAGGTGATCGCGTTTCGCGCCGAGCACGTCGTACGCGATGCGCGAAGCGGCGCGCTGTCCCTCGTCCGCGACGATACGTCGTTACCGTTCGCGGCGGTCTCGCAGATCCTCGGCGGTCCCGCACACCTCGTGCGCAACGTGGCGCTCGTCGACCGCGGTGATGGCCGTCTCGTCGGGCTCGGTGTCCAGCACGTGCTCGGCGTCAAGGATGTCGTCCAGCGCGCGCGCCCTCGCGGCGTGATCCTCGACGCGATGGTGTCCGGCTTGATCCTCGACGACGACGGTCTCCCCCGCCCGATGCTGGATGCCGAGGAGCTCGGCGTCGCGATCAGCGCGAGCCGCTCGGAGCCCTCTCGTTCGCGTGCGAAGCCGTTGCCGATCCTCGTCATCGACGACTCGCTGACGACGCGCATGCTCGAGCAGAGCATCCTCGAATCCGCCGGGTACCAGGTCGAGCTAGCGAGCTCCGCGGAGGAAGGCCTCGCGAAGGCGCAGCGCACTCGCTACGCGCTGTTCCTCGTCGACGTCGAGATGCCGGGCATGGACGGCTTCACGTTCGTCGCGCAGACCCGCGCGGACCCCGAGCTCAAAAACACGCCCGCGATCCTGGTGACGTCGCGCAATGCGCCGGAAGATCTTCGCCGTGGTAGCGAAGCCGGCGCGAAGGGCTACATCGTGAAGGGCGAGTTCGACCAGAACGAGCTGCTCGCGCTGATCGCGAGGCTCGTATGATCCGCGTCCTCGTCGTCGACGATTCGCAGACGGTCCGCGCGAAGTTGATCGAGGTCCTGTCCGGACATCCCGACTTCACCGTGGTTGGCGAGGCGGCGAACGGCCGCGACGCGATCGAGCGCTGCACGGCGCTGCGGCCCGACGTGATGACGCTCGACCTCGTCCTCCCCGAGATCGACGGCCTCGGCGTCACCGAGCACATCATGGCGACCGTGCCGACACCGATCCTGATCGTGTCGGCGTCGTTCAACCGCGGCGAGGTGTTCAACACGTACGAGGCGCTCAGCGCAGGCGCCGTCGACGTTCTCGACAAGCCGCGCGGCGACGACGACGACTGGGAGTCGCGCTTCATCGCCGCCGTGCGCATGGTCTCGCGGATCAAGGTGATCACCCATCCGCGCGGCCGGCTGCGCGGGTTGCACAAGAAGCCGACGGCACCGCCGGTCGCGGTCCGCTCCGGTCGCGCGGACCTCCTCGCCATCGGCGCATCGACCGGCGGACCTGGCGCGATCCTCGACGTGCTGTCCGGGTTACCGAAGGCGTTCGCGCTGCCGATCGTCGTCGTGCTTCACGTCGATCCCGCGTTCGCGGTGTCGTTCGCCGACTGGCTCGCGACCCGCTCGGGGCGCATCGTGAAGATCGCCGACGAGGGCGCGCTTCCGCAGGCAGGTCAGGTGACGCCGCCGCACCGGCACCTCGCGATCCAGGCCGGGCGCGCGCGCCTCCTCGATGCACCCGCACGCCATCACTGCCGCCCGTCGGTCGACGTGCTGTTCGAGTCGCTCGCCGCGGATCGCGGAGCGAGCACGATCGCCGCGCTGCTCACCGGCATGGGGCGCGATGGTGCGGCCGGCATGCTCGCGATCCGTCGCGCCGGTGGCCACACGATCGCGCAGGACGAGGCCACGAGCGTCGTCTACGGGATGCCGCGCGAAGCCGCCTTGATCGGCGCCGCCGAGCGCGTGTTGCCGCTGGTCGAGATCGGGCCGGCGATCGCCGCGTTCGTGGGGACGACATGAGCACCGTGCTCGTCCTCGACGACAGCATGACGGTCCGCATGGATCTGTCCGAGGCGCTCGAGCAGGCGGGCATGCGCGTCGTCGGTGCGTCGACGATCGCCGAGGCGCGCGCCGCACTCGAGTCCGAGCCGATCGCGATCGCGCTGTTCGATGTCGTCCTCCCCGACGGCGATGGCACCGAGCTGCTCGCGTGGCTGCGCAGCGATCCGCGGTACGCCGAGCTCCCCGTGCTGATGCTGTCGAGCGAGGCGGACGTGAAGGACCGCGTGCGCGGCCTCGAGATCGGCGCGTCGGACTACATCGGCAAGCCGTACGACACGACCTCGGTGATCGCGCGGGTCCGCCAGCTCACGGCAGCGCGACGGCGCTCCGCGCGCCGCACGATCCTCGTCGTCGACGATAGCGCCACCTCACGCATGGCGCTGGTGCAGGGACTCGCGGACGCGGGCTACGACACCCTGCACGCCGCCGACGGGCACGAGGGCCTCAAGATCGCCGCGCGCGAGCGACCGTCCGCGATCATCGTCGACGGTGTGATGCCGGGCATGGACGGCTCGACGCTGATCCGCCGGATCCGCCTCGATCCGGCGCTGCGCAGCCTGCCGTGCTTGATGATCACCGGCTCGCAGGAGACGGCGAACGAGGTCGAGGCGCTCGAAGCCGGCGCCGACGCCTTCGCGCGCAAGGACTCGGACATCGAGCTGATCCTCGCGCGACTGGCGGCGATGATGCGAACCGCCGAGGAGCTTCCGGTCGGCCCGCAGAGCCTGCACGCACCCAAGCGCGTGCTCGTCGTCGACGATCAGCCCGAGTTCCTCGTCGACGTCAGCGTCATCCTCCAGGACAGCGGCTACGACGTCGTCCAGACACGCTCCGCGCAGGAAGCGCTCGAGCTCCTCGCCGTGCAACGCGTGGATTGCATCCTGTTCGGCTGGGGCATTCGCTCCGCGAACGAGGTGTGCACGCGCATCAAGACCGCGCCGAGCATCCGCGACACGCCGCTGATGGTGCTCACAGACCTCGACGAGCGCGCGGACATGATCGAGGCGCTCGCCGCCGGCGCCGACGACGTCACGGCGAAGGTCGATGGTCTCGAGCTGATCGCCGCTCGCGTCCGCGCACAGATCCGCCGCCGCGAGGTCGACGACGACCGCCGCCGCACGCGCGATCAGGTCCTGCGCGGCGAGCTCACGGAACAGCTCGAACGCGCGAACGCGCAACTCGTCGCCACCAACGAGGAGCTCGAGGCGTTCAGCTACTCGGTCTCGCACGACCTGCGTGCGCCGATCCGCGCGATCAGCTCGTTCACCGGCGCGGTGCTCGAGGATGCGGGACACCTCCTCGACGAGGGCAGCCGCGAGTATCTGCGGCGTGTGGTGCGCGCCGCGGCGAGCATGGGCGAGATGATCGAGGCGCTACTCGAGCTCTCGCGCGTCAGCCGCGCCGCGATCGTGCGCGAAGCCGTGGACCTGACCTCCGCCGCGACCGGTCTCCTCGACGAGCTCTCGCAGCGAGATCCAGACCGCAGCGTCACCACGCGCGTCGCGCCCGGGCTCTCGACCTCGGGCGATCGCCGGCTCGTCCGCGTCGTCCTCGACAACCTCCTCGGCAACGCGTGGAAGTTCACCTCGCAACGCGAGGACGCCTGCATCGAGGTCGGCAGCGAGCTTCGCGACGGCGTGCCCGCGTTCTTCGTACGCGACAACGGCGCGGGCTTCGACTCGACGCAGGCGCAGCACCTGTTCAAGCCGTTCAAGCGCCTGCACAGCGAGAAGCAGTTCGCGGGGACGGGCATCGGGCTGGCGACGGCGCGGCGGATCGTCGAGCGCCACGGCGGGCGCATCTGGGCGGAGTCCTCGGTGGGCGCCGGCGCGACGTTCTTCGTGACGTTTTCTGCAGCGTAGGAACAGGCACGCTATCCTTCGCGCGTGCGTCGCCTGCTCTTCGCGGTGATCCTGGTCGGCTGCGGCAACAAGCAGCCCGCGAAGGACCGCTGTAACGAGGTCACCGACGACATGATCGCCGCGGCGACCGACGCGTGGTCGAAGGAGCACGGCGTCACGCTTCCTCCGCTGACGCTGCGCGAGACGCTCCTCGCCGCGTGCCGGCGCGAGAGGTGGACGACCGACGTCGCCGGCCACACGCGGCGCATGCTCGACACGATCCTGCCGACGCACGTCGGGGGCACGCCGCCGGACGCGGACGTCGCGCTCGCCGAGGCCGGCCCGCATCCCGACTATCCGACGCCGCTCGCGGCCGGCACGTCGAACATCTTCTTCCTCGAGGATCCGGATCGCGGTCCGCCCGCGCCGAAGAAGGCGAGCCTGCCCTCGCGCGGCTCGCTCGCCTGGACGACGCACGCGTACTGCGAGACGAACAAGACGAGCTTCGCGTGCAGCACGCAGACGACGGGCACCGGCGCATCGTCGTTCCGCGTCGGTCGCAAGGGCGCCGAGATCGCGGTCATCGAGGAGCGCTACGGCGATCGCGTCGTCTCGACGACGATGTACACGTCGAAGCCCGACGGCACGCCGCTCCAGCGCGTGCGCGTCGATCGCCGCGGCCGCGTCGAGTCCGCGCTGATGTTCCGCGACGGGAAGATGACCGGCCGGCTGCGCAACGGCGCGAACGCGCTCGATGGCTGCGGTCACCTCGCCTACAAGACCGGCCCGAAGATGTCCGAGCTGCGCTGCCTGCAATGGACCGGCGAGCCGATGCTCGACATGACCGGTGTCTCGATCTATCGCACGAAGCGGGACGACCGCGGCTTTCTCGTCGAGGAAGCGGGCTTTGGCACCGACGACAAGCCGCTGCTCGACGTGAGCGGCAAGCACCTCTATCGACAGGAGCGCGACGCCTTCGGTCGCGTGACCTACACCCGCTACTTCGATCTCGACAACAAGCGCGTTCCGAGCTCCGACGGCTGCTCCGGCGAGCGCACCGAGTACGAGGCCGATGGTCAGGTCTCGCGCATCACGTGTCTCGACGACGCCGACAAGCCGCGCGGCCGAAGCAACGGCGTCGCGTCGCGCGAGCTGATGTACGACGCGCGCGGCTGCAACATCGGCGTTCGCTACAGCGACAAGGACGGCAAGCCGGCCACGGATCCCGACGGCATCGCCGGCGAGGACCTGCAGGTCGACAAGCTCTGCACGCAGACGCGACGGACGTGCATCGATCTCAACGGCGACCCGCACCCCTGCGGTCCCGGGCGTCCCTCCGAGTACCGGATGAAGCTCGACGCGCGCGGCAACGCGATCTCGATGACCCACTGGACCGGCTTCGGCCAGCCTGCGCTCGACGAGGAGTTCGACGCGCACGAGCTGCGCTACCGCTACGACGACGCCGGCAACGTGATCTCGCTCTCGTGCTTCGATCAGGACGGCGACGCGATCGAGTGCGACGGCACCGGCTTCCACGAGAAGCGCACGACGTTCGACGCGAACGGCCGCCGCACGCAGGAGCGCTTCATCGGCACCGACGGCCGACCGGCGTTCAACCTCGGCGCATCGAGTCGCCGCTACAAGCACGACAACTACGATCACCCGTTCGAGTCACAGAGCTTCGACGACAAGGGCAACCTCGTCGAGCAATCGGGCACGGCGACGATCCGCGAGCTCTACGACATCAAGCACCAGCGCTTCGCCGTCGTCCTCCTCGACGTCGACGGCAAGCCCGCGCGCTACAGCGCGTGCTTCACCGGCGCGACGTGCCCCGAGAACCGCACGTGGCACGCGGTGCGGATCGTCCGCCTCGGCGATGGCACCGTCGAGTACAACCAGTTCTTCGACGAGGATGGCCAGCTCATCGAAGCGATCAGCTGCCGCACGAACAAGTGCTTCGACTAGGTGGGCGGGAGCCACTTCTCGCCGGTCTCGCAGCTCCAGTGCGCGAGCTTCACGCCGCTCGGCGAGAAGTCGATCGTGCCGAACACGATCGGCAGCTGGAACCGCCGCGGTCCGATCGATCCCGGATTGAACATCGTGATGCCCTTGTCGACGCCGATGAACGGCACGTGCGAGTGCCCGCACACCACCAGCGCCGCCTTCTCCGCGCGCGCGAGCTTCGCGATCTCCGCGCGCAGCTTCGGGCCGTACACCGCGATGTGCACGAGGAGCATGCGCAGCGCGCCGAGCTCGAGCGTCATCACGTCCGGCACGTCGCGCACCTTGGTGTCGATGTTGCCGCGCACCGCGTGCACCGGCGCGACCTTCGCCAGGTCCGCGAGCACCGCGAGATCACCGATATCGCCCGCGTGCAGGATCGCGTCGGGCTTCATCGCGGCGAGGCGCTCCGCGTGGAGCGGGTGCGGCTGGCTGTGGGTGTCCGCGACGACCGCGATCCGCGCCGTCCCGTCGGGACGCAGCGGGAGGGTCGCGGACTTCGCGTGCATGCCGAGAACCTAGCGCACGACGTCTGTAATCCCCAGGGCAGTCGACACCTCTACGGGCATGTCGAAGATCACTGCACTCGAGTTCACCGCCGCCTGGTGCGGCCCCTGCAAGCACATGGAGCCCGTCCTCCACGCCCTCGGCAAGGAGTACGCGGGCCGCGTCGAGATCGTCGCGGTCGACGTCGACCACGAGCAGGCGATGGCCCAGCGATACAACGTGCGCTCGATGCCGACGCTCGTGCTCCTGCGCGATGGTCGCGAAGTGGGTCGCACCGTCGGAAGCCGCAACCGCGCGTTCATCGCCGGCATGTTCGATCGCGCGCTCGCGGGAGACGTCGCGATCGCGGCGCCTTAGCTCGCCGCCGCGAGCATGCACTGCTCGAGCTGCTTGCGCGCACGGTGAAGCAGCACGCCGACGTGGTTCGCCGTCAGGCCGAGCTCCGCGGCCGCTTCGTCGCCGGAGAGCTCCTCGAGGACGCGCAGCGTGATCACGTGGCGATGCACCTCGCCGAGGCCGGCCATGCAGCCGACGAGCTGCGCCGCAGTGGTCGCGTTCTCGAGCGCCTCGATCGGTGACGGTGCCATCGCGACGAGGTCCGTCTCGTCGACATCGACGTGCGGGCGCGCGTTGTGATGCCGGCGGCGAAGGTTGCGTGCCGCGTTGCGCGTGATCGTCGCGAGCAGCGCTTCGGCCTCACCGGGCCGCGCGCGCAGCGCCTCGGCATCGGGCCGCTGGAGAAACGTGTGGAACGCGTCCTGGACGACATCGAGCGCGTCGGCCGCGTTGATGCCCTCGCGCCGCGCGATCGCGGCGAGCTTGCCGGCGTGCGTGCGCGCGATGCCCGCGGCCCAGTCGGCGCAGCAGCAGGCGGTGGGGTCGGTCGAGTCGGACATGGCGGAGGGAGAGGTGTCGAGGCGGGGCTTCCTTACAACCGAGGCGCTCGGACCGGGATTCCTGTGCTGCGACCGATACATGGTAGCCGCGACATGGCACCTTGGCCCACCCATGTCGTTCTCGTTCGCCCATCCCGCTCTTCGCCGCGCGCTCGCCGGTCGGAACTACTCGGAGCCGACTCCCGTGCAAGCCGCGGTCATGGCCGACGAGACCGACGCACGCGATCTTCTCGTCTCGGCCCAGACCGGCTCCGGCAAGACCGTCGCGTTCGGGCTCGCGCTCGCCAAGCCGCTGCTCGGTGATGCGGAGCGGTTCACCGCACCCGGCGCACCGCGCGCGCTGATCGTGTGCCCGACGCGCGAGCTCGCGCTGCAAGTCCATCGCGAGCTGTCGTGGCTGTATGCCGAGACGGGCGCGCGCATCACGACGTGCGTCGGCGGTATGGATCCGCGCCGCGAGCATCACGCGCTCGCGAACGGCGTGCACATCGTCGTCGGAACGCCGGGGCGCCTGTGCGATCACCTCGAGCGCCAGGCGCTCTCGCTCGCGCGCGTCGAAGCGGTCGTGCTCGACGAGGCCGACGAGATGCTCGATATGGGCTTCCGCGAGGACCTCGAGCGCTTGCTCGACGCGGCGCCGCCGACGCGCCGCACGCTCATGTTCTCGGCGACGATCCCCAAGGACATCGCGACGCTCGCGAAGCGCTATCAGAAGAACGCGCTGCGCATCGCGACGACGAGCGAAGCCGAGCGCCATCGCGACATCGAGTACAACGCGGTCCCGATCGTGCCGCGCGAGCGCGATCTCGCGGTCGTGAACCTGCTGCGCTATCACGACGCACCCGGCGCACTCGTGTTCTGCGCGACGCGCGACGGTGTCACGCACACCGCGGCGATCCTCGCCGAGCGCGGGTTCTCCGTCGCGGCGCTGTCGGGCGAGCTCAGCCAGCGCGAGCGCAACACGGCGCTGCAGGCGCTGCGCGACGGCCGCGCTCGCGTGTGCGTCGCGACCGATGTCGCCGCGCGCGGCCTCGATCTGCCGGACCTCGGGCTCGTGATCCACGCCGACCTGCCGCAGAACAAGCAGGTGCTCGTGCACCGGAGCGGACGCACGGGACGCGCGGGCAAGAAGGGGCTCGCGATCCTGATCGTTCCAGATCCGGCCCGCCGTTACGTCGAGCGACTGCTGCACAGCGCGCATATCGTCGCGACGTGGAAGCTGCCGCCGAACGCGGACGCGATCCGCATGCGCGATCAGGATCAGCTCGTCCTCGAGATCCGCCAGATCGCGGAGGACCTCGGCGAAGACGATCGCCAGGTCGCGCGCACGCTGCTCGCGGATCGCCCCGCGGAGGATCTCGTCGCCGCGCTCGTTCGCGAGCGGCGCACGGCGCGGCCCGCGCCCGAGGAGCTGACGACACCACCGTCGATGCGTCCGCGCCAGGCGCCGCCGCAGCGCACCGAGCGCCCCGATCGCCGCGTGCGCGAGCAGCCCGTCGACGTCGATCGCCGCAAGAAGCCGACCGGTCAGGCCACGGTCTCGCGCGCCGAGGCGATGGCGCGTCGCGGGGATACGAACCACGTGTGGTTCTCGATCAACGTCGGCCGCACCAAGAACGCGGATCCGAAATGGATCGTTCCGCTGCTGTGCCGGCGCGGCAAGATCGGCAAGTCCGCGATCGGCAAGATCCAGATCCTGACCAAGGAGACGCGCGTGCAGATCGCCGCCGATGTCGCGGAGCGATTTGCCGACGCCGCGCGCGAGCCCGATGCCAAGGACCGCAATATCCACATCGAGCGCGTCGAGCCGGAGTAGGCGATGATGCCGGCGAGCTACGGCTGATCAGCGCGCCCGGATCTTCACGACCCACGCGCCTTCCGGTTCCTCCGTCGGATCCTCGGTCATCTCGACGATGCGACCGGGGCGCGAGAAGCGAAACACGAGGCGATCGTCGGCGGTGCGCGCAGGTGTCGCGCGCCCCCAGCGCTTCTCCATCGCGGCCATCTCGGCCTTGCGAGCCTCCGCGTTGTCGTAGCACTGCGTCAGCGTCGCGCCGGTCACGACGTAGTCGTACATCTCGAGCACCTAGCGCGACTCGTGACGACAGAGCTCCGTCGCCGGCAACAGCAAGCGGGACTGCGTGACCTCGTTGCCATCGTCGTCGGTGTCGCTCCAGTCGTCGATGCGTCCGCCGAGCTTTTCGCGCAAGACCGCGATCGGCTGGCCGATCAGCGGCGTCTTCTCGGCGAGCAGGTCGGGTCCTGTACCGATCACGTCGGCGAACCGTTTGTACGGGAAGATCTGAAGCGAGCTGGCGTCGATGCCGTACTCGGCGCGCCACATCGCGGTGCGATCGAACCACACCCTCGCCGGACTCGCGCCCCATGCTTGCTCGAACAGCTCCGCTGGAAACGGAACCATCGTGATCGCGATGAACGAGATGTGATCCGTCGAATCGATAACGATCTTTGCGGTCAGCGTCTCGACGCCGAGCGTGACGACGAGATCCTCGCCATCGCGCCGCGCGTCCGGAATCGCGGCGAGGATCTCGTCGCGCGTCATCGTGGGCTTGATCGGCTGCAGCGCACCGAACGGGCGCGGCATCGATCCGAGCACGGCGCGATCGAGCGGTACACCGCGCTCGGTCGCGACGTCGCGTGACCCCGTGCTCGCGTTGCAATCGACGGCGGCCAGCGTCTGGCGAAACGCGTCGGCCATGCGTTTGCATCCGCCCGGCTGGTCCGCGAACGTCCAGTTCCTGCCCTCGAACGCGTCGATCAGCGTCTGCTTTGCCTCGGCGGGGATCTTGTCGCACGCGATCAGCGCGGCGATGGCGCTCTGATACTCCTCGCACTCGAGCGACGCAGGGGCCGGCGCACTACCGGACCCAGCGCTGTCGCTGCCGATCTGCGCGGTCACTTCCTCGGCGGTGACCGGCACCGCGATCTCCTTGTCGCGCTTCGCCTTGCAAGCGACGAGCGCGACCACCATCACCGCGATTCGCATCGCCCACGAGCATATGCTCGGCGCATGGCCCAGGTGTTGATGCCGTTACCGGATCGCGACTTCGATGTCACCGAAGTCGCCGTTCCATGGAAGCTCTTGACCGAGGCCGGGCACGAGGTGGTGTTCGCGACCGAGACCGGTGCCACGCCCGCGTGCGATCCGCTGCTGATCACCGGCGTGCTGTTCGGCAAGCTCGGCGCGCGCCCCGAGCCGATCGCGTTCTATCGCGAGATGGAGAACGCGCCCAACTTCCTCGCACCGCGCGCGTGGAGCGGCCTCGACGCTGCGAGCTTCGATGCGCTGTTCCTCGCCGGCGGTCACGCGCCCGGCATGCGCCAGTACCTCGGCAGCGACGTGGTGCAATCGCTCACCGCCGCGTTCTTCGCGACGCCAAAGCCGATCGCCGCGATCTGTCACGGCGTGCTCGTCGCGGCTCGCAGCAAGCGCGCCGATGGCACCTCCGTGCTGCACGGCCTCCGCACGACGTGCTTGCCGAAGTACATGGAGCGGAGCGCGTACCTCGCGACGTTCTGGTTGCGCGGGCGCTACTACCGCACGTACGACGCGTACGTCGAGGAGGAGGTCACCGCGGCGCTCGCGAAGCCCGAGGACTTCGAGCGCGGGCCGCGCGAGCTGTCCAAGCGCGGCACGCGCGAGGACGACACGCACGCCTTCGTCGTCGAGGACGGGCGCTACGTGTCGGGGCGCTGGCCGGGCGACGCGTATCTCATCGCGAAGAAGCTGATCGAGCGCCTGCGCTAATCGTGATACGGCGCATCGCCGAGGATGCCTCCGTCGAAGCTCGCCGGCGCACCCGCGTCGGGAACGCCCGCATCGGGAACGCTCGCGTCGGGCGGAGGCGCGTTCGGCGGACGAGGCGTGTAGCGGGGATCGGCGGGCGCCGGCAGCGTCGCCGGATCCGTCCCCGTCGGAACGCACTTGCCCGTGTAAAGCGTCGCCGCGCAACCGGCGGCCGCGTCCTCGTGGATCACCTGGCACGTGAAGTCACCGCACGGCAGCGTCGTGCATGACTCGCAGAGGTTGGTCACGCTCCACCCGTCGCGTGGTTCTCGCGCGTACACACTCGTGCGCTCGTACGTCTCGCACCGTTGCGTGACAGTCTTCGTGACCACTTCGTCGGCCCACTCGGTCGTGATGCACTGGACCAGCCATCGGTAATAGTCGGTGTCGGGCTCCGGGTTCGCGGGCGATACACTCACGGCGAGCTTGCAGAACGTGCACTCGCGGGCTTCCCGCGCCGTGCCCGTATACGTGACGTCCTCGCACGCGTCGGCGGGTTGCCGCTGGCACATGTGCGCTCCGTCGGCGCGGTTGTCCGGAAGGACCTCGACGGTCGTCGGGGCATCGCACGTCGTCTCGCTCGGAGCGCAGCGCTTGGCCTCCATCGTTGTCGGCGGGCCCGACGCTTCGCAGTAGTCCTCGCGCACCTCCTCGACCTCGATCTCGCATGCGATCGCCGTCCGATCGGGGGGCGAGCTCTTCCAATCGGCGCCCGTCCAGTAGACGCACTTGCACGGCTTCGCTGGATCGGGCGGTGGGGCATCTTCTGTCGGCGCGTCGATCACGGGAGCACCTGCGTCTGTCGCGGGTGGAGCGATGTCGCGGGGACCGGGACGCGTCCACCCCAGGCACAGATCGTACGGAGGCTCCTCGTTGATGAACTTCACCTTGGTCCTCCTCGGCTCCTCCCTCGCGAGACTGCTCGCGTCGCTCCCCGTGTCTGACGCACCGCTACAAGCGGCCAACCACACCACCAGGCCAAGCAGTCGACATGACATCGCTTCCTCCTTGAGGGTGGATGTACGCCGCTGCGCTACACGTCTATTCCACCGTCGAAGATCAAGCGAATCGAGCGCGTGCGTTCGTCATCGCGACGATCGAGCTTGGTGCGTCGCCCGTGCCGGTTCCGCTCCTGGCGAGCTGGTGATGGGCGGGCGATGGGTCCAGGTCCGTCGTCCTCGTGCAGCACGGTCGATGGCCGTGTCGACACGGAACGTCGGACCGGAGCTGTCGGTCCCGCTCGTCACGAGAACACGACCATGGCGAGTAGAGATGCCCACTAGCCGCCACTGAAAAGGCAGCAGCGAGAGCCATCGTTCGATTGTCACGCGTCACTCGTCGCATGGGTCGATACGCGCGCTCCGTGCGCAGCTGCTGCTGATCCTGGTTCTTGTGGATCGATGTCATGCGGCGCGAGGCCGTCGACGTCGCCGACGAGCAGCACACGCGTCCGCTGCATCATTCGATCGTCACGTCCGGCATCGCGTAGTTCAGGTGCGAGCGCTCCGTCGAGGCGCGCGTCCGCGCGGGCGAGAAAGCTCTTCACCATCGCGGCCCGTCTTGCCCGGCTGAAATTTTTTCTTCGATGTGCAGTCGATGACACGCGTGCGCTCGGCTCGCACGATCAGCGCGCGCTCGTACGTGACGTCCGCCATCACGCGCGCTTCAGCGTCCGCGGCCTCGTGCGCGGTGTGCTCGGCGAGCTGGCGATCGATCTCCTCGCACGCGTTGTTCGCCGGGCGCGCGGCGGCCGCGTCGGCATGAGGGTTGTCGACTTGTGCGAGCGGGTGCGCACCGTCGACGCGCGAGCTCTTGCACGCGAGCATCACCGCGCGCGGCCGGTCACGATCGATGTCGCCGATGAGCTCGTCATCGCGCGCGCATACGGAACGCGTCGCGGATGCGCGTCACTTCTCGCACGCGCATCCGCTGCGTCAGCTTCGTTCAGTGATTCGATTGTCACGTCCGAATCGCGAGGTTCAGGTGTGAGCGCTCGGTCGAGGC
>CAZUAR010000041.1:0-73175 GCA_964617845.1 uncultured Kofleriaceae bacterium | reverse complement strand
ATCATGCGTCGTGGGCGTAGCTCGACGAGCCATCACCCGAATGCGCGAAGAGCGAGAAAAGCGACGCCGAGTCGTTTGCCAAGGATGCGCTAAGCAGGGTCAGCAATCATCTTTCCACAACCGAGAAGGCATTCAATGAATTTGTAGCCAAGCACCAGAACAAGTTTTTTGGGCCGATCGCGCCTAACATATCGGCATCGCTTACAGAAACACGCGACTGGGAGAACTGGACGCGTCTGATCCAGGGCAAGAGCCTCGATGCAAAGCTTCGTGCATGGAGAAACGAAGCGAATAACTTCTTCGATGTTAGCCTCGCCGAATTGGGAAGTGAGGATCAGGCGTATCTGAAGGGCCTCTTACGCGACCGAATCAACGAGTTGGTGCGCGCGCTTGAGGAAGCGGAAAGGATCCCAGACAAGGTCAAGACGGACTTCGATCGAAGCCACCAGTCAAACGAGCTCAGATAGATGTTCATTGACGACGCCACGGTTCGCAACCTCCGCGCACGTCTTCTCGAACCCGCTCGATCGCGGCAGGACGCAGCGTCCGACCTTGCCCGTATCGCCGACATTGCCCGGCAAGAACCAAGTGTCGCCGCAATCATAGCCGAGCGCATACGCGCCGACCGACTTCAGTGGCGACACGAGGTGTACAGCCTCCCCTTGGGGAGCCCTCACACGACGATCGACGAGACCTCGGCTGCCCGTTGTGTGGCGCATGCGGGCTGTGCTTCGCTGGCCGCGACCGCGATGCTCGAACTGGAGGAGCGTGGCGGAGGAAACCCAGAGTGGGCAAAGGCACTCATCGCCGTCGCCGGCGACATGGGGATTGCACACCTCGAGCGTATGCGCTCCCGGCCGAATTGGAGCGATCTCTTGCCGTCGTCCGATCCGATGCCGCTCGGACTCGATGCGCTCATTTCCCCCATCGCCGACATTCGGCGTCGAGCACTCGAAGTGTTTGTCACCACTCCGCGGCCCGTCCACGTTCGCGCGCTCTTGCTTGCTGCCGAGCTCGATCGCCACGTTATTCGAAACGTGCTGCACTTATCGTGGACCATGCTCGAGGTGAGCGCCTGGCTGCCGTTGTTGGTGGAGTACGCAAGCGTCACGCGACTCACGGAGCAGCTCGCGCGGCTTCCGCGCGACCGCTCGGAGTTCGCTGATGCGCTCGTAGCGACCCGCGCGAGAACGTTGCTTCTAGATCTCATCGAGGCTGGCCTAGGGCGAGCACGCATGGACAGTGCGCAAGAGCTCTCACCGGCGTTGCGAGAGCTCGAGACTGATGGAGTGGTCGCATTCGCGGAGCGTCACATGCCCGATCCGCGTTTGACCGACGACGATCGCTCGTTGCTGGAGGATGCCGAGGTCCAGCTCGCCGCTCAGGCCGCCCTGTTGTGGGGGCCGCGCGACGATGACCGCCCTGATCGATCGTGACGGGTGAGCGTCCGGTGGACCGCGGCGGGATCCGCGACTTGATGCCAGTCACGTATGAAGAGTGCCGGACGCGCGGCTGTGCGTGCGTTATCGTCAGCTCGTGCGTGCGCTGCGCCTGGGAGCCGCGATCGTTGTGATAAGCGCCGTCGCGCAGGCGCAGGCGCAGGCGCGGCCGTTCGCGCCTCCCGCGCTACTGACGGATCTCGCGATGCCCACGGGCGATGACGCGCGCAAGGCGATCGCGATCGGCCCGAGCGGCGAGGTCTACGAGCCCGACGGCAAGGGCGCGTGGGTCCGCGAGCGCGCGGTCAGGACGGCCGACACGGTCGCGGTCGTCGGCCGCGCGAACGGCGTCGTCGCGCTCGCGGGCGGCGCCGTGTACCGGCTCGCGAACAACGGATGGTCCGCGCTGCGCCTCGTGCAGAAGGGCAAGGCCGTCATGTCGGGCGGCGCGCGCTCGATCGCCGCGGTCGGACGGCAGCTGTTCGCGCTCGACAAGGTCGCGGGCGGCGAGGTCGCGAAGCTCGCGATGGCGCCCAGCGCGGTGCAGCTGATCGGCGCGGGTACCACGGCGCTGACGATCCAGACCGAGCGCGGCTTGTTCCGCGCCGAGCGCCCGAGCGCTCCGTGGAAGCCGATCGCGCGAGCGCCGCGCCGCGTGGACAGGTTGATCGACGATCGTTGGGCGCTCACCGATCGCGGGGCGGTCGATCTGAAGACCGGTACGACCACACCGTGGCCCCCGGGCTTCCGGCTCGGCGCGGTGACGCCGGGTCCGAAGGGGACCTTGATGCTCGTCGGCACCCAGCGTGGAGCGATCGAGGTCGTCGTGATCGCGGGCGTGAAGGTGACTCGCGAGACGATCGAGGTCCCCGCGCCGTCGGCCACCACCGCGCCGTCGGCCACCGCCGCGCAGTCCACGAAGTCCTCTGATCCGACCGCTGGTCCCGACGCACGCGGTCCCCTCGCCCACCCCGTCGGTGTGGTCACCGATACATCCGGCCGTGTCGTCGTCGCGTTTCGCGATGGGCGCCTCGCGATTCGCGAGCGCGGAGCGTGGTCGCTCACCGCGGTCGTCGAGAGCTTGCCCGCGCCGAAGCCCGGTGCTCCGCCGGCCACGTCGCCGTAGCGACAAGGCAGGCGATCCGCGGAGTTGCGCCCATCAAGGGCTGCGCGCTACCTTGGTAAACCTCAATGGCACCGCACGTCCTCGTCGCCGATGACGACGCCTGGATCTTGCGCATGGTCGCGACCGTGCTCGAGAAGCGCGGGTATAGCGTCGAGACCGCGGTCGACGGCGAGGACGCACTCGAGCGCGCGCTCGCCCGGACACCGGATCTGCTGATCACGGACGTGATGATGCCGAAGATGGACGGCTGGTCGCTCGTGCGCCAGCTGCGCGCGCACAACGAGCTCGCGATGCTGCCGGTCATCTTCTTGACCGCGCTGTCCTCGGAGGACGATCGCATTCGCGGGTTCCGGCTCGGCGCGGACGACTACGTCACCAAGCCGTTCCGCTTCGAGGAGCTCGACCTGCGCGTCGCCAAGACGCTGCGCCGCACGCAGGTCGCGGTGCAGGAGACACGCGAGCAGCTCGGTGGTTCGAGCCTGCGCGGAGACCTCTCGCACGTCGGCCTGTCGAGCTTGCTCGTGCTGATCGAGATGGAGCGCAAGACCGGCTTGCTCCAGCTGCGCGCGCCGAACGGACCGAGCGCGCAGGTGCTCGTGCGCGAAGGCAAGGTTGTCCACGCGCGCCTCGACGATGCCGAGGAGCCCGTCGACGCCGAGTGCGTCTACTACCTGCTGACCTGGGGCTCGGGCGAGTTCGAGTTCACCGCGTGCCTCGTCGAAGGCGCGGATCGCGTGAGCGTGTCGACCACGCACCTCCTCATGGAGGGCGCGCGTCTCATGGACGAGCAGAACGATCCGCAGCAGAGCTCGGCGGTGATCAAGGTGCCGCCGCTTCCGTCGAACGACTCGCCCGACGAAGGCTGGTAGCGTCGCACTACGACGAGAGCAGCTCGTCGGCGATCTTCTTCGTCATCTGCGCGTCGGCGCGATCGCCGAACTCTTTCTTGATCGTACCGATGATCTTGCCGGCCATCTTCGGATCCTTGGACGGCAGCGCCGCGACGGCCTTGGCCACCGCGTCGCGCAGCTCGGACTCGGAGAGCTGCTGCGGGAGCCACGTCGCGCACCACTTGATCTCGAAGTCGAGCTCCTCCGCCTGCTCCTTGCCGCGGTCACCGGCCGCGAGGTACTCCGCGCGCGCCTTCTCCATCGACTTCTTGTAGGTGCTGATCACGTCGAGGATCAGCGCGTCGTCGACCTCGCCCTTGAAGTCCTTCGCGGTGCGACGCTCCATGACCTTGGTGTTGATCATGCGCACGAGGTTGGCCGTCTTCTGATCCTTGGCCTTCATCGCGGTCGTGAGTTGCTCGCGGAGCTTGGCTTCGAGGTTTCCCGCCATGGCGCTCATCTACCACGTCCGCGCCCACCTCGCCCGATGCGCTCTACTTTCGATCGCCGAACAGCCGCGCCTGCACGAACTCCCGGTCGCGGACGCGACGGCGCTCGGCCGCCTTGCCCCGCTGGGTGCGGCGATGCGCATCGCGGCGCTCGTCGCGCAGGATCCGCGAGTGCCCGGGGTGCGTGAGCCGCCACGTGCCGGAGTCACTGGTCGATCCCGTCGACGCGAGCACGACGTTCATCAGATCGAGCGACTCGCCCGCGTCGGCCGCGAACGCATCGATGCGCTCGGCGGTGGTGTCGCTGGCGACCGCGATCGCGGACCGGTCGTTCGCGGCGACCTCACCCGCGATCGCTTCGCCCGTCACCACGACACGCAGGCGCCACGGGCTCGCCTGATCCGAGTCGACCGCGAGGGCGATCGCGTTCGCGAGATCCTCGCTGCTGTCGATCACGCGGCGCGTGGGCCCCGCGAGCGACGACAGCGGAACCGGACGATCGTCGCGCGAGGTGACGCCGGGCAGGATCGGCACGACCTGCTCGCCCGAGGCGCCGGACACCGTGACCTCGAGCCGCGCAGCCCCGCGCCCTCGACCGGCGAGCCGCGCCGCGACGCGCTCGGCGAGGTGCGCGATCGCGCTGCTCGTGGCCAAACCAGATCGTCCGCCCTCGGCGGACGACAGCACGACATCCTCGCGGACCGGCGCCTCGGGCGCGTAGGGGCGCAGCGACTGGCCGCTGTCACCGCGCGCGAGCGCCTGGTAGTCGGCCTCGATCGGCCGCGCGACCGACGGTGCGGGCAGCGCCGCGAACTCGCCGAGCGTGCGCACGCCGAGCGCCTCGAGCATGTGCTGCACCTCGGGCGTGATCGCGAGCAGCGACAGCGGGCGCGGCGAGAGGAACGCCGCCGAGCCGCCGCGCGGCACGGAGACGACGCCGCTGTCATCGAGCGGGTGCGTGGTCTTGTCGTCGACGGCGCGCGTGCCGGCCGAGCCTTCCGCCAGGTGCGCGGTGGGCGCGCCGTCGGACGCGCGAGGGCTCGTGCGCGCGGGCTTGTCATCGGCGCGCTTCGCGGGCGTGCCGTGCGCGGCGGCGACCCAGGCGGTGAACCGATCATCGGCGATGCCGATGCGTGCGGTCAGGCCGAGCGTGGCGAGCAACTCGACGAGCTTCTCGCCGAACGCGGCGCCGCGCGTCTTGCTCGGGACCTCGCAGTACATCGCGAGGTGTGCGCCGCCGGGACCGAGGCGGCCGCCGACATCGACCACCGAGGACACGCCGAGCAGCGCATCCGCGATCGCGCGCACCGTCTCGCGCTCGAGCGCCGCGTCCCCGTTGACCACGCGCAGCTGACCCGGCGCCGCCGAGTGGGCGGCGGTCGCCGTCATACCGATGCGAACGCCGAGCGCCCACGCAGCGCGAGAGCACGCGAGGACGACCGGGCTCGTCAGGGCGGCGCGCGCCGCGATGCCGGTGCTGAGCGACGATGGATCGATTCCACTCCCGACCACCGCGACGGCCGCGCCGCGAAGCGACGGATCGATCCGGGTCAGGGTCTGGAGGGCGAACTGCGGAACATGAACGCAGGCGATTCGCATGGGCTAATACCTACCGCACTGGTCTGATGTTCAGTGTAACACTGATCGAGCGAAGCGCTCGTTTTCGGCTGCCTGGGAGCCGAGAAAATCTGCCTATAGTCCCGCGGATATGGCGCGTTCCAACCCCGAAGCGATCTCGCCGACGGCCCACTACACGGGCTACGTCTGGTTCGCGCACGGCCACTCGCACGAAGCGTTCGCGACGCGCACCGGCCGGGTGATGTACCAGGCGCTCCGCGCGCCCAACGCGATCGCGCTACGCACCGGGCTGCCGACGCTCGAAGGCATGTTGCTCGCGCGGCACCGCCTGATCGATCTGCGCCTCGAGCAGGCGATCGAGGGCGGCGAGGTCTCGCAGATCGTGGAGGTCGCGTGCGGCCTGTCGCCGCGCGGCTGGAGGTTCGCGCAGCGCTACGGCGACGCGATCACGTACGTCGAGGCCGACCTCCCCGGGATGCTCGCGAACAAGCGGCGCATCCTGGGCGCGCTCGGCGGCGAGACGAAGCATCACTACACGCACGAGGTCAACGCGCTCCGCGATGACGGGCCGACGTCGATCGATGCGATCTGCGCGGGCCTCGATCCGAGGCAGGGCACCGCGATCATCACCGAGGGCCTCGTGAACTACTTCGATCGCGACACCGTCGTGTCGATGTGGCGCCGCTTCTCTCGCGCGCTCGGTCGGTTCCCGCGCGGCGCGTATTACTCCGATCTGATCCTGCGCGAGGCGAACACCGGATCGCTCGTCACCGGCTTCGCGTGGCTGCTCTCGGCGTTCGTGCGCGGCAAGGTGCACCTGCACTTCACCACGTCCGGCGAGGCCGAGGCCGCGCTCGCGAGCGCGGGCCTCTCCGCGAACCTCCTCGATCCGCGCGACCTCGAGCACGAGCTGCCCGGGCTCGAGCGCGCCGGCGCCGCGCGCGTGAAGATCATCGAGGCGTTCCCCGACGACGATCAGCCCGCCGCGAGCAGCGTCACCGGCGTGTAGAGATCGAGCAGCTCGGACAGCGCGCACGCCATCTCGTGCATCGTCGGACGCGCCGCGGGATCCTTCGCGAGCGCGCGCAGGATCAAGCGCTCGAGCTCCATCGGCATCGCGCGCAGCCACGACGGGCGCGCCGGGCGCTGCTCGATGTGCGCGAGCATGAGCTCGGGCAGCGAGCCATCGAACGGCGGCGCGCCGGTCGTCAGATCGTAGAGCAAGCAGCCGAGCGAGTAGACGTCGCTCGCCGTCGTCGGCGCACCGGACCACTGCTCGGGCGCCATGCACCACGGCGTGCCCGCGATCGCCGCGTCGGGGTGCGGCGCTTCGTCGACGGTGCGCGAGACACCGAAGTCGATCACCTTCACGCGCGGCCAGCCCCACGTCGCGCCGTCTCGCAGCACGAACACGTTGTCGTGCTTGATGTCGCAATGGATGACGCCCGCCGCGTGGAGCGCCGCGATCGCCGAGGCGACCTGCGCGCAGATCGCGACGATCATCGGCAGCTCGAGCGTCCCGCGATCCGCGAGGTCCGCGAGCGTCTCGCCCTCGAGGTACTCCATCACGAGGTACGGCAGGCCATCATCGGTCGTGCGCGCGCCGCGGATGTCGACGAGCCCCGGGTGATGCGCGCGCTGCGAGAGCACGTACTCGGCGCGCAGCCGCGCGACCACCTCGGGATAGCCGGCGAACTGCGCGTCGAGCACCTTGAGCGCCAGGCGCTCGCCGGTGAGGGAATGCTCGGCGAGGTACACGCCGCCCATGCCGCCCCGTGCCAGGGGCTGCCGCAGGTCCAGCTCGCCGAACCGCGACCGGCTGCGCATGACGCGGAACGGCTGCGTCTGGCCTGGGTTGTCGGACTGCACGAGGCAGCCGACAGTGCATCGCGAGTGCCACGGCGCAAACTGTCGGCGCGCTCGCGGCGCGAAGTCCTAGAGACGCGGAATCGCGCCGGCCCGTCGATGTGATCGCGATTCGTCGCCGTGGAAAACTGATACGCCTACTGTGGAACCATCGCGACAAGACCGTCGGAGAGGCGACAGGTCGCGGCGCGAAAGCAGCTGTCAACGAAGGACAGCGATACGGAATAAACGATCGAGCGTCGTCGCGAAAACGCGGCTAGGGCAGATCGATCCCGGCCGTTGCGCAAACCGCGGACACCCGGCGGTGCCCGACGCCGGACATCCCCTGCGCGAGCGTCGCCGCGCGCTTCGCGTCGCGAAGCCGACACGCCGCTGCGACCGAGCGCACGCGGTCTTCCGGCCGCAGCGCGATCGTGATGCCCGCGACATCGGGGACCCGCGACGGATCCGAGCGCTCGACGCCGACCGCACTCGACATCAGGAGCGCGTAGATGTCGCCCGCGCCGAGCCCGGCCGCGACCGCGGCGCGCGCGCGATCGAGGTGCGCCTGGACGATCCTCTCCATCGTCGCGATGTCGCGCGAGCCAACGACCGGCTGGCCGTTGACGAACATCGTCGGCGTGCCGTCGACGCCGGTCGCGAGCGCGGTCGCGCCTTCGGTGACGACGAGCTCGTGATAGCGGCGATCGTCGAGCGCGACGGTGAACCTCGCCATGTCGAGCCCCGCGTCCTTCGCGAATGCCTCGAGGTCCGCGCGATCGAGCGAACCGAACTGCGCGAACACGCGGTCGTGGAACGCCCAGAACTTGCCCTGCTCGGCGGCCGCGATCGCGGCCTCGGCGGCGAGCTGCGCCTTGCGGTGCGAGGTCATCGCGAGGTGCCGGAACACGATGCGCACCTCGTCGCCGAACTTCGAGCGCAGCTGCTGCAGCACCGGTGCGGACCGCGCGCAGAACGGACACTGGAAGTCACTCCACACCACGACCGTGACCAGCGCCGTATCGGGCCCGAGCTGGTGGCCCGGCAACCCGAGGCCCATGCGGTACGTCGCGCTCGCGTCGAGCGTGAACTCGGGGTGCTCCGTGCCGCCGGGCATGTCCGCGGCCGGCTTTCCCGTCGCGACGAGCGCGTCGTAGCCGCCGCTCGTCGTGCGCGCGCGGACGAGCTCTTCATCGATCGTGTCGACGAACACCTTGAGCGGCTGGTTGCCGTGGATCGGGCGGCCGTTGATGAAGAAGGCCGGCGTGCCGGTCAGGCCGAGCTTTCGCGCGTCCTCCTCGTCGGCCTGGATCTGCGGGCGATACGCGTGGGTGTCGAGGTCGGCGCGGAAGCGCACCATGTCCAGCCCGAGCTCGCGCGCGATCAGCTCGACGCCCGCGCGATCGACGCGGCCCGCGACGGCGTAGAGGCGATCGCTCATCGGAACGAACGCGCCCTGCGCGGCGGCGGCGAGCGCGGCCTCGGCGGTCACCGTCTGATCCTCGTCGAGCGGCAGCGTGCGGTGGACCCAGCGGATCATCCCCGGGTACAGCGCGTCGAGCGTCGCGAGCGTCGGCTGCACGCGATAGCAGAACCCGCACGCGTGATCGCTCCACGACACGATCGTGATCGGCGCGTCCGCCGGACCCGACGCGGGGGCCGCGCCGCGCGGCACTTGATAGACCGCGGTCGGATCGAAGCCGAGCCTGTCGGCGCGCGCGGTCGCGGACAGGGCGACGAGGAGAGCGACGGCGGCGCGCGACATCCGGGGAACCCTAGCGCGGGGCGAGCGCGGCCGCGAGGGCTTCGCTGCGCGGGCCGCTCGACGTCGCGACGAGCGTCCGCCCTGCCCCGGCGACGGGGTCTGCATGCGCCAGCTCGATGCGCAGGTGGTCCTTCGGCATGACGTCGAACTTGTCGGCCCACTCGACGAGGACCACGCCGCGGCGATCGCCGAACAGATCGTCGAGGCCCAGCTCGGCGAGCTCGGCCTCGCGCTCGAGGCGATACAGATCGACGTGCCACACGCGCAGGCGGCCGCCCGGGTAGTCATTGATCAGCGAGAACGTCGGGCTCGCCGCGGCGCCGCCGCCGAGCTCGGCGACGAGGCCCGCGACGAACGTCGTCTTGCCCGCGCCGAGATCGCCGACGAGCGCGATCGCATCGCCTCCCGCGAGCACGCGCGCGAGCGCAGCGCCGGCCGCCGTCGTCGCCGCCGCGTCGGCTAGCTGGACTTCAGCTTGTCGTCCCACGCGTCCGCCGTCTTCGCGATCGAGTGCACGATGTCTTCGAACTCGTCGTAGTCGAGCCCGTCGAGCCCGCGCAGGATGCGCAGGTACAGATCGCCGGTCTGCGGGTTGAGCGCGAACGCCGCGTCGCCCGTCTCGACGAACGATGCCTCGAGCACGCGCTTCATCATCGGCACGTCGAGCGCCGGGGCGTCGGACACCTTGGACAGGAGCAGCAGCACGCCCTGATCGACGAGGACGTGGATGCTCACGACCGCCGAGCCACGACGGATCGAGCCGACGCCCTCGTCGGTGAGCGGCGGCAAGCTGAGGTTCCGCTCGCGCCCGAAGCGCGCCAGGTAGTCCGCCACCCGTGCCTTGTGATCGACGACCTCGTCCATACCGGCGACCCTATCAGAGAGTGGTATAGACGGGCGTGGTTCACCGACTGCTCGCGATGTTCGTCGTCGGTGCGATCGCACTCGGCGCGTGCGGCCGCGAGCACACGCATCGCGTGCGGCCGTTGCCACAACCGGACAACCTGCCCGCGCTGCGCGGCAACGGTCCGGCGCTCTCGCCCCGGATCGCGAGCTACAAGATCGACGCGCGCCTCGACGTCACGCGCCACGAGATCACCGCGACGCAAACGCTGACGTGGAAGAACACCGGCACCACCGCGGTCTCGGTGCTGCCGTTCCACATGTACCTCAACGCGTTCAAGAACGAGCAGTCGCTGTTCATGCGCGGCTCGCGCGGCGAGATGCGCGGCGCGGAGCAGACGACGTGGGGCTGGATCTCCGTCGAGTCGGTGCAGGTCGCGGGCGCGGAGCTGATCTCCGCGTGGGCCGCGAAGAAGGAGCACGCGCCCGACGAGACCGTCTACGAGCTGACGCTGCCCGCGCCCGTCGAGCCCGGCGCGACGATCGACGTGACGATGAAGTTCACCGCGCAGCTCCCCGAGGTGTGGGCGCGCACCGGCTACAAGGGCGAGTTCCACCTCGTCGGACAGTGGTTCCCCAAGATCGGCGTGCGCGTGCCCGGCGCCGACGGCGGCGAGACGTGGGCGTGCGAGCCCTTCTCCGCGTTCGGCGAGTTCTTCGCCGACTTCGGCACGTACGACGTCTCGCTCACGGTGCCCGAGACGTACGTCGTCGCGGCGACCGGCGTGCTCACGAGCGCGATCGAGTCGCCCGGCAACACGCGCACGTACACGTATCGCGCGGAGGACGTCCACGACTTCGGCTGGATGGCGGATCCGTACATGGAGATGGTCAACCGCCAGGTGTTCGTCGCGGGCGGCGGCGCGGTCGACGTGCGCGTGTACTACCGGCCCGAGCACGAGTCGTTCGCGGAGCGCCACCTCGACGCGGCGACCGTCGCGATGACTCGCTTCAGCGAGTGGTTCGTGCCGTATCCGTGGGCGGTGCTGTCGGTGATCGATCCGCCGATCGACGCCGTGCATGGCGCCGGCGGCATGGAGTACCCGACGTTCGTGACGACCGCGGGCGACAGCGTGTGGGCGCGCGAGGGGATGCGCTTGCCCGAGTACACGACGGTGCACGAGGTCGGGCACAACTGGTTCCAGGGCATGCTCGCCTCGAACGAGCCGATCGAAGCGTGGCTCGACGAGGGCGTCAACGCGTGGGCCGACGCGAACGTCATGGCCGACGCGTGGGGCACGCGCACGAGCGGCGTCGACTGGATGGGTTGGCAGGCCGACCTGTCGGCGCTGATCTACGCGTACGTCGAGGATCCGACGACGCTGCCCCAGCCGATCGCGACCGCCGCCGCCGCGTTCGTCGACGATATGGCGTACGGGCTCACCCAGTACGTCTCGACGCAGCGCGCGCTGCACACGCTCGAGAACATGTTCGGCCCGAAGAAGTTCCGCGCGGCGATGAAGGCCTACGCGGAGAAGTGGGCGTTCAAGCATCCGACGGGCAAGGACCTGTTCGACACGCTGTCCGCGGAGCTCGGCGAAAACCTCGACTGGTTCTTCGGCCCCGTGTTCCACCAGATCGGCGGCCTTCGCCTCGCCATTCGCACGGCCGCGTGCCGCATCTCGCATCCGCCGCGCGGCGTGTTCGGCGACGGCGCCGCCCGCAAGACCACGACCGAGAGCGACGCGCCCGACAGCAAGTCCACGTACGTGTGCGAGGTCGTCGTCACCAACACGGGAACGATCCACGTGCCGTTCGCGATCGAGCTGCGCTTCGCCGACGGCTCCACGCAACGCGTGCGCTGGGACGACAAAGGCGGCGAGACGTGGAAGCGATTCCTCGTCGAGCGCACGTCGCCGCTCACCGAGGTGTGGCTCGATCCCGATCGCGATCTCGCGCTCGCGTCGCACATGCACATGCGCTACCGGCTCGCCGGCGATGGCCGCCCCGCGCTCCGCGCCGCCGCGTGGATCGGCGCGCACGCGCAGACGCTGATGCAGGTCGTGGGGCCCTAGGTACGACGATGGCGACCAAGACCACCACGGGCATGCGCCTCGGCCTCGGTGACCTCGCCGGCGCCGGTGGTCGCGCGCTGTCGAAGTACACCGGCACGCTGTTCTCCGTCTTCGTCGTGCAGAGCCTCGTCGCGGGCGCCTGCATCCTCGCGGTGTGGGCGCTGCTCGCGAACGCGTTCGCGCACCTGCCGATGTTCGACCTCGCCGTCGACGGTGACCTCGCGACCCTGATCGCCGCGTTCCGCTACGCCGAGCCGAGCTTCCTCGCCATTGCCGGCGTCGTGTTCGGCACGATCGTGATCTGGGAGACGATCACGTGGTTCCTCGCCGGCGGCATCTACGGCGTGCTCGCGCAGCGCCCCGAGACGCGCGCCGAGACCGCCCGCGTGTTCGGTGCGAGTGGCGTCGCGACCTACCTCGCCTACGCGCGCCTCGCGGTGTGCTCGATGTTCGGCTGGTCGATCGTGTTCGCCGTCTTCAACTTCTTCGCGGCGAAGGTGCTCGTCCCGCGGCTCGACCACGCGCTCACGTTCGGCGACCTCGCGGGCCCGCTCGTCCTGACGTTCCTCCCCGCCGGCATTCTCCTCCACTACTTCTGGACCGTGACCGACTACGCGCGCGCCGAGCTCACGCTGCGCCACGAGTCGCACTCTCCCGGCGTGGTCGCCACGTACTTCCGCACGCTGATCTACGTCGCGCGGCGTCCGCTCACGCTGGTCCACGGCGCGTTCGGCTGGCTCCTCGCCATCCTCGTGACGCTCGCCTACGCCTTCCTCGCGCAGGGCCATCCGATGTACGGCGCCGAGGGCGCGATCATGCTGTTCATCGTGCGCCAGTGCGTGGCGCTGATCCGCATGGCGATCCGCATGGGCGTCATGGGCGGCCAGCTCGAGCTCGCGCGCACGCGCCCGCATCCCCCGCGTCGCGTCGAGCCCACCGACGAGCCCGCGCCGACCTGACGCTCGAACACGACTGCGACGACGGCCCCCCGGCAACCGAACGCGGGTGTGCTGCTCGCGCTGGTCGTGCTTCGCGGCCTCCGTCGGCCTCGACGCCGTCGTTCGTGACGTGTCGCCTCACGGTTGCCGGCGCCACGACGGCTACGCCTTGGCGATGGACACCGAAGCTGCCAGCTGTCCGCTATGCGGACATCATACAAATATCGGAGAAATCATTTCTGCACGACCATGTCGCTTTTCCTTGACGCGGGATTTCGACGATTGGTTCGCGGCAGGAAGAACGTCACGAAAACGACCTCGCAACGCGCACCAGCTCGCGTGTGCGCGTGTTTTCCACGCCGATCGTTTTTTCGATCGTTCGACGGCGTTTTCTCGACGAGAACGCACGTGATGAAGCCAAAAATCGCCGTGGTAGAGGTGGTTCACCATGCTGGATGGTTCGACCTCGTTCATCGACGCAGACGCCTTCGTCCCATCGCCGCTCTCCGCCGATGCGCTCCACGCACGGTTCCTTCGCCGCAAGCGCGACCAGTCCGCGTGGGACGCCGAGGAAGCGCGCGACCTGCGCCTCGCGGACGCGAACCAGCACTGGACGCACTACGGGTGCGTGACGATCGTCGAGTACCTCGAGGTCTATTGCGGCATCGAGCCGCGCACCGCCCTCGAGCGCATCCGCGTCTCGATCGCGCTCGCCGACCTGCCGCTCCTCGAAGCCGAGCTCGAAGCGAGCACGTTCCAGTTCTCGCACGTCAAGGAGCTGACGCGCATCCTGGTGCCCGAGACCGAGGAAGAATGGATCGATCACACCCGTGGCATGACCTACCGCGAGGTCCAACGCGCGGTGGCCGGCCACGTCCGCGGCGACCGCCCCACCGATCCGACGCAACCCGACGAGCATCGGCGATTCGTGGGCTTCCACGTCAAGCCCTCGACCGCGGCTCGTCTCCACGCGATCCTGCGCGCACTCGAGAACGAACGCGGCGACCGCTTCATCGACGACGACGACCGCATCAACGCGCTCTGCGATCGCGCGACCGCCACCGCAGAGCACGCCAGCACGCCGCCGCAGGTCTGGATCACCACCGATGGGCACGCATTCGCGAACGGCGTGGAGCTCGACGACGCCGAGGTCGCGACCTGGACGTGCGACGCGACGATCATGGGGCACGTCGACGATCCTGATGCGCATCCGCAACACGCGCTCACGCCCCGGAAGCGCAGGCGAATCCTCGCGCGTGACGGTCTCCAGTGCCGCGTCCCGGGGTGTCGCTCGCGCCACAAGCTCGACGTGCACCACATCCTCCATCGCGAGCACGGTGGCGACGACGCGGATGCGAACCTCGTGACCCTGTGCAGCGGGCATCACCGGCTGCACCACGCGGGCTTTCTGGAGATCACGGGACACGCGCCTGACGAGGTCATGTTCCGGCGAGCCAATGCCGATGATGACGAAGGTTCGCGCCCGCGCGGGCACGAGCGATCTCGAACGCGCCCGACATGACGTGCGCGATCGCGCGCTGACAATCGAATAGCTGAACGAAGTGGAACCAGCGGGTGCGCGTCTGCATGGCGACGCGCATCCGCGCCAGGTTCTCGGGCACACAGTTCATCGAACGTGAACAATCCTCGCGCCCGATCTCCGATCCACAAACGCCCGCCCGACGAGAACGCTCGGCCCGGTGTCGCTTCCGATGATCGGCTGCGCGATCCGCGCGAGCTCCCACCACGTCCTTTGCAGAGGCCGGTCTCGACCAACGGAACGGTCGACCACCTCCCCACCCCAGAAGACCGACGATCGCAGATCCACAAACCTCCTCCGTAGAAGAAGGCTCGCGCCCAGTGGCGCTTCTGATGGCCGGCTCCGCGATCGGCGCGAAAACGCCCTCGCCTTTCCAGAGACCGATCTCGATCAACGAAGCGGTGCCGCTTCCCACGGCATATCGAGTGTGAAGAATCCTCGCGCCCGCGCGGGCACGATCACCGATCCACAAACGCTCGCCCGACGAGAACGCTCGGGCCCGCTGTCGATTCTGATGACCGGCTGCGCGCGATCAGCGCTCGCACTCCCCGCACTCGCGCGTCGACGGAGCGCACCCGCTCACAGAATCGACAACGCTGACCCTCGCGCCGACTCCCCATGGAAGAAGGTTTTCAACCAACAAAGAAGAAGACCGACGATCGCAGATCCTCCGGAGAGGAAGGCTCGCGCCCAGTGTCGCTTCTGAATGACCGGCTCCGCGATCGGCGCGCGCTCGCATCCCACCCTCAACCAACGGAACGGTCGACCACATTCGCCTCGGCTGAGCTCATCGAGAGTGAAGAATCCTCGCGCCCGATGCTCCTCTACGCGATCAGCACGCCGGGGTTCATCACGCCGTGCGGATCGAGCTCGCGCTTGACGGCGGCGAGCGCGTCGCCGAACAGCGCGGGACGCTCGCGCTCGTACCACGGGCGGTGCGTGCGACCGACCGCGTGATGATGCGTGATCGTGCCGCCGGTGGCCGCGAGGGCGTCGGAGGCGGCGGCCTTGATCGCGCGCCATTGCGCGAGCTCGGCGCCGGGGCGCAGCGCGCCGACGAACGTGTAGTACGGCGCGGGCCCGTCGGGATACACGTGCGTGAAGCGACACGACACGATGCCGCCGCCGCACTCGGCGTCGAGCGCGCGTTGCACGTCGGTCGTGATGCGCGCGTGCAGCGCGGGGAACTGGGACCACGTGCAGGCGGTCTCGAACGTGTCGCTGAGGACGCCGATCGAGAGCAGCGCGGATTGCAGGTACGGTGCGTCGAAGAACGCCTGGCGCCACTTGTCGGCCTCGCCGCCGCCGCGCGCCTTGTCGCCATCGTCCTTGAGCGTGGGGCCCGAGACGACCTCGCCGCCGAGGTCTTTCGCGAGCTCGATCGCGCGCGACATCCACGCGTCGAGCGGGTGGTCGGCGCTCTCGAAGCCGACGAGCAGCACGCTCGCACCGTCGAAGCGCACGCGATGGAGGCGCGCTTCGTTCGCGTCGAGGAGGCGCGCGTTGCTCGGGAAGAGGCCCGATTGCGCGAGCGCCTTCGTCGCGGCGACGCCGTTGTCGAAGTCGCGATACGCGACGCTCGCTGATGCGCGCCACCGCGGACGCGGCACGACGCGCATCCACGCCTCGGTGATCACGCCGAGCGCCCCTTCGGAGCCGAGGACGAGGCGGTTGGCCTCGGGCCCTGCCCCGCTGCCCGGGTGGCGATGCGTGGTCATGGTTCCGCGCGGCGTGACGAGCGACAGCGAGTGGCAGAGCTCGTCGATGCGCGTCGGACCGGTGGCGTAGTGACCGCCGGCGCGGGTGGCGAGCCAGCCGCCGAGCGTCGAGAACTCGAAGCTCTGCGGATAGTGGCGGAGGGTCAGGCCGTGCTGCGCGAGCTCGTCCTCGAGGGCGGGACCGAGGGCGCCGGCGCCGATGCGCGCGAGGCGGCTCGTCGTGTCGATCTCGCGCACGCCGCCGATCGCGCCCATGTCGAGCGTGACGACGGTGCGATCGCTGGCGGTGCGGTTCGCGTCCCAGACACCGGTGGTGCGGTCGCGCGCCGCGGCGCTGTCGACTCCGCCGACGACGGAGGTGCCGCCGCCGAACGGCACGACGACCCAGCCGCGCTCGTTCGCGACCTCGAGCACGCGGTGGACCTCGGCGTCCGTGCGCGGGCGCGCGACGATGTCCGGTGCGCCCGCGTAGTCGCCGGCGAAGCCCGCGACGAGATCGGGGAACGCGCGGCCGCGGGTTCGCATCGCGCGCTCGCGCGGGTCGCGCGTCGAGAAGTCGGCGATCGAGTCCGGCATCGCGGTGCGCGTGTCCGGAACGGCGGGCTCGGCGGGCATGGCGCGCAAGGCGGGCGTCGACGTCGGGATCAGCGCCTTGCCGAGCTGCACGAGCCCCGCGCGCGCGGAGTCATCTGGAAATTTGTCCGCCCAACCCCACGCCCACAGGCTGCGCTCCCGCGTATTCTGCGCCACGCGTGCATCCTACTCGCACGCGAGAACCGAGGAGCCTCCAATGGAAGAGTTCGTGAACAAGATGGTCGAGAAGGTCGGCATCGACAAAGACACCGCTCACAAGGTGATCGCGTTTCTGAAGGAGCACTCCGACGACGCCATCAAGTACCTGCAGGAGTCCGGCATCAAGGACAAGCTGCCGGGTGGCCTCGGGAAGCTGTTCTGATGAGCGCGCTCGACGATCTTCTGGCGACGAGCGGGCTCGCGGACAAGGCCGCGCGTCTCGACGATCACCTCGTGCGGTTCCAGTGGGGCTCCGCGTTCGTGATCGCGGGCATCTCGGGCTCCGCGGTGGTGGCGATCGCGCCGCTGTTTCGCACCGTGCCGGCGGGCAAAGAGCTCGCGTTCTTCAAGAAGCTCCTCGAGCACAACGCGCACATGGGCGGCATGGCATCGTTCGCGCTGCAGCCCGATGGCTGGGTCGTGTTGCACGCGGGCCGCGCGCTCAAGGGCATCGATGGCCAGGAGTTCGCGACGCTGGTCGCGGGCGTCGGGCGATTCGCGGATCAGTTCGACGACCAGCTCATCGCCGAGTTTTACGGCGACCAGGGGACCGTGACGACGCAGGCTTCGACCGCGCACTCCGGCCAGTTCCCCGCGACGGACTGAGCTTCTTCGGCGCGGGCGCCGCGTCAGAGGAGGCGGCGAGCGCTTGCAGCGCGGTGACCGTGCGCCAGTTGCGGGCGGTGGCCGCGACCTTCGCGAGCTTCTCGAAGGAGCCGGCGAGCTTCGACGTGCCGAAGCCATCGGGTGCGTGGAGGTAGAAGCTCGTGCCGTCGAGCGTGTACTGCTCGGTCTTCGTCTTGACGGAGTCGAGCTTCGCGAGGTTCTCGGCCGTGGGCGCGGCGTCGAGGAAGAACACGTGCGTGAGCTTCGGATCGTCGACGGGATACGGGTTGGCTTCGATCGCGGCGTCGAACGCCTCGCGCGAGAGGATCATGACGCGCGGCTCGTAGCCCTCGCTCGCGAGGATCGCCTTGCCGATCTTCTGCGCGAGCACCTCGGGATCCGACGTCTTGCTCGTGCACACCGCGTTGCCGCTCTGGATGTACGTGCGCACGTCGCTGCAGCCGGCCTTCTCCATCAGCTCGACGAGCCGCTTCATCGGCAGCACGCGGCCACCGACGTTGATGCCGCGGACGAGGACGATCCAGGTGTGCAACGCGGACACTAGAGGCGAACGCGCTCGAAGTGCGCGAGCTCGGCGAGCTCGTCGAAGCGCTGCTGGATGCGCGCGGGCGAGAGATCGCGGATGCCATCGACGGAGAACTTCTCGACGGCGAAGCTGCCCATCACGCTGCCCATGATCATCGCGGTGCGGATCGTCGAGGGCGACAGGTCGCCCGCGTACGCGAGGTAGCCCATGAGGCCGCCCGCGAACGAGTCACCGGCGCCGGTCGGGTCCTTGACGTCGGCGAGCGGCATGGCGGGCGCTGCGAACACGCCGCCGCCGTGGAACAGGAGCGCGCCGGCGTCGCCGCGCTTGATGATCACCGAGGTCGGGCCGGCCTTGAGGATCGCGGCCGCCGCACGACGGAGGTTGTGCTCGCCCGCGAAGAGGCGCGCCTCCTCGTCGTTGAGCATGATCGTGTGCGTCTTCGCGAGCACCTTCTCGAGGTCGGCGCGCTTGATGTTGATCCACAGGTTCATCGTGTCGGTCGCGACGAGCGCGGGGCGGCGGACCTGGTTCAGCACGTCGAGCTGGAGCGCGGGATCGATGTTGCCGAGGAGGACGAGCTGCGCCTCCTTGTGCGAGTCGTTGAGCTTGGGCTGGAAGCTCGCGAACACGCCGAGGCGCGTGTCGATCGTCTCGCGCGTCGCGAGGTCGTCGGCGTACTTGCCCACCCAGTGGAACGTCTCGCCGGGGACACGCTCGATGCCGGAGACGTCGATGCCCTGCGCGGACATCTCGTCGACGTACTTCGCGGGGAAGTCCTCGCCGACGACGGCGACGACGGACACGTTCCGCGTGAAGTAGGCCGCGGCGCGCGTGATGAAGGACGCGGAGCCGCCGAGCAGGTCCTTCTGGAGTCCGAAGGGTCCATCGATGTCATCGAACGCGACGGAGCCGACGACGAGCAAGGAGCGGTGCGCGCTCTTCTGGTGCATGGGCGCTCTGGTACCATCATCGGGTCGTGGCAGGCAATTCCGACGATCCCGACGTTGCTGCACGCGCAGCGATCGCGGCCGGAGACCATGCCCGCGCGGCGGACCTGTACGAGAAGCTGTGGGACTTTCGCGCCGCGCTCGAGCAGGCGAAGCTCGCCGGCGATCAGGTCCGCGCGTTGCGCTACGCCCTCGAGGTCGGCGAGGCACCGGCGATCGAAGCGCTGCTCGCCGTGCTGACCGCCACCGAGGACGGCTCGAAGCAAGCGCTCGACGTGCTCGTGCGCATGCGCCGCCACGCTGACGCCGCACCGCTCGCGGAGAAGCTCGGCGACATCAACAAGGCGATCGATCTCTACACGCGCGCCCACAAGGAGCTCGACGCCGCGCGCTTGCTCGAGCAGGTCGGGCGCGATCGCGACGCCGGCAAGCTCCTCGAGCGCGCGCTCGATCTCGCGTCGCCCGCCGAGAAGGCGCCGATCCAGCTCGCGCTCGGGCGCATCCTCGCGCGGCGCGGTGCGTATCCCGAGGCTGCGCGGCTGCTCCAGGAGTCGCGCAAGACGCCCGCGCTCCGGCCCGAGGCCCAGCGCCACCTGATCGCGACGCTCGCGGCGATGGGCCTGCGCGACGGCGCGCGCGACGCGCTGCTCGAGCTGCGCGCGACCGACGACAGCGTGTCCGCCGATCTCGACGCGTACCTGCGCTCGTGGCGCGACGAGGGCACCGAGCGAAAGGCGTCGCGCGATCGCGAGCTCGTCGCGGGGCGGTATCGCCTCGACCGCCTGCTCGGCGCCGGTGCATCGGGCCGCGTCTTCCTCGCGACGGATGAGGTCACGAACCGCCAGATCGCGATCAAGATGTTCTTCGCCGCGGGCGCGCGCGGCGGCGCGGCGTACGAGCGGTTCGTGCGCGAAGCGCGGCTGGCGAGCACGCTGCGGCATCCGTCGCTCGTCGAGGTCTACGATGTCTCCGTCGAGCGCGGGTTCCTCGTCATGGAGTTCCTCCCCGGTGGTTCGCTCGCGCAACGCCTCGCGGCCGGCGAGCGCTTCGCACCGGTGCAGCTGCGCCGCATGGCGCTCGACGTGGTGTCCGGGCTCGAGGCCGCGCATCACCGCGGCGTCGTCCATCGCGACGTGAAGCCCGCGAACATCTTCTTCGACGCGCGCGGCACCGCGAAGCTCGGCGACTTCGGCGTCGCGCACCTCGTCGATCTCGGACAGACGCAGACCGGCGGCCTGATCGGAACGCTCGCGTACATGTCACCGGAACAGATCACGGGCGCGCCGATCACCGTCGCGGCGGACCTGTACGCGCTCGGCGTCACGCTGTTCGAAGCGGTGTGCGGCCGGCTGCCCTTCCTCGGCCCAGACTTCGTCGCGCAGCACCTCGGCGAGCAGCCGCCCACCGCGTCGTCGACGGGCGCCGATGTCGCGCCCGGCTGGGATCCGATCCTGAGCGGCCTCTTGGTCAAGAACCCGCGCGAGCGCACGGCGACCCTCGCCGATCTGCGCCGGCAGCTCGAGGATCTCGACCTCGGCAGCGGCCGCACGCGCATCGGCATGCGCCCCAGACGTGACAGCCGGCCGCACTCGATCGCGCAGCTCGCGGAGGAAGGTGAGGCGAAGCCGCGCTATCAGTTCGAGACGCCGCTCGGCACCACGCCGATCTCGCAGCTCTCGCGCGCCGTCGACACCATCCTCGATCGCTCCGTCGTGATCGAGCGCTTCGACGCGAGCGAGGAGGCGGCGAAGGCGATCGAGCGAGCACGCCTCCTCGGCCGCGCGCACAGCCCGTTCGTGCAGCGCGCGCTGTCCCTCGATCGCGCGACGCGCGTCGCGGTGTTCGAGGCGCCATCGGGAGCGTCGTTCGCCGACGCGATGCCGCAGCTGCCTCCGCCCGAGACGCTGCGCCTGCTCAAGCGACTCGCGCGCGCGGCGGCCGCGATCCACGAGCTCGGCGGCACCCACGGTGCGATCTCGCCGCGCACGATCGTCCTCGACGAGAGCGCGTCTCCCACGGTGATGGCCGCCGGGCTCGGCGCGGTCACCGAACCGGTGCAGCCGGTCGACGACGTCCAGGCGATCATCGCGATCATCGCGGAGATCGTCGGGTCGCAGCCGACCTTCGCCGACGTCGCGCGATCCGTGACCGAGGAGGTCGGAGCGAAGATGCCCGACTACGGCGCCCCGGTCGACGGCGAGACGCTCTACGCCGCCGCCGACGCCGTCGACATCGCCGTGCTGGGCGCGCTCGGCTCGCGTTAAGGAACGAGGCCGAGCTTGCGCATCTTGCGCGCGAGCGTGACCGCGTTGATGTCGAGGTCCTTGGCCGCGCGACGAACCACGCCGCCGTTGCGCTCGAGCGCGCGCATGATCAGCGATCGCTCGAACTCGGCCACGCGCGCCTCGAAGTTCTGTGCGTCGAGCGGCTGCAGCGCGACGCCCGCCCGCACCTCCTCCGGCAGCGAGTCCCAGCGCACCGGCTCGCTCGGCTTGGTCAGCAGCAGCGCGCGCTCGACCGTGTTCTTCAGCTCGCGGATGTTGCCCGGCCACGGATACGAGCGCAGCGCAGCCTCGACGCGCGGCTCGAAGCGGTGCTCCGGGCGCCCCTGCGCCGCGCACATCGTCTGCGCGAAGTAGCGCGCGAGCGGGAGGATATCGTCGGGGTGCTCGCGCAGCGGCGGCAGCGCGATCGGGAACCGATTGAGGCGGTAGTAGAAGTCGGCGCGGAACAACCGCTGCACGACGGCCTCCTTGAGGTCGACGTTGCACGCCGCGATCAGGCGGACGTTGACGCGCCGGGGCTTGGCGCCGCCGACCGGCCGGACCTCGCCCTCCTCGACGACGCGCAGCAGCTTGGCCTGGAGGCCGGGCGACGTGTTCTGGATCTCGTCGAGGAAGATCGTGCCGCCATCGGCGATCTGGAACAGCCCCGGGTGGTCTGTCGTCGCGCCGGTGAACGCACCACGCACGTGACCGAAAAGCTCGCTCTCGAGGAGCGTCTCGGTGAGCGCGCCGCAGTCCTGCGCGATGAACGGCGTGTCCGCGCGCTTGCTGAGCGCGTGGATCTCGCGCGCGGCGAGCTCCTTGCCGGTGCCGGTCTCGCCCGTGAGCAGCACCGGCACGTCGTGAACGGCGACCGTCTGGATCAGCTCGTACACGCGCTGCATCTCTTCGCTGACGCGGATCACCGAGCTGCGTACCAGCACCGGCGGCATGCTCTTGGGCTTCGGGCGCGGCGGCGGGATGGCGAGGCCCTCGAGCTGCAGTGATGCCCAGCGCAGCTCCAGCTCGAGGGCCCAGCGCTCGCAGCTACGCTCGATCGCGCGCACGAGCGCCGCGCGGTTGACCGGCGTGTGCAGCACCTCCGAGAACTTCTCTGCAGCAAATAGCGGCAGCACCTGCGCGGCGTCCATCGGCGTGACGACCGTGACCGACGCGAGCGGCAGCTCGATGCCGATGCGCGCCTTGACGCGGGCGTCGTGGAGCGCTCCGAGGAACATCTTCAGGCGATCGATGTCGTCGGCGAACAACAGCGTCGCCGCGCATCCTCGCAGGAGCTCCGCGTCGAGCTCGGACGGACGCTCGACGATCTCGAGGCGCAGCGAGCCGAGGCAGTCCTCGACCAGCTCGCGGTCCTCGCTCGATCCACACGCGACGAGCACGCGCGGCCGATGCTCCGCGAGGAACATCGCGAGCTGCGTGCGTCCCTGCTGCGAGAGCTCGCGAAACTGGACGCCGAAGCCAAGGCGTCCACCGGCGTGCAACCGACTCGTCCATGCAACGCGCGCGACGGCGCGGATCGACGGCGCGCCGTCGCCGAGACCGAACTCGACATCGATGTCGTCACCGCGCTGGAGGATCGACGTGCTCTCGAAGAGGCCCATGAGGCCCATGCCGCCCGCGCTGATGTTCGTCATCCAGCAGTGCGCGATGCCCGATGCGATGACGGGCGAGAAGACCGGGATGCGTGGCGCGATTCGCTCGAGGCGTTCAGCAGCTGACATCGACTGAGCCGAGAGTGAAGGATCGCGCGTCGAAAGTGAAGTGCAGCAATTTGCGGCGACGCACGCACATAACGGCACTTCGAAGATTGGTTATCGTGTTTACACAAACGAAGACTCACGACGACTCATGATTTTCTTGCTTTCAAAAACGACGAACGAACAGGTAGCGTGATTCGCGGGTGACAACACAAACCTCGTGGGAGTCCGAACCGTCGGAACCCGAAATTTCCATCGCACCGATCGCGAGCGACCGTCCTGCCGAGCCGCGCGGTGCCGAGCCCGCGATCATCGGCGAGCGCTTCGGCAAGTACCTCATCGTCGGCGAGATCGCCGTCGGTGGAATGGCCGAGGTGTTCCTCGGCGTACATCGCGGACCGGAAGGGTTTCAGAAGGTCGTGGTGATCAAGCGGGTGCTCCCCGCCTTCAACAGCGATCCCGCGTTCGTCCAGATGTTCGTGGACGAGGCACGGATCGCCGCACGCCTCGAGCACCCAAACATCGTCCGAACCTACGAGTTCGGAGAAGCCGAAGGGCAATACTTCACAACGATGGAGTACCTCCCAGGCGAGGACTTGGCACGAGCGCTGGACAAGCTGGCATTTTCACAGCAGCAGATGCCGCTACATCTGGCCACGGGGATCGTGTCCAACGTGTGCGCAGGTCTCCACTTCGCGCACCAGCTGACGGACACGACCGGACGACCGCTCGGTCTCATACATCGCGACATCAACCCGGCGAACGTGATCGTGACCTACACCGGGGAGGTCAAGATCATCGACTTCGGTGTCGCAAAGACATCCACGAGCGCGACGAAGTCCGGAACGATAAAAGGCAAGGTCGCGTACATGTCTCCCGAGCAGTTACTCGCGCGCAACGTCGACCAGCGCTCGGACGTGTTCTCGGCGGGTGTCGTGCTGTGGGAGCTGATCACCGGTCGCCCGCTGTTCATGCGCGACAACGAGGCGGCGACGATGTACGCGATCATGAACGATCCGATTCGCGCGCCGAGCCGACTCCGCCCCGATGTCCCGCGCGATCTCGACCACATCGTGATGCGAGCACTCGCACGCACACCTGCCGATCGGTACGACAGCGCGGAGGAGATGGGCATGGACCTCGAGCGGTTCCTCGCCGACCAACCGAAATACGACGGTCGCGCGGCGGCTCGTATGCTCGAAGACCTTTTCGGCAGCACCCGATCCGAGGCCAAGCGCGCCATCGCGCAGACGCGATCGCTCGGCCGCAACATCGCGACCGTGATGAAGCTGCGCAGCGAGGTCCACGCGGAGCGTGCCGAGCTCCTCGACACGCCGGCGTCCGCCGACGCCCTCGCGCCGCCGCCCGCAGCCGAGCCCGCGCCCCGCCGCACGCTCGCGATCGTGCTCGCGCTCGTGATGCTCCTCGCGATCGCCGGTGGCGTGGGCTACCTCGTGTACGGCTCGGGCCACGAGTCGGACGCGGTCGCCAAGCCGGTGGCACAGTCGGTGCTGCAGATCGAGAGCGAGCCACCGGGCGCCGCGATCTCGCTCGGCGGCGAACCGACCGGCCTCAAGACGCCGGCGACCCTGACGGCGCTCACGAAGAGCCCGGTCACGATCCGCCTCGAGCTGGCTGGCTACGCGACGGTGACCGAGTCCGTCGCCGTGCCCGAGAGCGGCACGGTGACGAAGCGCTTCACGCTGACCCGGTAGTCACCGCGCCGGGACGACCGAGTCCTCGATGCGCAGGCGGAAGAAGTGATGGCAGTTGTTGCAGGTGTCGGCGATGTCCTGCATCTGGGTCATCGCGGTATCGGCGTCGCGCTTCTCGATCGCCTCGACCAGCTTCTGCGCCTGCCGGTCGACGTTCGCGGCGAACGTGAAGAACACGTCGCGCCCCTCCGCCGACTGCGTCGACAGCTCGCGCCAGTCGCGGAGCTCGCTGATCGAGCCGCGCAGCGTCGAGGCAGCGCGTTGCATCTCGGCGCGGACCGCGTTCGCGTCCTCCTGCAGCTCTTCCCCGTGGAACACGAGGAACGTCAGCTTCGAGAACGCCGGGTTGATCTGGTTCTTCATCAGCGCGGCGAGCGCTGCCATCCCTGCATCGGGCGGCCGATCGGTCGCGGGGACCGGGGCCTTCGTGCAGGCGGCGAAGAGAACGAGCGAGACAGCAGCTCGGACCATCATGGTCTGGTGGCTCATCGAACACCTCCGAAGTCGAGGGCGTACCAGTCGTACGCGACATCCGACGAGATGATGTTCGTCGGACGGAAGAAGCGATGACAGTGGTTGCAGGTCTGACGGATCTGCTCGACCGATTCCATGGCGAGCTCCCCCTCCCGACTCACCGCGGCCTCCTCGAGACGAGCAACGTGAAACTCCAGGTTCTGTGCGTAGGCGAAGAAGACGTCGCGGCCCTCGTCTGACATGACGGGTGGGTCGTCCCATTGCGTCAGATCGTGAGCGGCTTCGCGTAGCGCGACGGCCGCGCGGTGCATACGCCGCTCGCGGCGCGCGGTCGCGGTCTCGAACATGACGAACGAGAACGGAACGTTCATCTCCTCTCGCATGAACCGCGCGAGCGGCGCGGTGGTGAGCGGGCCGCTCTCCTCGATCTGTGCCGCCGGTGCGGCGCAGGCGATCGCGCATGCGGCGATAACAGAACTCCCCACCAAACGGATCATCACTTCGTAGCAAATACTCATGACCGTCGATCTGAAGTCAATCATCGATTCTTAGTTTCTAAATAGGATCTAAGCACCTACGTATAAAACGATCGTCGGCTTCGTTACGGTCGCTCGGCGCGCAGAACGCATCGGACGCGCCAGGAATGAAGCGATGCTTCAGAAATGAAGCATCGAGCAACTGCGTGATCCTCCTCGCTTCGTCGAGGGAAACCGGACTCACTGTTTCAGACCCGCACAGCGAGGCCACACGATCTCGCGGCTTTGCGCGCGGCACGCGAACTGCTCTAAGAGCGCGGCGGGTGGAGGGCTCGGACTCCGATCACGTATTGGTCTCTCCGATGACACAGGATCTACAACTAACGAACGACTCTGCAGTTGAGCCTGGTGATTTCGAACAGACATCACCAGTCCATGTAGAGCCGGTGCCGGACGACAACATTGTCGGCGAGCGCTTCGGCAAGTACGTGCTCGTCGGCGAGATCGCCGTCGGCGGTATGGCCGAGGTGTTCCTCGGCGTGAAGAAAGGCCTCGAAGGATTCCTCAAGGTCGTCGTCCTCAAGCGCGTGCTGCCGCACTTCACCGACAACGCGCAGTTCATCCGCATGTTCATCGACGAGGCCCGCATCGCCGCGCGCCTCGACCACCCGAACATCGTGCGCACGTACGAGTTCGGCGAGCTCGACGGTCAGTACTACACGGCGATGGAGTACCTGCCCGGCGAGGACCTGCGCAGCATCCTCCGCAAGCTGTCGACGACGCGCCAACGCATGCCGATGCACGTCGCGGTCGGCATCGTCTCGCAGCTGTGCGCGGGCCTGAACTTCGCGCACGAGCTCACCGACACGTCGGGCCAGCCGCTCGATCTCGTCCACCGCGACGTCAACCCGGCGAACATCATCATCACCTACGGCGGCGAGGTGAAGATCATCGACTTCGGCGTCGCCAAGACCAACACCACGGCGACGGTCACCGGGACCATCAAGGGCAAGATCGCGTACATGCCGCCCGAGCAAGTGCTCGCGCGCGGCGTCGACCAGCGCTCGGACATCTTCTCCGCGGGTGTCGTTCTGTGGGAGCTGCTCACCGGCCGCCGTCTGTTCGGTCGCGCGAGCGACGCCGCGACGCTCTACGCGATCATGAACGACCCGGTCTCGCCGCCGAGCCGCTACCGGCCCGAGATCCCGCGCGAGCTCGACGCGATCGTCATGCGCGCGCTGTCGCGAGCCCCATCGGATCGCTTCAACACGGCGCAGGAGATGGCCGCGGCGCTCGAGCAGCTCATGGCGTACATGCCGAAGTTCGACGCGCGGACGCTCGGCGGGATGGTCGAGGACTTGTTCGGCGCGCCACGCGCGAATGCAAAGCGCGCCATCTCGCAGACGCGCTCGCTCGGCTACAACATCTCGCTCGTCATGAAGTTGCGCACGGAGGTCCAGACGGACCTCGCGGCCAACCTCGAGACGTTCGCCTCGGGCTCGTCATCGGACGTCGCGGCGCAGCCGCCGCCGACGCGCCTCCGCCGCCGCGGCCCCCTGGTCGCCGCGCTGGCGCTGGCCGGGATCGTGGGCGCACTCGCCGCCGTGTATCTCGGCTCTGGTTCATCGCGGAACAACGCCGCGCCGGCGTCGCCCGGCTCCCTCCTGCTCGAGAGCGAGCCGGCCGGCGCCGCGATCTCCATCGGCGGCGAGCCGACCGGGCTCAAGACGCCCGCGACGCTGACCGGGCTCGCCGCGAAGCACGTCACCGTGCGCCTCGAGATGGCGGGCTACGCGCCGGTGGCGCAGGACATCGATGTCCCGGCGACCGGCGAGCTCGCGAAGCGGTTCACGCTCGCGCCGGCGACGGGTCGCCTCGTGCTCTCGGAGCTGCCGCGAGGAGCGAGCATCCTCGTCGACGGCGCGGAGTTCCAGGCCGGTGACGTCGTCGATGTCCTCGGCGGCTCGCACGACGTCCGCGTCGTCGTCGGCGGCCGGACGATCGTGCAACAGAAACTCGAGACGACCTCCGGCTTCCAAGTCTGGAAGCTCGCGGGCGATCGGCTCGTCGCAGACTGATCCGCTTCGCTGCGGATCCGGGTGGAAATGAGCGATCAGAACCTACAGCTACGCATCAGCGATGGTACGCGCGCCTCGACGGGCACCGAACGCGCACCGAGCGTCGTGCAGCGGATCGTCGGCAGTCAGATGACGAGCCATCCGCTCCCACAGCCACCCTCGCGTGTCTGGCTCGTCGTCCTCGTCATCGTCCTCGCCGTGGGGATGACGACGGTGTGGACCTTGTTCATGCGCAAGCAGCTCGCGGCGTCGATCGCCGACGAGACGGGACAGCAGGTGATCCGCGCGCGCAAGTCGTTCGATGCGATGCGCGAGCAGACCCAGCTCAACCTGAGCGCGCACTGCCGCGTCCTCGTCGAGGATCCGCGGCTCAAGTCGACGCTCGCGACGGAGGGGATGGATCGCGCGACCGTCGCGGACATCCTCCAGGACCTCGCGAAGCTGCGGCGCGCGGGCTTCCTGCTCGTCCTCTCGCCCGAGGGACGCGTGTTCGCGCAGGCGGGCGCGTCGGAGCTCGAGGGCCTCGACCTGTCGTCGTCGGCCGTCGTCAAGAAGGCGAAGGACACGGACGACGCGGCGGTCGGCTCGTGGGTCCTCGCTGGCAAGGTGATGGACCTCAGCATCAAGTCGATCCGCTACGGAGACTCGCTCGTCGCGTACCTCGTCGTCGGCCAACCGATCGAAGAGGCGCACCTCTCCGCGATCGCCGAACAGAGCGGCGTGGCCGTCGCCAGCGCGCTCGCGAACAAGGTCGTCATGACGTCGACGAAGGATCCGCTCCTCGCCGATGTCTTCACGCGTGTCGTGGGCGAGACCGCCGGTGCGGCGCCCCACGTCGTCACGAGCAACGGGCTGCGCTACGTCGCGAGCGTGGTCGAGTTGCCGGAGACCGCACAGGCGCATCGCCTCGTCCTGGTGAGCTCGCTCGACACCGTCGCGCAAAGGTTCCGCGTCGTCGAGTGGATGGCCTTCGTACCGCCGGTGCTCGTGCTGCTCGCGGTGCTGTTCGTTCTGTCGGCGATTCGTTCGCCTCGGAGGATCACATGAAACGGTATCTCGCTTGTTCGCTCCTGTTCGCGAGCCCCGTGCTCGCACAACCCGCGCCGGCCGAGCCGGAGGCGACCGCTCCCGAGGAGGAAGCGGCGGAAGAGGCCGACGAGCCCACCGAGGAGGTGGACCTCGACCAGAAGACGGCCGAGCTCGAGTCCAAGCTCGCCGACGTCGAACAACAGCTACGCACGGCGGAGCAGAGCCGCAAGTCGCGCTTCCCGATCAAGATCGGTGGCTACGGCGACGTCGGCTTCTTCGACGCGCAGGGTGATGGCTCGGGCACGAGGCGCGATGTCGCGCACATGATGTTCCCCCAGCACGACGACGTCGGCTGGGTGTTCTACGGCGACCTGCTCGCCACGCAGATCAACTCGCGCGGTGACGTCGCCGACCTCGGCGAGCTCCCCGGCGTGGATCGCCCGGACCACATCAACTCCGAGGGCACGCCGACGTTCCTCGTGAACGAGCTCAACCTGACGATCAACGCGGGCCTCGGCTCGCGCGCGCTGTTCACGTCGAGCGTCAACTTCACGCCGCGCACCGGCGGCGAGTTCGAGTTCGGCGACTCGTTCGACATCGACCTCGCGCAGCTCGAGTGGATGCCGACCGAGGACGGCAAGACGTCGATCTTCGTCGGCAAGGTCGACTCGGTGGTCGGCATCGAATACAAGACGCGCAAGGCGCCGCAGCGCTTCGGCATCACGCCGAGCTTGATCGCCCGCTACACCACGGGCACCGCGGTCGGCGTCAAGGCACGCACGAAGCTCGCCAACGATCACATCATCGTCGCCGCGGCCGTGACCAACGGTTCGTTCGGAACGGAGCAGTTCCACTTCTTCAACGAGACCGACTCGAACGCGTTCAAGACGCTCTCGGGTCGCGCGGCGCTCCGGCTGCCGATCGGCAGCGGCACGTTCGAGATCGGGCCGTCGGGCTCGTGGGGCACGCAGGACGGCGCCGGCGACGGTGCCGGCAAGATGTGGTTCGTCGGCGCGGACGCCGAGCTCGAGCTCTCGCGCTTCGCGCTCAAGGCGTCGTTCCTGCGCGGCAAGGCGCCCGGCGACGAGCTGTCGATGACGTACTCGCTCGACCTCAAGAACGGCGGCTTCGTCGAGGCCGATGTCCTCCTCACACCGGTGATCGGCATCCTCGCTCGTGCCGAGATGCGTGACGCGCTCGTGCAGCAGGGCACCGAGCGCCTCTACATCACGAAGAACTACCGCGCGGTCGCGGGGCTGCGGCTGATCTTCAACCCGAACGCGATCGTCAAGGCCGAGTACTCGCACAACGGCGAGTACGGCGGCACGCCGAGCATCCCCGACGACGTGATCACGACCTCGGCCGTCATGGCCTTCTGAAAGGAACCTCATGCGAACGACAACTACCTGGCTCACTCTCATCGTCCTCGCGGTCGCGATCGCACCCGAGGTCCAGGCCGACTCGAGGAAGAAGCCCGCCGCGGCGACGAAGGCCGACGTCGACCGGCTCGAGAGCCGCATCGAGGAGCAACAGAAGCAGATCGACAAGCTGATGAAGGCGCAGCAGAAGTACCTCGAGGCGCTCAAGGCGGCGTTCGGTGACTCGCCGGTATCGGCGAACGATCCGAAGGTCGACGAGCCCAAGGTCGAGCCCAAGGTCGCGACGCCTGCCCCCGAGCCCAAGGCCACGCCGAAGGCCGCCGACAAGGCGGCGGTCGGGTTCACCGACACGAGGCGCGACAAGGTGATGAAGCTCGAGCCGAAGGTGAAGAAGCCGGAAGGCACGGGCACGATCGTCGGCAAGGTGACCGGCGTCGGCGACGCGGTGATCTATGTCGACGACATCGTCGAGACCACACGCGGCAGCGCGACGATGAAGCAACAGGGCAAGCAGTTCGTCCCGAACGTCCTCATCGTGCAGAAGGGCACGACGGTCCAGTTCCCGAACATGGACGCGTTCTTCCACAACGTGTTCTCGGTGACGCCGGACCACTCGTTCGACCTCGGCAGCTACCGCCAGGGCGAGACGAAGTCCGTGACGATGGCGAAGCCCGGCGTCCTCAGCGTGTACTGCAACATGCACCCGCAGATGGTGGGTCACATCCTCGTCACGCCGAACGGCAACTACGTTCGCGCGGGCAAGGACGGCTTCTTCCGCCTCACGAACGTGCCGGCCGGCAAGCATCGCGTCGTCGCGTGGGCGCCGAACGCGAAGCCGGTGGTGACCGAAGCGGAAGTGAGCGACGCGGGCGTCGTGACCATCGAGCTCGAGCTCAAGAAGGGTCGCTCGACGCCGCACACCAAGAAGGACGGCCTGCCGTACGGCAGCTACGCTGAATAACCCAGTCGATTCTACGAAGGAGGATGTACATGACTGCGATCTCCACTTTTTTGCGGTTCGCGTCGGCCGGCATCGTCGTGGCGTTGGCCGGAGGCTGCACCGATGACAGCGTGTTCACCGACGAGGAGCGCGCGACGCTCGAGACCATGGTGCTCGACGATTCGACACCGGTCCCCACGAACCCGACGAATCGCTTCGCGGACAATCCGAAGGCCGCCGAGCTCGGACACTCGCTGTTCTTCGACAAGCGCATGGTCAGCGGCGCCGGCAACTGCCGCACCTGCCACGACACGCGCGCGGGCGGCGCCGACACCAAGTCGCGCGGTCCGACGACGACGTTCGGCACGTCGGTGTTCAGCCGCAACACGCCGACGATCTTCAACGTCGCGTTCATCCCGGGCGTCAACCACTGGGGCGGCCTGTTCTCCGCGCTGTGGTCGGTGCCGAGCGACGTCGGCTCGAGCGCGCTCGAGCAGGCGCACTTCATCTACTCGGATCCGGCGTATCGCGCGCAATACGAGGAGCTGTTCGGCCCGATGCCGCCGCTCGACGACACCGTGCGCTTCCCGCCCGTCGGCGGGCGCACCTCGGTCGCGTGGATGGGCATGGCGCCCGAGGACCAGAAGGCGATGGGGCGCTTCACGACGAACTACGGCAAGGCGCTCGAGGCCTACCAGCGAAAGCTCATCGACAAGAACTCGGCGTTCGACAAGTACATGAACGGCGACGAGAGTGCGATGACAGCGTCGGCGATCCGCGGTGCGAAGCTGTTCATCGGCAAGGCCGGCTGCAACGAGTGCCACAACGGGCCGAACTTCAGCGACTTCAAGTTCCACAACATCGGCGTGCCGCAGGGAGCGCTGGCCAAGGACTACGGCTTTGCGGGCGCGGGCGCGTTCCAGATGACGTATCCGTTCAACGCGAACAGCGAGTACTCCGATGATCCGCAGTACGGCGCGGACCTCGTCAAGGACATCATGGTGGTCCCGAGCGCGGAGCTCCCGATGGTGTGCGGCTCCAATCCGATGCCGCAGTGTGGTGCGTTCAAGACGGCCCGCCTGCGCAGCGTCGCGATGACGGCGCCGTACATGCACACCGGTGGGTTCAGTAACCTCTGGGACGTGGTCGCCTTCTACAACGAAGGTGCAGGCACCGACGGCTACGTCGGGCAGCGCGACCGTGCGATCGCTCCGCTGTTCCTCAGCGACGACGAGATCACCGACATCGTGTCGTTCCTCGAGGCGCTCTCGGGTGAGCCGATCCCCGACGAGTGGTCGAAGTGTCCGCCGTCGATCCCGGCCGACGCGTGCATGGCGCCGTGATGCAGTCGTGATGCACCGCGAATGAAGCGCTGCTTCATCCGTGGTGCATCGCTTCGAGCGTTCTCGCTCAGCTAGCTGTCATCTCACGCCGGCACGACCCGTGCTCACTTCCGGCTCGCTCGAGTTCATTCACCACCGGGAGGTCACTTCATGTCGCGGAGAGTTTTTACGGTGCTCGCGATGCCGCTGCTGTTGTCCGCATCGGCCTGTGTCGTCGACGATGATGACGAAGGTCAGGACGAGTCGGAACAGACGTCGGCGAGCCGTCATCATCACGATCCTCAACAGACTCGCAATCGCGCGGGCATCGCGGAGGCGTACTCGCCTCTCGGCTCGCTCGCGTACCTCGAGGCGAACAACCCGTTCTTCGCGGACCTCGGCACCAACGGGCGCACGTGTGCGTCGTGCCATGGCTTCGAAGGCGGCTGGACGACCTCGCACGCGCAACAGCTGTGGGACGACAGCAACGGTACGGATCCGTTGTTCATGGTCACGTTCGATATCGGCAAGTGCGCCGAGTCGGACATCTCGACGAGGAGGAAGCGGCGCGACGCGATGGAGCTCACGCTCGAGCGCGGAAGCGTTCGCGCCGGCATCTCGCGGGTCCAGCCGACCGCGGAGTTCGAGATCACGGAGGTCGAGGATCCGTATGACTGCGCGGCGACGTCGCTGACGCAGTTCTACGGCTATCGCAAGCCCAACCCGCTGACGGGCGTCTCGCAGAAGACGTCGGTCACGTGGGCACCTGGCCCGCAGCCCGATATGCGCGCCACGCTCAAGGGCCTGTTCGTGGGCGCGACGCAGCTGCACGCGGCGACGACGTACACGCCGACCGTCGAGGAGCAGGAAGCGGCGACCGACTTCATGCTGTTCAACTACTTCGCGCAGATCGAGGACGAAGACGCCGGGCGCCTCGACGACGACGGCGCGCGCGGTGGTCCGTACTACCTCGCGCAGCAGGAGTGGCACGTCGGCATCAACCACGCGTCGACCGGAACGACGACGCGCAAGGTGTTCGACATCTTCGACGCGTGGATCGACGCGGATCAGGGGCACCACCGCCGCCACAACCGCCGGCAGCGCGAAGCGCGCGCGCTGATCGCGGAGGGCCAGGAGATCTTCAACTTCCGCGAGAACGCCAACGGTGGCACGTGCTCGGGCTGCCACAACTCGCCGAACGTCGGCACGCGGTCGGTCTACCAGCTGTTCGACATCGGTATCGTCGACAAGGATGACCCCGAGCTGCCGCGCGTTCACCTGCGCAACAAGACGACCGGCGAGACGCGCATCGTGAACAACCTCGGTCGCGCCGCTGCCACCGGCCTGTGGTCGGACATCGGCAAGATGGCGGTGCCGCTGCTGCGCGGCCTCGCATCGCGCGGGCCGTACTTCAACTCCGGTCAGGCGAGGACGCTGTGGGACGTCGTCGATCACTACGACGAGCGCTTCAGCTTCAACTTCACGTACCGCGAGAAGAAGGCGCTCGTAGCGTTCCTGTCGGCGCTGTGACCGCCGCGAGGCTCTCGTCCAACCGGCGGCGCTCGATCGCGATCCCGGCGACGTGCACCGCACGAGCAATGAGCTCGACGTCGGCGGCCTCGGGTGCGCGCGGCTCGCGGTAGTACATCGCGAACGTGCCGAGCACGCGACCATCGTTCGCGAGGATCGGCATCGACCAGCACGCGCGCAGCCCGAACGGCCGCACCGCGTCCCTGAAGTCCTCCCAGAGTGGATCGCTCTCGACGTCGCGCACGAACACCGCGTCGCGACGAAACGCGGCGGTGCCGCAGGAGCCGACGTTGGGTCCGATCTGGACTCCGTCGACGACCTGGTTCCATGCCGCGGGCAACGACGCCGCGGCGCCGGTCCGCAGTCGCTTGCTCGCACTATCGAACAGCAGCACCGACGCGAGCGTCTCCGGCGCGAGCTCCTCGATCACCGAAACGATGGTCGCGAGGATGTCCTCCAGCGGTGCCGATGCGGCGAGCATCTCCATGGCGCGACGCTCCGCGAAGTGCAGTCGCTGATCGCGCACGCGCTGCGTGATGTCCTCGAGCGTCAGCCCGATGCGCGAGTCCGGCAGCGCGAACGCCTTGACCGCGAACGTCGGCGCGCCCCGCAGCAGCGTCATCCGACATGCGGCCAGCTCTCGCCGTGGATGGTCGCCGTCGATCGCGTGCAGCAAGCTCGGAACGTCCGATGCGAGCGCGGCCGGGAAGCACGCGGCCAGTGACGCGCCGATGTGCTCCGGAACGGAGACTCCGACGAGCCGCTCGCACGCGGGATTCGCAGCCACGAGACGTAGCTCGCCGGACGCATCTCGCCGCCAGACGGACAAGCCGACCGCGAGCGAGTCGACGATGTCGGTGAACAGCCGGATCGTCTGTTCGCGGCGGATCTCGTCGGTGATGTCGCGCGTCGTTCCGATGAGGCCGGTCGCCTCGCGCGTGTCCGAGAACGTCGGCTCCCCGATCATCTCGACGTCGCGCTGCGTGCCGTCGGGTCTCACGATCCGCGCGCGCAGCGAGAACCTCCGACCCGCCCGCAACGCACCTCCGACGACGCGGACCGCGCGGTCGCGATCATCGGCGTGGATCGCCTGCACGTGCGTGTCGCGCGTCACGGCCGATCCGATGTCGCGTCCGAGGATGCGATACAGCTCGTCGGACCACACGACCTGATCCGTCGCTCGCGTCCACGTCCAGCTTCCGATGTGCGTGATGCGCTGTGCTTGATCGAGCTGCCATTCGAGCTCGTCTGCTCGATCCCCTTGTTCCACGCGATCCTCCCGGTGCCGACCGTAGCAAGCGAGTCGACCGCCTCCTCCTGCCGCAAAGAGCTGCACCGGGGTGCCCGCGGGTAGCGATGGGTCAGCGCGACTCCGACAGCGCGCTCAACGCTTTTGCGCGAGGAGCACGACGATCCACATCGCGCCTTCCCCGATCTCGGGGTGCGGCCCCTGCGCCACGCCGACGCCGATGTCATCGGTCTTCGTCTCACCGAGCAACGACCCGCCGTCGATCGCATCGAGATCCGCCGCCGCCGTGATCACGCTCCCGACGCGGGCATAGAGGCTGCCGAGGGCATCGACCTGTTTCTTCACCGTGGGATAGGCCTGCTCGCGCGTCTTTCCGCCCGCCAGTTGATCCGCGAGCTGCTGCGCGATCGCCGCCAGCCGCGCGCTCGTCGCGACGGGCTTCGCCGCGTTGATCTTCTGCGCGACCACCTCGGCCGCCTTGCCCGGCTCCACCTTGGGCGGCACGCGCGTGAAGACCTGCGTGATGAAAATTTCTCGTCTGCCCGAAACCTCTTCGCCGAACACCGTACCGATCCCGATGTGCGTTGCCGCTCGGGCCATGATGTTCGCGCGATGCCCGGGGCTGTTCATCAGCCCCTGGTGCGCCTCCCCTACCCCGTACGCGCGCGCGACGTTCTCGAGCACCACCGCCGTCTTGATCTTCGCCGCGCGCACGCGATCCGCGGCCGAGCCCGTCGTCGGCGAGATGTGCGCGACGTTCTTCGTGCGCCGCATCTCTTCGCTGTGCGCACGGGACACCTGCGCGACGCGCTCGTCCCACTGCAGCGCCGCGAGCCCCGCCGCCTGTCGATCGCGGTTGACCAGCGCCAGGAGGCGCTTCTCGGCATCCTCGGTGGTCGCGACCGGCGCATCCTCCGCCGATGGATCCACCGTCAACGACGCGGGCGCCTTCGCCGCGCACCACACCGGGAAGTTCGCGAGCACCGTCGAGCCGCTCGCGTCCGACGCCGTGATCTCGACCTGCTGCCGGCCGACGCGCGCGCCGCACTTCACCGTCGACGTGAACCCACCCGCGTGTCCGAGCTTGAGCCCCAGACGCTCCGTGGTGCCGTCGTTGTACGTGACGAAAACCTCGGGGTCCTTGAACTTCGCGTCGACGACCGCATCCAGCAAGAAGCTGCCGTTCGCCGGCAGCATCCTCGGAATCGGCGACGTGGTCACGCCCGAGCCCTGGAGCGCGAACACGACCGCACCCGTGCCATCCGCGGCGCGCTTCACGGCGCCGATGCCCACCCGTGCCGTCGCGCCGTCCGCCAGGATCTCGACGAGCCTCGGCTGCAGCTGCTCCACGATCAGCTGCGGCGAGTCGATGTCGCCCCACACCACCAGGAGGTGCGGGCTCGGCTCGATGATGCCGTTGCGATGGAGTGCGAACTCCACGAGGCTGTACCCGATCACGCCCTCCTCGGGCACCACCTCGGCCAGCTCGGCGCACGCGCGAAACAGCCGCGCGTCCGCGATCGGCACCGTTGTCCCGGCTTGCTGCGCCGCGGTCTTCAGCGCCGCCATCACCGCATCGCCGAGCGCGCTCTTCGGCGGCGTCTTCAGCGGCTCGTTGTACCGCTCGGCCGGCTCGGAGCTCGGCGCGAACGTCACCGGTCCGATCGGCTTCGCGCTCGACGCGCCGACCGCGCCGGTGCCGTTCGATCCCTCGCGCCAGCTCGGCTGGTTGCCGACGTTCTGCGGCTTCGGTGGGCACGCGGTCGCGAACAGCGCGAGCGCAACACCGACGACGAATCGCATGCCCGGAGCCTAACACGGGGCACGGTGGAGGGCCGGCGCGCCGGCTCGCCGGGAATTTTGGGAGGCCTCGCTAGGCGGGCGTTCGCCGGGCGTCGAGCATGCGCGCGATGTGCTCGTGCACCCTCGGTTCGTCGAGGTGCTCCGAGGCGCGCACCTCGGGGATCGCCGACATCCGGGCGACCACATCGGCGACGTTCGCGCCGGCGAGGGCATCACAGGCGTCGTAGAGGCCGCCCCGGCCCTCTTCGAGCGGGTTGTGCTCGGCGAGCACGGACCGCAGGGTCTCGATCAGCGCGAGCGTCGGCGGCGGAACGAGGATCGACGCGATCGCGGCGTGATCGGCGTGGAGCTGTTTCACGAGCGCTACCAGCGCGGGTGTTCCGCGCGCGCGGGCGTCGGCGAACAACACCTTCTCCTCCATCGCGATGTGGCGAAGCAGCCCGCGCCGAAACTCGGTGTAGACCGCGCGATCGATCTCGGCCGACGCGGTCGCTCGTGACAGCAGTGCGTCGAGCCTGTCGTGGTCCTCGGCGAGGCGTGCGTGGATTCGACCGACCATGGGTGATTGTAGCTCGGTAGCGCTATCGCTTCGTCACCGTGGCGCGCCAGACCTCGGGGCCATGCTCGACGACCTGGAACGAGAAGGTGTTCTCGTCCTCGTTGGCTTGCAGCGTGTAGTACATGCAGATCGGATCGTGGTCGACCGTGAGCTCGAGCTTCATGCCGGGAACCAGCATGCCGTACGCGCCGAGGATGGTCTCGAGCCGGTGACGCGGCTCCACGTCTCGCACGTCGAGGTCGATCGATCGCGAGCTCGACGCGTGTCCGCAGCCGGAGGCACCGCGCGCATCGAGCCATGCCGTCCAGCGCGGGACGAGCGCGGGCGCGCTCGGCGTCAAGATGATCGGCCCGCGGAACCCCGAGAGTGCGAGCTCGGTGAACAGCGGCCCGACGCCTCGACCGTCGTGATCGCGTTGCTCCGGTCCGCCGCCGTGCAAGCGCACGGCACCGAGGAAGTCCCGCGTCACGAGCAACACGGCACTGGTCTCGCTCGGGTCCAGGCGCCACGGTTCGATCTCCCACGCCGTGCCCACGCTCGGCGGCGAGCCGGCGGCGCCCAGGGAGGCGACGATCCCGAGCGCGTCGTCGAGAACACCGCCGTGTCCGAGCAACAGTCGGCCGCCCGCGGCGGTGAACGCACGCGCGAGCGCGGGCACGCGATCCGCGCGGACCGCGCCGCTCGGCGTCGTGACCGGTGCCGCGAGCGCCGCCGAGCATCGGGCGATCTGCGGCACCGACGCCTCGTCGAGCTCGCGGACCCGCAGCGCGACGATGTTCGCGCTCGCGGCCCTCGCCCTCGCGAGCACGGCGTCGGCGTCATCGTCTGGCTCGATGACGAGCTCCTGCCCTTCGACCCCGCGCGCACGACACGCCTCGACGAGCGCGTCGATCGGTAGTCGCGGCGCCGCGTCAGTGCTGAGGCAGAGCATCAGGGCCGCTTCCCGATGCTCACGCGCCACACGACCGGCCCGCTCTCGACGTAGTGCCACTCGAACTGACCGGTGCGCGTCGCGTTGAACTGATGGCGAAGCGGCGCCGGATCGTGGTCGTTGATCAACGTGAACGACTCGCCGGGTGGAAGCGCGTCGAACGTGCGGAAGATCGCGGGGTGCTTCTCGCGCGGTGGAACGATTCGGATATCGAGCTCGAACGAAGACATTTCGTTACTCCTTGATCGTGTCGGGGGTCTGGTGACGAACGAACAGGCGGACCAGATCCGGCCCCTGTTCACGAACCTCGTAGACAAAGCCGCGCTCGGTGAGCTTCGGCAGCAAGTACTGCGGCACGCGCACGTTCAGCTGCACGAGCGTCTTGCCGCGCGGCAGCTCGGCGAGCGCCTCGAGCGTGCGGACCATCGGCTCCGGCGGCTCGAGCCCGCGCACGTCGATCACGATCACGTCGCCGTCGTCCTCGACGGGACTCGAGGACACGTCGATCGCGGTGGTGTCGTCGTGATGGAACCACACGCACCAGTCGTCGTCCGCATGCTGCTCCGTCGCGTGGCCGAGCCCTTGCTTCGCGAGCACGGCGTACAGCGGCGCGGGCTCGAAGATCGCGCGGACGCGCAGCACGTGACCGCGTGGCAACGCGCGCGCGGCGTCGAGGATCCGGCGGAATGGCTCTCGACCGGCGCGCAGGTCCTCGCGTACGTCGACGTCGACGATTCGATCGGGTGGCGTCGCGCGGAGAGCCTCGGGGATCGGCGGCAGCACGGGAGCGCGCGCGACGAGCTCGCGAGCCGGCTCGCCGCCCGCGAGCGCCGCGTTCAGCCGATCGACGAGCGCGCCAGCGTCGACGCCGGCGATGCGCGCGGCCTGTGCGACGGTGACGAGCTTGGCCATCGTCTTTCGCATCGCCGTGTTCCGCAGCTTGTCGAACGCGGGCGATGCTGCGACGAACACCTCGAGCAGGCGCTCGTCTCTCGCGAGAACGGCGGCGACACGATCGCTCGCGCGGATCACAGCGCGCCTTCCTTGACGAGGCCGGGATGCCAGCGCGGCTCCCAGACGAGGTGCGGACACACCTCGGTCACGCCCGGGACCGTCGACACCGCCTCGACGATGCCGGAGCGGATCGGCTCCTCCATCGGGCAGCCGAGCGTCGTCAACGTGAACGTCACGTCGACGTTGCCGCCTTCGATGCCGACGTCGTAGACGAGCCCGAGCGTGACGATGTCGAGCCCGATCTCCGGGTCGATCACGGTCTCGAGCGCCTCGTACACGCGCCCCAGCGTTGTCTGTTCGACGTCGGTCATTGCGGCCTCCTGCGGGCGATGCCCGCGATCACGAACAACTCGACGAGCGCACCGCACGACGTGGCCCCCGCCGCGAGGCGAGCGAGCGGCACCGAGCCGAGGTACGTCGCCACGGCGATCCCGACGAAGCCGAGGACGAGGAGCGCGCCGCCGGCGTTCGCCGCGCGCGCCGAGAACAGGTCCGCGACCTTGGGCACCTTGCGCTTTCCGACGAGCGGACCGAAGCGGTGATACCAGACGAGGAACGGGACGATCTTGTAGTAGTGACCGGCGATGAACAGCGCGAGCGCGCCGAGCAGGATCGCGAAGTACGCGGACACCAGCCGCAGATCACCGAGCCCGCGCGACATCGCGATCGGTGCGAGCACGGTCGCGATGACCATCCCGAGCACACCTGCAGCCGCGAGCCGGAGCCCGGGATCGAGAGCGCGGCGCTTGCGATGGCGGAAGAACAGCGCCGCCTGGATCACGAAGGCAAGCACGCCCCCGCCGGCGAGGACGCCACCTACCGCATCGAGCTGCATGCCGCCGATCGGCAGCGCGAGCAGCGCGGCGCCTGCCGCCAGGAGCGCGACGGAGATTCGCGCCGGCAGCTCGCTCGCGCCGTGGGACAACAGGAACATCGGGATCAACCGGTGCGCGACGCCGACGATGACGAGCAGCACGACGCCGACGATGGCGACGTGTGCGTGTACGGCGACGACGTGGAAGCGATGCACGCCGAGCCCGTCGATCGTGTTCGTCTGGAGAAGCACGCCGTACAGCGGCGTCGCGACGATGAACACGGTCGCGGATGCGAGTGCCCACCACGTGAGCGGCCGGGCGCGAACCATCGCCAGCGTGACTCCGAGGTTCAGCGCGAACATCAGGAACGCCGCCGAGAGCGCCGCGGCGCCACCGAGGATCGGCGCGCGCCATCCCTGGACAAAGCCGACGATGAAGGCGACCGCGCCCCCGACGTGCAGCGCGAACGACACGTGCGCGAGGCGCTGCCAGCGCAGGCCACGGCCGATCGCGACCGGCAGGAACTGACAGAGCGCTCCGAAGATCGAGAGCATGATCCACCCGAGCGTGAACAGGTGGACGGTCGCGACGACGCGTGGCGTGTAGAAGGCACCGATCGCGAGATCCGGGGCGATCGCGACGAGCCCGACGCAGCCAAGCACGAAGAACACCAGGGCCGCGGCGAAGTGCTCGGCGGGCAATGCGAGCGGTGGTGCCTGGGCTGCGGCACCGATCTCGACGCCGAAGACCATCCTTTGCTCGACGCGTGCGTTCATCCTGACGCGCACGTGAGGATGCGAGTGATGTGCCACGCGGTCGACCGTCGCGACGCGCTCGTTCGCGCAGCGCTTGCGCCGAAGCCACGAAGAGCGCGCAGTGAATGCGTCTGCGCGTTCCTCGCGCGACGTCGAGAAGGCGGCTCACTCGAAGTGATAGCGCCGTGCTCGAAACGAGACGCGCGACCGCGTTCGGGACGGGGATCGTCTAGCGAGCGCTCGAACCGCTGCCCGCGTTCGGCGCCGGCGCTTGCGGGGTGACGGCCGGCGCGGTCGGTGTCGCGTCCGTCTTCTGCGTCTGGGCCGGCGACACCGGCTTCGAGGATGCGGAGCCCGCCTGCGGTGGCGGCGCGATCTCGACACCACTCCCCTGCGCGGGCTCCGGCGGCTTCACGCGCGGATCGACCGGCGAGTTGGGCACCACACCACCGACCGTGTCGGCGAAGACGATCGTGAGCATGCGATCGACGGCGTGCCAGTCGGCGTACGTGATGCGGTTCCACGACGAGGCAGACGCGTTCTTGGTGCCGGTGCGGTAGTCGGCGCGCACGATGTTCATGCGCCAGCGATCGCCGACGCGCGGCGGCGTGTTGATCGCCATCGCGCCGTCCTTGCCCTTCACAGCGGCCCACGGGATCCCGATCTCGACCTCCCAGCTTTGATCGGTGTCGCCCGACGCGCCCGAGCCGTTCGCCCGCACGGCGGTGAACATGCTCGAGTCCCACGCCTCGTCACCGGGCTGCGCGCGCGTCGTGGCGAACCACGAGTCGAACGTCGCGTTGTTCGGGTTCACCTGGAGCTCGACGTACCCGCGCTTGTTGGAGTCCGCGTCGATGAAGATCTCGATCGCGTCCGCCTTCCACAGCGGATCGTCCTGGTTCTTGTACTCGGACAGGATGTCGGTATCGACGATATTTGCGTAGATGTAGAGATATCGCTCGTCCCAGACCATCTTCGCGGTCGCCTTGCCGACGGGATCGGGGCTGCCTTCCGCGGTCATGAAGTCCGGTGATTGGACGGCGCCGATCCAGCCCGGCTCGTTGGCGATGCCGTCGAGCGTGATCTCGCCCTGCGCGTGCGGGATGTGGATCGTGCCCGGCGGCGGCGGTGCCTTGGACAGATCGACGTCGAGCTTCGCGGCGATCACCGCGTTGTCGATGCTCGGACCGACGACCGGGAGGCGATCGAGCGTGCCGTGTGCGCCGACCTCGATCAGCCCGACGAGGATCGTCGCCTCGTTCGAGCGCCAGTCGGGGCGCAACACGATCTCCTGCTCGTCCTCGATGATCTCGCCGGCGCGCCACGTCGCGGGGCCGTGCGCGCGCTGCATGTCGGTGATCGGCAGGCTCATGAAGTCGGCGGTGTTCGGTGCACCGTGGACGAGCGTGAACACGCGGTACTGGCGGCCGGGAGGTGCGATCACCTTCCAGTAGTGCATCAGCTTGATCGGCTGGCCGGGCGCGAGGCGCACGGGCCCGAGCGAGTTGCCGAGGTAGACGACCTTGCCGCCGATGGTGGCGTCGACGCGCGTGGGGAGCGCGGGCGGCGCGGTGAGCAAGTGCTTGCCGACGTAGCCCGGATCGATGCGCTTGGGTTGCGGGCCCGGCCCGGCGTCGACGCACGCCGAGAGCGCGATGCAGGCGGCGGCGGGGACGAACAGGGACCGCATGCGCGGAGCTTATACGATGAGATCCGAGGCGTCCTGGAACAACGCGCGGTTTGCGGTCTCGCGCGCGACGACGAGCTTCTCGACCTCGGCGAGCAACTTGGGGTGCTTCTTGGCGACGACATCGAAGTCCGCTTTCGACAAGCGGAGCAGCACGGCCGGCTCGATCGCGGTGACGCTCGCCACCGCGACGACACCGCTGACGAGCGAGATCTCGCCGACGGCGGCGCCCGGGCCGAGGTCGGCGATCGCCGAGCCCGCGGACTGCACCTGACAGCGCCCCGAGACGACGACCCACAAGTGGTCGTTGCGCTCGCCCTCGGTGATGAACGTGGTGCCCGCGGGGACGAGCTGCGTCGAGAACTTCGCGAGCAGCGCGTCGCGATCGCCATCGCCGAGCGCGCGGAACAGCTCGCTCGTGCGCGTGAGGTTCGCGAGCAGGCGCGCGCGCGCGTGGTGGGCGAGGACCTCGGCCAGCTTCGGGTGCTTGGTCGCCGCGGTCTCGACGGCGCGCGCGGGAATCTCGAGCACCCAGCAATCCTCGCGCGCGGTGACGCGAGCCGTCCGCTTCGTGCCGCCGACGAGCGCGATCTCGCCGAACAGCGCGCCGGTGTGGAGCTCGCCGAGCTCGGTGCTGTCGCGCGCGACGACGAGCGTGCCGTGCGCGAGCCAGTACATCGACGTCGCCGGCTGATCGACCTCGATGATCACGGCGCCGGCGGGAAACGCGCGCGCGGTCATCACGCCGATCAGCGCGCGCGCCCCCGGCTTCGACAACCCCGCGAGCAGCGGGGCGGGCGCGGCCTTCACCTTGCGGTTCAAGAGCCACGCGGACAGCGCCTTGACGAGCGCGCGCGATTCGTCGAGCGGCGTGCCCTTGCCCGCGGGGACGCTCGGCGCTTCCTCGGGTGCGGTCGGCGCGGCGGGCGGCGCAGCGCCGGCCGCGTAGCTCTCGACGACGGCGTCGATCAGCTCGGGACCGTGCACGCTGCCGAGCTCCGCGAGGTGCCGGCCGCACGCGACCGCGAGCGCGACCTGACCGCCGATACGCGCGCCCTCGCCGATCGCGTGAAACAGCGCTTCGGCGTCCTCGGTGTTGCCGAGCGCGTGGTGGATCGCCGCGAGCTCGAGCCACGCGCCCTGATCGTGCGGGTGCTCGCGGAGCCGCTTGGTCGCGGCCACTAGGTGCGCTTCGGTGACGCTCACGCGGCGATCATACGATCACTCTCGCGCTCGTCGCGCCACCGCGGTCTAGAACCGCCAGGTCAGGCCGCCGCCGCCGGTGTTCGGCTGCGCAGCGGGACCCTCGGGGAGCAGCGTGCGCGCGGAGCTCGACGAGTCCTCCGTCGCGATCTGATAGACGACGTACGCGCCGACGACGACGATCGCCCAGAACCACCACTTCTTGTAGACGGGGTCCGCCTTCTTCGGCTGATCCTGCGGTCCCATCGGCTGCGTGCCCGCGGTGTTCGCCGGCATGCCCGTGGTGGGCGGCTGTCCCGTCGGAGGCATCGCGTTGCCGTTCGGCGGCATCGAGCCCATCTGGCCGTTCATCGTGTTCGGCGGCGTGTTCACCATGCCGCTGCTCGCGCCGCCCATGCGCTCGTCGCGAATCTGATCGATGTTGATCGACTGCACGCGGTCGAGCTGCGCGTCGCCCGTCGACACCGCGGTGCCGGTGCTCGGCGTTCCGATCGATCCACCACCAACGGGCTCGGCGCCCGCGTCCGGATCCGGCAGCGAGTCCGGCGGACCCACGGGACGCTTCGCCGCCTCGGCCGCCTTGCGCGCTTCCTCGGCCTTGCGCGCTTCCTCCGCCTTGCGCGCTTCCTCGGCGGCGATGCGCGCCTCCTCGGCCTTGCGCGCTTCTTCCGCCCGGCGCGCCTCTTCTGCTTTCTTCGCGGCGGCCGACTTCGCCGCGCTGTCGAGGCGCGCGATCGACGCTTCGATCTCCGCGCGCTTGTCCGTGTTCGGCTGCTTGTCGAGGAACGCGCGGTAGTACTGCACCGCGGGCTCCGCGTCGCCGAGCTTGTCGTAGCAGAGCGCGAGGTTGTAGTTGTTCAGATCCGCGGGCATCAGCTGCTGCGCGGCGGAGAACTCGCGGATCGCCGAGCGGTAGTCCTGCGCGTTGTAGAACTTCACGCCCGCCTGGTAATGCGTGCGCGCCTCGGTGCGTGCATCGGCGAATGCAGTCGACGCCGCCAAGAAGTGAGATGACATCACCGCCAATGCGATAACGATCAAACGCAGAACGTTGGGGGTGAGTGGGCGTCGCATCGAGGGTCTTCTTTCTGGTCAGTCCGTGCGTTCGATCACGGCTCGTAGGTTTCACATCTCGCGTCGGTCGGATGGCTCTTGCAATAGAGAGTCCCGCAGCCCTTGGGTGCGGTGCTCTTCAGATCGGCTGCCGTACCAGAACACTTGGGAGGGGGTGGATTGTGAGTACCGTTGTTGGTGTTGTTTCCCGAGGGAATCTTCGCGAACGAGACGGCAACTGCCTTCTTTTTCCCATCAATGCTGAGGGTCTGGTCTTTGTAGCCCTTGGCCTTCAGCACGAGCTTTTTCTTCGTACCCTTTGGCAGCTCGAACGTTCCGGGACCCTCGCCGATTTTCTCGCCGTTCTCGTAAATATCGAACTTGATGTTGGAGGCCGTCACGAGCTCGACACTGACCGTGGTCGGTTCCACCGCGACAGCGGCGTCAGGGGTCGGCTGTGGAGTCTCGGACCCGGCATCCTGTTGCGTGGTTGCCACAGCCGCATCGACGGGCGTCTCGACCGCGCCGGCGTCGGGGGTCGCGTTCGTCGTCGTCGATGCATCGGGCGTGGTGTTGGTCGTCACGGCGGCATCGATCGACGCCTGCGGAGTGGTCCCGCCGCCGGTCGCGTCCGGTGTCGCCACGACGCCCGCGTCGCCCGCGGACGCGATCTGAGAGCCCGATCCCGGATCGGCGCCCTGCTCGTCCTTGTTCGACATCACGACGAACGCCGCGATACCGCCGCCGACGGCGAGCACCGCGATGATCGCGATGATGATGCCCGCGCTGCTCTTTTTCTGCGGCACCACCGACGACGACGCCGCCGAGCCGTAGACTCCCGAGCCGCTCGACTGCGGGACCGGCCCCGTTCCCGACGGAGGCGGTGGCTGCCATCCGCCCGACGGGCCGTACGGATTTTGCGCAGGCGGTGTCCCCGACGGTGGCGTCTGCATCCCGGGCGGCGGACCCGACACGCCCATCGTCCGCGCCTGCCCCATGTTGTGCGCGCCGGTCGGCGGCACGTTCGGCACTTGATGCGACGCGCTCGCCGCGACGGGAAACGCTTCCATGTACGTGCTCATGCCGGCGCCCGCGATCGAGCGATAGATGTGCACGAGCGCGCTGACCAGCTCGTCCATCGTCTGGAAGCGCTGGTTCGGATCCTTCAGCATGCAGCGCGTGATCACCTCGGCGAGGCCGGGCGGCAGCGTGCGTCCACCCTTGGCCGCGCGCTGCGCGACGGGCTCCGGATCCGTCGTGATGTGCTGCGTGAGGATGCCCATGAACGACTCGCCCTGGAACGGCAGCGAGCCGGCGAACACCTCGTACATGATGACGCCCATCGCGTAGACGTCCGTGCGTCCGTCGACGGGATTTCCGAGCGCCTGCTCCGGCGCCATGTAGAACGGCGTGCCGAAGATCGTGCCCGTGCGCGTCAGGTTGTTCTGGCCATCGTTGCCCGCGACCTTCGCGATGCCGAAGTCGAGGAGCTTGGGGATGTCGTCGTTGTTCGGCCCGACGGTGACGTAGATGTTCTCGGGCTTCATGTCGCGGTGCACGATGTTCTTCGCGTGCGCGGCGGCGAGCCCGTGGCCCGTCTGGATCATGATGTTCAGCAGGCGCTCGACGGGCTGCGGCTGCGTGATGAGATCGTTCAGTGGCGCTCCGTTGAGGAGCTCCATGCACATGTACAGGCGGCCGTCGGGCAGCTCGCCGAAGTCCTCGACGCCGATGATGTTGCGGTGACCGATCGAGCTCGACGACCGCGCCTCTTGATAGAAGCGCGACACCGCCTCCTTGTTCGACACGATCTCCGGACGCAGGAGCTTGAGCGCGAACTTCTTGTCGATGTGCACGTGCTCGGCCGCGTAGACCTCGCCCATGCCACCTTCGCCGAGCTTCTTGATCAGGCGGTAACGACCACCCAGGACCTGTCCGACCAACGACGGCGTTTCGCCGGACATAGAGCCGGATGCTGGGTGTCCATCACTCATCGCGCGTCATTATAACGTGTCACGACGCCTGGGGGTTTCCAGGGGCCTCTACTGAGGCACACACACACCGACTCCGAGGGCCGAGGCGTCGGGATCGCGATTGATGATGCAGGTTCCGGAGGCGCAGCTTCCCTCCTGGGCGCACGCGTTGGCGGGAAGGAGGGCGTCGGTCAGGACGCACGCGCCTTGAACACAGCGCGGCTCCGCGGCCGCATCGCACGTATCGAGGCCCGGGCACTGTGGATTCGACGGGCACGACAGCATCTGATCGTACGCCGTGGCCGCCGACCCGAGCACCGCCGTGTCCTTGCCGCCGCGCGCGCAGCCGCAGCAGTCCTCGCGCGTCTGCACGCAGTCCGCGTCGACCGAGCAGCCCATCGCCGCGGGCAGCGCGCACTGGCACGAGAGGCACCCCGTCGCCGGATCGATCGCATAGCCGTCGGGACACGAGTTCGCGCACGCCATCTCGACGCACGCGACCTCGCACTGATGCTTCTGCAGATTGCACGCGGCGCGAACGTTGGCGGGACACGTCGGCGGGTTCGGGCACGCGATGCCGGTGCACGCGTCGTTCGACGGATCGCCGCGGCTCGTCGCGAACGACGGACACTCGCAGCACGACGACGAGGCGAGCTCGCAGTCGAGGTCGCTCGCGCACGCCGACTGCGGTGCGCCCGAACCCACGCCGTTGTCGTCATCGCCGCCCGGGTCGGCGCCAAAGCCCGTCTCGTCGGCGCTGCGGATCGGACAGCCGGTCAGCCCACAGAGGGCGAGCGCGACGCTGATCACGACGGAGAACCGCACGGCTACCCCCGAGGAGAGCACGACTCGTGCCGCGATGTAACTGCCTGTGATCCGGCCGAGAGCCCTCAGTTTTTCGAGACGATCAGACCCTTCTCGTAGCGTGCGTTCGCCGATGACGTCGAAGATCATCACCAAGACCGACCAGATGATGGAAGACCGCATGCTCGCGGTCTCGAGCGATCCCGAGCGCGCCGACACGCTGCAGAAGGCCCGCGCGTTCAAGCGCACGTGGCTCGAGCTCGCCGAGGCGCTCGCCCGCGCGTCGGAGAAGAAGCTGTGGGCGAAGTGGGGCTTCGCGGACTTCGATTCGTACTGCCGCAAGGAGCTCCACCTGCGCGGCTCGACGGTGGCCAAGCTCCTGGGCTCGTATCGCTTCCTCGAGACGAGCGCGCCGCGCGTGATCGAGCGCGCGCGAACGGATCACTACGAGGCGCCGATCCCGTCGATGGCGACGGTCGAGTTCGTCGAGCGCGCCACCAACGAGGGGCAGGCGGACGCGGAGACGCTGCGCACGATCTACAAGAGCGCGTTCGAGGAGGGGCTCGAGAAGCCGGTGCTCGCGAAGAAGTTCGGCGAGCTCGTGTTCCCCGAGTCCAAGGCGGACAAGCGCGAGAAGATGCGCGCGGCGATCGCGGCGACCGCGCGGCGGCTCTCGACGCTGATCGCGGAGAACGGCGCGCCCGTGCCCAAGGAGCTCGCGATCCGCGTCGAGGAGACCATCGGCGAGCTCCTCGAAGCCGTCGAGAACTGACGCTCACTCCTCGGTGAACACGAGCACGCGATCGATATCGAGCGCGCGGTTCGTCTCGAGCACGTAGATCGTCCGCTTGCTCTGCGCGAGCGCGTGGCCGATCGGCGGAACGGCGGCCGCGCGCCAGATGTGTGCGGGCTCGGAGCTCCTCGCGATCATCGTCATCGTCCCGTCGTTCGCGACCTCGTCGAGCTGGTCGAGATCCGTGATCGCCCACGCGAGCCCGCTCGCGGGTCGATCGCCATCGGCGAAGTCGATCGCCTCGCGGACCGTGAGCTCGGCCTCGACGAACGTCGATCCGTTCCAGATCGCGCGCACGAGTCGCTGATCGTCGGTGGCGATGGCGCGCACGAACACCATGCCGCCGACGATCGGGAGCATGCCGCGAAAGTCGCCCGACCGGATCGTCGTGGCATCGTCCGGGCGCCGGAACATGCCGTTGCCGGTGCCGAGGAAGACCTGCGGGGTGCCCTGCACCATGCCGGCCTCGTCCCAGAGGAACGCGCGCGCGTTGTTCGTGTTCATGTCGCGCGCGACCGTCCACGACGTGTTGACGAGGAACATCCCGTCGCCACTGCCGTCGGACGACGAACAGAACACGAGCCGAGCCCCCATCCCACCCGCGTCGGGGACGAGCGACATGCGATTGATGTCGTCCGGGTTGATCGTGTCCTGCGCGTGCATCCCGAAGTCGTGCTCGATGTACCGATCGGTCGACAGCTCGATGATCGTGCGGCCGGCGCCGATGGCGAGGACCTCGCCGAAGGGCGCGCCGAGGACCGCCATCTTGTCGGGCTGGTTGTCCACGACCGTCTCGCCGGTGACGCCGTCACGGAAGTCGTCGGCGACATAGGTGAAGTCGGCGGAGAAATCGACATAGACCGACTTCGTCCACCCGGGCGCGGTCGTGACGTGCGGCAGCTCGTCGACGGCGCCGTCACCCGCATCGACGGCCGCGTCGTGCCTGTCGAAGCCGCCGCGACCGCAGGCCGCGAGAGCGACGATTCCGGCGACGAGCCTCACGCCGAAAGTGTACAGGCGTCGTCGGCGCGATGCCTGTTGTCGGGTCACGCGACGGCGTAGCGCACGGCCTTCACGATCAAGTAGACCGCGTAGACCATGAGCAGCATCCCGACGACACGCGGGATCCACGCCGCCTTGTCGCCGAGCACGCTCTTGCCCTTCTGGGTCAGGTACGCGACCAGCGCGAACCACCCGAAGCTGCCGGCGATGACGCCCAGGGCACAGGCGATGCCCTCGAGGTGGGTCGGCGGCGCGATCATCGACCCCATGATGAGGACCCACGTCACGATCGCGGCGGGGTTCAGCAGGATCAGCGCGACGCCCACCTTGAAGCCCGTGATGGCCTCCTTGCGGTGAAGCATCGACTCGGACGCGGAGCCATCGGACGGAGGGGTCGCGGGCTGCACCGGCTGGCTGCGCGCGGTGAGGAACCCGTAGATCATGAGCACGACGCCGCTGATCGCCGACAGGATCGGCGGCACGGACGGGTACTTCTGCAGCAGGGGCCCGATGCCGAGCACCCCGCCGGCCGCGCAGAAGCCATCGGCGAGCGCTGCCCCGGCCGACACCGCGATCGCACGGCGCATCGTGAACCGGTACGCCGCGTCGATCACCGCGACGTTCGCGGGTCCGATCGGGACGCCGGTGAGGACACCCGCGGCGATGCCGATCAGGAGGTACATCAGCACGGAATGCCCCGTGCTATAGCAGGCCAGTGCCACCGGCTGCTAGTGCAGGCGGACGGCGGGAGCTTCCCACCGTCCCCGTCGAAAACGACGGGCCCGGCCGAGCGCCGATGGGGGCCGATTCCGAGGCCGGCGCGCTGGTGACGCAGCGCGGCCCGACGGTGACCTGGCTCGGCCACGCCACCGCCACGGCCGACCTGGGCAAGGGGCGCGTGGTGTTCGACCCGCTGCTTCGCTCGCGCGCTCGACGAGCCGGGCGCGTGGACGCCGTCCTCGTGACCCACTCGCACGTGGACCACCTGAACCGGTGGAGTCTCAAGGCGATCGACCGCGACACCCACCTCGTCGTGCCGCGCGGCGCCAAGCACGTGGTGGCCGATCTCGGCTTTCGCGAGGTCACCGAGGTCTCGCCCGGCGACCAGCTCGCGATCGCGGGCCTCGAGGTCACCGCCGTCGAGACGCGCCACGACCAGGGGCGCTGGCGCAAGTCGGCGTCCCCCGAGGCGCTCGGCTACGTGGTCGCCGCGGACGGGGTCGCGGTGCATCACGCGGGCGACGTCGACTTCTCGGACCACTCCGTGTTCGACGACATCGGGAAGCGATTCTCGCTCGCCGCGTCGCTGTTGCCGATCGGCGGGATGATGCCGGTCTGGTACTACCGCTGGCGCCGCACCGCGCTCGATCGCGGCATTCACATCGATCCCGACTGCGCGCTCGACATCTACGAGCGACTCGGCGCGCGTGCGCTCGTGCCGGTGCACTGGGGCACCGTGCACCTGCCGTTCTCGCCGGCGGTGATGGCGAAGAAGCGACTCGAGAAGATGGCGGCCGCGCGGAAGGTCGGCGGCGTCCAGGTGCTCGATCACGGTCAGGCGCTCTCGCTGCGTCCCTGACTCGCGTGTGTCCATCCGACGCTTACACCGCGCCGTGATGGCGAAGGATCCCGAACGTGACGAAGCACCCGATCATGATGCCGATGATGTAGCCGAAGCGCTTGTCGCGGTTGACCGGGTCCTTCATGTCCTTGCCGCGCAGGCGGGTGATGAGGAACACGTCGAGCATCACCCAGAACACACCGAGCGAGACCAACACCGTGATGATGATGTCGAACGTGCGCGGGTTGAGGATCGGATCGTTCACGACGCCGCCTTTGTCGGTGCCGGCGGGATGGGATCGATCAGCATGCGCTTCGCGTCGTAGAGGATGACGACCGCGTTGAACGGGACGTAGCCCCAGAACATGTACTCGACCTCGAAGTTGCTCGTCGCCATGCCGATCATGAACGCGGTGAGCCCGACGAGGCGCTCCATCGCGTAGCTCTTGTAGTTGATGACGCGGCCGGCGCGCTTGCCGTAGAAGAAGCGCATCACGGTGTTGGCGATGCCCATGCCGAGCATCAGCGCGACGGGGATCGCCGGCGCCCATCCGTAGTACGCGATCACGGCGAGCGCGACGCCGTAGCAGATGCCGTCGGCGATCGCGTCGAAGATCTCGCCGAACGCGCTCCTGCAGTCGAACAGCTTCGCCACGGCGCCGTCGAGCTTGTCGAGCAGGCCGCACACGAGGATCCAGAACGTCGCCCACTGGTGCTGGCCATTCGCCACCGCCATCACGAAGAACGGCAGCGTGATGAAGCGCGAGGCCGTCACCGCGTTCGCGGGGTTGATCGGCGACACGACGCGCGCGGGCTTGTCGGCCTTCTCGGCCGGAGCTGCCTCTGCGGACGTCGTCGTTGCGGTCACCATCAGTCTCTGGGCTGCGTCAGCTGGCCTTCGCGTCGGTGTCTACCATCTCGCGCAGCCCCGGGTCGACGAACCGATAGCGTTTCCACGCGAACCGCACGCGCTGCAGCAGCGAAACGTGGCTCATGATCGCGACGGCCCACACGCCGGCGAGCAGCGGACGCGGGTCATCGAGCAGCGCCGTGAAGAACACGCCGGTGCCGTAGTAGATGATGAACTCCGCCGAGCCGAACAGTCCGACGACATCGACGGGATGGCCGATCTTGCCTTCCTTGCGCCAGATGTCCTGCTGGGACTCGGCGTAGATCGAGAGCTTGATGATCACGTTCGTCAGCGCGCCCGTGATGCCGAAGCCCAGGATGATGAGGATGTGCGGATAGTCGTAGCTGAGGTTCAAGCAACCGCCGGCGTACATGATGCCGAGCACCCAGCGATCGCAGACGTCGTCCATGACGGCGCCGAACGTCGATCGCTGGTTGAAGTTGCGGGCCTTGTAGCCATCGATGTGATCGATGAGGCCACGCCCGATGAGGAGGCCAAAGCCCCACCACCAGTGCCCGTAGAAGAGGACGACACCGCCGACCAATCCGATCAGCGCGCCGAAGATCGTCCACGTGTTCGCGTGAATCGGCAGCTTCGCGAGGCTCGACACGAGCGGATGGCTCAGCCTGTCGAACTGCTTGCGGAACGCGAAGAGGTTCATCGGGGGTGCACTCTAACTGGTTTCATCACCCGCTCAAGGTACGAACGACGCCGGTGATTGGCCGGACCGATCACCCGTTGTTCACCCCGAACGTCCCCGAGATCACGCGTGTTTCACCCCGGCAAAACTCGTGCGATCAGCCACCGCGAACTGCGACAAGTACCTTGCGCAGCGCAGCGAGGAATCGATCGAGCTCCTGCGCCGTCACGCAGAGCGGCGGCTGGAGGCGCAGCACGTTGCCGTGCCATCCGCTGACGGTGATCAGCATGCCCGCGTCGTGCAGGCCGTCCTTCACCTTGGCCATCTCGTTCTTGCCGAGCGGCTTCTTCGAGTCGCGATCGAACACGAGCTCGATGCCGCCGAGCAGGCCCGTGAAGCGAACGTCGCCGATCCACGGATCCTTGAGCGCCCACGCGCCCTCGGTGAAGTAGCGGCCCATCTTCGCCGCGTTCTCGACGAGGCCTTCGGAGATGATCGTCTCGATCATCGCGAGACCCGCCGCCGCGCTGACCGCGTTACCGCCGGACGTCGGCGTCGTGCCGCCGAAGAACGCCTTGCAGACCTCCTCGGTCGCGGCGGTCATCGCGAGCGAGCCGACACCGCCGGAGAGTCCCTTGCCGCCGGTGATGATGTCCGGCTCGAGCCCGTAGTGCTCGCACGCGAACATCTTGCCGGTGCGGCCCAGGCCCGTCTGGACCTCGTCGGCGATCAGGAGAATGCCGCGCGCGCGGCGCAGCTGATCGAGCTTCTGCCACCACTCGCGCGACGGAGCGAGACCACCGACGGCCTGGATCGGCTCGGCGATCACGGCCGCGGTGTTCGGGTGCTCGTCGAACAGCTTCTCGATCTTCTGCAGCGTCTCCGCGTCGGTGCCGACCTCGTTGCGGTACGGATACGACATCGGCAGCGCGTAGTTCTCCTTGCCCATCGGCTTGCCGGCGCTCTCGCGATACTTCTCGCTCGCGGTGACCTCGAGCGAGCCGAGCGTCAGGCCGTGGTAGCCGTTCATCAGGTACGCGACGTCCGTCTTCTTCGTGTACTGGCGCGCGAGCTTGAGTGCGAACTCGTTCGACTCGCTGCCGCCCGTGGAGAAGAACACCTTCGACATGCCCTTCGGCATGAGCTCGACGAGTCGCTTCGCGAGCATGATCGCGGCGACCGTGCCGTGCTTGCCGGACACCTGGAGCACCTGCGAGAGCTGCTTGGTCGCGGCCTCGATGATCGCCGGGTGGCAGTGACCCGCGTTGTTCACGAAGTAGCCCGCCGTGAGGTCGAGGTACTCCTTGCCGTGAACGTCCCAGATCGTGCAGCCCTTCGCCTTGGCGACGATCACCGGCTCGCCCTTGGGATGCGTCCATGGGCGCATGACGTACTTGGCATCGAGCGCTTCGATCGCCGCTCCATCCAGCTGGTCGTCAGACATCGGTTCCAACTTCACTTTCTGTGCACCCATGGTGACTTCCTTCTGAACGGGGGGATCCAGGGGTGTCCCCCGGACGTGGGGTATCTCACGGGGCAAAGGCTCGTCAAGTTCGCCGCTTAGGATTGCCGGACGGTGCCCGGTTCCATCCCCGTCGTGAGGAGCGGCGTTGTCAGCGGGGTGAATCTTCCTTGCTCGCGATTCCATACACGAACGTGGTCACCACGAACGGCGCCGCCGTCGATATCGAAGATCCGGTAGCGAGCGGTGCGGTCTGGCTTGTTGTGGAAGTACGTCCCCGACGCGATGCCTCTCACGGGAACCACCTTGCCATCGGGACCCACGAGTGACTCGTGCATATCGCGATGCTCGTGCCCGTGGACGATCAGATCAGCACCGCTCCGAGCGATCACCTCGGCAAATGCCGCATGATCGCGCAAGCCCCGGATCCTGCTGGTGGCGCGCTTTCCCGCCGGCGGATGATGGATCGCGACGAGCCGCGCCTTGTTCGCGAGGCGCGGATCGGCGAGCGCGGACTGCAGGCGCGCGAGCTGTCCCTCACCGAGGCGCCCGTATGCCGTGAACCACGGGGTCTGCCGGCTCGTCGAGCAGCCGATGATCGCGAGCTCGTTCCGCACGCGGACGATGGGCCAGTGCAGGTCGTCGCGAGCGTCGGCGCGCGTCTCTTCGCCCCACGCCCAGCCCTCGTCGGTGGTCGCGAAGTCGCCGAACATCTCCGCGAACAAGCCGACGCCTTCCTGCACGTAGGCGTCGTGGTTGCCGGGGATACACGTGACGCCACCGGGCCCGAGCGCCAGCGCGTCGAACTTCTTGCGGGCGAACTCGAACTCGCGGCGCAACGCGAGGTTGGTGATGTCCCCGGTGCACAGCACGTGCTCGATGCCGAGGGCGTTCATGTCCTCGACCATCGCGTCGAACGCGGCCACGTGATAGTGGCGCGAGCGAGTCGACAGTAGGTTCGCCGCGCCGATCCACCGCTTGTTCGCGAGCTCCGTCCAGCGCGCACCGTCGTGCGAGAGGAGATGGAGATCCGAGCAGTGGGCGAGGCGCATGGACGGCAATCCATAGCACGGCCGGCGCCACCCCCGAGTACAATCGAAGCGATGCGTGGCCTCGTGTTCCTCGTACTCGCCGGCTGCGGGTTCGAGGTCCATACCGGCGCCCAGAGCAGCGACGCGACGACGCGCGACACGAGCATGCTCGACGACGCGGCGATCGACGTCGCGATCGACGCACCGGTGACGGCAGTGATGGTGGACGTGCCGTGCGTCGGTGACGTCTACCTTCGCACCACGCTGTCACCCGACGAGAACACCAACGATCGCCCGTACGTGATCGTCGATGGCAACACGTACGTCGCGCCCGGGCTGTTCCGCTTCGATCTCTCGGCGATCCCATCGAGCGCGCAGATCACGAGCGCCGAGATCACGCTCACGCTCGAGGGCACGGGTGGCGCGCCGATGCAGATCTATCAGCTGCTCGAGTCGTGGGACGAGGAGACGGTGACCTCGAACCGCCGGCGCTTCGCGAGCGGCATGTCGACACCGTGGACGGGTGCGGGCGCGACACCGCCGTCTCGCGGCACGACTCAGATCGGCCTGTTGTCACCGACCGGCACCGGTATCGCGGTCAGCGCGACGATCGAGACCGCCGTGGTGCAGAGCTGGGTCGCGTCGCCGGCGACCAACTACGGCGTGCTGCTCGGGACGAACGACGACGACGGCGCGCAGTTCTCGTCGCGCGAGACGGCGGTTCCGTCGAGCCGGCCGTTCATGCGGATCACGTACATCCCCTGAGTGCACGACTCGCGCACGCATCGCGATCGCACACAGCTGTTTGCGGCAACTCGTCTTGCGTCGACGCCACTTCATCGGCAGCTCGCCGCGCCACGAGCGCACGGATCGTCGTGCACGAGTTGCGCAGCTCTGCTCGGTTGACTCGCGATCACGCTCGATCGGCGACGGCGCAGCGCGTGCATTCGGCGCGGCACGTACTCACCTCGCCTGGAGCTTCTGCCCCCATGCTTCGCTTCGCCTCGCTTGTCGCTCTCGTCTCCCTCATCGCCTGCACGGAACCCGTGTCGGATCTCGAGCTCGCCGCGGAGGCCGATCTCGGCGCCGCGAGCGGCAAGGCCGACGCCGCGTGGGACACCGCCGCGACGCTGCACGTCGGCGAGCGCGTCTACGGTCGCGCGAGCGCCGGTGGCCGCCGCGTGTATCCGATGTGGCTCGCGGGCACCGACGCCGCGCCTGTCACGCTCGACATCGTCGCGAGCGCCCAGGGCGAGGAAGGTGACGTTCGCGTCGCCGTGCTGGGACCGCTCACCAACGGTACGCGCGAGGTCGTCGCGGCCGCGGGCTACGCGGCGCCGCGCGCGAACATCGAGATGACGGTCGACGCGACCGACCGCGGCGAGTACCTCGTCGTCGTCGGCTCGTTCGAGCTCGCGACCGAGACCGGCTTTCAGCTCGGCACGTACTGCCCGGGTTGCACGAGCGAGCAGACCGACGTGCTCGCCGAGCCAAAAGCCGGCGCGCTCGTCGCGAGCGAGAACGGCGGCATCGTGCAGATGGAGCTCGGCGCGGTCCTCGCGGATCGCACGTTCGACGTCGAGGTCGAGCTGTGGGCCTCGCCGCCCGCGCAGTCGTGGAACGGTCGCAAGGTCGCCACGTCGGTCGCGTCGGGCTCGCAGGTCAACATCCTCGTGCCGTCGTCGGTCGTCGCGGGAGATGACCTCCGCCTCGTCGTTCGCGAGGCGGGCGGCGCGATCCTCGACGCCGGCGTCACGACGCGCTACGCGCCGGTGCTCGCTCCGCTCGTTCGCATGGACGCCCTGCTCTACGGTGACCTCGTCAGCGTCGGCGCGAGCGGCATCGTCGGCTACTACGAGGGCGTCGCGTCGCTGTCGATGCGCAGCGAGACGCGCAAGGTCATCATCGCGGACCACGACATCCATCGCGAGCTGCCGGGGCAGCCGGGCAACGGCTTCGGCGCGTTCGACGCGACGTTCAACCCGGAGCTCGAGACCGAGCCGGGCCACCTGAACCCGAACCTCCCGCGCAACGGCGAGCTGCTCTCGATCGGCTACCTGACCGGCAACGGCGACTACCAGCGCCTCGGCTGCTTCGAGTACTGCAACGACCTCTCGGGCGAGAACACCTGCACCGGCGGTGCGCGTAGCTGCCCGACGTCGGCTTGGTGATACGCTGAACGCGTGAACATCGTCGACGAGCTGACCCCAGGGGTATTTAGAACGACATCGCGGTGACGACGCCGCCACCACCGGGCAGCGCGAGTGGTGCCACGACCGGCGTCTTCGGAGGCAGCACAGCGCAGCGCAGCGAGCCCGCGCCGCCGACCGCCGCGGTCAGCCCTCCGAGATAGATCGCGGTGGCGCCGACCGCGACGCCAGAGAGAGAGAGGCCGAGATCGAACTTCGCGTCGAGCTCGATGTCGTCCTTGATGCCCGCGGCGATCGCGTGAATGCCGACCGCGCCGAGCGCCGCCACCGCGACGACGCCGAGCACGATCACCGCGCCGCGCGGGACGAGCTTCTTCGGCTTGTCGACATCGAGCGTTCCGGTGACGCCGCCGACGACATCGCCCGTCACGCCGACCGCGGCGCCCGTCGTGGCGCCACCGACACCGACGACGCCACCGACCACGCCGCCGACGGTGCCGCGCGCCTTGCCCGTCACGCCGCCGACGACACCGCCGACCACGCCGCCGGTGGGGACGCGACCGCCGAGCTCGCCGAGCGCGGCCTCGGCCTGCGCGCGATACGCGAGCGCACCGCCGCTCTCGAGGTACGCGCTGAACAGTGCGCGCGCATCCTGCGCCGCACCGAGACGCCACTTCGCCATCGCCTGCGCGTAGATCAGCGACGGCACCTGCGCCGACGCCGCCGCGCGCGCGTAGATCGCGTACGCGCCGTCGAAGTCGCCGTGGACGTATAGCGAGTCCGCGCGCGCGACCTCGGCCTGGAGCGCGCCGACGACGTCGGCCGCCACCGAGAGACACTTGCACTCTTCGGCACGAGCGCGTTGCGGCGCCGCGAGGAGGGATAGCGAAAGTACAGCCGTGCTCAGAGCCACCCGGATTGAACGCATGCGAACCACGCTACGACAGCGCGTGGTTGTCCTGCGATGACCTCCCGATCGTCTCTCGGTGAGGCAGAGCGTGAGGCGCGCGGCTTACTGGCGCTTCACGACGAGGTTGTGCACCGGCGTCGTGTTCTTGTCGATCGAGTCCCACGCGAGGAACACGGCGCCGCCGGGTCCCGTCGCGCCGTCGACGGAGATTCCGTCGAGCAGCGGGCCCGGTGCGACGTTGGTCACCGCCCACGGGTTCTGCTTGCTCGCGGTGTACACGTCGGAGGTGACGCCGTCGTGATAGACGATCGACGGCGTGCCGTTGACCAGGTAGATCGCGGCCGACGCGCCGACGGAGTGCGTGCGGTCGCCGGTGCGCTGGCCGTCGTCGACGACCTCGGGCGTGCCCGGCGCGCCACTCCACGTCGTGTACATGAGCTGGTCGCCGATCGCGTCCTGATACGCGACGTGCACCGTGCCGCTGCCATCCACGATCGCCGACGACCACATGCCGTTGTCGCGCGACGCGGTCTCGTCGAGGACCGTCTCGGTGAAGTTCGTCGTGTCGACCGCGTCCTCGACCGCGATCTTCAGCGAGCGCGTCGAGCGATCGTAGTACGTCACCGCGAGCCGCCCGTCGGGCAGCACCACGACGCTCGAGAACAGGCCGGTGCCCCTCGCGAGCACGGCCGTCGTCGGCGCGAGGAGCTCGTCGGTGCACGAGCCCGCGATGCACGCCTGGTTGGCGTCGCAACCGTTCGCGCAGTCCGAGGTCTCTGCGACGCACATCTCCACGCCGGCGTCGTCGGCGATGCACGCCGAGCCCGTGGCGCAGATGCCCGCGCACGAGCCAGGCGCTTGCGCGATCAGCGACGTGCTCCAGTCATCGGGCCCTTCGGGGTTGACGACGTTCGCGCGCGCGATGCGGAACTCGGTGTTGTACATGCCGGTGTTCCCGCCCGCGCTTTCCGCGATGTACGTGATGACCGGGTGCTTGCTCGCGTCGATCGTGATCGACGTGTGCGTACCGACGACCTCGGTGCCGTTCGACACGTCGACCGAGTAGCTCTTCCACTCGCCCTTCTTCGTCTCGTACGCGTACTTGAGCGACTTCTCGTCGCGATCGTGATACGCGACGCGGCCGAGGTGGTCCGCGGTCAGCGCGATCGACGTCCAGGTGCCGACGTTGGGCCCCGCTTCGTCGCTCGACACGCCGTTGCGATAGGTGCTCGGGTCGTAGATCGGCGTGATGTCCGGGATGCCATCGACGCACTCGAGCGCGATGTTGTCGACGTCGGTCGCGTCGGCGACGACGAGGTCACCCAGGCCCGTGTCGTACGTCGCGACGAGGACGCGCTCGTCGTCCGCCGCGATGCTCGCGTAGCGACCGATGCCGCCGTGCTCGGGCTCGCCGGGCAAGCACTCGACGTCGCCGCACGGCGCGTCGCCGCACGAGCAGCCGGGCAGCATCGCGATCGCCGCGGTCCACACGACGAGGCCCGTGCGCTTCACCGAGCGCAGCGCGCGCTTGGCCATGCGGCGCAGCGGCAGGATCAGCGCGGCGAGCATGAGCGCGAACAGCGCGGTCCCGCCGCTGCCGCCGCTCGTGTCGCAGCTGCAACCCGACGAGGATGCCTGGCCGTGGAACGGCGCGTTCGCCGGGCGCTGGCTCGTGCGCATCGGGACGTCGGTGCCGAGCTCGACCTCGATCAGCGCGGGCGTCGTGTCGATCGTCTCGGGCTTGCCGATCTCGCGGGCGCGCACCTCGATCGTGTGCTTGCCGGGCAGCCAGAACGTCTTCGGCGCGATCGTCGGGCGGCGGTTCTGAGACCACGCGCTCCAGAAGCCGCGATCGGTGCGATACGACCACTCCATGTTCGCCGCATCGCCGAGGTAGAGCGACACCGCCGGCCCCTGGTTCGCCTTCCACATGCGCGGGTTCTTCGCGAGCTCGGTCGCCGGCTCCGACACGCCCGTCAGCGTGACGTCGGTGTCGACGGGCCGCGCGGCGACCGTGGTGAGGTTCGCGAAGATCGCGAGGAAGTTGTTGTTGTCGACCGAGGTGATGCCGGTCGCCTCGAGCCTCAGGCCGCCGAGCTCCGGCAGCGCGATCGAGCCGAGGCCGCCCGACAGCTGCGGCAGCACCAGGCCCAGGATCTGCGGGAACGTGTTCGCGAGCGCCTCGGGCGTCTCGCGCACCGCCTCGGAGTTCTTCACGCTGACGTTGGTGAACGCGTCCTCGACGGCGCCGATCACCGGCGTCAGCTCGCCCATCGCGGCGGGCTGGAGACCGATCGGGAGGTGCACGTCGCTGACGAGCGTGAACACGCGCGTGTACTGGTCGTCGATCGACGCGAAGAAGTCGATCTCCATCTGCGGGAACGTGATGTCGAGCAGCGGCTCGACGAGCATGTCGCCGGCAAACGTGTTCTTGCCGAGGATGATCGTCGGCTGCATCTGCGGGCGCAGACCGATCGCCATCGGCGCGCTGCCGTCGACGAGGTCACCGAGCGAGCGCGAGAGCAGCGACAGCGTGTCGGTGTTGAGCTGCTCGACCGTGCCGTTGCCGATCGTGAGGCAGAGGAAGCCGCCGTCGTAGCCCGCGAACGCGAACTGCTCGAGCTGCGACTTGTGCAGGCCGATGCCGATGTCGAACGGCGTGTTCGGCGTGACGTCGGTGCGGACGTTGCCCTGGAACAGCGGCAGCTCGGCGATGTCCACGAGCGCGGGCTCGGTGCCGCGCGGACCGCAGCGATCGCGATCCGTGCCGGCGGGCTGCATGCCGCCGAGCATGCCGAGCGACAGGCCCTGGTTGTTCGTCTTCGCGTAGCCGCCGAGGACCTCGTAGAGATCGATCGCGCCGGTGGTCCCGGGCGACAGGCTCGCGAGCACCGCACCGCCGGCCATGCGTCCGATGAGCCCCGTCTCCTGGAGGCAGCGCGTGCCGACCATGCACGTACCGCTGGTGCACGCGGTCGCGAACGGGCTGTTGCAGGTCGCGACGTCGTTGTTCTCGCAGCTCGCGCAGGTCGCCTCGTTGATCGTGTCGTTGAGCGTGCCGTTGATCTGATCGATCAGCGTGTCCTTCACGAAGCCGATGCCGAGGCCTGCGAGGGAGCAGGCACCGCCGCCGCTGATCGAGATGTCGCCGTCGTCGAGCTGCGTGAGCGCGGAGTTCGCCGCGCCGATGCGCGTCGTGCCCGTCGTCGGATCCTGCGTGAACTGGATGTCCATGTCGATCTTGATGTCGGGCGGCGTGTTGTCGCCCATCGTGTTGAGACCGATCTGACAGTTCACCGTCGTCGGGAACCCGAGGATGTCGACGGTCGCCTTGATCGGCAGGTTCATCAGCGTCTTCACGCGCGCGCGCACGGTGACGTGCATCGACGTGTTGCCATCGGGGAGGAGCTCGAGGCGCGCGGCCTCGTTGCCGACGCGGTTCAGATCGATCTCGAGCGGGCCGCACGTCGCGGCCGGCATGTTGTTGACGCAGCAGATCTCGGTGTCGCCACCGCAGGACGCGGGGATGTTGAAGTTGATCTTGCCGTTCATCGCGTCGCCGACGAGCGGACCGATCACGCCCGCGGGATCCGCGGTGATCTTGCCGAGACCGGTCGGCGTGATGCGGACCTGCACCGCTTCACCGGTGCGCTTCGCCGACGGGAACCCGCCCGGAATCGGCTGCATGCCGCACGAGTCGCAACCGCCACCGCACCCGCCGAAGGCGATGAGCGCGGCGACGATCAGGACAAACGAGTCCACACGACGGATCTTCTTCATGGTCCCCTCGCAGTGGGGTGTCCCTCGACACACCCGGTCGGGTCAAGTGTCGAGTAGGCGAGGGCCGATCCGCTATGACGAACCTTACGCGCGGCGCGTCATCTGCGTGAGATGTTCGATAGCCGCACGGCTACTGGATCTCGCCGCCGACGACGACGTAGCCCTCGCGGGGCGCGACCTCGACGTCGGAGACAGACACACCACCGAACGACGGCAGCGGCACCGCACCGACCGCGCCGGAGCCGAGCGCCACGATGCGACCGAGCGCGAACGACGACACCGCCTCGAACTGCGCGTTCGAGAGCTGGTTCGCGCCGTCGACGTTCTCGTCGAGGATGTCGACGAAGACCTCGGGCGAGCCGACATCGAGCCGCAGCGCGCCGCCGGCCCCGGAGACCACCTTCACCTTCATCGTCGCGTTGATCGCGACCTGCGTCGTGATCGCCGGTCCGTTCTTGAACGTCGCCAGCAGGTCGCCGACCGTGAGCATCAGCTCGCTGCCGCTCGCGTCGACGAACGGCGGGACCTTCGCGCTCATCTCGACGCGGTCGTACAGCTTGCCGACCTCGCCGTACGAGCCGTTCTGGAGGTCGAGGCCGACGTCCATGCCCTTCGCGGCCCAGAACGAGCCGAGGAGCTGGTTCGCGGCGTCGTCGGCGACGGCGAGCTCGAACGCGCGCGACAGGTCCATCGTCGGGACGACGTTGGTGACGTAGACGAAGCCGGGCGACGACTCGTCGCCGTGGGCGCGTAGCTCGGTGTCGAGCTCGACGATGACGCCCGGAATGTCGCTCTCGATGTGGGCCGGCTTGAGCTTCACGTCGACCATCGTGCCGAGCACGTTGATCGTCTTGGTCTCGTTGAGCCCGTTGAGCGCGGTGTTGACGTACGGCACCGCGAAGCGCTCGGCGACGAACGCGAGGATCGGACCGATCGCCGTGTCGAGGTGGAGGATGTTGACGACCTCGCCGGGGATGCCGCCGAGCTCGACGTTGAAGCCGGTGATCTGGACGTCCTGGTCGTCGAGGTGGACCTCGAACCGGTCGCCGCTGACGCCGAGCTTCAAGATGCCGGTGATGCGGATCTTCGTCGCGCCGATCGTGATCGGGCGGCCACCGTCGATGCACGCCGCGGCGTACGAGAGCGACATGTTGACCGCGGGGCGATCGAGGATCGCGTCGAGGTAGATGCCGCCGCGTTGCGGGGCGAGCGTGATCTTCGACGACGCGGCCATCGACACGCCCGTGATCGAGCCCGATGCGTAGAGGCAGTCGGGGCCGTCGGGCGCGCCGACGTTGAACACCGGGTTGAGCGGCGTCACCGTCGACATCAGACCGGGACCGGTCATGAAGCCCGTGAGGCCGCGACCGATCGCATCGAACGCCTGCGCGGTGAGCGCCGCGCTGACCGACTGCGGGACGGGTTGCGCGATCGGCTCGAGCGGACCGACGACGACGGCGCGCGTCTCCTTGCCGGTGTTGCCCTGCGCGTCCTTGCCGACCGCGTGGAGGAGGAACGTCCCCGGCTCGACGGGGACCTGGACCTCGAACGTACCGTCGGCGAGCAGCGCCGCCTCGACGCCGTTCACCGTGACGGAGGTGACTGCTTGATCATCGAACGCGGTGCCCTTGACGATCATCTTGTCGTGATCGCCCGCGAACGTGCCGCGCGCCGGCGACGTGATCTTGATGCGCGGCGCATTCGGATCGATCGCGGGGGCATCGGGGTCGTACGCCTCGTCGCACGCGATCAGCGACGAGCCGAGCGCGGTGACGAGGGCGAAGGTGGCAAGCGTGGTGGTGCGCATGTCGAGACTCCCGTGGGTGCGGTCAGCTCGAGCAAGAAGGAGGCCACGCCGTTGTGCCACTTACCCTGTGCAGGTGCGGTCGGGATCGCCACGCGGCGGGAGCCTCGGTCCTGCCAGGAGATGCGCGTGCTGCGACCCTCGGTCGAGGTGAGCGCGAGCTCGCGACCGGGCGGCAACGAGTACGTCACGAGCACGACGACGATCGGTCGCGACCCGCCCGGCTCGACGCCGATCTTGGCCCGCGCGCTGGTCGCCACGAGCGGTTTACCGTCGAGCGACAGGGTCAGCGGCGCCATCGCGTGCGTCGTCAGCTGCGACTTGAGCGCGTCGAGCGCGTAGCCTTTCGGCGCCGTCGCGGCCTTGCCGAGGATGGCGTCGGTCTCCTGCCCTGTCGCCGGCTGAAAGCCAACGAGCAACACCACTTCGCACGCCTCGACCTGGAGGACAACCGTGCGCACTTCGGGGAAGCGGTGGCCCCAGGCGGGTTGGCCTGCCAGGCAGATGGCTAGCGCAGTTGCCGGCAGCAGGCGCGTCATGCCACTCGCGCCCGTCACGGCGACACCTCGGGCAGGCGCTCGAACTGCGTGCGCACGTCGGGGCGCGGGCGCGCCGCGCGGGTGGTGCGAGGCAGCGGCGGCTCGGGCGGCGTCCACGTCCCGTTGCCATCGGCGTCGATCCAGATCGGGTTCGTGATCGCGTACGGCGTCGCCTGGTGCTGCGTGATCGGCTTCAAGTTCGACGCGATCGGCAGCGCCGAGAGATCGAGGCCCGCGGACACGGCGGTGATGATCACCGTCGCGTCGAGCGGTGGGAACTCGACCGGCGAGCTCACCGGGAACATGTTCTGCGTGCCGGTCGCCTCGGCGACGACCCACGTATCGCGCGGCGTCGGCACCTGCACGACGGCCTCGAAGTCGGTGCCTTGCGCGGCGGGGATCGCGATGTCGCCGCCGGGCACGAGCGCGCCACCGGTCGTGTACACGCGCAGGCGATCGACCGTCGCCCACGACGGCGCGCGCACGCGGACGCGGATCGTCATCGTGCCGCCGGTGCCGCGCACGGTGTCGCCGATCATGTTGCCGGCGTCGGTCGTCATCTCGAGGAACGGCGCGTTCGTCGTGATCGCGCGATGCGCGTGGATCGCGTCGATCACGTGATCGCGCGAGAACCCGCCCGGCGTGTCCTTGTCCTCGCCGACGAACAGCAGCGTGCGCGCGTAGCCCGGCTCGTCGCCGAGCGTGTGGTGCGTGTCGCTCGTGCCCATGCCGGTCGCGGTGTGGCCGCGATCGAGCATCGTGAACCACGTCTCGACGACGCCCGCGAACTTCGGCCGTCCGTCGGGGCCGATCACGACCTGCCCCGGCACCGGCTGCGGATCCGGGAACGGCCCGGGCGGCAGCGGAGAGGGCGCGACGAAGTCGTGGATGTTCTCGGTCTTCTTGCCGGTGAGCAGCTCGATCGCGTCGAAGTCGTAGCTGAACTGATCGGCCTGGAACTCGTCGCCGTACGGCGCGAACACGCCGAGGATGCCCGCCGGCGTGTACGGCTCGGCGGTGGCGGGATCGACGAAGAACGACGCGAAGTAGCCGAGGACTTGCTGCCGCGGGTGGTTGACCTGCACGACGCCCTTCGCCGGATCGACCGCGAGCCCGCGCAGCTGATCGAACAGCTTCTGCGGCGGCTGGTTCGCCCACACGAACTCGCCGCCGCGCGTCGAGCCCGGATCGATCTTCAGCGGATAGCCGTTGAAGTGACCCATCTCGAACGTCGTCAGCTCCATGCCCGGGATGCCGAGCAGCCACGGATCGAGGCCGCTCGCGGCGATCGCGGGCGCGTAGTCGGTGATGTAGTTGTGGTCCGTCGCGACCGCGACCTCGAGGCCCTCGGCGGCGCAGCTGATCACGCGCTCCTCGATCGGCAGCCCCGAGTCCGTCGACGGTTGCGCGTGGATGTGGAAGTCGCCGGCGATCCATCCCGGTGACGTGTACGCGGGCACGAGGCGAAGCTGCTCGGCGGTGAACTGCCCCGCCGTCAGCGTGATGCGCTTCGTCGTCAGCTCGTACTCGGGACCGCGCGAGATCACGAGGTCGTACGTGCCCGGGCGCACCTGCTTCGTGAGCGTGCCGTCCTTGGTCCACCACGCGCGCTCGATGTAGCGCGTGCCGCCGTCGAACGCGGTGACGCGGCGGCCCTCGCCCTTCTGGAACGAGTACAGGAAGTCGCGCGGGTCCTTGCCTTGATCCGCGGCGGCGAAGTTGCCGACGAGCTGCATCTTCACCGGCGCGGCGCGGCCCTGCTCGTCGAGCACGCTCGCGACGAGCGTCGCGGGCGCGTCCATCGTCACGAGCACGCCGGTCTTCTCGTTCGCGCGGATCGTCAGCGGTCGCGCCGCGGGCACCGTGCGATCGTCGACGACGACCTGGTACGTGTACGTGCCCGCGGGCATGCGCGCGACGAACCCGCCGTCGTGATCCGTCTCGATCTGGTTCACGACGCCGCCCTTGCCGTCGAGGATGATCACGCTCGCCTTCGCGATCGGCGCGGACGTGAGCGCGTCGATCACCGTGCCGCCGAACGTCCCCATCGGCACGCCGCGCAGCTCGTAGATCGTCTCGGCGACGGACGCGACGTCGCCCTTGCCGACGATGAAGTAGCTCGTGAACGAGAACTGCTCGCCCGCGGCGAGCTGCGCCGGCGGGTTGGCCATGTAGACGCCGGCGACGCCCGCGTACGTGAACGGGATCACCATCGAGTACGGCGTGAGGTCCTGCATCGGATAGCCGCTCGCGTACGTCGACACGAAGTTCGACGGCGCGTCGGGAATCGCGAGCCCGTACGACACGCCCTCGCCCTTGGTCGCGAGGAAGTCGACCGCCATCCCCGGAAACGCGGGGAAGCCGCCGGCGATCGGATACGTGTCCTCGATCGCGAACTTCACGTTGAAGCCCGCGACGCCGGGCGCGAACAGCTCCTGCTCTCCGCCGAACAGCGGCAACTGGCCCATCGGCACGCTGAGCTCGATCGGCAGGTTCGGTACGAAGCCACCGAGGAGGTCGTCGATCTCCATCGGATCGAGATACGGGAACGGATGCGCGCCGCCGTTCGGCGCGTTGTTCTTCACGACCGTCTCGATCTCGACGTACTTCTTGCCGGGCGACAGCCGGTAGATGTTGCGCAGCTCGAGGTTCGCGGGGAACAACAGGCCCGTGTTGAGCGCCGCGACCATCTGCAACAGATCGCCGCCGGTGCCGACGACCATCACCTCGGCCGGACGCCCATCGCTGCCGTCGGCGAGCTGCGCGCCGCTCGCCTTGTCCGCATCGGTCGGGCAATTGCCGGTCGCGCGCACCGGGACGCAGACGTTGGTCGGGTTGATCACCGTGAACAGAAAGCCCGGCAAGAGCTCGGCGAGCTGATCGTTGCCGTGCCCACCCTCGGCGCCGACGCGCACGAGATCCGCGTCGACCAGCGATCCGCCGTACGTCGTGTTCACGCGCCCGTACGTCGAGACCTTCCCGGGCTCGTTGGTGACGCCCGTGTCCGCGATCACGAGGCGAATCTGATCGTTCTCGAGGAGAAAATCGCCGACGCGCCCGACCGCGTGCGGCCCGCCGATCGCCTCGTCGAGCGCGCCGAGCCGCTGCGATCGCGCCCGCGGCGACGAATCGCCGCACGCCGCGACGACGACCAGCAGCGCGAGCGCACGCTTCACAGCGACAGCTCCGCGGCGAGCTGCGCGCGATCGTTCTTCAGATCGCGCTCGCCCTGCTCCACCGCGTGCGTGAGCTGGAGCTGCACGCGCAGTCGCAGCGATGGCACCGACAGCACCGCGCCCGCGCTGTGCTCCATGACGCGATCCGTGAGGATCAAGCTCGACGGATCGAGGATCCCGAACCGGTAGCCGAACGCGATCGGCAGCTCGCCCGGCACCGTGACCAGCACCATCGCGTGCGCGCCGTACGCGTTGCGCACCGGACCACCCGTCGTCGGGAACTGCGTGCGCTGCACGATGCCGCCCGCGCCGAACGCGATCGGTCCCGCGGCGAAGCGCGCGCCCGCGGAGCCCTGGAAGTCATCCTCGTCGCGCTGGAGCGGCAGCTCGCCGTCGGTGCGGCGGTTCCATCGCCCGCTCGCGACCAGCCACGAGCGGTTCGGCAATCGCGCGAGCACGCTCGCCGAGAGCGCGGGCACGTCGTTATCGTTGTCGCTCGCGAACTCGTCGGCGCCGTTCTGCACCGCGATCTCGAAGCCGATCTTCACGCCGCTCGCCGGCTGCGCGGGCTCGACGCGCACCGCCGCGCCGAGCGATCGCCCCGGCGGCAGCCCGTCGGTCTGGAAGCCCTGCGTCGGCCGCACGCCACGGCTCTCGAGCGGGCGATCGACAAACTCGCGCTGCGTGTCGTCGTCGAGATCCGGATCGACGAGCGTCTCGAAGTATCCCGCGCGCACCACCGCGCTGCCCGCGAGCGCGACGTCCGCGTACGCATCGCGCAGGCCGACGCGCAGCTTGCCGTCGGGGACGTTGACCTGCGCACGCTCGTCGACCGCGCCGTCGATCGACAGCTTGTAGCGGACCTTCTCGCCCAGATGCCCGTGCACGCCGAACCGCGCGTTCTGCAGCTCGAAGCCATCGTCGCGCCCGACGAACGCGACGAAGGGATCGTTCTGCACGATCTTGTACTGAAGCCGCAGAAACCCGAACGGCTCGAACGTGAACGCCGGCGCCGCATCGGGCGCGGGCTTGATCGGCGCGTCCACCGAGGGTGGCGTCGACGTCGCCGGCCCGGGCGCGGGCGCATCGGTCGCCGGTACGCTCGCCGGCTCGTTCGCGTCACCGGCGGGCGGCTCGCCCTGCGCGAATGCCGTCGCCGGAACGATCGAGGCCACGAGGATCCAGCGATGCGCCACCAGCGCGTACGAATTCACGGCCGGCATCGTAGCCCAGCTCGCGCGACCACAGGCGATACGCGCGGCGCGATCGCACGCGACGCTCGTCACGCGCGAGTCGTCACGAGCTCGGTGCGCGCTCGTCACTGCGACCGCGCGCGGCGGAGCCGGCGCGCGTCACAGATACGCGGCAAGCGCGTCGCGATCCATCGCGATGCCATACCGCGCGAGCGGATTCGCGATCGAAGCCTCGACCGCCCTCCTGAGCGCCGCGCGACCGACGGCGTCGTGCCCGCCGAGCCCGGTCGGCATCGGGCACGCGGTGCAGTCGTCCGTCTCCTTCCACAGCGGCGCGTACACGCCGACGGTCTCGACGCACAGCTTCGCGAGCTGTGCGCGCTCCTGATCCGTCAGCTCGTCATCCGCCCAGTCGAGGAACCAGAACCCGAGCCGCGCATGCGGACCTTCATCCGCGAGCAAACGCTCGAGCACCGCCTTGACGAGCGGCTCGCCCGCGAGCGCCTTCGACCGCGCCATCGCGGGCACGCTCAGCGATTCGCTCACGCACGACGTCACCACCGCGATCTCCGCCGCGCGCATGATCGGCCGCACGCCCGGCGTCGTGACCGGCGCGATCTTCGCGAGATCGAAGTCGAGCGGCATCGCGCCGCCGAGCTCCATCGTGAGCCGCGAGCTGAGCTCGACATGGAACAGCTCGTCGACGACGATGTCCGCGCTCATCGCCACCAGGTCGACCGGCGCGCCGCACTGGAGCAGCGCGGTCGTCAGCTCGGAGAACGCGGCCGCGCTCGCGTACTCGGTGAACACGCCGTTGCTCCAGATGCGCCGCGCCTCGATCCCGTACTCCGCGGGATAGTGCTCGAGCGCGAGCGAGCCCCACGGCAGGTCCTCGATGCCGGGCCGGCGAGCATGCAAGCGCTTCTCGGTGGCGCCACCGCGCCAGGACAGCTCGAAGGTCATCGGTGATCTCCCGTGACGCGCGAGCGCGTCGCCGTCTGTGCCCGGCGCGCGATCGACGTCGTGATCGTGGTCGGCTCTCGATGCGCCACCGTGGTCTTCTCTCGACGCGCGACCGTCGTCTTCTCTCGATGCGCGGTCGCGGTCTGTTCTCGACGCGCGGTCGTCGGCGTCGTGCTGTCGTTCGTTGCCGCGAGCATCGGTGCCGCGGCCGGCGCCGGGACGCACTCGGCGGTGCGCGGCGCGCGCGACGCGACGTTGCCGCACGCCGGGGCCCCCGATGGCATCTGCCGCGGCTGCGCGACGATCGCGAGCTCACCCGACGGCATCTGTCGGGCTCGCGCGTACGAGACCGTGAACGTGTCGACGAACGTTACCGCCGCGTTCCAGTTCGTCGGGCTCTCGTCCGCCACGACGTCGTTCGGCGTCGCCGGTGCCGTCGCCGTCGCCGTCGCCGTCGCCGACCTCGTGCTCGCCGTGGCGTTCGCGCGGGGCTCCGCCGAAACGATCCCGGGGCTCGTCGCGATCGCGACCACCGCCAATAACTTCGTCGCCTTCTTCTTCATGCGTCTCGCTCCTTCTCTGCCCAGGACGAGCCTCGAGCGCGAGTGTTAGCAACGCTCGCGATCTCGATCCGCGCGCGCGGTTTCGCGTGGATAGCGAGACCTACACGCGTCACTCGCGGACCCCGACCAGCGTCGAGCGGACGACGACGCTCGCGGCCTGTTGCTCCGCCGGCGGGCACGGCCGTCCACGCAGGCGCCCGGCCTTGTCGACGAGGTTGCCGCACGCGGGCCATCCGTTGCCGAGCGCGAGCGGCTGGATCGTGACGATCTGCACGGGCTCGGGAGCGACGACCTCGCGCACCGGCGGCGCCGGCACCTCGATCACGTCGACGGCGATCGGTGCAGCGCACGACGCCGGCTCGGGTGACGACGCGCTCACCGCGATCGCACCACCGGACGCGGTCCCGACGAGGGTCACGACCGCGAGCAGCTTCTTCATCGGAACCTTCACGGCAGTCCTCGTCACGCTCACGCAGACCTCCTCGACGCGCGATCGGCGTCCTGGTCGCAACCCGATCGTACGACGCGAAATTCCGCATCGCGTGTAAGGACGCTGTAAGCGCGTGCGCACGCCCGCGAGCTACGACACGTCGTCGTCGGCGGCGACGATCGCGCGCGACCCACCGCCCCGCTTCTGCATCGCGACCTTGCGCGTGGCCTCGTGCAGTCGCGCGCGCGCGAGCTTCACGGCCTTCTCGGCCTCGCGCACGCGAGCGATGCGCTGCTCGTGGAGCTCGTTCGCGATGTCCGCGGTGCACGGGGGTGCCTTGCCGCCCGTGTTGCCGCACGCGGGCGCACCGTTGGGCAGCGTGCGCGGGCTCGCGATCAGCTGCTGCTTCGCGAGCTTCTCCTCGGTGATCGCGGCGACGAGCGCGGCGCGTGCGCGCTCCATCTGGAGCGTGAGGGAGGCGGGCTCTTGCCGGTAGCCCTTCGCCACCGTGTTGCCCGGCGCGGGCGCACCGTTCGCGAGGGTGCGAGGCGCGGCGATCGCCGCGGAGGAGGTGGCGCCGACAAAGGTGACGACGGCGAGGAGCTTCTTGATCGGATGGCGGGTCAGGTTCTTCATGGTGTTCTCCGACGAGGGTTCGTGCCGACGAGTCGGCGGTTGGAATGCCGACGAGCACGCCGGCGCGTTCGGATCAGCCGAGGACGCAGACGCTTCACGCGACGCATCGCTCGCGCGCGCCGATCAGCGTCGTCGTCATCGTCTTCCTGTACCGCCGAAGACGTCGAGAGGCGCGCGGCGTTAGCAGCCGCTTGCGATTTCCTTACAGACGATAGTGCAGCTGGCCGAGCGCGTACGCCGCCGTCGGCCCGCCCTTGCCGAGCGTGAACATCTCGAGGCGCGTGTTGAGCTGCAGCTCGATGTGCGAGGTCAGCGTGTAGCGAACGTTGAGGTCCGCGCACTCGCGATCGAGCTCGCTGATGCGAATGTTCGTGTTGTAGTAGCCGACGCCGATGTCGACTTGCACGAAGTCGTTGAGCGAGAGCGTTCCCATCACGTTGCCGAGGATCTGCACGGGTGCGCCACCGACGGGGTTGGTCGGCGTCGTGTCGATCACCTGGTTGTAGAACTGCCACTCCGTCTGCAGGAGCAGCTGCGCCTCGGGGATGTGCAGCTTCGCGGTGACGCCGTAACGGAACTTCTTGTCGTCGTCGCTCTTGGTGATCATCGCCTCCGCGCCGGCCTGGAAGCGCTCGGTGATGCGGTACTCCGCGTACACCGCGCCACCGGAGTCATGGACGACCGGGCTGATCAACGGGTCCTCGATGAAGCCGGTCGCGTGCGCTTCGAACTTCGGATCGATGTACGCGACGTGGAGGCCATACGTGTCGCCGTACAGCGGCACGCCGCCGAACCGGCGCGTGTACGTCGGGTGCTCCGCGAGGCGAAGCCCGAACACCGGCATGAACCGGCCGACGCGCGCGTAGAGGCCGCTGCCCTCGTCGGGCTTCTGCTGCCACATCACGTAGTGCTCGCGTGCCCACACGTACGTCGCCGCCTCGTTGCCGAACTGGGACGGACGCGGACCGACGTTCGCGTGGATCGTGAAGCTCGAGAACTTCGCCGACGCGTAGAGCTCGATCTGCATCGGGAACGCGGCGAGGACCTTCTCGGGCGTCTGGATGTAGCCGGCGGATCCACGCAGGTCACCGCCGAGATGGAGCCAGTCCGGCGTGCCGAGCTTTCCGTAGAAGAACTCGGGCGCGGTCCCGAACTGCGACATCGACTCCGCGGCCGCGAGACCGTTCTCGTTGAGGAGGTTCCCGCCCGCCGGCGAGAGGTGACAGCCGGTGCACGTCTGGTCGTGGCTCAGCTGGTACTGCGGGTACGCCTCGGCGTTCCCCGCGAGCGCGAGCAGCACGAACGCGGCACCGAGGACGACGGTGCGCATCACGGGATCACGATCCCTTCGGCGCCCTCGTCGATCCAGTGATAGATGAGCTCGACATCGCGGTTGGGGATCGGCTGATCGTACGGCATGCGCGGCGCCTGGTTCTCGCCGCCCGGCGACACCAGCACCTGGTACAGCACCGACTCGTTCGGCTCGCTCGGAACGACCAGGCCCTGGTAGGTCGTCAGCGTGATCCGCGTTTCTTCGATCGTATCGAACGCGTAGTCATCGACGCGCCGGAACGACGAGTGGCACTGCGCGTTCCCGCAGTTCGGCGCCAGGATCGCGGCGGTGATGTACTCGAGCGTGGCGGGACGATCATCGGTGTCGACGCCGCACGCGCCCAGCAAGGCGGCGGCGACCACTACTAGTCGATGCATTGGTAGGTCTACTTTCCCTTGTTATTGGTTGAACAAGTTTCCGGACGACCC
>CAZUAR010000040.1:64002-82626 GCA_964617845.1 uncultured Kofleriaceae bacterium | reverse complement strand
ACCTTCGCACTCCCTTCGGGAGTGCTACGCGTCCGACGTTCGTCGGACTTGTCGATGGCGACCGTGAACCGGAACCACCACCCGGTGCTGCCGTTCGACGAGAAGCGCAGCCGATAGCGGCCGGCGAGATCGCACGTCGGCGCCGCGGCGCTCCCCGCGGTCGCGCTGCCCGCAGCGCTGCCGGCGACGGCGCTACCGGAGCCCGCGCTGCCGGAGCCCGCGCTGCCGCTGCTCGATGCGTTTTCCTTCTTGCCGCAGCCCGCGAGCGCGAGCCCCACCACGATCCACGCTGCTCTCATAGCTCCTCTTTACTCGAGCTTCACTCGAACTTCGCCGCGCATTTCATGAACCGCTCGTCCTCGGTCGCGAGGCCTTCGACCTGCTCCTCAGTGAACGTGCCGCCGCTGACCTCGCCGCCCTCGCCGATCGCCGTGGTCAGCGCGTTCCACTCGCGCATCAACGGCTCGACGCACGCGCGGTCCGTGCACGCACAGGCCTTCGCCGCGAGGTCGCGCACCTTGGTCAAGAGCTCGCCCGCGGGCGTGGGCTCCTTGGCCTGCTTGCAGGCCGCGAGCGAGAACAGCGCGATCGCGAGGAGCCGGGTCATCGCGCGACCGTGGCGCTCGACTCGTCGATCTTGACGAGGTTCTTCTTCGTCGCCGCGCCGAGGCGCTTCTCGAGCAGCGCGATGATCTCGTTGCACGTGAGCTGGATGTTGCCCGCACCGAGGGTGATCACGAGGTCGCCCGGCCTCGCGTGCTGATCGAGCCACGCGGCCACGTCCTCGCGCTTGGGGATGTACGTGATGTCGCGGTGTCCGGCCTCGCGCGCGTTGCGAACGACGATCTCCGACGACACGCCCTCGATCGGCTTCTCGCCCGCGGCGGCGATGTCGCAGACCACGACCTTGTCGGCGTCGTGGAACGCGCGCGCGAACTCGGTCAGCTGGTCGCGCGTGCGCGTGTAGCGGTGCGGCTGGAACGCCGCGATGATGCGGCGACCGGCGAACGACGTCCGCGCGCCGTCGAGCGTGGCCTTGACCTCGGCGGGGTGGTGGCCGAAATCGTCGACGACGGTCACGCCGCCGACCTCGCCGCGCACGGTGAAGCGCCGCGAGACACCTTCGAACTGCGAGAGCGCCTTGACGTACGTCTCGAACGGGATGCCCATGAAGTCGGCGATCGCGAGGACCCCGAGCGCGTTGAGCACGTTGTGCGCGCCCGGCATCGGCAGCGTGACCTCACCGAGCTCGGTCGCGTGCTTCCACGCCACGAACTTCGTCGAGAGCCCGTCGGGACGCACGTTGCGCGCGCGGAACGTCGCCTGCGACGTGATGCCGAAGGTCGTGAACCGCTTGGTCAGGTTCGGCAGGATCTCGCGCACGCCCGGGTTGTCCATGCACAGCGCGCTGACGCCGTAGAACGGGACGCGGTTGCAGAAGTCGGTGAACGCCTTCTTCACGTTCTCGAACGTGCCGTAGTGATCGAGGTGCTCGGGATCGACGTTGGTGACGATCGCCACCGTCGGCGACAGCGTGAGGAACGAGCCGTCCGACTCGTCCGCCTCGGCGACGAGGTAGTCCGACTTGCCCCAGCGCGCGTTCGCGAGGCCGAGCGAGTTCACGCGCCCGCCGATCACCGCCGTCGGATCGTAGCCGCCGGCCATGAGCACGGTATGCATCATCGTCGTCGACGTGGTCTTGCCGTGCGCGCCCGCGACCGCGATCGCGTACTTCATGCGCATCAGCTCGCCGAGCATCTCGGCGCGCGGGATGACGGGGATCTGCCGCGCGCGCGCCGCTTCGACCTCGGGGTTGTAGCCCTTGATCGCGCTCGACACGACGACGACGTCCGCCTCGCCGAGGTTGTCGGCGCGATGTCCGCGCGCGATCGTGCAGCCGATGCGCGCGAGGTGGCGGGTGATCTCGGTCTCGTTGTTGTCCGAGCCGGACACGCGGTAGCCCATGTTCGCGAGCACCTCGGCGATGCCGCACATGCCCATGCCGCCGATGCCGACGAAGTGGATCTTGGTGTCTTGCTTGCGAAACATGGGGTGGGCGCTTCTTACCAGATAACGCCCCCCGGTGACCCACGATTCCCGTCGCTGGTTACGGGGCCTTGGCCACCTTGATCGCGGCGGATTTCGCAGACGCGCGCCCGTACTTGTCGACCCAGAACAGCCGCACGCGGCTGCCGACCTTGGGCTCGACGGTGCCGTTCGGCAGCACGCCGCAGCGGCCATGGAAGTACGGAGTGACGGCGGCGCCCGGAACGTTCACCCGCCCCCACGACAGCGCGGTGCCCTTGGCATCGGTGATCACGACCGCGATCGCATCGGCGGGCACGTCGCCCCTGATCTCCGCGGTCGTGCGCGAGCTGCGGTAGCGGCCACCGTCGGGGCTCGAGTGCGTCACCGACGTCACCACCGGCGCCGGCAGCGGCTTGCCCGTCCGCGCGCCGATCTTCGCCAGCGTCGACGTACCGTCGGTCAGCTCGGCCTCGGTCAGGCCTTTCGGCACGCGATACACCGACAGGCCCGGCGCGAGGACGTCGATCACCGGCGCGATCGTCTGGCCGGCGACGCGCAGCTTCCATGCCGACGTGTCGTCGGTGCCGGGGTCATCGTAGCTCGACGACGTCAGCATCACGATCGCACCGCCGGGCGCATCGGGCAGCACCTCCGCCGACAGGTGCTGCATCGCGCACTTCGCGTCGGCGGACCGCGCGAGCCCGAGCGAGCCCGCGACGACGACGACGACAACGACGACGAGCCGCTTCATTCGCGCACCTTCCCCTTCGCCGGCGGCGCCTCCTCGGTGATCTTGACGAGCTCCGAGCGCGGCGACACGCGGCCGAACTGATCGACCCAGAACGCCTTCACCTTCTGCCCCACGCGCGGCTCGATCGTGTCCGGTGGCACGAGCGAGCACACCTTGGTCTCGAACGCGACGAGCGGCTGGCCCGGCTCGATCATCCCGAACGTCATCGGCTCGCCCTTCGCGTTCGCGAGCACGATCGCGACGGCGCTCCGCGGCACTTGCCCGACGACGTGGACCGTCACCTTCGTCGACGGCGCCTTGCCGCCGGTCGAGCTCATCACCACCGCGCTGACCTCGGGCTCGTCGAGGCGCGGCTCGTCCTCGTCGATCGCATCGAGCTCCGCGACGCGCCTCTCGCCGTCGACGAGCACTCCCGCCTGGACCCCCTTGGGCAGCGTCACGACCGCGAGCCCCGGCGCGATCAGCTTCACCTTCGGTGCGATCGCGCGCTTGTTCGCGAGCTTGAACTTCCACTTCTTGTTGACGAGGGGCGCTTCGTACGCCGGGCCCTTCGTCGGGCTCGCGTGAAACCTCACGAGGATGCCGCCGCGCGCGGCCTTCTCGAACACCTTCGACTCGATGATGAACTCGTCGCACGCGTCCGCGACTCGCGGAGTCACGAGCGCGAGCGCGAGCCCGACGGCAGCAACAAGGCGCATCACCGTTAGAACGTAGCGCGGCTCGCGGGATTCATGCACGCGAGCCATCACGTTCAGGGCGGGCAGCCCGGCGCGCCCGTCGGCTCACCGTTCTGGGTGCACGGCGCACACTTGAAGTCGTTCATGCAGTTGCCGCGCGCGAGCGCGATGCCCTGGATGCCGAAGTCGAGGCAGTCCGAGAGGCACACGCCGGTGTAGTCGCCGAGGATGAAGCTGTTCGCGTTGCACGTCGTGAACGGGCCGTTGTTCAGGATCTGATCGGGGACGCACAGCTCGACGTCTTCGACGCACGCATCGTCGCCGTCGTCGAGGTTGCCCTCCTGGTCGTCGGGGATCGACGTCGCGTTGACGCACTTGCCGCGACCCTCGCAGCACGCGGTGAACGTCTTCGCCGGCTCCGTCGGCCCGGTGTCGCACGACTGCGAGCAAGCGCCGGTCGGCATGCCGTCGATCGGCGAGTAGCACGGCGTGCACCGCTCGGTCGCCGCGCACGTCGCCTGCGGCAGCAACCCTTCCTGCGCCTTCACGTCGGGGAGCGCCAGTGACAGGCAACGCCCCTCGGCGTCGTTGACCGAGCGGCACGTCGGCGGCGTGAACTTGCCGCCCGTCTTGATGAAGATGTCGGGCACGCACAGCTTCGTCGCGTCGGCGCACGTCGCGAGCTGCGCCGCGGACTCTGCGGGCACGAGCGCGGTGTCGACGCAGTGCGCGTCCGGTGCGCACGCCGTCAGCGGCGCGGGATCGAGCACCGGCGGGCAGCTCGCCTCGTAGTTGCACGTGTTCGGATCGTCGCAGCTGTTCGGCGGCGGGGTCGCGTTGTTGTCGCCGCCGCCATCGCACGTCGCGAGCTCGCGCAGATCGCACGCGCCGGTCGGCATGTTGTCGATCGGGCTGATGCACGGCACGCACAGCTCGTCGACGCCGGTGCACGTGTCCGGGCGCAACAGGCCCTGGTTCTCGGCGACCTGCGGGATGCAGATCGAGAGGCACACGCCGTCACCGCCGAACGCGGTGCACGAGGCGGGCGGCTGCGCGCCGCCGGTCTTGAGGAACGAGTCCGGGATGCACGAGCTGCTCGCGTCGCACGCCTCGACGAACGGCATCAGCTCCGCGGGCAGGTTGTCGTTGGCCATGCAGTGCGCCTGGCCGGCGTTGGCCTGGCAGCACGCGTTCATGCTGCCGATCTCGCTCATCGACAGCGCCGGGCCGAGCGGTCCCTCGCAGGTCTCCTCGGTGCCCGCGCTGCCGTCCATGGTTGCCGAACACCCCGCGACGCAGACGAGTACGAGAGTCCAACGCATAACCTGAAACGTGTTTCAGAAACCGTTCCAACCCCGCATCGCTCCGATCTCGCGCGAACTGCGCATTGCTGCGCAAGTTGTCCGGACATCCCGCGGTCGCGGATGGGGATCGCGGTGGGACGCTCTCCCTCGCCGTGCCGAACGAGATCGACACTTCTCGTCGGAAGATCAGCTCAGATAGATCGCCACGCAGACGCCGAGCGCCGCGAGCCCGACCGCGGCGCCGACGATCGTACCGGTCCAGTTGCGCCCGATCTTCACGTTGTCCACGTCGACGCCGATCGCCGCCGCCTCGGCCTGTCGGCGCGCGTTGAGCCCCTCGCACGCCGGGCAGAAGTACATCTCGTGGACGATTGTCATCGCGGTGAACGGATGCCGCGCCTTGCACTGGATGCACTCGCACGTGCCGTCCTCGGCGACGGGCGGCAGCCTCGAGCTGTGCAGGTCGGCCGGCACCACCGGATCCCAGCCCTTGGGATCCCGCAGGATGTTGACGCCCATGCTGCCCATCGGTCCCGCCACCACACGAGCTGCAATACGTGCTGCGCGCCAACCGTCTTCGCTCATGCGCTGGCTTGTAGCGCGGGCGCGGATGTAGAAGAAGTCATGCCGCATACGTTCGCAGGCAAACGCGTCGCCGTCGTCATGGGCGGCCTCAGCGCCGAGCGCGAGGTCTCCCTCAACACGGGCGCGGGCGTCCTCGCGGCGCTCCAGGGCAACGGCTGGGACGCCGTCGGGATCGACTGGAAGGACGGCACGAGCCTCCCTCGACTGCTCGAGGACGCGCGCGCCGAGGTCGTGTGGAACGCGCTGCACGGCACGTACGGCGAGGATGGCGCCGTGCAGGGCCTCTGCTCGTGCATGCGCATCCCGTGCAGCGGCTCGGGCGTTCTCGCGAGCGCGCTCGCGATGGACAAGGTCATGTCGAAGCGGATCTTCGAGAGCAACGGCGTGCCGACGCCGAGGTGGCAACTGCTCTCGCACGAGGGCGGCAACGATCCCGCGATCGCGCTCGAGTATCCGTTCGTCGTGAAGCCCGCGAACGAGGGCAGCTCGGTCGGCGTGTCGATCGTCGAACGCGCCGACGAGCTGCCGGCGGCACTCGATCTCGCGCGCGCGTTTCACGGGCCGGTGATCGTCGAGGACTACATCGCGGGCACCGAGGTCTTCGTCGGCATCTTGAACGGCCGCGTGCTCGGCTCCGTCGAGGTGCGCCCCGCGACGAAGTTCTACGACTACGAAGCGAAGTACAAACGCACCGACACGAAGTACCTCATTCCGCCGGAGCTGCCGGCGAACGTCGTCGAGCGGGCACACGAGCTCGCGCTCGCCGCGTACCACGCACTCGGATGCAGCGGGCACGCGCGACCCGATCTGCGCATCACCCGCGCGGGCGAGCCGTTCGTGCTCGAGGTGAACACGCTGCCCGGCATGACGGCGACATCGCTGCTGCCGAAGATCGCGAAGTCGATCGGCATGGACTACGCGACGCTGTGCGAGGAGATCCTCGCGAGCGCGACGATGATCTAGTCGCTCGCTACTTCTTGCAGGTCATCGCGTAGACCTTCGTCCACGACTTGCCCTTGTCCGTCGACATCTCGCCCCAGGCCTTGAGGCCGGCCTTGAGATCCGACGGATCGACGTGATCGCGAAACTGCCCGCCGCCCATCGGCCCGAGGGTGTCGAGGTTGAACACCATCGGCTGGCCCATCGGCGTCGCGTCCGCGGTGCCGATCATGTGGGCGCCCTCGTTGTCGAGACCGATGCGGCGCCACTTCTTCGACGCGGCGTCGTACGTCGTGTACGTCACCATCTTGAAGGGCGTCTTCATGCCCTTCACGTCCATCGTCTCGGCGATCCACCACTTGTCGAGATCGGCCTTCACCCTGTTCGTCGCCGTGATGGCGACCTTCGAGCCATCGCGCTCGAACGACTCGCCCTTGCACTTCCACGTGCCCGTCACCGCCTTCGCCATGTCGATCAGCTCGGGCGGCACCGTCGCCTTGTCCGACTTTGGCTGAGCGACGGCGACCGTGGACATCGTCAGCATCGCGATGGCGATCCGGGAAAAGGTCTTCATCTCGTCTCTCCTCGTGAAAGCTCGCGCACTATACTTCTGCTGAAACCGCTCTTCGACGAGCGGGTCTCCATAGACGTGAGCTTTCGATCGCGATTCAGACACACCGCACTACTTGTCGCGGTGGCAGCGTGTGGCGGAACGCCCCAGACGGCAGCGCCACCGACACCGCCGGTCGTTGCACCCGCACCGCGCGATGCAGCGGTGGAGCCCATGGAGGAGTACACGCCGCCCGCGCCGCTGCTCGCGATCGATTGGGCGAACACGCCGATGCTGACCGACGCGGACGTCGCGGCGGTGTGGGCGAAGATCGCGCCGACGGGTGACGACTGGGAGATGAAGCTCGACGAGGTCCCCGACGCGCAGGCTCGCGTGCTCGGGATGTGGATGCTGAAGCAGGGCAACTTCACGTGCGCGAAGCCCGTGCCTCCCGCGGACTGCGCGCCGCTCGTGCTCGACGTCGAGCGGCCGAAGCCGGGCGCGAACGTGAACGATCCGTGTCTGCGCCGCATGCTCGCGATGTGGTCGATCAACGCGCTCGAGGACGACGACGTGCCGATGGTGATGGACTCGCTGCGGTCGATCGCCACGATCCCGCCGCCGGAGTCGGAGCTGGTCGCGAGCGCGATCGAGGTGATCCCCGAGCGCGATCAAGACGCGCGCCTCGAGCTGATCGACCGAGCGTATCGAGCGGGCCAGCGCGACGTCGCCAACGGCCAGCTCGGCGAGCTCGACGAAGCGCACGTGATCACCGCCGCGACGAAGTTCCACATCGACGGCGCCCTCGAGATCCTGTCCGCGCAGGGCCACCGCGCGGTGTTCGTCGCCGCGATCGCCGACGAGAAGATGCAGCCCAAGGGTCGCACCGACGCGATGGACGAGCTGCTGTCGACCGAGGTCACGCTCGGCGCAGACACGAAGGCCGCGCTCGTCGCCGCCGCGAAGTCGAAGGACTGCGTCGTCGCGGCGCATGCGGCGCGCGCGCTGTTGCAGCACGGCGACAAGCGCTTCGTGCCGACCAGGCCGCGCACGTCATCGCAAGCCGCGATGATGCGCGCGCTGTGCGTGCTCGCGGCGTACGAGCGGCTCCAGGCCAACGACGAGCCCTCGCTGCTCGCGCAGTACGTCCCGCCCAAGGGGCTCGAGCGCGTCACGATCACGTACGACGCGCTCGGCGAGGTCGACACCGACGGCGACGGCGATCCGCACACGGCTCGCGAGGTCACGCTCGTCCCCAAGAGCGAGATCGTCGTACCCGAGGTCGACGACATGATCCGCGCGTTCAAGAAGTGCGAGCGCACCGCGTGCGTCTCCCACGATCGCGATTACCGGTTCGGCTTCAAGTCGATCGGCGGCCAGCTCTACCTGGCCACGCTCGAGATCGCCGAACGCCCTCCGTGCCCGTCGAACTGACGCGAAGAGCTACTCCTCGTCGTCTTCGATCAGCACGTAGTCGTCGTCGTCTTCGTCGCTCTTCTTCTTCTTGTCCTCGTCGGGCGTGAGGTCGTCGGGGCGGCCCGACGTCTCCGATGCGCGCGACTTCTTCTTCGAGCTCTTCTTCTTGACCGCCTTCTTCGGCGTCGACTTCTTCGCCGCCTTCTTGGCCGGCTTGGAAGACTTTGCCTTCGGCTTGAACGCCTGCGCATCCGCGGGTGCGCTCGTCGACAGCACGAACAGCGAGACGAACAGCGCGGCGAGCCAGCGGGTCATCGTGCTGATGGTGCCACAGCTCGCCCCGAGATCCACGGACGAGATACACGCCTGTTCAGGTCGGATGATCTGAGCCTGCGCTGTCGAAAGATCAAAAGATCTCGGCAGCCTCCAAAAAATTGCCCACCCCCTCCGCGCATGCGTATTTCCCAATCATGGATCGATCCCGTCGCGGGGGAACGAAGTCGGCCCGCGCCAGCTCGGAACCCCAGGTTCCGGCCGCCTCGCGGTTGACGCTGCGCGCGCGCGCGAAGAATCGCCGCCGTCCGGGATCGCTGTGGTCGCGGCTGCCGAAGCCGCGCGAGATCGCCGATGGATGCGGTCGCGCGGTTCGTCGCTCGCTGCCCGCACTCGCCGCCACCGCCGCGATCGCGACGGTCGGCACCGGCGCGTGGCTCGGCTATCGCTTCCTCACCACCGACGAGCGCTTCGCGATCGTGGAGATCCGGATCGACGGAGAGCATCACCTCACGGAGGATCAGGTCCGCGCGGCGCTGCCCGTGAAGGTCGGCGACAACGTGTTCGCGTCCAACCTCGACCGCATCACGAACGCGCTTCGCGCCACGCCGTGGATCGCGTCCGCGTCGGCGCGCCGCGTGCTGCCCGACACGATCGTCGTCGAGATCAGCGAGCACGCGCCCGCGGCGGTCGTCGATCTGGGCGAGCTGTACCTCGTCGACACGAGCGGCCATCCGTTCAAGCGCGCGCAGCTCGAGACCGGCGACGGCGAAGGGCTCCCCGTGATCACCGGGATCTCGCGCGAGGACTACGAGGCGGATCCCGACGGCACGGCGCAGACGATCACCACCGCGCTCGCCGCGTTGAACGCGTGGACCGCGGATCCCGCGCGCCCCGCGATCGGCGAGCTCTACGTCGACGCGCACCGCGCGCTGACGCTGCGCACGTACGACCACGCGACGGCCATCCAGCTCGGACCGCTGGCGTCCTTGCCGCAGCTCGCCGCCCGCATGGCGACATTCGACGCGGTGTGGGCCGACCTCTCCGACGCCGAGCGCGAGCGCGCTCGCGCACTCCATCTCGACGCACGCGCCGATCAGGTGACCGTGGGTCTACTGGAACCTGCTGACACCCACGAACCCAAGAAGGACTGAAAAGCACTCCCATGGCCAAGACCAAGAGCAGCGAGATCATCGTCGGCCTCGACATCGGCACCACCAAGATCGCGTGCATCGTCGGCGAGGTCACCGAGGATGGCGTCGACATCATCGGCATCGGCACCGCGCCATCGAAGGGAATGCGGCGCGGCAACGTGGTCAACATCGACGCCACCGTGTCGTCGATCCGCCAGGCGGTCGACGAGGCCGAGAACATGGCGGGCTGCGAGATCAGCTCCGTGTACGCCGCGATCTCCGGTCCCAACGTGCGCGGCCTGAACTCGCACGGCATCGTCGCGGTCAAGGACAAGGAGGTCCGCGACGCCGACGTGTCGCGCGTGATCGAGGCGGCGAAGGCCGTCGCGATCCCGATGGATCGCGAGGTGCTTCACGTGCTGCCGCAGCAGTACATCGTCGACGATCAGGACGGCATTCGCGATCCGCTCGGCATGGCCGGCGTTCGCCTCGAGGCCAAGGTCCACATCGTCACGACGCTGGTCGCCTCGGCGCAGAACGTCATCCGGTGCGCGAACCGTTGCAACCTGCAGGTCGCGGACATCGTGCTCGAGTCGCTCGCCGCCTCGCAGGCCGTCCTCGAGGAGGACGAGAAGGAGCTCGGCGTCGCGCTCGTCGATATCGGCGGCGGCACGTGCGACATCATGGTCTACGCGGACGGCGCCATCGTGCATACGTCGGTGATCGAGCTCGGGGGCGAGCGCGTCACCAACGACATCGCGACGCTGCTCCGCACCCCTCTCGAGGCTGCCGAGAAGCTGAAGCGCAAGTACGGCTGCGCGTGGTCCGAGCTCGTCGAGCGCGGCGAGATGATGGAGGTCCCGTCGACGGGCGGTCGCGGTCCGCGCCGCCTCGCGCGCAACGAGCTCGTGCAGGTGATCGAGCCGCGCATCGAGGAGATCTTCGAGTACGTGAAGAAGGACCTCGTGCGCTCGGGCTACTTCGACGCGCTCGCCGCGGGCGTCGTGCTCACCGGCGGCGCGACCGTGATGGAAGGCACCGCCGAGATCGCCGAACAGGTGATGAAGCTGCCGACGCGCCGCGGGGCGCCGACGAAGATCGGCGGCCTCGTCGATGTCGTGCGCTCGCCGAGCTACTCGACCGGCGTCGGCCTCGTGATGTTCGGCGCGGAGCAAGGCCGCATGCCGCAGGTGCAGACGCGCAGCGACGATCGCCCCGGCATGTTCAAGCGGGCGTGGTCGCGGCTGGCCGAGATGTTCTGATCGCGCGCTACAGGCGATCGGAGCGGTCGGTGGCGCCGACGAGCGTGTCGAGCTCGATCCGCAGGCCCGCGGTGAACGTGATGAAGTTGGCCCAGTTCTCGATGTTCTGATCCTCGACGTCGGCACCGCCGCCGAGCAGGCGCGCCCCGAGGACGACGTCGATGCCGCGACCGACGCGCTGGCCCGCCGCGAGCTGCACGTCGTAGATGCCGCCGCTCACGCCGTCGACCAGCCCGAACGTCGAGAAGCCGTCGGCCTCGAGCGCGCCCCACGGCCCGCGCGCGTGCGGCCGCAACCAGGCGCGCGCCTTGGCGGCGAACACGAGGCCGATGTCGTCCTGGTGTGCGCGCTGCATCCCGTCGACGGACGCGAACGCGACGTCGGCATTGCGGATCTGCAGCGAGCCACCGAGCTCGAGGCCGAACGTCTCTTCGTCGACGACGCGGTAGAGGTACGAGCCGCGATACCCGTCGAACAGGTAGCGATGGTCGACGACGGTCCCCGCCGCGAACAGCTCGTCGCGAAACTGGATCGACTTGGCGAGGCGCACCTGGGTCGTCACGTCGAACGGTGCGTACAGGAGGATCACGGTGTGCCGGCCGATCCCCAGCTCGAGGCTCGTGCGCGACACGTTGACGAGGTTGTCGCGCTGTCCGACATCGGCGGCCTTGTAGCGCGTGCCCGTCTCGCCATAGCGCCCGTCGTTCTGCGCGATGAACGCCGGGCCGACCTCGTAGACGAGCGTGGGCCGGATCGGCGGCCTCGGTTCGGCGACGGCGAGGGCAGGAGCGACGAGCAGCAGGGCGAACGAGCGGTGCATCCGTCAATGGGAGCGCGGTCCCGGCCCCGTGGTTACACGCGACGGGCGATCTCACGACGGTCTTGCCGGGCGAAGAAAATGCGCCGCCGCGTCCGGATCGCAACAAAACTCCTCCGTCGGAGATCAAAAAGTTGCCCGGGGATCCCCTGCACTTTCATATGGGCCTACCAAGGGGGCAATCCAGAACCATGGCACTCATCGAATTCGACGACGTCTCGCACGCAAAGATCCTCGTCATCGGCGTCGGCGGTGGCGGCGGTAACGCGGTCAACACGATGATCAGCGGCAATCTCGACGGCGTCGAGTTCGTCGTGGCGAACACGGACATGCAGGCACTCGAGGCCAACATGGCCCCCCACAAGATCCAGCTCGGCAACGCGCTGACCAAGGGGCTCGGCGCCGGCGCGAACCCCGACGTCGGCCGCCGCAGCGCGGAAGAGTCGATGCAGCACATCGCCGACTTGATCAGCGGCGCGGACATGGTCTTCGTCACCGCGGGCATGGGCGGCGGCACGGGCACCGGCGCCGCGCCGGTCATCGCGCAGATCGCGCGCGACTGCGGCGCGCTCACCGTCGGTGTCGTGACCAAGCCGTTCGGCTTCGAGGGCAAGAAGCGCTCGCGCCAGGCGGTCGAGGGCATCGATCGCCTCGCGGCGGCGGTGGACACGCTGATCGTGATCCCGAACAACCGCTTGCTCGGCCTCGTCGGTCAGTCGACGTCGATGGTCGAGGCGTTCCGCAAGGCCGACTCCGTGCTGCTCAACGCGGTGCAGGGCATCAGCGACCTCATGACGGTCCCCGGTCTCATCAACGTCGACTTCGCCGACGTGCGCACGATCATGGCGGGCATGGGCCGCGCGCTCATGGGCACCGGCATCGGCACCGGCAAGAAGCGCGCGACCGAGGCGGCGGAGATGGCGATCAGCTCGCCGCTCCTCGAGGACGTCAACATCGAGGGCGCGACCGGCATCCTGATCAACATCACGGGTGGCCCGGACCTGACGCTGCACGAGGTCAACGAGGCGTCGTCGCTGATCCAGCAGGCGGCGCACGAAGACGCGAACATCATCTTCGGATCGGTGATCGATCCCAACCTCTCCGAAGAGGTCCGCATCACCGTGATCGCGACGGGCTTCGACCGCGCGGGCAAGACGCAGATGATCGTCGAGCAGAACTACACGCCGGCGCCGACTCCCGCGCCGAAGATGCGGCTCTCGAACACGCTGCCGCCCGCGTCGCAGATCCAGCTGCCCTACGACGTCTCGACGCAGACGACGAAGGAGTATCCCGCGCCGATCCTCACGCCGCGCCACTCGCAGAGCGCTCAGAAGATGGCCGCGCAGGTCGTCGACGAGCCGGACATCGACGTCACCTGGGCGTCGGACAACGAGGTCAGCGAGGTCGAGCGCGCGCTCTCCGAGCTCGCCGAGTCGATCCCGCAGGGCGAGGTCTCGCAGCGCATGGCGAGCGGCTCGGGTCCGAACACGCCGATCGACGGCACGCCGCTCGTGCAACCGAACGAGCGCAAGCGCGCGCAGTCGCGGCCGAGCATGCGCACCGTGCTGTCGGGCGAGATCGACACCGAGAACGAGCTCGACGTCCCGACGTTCATCCGCCGTCATTCGACGCACGGCTGAAACACACAGTCCCATCTCGATCTCACCTTCTTAGCTTCGTTACCCTCCCTGAACGGTCCGCACGGTGCGGGCCGTTCGTCGTTTCGGGTAGTGTTTCGCGCATGCGCACCCTCGTTACGTTCGCAGTCCTCGCGTCGGTCGCCAGCGCGGCCGCGCAACCGAAAGCGCCACCGCCGGCCAAGGCGAAGACGGAGCTGACCTGGTACGGCCACGCCGCGTTCGCGATCAAGACGCCCGCCGGCAAGACGATCCTCGTCGATCCGTGGATCACGAATCCGTCGAACCCGAAGGGCAAGACCGACGTCGCTGCGATCGGCGGCGACCTGATCCTCGTCACGCACGGCCACAGCGATCACATCGGCGACGCCGCCGCGATCGCGAAGCGCACGAAGGGCAAGCTCGTCGCGACGTTCGATCTCGGCAACGCGATCGTCGCCGCGGGCTTTCCGAAGGACCAGTACGGCATGGACACCGGCGGCAACTTCGGCGGCACGATCACCGCGCTCGACGGCGAGGTCGCGATCACGTTCGTGCCCGCGGTGCACAGCTCGAACCTCGACGGCAACAAGCCCGGCGGGAACCCGGGCGGCTTCGTCATCGCGATCAAGGGCGGCCCGACGCTCTATCACACGGGTGACACCGACGTGTTCCAGGACATGTCGCTGATCGGGAAGTTCGCGAAGGTCGATCTCATGCTCGCGTGCATCGGTGGTCACTTCACGATGGATCCCGCGCGCGCCGCCGAGGCCGCTCGCCTCGTCAAGCCGAAGGCGATCGCGGGCATGCACTACGGCACGTTCCCGCCGCTCAAGGGCACGCCCGCGGAGCTCGGCGCGGCGCTCAAGAAGACCGCGCGCGGCGTGAAGCAGATGAACCTCGAGATCGGGAAGACCATCCAGCTGTAAGGGGCGCGCGAGGGGCTCGTTGTGGTAACGAAAGCCATGCGCACCGTCCTCGCCAGCTTCTTTGTGTCCGCCCTCGTCGCCGCTGCGTGTGGCGGCGGATCCTCGAAAGGCCCGGCCACGGTCGATCCGAAAGGCTCGAACGACGTCGCCGCCGAGACCTGCTGCTGCAAGTCGAACCCGCTCACGAGCGAGGACGGCCAGCCCGTCTACGAGAACGGGAACCGGATGGAGTGCTCGTCCAAGCAGGGCACGTGCGTCGACGACGTGCAGTGCCAATCGACGCCGCAGCCCGAGTGAGCGCGCCCGCCGACGGTCACCACATCATTCCGAACGTCGACTGGAACAGCATCGAGCGATCGACGTAGCGCTCTTCCGGCATCATCGGCGCTGCGCGACACGACGTTCCCGTCGAGCGACAGATCGACGCCGCCTCCGCGTCGTGCGGCGCGAGGGCGAGCCGCCAGCCGAGCGACCACCCGATGCGCTTTGGAAAGCCGATCGGCTCCTGCAGCCGGTGATCGACCTCGATGCCGAAGCCGGCCTGTCCCTCGATGCGCTTCGAGTCGGCGGGCACGAGGCGCGCGGGCTCGCCGGCGCCGGGGCGAAACCACAGGTTCCACGCGACGCCGGCGCCGCCCTCGATGAAGACGGAGAATAGCGAGTTGCCGCCGACGTAGCGCGGCCCGGCGCGGAGCACGTCGAAGCGGCCGATCAGGTTGACGCGATGGCCGTCGCCGAGGCGCGTGTCCGACGGACCGCGCTCTTGAAGCTGGAGATACGTGTACTCGGTGTCGACGGCGAAGCGGCCGAAGCGATAGCCGATACCCGCCGAGAGGCCGACGGCTGTCGCATCGACGCGCTCGTTGAACAGGAAGCCGACGACGGTGCCGACGCGGGCGACGGGGCCGACGGTGCGGTGCGGCGCGAACGGGCTCTCGACCCAGTCGACCGAGGCGGGGTGGGCCGAGTCGGCCCATGCGACACCGGAACCTGTGAATCCGAGGCACAGAAGTGCCAATGACATGCGACAGACGAGGCGCATGCGGCGCGATCGCTGCAGATCACGTACCCGCGATGGCGTCTTCGAGAGCGCGTGTCATCACATCGATCGGCGCCGGTCGCCCCGTCCAGATCGTGAACGCGCGCGCACCTTGATGGACGAGCATCGCTCTTCCGTCGAGGACGGCGTGTCCGCGTGCCTTCGCGCGCGCGAGCAACAGCGGCGTGCGGTGATAGACGAGCGACGCGACCCACGCGTGCGGAGCGAGCGAGTCGAGCGGGAGCGCGTCGACGAAGGCGGCCTCGCCGGCGGGATCGCCGAGCGCGACGGGCGTCGTGTCGACGACGAGGTCCGCGCGCGCGAAAGCGTCGCGCAGGTTCTCGTCGGTCCACGGCCACGCGGTTGCCCAGTCCACGCTGCGGCGCGCGATGACCTCGACCGCGCGGCCGGTTCGCACGCCGTAGGCGACCGCGCGCGCGGCACCGCCGGCGCCGAGGATCACGGTGCGCTTGCCCGCGAGATCGAAGCCCGCGGTGACGAGGCCGTCGGTGAAGCCACCCTCGTCGGTGTTGTAGCCGACGACGCGGTCGTGCTCGAAGTGCACGCAGTTGACCGCGCCGATCACGCGCGCGCCGACGGCGAGCTCGTCGCACAGCGCCGCGACGGCGACCTTGTGCGGCACGGTGACGCTCGCTCCCAGAGCGTGCATCGCGCGCAGTCCGGCGAAGACAGACGCGAGCCCGTCGGGCGCGACGCCGATCGGAACGAGCACCGCGTCGATGCCGCTCGCCTCGAACGCCGCGTTCAGCATCTGCGGGCTGCGCGAGTGCTCGACGGGCCAGCCGAGCACCGCCGCCACGCGCGTCGCTCCGGTGATCGAGAGCGGTGACATCAGGGCTGCACCGCGAGCTCGGCGCCATCGCGACGCGCGGCCTCGAGCGCGCGCTGCGCGTCGCGGATCAGCTTGTTGAAGCTGAGCTGCTGCCCCGGCTTCGCGCCCGCGATCGCACCGACGAGCCTGGGCTGGAACTCGCCGCCGGACGCGACGACGGGCGGGATCGCGCCGACCGCTCCGATGATCCGCCGCGCGACCTCGGTCGCCCCGGTGAGGTCGGTGTACGGCAAGAGGACGAGGAAGCGATCCTGATCGAGCTCGGTCGCCATGTCGATGTCGCGGATCGAGTGCAGCAGCGCGTTGCCGGCGCGCGCGCGCAGGATGCCCTTGATGCCCGCCGGCGGCGCTTGCGTCGACACGATGTCGAGCGAGAACAGCCCGAGCGACATCGCGTACTGATAGCGACGCACGCGCTTGAGCTCGAGCTCCATCGCGCGCTGGAACGCGTCGAAGGCGAGCAGACCACCGACCTCGTCGGTGCCCGCGTCGCTACCGAGGCGCGTCAGCAGATCCTCCTCGCGGCCTTGCTGCGCGGCCATGAAGTCGCGGCGCTGTTCGAGGATCCGCGCCGCCGCGAGCAGCACCGGGCCCAGGCGGTCCGCGTCGTGCGGCCGGATCGCGACGAGATCCGCGCCGACCGCGTTCGCCTGGTGCGTCGCCTCGCTCGCGGTGCCCGCACACGACGCGATCACGATCGGTCCCCACGGCGCCATCGCGAGCGCCGCCTTGATCAGCACCTCGCCGCCCGGGATCCCGACGAGGATCGCGTCGATGTGGCCATCGGTCATCGCGATGCCGATGCGCTCGAGGCCCTCGCGCTCGCTCGTGCTCACCGTGATCGCGTGCCCTGCTTCCTTGATCGCCACGGACGCGGCAGCCAGGTTCGCGTTGGTCTCGTAGACCGCGAGCTGGAGGATCGGCAGCTCCTCGCCGTACACGCGCGCGTCGGACACGCTCGGCTCGCGATCCGCGAGCTGCATCGTACGGATCGGCGCGATCGCGGGCCCGAAGTCGCCGGGCTCGCCGAGATCGCCGGGCTCGTCGAGATCGACCGACTCGTCGATCGAGATGCCACTGCTATCGTTGTCGAGCGCGAGCGACGAGTAGTCGAAGTCGCTGTCCGCGCGAGACACCGTGATCGCGGGCTCCGACTCCGGTCGAAGCGCGTGTTCGAGCACGCGCGTGTCGACCTTGCCGATCGACGGCATCGAGTCGCGTAGCGCGAGCTTCGGGAGATCCGCGCGCGCCGAAGGTGGCGGTGTACCGGGCGGAGGGAGCGGCGCCTTCGGCACGTCTGCTTTCCGCGCGGTCTTCGGGGCGGGCGTCGGCGCGGGCTTTGGAGGCTCGCTCGTCAGGCTCGGCTCCGAGTCGAACCGCAGCGCGGCGTCCAGCACCTTCGTCGGCACGGGCTGGATGTCGAACTCCGAGCCCGCCCGCGTGACCGGCGCGAGCGATGGCGATGGTGCCGGCTCGTACGCCTCCGCCTTCGGTTCGGAGTCGAACCGGAGCGCGGCCTCCAGCACCTTCGTCGGGACGGGCTCGATCTTCATCTCGGAGTCGCGCGCCGGCGGCTCGTTTGGGATCGCCGTCGGCGCCTCGGTGCCGCCCTTGCGCGGGAGCCCGGCCGCGAGCGCGTACTCGAGGTAGCTGCCCGGACGCGATGGCGCGATCTCGCTCGGTGGTCGCGGCGGTGCCTGGTTCTGGTCGCGCAACCGCGCCGCGCCGTCCGCGTTGGTCATCGCGTCCTCGTCGACGCCGTAGTCCCCATCGCTCGCGCGCTTCGCGCGCCTCGGCGGCACGTACGCGCGGCCTTCGATCACCGCCGACTCGCTGCGCGGAAATGGACTTCGCTCGTCGGGAAGGTTGTCCGACTCGAGCTCGTCGGGATCGAGATCGATCGTCGAGACCGACGAGGGCGCGTCGGGCGTCGAGCTCTTGCGCTGCTCGAGTGGAACGATGTCCGGCTCGCTCTTTCGCGTGACGAGATCGATCACGCTATCCGCGCGCGGCGGAGGCGCGAGCGGCGGTGGATCGTGCGCGGGATTCGGGAGGTCGAGCACGGCGAGCGGGTTCGGCGTGACGATCGTCGGAGGCGCGTCGGGAATCGTGGCCGGCATGCGCATCGGGTTCGCGCCGACCTGCGTGCCAGCTCCGACGGTCTCCGCGCGCGTCGCGGGGCCCGAGGCGTTGGGCTTGGCGAGCGCGCCCTTCGCCGGCGGTGGCGCCGTCGGCGGCGAGGTTCGCGGTGCGCCGACGGAGATGCGTCCGATCGACGCGCCTCCCGTCGCCGCTGCGAGCAGCGGCTTTGTCTCCGGCGAGCCCGCCGAGGGCGAGAGCGAGGATGCTGCCGCCGCGGGCGATGACGATGCTCCCGGAGGCGATGCTCCCGGAGGCGATGCTCCCGGTAACGATGCGCCCGGTGACGATGCTCCCGGTGACGATGCCGCCG